>NZ_BAAALV010000002.1:556015-577133 GCF_039528575.1 Arthrobacter gandavensis
CCGGGCGGCGCCGTCGTGGTTTATCCGGTGCCTAGCGCACGGTTGCCGGTGCCTGCGCCGGACGTCCGGCCCTGAAGGCCTTGAGGAAACCGTCCCCGATGTCCCACAGTCCGATGAACAGGACCACTGCGGCGGTAATTCCACCGATCCAGGTGGATGCGTCCGCACCCCAGTCGACGTTCGCGAGGAAGCTCCAGTCAAAGACCTGGTCCGTGGACAGCAGCCACAGCACCGGCACCATAAAGGCCAGCGCAAGCACGGTGTTCACTGCGGCAAAGGCATAGGTCCAGCGTCCGGCCAGATAAAGCACGACGGCGAAACCCGCCTCGAGGACCAGCAAAACGATCACGTACGGGAGCCAGAAACTCCACAGGTCTTCCTGCAGCACCACCACGGGTTCGCCGTTGAGGTACAGCAGCGACCCGATCCGCTGCCAGAGCAGCACGCCGATGAAGAAGGCAACCAGCACCACCGAGGCGATGGTGTCGCCGAGGGTGACCTGGGACTTTCGCGGTACCTGCGGCAGCGCGGCGGGGGACCACGGCTGCAGGCCCAGATCCTTCCGCCGGGTGCCGTTGAACTGGATGATCGCGAAAACCAGGGTGACCCAGAAACCGAGGTGCACCAGTACGCTGATGGCCGTGCCGATCGCGGCGCCGAAGGCTCCGGCTGGCTCGCCGGGCTCGAGGGCCATCCGCACCACTATCGACCCGACAAAGGAGAGCGGCGTGATGATGATGGCGAGCGTCTTCAGCAGGCGCCACCAGTCCAGGAAAAGGTCCGGGCCGATCAGGTAGAGCTCACGGCCGGTGTACTGCGCGGCAAGCCGGGCGGGGTCCCCAAGTTCGGTGAGGACGGCGGTTTCGGCCTCGGCCGGTGACTGCCCGCCTTCCACCCGCGCCTCGACGTCGTCGGTGATTGAACCGCGCAGTTCCCGCTCGATGTCGCCGCGCTGGCCTTCCGGGATGGAGCGCAGGGCCGCAAAGACGTAACGGTCAGTGAGGGTACTCATGATGACTGTCCTTCGTTGAGCTGGCGGATGGAGTTGTGCAGGTTCTCCCAGTCCTGAAGCAGGGCCCGGAGCAGTTCCCGGCCTTCCTCGGACGTGGTGTAGAACTTCCGCGGGCGTGCCTCTTCGGTATCCCACGAGCTGGTGAGCAGTCCCTGCTTTTCAAGGCGGCGCAGCAGCGGGTAGAGAGTGTTGGCTTCCACGCCGAAACCTGCCTGTTCCAGCGCTTCCAGCAGCCCGTAGCCGTAGCCGGGCTGTTTCAGGATGGAGAGGCAGGCCAGCACCACAGTTCCGCGGCGCAGTTCCTGGAGATGTCCACCCAGCAGTTCTTCGTCCATGCCTCACACTATGGTGTGTGACGCACACTAATGCAAGAGGCAGATTGTTTTATTTTCTCCGAACGGGTTGGCGCAGCACGGTCTTCAGCCTCTCCGGGGCAGTGCGGCGGGGGTCGCTGAGATAGATCTCGTGGTGGTCCCCGTTGAAATCCAGGTGGTTCTCCGGCATGAACTCATGGTGCAGCCGGGCCAGCAGTGGAGCTTCGTCGTCGTAGGAACCAATATGGAGCACCTGCACCGACAGGCCCTCGCGAAGTTCCAGCCAGCGGATGCGAGCGGCTGCCTCCAGGCCCTTCTTGGTCCGTACCTCCGCAGCAGTTTCCCCGGCCATTTCCGGGCTGATCCACTCCGGCTGGCTGATCAGCATGGTCCAGTCCCAGGAGTCTTTGTTCCCCTCCGCGAAAACCTGCGGGTTCTCCGCCCGCCACAGCCCTTCCAGCGGCGCCACCACCGAGTCCCGCCCCAAACTGCGCTTCGCAGCGAACTTCAGGGCATAGGCCACTGAGTAGAGCGCCTGCACGGCGGCGGCGTAATCCGGGGAGGTGTTCGGGTTCCCATGGCCGTCAACGGCCAGGAAACGCTGCGGCGGAACCTCCACCAGCGTGAAGCTGCGCCCGGGGGAGTAGATTTCCCGCTCTGCCTTTTTGACGTCGTACTTCGCCCTGCCTGCGGATGAGTCCATGGCTGTTCCTCCTGGGTTCATTGAAAGGGCACCCGGTGCCGGCGGGCAACGGTGCTGAGCCGGAGCGTGCGTTCGTTACGATCCATGGAGGAAACAAGTCCTTGGACAGGGAAATGACAGGGGAATGATGACACTGGTTGGCACAGCCGCAACGGTGGTCCTGCTGCGCGACGGCGAGCATGGGATTGAGGTCCTGCTGCTGGAGCGGCCGCGGCACACGGGGACGTTTGCCGGTGCCTGGGTTTTCCCCGGCGGACGGGTGGATCCGGAAGACTACGACGCCGCCGGGTCGGTGCCGCCGGACCTGGAGGCTGAGCCGCGGAACCCTGAAAAGGACCTGCCCGCAGCGAGGATCGCCGGGGTGCGGGAGACTGTTGAGGAAACCGGACTGGAGCTCGCACCGGAGTCACTTGTTGAACTCTCCTGCTGGGTTCCCCCGCTGCAGGCGCCGAAGCGGCTGGGCACCTGGTTCTTCCTGGCACCGGCGCCGGCGGGGGAGATCAGGCTGAACCCCGGCGAGCTAATCGACTATGCCTGGCTGAGGCCGGGTGATGCCCTGCAGCTGCACCGCACGGGCAAAATGCTCCTGGTTGCTCCGACCTTTGTCACGCTGACGCTGCTGCAGCGGTTCCAGGATGCTGCTGCCGCACTGGAGCATGCTGCCGGTGCCGTGCCGGAGACCTTCATCAGCCGCCTGCTGGACGGCTACGAACCCGACGCCGTTATTGCCTGGCACGGCGACGAAGAGTATCCGGGGGAGGGGACGGGGCAGCCCGGTGACCGGCACCGCCTGGTGATGCGGGGCAGCGACTGGCGCTACGAGCGGAATTAGCTGCCAGGCTGTGCCGCGGGCCGCTGCCGGGGCAGTTCCGGCAGCACGCGGTCGCGGCCGGCGAGGAAGGCCATGGCGCAGCTCAGCCCCATAATCCCGGCGCTCGCGGCCAGCGGGACCGTCCAGCCGCCGCTGAGGTCGTACAGGAAGCCGAAGAGCACAGGTCCCGCGGCTCCGATTGCATAGCCGACTGACTGGGCCATGCCGGACAGGGCTGCCGCCTGGACGTGGTTGGTGGTCCGCAGGCTAAACAGGGACAGGGCCGTGACGATCATGCTGCCGCAGCCCGAGGCGCTGACAACCACCCACACCAGGGACAGCTCGGGAGCAGCCAGCAGTCCGAGGAAGCCGGCCATGGCCAGCAGGCTGCCCGCCATGCCCAGCAGGCGCTGGTCGGCAAACCGGCCCAGGACGGCGCCGGTCAGCAGGGATGACGCTGTGCCCACCACCAGGAAAGCGGAGACGTGCAGTCCGGACGTGGTCTCGGAAATTCCCTGGTCACGTTCAATGCTGGGCAGCCAGGTTGTCACGACGAAGAATCCAACGGACTGCAGGCCCATGAACAGGGTTACCTGCCAGCCAAGCAGAGTCCGCCAGGGGGAGCGGAACCGGACCGGCGCGGACGGCTCCTCTACTGCCGAACCGGCTGCATCGCCGTCGGCCTTCCCGCGTTTCAGGCCCGGGAGCAGGATCGCCATGGCGATCAGCGCCAGCCCGGCCCAAATGCCCAGCGCCAGGCGCCAGCCTGAACCGGGGACCAGGGAAACCGGGACGACGACGGCGGCGCCCAGGGCCGTGACCAGGCTCTGGGCGGCAATGTAGAGGCCTGTGAGCTGGCTGATCCTGCCCGGGAAATCGCGTTTGATCAGCGAGGGCAGCAGCACGTTGAGGAACGCAATCGCGATGCCGATCAGGACGGTTCCCGTCCAGAGTGCTGTGGGAACTGGTGTGGATCGGAAGACGGTGCCGGCCGCAAGCAAAGCCAGCGAGAGCCACAACGCCCGGTCCAGGCCGATCCTTATGGCAACGGCGGGAGCCAGCGGCGAGAACAGTGCGAACGCGATGAGGGGCAGTCCCGTGAGGAGGCCGGACTGGGCGCTGCTGAAGTCGAATTCGCGGCCGATGTCTGCGAGCAGCGGGCCCACGGAGACGAAGGCTACGCGGAGATTTACGCCAATCAGGAGGACGCCGGTGAGTGCCAGTCCCGCCCTGACAGGGGGCGTCCTTCGGGTCCTGCTGAAAACCGCCACGCTTCTCCCTTGCAGCTGCGGATGTGTCATGGAACACGTTAGCGCGAGGTGGGGGGACTCGGGCTAAGAGTACTTATATGACACGCTGCTGCGGTTGCGGCGAGAAGCGTGGCGGGGGCTGCTGTGACTAGGAGGCGGTGCCTTCGGCGGAGATCTTCTCGATTTCTTCCGTGGTCATGCCGGCCACGGCTGCGATGCTGCCTGTCTCCAGTCCTTCGCTGACGGCGCTCTGCACCAGCTCGGTGAGGACCTGCTCGGCACGGTCAACTGCCCACTGCTGTGCTTCCAGGTTGGAGGCGGCCATGGCCAGGGAGGAGAGGGGCTCGTCGTCCGGGGCGGGGTTGGCGGGGACCTGCTGTGAATCTACGACCGTCATGAACTGCACCCTTCGATAGGTAGGCTAGCAACTAGCTAGCTTGACTATTTATAATGTAAGGTTCCTAGGATGTAAAGTTTGGAGACCTATCCTACCCGTCGCTCTCCAGGACCCGGGTCATTTCCTGCAGGAAGCGCGTGATAATCACGGCCTCCTCAGGAGTCAGTGATTCGGCGGTGTCCAGCATCTTGCGGTGCATTTTTCCGAGGGTTTCCCGTACCTCATGGTCAGCATTCTCGGTGGGGATGATCTCCAGGGCGCGCCGGTCCGTGGGGTGCGGCCGCCGGGTCAGGTAACCGCCCTTCTGCAGCCGGTCTATCAAGGCGGTCGTGGAGGCGGTGGAGATGCTCAGGACGCGGGACAGATCCTTGGGGCCAATGGATTTGCCGGCCTGGCGGGCCTGCATGACGTAGCGGATGGCCAGCAGGTCCGTCTCGTTCATCCGCATCGAGTCGCGGGTTCTGCGGCGCATGGCAGCTTCGGCTGCGCGGTAGGCGCGGAGCGCGTTCAGGACGTCTACACCGCCGGCGGTCTCAGCTGACTGGTTGTACCAGTAGCCCGCGCCTGTCGGGTTCGCGGTTTCAGGCATGCGCACAATTCTAGCCCAACGGAATACTAGTCAGTCTACTTATTCGAACTGGTCGATACTCAGTTCGGCAGCAGTCTTATGGCATAGGGTGGAAACCCCGGCAATTACCGCACCTTCCGGCCCGGCCGATGCAGGGCAGGATCGTGCACGTGCTGCAAAGGAGAATCCGCAATGGCCACACCCTTTGAAGAACCCGCAATTCCTTCCGGCAACGAAGAAGACACCCTGGAGCAACAGCTCCCCGCCGCGCCGGAACTGGAAGAGGACGAAAACGCCGGCGATCCGGTCCGCCCACACGGGGATCCACTCCTGCCCGGAGGTTCAGAGGCAGACCGGCTGGACCAGGAACGCGACGGCACGGCCCCCGACGGCGAGGACGACTACCCCCGGGACACCGGCGAGGAGTACCCGGAAGCCGGGGAATAACGCAGCCGGCTCCCGCCGCTCAGCCTGTCAGGATCCCCGCCAGGCCGTGAATCAGGCGGGGATGCCACCAGGCCCAGTCGTGTCCTCCGGTGATGGACTGGAAACCCGCATCAACCCCGCCGTTCACCAGGGCACGGCTGAGCGCTTGTGCCGGTTCATGGATGCTGGGCTCGTAGATCCCTGCCTGCAGCCTGACCAGGAGCCGGCCCGGGGCCGTCAGCAGCGGCTGCTCCAGGCTGTACCGCCACAGCGAGGGCGACTGCGCCAAGGCAGCAGCTGCCGTATGGGGGTATCGAGCCACCTGCCAGAGGGCAGCGAGCCCTCCGTAGCTGGCTCCGGAAATGATCGTTCGCAGCGGATCCGGTGAGAGGGGCAGGGAGCGCCGCAGCTCCGGGATGAGGTCACAGGCGGTGAAATCAACGGTGCCCGTCGGACCGGAGAGCTCCAGGCTGCGGGTCGGCACGTCCACGGAGTCCACCATGGCCACGTGCAGCGGCGGGATGATGCCGGCAGCAATCGCGGCGTCCAGGGTGCCCGCCAGGTTTTGGTACTTGGCCCACACCTGCCCGTCGTGCAGTACCAGGAGCGGGGTTGAACCGGAATTGGCTGCCTGCGGCCGGTAGAGCCACACATTCCGCAGCCGGCCGGCACGACGGTCACGGACCCGGCGCAGTTCAAGCCCCCGGACAAAGTTGCCCAGGACCCGCGGCGGTGCCGGTGCCCTGCTGCCCGCCCCGGTATCCTCCCGGCCAAGTCTGCGCAGGGCGGACGGCTCACCCATGATGCTGGTGCCGCGCGGGGCGGATGGAACCGGAGCGGCAAGCCAGGGGGAAGGCGGCACGGCAGGCAGCCGGACCACCGACGTCGCCGCCCCCGACATGCCCGTGGACTGCGCTTCGTTCCGGGGATCCGGCCCTCCTGCATCCGCGGCAAGGCGGACGCTGCGGCGGTCCGTGGCAGCGCGCCAGGGCGGGGTGCCGGGTCCGCTGTGTGCGGTGATCCGGTAGCTGGCTTCCCAGGAAGCCGGCATCCGCCAGCTCAGTGCCCAGAGACCGTCCGGCAGGGCTTCGAACTCACAGGCCCCGAGAGTGTCCGGGTGCACCATCGCATTGGCGGAGAGGACTACGGCGGACGCGGCCGGGTTCCGGTACAGGAACGTGACGGCACGGTAACCCGGGTCTGCCTCGGGGTCGTCTTCGATGAGCGGCGTTTCCCAGGCGTCCCGATCTGCCAGCAGCTGCTGGCGTTCCGGCGCGGACAGGGTGTCCCAATGGGCACGGAAATGTCCGGCCAGGACACGGATGGGAACGGGCGGCTGCGGGACAGGCTCGCGCGGGGGAGGGAACGCCGGCGCGGTCGCCGGAGGCTCAGTGGGCATGGGCGTGGGCATGGCGCCGCTCTTCCTGGCCGGGGAGAACCGTATCCAGCTCCCCGTCCACCCGGTCGTGGTCCGTGGCACGTCCGTAGGCCACTTCGTCGATTCCGCGGTTCCAGTAGCCGATGATCAGCTGCTTCCGGCGCGGGAACCCCGCCTCCTTCAAATGGCGGCGGGCGAATCGTACGACGGCGGATTCCGCTGACACCCACACCGCCACCTGCCCGGCTGACAGCTCGGCGGCGGGCAGTGCCACCGCAGCCAGCGCATCGGCCAGCAGCGTGGTGGTCCCCGGAGCGGCCCCGTTCCGGTGCAGCCAGCGCACCTGGACCCCGTCCGGTGCAGGAAGGACCTGCTCTTCCTCCGGGCCCGCCACCTCAATGACTGCCAGTCCGCGCTGCTGCGGACCGAAGCGTTCCAGCGTCCCGGCGATGGCAGGAAGGGCGGTTTCATCACCGGCCAGCAGGACCCACTCCGCTTCGCCTACTACCGCGCCGCCTCCGGCGAGGGCCGCTATCTGGTCACCGCGGGCGGCGGATTCGGCCCAGGACGCGGCAACGGACGTTCCGCGGTGCCGGACGAAGTCCACGGCCATAGTGGAGGCATCCTCTGCCAGGCGGCTGACGGTGTAGGTGCGCACCCGTTCACGCTGCCCCGGCTTCCAGTCCCAGCCATGCTCGCCCCGATCCGGCAGGTCAAGCGGCCGGCCAGGGGCCGGGAAGTAGAGCTTGACGTTGGGAACATGGGGGCCGGCGTTGACGTAGCCGGCAATTCCGGGCCCGTCGAAGTGGACCCGCCGCATGCGCGGGGTGAGGTCTTCGATGTGTGTAACGGTGAGCAGGTGGCCGCTCATGCGGGAGCTCCTTCGGTCAGCGACAGCGGAACATCCGGTCCGCTTCGGGGTGTTTCAGGTCCGGAATGTCCGGGTTCCAGGGGCACCACCAACGGTCCTCCCGTAGCCGGATCCGGGATGACAAGGGCGTCAATCCCGTAAATCTCCTTCATAAGTTCCGGCGTCGCGATCTCCGCCGGAGGGCCCTGGGCTACGATCCGCCCGTCTTTCATGGCGATCACATGGTCCGCGAAGCGGAACGCCAGTCCCAGTTCATGCAGCACTGTCACCAGTGTGTAATTGCCGGTCCGGTGCAGGGTGCGGCACAGGCGAAGGACTTCAAGCTGGTGGGAAATGTCCAGGAACGTCGTGGGTTCATCCAGCAGCAGCACGGGAGTGTCCTGTGCCAGCACCAGGGCCAGCCACACCCGTTGGCGCTGCCCGCCCGAAAGCTCGCCCACCGTCCGGTCAGCGAGGTCCTGCACGCCCGTGGCTTCCAGCGCCGCGCTCACGGCTTCCTGGTCCGCGGCCGACCACTGGCGCAGCAGGGACTGGTGCGGGAAGCGTCCCCTCGCCACCAGGTCCGCCACAGTGATGCCGTCCGGAGCGGTGGAACTTTGCGGCAGGAGCGCAAGCCGCCGGGCCACGTCCCGGGTTGGATAGGACTCGATGTCCTTTCCCTGCAGGAAAACGTGCCCGGCCTGAGGTTTCAGCAGGCGCGAGAGCGCGCGCAGGAGCGTTGACTTGCCGCAGGCGTTCGGGCCAATGATGGCAGTGAAGGATCCTGGCGGAATCCTCACATCCAGGTGTTCGGAGACGGTTCGGCCGTCATAGCCGATGGTCAGGCCGCGCCCGGAGAGGACGTCTTCCATGGGGTTCTCCTTGGTGTTCATGGGTTAGACCTGCTTGCTTCGGGTCAGGAGCCAGAGCAAATACACGCCGCCCACCAGTCCGGTCATCAGCCCGATCGGCACGGCTGCCTGGATGGGCAGCCGCTGCGAGAGAAGGTCCGACCCGGCAACCAGCACCGCGCCCATCAGCGCACCGGTGCCGAGGTGGACGCCGGGTGAACGGGTCAGCCGCGAGGCAAGCTGCGGTGCGGCGAGGGCCACGAAGACAATCGGACCCGCAGCCGCGGTAGCCACCGCCGTCAGTCCCACTGCCGCGGCCATCGCCAGGATCCGCGTGCGTTCGGTGCGGATTCCCAGTGCGCGGGCGGCGTCGTCGCCCATTTCCATCTGGTTCAGGTTCCGGGACAGCGCCAGCAGTACGGGCAGCAGGATCACGACGGCGGCCAGGACCGGCACGGCGTGCCCCCACGTGCGTGCGGCCAGGGAACCGGAAAGCCACAGGTGCGCCTGGGCCGCGAGATCCGAGTCGCCCTTGGCCAGCAGGATGGTGTTAACGGCCGTCAGCATGGCACCGACACCGATGCCGACCAAGACCAGCCGGTATCCGCCGGTAATTCCGCCGTTGAGCGAGAGCAGGTAGACGATTCCGGCCGCGAGCAGTCCGCCGGCAACCGCTGCCAGCGCAGTGGCCCCCGGACCGGCGTCGAACAGCACGATTTGGGCCACGGCCCCGGTCGCGGCGCCGGTGGTGAACCCGATGATGTCCGGCGACCCCAGAGCGTTGCGGGAAATCGACTGGAACGTGGCCCCGGCGGCGCCCAGGCAGGCGCCGACCCCCAGGGCCGTGAGCGTGCGCGGCAGCCTGATCTTCTGGACAACCTTGACGCTGCGGTTCTCGCCCTGGCCGAAAACCGCACCCAGGACGTCGCCAAAGGCCAGCGCGATGGTGCCGGTCTGCATGCCGGCAAGGCCAAGCACGACGGCGGCGGCAGCCAGGACCACGCCGGTCATGAGCGTCCGGCGCCGGCAGCGCAAGAGGACCGGGCCGAGGGACAGGGTGCGGGTGCGCGGGGGAGAGCTTTTGGAGATGGTCACAGTTTTGCCAGCTTTCGCCGCCGGGCCAGGGCAATAAAGAAGGGTGCACCTACCAGCGCGCTCATGACACCGGCGCCGATTTCCGCCGGAGCGGCCACCAGGCGTCCGGCTACGTCGGCGAACAGCAGCAGCAGCGCCCCGAAGAGCATGGACAGCGGGAGCAGCCGCCGGTGGCTGGGGCCGGTGACGAGCCGCGCCACATGGGGTGCCGCCAGTCCGAGGAAGGCGATAGGGCCGGCAGCAGCAGTGGCAGCGCCTGCCAGCACGAGGATGGCGACGGCACCGAGGACCCAGATGCTGCGGGTCCGCACGCCCAGGGTCCTGCCGAGGTCAGCGCCGAGGGCCAGCGAATCCAGGCTTTGGGAGAGCGGCAGCGCTGCCAGTACGGCGATCAGGCAGGCCCCGAAGACCCAGGGGAGCACGTCGTAACCGCGGCCTTGGAGGGACCCGGAGGCCCAGGCGGCATAGGCGGTGATCGTCTCGTCGGGTCCGCCGATAAGGATGATCTTGGTTCCGGCGCCGAGCATGACGGAGAGCCCGGCGCCGGCCAGGACCAGCCGAACCGGGTTGGTGCCGGCGTCATGGGCCCGGCCCAGCAGGTACACCAGCACGGAGGTGGCTGCCGCTCCGGCAAAGCCCAGCCACATGTACTGGTAGGGGGAACGCATGTTAAGGAAGCCCAGGCCTATGGCCACGGCGAATGCGGCGCCCGCGTTCACACCGAGCAGCCCGGGCTCGGCCAGGGGATTGCGGGTGAGCGCCTGCATCAGCGCTCCCGCCAGGCCAAGGGCGGCACCAACGGTGATGGCCAGGAAGGTGCGCGGCAGCCGCAGTTCACGGACCAGCAGGTGCGAATCCCGGGAAGGATCGAAGGCGGTCAGGGCTGCCCAGGTATCGGCCAGGGCGATGGTGCGTGACCCCGAGGCGAAACTGGCAAACGCCAGCAGCACCAGCAGGGCCAGGCCGAGGGCCCAGGTGATTGCCTGCCGGTGCTGCCTGCGCGGTGTTTTGAACACTGAACGTGCCAGCCGGGGTGTTGTTACTTCGCCGGGAAGGAGGCCGTGAACCACTCCACGATGTCGCTGGCGCTGAAGTAGTCGAGACGGAAGGACTCCGGGCCCATGGAATAGACCTTGCCGGCCTGGACCGATGGCAGGTTGGCGAGGGTCGGGTCGGCAGTGAACGCTTCGACGGTCTTCTCGGTGGAGCTGATCAGGAAGGTGTAGTCACCTGTCACCGATGCAGAAAGGCCTTCGTAGGACGTGAAGGCGAAGTCTTCGCGCTTCTGCGTGGAGGTGTCGTACTGCTCGTCCGGTTCCGCGACGGTGAAGCCCAGGGCGGTGAGCAGCTGGGAGTGCGGGCCGGTGCCCTTGCCCACCGGGGAAACGTCGCCGGCGTTGTAGCTGACAATCGACGCCGTCGTGCCTTCTGCGACGTCCAGTTTCCTGGCCGCCTCGGCGAGGGAACTGTCGAACTCCTCCACCACGGAGGCGGCCTTGTCCTCCAGACCGGTGGCCTCGCCCAGCTCCACGGCAAGGTCCTGCCACGTCTGGTCGCCGTAGTTGACCACGATGGTTGGGGCAATATCGCTCAGTGCGTCGTACTGATCCAGCACGGAGTCAGCTCCGGAGGTGGAGACGACAATCAGGTCCGGGTCCTCGGCGATGACGGCTTCGAGATCCAGTTCTCCGATGGTGTAGAGGGGTTCGACTCCGCGTTCTACGGCGACGTCGGCCCACTGCGAGAAGAAGCCGTTTTCGTCGGCGGTGCCGCTGCGGGCCGTGCTCACGGACGTAGCCGTGACGGGGGCGTCGATTGCCAGCAGGGTGCCGGTGACGGACAGCGAGGTGGAGACGATCGTTTCCGGCATGGCGTCAATGACCGTTTCGCCGGCTTCGTGCGTGATGGTGCGCGGCCACTCGGTTGAGGGCGAGCTGCTTGCGGCCGGATCGGCGTCGGCAGCCTCGCTGCTGCAGGCGCCGAGGGTGAGGGCCAGAACAGCCGTGGCTGAGAGTGCCAGGGCCTTTTTGGGCAGGGGAAAGCGCAAGAGGTACTCCTAGGGTGCTCGCCGCCGCGGCAATAAACGTGCGGCGCTTGACGGTGAAGTATGCGGACTCAATTCCGCAGCAGGGTTAGCCTAACCTAACTTGGAGCGAATTACGCAACGTTACTGTTCGCTAATACTCTGACGTGGGTCCGTGCCCCTCGAATGCTCCAATTTGGGCCGGCTCAGTGAACCTCAATCTAAAACCTCTGGTGTTGAAGGCCGTGCGGACCTAGGGTAATTCGCATGCGAAATATTGAGGCGCCCCGAACTGAGGCGCGGCAGGTCAGCATCGGTGTGCGGACCGCGGGAACCATCTTCGGTACGCTGCGTCTTCCCCTGGAGGATGAGCCGCTTGCCGCCGTCGCAATCCATCCGGCCACTGCGGTTCCGCAACGGCTGTACAGCGGCTTCGCGGAGTATCTGGCAACCCGTGGGTTCGCCGTGCTCTCCTACGACTACCGCGGCACCGGCGCATCCGGCAGCGCCCGGGAGAACCGCCGGCTGCGGATGCGTGACTGGATGGACGTGGACGTTCCGGCCGCCGCAGCCTGGCTGCGCGAACGCTACCCGGAGCTGCCGCACGTCGCGGTGGGACACAGCCTGGGCGGGCATGCGCTCGCGCTGAACAATGGCGGGGAAGGCCTGCAGGGTTTTATGACGGTGGCCTCGCACGCCGGTGTCACCCGCTCCATACCCGACCGTGCCGAGCGCGCCCGGGTGGAACTCATCCTGCGCGTCCTGGGGCCCGGAGCGGCACGCGTCCTGGGCTATGTTCCCGGACGCAGGATGGGCCTCGGCGAGGACATGCCTGCTGCTGCCATGCTGGAATGGAGCAAATGGTCCCGCACGCCCGGGTACTTCTTTGATGACCCCACCATGCATGCCCGGGAGCGGACAGCGCGGGTGCGGACCAGGGTGCTGTGCGTTGGGCTCGACGACGATCCCTGGGCTACGCCGGAACAGATCGGCGTGATTGCCCGCCAGCTGGTCAACGCGCAGGTTCAGACCCGAACCTACGCGCCGGAGGACGCCGGTGTGCCGGCAATAGGGCATATGGGATATTTCCGCCGCGGTCCCGGCGCGGTGCTGTGGCCCGACGCCGCTGCCTGGCTCGCCGCGCGTGCGGGAATAAGCGGGTCATGAACGGCGGTAAGCCTCCTCGGCTGGTCTTCCTCACCCTGGAAGCCCAACGGCGGCTGGCGAGGTGGATCAGCCGGCGCGGGCGCCCGCACGGCATCAGCGCACCGGCTGCCGGAGTGCTGTTCCACGTCGCGGCCGCGCCAGGGACCACCACGGGCGAGGTTGCCTCAGCGCTGCACGGCTCGGCGGCAGGTACTTCCGGGCTGCTGTCGAGGATGGAACAGTCCGGGCTGATCACCCGCAGTCCTGACCCCGCGGACCGGCGGACCATCCGGGTGGAGCTCGCTCCAGCCGGGGAAGACGCGATGGCTGACATCCGCGAAGCGATCACCGACCTCAACGCCCTGATCACCGACGGCTTCAGCGCGGAGGAACTCGAGACCGTGGCACGCTGGCTGCGGCATGTTTCCCGTTCCGTGGGATAGCAGCGCCGCGCTAGGGCTGGTCCACCGCAGCCGGCAGAGTGAGGACGCCGTCCCGCATCCTCACCACGACGTCCGCAAGCGGGAGGAACTCGACGTCGTGCGTCACCAGGATGGTGGCGACATTGAACTCCTCCGTGACGTCCCTGAGCAGTTTCATGATGGAGGCGGACCGGTCATGGTCCAGTGCGGCGGTGGGCTCATCCACCAGGAGCAGTGACGGATTCCCCATCAGCGCCCGGGCAATGTTCACGCGCTGCCGCTGGCCGCCGGAGAGCTGGTGGGGCCGCTGGTTCACCTGTCCGCCCAGCCCGACGAGGTTGAGCAGTTCTCCGGCGCGCTCCGCGGCCGGACCGGTGCGTTCCCCGCGCAGATGGGCAACGGCCACGAGCTGCTCCACGGCGGTGAGTGCCGGCAGCAGGTTGGGCTGCTGGAAGACGATGCCGATCTCCTCCCGCCGAAGACGGGCACGCTCAGCGTCATCCAGCCCGCCGACGTCGGCCCCGTTGACCAGGACTGTTCCGGAGGTCGGTGGGATCAAGGTTGCCGCGACGGCGAGCAGGCTGGACTTGCCGGAGCCTGAGGGCCCCGCCAGCCCCGTGACGGTTCCGCGGACGGCGGACAGGCCCACGTGATCCAGGGCCCGGACGGTGTTGTTCTGCCCGTCAGGATACTCCAGGGTGACGTTCTCCAGGATCAGGGCAGTGGTGGTGCTGTTCATGGGATGTTCCGTTCTCTAGCTGGTGTGGTCTGCACGGTGGCGATTCAGTTCCCGCCCAGGGCCAGGAGGGGGTCCACCTTCGTGACGCGGCGGACGGCGAGCGCTGCGCCCGCGAGGCCCAGAACGAAGACACCGGCAACCGGGAGCACCGTCGTGGCGGCTGTGGCAGCGAAGGGTGCGGCCTTGGCGGCTACGGCACCGGCGGCAGCACCGAGCAGCCCGCCGGCAACAGTTCCTGCGGCCAGGATGACTGCGGCCTGGGCGAGGGAATCGCGCAGTACGTAGGAACGGGTTCCGCCGAGTGCCCGCAGCACTGCGATGTCCCGGGTGCGCTGGAGCGTCCACACCGTCAGGAAGGCTACGATCACCAGGGCTGAAATGCCGTACAGGAACGCCTGCATCATCAGCAGGGACCCGTTCTCGGATGAATAGGCCGGGAGCGCGGAGAGGCTGGCGGAACGTTCCATGCTGGTGGTTCCGGCTTCGGTGTTGGCGGCGTCCAGCGCACCACTGTCCCGCTGGCCGCCGTCGTAGTCCACGGCCAGTACAGTGCCTGCGACGTCCGGTTCGGTGTGGGCGGCGGTCTTCCAGTCGGGAAGCGATATCCAGGCGACCGGAGTGTGGCTGTACCACTGGTCTTCAACGACAGCCGCGACAATCAGCTGCTGGCCGTTGACGGACGCTTCCGAGCCGGGCTGCAGTCCAAGGTCATCGGCGAATTGCTGGCTGACCACTGCCTTTCCCGGTGCCACCCCGTCAGGGGCAATGCTGCTGCCGGGGTTTACGCCGAAGATCGCCGCGGATGCCGTGCCGCCGGCCTGGATCCTGCCCTGGGAGATGCCCAGCGGCTCGGCGCTGCTAATTCCCGGCGCGTCCTGCCACGCCTGCTGCTGTTCCGGGCTGACCGAGGATTCGGTAAACGACGCCTTGGGTTCGGTACCGGGGGGCGCCCCGAAGACGACTTCGTCCGCTCGCAGGGACTTGATGCTGGAAGTGGACTGGTCGGCAAGGCCGGCCGTGAGGCCGGAGAGCATCACGAGCAAAAAACTGATGAGGGCAACGACCGTTCCCATCAGGGCGAAACGGCCTTTCGCGAAGCGCATTTCTCGCAGGGCCAGGTACATGTGGGGTTCCTTCGGTCTTGTAGTCTGCAGGGCCCGGACTGTCCGGGATTTCCCTTGCTTCCACTCTTCCGCCGGGAAGGAAACCCGGCATCGGTGGACCGTACGGTCCGTGCGCATCAAAAGGTGCAGCGGACGGTCAACCATTCGGTTGATGCGGCACGGTGCGGCCGTGGCTAGGCTGGCGGTATGTCCGCTGAGTTGGACCGGCCACGGGCCGGCGAGCGGGTCCTGCGTGTGCTGCGCCTGGCCCTGCACGTCGGTTTTGCGCTCCTGCTCGCCGTCGCCGTTGGCCGGATGCTGCTTATGGGCCCGCTGTCCTGGGTGTCCTTCTTGGCGCTGCTGCTGTCCGCGGTGCTGGCGGCGGTCTATGTGATCGGTACGGTGGCCGAAAAACGAGCGTCCGACGGCGGCCGGGGACGCCGTGCCCTGCGCTTTGACCCGGAGCGGCACGGCCTGGCCTGGCTGGGTGCAGTCACAGGTCTCTGGGCTGTGCTGCTGGTGCTGAGCCCGGACTTTTCCTGGCTGGCCTTTCCGCTGTTCTTCCTCCAGCTGCATCTGCTGCCCCTGCGGCCGGCGCTCCTCGGCGTCACGGCAACTACCGCCGCCGTTGTAGCGGCGCAGTGGGCGCACGCCGGGGAGTTCCACGCCGCGATGCTGTTAGGCCCGCTGATCGGGGCCGGGTTCGCCGTGATCATGGCGCTCGCCTACCAGGCGCTGTACGCCGAGGTGACCAACCAGCGAGAAGCCCTGGATGAACTGCACCGCACCCGCGCAGAACTGGCACGCAGCCAGCGGGAACAGGGGGTGCTGGAAGAGCGCGGGCGGCTGGCCCGCGAAATCCACGACACCCTGGCCCAGGGACTGGCCAGCATCGTATTAATGAGCAGGTCGGCCCGCGCTTCCCTCGATGCCCGGAACCTCGAAACCGTGCGGGAGCGGCTGGGAACGGTCGAGGAAACCGCGGCGGAGAACCTGGCCGAGGCCCGGCAGTTTGTTCGGAACCTGCGTGGATCCGAGAACGGCGGCGGGTCACTCGTGGACCGGTTGGAGCGTGCCTGCCGGTCTGTCCAGGAACGGGCTGCCGCCCAGGGCCAGGAGCTGGCCTGCAGTTTCCGGTTGGAGGGCATCCCGGCAGCGTTGCCGGCGCCCTATGAAGTTGCCGTGCTGCGGGCAGTGCAGGCTACGCTCGCGAACGTCCTGCAGCACGCCTCCGCTTCCCGGGCCGTGGTGACGCTGGCCTTCGTCGGCAGGGACGTGACGCTGGACATTTTCGACGACGGCCGAGGGTTTGACCCGGCCGTCGAGCGTGCCCGTTCGGGGCCGCGCCACGACGGCAGCGGCTACGGACTTATTTCCATTGCAGACCGCGTTGAAGCGCTGGGAGGCAGGATGGACCTTGAGTCAGTGCCGGGAGAAGGAACCGCCGTGGGCATCCGCCTTCCCCTGCCTGACGCGCGGCAGGCCCCGGCCGCGGCGGATCTGCCCGCATCCGTTCCGGGACAGGTTCCCGACGCGGGAGGGCAGGGCCGTGGCTGAACTGCGTGTGCTCTTGGTGGATGACCACCCGGTGGTGCGGGCCGGGCTGCGGGCGATGCTTTCCGGCTTCGAGGAGGTTTCCGTCGGCGAAGAGGCAGCGGACGGGGATGAAGCGCTGAAGATCCTTGGACGCGAGGCAGCCGTGGGCGAGAGGATTGACCTGGTGCTCATGGACCTTCAGATGGCTCCGGGCATGGATGGCGTGACAGCCACCCGTCGCATCAAGGAACAGTACCCGGACCTGCCTGTGCTGGTGCTGACCACCTACGACACCGACGCGGACATCCTGGCGGCCGTCGAGGCCGGCGCCAGCGGCTACATGCTCAAGGATGCCCCGCCGGAGGCGATCCGGGACGCCGTCCGGTCGGCTGCGGCCGGACAGACCGCGCTCGCTCCGGAAGTCGCCGCCAGGCTGATGGGCCGCGTGCGCAATCCGGAGCCTTCCCTGAGCGCGCGTGAAATCGAGCTGGTTGAGCTCCTGGCCACCGGGATGTCCAACCGGGCCATGTCCCGCCGGCTGTTCATCAGCGAGGCCACCGTGAAGACCCATCTGGTCCACATTTACGAGAAGCTCGGCGTGGACAACCGCACCGCGGCCATCGCGGTGGCGCGTGAACGGAGAATTATCCGGGCCTAACGGGCGGAGATCGACTGCCCCTCTGGTGACCGCCCGGACCGGAGGTTAGTCTCGGCGGCCAGAGCCGGCTCCAGCAACCCCGTTTCGGACCGGGACCGGCTCCGCCTGACGACTCGCACCCGAGGGGAACCATGAACACTCAGCAGTCTTCTGCCCACCGTGAAACCACGAATCGAAGGCTGCGCCGGAGGATCAGAGGCCTTGCCGTCTTTGTCATGGCGCTGCTGCTTCTGCTCCCGTTCGCCGGACCGGTCCAGGCACGCATTGACGAGCCGGTCCGGAACGACCCTGTGGGCACCTCCGACGAGACGGACATCGTCATCACGTCCCTGGGATTTGGGCAGGCCGTCAACGGGGCGATCCCGCCCGTAGGAGCCACCTGGCCCATCACTTCCTATCCCACAACGCGGCCCGCGGGCTACGAAACAGAGAACGTGGACTTCGCGGGAATCATCGAGACCCAGGACGCCCAGGGCACCACCACCGCCCAGATGTACTGCATCGACCTGCGCACCTCCACCCGTGTGGGCATCGGCTACGTCAACGGCACCTGGTCAGAAGCCAACGTTCCCAACATCGGATACGTGGAACGGATACTAAATACCTACTATCCGTCCTCCAACCTGCCCGCGGGCCTCAACAACAACCAGCGTGCGGCGGCAGTGCAGGCAGCCATCTGGTTCTTCACCGACGGCTACGTGGTCAGCGTCAGGGATCCCCTCTACCCCGCCGTCGCCGGAATCGTGAACGCGACCATCGCCGCCGGCCCCCAGACCGAACCTCCGGCGCCGGATATCTCCGTCACCCCTGCCACGGCAGAGGCCTCGGTCAATGGTGTGGCGGGTCCCTATACCGTGCAGGCGCAGGAGGGGGCCGAGATCACTCTCAGCGTGTCCGACGGCTTCACCCTCTATGCCGACGCAGCCGGCACTGTGCCCATCACCAATCCGGTTGGATCCGGGACCCAGGTATGGGTGAGAAGTGATGCCGGGGACACAGGACCGGCCACCATCCTGGCCCAGGCCGCGGTTCCGGTTCCGACTGGAAACGTGTACCTGTACGACGGCGCCACCCCGGGAACCGCAACCGCCCAGAAGCTGATCCTTGCCGCCACCCGGACACTGACTTCCAATGCGACGGCGCAGGCGGAGTTCTTTGAAGTCGGTTCCCTTGCAGTGACCAAGACGATCGACGGCGAGGCAGCCGGCAGCCAGGAAGCCGTAGCCATCAGCATCAACTGCGGCGAGGGCTACCAGTTCACGTTCACCATCGATGCAGGCACCACAGGATCCGTCAGCCAGACCTTCAACGAGATTCCGGTGGGATCCACCTGCACTATCACCGAGCCCACCAACGGCGCCACGGCGACCGTAGCGGTGAGCACCGTTCTGCCGGACCCCGTGCCCATCACGGCGGGGACCACCGCGACGGCCACCGTCACGGACACCTACACCTTCGTGCCCGGGACGCTCTCCGTGGGCAAGACCATCGCCGGCGAGGCTGCCGGTGCCCAGGGCGAGGTAGTCATCACGGTGGTCTGCACCTCAGGCGAAGCCCAGGTGGTCAATGACACCATCACCATCCCGGCCAACGCCACGGAAGTCACCCCCACCGAGTACGGAAACCTGCCGGCTGGCACCAGCTGCGTCGTCACGGAAACCAGCAGCGGAGAAACCACCAGCATCGCGGTGGAGACCACGGGAACGGGGACATACACCGTTCCCGCTGCGGGCAGTGTGCAAGCCGCTGTCACCAACACCTACACGTTCAGGACCGGTGTCCTGGCAGTCCGCAAGCTGATCGACGGCGCTGCCGCCGGCCAGCAGGGTCCCGTGACACTGAACGTCGTCTGCACCGGGGCTTCTACCCTCAACGAGACGATCACCATCCCAGCGGGAGCCACCGAAACCGATCCGGTGGAATACCCGGGCCTGCTCGCCGGCACGAGCTGCACCGTCACCGAAACGGCCAACGGATCCAGCACCGAGATTGGCGTCGAGACGGTGTTTGAACCGACCACGGGTACTGTCACCATCCCGGCGGAGGACGGCGTGGAAGTTACGGTCACCAATACCTACTCGGTGAACCCGGGCTCACTGACTGTCTCCAAGACCATCGCCGGAGCAGCGGCAGGTCAGCAGGGTGAAGTGCAGATAGACATCCTCTGCCGCCTCGACGACGTCACCACCTTCAGCACCTCGGTCACGATTCCGGCGGGGACTACCGCACCGCAAGCGCAGACGTTCACGGACATCCCGGCGGGCAGCGCGTGCGCAGTGACGGAGTCCGCCACCGGCGAGACTGACGAGATCGCCGTCGTCGTTGATCTGCCGGACACCGCGACCATCCCGGCAGGAGGCACCGCAACTGCCGCGGTCACCAACACCTACACGCAGAAACCCGGCATTATCACGGTCTACAAGAATTTCGAGGGTCCGGCCGCCGGCAGTCAGGAAGGCGTCCTGGTTGAGGTCACCTGCACGCTGAACGGGGCGACCGTCCTGGAAGAGACCTTCCAGGGCCCGCCGCAGGCAGCTTCCCCGGTCTTCGGCCGCTTCCTGAATGTGCCGGCGGGGGCATCCTGCTTGGTCACGGAACTTGAAGACGGCAGCACCCCCGCAATCCTGGTGGAGACGGATCTTCCGGATCCGTTCACCGTTCCTGCCGGAGGTGAAGTCGAAGCCACCGTCACGAACACCTATACCTTCGCTCCCGGATCAATCTCCGTGAGCAAGGTCATCGACGGCGAAGAGGCCGGGAACCAGGGTGAAATCGTGCTGCGAACCGTCTGCATCCTGGACGGCGAAACGGTCCTCGACGAAACATTCACCATCGCGGAGGGATCCACCGGCACTGAATCGACCCAGTACGAGGACCTGACGGTCGGCACCGAATGCACCGTGACCGAGACTCAGGACGGCTCCACCGAAACCGTTGGGGTAGCCACCGTGCTGCCGGATCCGGTCACTATCGCGGCCGGCGCCGGGGTGGAAGCCACGGTCACGAACACCTACACCTTGAATCCGGGTTCGCTCAGCGTCAGCAAGGTGATCGACGGTGAGGCAGCGGGGGCGCAGGATGACATCGTCCTGGGCATCATCTGCACGCTGGACGGCGTGAGCGTGCTGGATGAGACGGTCACGATCCCCGCGGGAACCACCGGGACTGAAACCCAGGTGTTCGAAGACCTGGCTGCGGGTGCCGAGTGCGCGGTCACCGAACCGGGCAGCGGTGCGACGGACGCCGTCGCGGTCACCACGGTCCTTCCGGAACCGGTAACCATCGCCGCGGCCACCGCGAGCGAGGCGACGGTGACCAACACCTACACCTTCAATCCGGGCACGCTGGTTGTCACCAAGCAGATCGCCGGTGCAGCTGCCGGGCATCAGGGCGAAGTGGTGCTGAACGTGGTCTGCACCCTGGGGGAGGAGACGGTGCTGGATGAGACCGTGACGATACAGGCCGGTGCCACCGGCGACGTCATGAACACCTACGGCGGGCTTGCCCAGGGTTCTGAATGTGCCGTGACGGAGACGGCCACGGGCGTAACCAGCGGGCTGGAAGTCAGCACAGACCTCCCCGAACCGGTGGGGATTACCGCGGCTGGTGCCTCCGAGCTGCGGGTCGTCAACACCTACACCTCAACGCAGCCGGCACCGCGCCCGACGCCGGATCGGCCGGGCAAGAAGCGTCTGCCGTCCACGGGCGCCGAGTTTGCCGGGGGCTTCCTGGCCCTCGGCGCCGGCCTGATCGCAGTGGGCGGTGCAGGCGTAGCGGCAGCTAAGCGCCGCCGCGGCAGCAGGAGCTAGCCAGTAGTAAAAGGATTGGGCGGCCGG
>NZ_BAAALV010000002.1:577154-647313 GCF_039528575.1 Arthrobacter gandavensis
ATCCTTTTACTCGTTAATCGTTCCTGGATTCGTCCGGGTCCTTGTCCTCGGAGCCCGGAACCGCACCGAACCTGCGGTTCACCCCGGAGCCGTGTCCCATTGAATCCGGATTGGGTTTACCGGCAATGATCATCAGCAGGAACGTCAGCAGACAGACAATGAACGTAATGCACCCGGCAGCCAGCCCCAGCTGCCAGCGCAGTTCGTTCTCGGCGCCGCCTGTGGAAACCACCGCCGTCGTGACGGCTACGAATCCGGCGATGACGCCGGAGACTATGACGGGGACGTTGCCGTAGTCCGGTCCTGCTGGTGTCCGCTGCGGTTCGGCCATGCGATCAGCTCCTGGGCTGGTGCTTGGGTGCTGCCGTTCTGCGGGACATTCTGCCACTGCACCCGTGCAGCAAAAAGGGCCGCAGGCAAATGCCTGCGGCCCTTTAGCGGGACTGCTCTAAACCTGCACCTCAACGGCAGCCGAAGCTGCCGTGCTGGAGAGCGCGGGAGCGGTATCGAAGCTCATCTCCACGGCGGATACTCCTCCTGCCACGAGGGCGGAAGCGACTGCAATGCCTGCCAGGAGAGCGGTTGTCCGGTTTGAAGTCCGTTGGCTTGTCCGGGTCTGGAACATAGGTATGTCCTCCTTTCCAGAACGGGAATGGGACCAGCACGCAGGCCGGAATGCCCGCGCCGCTGTGCCTCTATTAAGGCTAGGCTCCCTGGCACGCCGGATTGCATAACGCGCCTCACAATGCGGGGATTTACCGCCGTGGTGTTGGCCACGGCGTGCCGTGTGCCGGGTTACGTCCTGCCGGTATCAGCGCTGGCGGCGGTTCCGGATTGCCCGCCATGCGCCCGTGGACCACAGGGCCCAGACCACCAGCAGCGGCTGGAAGAACAGGCGGATAAGCCGCTTCTGATCGGTGTCCAGGCCAAATCCGTCAGTCTGCGTGACGTACTGGGAGATGTTGCCCGGGAAGATCGCAATGAAGAAAGCGGCTGCGGCCAGACCCACCGGTATGCGCCGGCCGGGCAGCAGGGCCAGGGCGGATCCCAGCCCGATCTCCGCAATGCCGGACAGCAGCACCACCGTGTCCTTGTCCAGCGGAACCCAATCGGGTACCTGGGCCTGGAACTCATCCCGGGCAAAGGTGAGGTGGCTGGTCCCGGCGAAGGCCAGGAAAAGGCCCAGAACGACGGCGGCGGCCCGGCGCGGGCGGCTGGCCTTGGGGGCACGGGCGGTCAGGGTGCGGATCAGGGGGCTGCGGGACATGCCCCGACGCTAACGTATCCGCCCGCCGCCGAAAAGTGCGGCGGCGGGCGGCGGGGGTCAGTGGCCGAAGCTGTCGGAGTCCAGAATCCCGGCTTCTCCGGTGTCCAGCGCCGAAAGATCCGCGATTTCCGTTTCTTCCAAGGCGAAATCGAAGACTGCCAGGTTTTCCGCCAGGTGTTCCCGCGAAGATGCCTTCGGGATGGGAACCAGCCCCTGCTGGACGTGCCAGCGCAGTACGATCTGTCCCGGGGTCTTCCCGTACTTCGCGGCCAGCGCGGTGACTGCAGTGTCCTCCAACAGGCCGCCGTCGCGCCCCAGCGGGCTCCATGACTCGGTCACGATGCCGAGCCTGTTGTTTGCCTGGCGGGACGCTTCGCGGATGTGGCGGGGATCCACCTGGATCTGGTTCAGGTCCGGGATGACACCGGCGTCAGCGAGGCGCTGCAGGTGGGCCGGCTTGAAGTTGGAAACTCCGATGCCGCGGATCAGGCCTTCTTCGAGCAGATCATTCAGCCCGAGCACTGCTTCAACGTACTGGTCCTGGTCAGGGTTGGGCCAGTGCACCAGCAGCAGGTCGATGTAGTCGGTGCCGAGCCTTTGCGCTGACGCGGAGAAGGCCTGGCGGACGCCGTCGCGGCTGTGCCAGCGCTTGTTGAATTTGGTGGTGATCACCACGTCACTGCGGGCAATGCCGCTGCGCCGGATGCCTTCGCCGACTCCTGCCTCGTTGCCGTAGTTCTCCGCGGTGTCGAAGAGGCGGTACCCCGTCTCAACAGCGGTGGCAACGGCGTCGGCGGCCTGCGCATCGTCCATGGGCCACGTACCCATCCCGAGGGCGGGCAGTTCGAGTCCGTTGCGGAGGGTAACGGTGGGGACGGCGGAGTTCGGCATGAAGCTTCCTTTCACTGTGGCTGTTGTCCGAGCCTAGCCAACCCAGCTCACGGTTTCAGAAACGTCCAGGACCCGCACCTCCCACGGGCGAAGGTTCCCGGCACCGCCTGCCTCGGCGTAGTTGCCAAGAATCAACGGACCGTCGTCCGCGAGCCCCAGCGGAACCTCCAGGACGTCCCCGGACACGTTGGCGAGGACCAGCCAGGCCGCGTCGTCCAGGGTCCTGCGGTAGGCGAACAGGTGCGGGTGTTCAGGCGCCTCCAAGTGGAAGTCGCCAAGAACAACCACATCGTGGGTGTGCCGGAGCCGGATGAGGTCCTGGTAATACCGGAAGACCGATTTCGCCGCGGAACGGTCGGTATCGGCATTGATGTGCACGTGGTTCGGGTTGACGTCGATCCAGGGCCGGCCCTCAGTGAAGCCCGCGTTCGGTCCGGCAGTCCACTGCATCGGGGTGCGGGGATTGTCCCGGCTCATGGCGCGCAGTGCTTCGAGGGCCTCCCCGGCGGGCATGCCCTGCGCTGTGGATTCAGCGTAGAAGTTCAGTGACTCGACGTCGCGGTACTGCTCGATCGTGGTGAAGCCGGCGTTGGTCATGCCGATTTCCTCGCCCTGGTACACATACGGCGTGCCGCGCTGCAGATGCAGCAGCGTGGCCCAGAGTGTGGCTGATTCGTAGCGGAATTCGTCATCGTTCCCGAACCGGGACAGATGCCGCGGCTGGTCATGGTTGCTCAGGTACAGGCTGTTCCAGCCACGGTCCGCCAGTCCGCGCTGCCAGCGGTTCCAGGACGTTTTCAGGTCCGGGAGACTCAGGGGCCGGTAATCCCATTTCCGCCCGCCGGCCTGGTCCAGGCTCACATGCTCGAACTGGAAGACCATGTCCAGTTCCGCCCGGTACGGGTCGGTATAGAGCAGCGCCTGGTCCACCGTGGCGCCGGGGGTTTCGCCCACGGTGAGAAAGTCGCCGTCGCGCCCTGAAAAGACCTCGCGGCCCATCTCCTGCAGGAACTCGTGGATCCGGGGCCCGTTGGTGAAGTGCGGGGAACCGTCGCCCCAGACACTGCCCGGTCCCACCAGGCCGTCGGGCAGTGCCAGGTCCTTGGAGATGAAGTTGATGACGTCCATCCGGAAGCCGTCCACGCCCCTGTCCAGCCACCAGCGCATCGTCTCGTAGACCTCGTGCCGAACGGCCGGGTTCTCCCAGTTCAGGTCCGGCTGGTGCGGCGTAAACAGGTGCAGGTAGTACTGTCCGGTCTCCGGCTCGAAAGTCCAGGCCGGTCCGCCGAAGTGCGATCCCCAGTTGTTCGGCTCCGCGCCGGGTTCCCCGGGTTCAAAGCCCGGCCGGGCGTCCCGCCACCAGAAATAGTCCCGGTACGGGTTCTCCCGTGACTTCCGGGCTTCCTGGAACACGGGGTGCTCGCTGGAGGTGTGGTTGACCACCAGGTCCATCACCAGTTTCATGCCGCGCACATGCAGCTGTCCGAGCAGCTCGTCGAAGTCCTCTTCCGTGCCGAACAGGCGGTCGATCCGGCGGTAGTTGGAGATGTCATACCCGTTGTCCCGCTGCGGCGACTCGTGCACCGGGGACAACCAGACGACGTCGACCCCCAGATCCTGCAGATAGTCCACATGGGCGAGGATTCCGCGCAGGTCCCCGATTCCGTCCCCGTTGCCGTCCGCGAAGCTGCGCGGATAGATCTGGTAGACGACGGCGCTGGTCCACCAGGCGGGCTGGTGCGGATCGCTCATGGCCGGGCTCCTTTCGCAGGCAGTGCGTGGAAGTCTACGCGCCGGGAAGGGCGGGCCAGAAGGGACCCGGCGCAGCCCCGGCGCGCTCCGGCGGCGGAATCACTCCATCGAATCTCCGCGGACCAGCCGCCGCGCCACCTCGGTAAGGAGTTCGACGCCGCGAACGGCGTCTTCATCACGGGTGAATTCAGCTTCGTTGTGCGAGATGCCCTCCACGCTGGGTACAAACAGCATCACGGTGGGCACATGGTCCTTGAGGTTGGTGGAGTCATGACCTGCCACGGTCATGATGTCCCTGTGGCTGAAACCAAGGGCGGCTGCCGCGGCACGGCCCAGCTGGACGCCGGCGGGCTGGTACGGGTTCAGTCCCCACTGGTGCGTCAAGGCCAGGGAGACCTCCGTGCGGGAACGGGTTTCAGCCTCGGCGATGCGCTTGCCCAGCAGTTCCATGGCTCCGGCCAGCACGGCTTCATCCGGTGAACGCAGGTCCAGGTTCATGACCACCTGGCGGGCGATGGTCACCGGGGAGTTGGGCAGGACCTGCAGTTGGGAGACCGAGCTGTGCAGCAGGCCCGGTTCGAATTCCTCCGTAAGCTCCCGGGCCGCGGCGATAACCAGCGCTGCCCCGTACAGGGCATCCCGCCGGTCAACCATTCGTGTGGACCCGGTGTGGGACTGGTCTCCGTCAACCGTGACCCGGTACTTCGCGGCAGCCCAGGTCTTGTCCACAATGCCGACCTGGGTCCCGGTCTCCTCCAGGATCCGGCCCTGTTCAATATGGATTTCCGCGTAGCGGGCAACGGAGTCCAAGGTTGGGGCAGTGCCCGGCGCGGACGGGCTGCCCAGCGCCTGGGCCACGGTGGTGCCGGCCAGGTCAGAGGTGGCGCGCGCCGTTTCGAGGGGCAGCTTGCCGGTAAAGACACCGCTGCCCATCATGCTGGGGGTGAAGCGGCTGCCTTCCTCGTTGAACCAGTTCACCACGGCCAGGTTGAAGACGGGGACCAGCTCGCCTGCTTCCGCAGCGGCAGCCGCCCGAACCACTGCGTGGGCGGCTGCCAGAACCCCGTAGGCGCCGTCGTACCGTCCAGCCAGCGGCTGCGAGTCCAGGTGCGAGCCGAGCAGGACCCAGGGGGCGCCGGGAACGAGCTCGGCCAGCCCGAACTGGTTGCCCGCCGGGTCCACGGCCTCGGTGAGCCCGTGGTCCGCCAGCCAGGTGCTGAACCAGGCACGGGTGGCGTGGTCTTCGGCTGTTCCTGCCTGGCGGTCAACACCGCCGCCCGCCGTGGCGCCGAAGCTGGACATGACGGCGAAATCCGACAGGAAACTGGAGTTGCTGGTGCTCATCGGGAGTCCTCTGCTGTGTTGGGAAAGGAGGGGAGGTCTGGGTGCGCGTAGCGGAGCTCGCCGCCCACCATGGTGCCCAGGACCTGCGTGGCGCCGATCCGGGAAGGATGAACCGTGGTTGGATCCTGGTCCAGGAAAACCAGGTCCGCGAGGAGGCCGGGGGAGAGGCTTCCCTTCTCAGCGGACGTGCCGGTGGCTGCGGCGGACCCGGTGGTGTAGGCGGCCAGTGCCTGCTCGGCGCTGATCCGCTCTTCCGGCCCGTACGTCCTGCCGGAGGGGGTTAGCCGTTCGACGAAGGACTGCATCACATCCAGCGGCCGCCCGTTTGAGACGGGACGGTCGGAGCTGCCGGGCAGGACGGCGCCGCGGCGCAGCAGCCCGGCGGCCGGGTAGGAGAGTTCGGTGCGGGCGGGGCCAAGCAGCTCCGCCATGCCGTCGCCGAATTCGGTGATGAAGTGCGGCTGCGGGACCAGGACAATCCCCGCCTCCGCGATCCGGTCCAGCTGCTCCGGCTGCACCACGCCGCCGTGCTCGATGCGGTTGGGGAAGCAGTTCAGGCCGTACGTCTCCTGCGCCTCGGTGATGATGCTGATGGCATGCTCCACCGCTGCGTCACCAATGGCATGCATGGCAATCGGCCACCCTGCGCGGTAAGCGGCGAGGGCCTGCTCTCGCAGCTCCCCGGCGTCCATCTGCAGGTAGCCGTGGTTATGCGTGCAGCCCACATAGTCCTCGGACATGTATGCCGTGCTGCCCAGCAGCGACCCGTCGCTGAAAATCTTCACTGGACCGATCCGGAGCCATTCATCGCCCAGCCCGGAACGGATGCCTGCATCCAGCCCCAGGCCGCCGCCGTCGTCCGAGTGCCCGGAAAGGGGACGAAGGGCGTCCAGCACCAGCATCGGCTGCATCCGCACCGAGAGGAGGCCCTTGTCCCGGGCGGACTGATAGGCGCCGAACTCCCGGGGGGAGTGGCCAATCCAGCCGCCGGCAATTCCGGCGTCGGTGACGCTCGTGATGCCTTCGGTGAGGTAGTGCGCGGTGGCGAGTTCCAGTGCTTTCTCGATGGTCTCCAGCGGATACGGCAGCATGAGTTCCTGAACCAGCCGCATGGCGTTTTCTTCGAGGAGGCCGGTTGGCCGGCCGTCGGCTCCGCGGACCACGACGCCGCCGTCAATCCCAGCCGCCAGGTCCTGTGTCCCGGCGACGAGGTCCAGGGCAGCGCCGTTCAGGGTGCAGGCGTGGCCGGAGGAGTGCTTGATCCACACCGGCCGGCCGCCCGAAGCCTCGTCCAGCCGGTCCCGGTCCGGCTGGGCGCCGCCGAGCAGGAGGGGACTGAAACCCGAGGCAACCACCCAGTCATCTGGTGCAAGCTCTGCTGAGGCAGCGCCAATTGCGGCATAGACGTCCTCCAGCGAACGGGCATCCCCCAGTGCTGTTTCCATCAGGCCGAGGCCGAACCACACACTGTGGCTGTGCACATCGTTAAAGCCGGGCACCACCGTCAGCCCCTCGGCGTCGAACACCGTGCGGGCGGGGACATCCATGTCCGGATCCACAGCCAGGATCCTGCCGCCGTGAATGACCAGGGTGCCGGCCCGCGGATGTGCGGGATCCTGGGTGAGCACATGGGCGTTGGTAATCAACAGGTCTGCAAGCATGGGTTCCTAGCCGTCGTTCCGTCCCCGGGCGAGCACGGAAATGCACAGCCTGCTGGGTGTTGTTCCCATTCAACTATGGCTAAATGTCTCACTCAATGGACATAAGCCGCCATAATTGGCGGCTAAATTATGCATATCCATAAAGTGGCAGGATGACCGAAATTCCCGTCCCCATCCTGGTGCCTTCCGCCCGGACCTTTCCGCTTGAGGCTTCCGCCGGACACCAGTGGGAAGACCTGATCCGGAGGCTGTGGACCCAGCGTGATTCGCTGGTTTCGGACTTCCTCTCCCGGTTCGAAGCCGTCTCCTATGACGACGCGAAGGTGCCCGAGGAGGACGTTTACCAAACGGCCGTGGACACCATGGACATGTTCCTCTACCAGATGGCCGGATTGGAGCTCCCTCCGGACCTGCGCAACCTGCCCCGCGAAGTGGCTACGCGCCGTGCGTCCCAGGGGGTTCCGCTGCAGTCCTTCCTGGAAGCCGTGCGCAACGATTTTCGGGTCCTCTGGAAAGGCCTGGAGCGTGTGGCGCACGGGGACGGCGTCAACGTCCTGGTGTCCAACATGGACCGGGTCATGGACGTGGTGGAAGGCTACGTTTCAAGCATCCAGCAGTCCTTCGTGGAAGCCGAAGCACTCCTGGCACGGGACAAGCAGCTGTACCGCCAGCGCCTGCTCTCCCGGCTGTTCAGCGGAGAACCAAAGACGCAGCAGGATGTTGAGGACATCGCAGCGGGGCTTGGGGTCCGGGCTGCGGATACCTTCGAACTGCTGGCGGTAATCGGAGATGCCGTAGCCGAAGCACAGCGTGCGTTCCTGAATGACCGCCGGCTGCATTCCTATGAACGGGCCGGAGTCCTGTACATCTTCCGGCAGCAGCGCGCCGGCTCCTGGCAGCAGGAGCCGCCCGGGTTCGCAGCCGGCTACATCCCGGACATTGCGGGACTGGCGGCAGTTCCGGCCGCCGCCTCATCAGCCCTGGTGCTGGCGCGCAGCGGCGGCCCCGGCCTGCAGACCGTCCAGGAAGCCTGGCAGCGGATCGCAGCCGAGCTGCTGGAGCAGACACTGCCCGGATTCTGCTCCGGCGTGCAGGAGGCGCTGCGCAAATGCACGGACCACGAACGTGCCCGGCTGCTCCAGGTGGCCGAAAGCTATGCCCGCACGGGGTCCATCAAGGAAACATCGGAGGAGCTTTACTGCCACCGCAACACCGTGGTCAACCGGCTGCATTCACTGCAGCAGGTCATTGGACTGGACCTGGCCGTGCCGGGGGAGGCCTCCTGGGCCCTGATTGCCCTCAGTACCCTCCCGGAATATCCCCGCACTGTCTAAATGCCCAATCTTTGCGTAAAAGGTGGGTGAAATTTGTCATTGTTTGGTCAATTGCCGCCTGACTACGCTCAGGGAGATACCTCCCACACCGGCCCGCATGCCTCCCACTTATCGCGGTGCGGCCAGCTCGAAAGGCAACATCACTCGTGACTAACACCACCACTCGACCGGGGGAACGCGGCGCACCCGTGACCATCTCCGGAAAGGACGCGGGCACCATTGCCCGCGCCTCCTTCGTCGGCACCGCGCTGGAATGGTACGACTACTACCTGTTCGGCACCGCCGCAGCCCTGGTCTTCAACCGCCTGTACTTCACCACCATGGATCCGACGGCGGCACTGCTGGCCTCCTTCGCAACCTTCGGCGTCGGCTTCGCTGCCCGCCCCATCGGTGCCATCCTCTTTGGCTACATCGGTGACAAGTTCGGCCGCCGGCCGGCGCTGCTGGCCACCATCGTCATGATTGGCATCGCCACCGGGCTGATCGGCCTGCTGCCCGACTTTGGTTCCATTGGACTCGCTGCGCCGATCCTCCTGGCGGTCCTGCGCCTGGTCCAGGGCCTGGCAGTCGGCGGCGAATGGGGCGGTGCGGTCACCATGGCCATCGAGCACGCGCCGGTCGAGAAGCGCGGCCGGTTCGCGGCCCTGGTCCAGGTCGGCTCTCCCGTCGGTACCCTGCTCTCCTCCGCTGCCTTCTCCCTGGTGCTGCTCTTCCCGTCGGAGACCTTCGACGCCTGGGGCTGGCGCATCCCGTTCCTGATGGCCTTCCCGCTGCTGCTCATTGCGCTGTGGATCCGCATCAAGGTTGAGGAATCCCCCATCTTCAAGGACCTCCTGGCCCAGGAGGAAACCTCCAAGGTTCCTGCCCTGGACGTCTTCCGCAACGCCGGCGGACGCCTGGCTGTCGCCGTGATGGCTGCACTGCTGGGTGTGGGCGGCTTCTACATGATCACCACCTTCATTGTCAGCTACGGTTCCAACACCCTCGGCGTGGACCGGCAGATCATGGTCAATGCCACGCTGATCGCGGCCGTTGCCCAGATATTCGTCACCATTGCGATGGGCCGGCTGTCCGAAAAGATCGGCCCGGGCAAGGTCACCATGTGGGGCGGCATCCTCACCGCTGCCGCAGCATTCCCGATCTTTGCCATGGTGGACACCAAGTCCACGCCGATGATCATGCTGGCCATCACCCTCGGCATTGTGCTGATTGCCGTGGCCTACGCCGTCAACGGTGCTCTGCTGACCGAACTGTTCCCGCCGAAGCTGCGCTACTCCGGCGTTGCCCTGGGCTACAACATTGCCGGCGCCACCAGTGGTTTCATGCCGCTGCTGGCCACTGCGATGCTCGGGTTCTCCGGCAACCAGTCCTGGGGCGGCGCGCTCATCCTGGCCATCATTGCCGTGATCACCGCCGTCGGCGGTTTCCTCGGCGAGCGGCTGCGGGTGCAGGACAAGAGGATTGTCTCCGCGGACTGACCCAACCGCCGCCGCCTCATGCGCGGCGGCCACCATAATCCGGCCGGCAGGAAGGACCCGTTCCCCCATGGACTTCCTGCCGGCCTTTCAGGCAAGGCCCCGCCGGTCCCCGCGGCGGGGCCTTTTGCTGTCAGCGGGCAGTTGCCTGGCGGCCTACAGGGTCAGTCGCATCAGGACCCGGGGAAAACCGTTAAGGACAGACGAGGTGTCCGCGGCCTTGACGAATCCAGCTGCCTCAAACAGGCTGCGGGTGCCGACGTATGCCATGGTCAGGTCCACTTTTTCGCCCTGGTTGTCCACCGGGTAAGCCTCGACGGCGGGTGCCCCGTGCCCGCGCGCGAAGTCGACGGCGCCGGACACCAGTGCGTGGGAGATTCCCCTGCCGCGGTGGCCGGGACGGACCCGCACGCACCACAGGGACCACACCGGCAGGTCATCGATGGCAGGAATCCTCCGGTTCTTCGCGAACGAGGTGTCCGCCCGGGGATGGATCGCGGCCCACCCGGCCGGCACGCCGTCGTCGTATGCCAGGACGCCGGGAGGAGGCACTTCGCCCAGCAGGCCCCGCATCTTCTCTCCACGGGCCCGGCGCTGCAGCGACTGGTTCTCCTTTGACGTCAGCAAGCGGTAGCTCAGGCACCAGCAGGCGTTGGAATCAGGATGCTTGGGCCCCAGGACGGCGGCAGTATCTGCGAACACCGTGGCGGGCCGAACCTCGAGGGGCATGCGCACACCCTACCGCTGAACCTGGACGGAGCTGAGATCCCCGCGGAAACGGGCTAGACTAGCCGGTTCATCCCGGCGGATCCTCCGCCGGAAGACATAAGCAGCAGGAAAAACGAAAAGAGAGCGCAATGTTCGCCGCTGGAGCGTCCATTACCGAGATTGAGCAAGACGTCGAGGACATGATCGTGCAGCTGGTGCACCGGCTGGGAGACCTGGCCGATGCGGACCCGGATCCGGTGGGAGCCCAGGAACGGGCCTACATCAAGGCCTTCTCCGACGTCCGGGCCAACAGCTCCATGGACCAGGCCGCACTGCTGGAAACAGCCATCAGCCGGCCCAACCTCGCAGAGTCGCTGCTGTACCTGAACCGCCGCCTGGATGAGGCCAACCTGAGCCCGCGGGACCCGGCGGGAATCATCGGCGTCGTCATCCGGCTGGCCATGGACGGACTGTGGGTCAGCGACATCCTGGACTCCAGCCGGTTTACCAAGGCGGAGCGGGAGCGGATCACCAGGCTGCTCAGTGCCCTGTCCCGGCTGAGTGATGAGCGGATGGCGGAGCTGCTCCCGGAGTGCGCCGCCACCCGCTAGCTGTTACTTCTTGTCATCCCCGGTGAGCCGCTGGGACAGGTAGACCGGGATCATCGACGCCACGATCAGCACGGCGGCAATGACGTTCACCACCGGCGCCTGGTTGGGCCTGGCCATGTTGTTGAAGATCCAGATCGGGAGCGTTTCGGTGCCGGGCGGGGCGGTGAACGTGGTGACCACCACCTCATCGAAGCTCAGGGCAAAGGCGAGCAGCCCGCCGGCAACAAACGCCGAACGGAACCCGGGGAACGTGACCTGGAAGAAGGTCTTGACCACGTTGGCGCCCATGTCCATCGCCGCTTCCTCCAACCCGCGGTTCATTCGGCCCAGCCGTGCCTGGACGTTGTTGAAGACCATCACGATGCAGAACGTCGCATGGCCGACAATCACGGAGAACAGCCCCAGGCCGATTCCCAGCGGTTCCAGCACGGTCTTGAACGTGTTGTTCAGGGCCACGCCGGTGACGATGCCGGGCAGCGCGATGGGCAGCACCACCAGCAGGTTGATGGTGTTCTTGCCGAAGAAGTCGTAGCGGGACAGGGCGAACGCCACCATTGAACCCAGCACCAGGGCAATGACCGTGGCAACGGATGCGACCTTCAGCGAGGTCCACAGCGCCTCCCGCACGCCTTCGTTATGCCAGGCGGCAACCCACCAGCGGGTGGTGAATTCCTGAATGGGGAACGCACCCGAGGTGGTGGCGTTGAACGAATTTGCGATCACCAGCAGCAGCGGCAGGTAGATCGCAGCCATGACCAGGCCGGCGAAGACCCGCAGGGTGATTTTGGCGGAAGCCGATAGCCTCATGTCTCTCTCCTACAGTTGCTTCAGGGCGCCGGACTTGCGGGCCAGGAACAGGTAAAGCACGACGACGATGATCGGCACGGTGCCGAAGGCTGCGGCGAGCGGCGGGTTGAGGTTGATGTTCGAGGCGATGACGGTGCCAATCACCTGGGTCTTGCCGCCGACGAACTGGGCGGCGATGTAGTCGCCCAGGCTCAGCGAGAAGGTGAAGATGGACCCGGCCACGAAGGCCGGCTTTAGCAGCGGAACCGCCACGGTCCACACCGTGGACCAGGGCTTGGCGCCCAGGTCCGAGGACGCGTCGAACAGGCTGTCCGGGATTTGGCGGAAGGCGTTGTAGACCGGCACTGCCATGTAGGGGAACCACAGGTAGGCCAGTGTCACGATCAGCGCGGCAGTGCCGTAGCCGGGACCGGTCATGCCCAGCGGTGCCAGCAGCCAGTCCAGCGGGCCGCCGGAGGAGAAGGTGATGCGCCAGGAAAAGACCTTCACCAGGTAGCCTGCCCAGAGCGGGAGCGTGATGCCGATTGCCAGAGCCGCGCGCATCTTCGGGGAAGTCACTTTGGCCATGTAGAGCCCCAGGGGCAGGGCCAGGGCGGCGCACAGCACGGTGACAGCCAGTGCGATGCCGATGGTCCGCAGGGCGGTCTGCTGGTAGGCCGGGACCGTGATGATCTCCGTGAAGTTCTCCAGCGTGAACGCGGGAATGACCTTGGAGGTGAAGCTGTCCGTGGTCCAGAACGCGGTGATGAACAGCAGGATCAGGGACCCGATGTAGAGGACGCCGAGCCAGCCCAGCGGCAGCAGGAGCAGGCCGGTAAGGCGGGCTTTGGGCCGGGCATAGAGCATGCGGGACATGCGGTCGCCCAGGCTGTTCCGGGGCTGCACCTGCGCTGCTGCGGGCGGGGGCGGGGTTTCGTGGATTACTGCCATGGCGCTTTTCCGGCGGGTTTCCGCCGATTCTCCTCTTGGGCCGGGCCTGTGGGACGTGGTGCCGCGGTGCGCGGCTGGGAGTTTGGAAGCCGGTGGGCGGCGGCAGTTCTCTTCGCCGCCCACCAGCGGTCAGTGCGGGGTGGAACTAGCCCTTGATCTCAGTCCAGGCCTTGGTCCATTCCTGGTAGTTGGTGCAGGTCACGTCCGTACGTCCGTCCACGCACTGCTCAACCGGGGTGGTCCACATCCAGACCTGCTTGTAGTAGTCCTCGTCGGTGGCGTGGAAGGTCTCGCAGTGGGCTGCGTTCGCTTCCGAGCCTTCGCAGGCCAGGGCGTTGGCCGGAGCCATGCCGAAGTTCTGCGAGATCTGGGCGTTGACCTCGGCGGAGGAGGCATAGTCCATCCACTTGTAGGCGCAGTTCGGGTTCTTTGCCTCTGCGGCGATCATCCAGGTGTCCGACCAGCCGGTGGCACCTTCCTTGGGCAGCACGGACTCAACCTTGCCGCCGTCGCCCTGGGCCAGGTTCACGATGACCTGCCAGCCCGTGCCCATGTGGGCGGTGCCGGAGGAGATGGAGCTGACGGCCTTCAGGGCGTCGTTCCAGTACTCGCCCACCAGGCCGTTCTGGGTCTTGAGGAGTTCGACGGCAGCAGCGAGCTGCTCCTCGTCGAGGGCGTAGGGGTTGGTGATGCCCAGGTCCGGCTGGGTGGCCATCAGGTACACGGCAGCGTCGGCGATGTAGATCGGGGAGTCATAGGCCATGGTCTTGCCGGCGTACTCGGTGTCTTCTTCCCACAGCGGGGCCCAGGAATCCGGGGCCTGGGCGACGTGGTCGGTGTTGTACATCAGCACGTTGGCGCCGCGGCCAATCGGAACGCCGTAGCTCTTGCCGTTGAGCGTGTCATAGACCTGCCCCTTCAGCCCGTCCACGATGTTGCCGAAGTTGGGAATCAGGTCGGTGTTGATCGGAGCCACGTCGCCGCCGGCGATCAGGCGCAGGGAAGCGTCGCCGGAGGCGGATACCAGGTCGTATTCACCGCTGCGCATCAGCTGGACCATTTCATCCGAGGTGGCGCCGACCTTGCGGTTCACCTGGCACTTGGTCTCTTCCTCGAACGCGGAGACCCAGTCGGCGTCGGGGTTGGTGGATCCGTCTTCCACGAAGCCGGCCCAGGCGATGATGTTGACCTGGCCTTCGCTTTCGCCGATTTCCGTGGCCATGGGCAGGTCCGGGACCTGGATGCCGGTGGTGCCGGAGTCCGTGGTGGAGGCGTCCCCGCCGCAGCCGGCCAGGACCAGCGAGAGCGAGGCGAGCGCTGCCAGCGGCAGGGCCTTGGTGATCTTCATGGTGAACCTTTCATAGTGGGGTGCGGAGCGGGTGGTGCGGGCCGGTCGAGGCCGGCCGGGGGTGGAAAGCTGCTAGGAAACGCGGAAGTTGAAGCGTGAAGGCCACTGGAGTTCGACGGCGTCGCCCCGGGAGGCAGCGGTGGCCCGGGAGTCGTTCTGCTCCTGGACGATCAGCCGGTCTCCGGTGGTGGTCGCGGCGACGTACCGTGTGGTGGGGCCGGTGTAGACGATCTCTTCGATCCGTGCGGACACGGCGGAGAATCCTTCGGGTGCAGGCGTTCCGGCCGCTGCCAGGTGGATGCGCTCGGGGCGGATGCTGACCAGTCCGTCAGTGCCGGTGAGCTGGCGGGCCAGGTCGCCTTCCACCAGGTTGGTGCTGCCCAGGAAGGTGGCCACAAAACGCGTGGCGGGACGCTCATAAAGGTCTTCCGGGGTGCCCACCTGTTCGATGCCGCCGTTGTTGAACACCGCAATCCGGTCCGAGAGGGTGAGGGCCTCCTCCTGGTCGTGGGTGACGAAGATGAAGGTGATGCCGACTTCGCGCTGGATCTGCTTGAGCTCGATCTGCATCTGCTCACGCAGCTGCTTGTCCAGGGCGCCGAGCGGTTCGTCCAGCAGCAGGACCTGCGGGCGCAGGATCAGGGCCCGGGCCAGGGCGATGCGCTGGCGCTGGCCGCCGGAGAGCTGGGACGGCAGACGCCCGGCCACCTGCGGCAGGCGCACCATCTCCAGGGCTTCGGCAACCCGGCGCTCCCGCTCAGCCTTGGGTGTCTTGCGCAGCTTCAGGCCGTAGCCCACGTTCTGTGCCACTGTCAGGTGGGGAAACAGTGCGTAGTCCTGGAAGACCGTGTTGACGTTGCGTTCAAACGGAGCCTTGCCGGTGACGTCGGTGCCGTGCAGGCTGATGGTGCCGCCGGTGACGGGTTCGAAGCCGGCGACCATGCGCAGCACGGTGGTCTTGCCGGACCCGGAAGGGCCCAGCAGGGAGAAGAATTCGCCGGAGCGGATGTCCAGGTCCAGGTCCTTGACCGCGGTGAAATCGCCAAAGCTCTTGGTCACGGAGGAGAGGCTGATGGCGTTGCCGGAGAGCGCCTGGTCCTCGGCGGCGGGGGAGAGTGGGGCTGTGCTGGCTCGCACGGTGGATCCTTTCACTTCAGCTGGAAGCGCCGAAGCGCGTCAGGTAGTAAAGCTATGAAACCAGATGTTATATGTAATTCAGGTCACTTCAAGTAAATTTCTTGTTACGGATGCGCGGCCCGGCACGCCGGCACCGTCCGGTCCGCCAAGCTGGAAAGATCGTGAACATGCCCCAGAACACCGCTCCGCAGAAACGCCTCCTCACCGCTGTCTTCGCTCCGCTGGGCGACGCGGGCAAGGCCAGCCGCGTCGAAGAGCGCATAGTTCAAGGGATTTCAGCCGGTGCCTTGGCGGACGGCGACCGGCTGCCAACCGAAATGGAGCTGGCCGCCTCGATGGGCGTGGCCACGGTTACCGCCCGGGAGGCGCTGGCCGGCCTGCGTTCCCGGGGGCTGGTGGAAACACGCCGCGGGCGCGAAGGCGGCACGTTTATTACGCTGCCTTCCGGAGACAGGTCGGTGCTGGTGCGCCGGCGCCTCACCGGCATGAGCCGCGTGGAACTGCGTGATCTGGCCATCCACTACGCGGCGATCGCGGCCACCGCTGCGGAGCTCGCCGCCGACGCCGCCGACCGCGAGGATGTGGAGGCGCTGGGACACCTGCTCGATGTTCCCGCCGGCAGCAGCCGCGCCGTCGGCGATTTCCTCCTTGAACTCGCCGCGCTCAGCCAGTCAGCCCGGCTGACGCGCGAGTACGTCCGCCTGCACACGGACTACGGATCCCTGCTGGGGCTGGCACACGCGGATCCCGCTTTCAACTCCGCCATGGTGGACCTCTGCCGGGGGATTTGCGCGGCCGTGGCCGACGCCGATGCCGCCGCCGCACGGTCCCTGGTCCGCCAGTATGTCCAGGCGTCCGTGGCCTGGCTGATCGATGAACACACCCGTCTTCACTCCTCCGCCGCCCTCACTACGGCGGAGCAACCACCCGCACCCGCCAGGAGGAAAGCATGAGCATTTCCCGCAGTGAACCAGTACAACCGTCCCCGCCAGCATTGCCGGTGGACCTCGGCACGTTCTTCCGCGAGCTCCTGGAGATCCTGCAGGACTGGAAGCCGCGGCTCCAGCCGCTTTTCAGCGGTCCCGGGCCAGGGCCCTCGTGCCGGGAAGTGGACGCCGTCGCCGAGCCCCTGACCATCGCGCTGCTGCAGCGCACCGATTATCCGCTGGCCGGAGGTGGTTTTGTTGCCGCCCACAATGCCCTGAGCGACGCCCCCTGGCACATGGCCTGGTGGCAGGGGCGGAGTAAGGAAATCCAGGTGCTCTCCTCCGTGGAGAGCATGGGCGAGGCATATTCCCGGCGGGAGTGGTTCACCGTTCCCGTGGAGACGGGCGCCAGCCACGTGACAGGCCCGTATGTGGATTTCATCTGCACCGATGAATACACCGTGACGCTGACTTCTCCGCTCACTGTGGGCGGGAAGGTGGTGGGCGTGGTGGGAGCGGACGTGTTCGTCGAGTCGCTGGAGGAAGTCCTGCTTCCGGACCTGCGCAGCGTGCACCCCGAGGCGTCACTGGTGAACCGCGTGGGCCGGGTAGTGGTTTCCGCCGACCCCCAGCTTGCGGCCGGACGGCTGCTGGTGGGGGACTGGCGGCAGGCTGTGGATCCGGCGCGGATGGAACTGCGCGGGCCGGAGTACACCGGCCGGTTCGCAGCCGTGCATCCGTGCGGGAGCCTGCCGCTCGCCGTCGTTGTCCCGCTCTAGCGCTTCGTTCCCGCCCCGCCGAAAGGCCAGTTACGGCTCTTCTCAGCCGTCAGAAGAGCCGTAAGTGCCCTCTCGACGGAGGACGGGCGGGCTCAGACAGCGGACGCCGGGCGTGCCGGGATGTGGAAGAACGGCACGGTGCGGTTGACCATCGGCCCGATCAGCAGGGCGAAGGCCACGGTGCCCAGCCCGACGGCGCCGCCCAGCGCCCAGCCGATGGCAAGAACCGTCACCTCGATGCCGGTGCGCACGGCCCAGAGCGGCCAGCCGAAGCGGGCGTGGATCCCGGTCATGAGTCCGTCCCGGGGACCCGGGCCCATGCGTGCGCCGATGTAGAGCCCGGTTGCCACTGCGAGGAGCACCAGCCCTGCCGTAAACAGCAGGATCTGCCCCCACAGCTGTGCCGGTTCATCCACAACGGCCAGAGCCACCTCAGCGCTGGGCCCTACCAGCAGCACGTTGAGCACGGTCCCGACTCCGGGCTTCTGCCGCAGCGGAATCCACAGCAGCAGCACCACCAGTCCGATCAGGTTCGTGACCAGCCCAAACGCGATGCCGGTCTGCAGGCTGGTGCCCTGCCCCAGCACGTCCCACGGGGAGACGCCCAGTCCCGCACGGATCATCATGCCGATGGAGAAGCCATAGAAGAAGAGGCCGGCCAGCAGCTGCAGCACCCGGCGGAGGAAGTTCGCGGACATGAGAACAACCAAACTCCTCCGGCGGCTTTAATCCAAAAGCTGCCCGGTTACCGGAAGACATACGCGGTAATCAGCGAGCCGGCTAGGAGCGCAGGCGTACGACGGCGTCGGCGCGCCCTGCGTGCGCAGCCACCAGGTCAGCGTTGGCCTGGTCGCTGCCCAGCGCCCATTCCCGGGCTTCTTCCCGGCTCTTGCCGAACGCCGCGTGCCGCTGCTGAAGCCGCCGGATGCGCTCGGCGTCCCCGAGCGCCAGGAACCACACGGCGTCGAGCTGCTCCCGGGCCAGCGGCCACGCCCCGGAATCCAGCAGCAGGTAGTTTCCCTCGGTGATGACCAGCGGCACGTCCCTCCGGACCGGCACCGCGGAACCGATGGGCTCTTCCATGTCCCGGCGGAACTCCGGCGCGTAGACCACCGGTTCATCCGCCGCGCGGAGGCGGCGCAGCAGCGCAGCGTACCCGCCGTCGTCGAACGTGTCCGGTGCGCCTTTCCGGCCCCTGCTGCCCCTCGACTCCAGCACCTGGTTAGCCAGGTGGAAACCGTCCATCGGAACCACGACGGCGAGTTCGGGTCCCAGCTCGGCGGCCAGTGCTGCGGCGAGTGTTGACTTACCTGCGCCCGGCGGGCCGGTGATGCCCAGGATGCGGCGGTGGCCGGCAGCCAGCCGGCGGGCTTCAGCGGCGAGCTCCGCCAGCGAACGGTCCAGGATCTGCATATGAATATCTTGTCCCAGGAGCTGGAATGTTCTGCGGACCCGGTGGGTTAATAGGGGTGTAACTGAATATGGGGATGATCGGTATCGACGATGTTTGCCGTGTGTGGGGAAGCGGGCCGAGGATGCAGGGTTATCTCGCAAACGCCCCCTGTAAACCAATAAGTGCCAAACCTATGCGCACTGACTTCGCCCTCGCCGCCTAGGCCAGAGTGAGTCCGTCAGATTCGAAAAAACGCTTCCGTTCCGGATCCTGGCGTCATTTAGGAAGCCACTGCCGGACACTGCCGCCGTTCAGGTGTCCGGGACTTTTTGAACGGCTGGGCCCGGATCAGCCACTTGCCTGCACAGATGGCTGGGGCCAAGAAAATCCAGAGCAGGCTGCGCCCGGAGAAGTCCAGGCACTCCAGCATCGGACGGGGGTTCGATTCCCCCCATCTCCACTGCTTCACCTCAAAAGGCTGCGCCCCGGCTCCAAAGACCGGGGCGCAGCCTTTTGAGCTTCGGCGCAATGAGGTCCCGGTGCTTCCGCGCGGCCAGGCGCTTAGAAGCTGCCGGTCGACTCCCGCACCACCAGCTCCGGCTGGAATCTCACGTGGCGGTGGCGGTGGTCTTCCGCCAGCTCATCCTCCAGCAGCTCTACCGCCGTGCGCCCAATCAGCCGGGCCGGCTGGCGGATGGAAGACAGGGGAACGATCGCGGACGGCGCGAAGTCGATGTCGTCATAACCCACCAAAGCGATGTCCTGGGGCACCCGGATGCGGTGGTCGAAGACGAAGGCCTGCAGCAGTCCGATCGCCAGCAGGTCATTGGCGGCGAACACTGCCTCCGGCCGGGACCGGGCCGGACGGCGGAGCAGTTCCTCGCCCACGCGCCTGCCCTCGAGTACCGTCAGTGCCGTGGTGCCTACGACGTCCAGGAAGGCTCCGGGCACCGCGTCCACGGCCGCCTGGGCGCCGGCCTGGCGGTCGGTTACCTGGTGCAGGCCTGCAGGGCCGCCCACGAACGTGATGCTGCGTGCGCCGCCGGAGAGCAGGTGGGCGACTGCCATTCGCCCACCTTCGACGTCGTCCACTGCCAGGGAACAATACTGGGAGGCGGGAGCCTGTTCATCCACCAGCACCACCGGGGTGCCGCGGGAGCGAAGCCGGTCGATGCGGCTGCGGTCCTGGGAGGACTGCGGCGTAATGAGCACCCCGCGCACCCGCTGTTCCTCGAACAGATCCAGGTAGACCTCTTCGCGTGTGGGGGAGAGCCCCGAGTTGCCCACGATGACGGCCTGGCCGAGCGTATCGGCAGCGGCTTCCGCTCCGCGGGCGATCTCGTTGTAGAAGGGGTTGCCGGTGTCCTGGACTACCAGTCCGATAGTCCGGGAGCGTCCGGCCTTGAGCTGGCGTGCGACGTCGTTGCGGACATATCCCAGGTCCTCGATCACCTTCAGGACCCGGCGGCGCCGGTCCTCGGAGACGACTTCCGGCCGGTTGATCACGTTGGAAACCGTTCCAATCGAGACCTTGGCTTCCCGGGCGACGTCCTTGATGCTGACCGGGAATCTGTCCATTTCTCTTCTCTTCCGTCCGGACGGGGTCCACTTCTCCTGGCACCGTCACCGGCGGGCCGGGCCCGCGGGACAGGTTCTTATTGTAAGCAGCATGTCCTTTGGGCGCCGGAGCGCCGGCAGATGTTACAGGGCGGCCCGGACCCTCGGCTCGTAGCGGATCGGTTCGAAGGTGCGGGCAACCAGCCGGCGCAGCTCCTCCAGCCCGCCTGAAACCAGGCCCGCAGCCCGTGCCTGGACCAGCACGTTGCCAATCGCGGTGGCTTCGACCGGCCCAGCGTAAACCGTGCGCCCGGTCCGGTCGGCCGTGAGCTGGCAGAGCAGGGTGTTCTGCGAGCCGCCGCCCACCACATGCACGGTGGGGATACTGCGCCCGGTGAGGGTTTCCATCTGTTCGATGACGTCCGCGTAGGCCGCTGCCAGCGATTCAAGGATCGAGCGGACCATTTCGGCCCGCCCGCGGGGCGGCTGCACTCCGTGCTCTTCGCACCAGGCGGTAATCCGTGCGGGCATATCGCCCGGGGCCGTGAAGCGTTCGTCCTGCACATCGAACACCGTTACCGGAGCCGTGACCGCCGCCGCCTGGCTGATCAGCTCGGCCAGGTTGCTGGTGCGCTGGGAATCGGTGGTGCCGGGTCCGTCCCAGGTGCGGATGGACTCGGAGAGCAGCCACAGCCCGGACACGTTCTTCAGGTACCGGATGCGCCCGTCCACCCCGCCTTCATTGGTGAAGTTGGCGGCATGGCTCTCGGGAGTCAGAACCGGGCCGGGCAATTCAACACCCACAAGCGACCAGGTGCCCGAGGAGATGAAGGCTGCATTCTCATCAGCGAACGGAACCGCCACGACGGCGGACGCAGTGTCGTGGGAGCCGACTGCGGTGACCGGAACGCCGGCCGGGGCGCCGAGCTCTTCGGCCACGAAAGGCAGCAACCCGCCGATCCGCTTCCCCGGAGCGATGAGCGGAGCGAACAGGTCAGCGGAAAGCCCGAGCCTGTCCATCAGCGCGGTGTCCCACTGCCGGGTGCGGGCATCGAGGAGGCCGGTTGTCGCGGCGTTGGTCTCCTCGGTGACCTCCCGGCCCGTGAGCCAGTAGGCAATGAGGTCCGGAACCATCAGCGCCCGCTCCGCCATGGCCAGGTCCCCGCGCTGCCGGTCCACGGCCAGCTGGAACACGGTGTTGAACGGGAGGTGCTGCAGCCCGCTGCGGGAATAGAGCTCCTCCGGGGAAACTGCCGCGTGCACGGCCTGGACACCGCCGGCGGTGCGGTGGTCACGGTAGTGGTAGGGCAGGCCCAGCAGCTTCCCGCCGCGCAGCAGCCCGTAGTCCACTGCCCAGGAGTCGACGCCGATGGACCGGACGTCCGGTTCCTCCCGGAACGCCTGGGCCAGCCCGTCGGTCAGGGACCGGTAGAGCTCGGTGATGTTCCAGTGCAGGCCGGGCCCGTCTCCCTCGTGCAGCCGGACCGGCTGGTTGGGGAAACGGGCCACGTGCCGCATCCGGATCCGCCCGCCGGACACGCCGCCGAGGATGACCCGGCCGCTGGTCGCCCCGAGGTCGACGGCCGCTACGGATGCCGTTTGCTCCATGGTCACTCTGTCCTTTCCTGCCGCGCCGCTTAGCGCAGGAACGCGGCGGCGACGCCGGCGTCGACCGGGATGTGCAGGCCGGTGGTGTGGGAGAGGTCGGAACTGGTCAGCACTGCGGCTGCGTTGGCCACGTTTTCCGGCAGGACCTCACGCTTGAGCAGGGTTCGCTGGGCGTAGAACTTGCCCAGCTCATCCTCGGGCACACCGTAGACCGCTGCCCGCTTGGCTCCCCAGCCGCCGGCGAAGATGCCGGAGCCGCGGACCACGCCGTCGGGGTTGATGCCGTTGACCTTGATGCCGTGCTCGCCCAGTTCCGCTGCCAGCAGGCGCACCTGGTGGGCCTGGTCGGCCTTGACGGCGGAGTAGGCAATGTTGTTCGGGCCGGCGAAGACGGAGTTCTTGGAGGAGATGTAGAGGATGTCCCCGCCCATTTCCTGGGCGATCATGGCCTTGGCAGCGGCCTTGGCCACCAGGAAGGAGCCCTTGGCCATCACGTCGTGCTGCAGGTCCCAGTCCTTTTCGGTGGTTTCTAGCAGCGGCTTGGAGATGGACAGGCCGGCGTTGTTCACCACAAGGTCGATTCCGCCGAAGGCCAGCACCGTGGCGTCGATGGCGGCGGCAACCTGCCCTGCATCGGTCACGTCGGCGCGGACACCAATAGCCACGTCGGGGCCGCCCAGCTCGGCTGCCACCTGCTCGGCGGCCTCAAGGTTCAGGTCGGCGATGACCACGCAGGCGCCCTCGGCAGCGAGGCGGGTGGCGATGGCCTTGCCAATCCCCGACGCCGCGCCGGTGACCAGCGCGATGCGGGTGGCGTGGCTGCGGGGTTTGGGCATCCGGGCCAGTTTGGCTTCCTCGAGGGCCCAGTATTCGATCCGGAACTTCTCCGACTCATCGATCGGGGCATAGGTGGAGATGCCTTCGGCGCCCCGCATCACGTTGATGGCGTTGAGGTAGAACTCTCCGGCCACGCGAGCGGTCTGCTTGTCCTTGCCCCAGGAGAACATGCCCACGCCGGGTACCAGCACGATCGCCGGGTCGGCTCCGCGCATGGCGGGGGAGTCCGCATCAGCGTGCCGCTCGTAGTAGGCCTGGTAATCGGCCCGGTAGACCTCGTGCAGTTCCTTCAGGCGTGCGATGCAGTCTTCGACGGGTGCCTCGGCAGGCAGGTCCAGGACCAGCGGCTTCACCTTGGTGCGCAGGAAGTGGTCAGGGCAGGAGGTGCCCAGCGCAGCCAGCCGGGGATGTTCGGCGGCGGCGAGGAAATCGAGCACCCGCGGATCGTCCATGTAGTGGCCAACCTGGGGGCGGTCGTGCGATGCCAGTCCGCGGATTACCGGGGCCAGGGCAGCAGCCTTGGCGTGCCGCTCGGCTTCCGGCAGTGCTTCGTACCCGGGCAGCGCCGCACCGAACGGTTCAGCCTTGGAGTGTTCGGCGATGTACGCCTCGGCGGTGTCGATGATCCACTGCGAGTTGGCCTCTGCCTCGTCGCTGGTCTCGCCCCAGGCGGTGATGCCGTGGCCGCCGAGGATGGTCCCGACAGCGCCGGGGTTGGCTTCCTTGATCGCGGCGATGTCCAGGCCCAGCTGGAACCCGGGGCGGCGCCACGGTACCCAGACCACCTTGTCACCGAAGATCTTCGCGGTGAGTTCCTCGCCGTCGGCTGCCGTTGCGATGGCGATGCCGGAGTCGGGGTGCAGGTGGTCAACGTGGGCTGCGTCAACCAGCCCGTGCATGGCGGTATCGATCGAAGGCGCCGCTCCGCCCTTGCCGTGCAGGCAGTAGTCGAACGCCGCAACCATTTCATCTTCGTGCTCCACGCCGCGGTAGACGTTCTTCAGTGCCTGTACCCGGTCCAGGCGCAGCACCGCGAGGCCCTTCTCCGTGAGGGTTCCGAGGTCTCCGCCGGATCCTTTGACCCACAGCAGTTCGATGTCCTCACCGGTAACCGGGTCCGCCGCGGTGCCCTTGGCGGAGGTGTTGCCGCCGGCGTAGTTGGTGTTCTTCGGGTCTGATCCGAGCCGGTTGGAACGGGCGATGAGGTCTGCGGCGACGGTCCGACCGGTCGTCGTGTTGCTGGCGTGGGCGTTCATGCGGAAGTCTCCTCGTGGAGTGGGTGGAATTCGTTGGGAGCGGGACGGCGCGGCGGCTTAGGAGCCCCAGGAAGCCTGGGTTCCGCCAACGCGCTCTTCAGTGATGCGCTGCTGGTATCCGGATGCTGCGTAGGCTGCCATCGGATTGGCCGGCAGGCCGCGGGATTCGCGCCAGGCAGCCAGTTGCGGGCGGACGTCGGTGTAGAACGCGTCCATGAGGACTTCGTGGGCCCCGAGGACATCCCCCGCTGCCTGTGCGGCCGCGAGCGCGTCGCCGTCGATCAGCAGGGCACGGGCCGTCATTTCCTGGACATTGAGCACCGAGCGGATCTGGCCGGGGATCTTTTCCTCGATGTTGTGGCACTGGTCGAGCATGAAGGCCACGCCGTTTTCCGGGTTGAGTCCGCCGCCGCGCACCACCTCGACCATGATGCGGAAGAGCTGGAACGGATCTGCGGCTCCGACAATAAGGTCGTCGTCGGCGTAGTTGCGGGAGTTGAAGTCGAAGGAGCCCAGCTTGCCCAGGCGCAGCAGCTGCATCACGATGAACTCAATGTTGGTGCCCGGTGCGTGGTGGCCGGTGTCCAGGCAGACCTTGGCCTGGTCGCCCAGCGCGGCGACCTGGGCGTACGCCGTGCCCCAGTCCGGTACGTCGGTGTGGTAGAAAGCCGGTTCGAAGAACTTGTACTCCAGCACCAGCCGCTGCTCGGAACCCAGGTTGGAGTAGATCTCCGCCAGGGACTCGGCCAGGCGGTCCTGGCGTCCGCGCATGTCCTGCTGCCCGGCGTAGTTGGTGCCGTCTGCAAGCCAGATCTTCAGGTCCTTGGACCCGGTGGCGTTCATGATCTCCAGGCACTCCAGGTGATGGTCGATCGCTTTGCGGCGCACCCCCGGATCGGCGTGGGTGAGTGAACCGAACTTGTATTCCTCGTCCTGGAAGGTGTTGGAGTTGATGGTGCCCAGGGATACGCCATGGTCTGCTGCGTAGCGGGCGAGGGCGGCGTAGTCGTCCACCTTGTCCCACGGGATGTGGAGCGCGACGGCCGGTGCCAGGCCGGTGAAGCGGTGCACCTGGGCGGCGTCGGCGATTTTTTCCTGCACCGTACGCGGAGTTCCCGGCGTCGAGAAGACCTTGAAACGGGTTCCGGAGTTGCCGAAGGCCCAGGACGGGAGTTCGATGGCCTGTGCGGCCAGCTGGGGGGCGATGTCGTCGAATACAGGCATGTGCGTCACTTCTCTGTGGTAGCCGGCGGGCGGCACCGGGTCATTCTGGGCACCGCATTGAATCGTTTCATCAAAGTATGCCGTTCAGGCTGGGAAGGTCAAACGTGGTCCCGGTAAAGAACTATGGCAGCGGGAGTAACGACTTCTTGAAACGTCTCAATTTTTGGGTACTATGAGTCCGGCAGTGCATGAGAGGTCCCTCACAGGATCCGCTCGGCCGGCCCATCCTTCCGGAGTGGCCACCCCTGCTGCCGCCACAGGTGCGAAGTCCTCCCGGACCCGCCACATTACGAAGGAGTGATGCATGGGATCTCCCCTAGCCACGGCCGAGCTGCAGGAGCTGGTTCAGCTTCCTGCCGGGGTCACCAGGACCCGCGGGTGTTTCCTGCTGCACATCCGCCCGGAGCGGCTGGCCGAGTACGTCGAGGTCCACCAGCGGGTCTGGCCGGAAATGCTGGACGCGCTGCGCGAGACCGGATGGCGGAACTACTCGCTGTTCCTTCGCGCGGAAGACGGCCTGGTTGTGGGCTACTTTGAGGCGGAAGACGCCGAAGCCACCCAAAAGCTCATGGACGCGCATCCCGTCAATACCCGGTGGCAGGCCGAGATGGCCCAGTACTTCGTGGAAGGTACCTCGGCGCAGGCGCTGACGCAGTACTTCCACCTCTCCTAACCCAGTTTTATCCGGGGCACAGCCGTGCCCGCTTCACAGCACCTTCTTCACTGTTGCAGAAAGGCTCGCCATGAGCACCACGAAGCTCGGCGGATGGAAAGCCACCATCGCCGTGTCCATGTCCAACTACATCGAGGCCGGTTCGATCATCGCGCTGGCCACCAGCCTGTCCCTGTGGCAGGAGTATTTCGGGTTCAGCAACCTGCTGGTGGGACTCGTCGCGGCCCTGAGCGCCAACGCGTTCGGTGCGGCCATTGGCGCACTCATCGGCGGACCGCTGGGTGACCGGTACGGCCGGAAGTTCATCTACACCTATGACCTCATCCTCTACATGCTGGGCACCCTGCTGGTCATTTTCGCCGTGGCTCCCTGGATGCTCATTGTCGGCGTCATCCTGACCGGCATCGCCGTGGGCGCCGGTGTACCGGTGGCTTGGACCTACATCGCCGAGGAAGCCCCGGCTGAACACCGCGCAAAGCATGTGGGCACCGCCCAGCTGGCCTGGTCGCTTGGCCCGGCACTGGTGTTCCTGTTCGCCACCATCGTGGTGCCGCTTGGCCTGACGGGCAGCCGAATCATCTTTGCCCACCTCTTTGTGGTCGCCTTTGTCACCTGGTGGATCCGCCGGGGCCTTTCGGAATCTGTCACCTGGAAGAAGTCCGACGAAGAGCGCCGCACGGCCGAAGCCGGTGGAATCAAGCGCCGGAACTACCGTGAACTGCTCACCAACGCCACCAACCTCAAGGCCCTGCTGTTCCTCACCGGCGTGTACGCGCTCTGGAACCTGGTTGCCGGCCAGATGGGCATCTTCATGCCGCGCGTCTACGAAACCGCGGGCGTCGAATCCGCCACCCAGCAGAACCTGCTGCAGGTGCTCCTGTGGACCCTCACCGTGGTAGCCACCTACTTCGGCTTCATGAAGTACGGCGACCGGGTTGACCGCCGCAAGCTCTATGGCATCGGAGCCGTGCTGGGCATCATTGCCTGGCTGCTGCTCGTCTTCGCGCACGTCACCATGCCGGTGCTGATCCTGTTCGCCGCCCTCTGGGGTATCTCCGCAGGCATCGGCGCCCAGGCCTTCTACGCTCTCTGGGCCGCAGAAATGTTCCCCACCCGCCTGCGCGCCAGCGCCCAGGGCGTGCTGTTCTTCGTGGCACGCATCGTCGTCGGCGTGCTCAGCTACTGGTTCCCCACCCTGCTGGCCGAACAGGGCGTGCCGTTCGTTGGCATGATCATGATCGGTGCACTCGTGGCAGCCATGGTGATCGGCGTCCTGTGGGCCCCGAACACCCGCGGCCGGACCCTGGAAGACATCGAGGCGGAGCGCTACGGCAACGCTCCGGGTGCCGCCAAGCAGACAGTCTAGGCGCACAAAAACCACGGGCCTCCGTCCCGGTACCGGCTTCGCGCCGGGCCGGGGCGGAGGCCTTTGTGCTGCTGCAGGCAGTTCAGCGGATGTCCGTGCAGAACACCTCCACTGCAGTGTCCACCCGCTACCGGGTCCGGGCGCCGGCCGTCCCCACGCGTGCTGTAACAATGGGGCGCATGGCCATGCACAGATTCCCGGTCCGCCGGCTGGAGGAAGACCCTGCCCACGTTCTGGCGCGCACTATTTGGCCGGCAGTGCTGCCGCCCGTGGCCCAGATACTGGACCGCGGCCTCGATTTGGGGCCCGCTACCATCCTTGTAGGGGAAAACGGCTCAGGGAAGTCAACACTCGTGGAGGCCGTTGCCCTTGCCTACGGACTGTCAGCAGAAGGCGGGTCGACCGGCGCGCGGCACTCCACGCGGGCCACGGAATCCGTCCTGGCCGACCACCTGAGGCTGATTCGGAACGTCGGTGCCACCCGGAGGGGATACTTCCTGAGAGCCGAAACGATGCACGGCTTCTACACGTATCTCGAAGAGAATCCCCGCATGGACCGGCCAGACATCCCCTTCCACGAAATGTCCCATGGAGAGTCCTTCCTGGAGCTGGCTGCCGACCGCTTCCGGGGACGCGGGCTCTGGGTGCTGGACGAGCCTGAGTCGGCACTGTCCTTCTCCGGCTGCCTCAGGCTTCTCTCGGTGCTGAAAGGGCTGCTTGCCGACGGCCGGTCACAAGTCATCATGTCCACCCACTCGCCGCTGCTGGCGGCACTGCCCGGGGCGGAGATCCTGGAAGTGGGCACTTGGGGGCTGCGGCGCCGGACGTGGGAGGAGCTTGACCTGGTGGAGAACTGGAGGTCCTTCATGAGTTCGCCGGAGAGGTTCCTCCGCCACCTCTAATCCGGCAATCCGTGACTTCCTGGGCACTGGGTAGTTGGATGTGCACATGGCAGTTGCCAGGGGTACCGACGCCCCTGCGGCCAATTCGAGGAGGTTCCATGGGACGGGTTAGCGGCAAGACGGTTCTGGTCAGCGGAGGTTCGCGGGGCATCGGGGCCGCCGTGGTGCGCCGGCTGGCGGAGGAGGGTGCGCAGGTACTCATTGGAGACGTGCTCGACGGCGATGGGCGGGCACTTGCCGATTCGCTGGGGTCCGCTGCGGCTTTCGTCCACCTGGATGTCACCAGCCCCGAAGACTGGGCGGGCGCTGTCAGGGAAGCCGAAGACCGGTTCGGAGGCTTGGACGTACTCGTGAATAACGCCGGGATCGCGAACTTCGGCAGCATCGAGGACTACACGCTGGAGCAGTGGAACTCGATTATCGGCATCAACCTGACCGGAGTGTTCCTGGGCATCAAAGCCGTGGTGGAACCCATGAAGCGGTCCTCCGGTGCGTCCATCATCAACCTGTCCTCCACAGCTGGACTCCAGGGGTACAAGGACCTGCCCGGCTACACGGCTGCGAAATACGGCGTGCGCGGACTGACCAAGTCCGTTGCCATAGATCTTGGGCCCTACGGAATCCGGGTCAACTCGGTGCACCCGGGCGCGGTGCGGACGCCGATGACCGACGGACTGGAAGGCGGGCAGGAGCATGTGGCGCTGCACCGCATGGGTGAGCCGGAAGAGATCGCGAACCTCGTGCTGTTCCTTGCCAGCGACGAATCGAGCTTTTCCACGGGCGCCGAATTCGTCGCCGACGGCGGAGAGACCGCCGGGCTGGCACGTTATGAGGTGGCGGAACTGAGCTCGGAGCCGGGTCAGGCGCCGTCGGCACCGGCAGGTGCGGCCCTTCCGGGCCAGCCGCCGGCAGCGCCGGAACCGCCTGCCATGCGAGGCTAGCGCTGCAGTTCCGCGTCTTCCCGGGCGGGAGCGCCGGTGCTGCCCTTCGGCTCGGTGAACACGATGTACCGGTAGGCGAAATAGCGGAAGACGTTGCCCAGCAGGACGCCGATAAGGTTGCCCGAAATGTTGTCGGCGAACTGGCTGGTGAAGCCGAGGACGTAGTGGGAAACAAACAGGCAGCCGGTTGCGATCCCCAGCCCAATAAGGTTGGTCAGCGCGAACAGGACGGTCTCCGACCGCACGCTCCGGCCCCGGGTGCGGCGGAAGGTCAGGTACCGGCTGCCCAGCCAGGAAATCGTCGTCGCGACGACTACTGAGACGATCTTGGCTGAGATGGGGTTGTCGTCAAGGACGGTGGCAACCAGGAGGTTGAACAGGCCAATGTCCACCAGGAAGGCGACGGTACCAACAAGAGAGAACGAGCCCAGTCTCCGGAATACCCTCCGGGCAGTCGAGATGCCGTCCATGCTGCTACCAGTTCTTCTTCCAGCCCGGCGCGGGCCGAGGGGTGTTGTCCCGCGGATCTGCCGCAGGCCCAAGAACCACGGAAAGGGGCTCTGCTTCGATGTTTCCACATGCACCAAAACCGGACAAAATCGCCGCGCCCCTGCGTTACCGGGCCGGGAGGGGCAGCCGGACAGTGAAGACTGTGCCTTCCCCGGCCTCGCTCTGCAGGGTAATGGTTCCGCCGTGGGCCTCGACGATGTTCTTGCTAATGACCAGGCCAAGTCCCACACCGGGGATGGCAGCCTTCCGGCTGGTCCCGGAGCGGAAAAACTTCGTGAAGACCTCTGCCTGCTCAGCCTGGGTCATGCCTATGCCGGTGTCGGAAACCTCGAAAGTCAGGCTATCCGGAGTGTTCCAAGCCCTCACCGTGACCCTGCCGCCGTCGGGGGAGTATTTCACTGCGTTCGAAAGCAGGTTGTCGATCACCTGGCTTATCCGCTGCGGGTCCAGGAAAGCGGGAAGCTCAGCCGGGAAATCGGGGACAAGCTGGACCTTGTTAATCTCTGCCCGGGGCGCAGCGGAGGTCAGGGAACTGCTCAGCAGTTCAGACAGATCGGCGGGCACGCGTTCAATGCTGCTTGGTCCCGCAGCGGCGGAGAGCAGGTCGGAGACCAGTTCCAGCAGCTTTTCCGAATTGCGCAGCGCAACGCGGAGCGACGCCGCCACATACGGAGGGATCTGGTCCTCATCCTCCAGGGCCAGGTCCAGGTAACCCATGATCGAGGTCAGCGGCGTCCGCAGCTCGTGGGACACATTGGCCACGAAGTCTTCCTTGACGGCCACCGCGTTCACCAATCCCGTCACGTCGCTGAAGGCGAGCACGGATCCCTGGAAACCGCCTTGGCGCTGGACGGAACGGGCAGTCACGGAAAACGCCCGCTGCGCATCGCCGCAGCCGAACCACACCAGCTGGTCCGAGAAGGACTGGCCCAGGACGGTGCGGCGCACGGGCCGCATTTCCGGCGGCAGGGGGGTTACCCTGTCCGGCCCGTAGATCAGCAGCTCGCACTCGTTCGCCTCGTCCCTGCCCGGCGGAAGCGCACGGCGGTTGATGAAGCGCTGGCGTGAGTTGGTGAGGATCGTGTTCCCTTCTTCATCCACCACCGAGACACCCACCTCCACCGTGTTCAGCACAGTCTGCAGGAGGGATTCCTTGCGGCGGCTTTCCGCCAGGCTTTCCTGCAGCACGCGGTCCTTCTCCTGCAGCGCATGCTGCTTCTCCAGCACCACGGCTTCGGCGCTGGCCCGGGCGGTTTCGGCCTGCTCTGCCGCGCGGAGGGCGGTCACGAGCTCGCGCTCATACAGGCGGCGCTCGTGGGCGTTGAAGACCACAACACGGTCCATGGCCGGCCGGGTCCCCTCGGCAGGCTGCCGGTTAGCCGAGATAAGGGCCGGCAGCCGGGTGCCGTCCGCGCTGAGGAAGTCGACCGCCAGCTCGGCGAAGGACCGGCCAACGCCGAGCTGCGGCAGGGCATGCGTGGAGTACACGATCCGGTCACCGATGGGCAGGAGAGAGAGCAGGCTGGTGCCGATCAGGTCTTCGCGGGGGCAGCCGATCCAGTTGGCGAACGTGGCGTTCGCTTCGGCAATCGTCCCGTCCTCCAGGGTCACCAGGTACCCGGACGGTGAACTGTGGAAAAGCTCCTGGTAGTCCAGGCCGATTGCAGCCGGAGCGAGCTCCGCCCCGCCAGGCTTATCGCTCACGCCTGTGTCCGTGCGAGGTAGGCGAGGATAGCTTCCGCCGTTTCCTCAGGTGCGCTGACGTGGGGCAGGTGGCCCGTAGCCCGCAGCTGGACCAGGGTGGCATTGGGCATCTTGTCGCGGGTGTAGGCGCCGATGTGCGCGGGGGCCAGCAGATCGTCGGAGCACTGCAGGATCAGCGAGGGAACCTGGACGTCCGCCAGCCGGCTCCGGACATCGGAGCGGAAAGAAACGTCGGCGAAGTCGCGGGCAACGGCCGGGTCGAGGCGGCAGAAGCTGCCCTCCAGCTCGTTGTGGAGTTCCGGGCTCTGCGGGTTCCCCATGATCATGGGGGCCATTGCCGCCGCCCACACAAGGTAGTTGGTATCCAGGGAGACCAGCAGTTCATCGATGTCCTGGGCGCTGAAGCCTCCCGAATAACCGTCTTCCGGGCGGTCCATATAGCTGGGGGACGATGCCAGGAGAATGAGGTTCGCGAATCTCTCCGGCGCCTGGGCTGCGGCTGCCACGCCCATCATGGCGCTGACGCTGTGTCCTACAAAGCTCACATCGCGCAGGTCCAGCGCTGAACAGATTTCCAGCACGTCCTGCACATACCCGTCGAGGGAACCGTACTTTGCGGGGCTGTAGGCGTCCTTGTCTGATCCGCCCGCGCCCACGTGATCGAAAACGACCACCTGGTAATCATTGGTGAAATAGGGAAGGACCCGCCGCCACATCCCCTGGTCGCACCCGAATCCGTGTCCGAACATGACCACAGGGCCGGCGCTGTTGCCCAGGATTCGGACATTGTTACGGGCAGAAACGTCAGTCGTCATGGGACGGCGGCCTTTGGTTGTGTGTTATGGGGGTGGAGGTGCTGGAGTGAACTTTACCGTCACCGATGCCCACCAGGGAGAATCCCCGGATGCACGACACGCCTTCCGCCGTCCCGGCGTGTACTGCGCCCGGGGTCAGCCCCGGGCGAAACGCAGTTCCGCCGCGCCGCCGTTGAAGGACGTGGTGCCGATCAGGTGCATGCGGCCGGTCGGGGACGACACCGGGAGCAGGGGCCGTCCGGCGCCCAGGGCGACCGGCATGTAGGTGACCCAGAGTTCGTCCAGCAGCCCGGCGTCCGCGATCTGCGCTGCAACGTCGCCGCCGCCCACCACCCAAATGTTCTTGTCTCCGGCAAGGGCGCGGGCCTGTTCCAGGACCGGCCCGGGATCCCCGCTGGCAAACCTGACTCCTGATCCGGCCGGAGCCTGAAGCTCACGGTGGGTCAGCACCAGGCAGGGCAGCTCGCCATAGTCCCAGGTGTCCGGCTGTTCCCGGCGAATCCACTCGTAGGTCTGCGCACCCATGATGAGCGCGCCCACTCCCGCAATGAACTGGTCGTAGTGGTCCTGGAAAGATGCGAAGCCAAAATCCAGCAGCCAGTCAAGGCTGTTGCCTTCGGTGGCGATGAAGCCATCCAGTGACGAAGCGACGTAGTAGATGACTTTTGGCATGCCCTGAGCCTACCGCCGGCCGGTGTTCCGGGGTTAGGCCGCGGGGGCATCCCTCCCCGGCGAGATGGCAGATACTGCTTGTTTGGGCGCACTATCGGGCACTATCTGTCTGTTCGCAGAGCGAACCCTCCTATTTATATGCATATGCATGTACCATGAGGGAATACCTGTCACACGGAATGGATTGGGAGAGGCATGAGCAACGTCGAGACTGCCCCGCTGGAAGTCGAGTGCGCCAGTACCCCAGCCGCCGACGTCGAAATACACACACCACGCGATGTGCCGCTGGGCGGGCCCCGGGCCATGCCGGTGCGGCGCACCCTTCCCCAGCGCGGCCGCAGCCTGATCGGAGCCTGGTGCTTCGTGGACCATTACGGGCCCGACGCCGTTGCCCGCACCGGAGGAATGGTGGTGCCTCCCCATCCGCACACCGGGCTCCAGACGGTCAGCTGGCTCTTCACCGGCGAAATCGAGCACCGTGACAGCACCGGTGCCCACGCGATGGTCCGTCCGGGTGAGCTCAACCTGATGACCGCCGGCCGCGGCATCGCCCACTCCGAGGTTTCCACGCCGCAGGCCAGCATCCTGCACGGCGTCCAGCTCTGGCTCGCCCTGCCGGAGGCATCCCGTCACACTGACCCGCGCTTTGAGCACTATGCCCCGGAGCCGGTCCGCGGGCAGGGCTGGGAGGCACGGATTTTCCTGGGGGCGCTGGCCGGGTCAGTCTCCCCGGTCCGCACCCATTCGCCGATCGTCGGTGCGGAGCTGCTTCTTGAGCCCGGGACCGTACTGGAGCTCGAAGCCGACCCCCGGTTTGCGTACGGACTCCTCGCGGACACCGGGGCAGTGCACTTCCAGGGTGCCGCCGTCGCCCCCGCGGAACTGGCCTACCTGCCGCCCGGCAACAACACACTGAGGATCAGCGCACCGTCCGGTGCGCCGGTTCGAGCCGTGCTCATCGGCGGGGAACCGCTGGGTGAAACGATCGTCATGTGGTGGAACTTCATCGGCCGCAGCCACGAGGAGATCGTCCAGTACCGCCGCGACTGGCAGCAGCACATCGGTGCGGAAACCCATCCCGGCGCAGATCACGCAGTCCGCTTTACTGCGGTCCCGGATGATCCGCTTCCGCCCCTGCCGGCGCCGGTCCTGCCCAACGCCCGGCTGCGTCCGCGCGGCTGACAAAGAAAGGCAACTCAATGAAGATGCAGCACAACCCCGCGAAGCACCGCTACGAGGCGATCGACGACGGCGACGGCACGGTTGCCGGCTTTGCCGCCTACCGGGACCGGCCGGGAAGCCGGGCATTCACCCACACCGAGGTCTCCGACGCGTACGCGGGGCAGGGCGTGGCCTCGGAACTCGCCCGCTTCGCCGTCGAGGACGTGCGCGACTCCGGACTGCGGCTGGTCCCGTACTGCCACTACATCGCCCGCTGGCTCACGAAGCATCCTGAATACACCGGCTTCGTGGACTGGCCGAAGACCACTGAAAACAGCAGCGAGGAGCCGGCACGTTGAGTGAGAAGGTCTTTATCGACAAGCAGCACCGTCCGGTCTACCAGGCGCTGGCTGCCACCGCCGCGTCCATTAGGAGCGCGGCCGAAGAGGCCGGCCTGGGCCGCATTGTGATGGAACTGGTCAACGTGCGTGTTTCGCAGCTTAACGGCTGCGCCTTCTGCCTGGATTTGCATACCCGCCAGGCCCGGGAAGCCGGGGAGAGCGAACAGCGGCTCGCGGTCCTGCCTGCGTGGCGGGACACAGCCCTTTTCGATGACACGGAACGGACGGCCCTGGGCCTGGCCGAGGCCCTGACCCACTTGCCGCCGGGGGAAAACCGCGAAGCGATCTTTGCCAAGTACCGCGCGCAGCTAAGCCCGGAACAGTTCTCCGTGCTCAGCTGGGCGGTGGTGGCCATGAACGCCTTCAACCGCGTCTCGATCATCAGCGGTCACCCCGTCCGCCCGCGCTAGCGGGCCAAAAAGCCCGGGTCCCAATCCGCCAGCCGGCCGGAGGGCCCGGGCTTTCTGCATCCCTAGAACGGGTACGGAGCGATCTTCGGACGCACAGTGAGCCACTGAATTTCGGTAAAGGCATCGATGTTCGCCGCAGCACCGCCGAAACGTGAACCTGTCCCTGAGGCACCCATCCCGCCAAACGGTGAATTCGCCTCATCGGAGACCGTCTGTTCGTTAATGTGGACCTTGCCGGAAACCACCCGGTCAGCCACTTCCATGGCCAGTCCCACGTCGCCCAGGATCCCTACGGACAGTGCGTACTCCGAGGCGTTGGTCAGGGCGATGGCTTCCTCGATGGTGGAGAAGGACAGCACCGGAGCCACCGGCCCGAAGATCTCCCGGGTCCAGGCCGGGTTTTCCGGGGTTAGGCCGGTCAGGACGGTGGGGGAATAGAACAGGCCTTCATAGGTGCCGCCCGCGGCGATCTGGGCTCCGGCGTCCTTCGCTTCCCGCACCAGCCGGTCAATGTTGTCCCGCTGCCGTTCGTCGATGATCGGTCCGAGGGCCACCTGTCCGCTGGCCGGGTCGCCCACCGGCAGGTTCCTGGCCTTGTCCGCGAGCCGTGATGTGTAGTCCTCAGCCAGGGATTCGTGGACAAGGTGACGCCCGGTGGTCATGCAGATCTGCCCTTGGTGCAGGAAGGAGCCAAAAGCACCGGCCGACGCCGCAAGGTCAAGGTCCGCCCCCGGGAGCACGATCAGTGCGTTGTTTCCGCCCAGTTCGAGGTGTGCCCGCTTGAGCAGGCGGCCGGCTGCTTCGCCCACCTTGCGGCCTGCCGCCGTCGAGCCCGTAAAGGAGATGACCCGGACTTCCGGTGCTTCCACCAGTGCCTGGCCGACGTCCGTCCCGCCGGGCAGCAGCTGCAGCAGGCCAGCGGGAAGTCCGGCCTCTTCAAACACCCGCATGATGACGACGCCGCCGGACACAGTGGTGCGCGGGTCCGGCTTCAGCAGCACGGCATTGCCCAGTGCCAGAGCCGGGGCCACGGAGCGGATCGAGAGGATCAGCGGGAAGTTGAACGGGGAAATGACCGAGACGACGCCGGCCGGCCGGCGCCGCGCGAAGGACCAGCGGTCCTCGTTGCTGGTGAGGACGTCTCCGGCCGGGTGCGCCGGAAGGGCAGCGGCGTCGAAGCATTCGTTGGCGGCCACGTGGGTCTCGAGCCCGGCCTTGGCACCGATGCCGCCGGTTTCCCGCACAATCCAGCCCTGGATCTCCTCGGCATGTTCTTCGAACAGCTGGCCGGCACGGCGCAGCACGGCGGCGCGGACTTCCGGCTTGGTCCGCGCCCACTCCTGCTGGGCGGCAGCGGCGCGGGTGGCGGCGGCCAGTGCATCATCGCGGGTGGCCGCTCCAACGGTTCCCAGGCTGGAGCCGGTGGCCGGTTCGATGACCTCAATGGTGCCGCCGGAGCCGGCGGTCCAGGTGCCTGTGTGGATCTTGCCGTGCCAATCGGAGGTGGTGAGGAGGGACATGACTGCTCCTAGGTATGGGTGGTGGCCTGATGCTGGCAGGGACTGATGGGAAGTGGCCCCTAGGGTACGCCACAAGTGATATATGTCACGCCATATGACGCCCGTCTGGGGCAAGGGCGGTTGCCCGCCCCTGCTTGGCTCCGGCGGGCGGCCCATGGAATAGTGGCAGCCAAGCCCGTAAGCAAGCTGACTAATGGAGGTTTCCATGGCAGAACGGCTCGTTGCAGATGTGATTGTTGAACGTCTCCAGGCCTGGGGTGTTGAGCGGATCTTCGGCTACAGCGGCGACGGAATCAACACGGTCCTCGGTGCCCTGCGCCGCTCCGGCTCCCCTGAGTTTGTCCAGGCCAGGCATGAGGAAAACGCTGCTTTCATGGCCGTGGGCCACGCTAAGTACACTGGCCGGCCCGGCGTGATGCTCTCTACCCAGGGGCCGGGAGCGGTCCATCTGCTCAACGGCCTGTATGACGCGAAGATGGACAGCGTTCCGGTGGTGGCGATCATCGGCCAGCAGTCCCGCAGCGTCCTTGGCTCGGCCTACATGCAGGAAATCGACCTGCTTAACCTCACCCGCGACGTCGCCTCCTCCTTCCGCCAGCAGGTCAACAGCCCGGAGCAGCTTCCCCTGGTGCTGGACCGCGCGTTCAAGGCAGCGCTCGCGGACCGTGCCCCCGCCGTCGTGATCATTCCGCACGACGTCCAGCAGGCGCCTGCTCCGGACCTGGACCACGAACACGGGATCGTCACCAGCGCACCGGTGTGGAGTCCGCCGAACCTGGTGCCGGCAGCCGGAGATCTTGAGGCCGCAGCGGCGGTAATCAACGACGGCGAGCGGGTGGCCTTCCTCGTTGGGCAGGGCGCACGCGGCGCCTGGCCGCAGGTCAGGGCACTCGCGGAGAAGACCGGCGCCGGAATCACGACGTCGCTGATGGGCAAGCCGTACGTGGATGAGTCCCATCCGCTGGCGGCCGGCGTGATGGGGCATCTGGGTACCAGCGCCAGCGGCTTTGTCCTGGGGGAGTGCGACACGCTGGTAATAGTTGGCTCCAACGACCCCTGGACCGAGTTCTATCCGCCGCCCGGCGCGGCGAGGGCCGTGCAGATCGATGTGGATGCTGCGGCAATCGGCAACCGGTACCCGGTGGAAGCGGCCGTCACCGGCGACGCCGCAGCCGCCCTGGACGCCCTGCTGCCGCTGGTCACCGAACGCAGCGATTCACCGTGGCGTACCGCGGTCGAATCCGCCGTCCAGGACTGGGACCGGCTGGCCGCCGAACGCGCCGCAACTGCCGCCAACCCGGTGAACCCGGAGCTGGCGGTGCGGGAGCTGAACAGCAGGCTGCCGCACAACGCGCAGGTGGCAGTCGACGTCGGAAGCAGCGTGTACTGGTACGCCCGTCAACTGCGCCTGCCCGCGGGCGTGCCCGCGCACCTCTCCAGCACGCTGGCGAGCATGGGCTGCTCGATCCCCTATGGACTTGCGGCCAAGCTGGCAGCCCCGGAGCGGCCGGTGGTGGCGCTTTCCGGCGACGGAGCCATGCAGATGGCCGGGCTGTCCGAGCTCATCACCGTCAGCAGGCTCTGGCCCCGCTGGGCGGATCCGCGGTTTGTGCTCATGGTCCTGAATAACCGCGAGCTGGCAGAGGTGACGTGGGAGCAGCGCGAGATGGAGGGTGATCCGCGGTTCGAGCAGAGCCAGGCGCTTCCGGATTTCTCCTACGCCCGTTACGCGGAGCTGCTGGGGCTGCAGGGCATCAGGGTGGAGGATCCTGCGCAGATCGGTCCGGCCTGGGATGCGGCCCTGGACGCGGACCGGCCGGTGCTGATTGAAGTCCTCTCCGATCCGGACGTACCGCTGCTGCCGCCGTTCCCGGCCGGACGCAGTAAAGGCAAGGAGATGATGGACGCCCTGGAGAAGGAAGGGCCGGATACCGCCCATGCCCGCGAACTGCTTCAGGAGTACCTGCGGCAGGAAGAGGACCTTGCCGGTTCCTAGCGCCCTCCCCGAGATAGCAGAAACTGCACGTACCAGCGTCCTAACGGGCAGTTTCTGCTATCTCGCGGCGGGGATAAACCGAACGGCCGAGCCGGGACGCAGCTGCGCTGCCGCGTCCAGGTCCGCTTCCACGACGACGCCGATCACCGGATACCCTCCGGTCACCGGAGCATCGGCCAGGAACAGGATCGGAAGGCCCGACGGCGGCACCTGCACCGAACCCGGCAGCATCGCCTCACTGGCGAGCTCCCCGTCTTCCCGCCCCGTGAGGGCTTCTCCGTCGAATCGAATACCCACCCGGTTGGACCTCTCGCCCACGGTCCAGATTCGGGATTCGAAGGCATTGGTTCCGTCCGTGCCAAACCAGTCCTGGCGGGGCCCGGGAATGTAGCGCAGCTCCGTGACGCCGCCGCCGGGCAGGGGAGGAGGCGTTTCCGGATGCCCGACGGCGGTGCCCGGGTCCCTGCCTACGTCAAGGATGTCTCCGTCCCGCAGCGGCCGCGGTCCGAGTCCGGCGAGGGTGTCGGTGGATCGGCTGCCCAGCACGGGTGCGGCCTCGATCCCGCCGCGGAACGCCAGGTAGGAGCGCAGGCCAGCCGCCGGAGCGCCGAGGGCCAGCTCGCTGCCGCTGCGCAGGACAAACGGTTCCTCCAGGGGTGCAGCTCGTTCCGTGCCGTCCGAGGTGCGGATGGACACTGGTGTATCCGCGCCGGTAACCGCCAGCACCAGGTCCTTCCCGGCGCGCAGCCGGAGTCCGCCGAAGAGCACTTCCAGCCCGGCAGCGCCCGGGGGATTGCCGGTGAGGCGGTTGGCCCGGAGCAGCGCCGATCGGTCCGCGGCACCGGACCGGCCGACGCCTACGTGGCTGTGTCCGGGGCGCCCAAGGTCCTGCACGGTGGCCAGCGGGCCTGCTGCAAGGATTTCGGCGCCCGGCCGGGGAACCGGCCCGGCCTTCGGTGTTTCAGTACCGTCGCGGAGCGCCTCCTGCGTCCCCGGTTCGGAGACCAGCACCTGCTCCCGGACCGGAACAAAACGGACGCGCGTTCCCGGAGAGATCAGCGCCGGGAACTCCCGTTCAAGGTCCCAGAGCGCTGCGGAAGTGCGGCCGATCAGCTGCCAGCCGCCCGGTGAAACTCCCGGATAGGCCGCCGAATACTCGCCGGCCAGGGCCACTGCACCTGCAGGAACGGCCGTGCGGGGCTCCTCCCGGCGGGGAACCTCCAACTGCGGGCCGCCGCCCGTCAGGTAGGCGAACCCCGGAGCGAAACCGCAGAACGCCGCTGTCCACAGTGCCGCAGTATGGGCCTGAACCACTGCCTCAGCCGACCCGAGTCCGGTGAGCCGGGCGACGTCGTCCAGGTCCTCGCCGTCGTAAATCGTTGGAAGCTCAACCAGGGGAGCATCAGCGGCGGGTTCCGGGGAAGCACCCGGTTCAAGTTCCGCCGCGGGCCCGGCGGCCTGCCGCGCCTGCGCACCGGTGGCGAAACGGACCAGCACCGTGCGGGCGGCGGGCACGGCCTCAACCTGGCCGGGCAGGGGAGCGGCGGAAAGGTACTGGTGCAGGGCAAAGGCCTGTGCGGTCCCCGCGGTTTCCAGCAGCAGGGCGCGCTCGCCGGCCGGGCGGACGGTCAGGGCAACCTGTGCGGAATGCATGCTAGGCGAAACTGGCAATTCTGACGCCGCCGGCTTCGAGGGCGCTGCGCACGGACTGTCCCATGGCCACTGCCCCCGGGGTGTCTCCGTGCACGCAGATGCTGTCCGCGGCCACATCGATGACGGTGCCGTCCAGGGCCTGGATCTTGCCGTCGATGGCCAGGCGCAGCACATGGTCCGTGATTTCCGCCAGGTCTGTCAGCACGGCGCCGGGCAAGCTGCGGGAGACCAGGCTGCCATCGGGGTTGTAGGCGCGGTCCGCGAAGGCTTCGGCGATGGTCCGGAGGCCGGACTGCGCCGCCAGCTGCTCCATGACTGAGCCGGGAAGCACCACCAGCGGCAGGTTCGGGTCCACGGCACAGAGCGCATCGACCACGGCCTGGGCCTGCACCGGATCCGCGGCAATCCGGTTGTACAGCGCCCCGTGCGGCTTGACGTACCGGACTTCGGTTCCGGCCGCCCGGGCGAGGGACTGCAGCGCGCCGATCTGGTAGATCACTTCGCCGGTAAGTTCAGCAGGCTCTACGTCCAGTGCGCGGCGGCCGAAACCGGAAAGGTCCCGGTAACCGGGATGGGCCCCGACGGCGGTGCCGGCCTGGGCAGCGGCAAGGCAGGCTGCGTACATGGTGCTGGCGTCCCCCGCATGGAATCCGCAGGCCACGTTGGCGCTGGAGACGGCACCGATCATGGCGGCGTCATCCCCCAGGGACCACCGGCCAAAGGACTCACCGACGTCGGCATTGAGGTCGATCGTGGCCATGCGGGGAATCCTTCCTGGGCGTGTGCTTCGCTCCAGCTTCGCGGTTTCCGCAGCCAACTTCAACACGTGTCCCGGGCGGCCCCCGGGCGCCGGTCCGGCGGGGCCCCGCGCTAGCGGACCCCCGCCGGCCTGCAGCATCCCCTAGGGCCGGACAGGTGCGCCCAGCTCAGCGGGCTCTTCATCCGTGAGGTAGGCCGATTCCGAATGCGCGGCAAGGTCTATGCCCTTGACCTCGTGTTCTTCCGGGACCCGCAGGCCCATCACCAGGTCCAGGACCTTGGCGATCGCCCACGTGAGCACGAACGAGTAGGCCAGCACTGCAATCGTGGCAACGGTCTGTACTCCCAGCAGGGACCAGCCGCCCCCGTAGAACACTCCGCTGACACCGTTCGGTGCCGCTGCGGTCGCGAAGAACCCGATCAGCAGGGTGCCGATCACGCCGCCCACGAGGTGCACGCCCACGACGTCGAGCGAATCGTCATAGCCCAGGCGGAACTTGAGTTCGATGGCCAGCGAGCAAACCAAACCGGCGATCGCGCCGATTGCCACGGCCCCCAGCGGGCTGACTGCACCGCAGGCGGGTGTGATGGCCACCAGGCCGGAAATAAGGCCGGAGGCAGCGCCCAAGGTGGAGGAACGGCCCAGCCGCAGCCGTTCCATCAGCGCCCAACCCAGCAGGCCGGCAGCGGCGGCAACAGCGGTGTTGAGGAAAACGACGGCGGCGGTATGCCCGGCGCTCAGCGCGGATCCGGCGTTGAACCCATACCACCCCACCCAGAGCAGGCTCGCGCCCAGGATGACCAGCGGACGGTTGTGCGGCTGGGTGATGACGTGCGGCCAGCCGCGGCTGCGGCCCAGGACGAGCGCCAGCGCCAGGGCGGCCACTCCGGCGTTCATGTGGACTGCAGTGCCGCCGGCAAAGTCGATCGCGCCAAGGCTGTTGGCAATCCAGCCGCCGGTGACGCTGCCGTCCTCGCTGCTGAACGCGAACACCCAGTGCGCCACGGGGAAGTAGACCAGCGATGCCCAGAGTCCCGCGAAGACCATCCAGGCGCCGAACTTCATCCGTCCCGCGGCAGCTCCGGCGACCAGCGCCGTCGTGACGCAGGCAAACATCAGCTGGAAGGCGGCGAAGAGGGCAACAGGCAGCACTGCGGCCGGGTCATCGGTCAGCAGGCTGTCCAGGCCAAAGAACTCCAGCGGGTTGCCGAGTATGCCCAGCGGCGTCAGGGAGTTGCCGAAGGCCGCGGAATAGCCGAACAGCACCCACAGCACGGCCACGAGGCTGGCGCTGCCAAAACACATCATCATCATGTTGAGGATCCGGCGGGATCCAACCATGCCGCCGTAGAAGAAGGCGATGCCTGGAATCATCAGGCAGACCAGTGCCGAGCTGGCCAGCAGCCAGGCAGTATTTCCTGAATCCATGTGCGGCTCCAATCCGGGTGCGCCCGGCGCGTAGGCCGGTACGGGATCTGTACGTGAAGGAGACCGAGACTGGGGATGCGGCTGGGGGCCGCACCGCTGTCCTTAGCGTAGGAGCCGCCGTGTTACAGCCGGCAGCGCCGGCAGGTTAGGGCTGTGTTAACAGCTGCTGGGAGGCTGCTGGGGACCTCCTGAAAGTCCATGTCAGGCGGTGCGGACGCTGCCGCGGCCAAAGGTGATGGCGCGGACCAGCTGCACCACCCCCAGCACCACCAGGAAGATTCCGCCGAAGACCACCAGGGCAGCAAGCGACTCAACCGGCAGGAACAGCACCACTATTCCGGCCACGATGCTCAGGATGCCGAACGTGATGGCGTACCAGCGGGAACCGCCGGATTCCGTCTCCGCCAGTGCCATGATTCCCTCGATGATCCAGGCGATGCCCACCAGCATGCCAAGTACGGCCAGCGAGGAGAGCGGGTTGCGGATCGCGACGATGCCCACGATGAAAAGCAGCAGCCCCACAATGATGCTCAGCACCCGCAGGCCCGGCGTCAAAGGGGCGGCAATTCCGCTGACCACCCGCAGTGCACCGGAGATCAGGAAATACAGGCCAAAGAGGAACGCGATGACTGACAGGGTGGCCTCCGGCCAGAAGAGAACCAGCAGGCCAAGGATTAGGGACACCGCGCCGACTACGCCAAAACCTGTCCGTACCGCTGAAATGGTTCGGGCAGAAAGCTCGCTGGTATCCAGCCCGAGCCCTCCCCCGCCGTAGAAAGCACCGCTGGTCATGGACATTGTGTGCCTCCAAGGCTCTCGGAAATCCTGTCCCAAGCCCTTTGGATTATCCTCCGGGCCTCTGCCGCAGACCAGCAGGGAACCGCTTTGGGCCCCCGGGACGGGACTAAACAGTCAGGTGATGCCCAGCAGCATGCGCACCTCGGCCTCGCTGGTCTGGCCGAACCGGCGGTACGCGGAGCCCACTGCCGGCAGCCCGCTGTCCGGCCACGGCAGGACGACGTCGTCCGCGGCGGCGGTGAGGGAACCGGCAGCCGTGCAGGACATCGGGGCGGCTGCCACCAGCCGGCACGGATCCAGGCTGCGCACCGCGGCCAGGGCGGCGCGCATGGTGGCGCCCGTGGCAATGCCGTCGTCCACCACTATTACCGTGCGGCCCGTGATGGCTTGTACCCCGCGGTCCCCGCGGAAGACCCGGGCCCGCCGCTGAAGTTCCTTGCGTTCAGCGGCCAGGACGGCGTCCAGGTCCGTCTGCCCGCGGGGCCCAGCAGAGGACAGCCATGCCCGCACGATCGCCTCGTTCCAGACTTCCGCTGCGGCGCCGCCCGCCTCTGCCACTGCCCCCGCTGCCAGCTCCGGCTGGCGGGGATGGCCGATCTTGCGGACCAGCACCACGTCCAGGGCCGCGTCCAGGGCAGCAGCGGCTTCCGCCGCCACCGGAACACCCCCGCGCGGAAGGCCCAGGATCAGCAGGTCCTGCCGGCCGCGGTAGCCTTCCAGCGCGCCTGCGAGTACCCGGCCGGCGTCGGCCCGGTCGGCGTAGGGAAACGGATGACTGGCCTGGGAAACCACGGCACTCCTGGATTCAAGGCATCGTGCTGCACGGTGCGGGGGTCCTCCCACGGTAGGAGGGTGCGGGCAGCCAGGCAACGCCGCGCCGAGAGTGCACGTTGCCAAACCCATCGCGGGAGTAGCAGGCTGTCCCAATGACTGAAACGGCAGTAATTACCGGAGCCACCGCCGGGCTGGGTGCTGAATTCGCCCGTGCCCTTGCCGAACGGGGCTATAACGTAGTCCTGACCGCGCGGGACGAAGAGCGGCTGCAGGCCAAGGCCGGGGAACTGTCCCGGCGCTATCACGTTGAAGCGTCCGTAATCCCCGCCGATCTGTCAACGACGGACGGCGTGGAAAAGGTGGCCGCGCGGGTGGCCTGCCCCGACGTCGCTGTCCTGGTCAACAACGCCGGGTACGGGCTGAAAAACGACTTCCACGCCAACCCGGCACAGACAGAGATTGACCACCTGGCCGTCCTGGTCCAGGCGCCGCTGCTGCTCAGCCATGCTGCCGTGAACTCAATGCTGGAACGCGGCGGCGGCCGGATCATCAACGTTGCCTCCGTGGCGGGGTTCATTCCGCGGGGGACCTACAGTGCGGCCAAGGCCTGGGTGATCAATTTCAGCCGCTGGGCCAACCTGCACTACGCCGGCCGCGGCATCTCCGTCACCGCAGTCTGCCCGGGATTCGTGCACACGGAGTTCCACCAGCGCATGCAGATGGACAAGACGGTTTACCCCAAGTGGATGTGGCTGGACGCGGACCGCGTGGTCCGCGAAGGACTCGCAGATGCCTTCGCCGGCAAAGGAGTTTCCGTGCCGTCCAAGCGCTACAAGGTACTGGCCGCGGTGGGAAGCCGGGGGCCGCAAGGCCTGGTTGCAAGGATCTCCGGCCGCGGGCGCTAGGCCGGACCGCGGGGGCGAAACTGGAAACGGCGGCGTAATCCTAGAGGGGTCCGGCCTGCACGGGAACCCCCGCAGCGGGACAACGCGGCACCGGCAGGAATCGCCCGCGGAACGGTCATAGGGTGGGCTGCATGACTGAGCCAACGCAGCCAAGCACTGACTACCTGGACTATCTGGACAAGGAGACGCAGTTCCGCCGCGGTCACATCCAGCACGAGGATTCCCCCTTCGCCGGAGCGCCGGAAGAGCTCGCTGAGGCAGTCCTGGCGCGTGTGGACGCACTGGGCCCGGAACTGGCCGAACTTGCTGCCGAGCTTCACCAGGACCCGGAAACCGCGTATCAGGAACACCGCAGCGCCCGACGAGTGGCTGACCTGCTCGAACGGCACGGGTTCGACGCCGAGACGGGGGTCCATGGCCTGGACACAGCGGTCCGGGCGCAGGCCGGTTCCGGGGCTCCGGTGGTGGCCGTCCTGGCTGAATACGACGCCCTTCCGGGAATCGGCCACGCCTGTGGCCACAACGTCATTGCTGCAGCCGGCGCCGGTGCTTTCCTGGCCCTGGCCGAAACCCTGCGCGATGATCCTGGTGCTTTTCCCGGCACCGTGGTCTTCCTCGGCACCCCGGCGGAAGAAGGGTACTCCGGCAAGGAAGTCATGATCCAGCACGGCGCCCTGGACGGTGTGGACGCCGCGATGATGGTCCACCCCCTGGGCACGGACGTGGTGGACCAGGTCTGGCTGGGACGCCGGGTGCTGACGGTGAAGTTCTTCGGTGTTGCGGCGCATGCCTCCGCCCAGCCGTTCATGGGCCGCAATGCGCTCGACGCCGCCACCCTCTCCTACCAGGGCGTGGGACTGCTGCGCCAGCAGATGCCGCCGTCGGACCGCATTCACGCTGTCATCTCCCAGGGCGGGGAGCGGCCGAGCATCATTCCGGAGTTCACCGAAATGAAGTTCTATGCGCGCTCCAAATACCCCGAAACGCTGCGGGAACTCAGCGGCCGGATCGAGGACATTGTCCGCGGGGCAGCGCTCATGACCGGCACTGGGGTGGAGATTGAGTGGGACGAAGAGCCGCCCTCGCTGCCCGTGCGCTCAAGCCGCGCCCTGACGGGCCGCTGGCTTTCCGCCCAGCGCCGGCGCGGACGCGACCCGCTGCCGGCAGGAGTCGTCTCGGAAACGCTCGCAGCGTCGACTGACTTCGGCAACGTCAGCTACCGGGTCCCCGGAATCCATCCGCTGATCGCCATCTCCGCCCCGGACGTTGCCCTGCACACCCGGGAGTTCGCGGCGGCAGCCGGCTCGCCGGCCGCTGCGCTGGGCGCGGCGGACGGCGCGGCAGGGCTGGCGCTGACGGCCCTGGACTTCTTCTGTGATCCGGAGCTGCAGCGTGCAGCAGCCCGGGAGTTCGCCGAAGCCGGCGGGCCCGTGGACGTTGCCGGCTACTTCGATTGACCGCTCCTGCTAAGCCCGCCTTAGGATCCCGCACTACCCGAAGGACGCCCCATGAACGCTGCCCCCGCTGCCACCCGTTCCTCCGTCACGGACCGGCTTCTTGCCGGCGTGGAGCGGGTCGGGAACCGGCTGCCTGATCCGTTCATCCTGTTCCTGCTGCTGTTCGGGATCGTGGCTGTCGCCTCCACCGCCATGGCCTGGGCAAACGTGAGCGTCACCGTTCCCGGCAGCGATGAAGCCACCCGCATCCGTGGGCTGTTCACTGCGGAGGGAATGAGCTGGCTGACCACCACGCTGGGGGAGAACTACCTTGGTTTCCCGCCCCTGGCCACGGTGCTGCCGATCCTGCTCGCAGTGGGGGTCGCGGAAAAGTCGGGGCTGCTTGCTGCCATGATCCGCCGGGCCTTCGGAGCGGCCCCGCGCTGGGCGCTGCCCTACGCCGTCGGGCTGGTGGGAGTGGCCGGATCCATCATGGCGGACGCGGCCTTCGTGGTGATCCCGCCGCTTGCCGCGCTGGTCTTCAAAGCTGCGGGAAGGCATCCGGTAGCCGGGCTGCTGGGCGGCTTCGCTGCCGCAGGTGCCGGGTACTCAACCTCCATGCTGGTTACTTCGCTGGACGCCCTTTTCGCGGGAATCACGACGGCGGTGACCGGTGCGCTGCCCAACCCCGGGGAGCCGGTTAATCCGCTCTCCAACTACTTCTTCAACGTGGCCTCTTCGGGAATGCTGATCCTTGCTGCAGGGTTCCTGATCGACAAGGTCCTCGAACCCCGGCTGGTGAAACAGTCCGTGCCGCGCAGCGAAACCGAAGAGGAGGATGCCGGTGCGGACGGCGGAGCGGCTTCAGAGGTCCTGGACCCGAACCTGACCCCTGTGGAGCGGCGCGGCCTGCGCTGGGCACTGGTACTGGGTGCCCTGGTGGCCGGGGCGATTGCCGCGGCAGCGCTGGTGCCCAATTCGCCGTGGCGCAACGAGGACGGCGGGTTCCTGCCCTCCTCCCCGCTGCTCTCCTCGATTGTCTTCATCGTGTTCGTGATGTTCGTGGTCCCCGGCCTGGTGTACGGGCGGATTACCGGAACCATGCCCGGTGCCAGGGACATCCCCCGGGTGATGGGCCAGTCCATCAAGGAGATGAGCGGGTTCCTGGTCCTCGCCTTCGTGCTGGGGCAGTTCATTGCGCTGTTCAACTGGTCCGGGATCGGCAACTGGATCGCCGTCGCGGGAGCCTCCGGGCTTGAGTCCATCGGTCTCACCGGTTACCCGGCCATCCTGGCCTTCATTGTGCTGGCCTCCCTGCTGAACCTGTTCATCATCTCCGGCTCGGCGATGTGGACCCTGATGGCCGCCGTCTTTGTGCCCATGTTCGCGCTGCTGGGATACGAACCGGCATTTGTGCAGGCGGCGTTCCGGGTGGGTGATTCGGCTACCCAGGTCCTCACTCCGCTGAACCCGTACATGATTGTGCTGCTCACCATGCTGCGCCGGTATGAACCTTCCGCCGGGCTGGGAACGGTCATCTCACGGATGCTGCCCTTCACGGTGGTCTTCTGGATCGCGTGGGTAGCGGTGCTGACTGTCTTTTATGTCTTCAACCTTCCCCTCGGCCCGGGCAACGGCATCTTCATCCAGTAGGCTTCCATCACGCTCCAACGCTGTTGAAAGGTCTCCCCATGGCACTGCCCGTATACGCCCTGCACGAGAATCCCGAGTGGTTCCCGCCCTTTGCCAAGGCCTTCGAGGCCGAAGGGGTCGAGGTGCATGAATGGCTGCTGACGGACGGCATCCTTGACGTGGACGCAGCGCCGCCGGAAGGAATCTTCTGGTCCCGGATCAGTGCCTCCTCCCACACCCGCGGGCACGGCCTCTCCAAGGACTATGCCCGCGCAGTGCTGGCCTGGCTGGAGGCGCACGGCCGCCGTACGGTCAACGGCCGCCGGGTGCTGGAACTTGAAATGAGCAAGGTGGACCAGCTCACTGCGCTGCGTGCAGCAGGCATTGAGACGCCGCGAACTGTGGCTGCGATTGGCCGGAACCAGATCCTCGCTGCCGCCAAGGAATTTCCGGTGCCGTTCATCCTGAAGCACAACCAGGGCGGCAAGGGCCTGGGCGTACGCAAGTTCGAATCCCACGGGGAACTGGCGGACTACGTGGCGTCGGACGAATTCGAGGAGCCGCAGGACGGCATCACCCTGGTGCAGGAATTCATCCAGGCGGCTGAACCGTCCATCAGCCGGGTGGAACTCGTAGGCGGGAAGTTCGTCTACGCCATCCGCGCAGACACCGCCCGCGGGGGCTTCCAGCTCTGCCCCGCCGATGCCTGCGCCATCGATCCGGCCACCGGAACGCCGATTATGCCGCCGGGGGCATCGATCGCACCGGAACCGGACACCCAGCTCTTCAGCCTGCGGGAAGGGTTCGACCATCCGATCATCGCCCGGTACGAGGAGTTTGCCCGCCGGATGAACCTGGAGGTCTGCGGCATCGAGTTCATTGAGGCGGCCGACGGCCGGGTCCTGACTTATGACGTGAACACCAACACCAATTACAACGCAGTGGTCGACGCCGCTGCGCCGGTCTCCGCGCCGCGGCAGCTCGCACGGTATCTGGGCGGGCTCGCAGCGCAGTAGGAGGGGCGGAAATCCCGGTGCTTTCTCCATCTATGCGGGGACTGGAATATAGTCGGAAAGTACCGAAACTAAGGAGCTCCGTCCATGACCGCTGCCCAGGAACCGCTGTGGGTTAAGCACTACCAGCCCGGCGTGCCGGCAGAAATTGAACTGCCCACCGAATCCCTGACCGCCGTGGTGGAAGACGCCGTGGCCCGGTTCGGACCGAAGGTTGCGCTGGAGTTCTTCGGTGCCGAAACCACCTACGCGCAGCTCGGAGAGAAGATCAACCGTGCTGCCGAAGGGCTGCGCGAGCTGGGCGTGAAGAAGGGGCACCGGGTGGCCATCATCCTGCCCAACTGCCCCCAGTACCTCATCGCCTTCTACGCAGTGCTGCGCCTGGGCGGCGTCGTCGTGGGCCACAACCCGCTCTACACCGAGCGCGAACTGCGCCACCAGTTTGAAAACCACGGGGCCCAGGTGGCGATCGTCTGGGACAAGGCAGTGGAGAAGGTCCAGGACTTCCCGGACGACGTCGCCGTGCCCAGCATTATTTCCGTGGACATCACCAAGGCAATGCCGCGCCTGAAGCGCCTTGGCCTGCGGCTGCCGATTCCCTCCCTCCGCCGCACCCGGGCCGGACTGACCACCAAGACTGAGAACACGATCCCCTGGGAGAAGCTGCTCGCCAACGACCCGATCGACCCGCAGCACCCCAAGCCCGCGGTAACGGACCTCGCGGCCCTGCAGTACACCTCCGGCACTACGGGGGTGCCCAAGGGCGCCATGCTCACGCACTACAACCTGCGCTCGAACGCGCTGCAGGGCCAGGCCTGGATGCACGGTGCTAAGGAAGGCGAGGAAGTTATCTACGGCGTGCTGCCGATGTTCCACGCGTTTGGCCTGACGCTCTACCTGACGTTCGCCATGCTTACGGGCTCCCGGCTGGTGCTCTTCCCGAAGTTCGACGTGGATCTTGTCCTGGACGCCGCCAAGAAGTCCAAGCCCACCGTGTTCTGCGCCGTTCCTCCGATCTACGAGAAGGTTGCCATCGAATCGAAGAAGCGGGGGATCGACATCTCCACGATCCGCTTCGCCATTTCCGGTGCGATGACTCTCTCGCCCAAGACCGTTGAAATCTGGGAAGAAGTTTCCGGCGGCCTGCTGGTGGAAGGCTACGGGCTGACCGAATCCTCCCCGGTGGCACTGGGCAACCCGTTCGCCGAGACCCGCCGGAACGGAACCATCGGCGTGCCGTTCCCCAGCACCCGGATGCGGGTCGCGGATCCGGACGATCTCTCCCGCGACGTTCCGCAGGGAGAGCCGGGCGAGCTGCTGCTTAGCGGGCCGCAGGTGTTCGCCGGTTACTGGAACAACCCGGAGGAAACCGAGGAGATCCTCACCGAGGACGGCTGGCTGCGAACCGGGGACATTGTCACCGTTGACGGTGACGGCTTCGTGAAGGTGGTGGACCGGCGCAAGGAACTCATCATCACGGGCGGTTTCAACGTCTCCCCGTCCGAAGTGGAGGAAGTGCTCCGCAGCAACCAGGGCATCTCCGACGCTGCAGTGGTGGGCCTGCCCCGCGGTGCCGGCGGCGAGCAGGTGGTTGCCGCCGTCGTTATGCAGCCGGACACCGAACTCGATGAGCAGGCACTGCGGGCCTTCTGCCGCGAACGGCTCACTCCCTACAAGGTTCCCCGGCGGATCGTGGCAATCGATGAACTGCCCAAGTCCATGCTGGGCAAGGTTCTTCGCAAGCAGGTGCGCGAGTCCCTGCAGGATTCGCTCTAGCCTCCTCTTCCCCACCCGTTCCTAGCCGTTTTCCCACACCGGAGGCGTGTTCGGCGCTCCTTCGAGGCTCCTTTGCGCGGGTTCCCGGGCTTACCCGGTTTCCTATTGACGCGCCTGCATGCAGGCAGTGGAATAATAAGTAGGCTTGGCAATTCAGGCCCGGCCGGAGAAATGGCCAGAGGAGCCGGAACCGGCGCCGGTGAAACGGCGCCGCCCGGGCGGCTATCCGCCCGGCACGGCGATCGGGCAGCTGCGGGCGGAAGCTGCTTCGATCGGATCCCGGCTCGAGAATCGTGATCGCTGTGCCGGACCCCCGGCGCAGATTCGCTGCCGAAGGAGAAAACACGATGATCAGCAACGAGCAAGTCGAAGGACTCATGGCCGCTTCGGGAAACGTTCTTGGTCCCAACGGCGACAAAATCGGATCAGTGGGAACGTTCTACCTCGATGACCAGACCAACGAACCGGCCTGGGTCACGGTAAACACCGGCCTGTTCGGGACGAGCGAGACGTTCGTCCCGCTGAGCGAGGCCAGCGTGGAGGGCGTCGACGTGCTGGTGCCCTATTCCAAGGACGAGGTGAAGAACGCGCCGCAGATCGCCAGCGACGGCTCCATCAGTGCCGAAGAGGAAGTCACCCTTTACCGCTACTACGGCTTCACCTACGACGACGGCACCTCCGACGCCGATTCGCTGAATGCGGATGCGGGCACGGACACGCTCATCGAGTCCGACACCGAGAGCATTTCCGGAACAGACCGGGGGCGAAGCGGCCTGGTTGATGATACGCAGTCCGGCTCCGGAGTGGGCTCGGGTATGGGAACCGATACCGGACATTCGGGTACCACCGGGCTTTCGGATTCCTCCGGCTCGCGCTCCGGTATTGACGACGCCATGACGCGTTCGGAGGAGCAGCTGGACGTTGGAACCGAAAGCCATGAGACGGGCCGGGCACGCCTGCGGAAGTACACGGTGACGGAGAATGTCACCACCCAGGTGCCGGTTAGCCATGAGGAAGTCGTGATCGAGCGGGAGCCGATCACGGATGCCAACCGTGAAGCCGCCCTGAGCGGACCCGAGATGCGCGAAGACGAGTACGAAGTCACGCTGCATGCCGAGGAGCCGGTGGTCCACAAGCACACCGAACCGGTTGAGCGGGTGCGGCTGGACACTGAAACGGTCACTGGAACGGAGAATGTTTCCGAGGAAGTGCGCAAGGAGAGGATCGAGAGTGAAGTGGAGGATGCCTCCGGCCGCTCCATGTCCACGGGATCTGAGGGCAGCACCGGTTCCGGACACCATTCCTCCGGCTCGGGCCACGACTCAGGCCACGACGACTCCTCCGGCTCGGGATCGGGGAGCTCGCGCTGAGCGCTTCCGCGTAATGTAGGCCGGAATCAGCCGGCTAGTCGATTGTGGACGGAACCCCGCTGCGCCATAAGGGCCGGCGGGGTTCTGTTCTGCGCGGTCCACGGCAAGTTTCGCCTTGACGCGGACGAGCCGCCACGCGTAGCCGAGCCCGGGCGCACTCCGTCTTCATGAAACCCCTCCTGACCTGCGAAAACGGCCTCGACGGCAACCAGTTCGTGGGCTATTATCCCTTCGGTCGCGTAAACAATAAGCGGCCTTCACGTTAGCTACAGGGGGAAATCCGAAATGTCACAGCACTCTGCACCCAACCCGTATGTGCCGGCCCAGCCCGGCGCCACAGACCTGTCCCAGCCGCTTTACGGCGCAGGCATCGGAGATGCCGTCAAGCGGTTCTTCAAGAAGTACGCCACCTTCTCCGGCCGGGCGAGCCGCAGCGAGTACTGGTGGTGGATGCTGGTGAACTTCATCGTCATCACCGCGCTGGTCATCTGGATGTTCGCCGCGGCCGTCGGCAGCGTGGATCCGGTGACCGGCGATCTGGAAGGCACCGGCTTCCTGTTCCCCTACGCGCTGATTGGCCTCTGGTCGCTGGCCACCCTGGTGCCGAGCCTCGCGCTGACGGTGCGGCGCCTGCACGACGGCGGTTTCAACGGCTGGCTGATCCTGCTTGGCCTGATTCCGGGTGTGGGCGGCATTGCCATCCTGGTGTTCTCCCTGATGCCGAGCAAGCCGGAAGGTGCCCGGTTCGACGCCGGCGCCCAGCAGTACGGCGAGTACCCGCAGGCACCGTACCAGTCCTAGCCATCCAAGGACCCGGGAAGCATAACCGCAGGTGAAACGGGGTGCCCCTTCCGATTGGGAGCAAAGACTCCAATACTGGGAGGATGACCCACACCACATCGCCACACCCCGGCAATGATGCCCCCTACAGCTCCGATTCCCAATCCGCCAACCTCGCGGAGGAATCCATCCAGCTGGTTCGAACCTGGCTCGCAGAGGCGTCCACTCTTGAAGTGGACGCCTCTGCTGCGCAATTGGCCGGGGTCCTCAAGGACCCCGGAGGCCTCGGTTTTACTGTTGGCTTCGTTGACGGGGTGATCCGTCCCGAAGACCTGCAGGTCGCTGCCCGGAATCTCGCCAAGCTTGCTCCCCGGGTTCCCGGGTTCCTGCCCTGGTATTTGAAGACTGCCGTCCGTACTGGCGGAGTGCTGGGCCCGGCCGTTCCCTCAGTGGTGGTCCCCGCGGCCAGGCGGGCGCTGCGGAGCATGGTCGGCCACCTGATCATTGACGCTTCCGAGGACCGCCTGGGCCAATCCATCCGCAGGCTGCGCCGCGACGGTGTCCGCCTGAACATGAACCTGCTCGGCGAAGCAGTGCTGGGACGCCGGGAAGCCGAACGCCGGCTGGAAGGCACACGCCGCCTGCTGGAGCGCAGCGACGTCGACTACGTCAGCATCAAGGTCTCCTCCACCGTGGCTCCCCACGCACCGTGGGCTTTCGACGAAGCCGTGGCCGACGTGGCGGAAACCCTTGCTCCGCTTTACTGGCTGGCAGCAGAATCACCCCGCCCCAAGTTCATCAACCTGGACATGGAGGAGTACAAGGATCTTGAGCTGACCATGGCGGTCTTCATGGAACTTCTGTCCCGGCCCGAGTTCCGTAACCTTGAAGCGGGCCTGGTGCTCCAGGCTTACCTGCCTGACGCGCTGGCCGCCATGCAGCGGCTGCAGGAGTTCGCCGCTTCCCGCCGCGCCGCCGGGGGTGCACCCATCAAGGTGCGGCTGGTCAAGGGGGCCAACCTCCCCATGGAGCAGGTGGAGGCTTCGCTGCACGGATGGCCGCTGGCCACCTGGGGGTCGAAGCTCGAAACGGACGCGAACTACAAGCGCGTCCTGGACTACTCGCTCAACCCGGACCGGATCAGCAACGTGCGGGTCGGCGTCGCCGGCCACAACCTGTTCGACATCGCGTATGCCTGGCTGCTCGCCGGTGCCCGCGGAGTCCGGGACGGCATTGACGTGGAGATGCTGCTTGGGATGGCCACCGCGCAGGCTGAAGTGGTCAAGAAGGAAGTCGGTTCACTGCTGCTCTACACGCCGGTGGTGCACCCGCAGGAGTTCGACGTCGCCATTGCCTACCTGGTGCGGAGGCTGGAAGAAGGCGCCAGCAGCGAGAACTTTATGTCCGCAGTCTTTGACCTGGCGGAGGAGGAAAAGCTCTTCGAACGCGAAAAGCAGCGGTTCCTTGATTCCCTGGCGGCTGCGGACAGCAGTGTTCCCGCTCCCCGGCGCCGGCAGGACCGTACCCGGGCCCCCGAGCCCGGGCCGGAGGAATTCGGGAACACGCCGGACACCGATCCTTCGCTGCCCGCCAACCGGGGCTGGGGACGGGAGATCCTGTCCCGGGTACCGCAATCGAACCTCGGCCTTGGCCTCCTGTCGGCGTCACGGGTGGAAACCGAAGAACAGCTCGAAGACGTCCTGACCGGAGCGGCGGCTGCGCAGGAAAAATGGGCTGCCCTGGGGGGCGCCGGACGTGCGGAGATCCTGCACCGGGCCGGGGATGTCCTGGAAGCCCGGCGCGCCCAGCTGCTGGAGGTCATGGCAGCCGAAGCGGGCAAGACCCTGGACCAGGGCGACCCAGAGGTGTCCGAGGCCATCGACTTCGCCCGCTACTACGCTGAGCGTGCCCGTGAACTGGACGCGGTCGACGGCGCCCGGTTCCACCCGGCCCGCCTCACGCTCGTAACTCCGCCATGGAACTTCCCTGTGGCAATACCGGCCGGTTCCACGCTGGCAGCCCTGGCGGCGGGGTCGGCCGTGATCCTCAAGCCGGCCGGACCGGCAGCACGCTGCGGTGCGGTACTGGCGGAAGCACTGTGGGAAGCGGGTGTGCCCGGGGACGTCCTGCGGTTTGTGCAGCTGGGCGAGTCCGAGCTGGGCCGCGAACTTATTTCCCATCCGGCGGTGGATCGGGTCATCCTGACCGGCGCCTATGAAACGGCGGAACTGTTCCGCTCCTTCCGGCCGGACCTAGACCTGCTGGCTGAGACTTCGGGCAAGAACGCGATAGTGGTGACCCCCAGCGCGGACTTCGACCTCGCCGCCCGCGACGTGGCGGCGTCGGCATTCGGGCACGCCGGGCAGAAGTGTTCTGCTGCCTCGCTGGTGATACTGGTCGGTTCCGTGGCTGAATCGCGCCGCTTTCACCACCAGCTGCTGGATGCAGTGCAGTCCCTGGCGGTGGGAGAGCCGGAGGACCCCCGGACGCAAATGGGACCTGTTATTGAACCTGCATCCGGCAAGCTGCTGCGCGGACTCACCGAGCTGGGCCCGGGGGAGACCTGGGTGCTCCAGCCCCAAAAGCTCGACGCCGAAGGCCGGCTTTGGTCTCCGGGCATCCGATCCGGTGTGCAGCCGGGCTCGGAGTTCCACCTCACCGAGTACTTCGGCCCGGTACTGGGCGTGATGCGGGCTGAAACGCTCCAGGACGCAGTCCGGCTGCAGAACCAGGTGGATTATGGGCTCACCGCCGGACTGCATTCGCTGGACCCGGAGGAGATCAGCTACTGGACCGGAGCCGTGGAAGCGGGCAACCTCTACGTGAACCGGGGCATCACCGGTGCTATTGTCCGCAGGCAGCCCTTCGGCGGATGGAAGAAATCATCGGTGGGTGCCGGAACCAAGGCCGGTGGTCCCAACTACCTGCTGGGACTGGGCAGCTGGAGCACCGAAGCCTCGAAAGCCGACGCAGCTCCGGGCGAAAAGGTTGGCGCCCTGCTGGAGCAGGCCGGCAGCGCATCAGTGCTCTCCAGTACCGACCTCGGATTCCTGCACCGTGCTGCGGCTTCCGACGCCGCTGCCTGGGCGGACGAATACGGACAGGCCAAAGACGTCTCCGGGCTCACGGCGGAACGGAACCTTTTCCGCTACCTGCCGGTTCCCGTCCACGTCCGGCTGGCCGAGGCCGAACCGCTGCCGTCGGTGCTGCGCGTCCTCTCGGCGGCGCTGCTGGCGGAATCAGGGGTCACGGTCTCGGTGCCGGATGCGCTGGCTCCCGGCATTACCGCTGTCCTTGCGGCTTTTTCCTGTTCCGTCACGGTGGAAAACGACGCCGAATGGCTTTCGCGGGTGGCGGGCATGGAAACTCCGCCGTCCAGGATCCGCCTGCTGGGCGGAGACCGCCGCGCCTTGGCGGCAGCACTGGGAGGACGTCCGGACTGTGCCGTGTACTCTCAGCCGGTCACCGAATCGGGCCGAGTGGAACTGCTGCCGTTCCTGCACGAACAGGCGATCAGCATTACGGCCCACCGCTTCGGAACCCCCAGCGCGATTGCCGACACTGAACCCGGAAGGCCCTGAGCGTGGACAATCCCCTGCCGCTGGCAGGCCGCACCGCCGTCGTCACCGGAGTGAGCCGCCGCCAGGGCATCGGCTATGCCGTGACTTCACGGCTCGCCCGGATGGGAGCGAGCCTTTTCACCGCCCACTACCGCCCGCATGACCTGGACCAGCCGTGGGGCGGGGACTCCCTTGACGCGGTCGCGGACGGGCTGCGCGGGCAACTCGCCCCGGATGCCGTTTTGGCACACCAAAGCACCAACCTGGCCGAACCTGATGCGGCTTCGGAGCTGATCCGCGCGGCGGCAGCAGAACTGGGTCATTTGGACATCCTTGTCTGCAACCACGCGCGCAGCGGCGGGGACGGCCCGCTGGCGGAGATGACTCCGGAGATGCTCGACGCCCACTGGCAGGTCAATGCCCGCTCCACGCTGCTCGCAACCAGGGAGTTCGCGGCGCAGCATGACGGCAGGTCCGGCGGCCGGGTTATCTGGATGACCTCGGGGCAGATCAACGGAGGGGTGATGGATTCGGAGATCGCCTATGCCGCGTCCAAGGCGGCGCTGGCCGGCATCACGCCGTCCGTGGCCGCGGACCTGGCGCGCAGGGGAATCCTCCTCAACACAGTGAATCCCGGACCGGTGAATACGGGGTACCTCAATGGTGAAACGGCTGACCGCCCTCCGGAGGTCCTCGCCGATGTGCTGGCGCGGTTCCCCTCCGGCCGGTTTGGCGAGCCTGACGACCCAGCCCGGCTCATCGCGTGGCTTGTCAGCGACGAAGCCCAGTGGATGGTTGGCCAGGTCCTGAGCAGCGACGGAGGATTCCGCTAGATTCCTGCAATGTGGGTTTCGCTCTTTTCAACACCCTCCGGGTTTGTTAGGGTCCTGCCCATGGACATGCTCATTTTCGAGTAGCGAACTGCGCCGGCCGGAGATTGCCGGCCTGGTCAAACTGGCGCGAACCGCTCAACGCAGACCCACATAAACCGCTTGTCGAGGCCTTTGGCCTAGCGCGTCCTTCCGTCTGCAGCTCGAAATCCCGCCGGTGGCGTTCAGCCCCGGCGTGCCCGGAAGGGCTCAGCCCTGGCCCAGCCAAGCCAGAGATGAACTGGAGCAAAACCATGACCGAACCGACATCCAACTCGTCACAGAATCCTCTCGACGAAGCCGGCCTGCTGAACCAGCCGTCCGCCGGGGCCGAGCCGCAGCTGCAGGTCAACATCGCCCCCGCAGCCGCCCGGCGGCTCAGCGAGGAAGGCCAGCAGCGACTTGCTGCAGCCAGGCAGCAGGAAGCCAACCTGCCCGGCTGGCAAAGCCTGGGCAAGGGCGGCAAGCCGAGCCATGCCAATGGCCGGCAGGGCCGACGCGAACGCAAGGTCCGCTGGTAGGAGGGCGGCACACCCCAGCAAAAACACCGGTGCGCCGGCTGCGGGCATCCAGGCCCGCAGCCGGCGCATCTCTGTTCCGGACACTGCCCGGAGTTGGGCCGAAGGAAAAAACTTGGGATGCTAGCGGGCATGAATTCCTCGCCTGCCCCCGCACCGGTTCGAACATCCACGCACGCCACTGAAGAACTCCAGGCCTGGACCTCCGGCACTCTCGGAACTATCCGGCTAAACCGTCCGCAGGCGCTGAACGCCATGACCCTGGACATGGTCCAGTCGATGGACCGGGTCCTGCAGGACTGGGAAACGAACGACGCCGTTCAGGCGGTGGTGCTTTATGGTGCCGGTGAGCGGGGCTTGTGTGCAGGCGGGGACATCCGCGCCATTGCCTCGGGCACGGACGCCGAGGCAATGGAGTTCTGGACTGCTGAATACGCCCTGAACGCGCGGGTGGCTGCCTTCCCCAAGCCGTACGTTGCGGTTATGGACGGCGTTGTGATGGGCGGCGGCGTCGGAGTCTCGGGGCACGCCGGAATCCGGATCGCCACCGAGCGGACCAAAGCCGCAATGCCGGAAGTGCGTATTGGGTTCAGCCCGGACTGCGCCGGGTCGCTGCTTTTGGCACAGGCTCCCGGAGAGCTTGGCACCCACCTGGCCCTGACGGCTGGAACGATGACCGGTGCCGACGCCGTGCTGTGCGGCTTCGCGGATTTCTTTGTCCCCTCCGACTCGCTTCCGGAGCTGCTGGCCGCCCTCGAGTCCGCGGGCAGCGGGGCATCGGATGTGGCGGCGGCGTTCGCCGTCGAACCTCCGGCCGCACCGCTGGCTGCCGAGCAGGACTGGATCGACGAGTGCTACGCAGGTGAGGATGTGGCTGCCATTCTCCGGAACTTGGAGCGCCACCCGGCGCCGGCCGCGCGGGATGCGGCGCAGGCCATTCGCCAGATGGCGCCGTTCTCGCTTTGCGTTGCCTTGGCCGCCCTCCGCGCAGCCGCCCGGGAACCGGCCCTGGCCAGGGTCCTGCAGCGGGACCTGGTGATGGCGGAGAGGATGATCGGACGCCCCGATTTCAGGGAGGGTGTCCGCGCACGCCTCCTGGACCGGAACCAGCCGCAGTGGAATCCGGCCCGCCTTGACGGGGTTGATCCCCGAGACGTTGCCTGGACTCTGGCCCTCTGATCCGGCCGGTGCCAGAATGAGGCGCAGTGCGGCTCATTCCCTTCAGACAAGGACACCGGCATGCTCCTCAACGGCAGGAACGCGGTTATCTACGGAGGCGGCGGATCAATCGGGGGCGCCGCTGCGCGGGCGTTTGCCCGCGAGGGTGCAAGGGTGTTCCTGGCCGGCAGGCACGCAGGACCGCTGCAGGAGGTTGCAGCGGAAATCCGGACGGCGGGCGGGCTGGCGGAAACCGCAGTGCTGGACGCACTCAACCAGGACGCGGTCAATGCCCACGCCGACGACGTCGCCGCGACGGCGGGGAGCCTGGACATCTCCCTGAACGTGATCCAGCACGGTGACGTTCAGGGCACGCCCATGGCAGCCATGGATTTGGAGGATTACCTGCGGCCGGTTTCGACGGCCGTGCAGACAACGTTCATCACGGCGCAGGCAGCTGCCCGGCACATGATGGAGCAGAAGTCGGGGGTGATCCTGGCCTTCGGCGGTTCCGGAACCGAGGACCGGGGACAGTATCTTGGCGGGCTGGTCACGGCCCTGGAAGCCATTGAATCGATGCGCCGCCAGCTGGCCATCGAACTGGGTCCGTTTGGCATTCGGGTGGTGACGCTGCGTTCCGGCGGTGTCCCGGAATCCCTCCCCGCCGCCATGGAGGGACGGGAAGGGATTGCCGGAACCATCGCTGCGGCCACGCTGCTGAACCGGGCCGCAACGCTTGAGGATGTTGGGAACGCCGCCGTTTTCGCTGCCTCGGACATGGCGGCGAGCATAACCGGGGCCACTATCAATATCAGCGCCGGAGCGCTGCTTGACTGAGCCGGGGGATCCGGCAGGCAGGCGTGGTTAGCGCTGGGTGCGCCAGATGGTGAAGTCTTCCGTGCTCACGGCCGTGTGCATCCCGGTTTCCTCATCATTGAGCCACAGGGTTGCGAGTCCGGGCGCTGTGTCGCGCACTTCACCGCGGTAGTAGACCTGATCGCCGCTGCGGGCTTCGACGTAGTCTCCGCGGTGGACGGAGCTCACACTGCGGACACGGCGGGCAGGGGCATTGGAACGGGATGGGGACGCGCAGGCTGAGGGCAAACTTAACTCCTGGATAGTAGGCATAGGTCTTCGAAAGGGTGCCTAGTTATGTCAACCAACCAAGTGCGTGAAAATATTCCCGGAACGCCCGCGGACCCCTGACGCGGGGGATGCCCGGCGCGTAAAGTCTGGGCATGGACATCGTGGATTTCCTGCTTACGCGCTTTCACGAAGACGCCGCGGAGTCACGCAAGCTGCTGGGCGGCTCCGAGATTTCCCTCTCCGACCGCTGGTATGAGGAGCGCCTGCTGCGCGAATGCGAGGCCAAGCTGATGCTCATCGACATCATTGGTGGAGCCCGGCGCAACGCGCTCTCCCGCATGCTGCAGGATGCGGAGGCGGACAGCCGCAGCTACGCGGACGAACTGGAATGGACCACGCTGGCGCTGGCGGCGCTTGCCGCACCGTATGCGGAGCATGTGGACTACCAGGACGTCTGGCGGCTGGTGGAAAAACGCCCCTGACCTCCAGCACCGCTGTGCTTTGGCAGCACGAACCATCCCGCCCCCTGTCTTTGGGATGCCTTTGCGCCTAGATTGGCACGCATGACTGTGGAGACCCCATGACGGAACACGACGACGGCGCCGCACCGGATAGGGAGCTGCTGGAGCAGCTGGCACAGGCCAAGAACGTTGCAACAACATTCACTGGCTGGGACGGCGGTGTCCAGCAGGTATCAGATGCCTCCCTGAGAAGCGTGCTGGCTGCCCGCGGGGCACCCGCGGCGACCCGGGAACAGGCTGAGGCATCCCTGGAAGAAGCGGCCCTGGCGCCCTGGCGGCGCACACTGCCGCCCACAGTGGTCCTTCGCCAGCAGCAGCCGCTCCCGGTTCCAGTCCATCTGCCCCGCGGAGCCGAGGCGCGGGCCTGGATCACGATGGAGGACGGCAGCTCCGTGCCGCTGCCTTCCCTGCCGGCTGCGGGGCAGGCGGTCGAAACGGCGATTGTTGACGGACTTGAGCTGGAAGCCAGGCAGCTGCAGCTTCCGGCCGGACTGCCGCTGGGATGGCATGCGCTGCATGTGTCCCACTCCGGGCAGGAAGCTGAGTCCGTTCTGGCGGTCACCCCGGACCGGCTGCCGGCCCCGAAAACGGGCGGCCGCGCGTGGGGCATGATGGCCCAGCTGTATTCCGTGCGGAGCGAGCGGTCCTGGGGGATCGGGGACCTTTCCGACCTGGCAGACCTGTCCGCCGTGTCAGGCAGCGCGGGAGCGGCCTTTATGCTCATCAACCCGCTGCACGCTGCGGAACCCGTGCCGCCGGTAGAGGACTCTCCTTATCTTCCGGCTACCCGCCGGTTTTTCCACCCGCTCTACATCCGGGTGGAAGCCATCGAGGAGTATGCCTACCTTCGCGGCGCGGAGCGCGCCGCCGTCGAAGCGCTGGCTGCCGGGCAGCAGGCAGTGGACCGCGATGCACGCCTGTTGGACCGCAACTCTTCCTATGCCGCCAAGCTGCAGGCCCTCCGCCAGGTCTACCGGGTGCCCCGCAGTCCCGCGCGGGTGCAGCAGTTTGAGGCTTTTGTCCGGGAAGCAGGCCCGGGCCTGGACAGCTTTGCCCTGTGGTGCGCCCTGGCAGCCGAGTATCCTCCCGATGCGCCCGAATGGCAGGAAGGGCTGCACAGTGCCATGACGGCGGCCAAATCCACCGAACTCGCGGGCGAAATCCTGTTCTACAAGTGGCTGCAGTGGATCTGCGACGAGCAGCTCGAATCTGCCCAGCGGGCAGCGCTCAGCGCGGGCATGGAGATCGGAATCGTGCACGACCTCGCCGTGGGAGTCCACCCCGGCGGCGCCGATGCCTGGACCCTGCGGGATGTGATGGCACCGGAAGTCTCCGTCGGAGCGCCTCCGGACATGTTCAACCAGATCGGCCAGGACTGGAGCCAGCCGCCCTGGGATCCGGACCGGCTCGCGGAAAGCGGCTACGGTGCGTACCGGGACATGCTGCGCACCATACTGCGCCATGCCGGGGGTGTGCGGGTGGACCACATCCTTGGCCTGTTCCGGCTTTGGTGGATTCCGCGGGGGCAGGAGCCGGGCCTGGGGGCCTACGTGTACTACGACCATGAGGCGCTGGTGGGGATCCTGGTCCTGGAAGCGCAGCGGGCCGGCGCCGTCGTCATTGGTGAAGACCTTGGGGTCTTTGAACCCTGGGTCCAGGGCTACCTGGCCGAACGGGGTGTGCTTGGCACCTCGATCATGTGGTTCGAACAGACCCCGCAGGGGCCACGGGATCCCGCGGAGTACCGGCCTGGAGCGCTGGCCACGATCGGCACGCACGACCTGCCTCCGGCAGCGGGTTACCTTGCCGGTGAGCACGTCACGCTGCGGGATTCGCTTGGGCTGCTGAACCGGCCCGTGGAGGAAGAACGGGAACTGGACAGTGCAGCGACCCGGGGCATCCTGGACCTGGCACGCAGGCACGGGCTGCTGGGGCCGGATGCCTCCGAGCAGGGAACGGTGGAGGCGCTGCACCGGCTGATCGCCTCGAGCCCCTCTGCCTTGGTGGGAGTTGGACTGGTGGACGCCGTCGGTGAGCACCGGATACAGAACCAGCCGGGAACATCACGCGAATACCCGAACTGGTGCATTCCCCTGGCCGGCCCGGACGGGCGGCCGGTGCTGGTCGAAGACCTGGCTGCCAATCCGCGGTTTGTTTCCCTCACGCGCGTGATGAACAGCGCGCTGGGGACCGGCTAGGCCTGGTCGGCGAAGGCTACCCGGCGCAGCAGGTCGCGCAGCTGGTTCCGTTCGGCGGGGGACAGCGCTCCGAGTGAGGTTTCCCCTGCCGCCTGGACCACGGCTGCCGCCTGGGCATACAGGCGCTTGCCTGCCGCCGTTGGGGTGATGATGTTGGACCGGCGGTCCCGGGGATCGGCCTTCCGCTTCACGGCTCCGCGCTTCTCCAGCTGGTCCACCAGTGCCACGATCTGGCTGGGGTCCAGGAACAGGAACTCCGCCAGCTCCCGCTGGGAGGGGTTAAGTCCGCTGCACGCCAGGGACAGCACCGAATAGGACCTGACCTTCAGGTCAAGCGAAGCCAGATCCTCGTTGGCACGGCGCGAACCCACCGAACGTGCCCGTGCGGCAAGGAACTCCGTCTCGTTGGCCAGTTCGGATGAATAGAGCCGCTCGATTCCGGTTTCGGCTGACGGGGATGCCGCGCTGCGCGCAGTTGGATGGGCCGTCTCAGTCATGGGTCAAGAGTACGCCTGATTTCAACTGTTGACTTTCTCAACTATCTCGGATGTCATGGTGTGAGACAGGACACAATTATGAGGAGTTCGAATGTCCCTTCAGGGCAAAGTAGCGATCGTTACCGGCAGTGGACGGGGCCTGGGCCTGGCCTACGCCCGCGAACTGGCACGGCAGGGCGCGGCAGTGGTGGTCAACGACGTCGACGCCGCCGTCGCTGAAGAAGCCGCGGCCACAATCACGGCCGACGGCGGCCGTGCCGTGGCCGTAGTGGCTCCAGTGGGTTCCACTGAGACCGCCCGGGCGCTGGTGGGCGCTGCCGTGGAGAACTTCGGCGGGCTGGACATCCTGGTCACCAACGCCGGCGTGCTGCGGGATAAGTCGCTGCTGAAGATGACGGATGAGGACTTTGACCTGGTGATCAACGTGCACCTGCGTGGAACGTTCACCTGTGTTCGGGAAGCCTACGCGTACTTCAAGGAAAACAACGTCCAGGGCCGGATCATCGCCATTGGTTCCCCCACCGGCCAGCGCGGAAACTTCGGCCAGACCAACTACGCCGCGGCTAAGGCCGGGATTGTTGGCATGGTGCGGACCTGGGCCATGGAAATGAAGAAAGCCGGCGTCACCGCCAACGCGGTCATTCCGGTGGCAGCAACTGCCATGACCAAGACCGTGCCGTACTTCGCTGCAGCCGTGGAAGCGGACGAGCGCGGCGAGGCCATGCCTGATTTCTTCCGCAAGACCCTTGGCTTCGGAACCGCAGAAGACGTGGCCGGCCTGATCGCCTTCCTGGCCTCCGAAGGGGCCGCCGGCATCACCGGCCAGGCAATCGGTGTGGGCGGTGACCGCCTGCAGCTCTGGTCCCATCCCGAAGCAGTGGAGTCCGAGTACCGGGACGGCGGCTGGAGCTACGAGGAACTGGCCTCGGCTTTCCCGTTCGCTGAAAAGCAGCAGAGCGTCGGCGAGAAGTTTCCGCCGCTTCCCGCCGACCTGCAGCCCCAGACCGCTACCAACTAGACGCTAGGAAAAACCACATGAGTGCCACTGTTGTCACCTTTGAAGAACTGCCCTCCCTGGTAGGCAAGGATCTCGGCTACACCGACTACATCGAGATCACCCAGAACCAGATCAACACCTTCGCCGATGCCACGGACGACCACCAGTGGATCCACACCGATCCCGAGAAGGCCAAGGACGGTCCGTTCGGTGCTCCCATCGCCCACGGTTTCCTGACCCTGTCACTGATCATTCCGCTGTGGAGCTCGCTCTTCGACGTCGAAGGCGTCAAGACCAAGGTCAACTACGGACTGGACCGGGTCCGGTTCACCAACCCGGTGAAGGTGGGGTCCAAGGTCCGTCTCCACTCGGTGATCTCCGAGGTCACGGAGGTCAAGGGCGGCGTGCAGATCAAGACGTCCAACACCATCGAGATCGACGGCGAAGAACGTCCCGCCGTCGTCGCAGAGTTCCTGGCGCGGTTCTACGCCTGACCTGCCCCTTCACTCCCGGCCCCGTCCGCGGTTCGGGCAGCACCACCGCACCACCAGCACCACCTCCAGCAGTATCCATTTCTCCCCTCAAGGAAGAGGAAAGTCATGAGGCACTTCATTACCCGGCGGGCTGCCAAGGCCCTTGCGCTCGGCGCCGTCGCTACCCTGGCACTGGCGGGCTGCGGCGGAGGCAGCCTGTCCGGCACCGATTCCAGCTCCTCCCCGTCCGCGTCCGGTTCCGCTGCTGCGGGCGGCGAGCTCGAAAAGATCGTCGTTGGCGTCATCGGCATCGCACCTTCCGCCGCCATGCAGTACGGCGTGGATGAAGGCATCTTCGAGGAGCACGGACTGGACGTTGAACTCCAGACCGGCCAGGGCGGCGCGGCTATGCTCCCGGCAGTCTCCACCGGAGACATGAACTTCGCCGTTGGCAACCCGCTGACCGTCATGGTGGCCAAGGACAAGGGCCTGGACATGAAGATCGTCACCGGGTATTCCAACTCCTACGCAGAAGGCGAAGACATCAACGGCGTGGTGGCCCGGGCAGACTCCGGTATCACCACCTTCGCCGACCTGGAGGGCAAGACCGCCAGCGTCAACGCAGTGAACACCCAGGGTGACCTGACGATCATGGAGGCGGCCTCCCTCGCCGGGGCCGATCCCACCCAGATCAAGTTCTCCGAAATGCCGTTCCCGGACATGGAAGCGCAGCTGGACCTCGGCAACACGGACGCCATCTGGATCCCCGAGCCGTTCCTGAGCAAGGCACTCTCCAACCCGGACAACGTCCTGGTGGGTTACTCCAACCAGGAAGCCGTTCCCGGCATGCCCACCATGGTGACGTTCACCTCCGGGAACTATGCCTCCTCCAGCCCGGAAACCGTGGAGAAGTTCAAGAGCGCCATGGAAGACCTGCTGACCCAGGCAGAAGCCAACATTGACGACGTCAAGGCAGTCCTTCCGGCCTTCATGAACATGCCGGCTGAAGTAGCCGCCAACCTGAAGATGGAGCAGTACGACGCCGAGCTGCGCACTGAGGAGCTCAAGGAGATGGGCGAACTCATGGTCAAGTACAAGTTCGTTGAGAACGCCCCCGATCTGGATGCCATGACGGTCCAGTAATGAGCCGTGCCGGGGCCCGTCTGTACCTCCTCAGGCGGGCTCCGGCACACCAGCTCGTCAACACCCAAACCACCCGGCACGGATGAAGGACGTTTTAGCAATGCAGAACCAGGGCCTTGGTTCATGGATCCACCGCCAGCGGATTAAGTCCGGTTCCCGAACCGCACTGGTCTTCCGCGAGCAGGCAACGAGCTATGCCGAGCTGGACGAGAGGATCAACAGTCTGGCCGCAGCACTGCGAGCCGCCGGCGTCGGGCAGGGAACGCGTGTGGCCTTCCTGGGCGATAACCATCCCTCCTTCCTTGAGACTTTTTTCGCCGCCGGATCCCTGGGCGCGGTCTTTGTTCCGCTGAACACCCGGCTGGCCCCGCCCGAGATCCAGTTCGCTCTGCAGGACTCGGGCAGCACCGTCCTGGTGAACACCCTCGCCCTGGACGAGCTGGCCGTGCGCGGTTCCCGGGGCACCGGCGTCGAGCTGCGCTTCCTCGTGGACGACGGCACGGGTGCCGCCCGAGCTGAGGCGGCCGCGATTCCGGTACAGCCGTATGAGGCAGCATTCGAGGACCCGGCCGGCTTTGCCGATGCCCCCGTGGCGCTCGAGGACGGTGCGATCATCCTCTACACCTCAGGCACCACGGGCCAGCCCAAGGGTGCACTCCTCACCCACGCGAACCTGGCGTGGAACTGCTTCAACGTGCTGGTTGATTACGACGTCGCGGAGAATGACATTGCGCTGATGATCTCCCCGCTCTTCCACGTCGCTTCCCTGGACATGGGTGTGCTCCCGAACCTTCTCAAGGGCGCGACGGTGATTTTGGAGACCAGGTTCGAGCCCGGGCGGACCCTGGAACTGATCGAGAAGTACCGGGCAACCTACGTCAGCGGCGTGCCCACCACCTACCAGCTGTTGTGTGAGCACCCAGACTGGGACAAACGGGACATCAGCTCGCTCCGCAAGCTCACCTGCGGCGGGTCGGCCGTGCCGCTGCGCGTGATCGACGCCTACGAACAGCGCGGCCTGAGCTTCTCCGGCGGCTACGGCATGACCGAAACGGCGCCCGGCGCTACTGCGCTGCCGCCGGCGTATTCCCGGGAGAAGGCGGGCTCCGCCGGCGCGCCGCACTTCTTCACTTCCGTCCGCGTCGCCCGGCCGGACGGCAGCACCGCGGACCCCGCCGAGGTGGGCGAGGTCCAGATCAGCGGACCGAATGTCATTAAGTCCTACTGGAACCGGCCCGATGCCACTGAATCGGCCTTTGTGGACGGGCACTGGTTCCGCTCCGGTGACATGGGCTATTTCGACGCCGACGGCTTCCTCTTTATCTCCGACCGGCTCAAGGACATGATCATTTCCGGCGGCGAGAACATCTATCCCGCCGAAGTGGAACAGATCATCAGCGAACTCGAAGCCGTCAGCGGGGTGGCAGTGATCGGTGTTCCGGATGAGAAGTGGGGCGAGGTTCCCAAGGCAATCGTCACCCTCCGTGAAGGCTTCACCCTGGAGCCGGCTGCGGTTGCTGCCCACCTGGACGGCCGGCTGGCACGGTACAAGATTCCCAAAACGGTGGAGATCGTGCCTGATTTTCCGCGGACTGCCAGCGGCAAGATCCGCAAGGCGGACCTGCGCAGGGAGCACGCCGGGTAATTCCTGCTGATTGTCCGGTCCGGTATGAAACACTCAGCCGGATGGCGGACAGGTACAGTGCATGACCCACTTTCCAGGTGAACCTGACCGGGAGCAGCAGTTCCGGACTCTCTATGCCGCGGTTTATCCGGACCTTCTCCGGTTCGTCCGCCGCCGAGCCGATGCCGACCGCGCCGAAGACATAGGCGCGGACACCTTCCTGGTGGTGTGGCGCCGCGTTGGGGAAGTTCCTTCCTCTGCCGGTGACGCGCGTGCCTGGATCTTCGGCATCAGCCGCAACATCCTCCTGAACAACGGCCGCGGTGAGCGCAGAAGCGGGGCCCTCGGCCTCCGCCTTGCGGATGCAGCGGATCTTCCGGTCTCCACTGCCGACATTGATCTGGCCACCCGGCGCATCGACATCGCACGGGCCTGGCGGATGCTCTCGGAAACCCATCAGGAGACGCTCGGCCTGGCCGTCTTCGAAGACCTCTCGGGGCCACAGGCCGCAGCTGTCCTTGGCGTTTCGCCGGTGGCTTACCGGCTGAGGCTCAGCCGTGCCCGCCGGGCGCTCCGGCTGCTGCTCGACCATCTTCCGGCGTCATCTGCTACGCCGCAGCCCGTTCTTGGAAGGACACCGTCATCATGATGCGAGACGAACAGACGGACACACTGCTCCGGTCCCTCGATGCTTCGGCCTCCGGTGCCCCGTTTGACCAGCGGCGCGCGCAGCGTGACCTCGAACGGATCCTTGGGGCGGGGCGTCCTGAGAAGCTGACGCCGATACCCGGCCGGCCGCGAAGGAACCGCCGGTTGTTCCTGGCCGGTGCTGCAGCGGCGGCTGCCTTGGCGATCCTTGCAGTTCCGGTGCTGGGCGGCGGTGATCCTGCGTATGCCAGCTGGACGCAGACAGCCTCTTTGCTGAGTCCGGGGGCCAGCGAAAAGGCCGGAAATGCATGCCGTGGCTTAGACCGGCAGGACGAGTCCTTCGGAGCCAATGTGGCGATTGCCGAGCGTCGGGGCGAGTGGACCACCGTTGTCCTTTCCGGCCCTGGGGGATTTTCCGCCATGTGCGTTACTGACGGGTCCCTCTTCGGCGGGTCCTTTGGGTACTCAGGCAAGACTCCCGGCGGAGCTGAGCCGGCCGCGCGCGGGCTGCTTCCTACCGCCATGGGTATGGGATCTACTTCAGCAGGTGAGCTTTCCATGGTGGTGGGTGCCGCGGGAGCCGAGGTCAGTGCTGTCTCCTATGCCAGCCAAACCCAGGGCGACGTGAGCGGCAGTGTTGCCAACGGCTACTTTGTGCTGTGGTTCCCCGGGGACGAGCTGCGGGACTATCCGGACGACGGTGTCCTTCTGCAGGTCAGCTACACGGACGGTAGCCAGGAGCAGGTCCGCGCGTCGCTGGACTGGGCCAACAGCTAAGCAGGGACCTCCGCTGCTGAGTGGCCGTCCTGTGAGCCCGGCACCGGTAAACCGGGCCTTGCGAGCCGCAAAAGCTGGGTGTAAGTCCCGTAATTTCCGGTGCTGAAAGAGGCCGGTTTTGGCCTCTGAATGTCAGTGGCAGCTGAAAGTCTTGGGGTATGAACCGCTCTTCGGATTCACCGTTTTTCCGGTCTGCAGACCGGAAAAACGGTGATGCGCAAGGAACGGAAGCGCACTGTCGGGGCATGGATCCGGGTGCTACCGGTTCGGAGCAGGGCACGTCTTCGCCGGGGCCGTCCGGACCGTCCACCCGTCCCACGCCTGATCCGTCGTCTCGTCCCACCTCCAAACAAAACCACGATCCCGGCGTTACCGCCGGCTCCGTGTTCTGTGCTGATCCCGCGCCGGTGGAGGACACCGCGGCGCCGTTGCTGCCTGAGGGTTTCGCGGGACGGCTGTCAGTGCGGGGTGCCGAGTCCCTGGGGTATGGGGAAACCGTGTCCGCGCTTGAGCGTCTGGGCATGCTGGTCTCCTGGGCGCAGGCCCAGCAGGCACGTGTTGCCGCCCGGCTGGAAGTGCTTTTCGCCAGGGATATCGCTGAGGCCTCCGGACGCGAAGAACCCGCCCTGGCCATGAGTTTGGCTGCAGCCGAGGCATCCACTGTCCTGAACATCCCGCACATGACGGCGATGCAGCTCATCAGCGAATCCACCCGCCTGTGTCTTCAGGCTCCGCAGACCCTGGCCAGATTATCCGAGGGAAAGATCGCTCTCCAGCACGCCCGCATCATCCTCGAAGAGACCCAAAACCTCCCCGCCGATATCCTCGAACCGCAGCCGGAACCGGGTGCTGGCGCGGGTTCAGATGACGCAGCCGCACTAGCCGGCGCCGGGACACCGCCTGATGGGGAGTCCGGCCAACTGGACCTCCAGGACCAGGGCGCGCTGTTCGGGCAAACCGGGCCGGGCGGACCGGAGGGAGCAGGCGGAGACGGTGGAGCAGCCGGACCGGATGGGGCAGATGGAGTGCAGGATGGGCCGGGGGATGCAGCCAGCGCAGGCGATCGGGAGGCCAGTCCTGTCCTCACAGTCCGTGCTGCGTTCGAACGGGACCTGCTGGCAGCAGCCGAGGGCAGGACCGCTGCCGGGTTCGGGCGCCGAGCCCGCAGGCTCCGCGAGTCCCGCTTCCCCGATCTGATCCCCGTCCGGCACCGTGAGGCAAAGGACAAACGCCGTGTGATGTTCCAGCCCCTGCCCGATGGCATGTCCTGCCTCAGCGCGATCATCGCCGCGGAGAAGGGCCAGGCTATGTTCGCCGCACTCACCGGTGCAGCGAAAGCCGGCAAACGAGCCGGCGACCCCCGCACCATGGACCAGCTCCGCGCAGACACCCTCACCGAACTGCTCCTCACGGAGCAGGCCGGCACACAGCCCACCGAGCCCGAGGACGCTCCATGCCCGCACTTGGGGACAAGTTCCACAGGCACAGGTTCACCAACCGGATCCGGGACTGGAATCGGAACAGGAACAGAGGGGGTTGCTGATGTACAGGGTTGCACCGGAACCGCAACCGGAACCGGAACCGGAACCGCAACAGAAAGAGGAACAGGAGCAGGCGCAGGCGCAGGAGCTGAGGCGGCTGCTAGTACACCGGGCCGCACCCCTACCGGTACCACCAGCACTGCCGCCGGTAGTTCCAGGCAGGACAGGCGACCCCGCCGGGCCGAAAGATACCGGAGCAACAACCGGGACCGCACCAACAACCGCGACCGCTCCAAAGTCCGTACCGAGGTCATGGTTCTGATCAACGCAGACACCCTTGCCGGAATCGACGAAAACCCGGCAGAACT
>NZ_BAAALV010000002.1:647344-653886 GCF_039528575.1 Arthrobacter gandavensis
TATCCCTGCAGGACTCAAACGCTGGCTCCAGGCCAGGGACGGAACCTGCAGGTTCCCCGGCTGTTCAGTAAATGTCACCCACGCAGAGATCGACCACACCACCCCGTACGCACGCGGCGGACCAACAGACCACACGAACCTGGAACACCTCTGCCCCAAACACCACAGGTTCAAAACCCTCGGCCACTGGAAAGCACGCCAGCCAGAGGCCGGAACCATCGAATGGAACTCACCCACCGGCCGCACCTACACCACCGACCCCACACTGGACTACGCCAAGAGCGAGCCCACCTCCAGAGCTCTGCGAGGTCGGAACAATGCACGAAACAATGCAGGAGACGCGTATCCCGGTCTGTACGAAGCCGGTGTCCGCGCCGCCGGGTCCGCCCCAATACCTGCCCCCAGCCGGTCCGACCCAACACCTGCCGCCGGTCGAAAGTACAGCCAGCGGGCCAGCTCAACAACGGATGGGATCGAAGACGATCCACCGCCGTTCTAGCGACCACGCCAGCGACAGCTAGAACGAGTTTGCTTCAAGGCGTACGTACTGGTCGGCTAAGCGGCACCGCGGGACTCAACAAACACGGTCAAAGCCAGCCAGATACCGGCCAGTCAGGCCCCGGCCAGCCAGGCACCTGTCCGCGAGGCATCGGCCCGCCAGCCGCCGGCGCTGCCAAGCCCGTCACCGGCCATCAAGCCAAAGGCACGATGAGAGCTGGGCTGAAGCAACCCACACTGCCGATAACCTAGGTCCCGAGAGCGTTTGGGACGGGAACGGCTGGACGGCGCACCGGAAGGGGATTCGAATGACAACCAGGGCGCTGCTGATCGCCGACACCCATCTGCCGAAGCGGGCCAAGGTGCTGCCGGCGCAGGTGTGGGACGAAGTTGAAGCCGCAGACCTGGTAATCCACGCCGGAGACTGGGTCAGCGAGGAGCTTCTGGACGAGCTCCAGGACCGCTCGAGGAAGCTGCTGGGCTGCTGGGGCAACAATGACGGACCAGGACTCCGCGCCAGACTGCCGGAGGTGGGCACCGCAGTCATCGACGGCGTGCGGATCGCCGTCGTGCATGAAACCGGAACGGCCAAGGGACGTGAAACGCGCATGCAGGATGCCTTCCCGGACACGGACCTGCTGGTCTTCGGACACAGCCACATCCCCTGGGACACCACAACACCCAACGGACTGCGGCTGCTCAACCCGGGATCACCCACAGACCGGCGCCGCCAGCCGTACTGCACCTACATGGTGGCCCACATCGATGACGGAACGGTCGACGTCGAACTGCACCGGCTGCCGCTGCGCAACTCCCGCACCTCATAGCTTCCACGGCAAAACCCGGTCCGCCTCAGCTTCGACGCAGGAGTTTCCCAACAGGCGCTGCGCTTGGGGAGACCTCCGCACCGCGCAGGAAGGTCCGCCGCACCACCCCGGTCAGTTCCCTGCCCGCATAGGGGGTCACCGGATTCCGGTGCTGGAGCCGCTCCGGGTCCACCACGAAGGAATCTTCCGGAGCGAACACGGAAAAGTCGGCATCAGCACCAACCTCCAGCCGGCCCTTGCGCGTCAGCCCGGCCAGATCCGCCGGACGGCAGGACATCCACCCAACCACGGACTCCAGCGGGATTCCGCGGGTCCGCGCCTCAGTCCAGACGACCGGTAAGCCAAGCTGCAGCGAGGACACCCCGCCCCAGGCAACCCCGAAATCTCCGTGCTCCGGGTCCTTGAGGTCCGGTGTGCTGGGGGAGTGATCCGAGACAATCAGATCAATGGTTCCGTCGGCGAGCCCCTGCCACAGCTGCTCCCGGTTGGCATCCTCCCGGATCGGCGGGCAGCACTTGAACGCTGTGGCACCGTCCGGAACCTCCTCGGCTGCCAGAGCGAGGTAGTGCGGGCAGGTCTCAGCCGTCACCCGGATTCCCTCCCGTTTGGCCGCGGCAATCAGCGGCAGCGCTTCGCCTGAGGACAGGTGCAGGATGTGCGCCCGCCCGCCGGTCCTGCGGGCAGCATCGATCACCCGGGAGATGGCCTTGTTCTCTGCTGCGCGCGGCCGGGAAGCCAGGAACCGGCTGTATTCGCGGCCGGACGGCGACTCTGCCGAAGCGATGACCTGCGGATCCTCGGCATGGACGATCAGCAGGGAGTTGAAAGACGCGATCTCGGTGAGGTCCTTCTCCATCTCCTCCGGCTCCAGATGTGGGAATTCGTCCACTCCCGAGTGCACCAGGAAACACTTGAACCCGAAGACCCCTGCGTTGTGGAGCGGCCGCAGGCTGGCGGTGCTGCCCGGTACAGCACCGCCCCAGAACCCTACGTCAACGAACACTTGCCCGGCAGCAGCTTGGCGTTTAGCCTCAAGCGCCGCAACGGACACAGTGGGTGGAATCGAATTCAGCGGCATGTCGATCAGGGTGGTGACGCCGCCGGCGGCAGCAGCACGGGTGGCGGAGGCAAATCCCTCCCACTCGGTGCGGCCCGGTTCGTTCACGTGGACGTGGGTGTCCACCAGCCCCGGCAGCAGTACTTCATCCGGTGCCAGCTCCATTTCCAGCGTTCCGGACAATCCGGTGCCCAGCGGCTCGACGGCGGCAACGGCACCATCGCGGACCCCAACCTCCCAGGCACCGGTGCCGGCGGTCGCGAAGACCCTGCGCCCGCGGATCACCAGGTCGAAGCCGCCGCTCACGAAGTGCCGTTCGCGCCAGCGCGGTACGGCTCAAGCCAGGCAAACGCTTCCGTGCTGGGGCTCAGGTATTCAAGGCTGATGAACCCGCTGTAGCCGCCCGCAAGGGCCGACGCCGTCCACTCTGCCAGAGGGAGATCGCCGGTTCCGGGTGCGCCGCGTCCCGGGGCATCAGCCAGCTGGATGTGGCCAAACGACGCCGCATGCTGGGCGATGAGGGCCGGTACGTCCTCTCCGTTCACCGCCAAATGGTAGAAATCCGCGAGCAGGGCGATGTTCGGTCGCCCGGTGCCGTGAACCCTGTCCAGTACGGTGAAGCAGTCGGCAGCGGTCCGAAGGGGATAGTCAGGCAGACCGCTGAGCGGCTCAAGCAGCACTGTCCCGCCCAGATGGGCGACGGCGTCGGCGGCCGCAGCCAGGTTCTCCACCGCGCAGTCGGCCTGGACGGCTGGCGCAACATCTTCTTCCGACAGGCCGTACAGTGCATTGAACCCCCGGCAGCCTGTTCGCTCCGCAATCCCGGCGATGGACTCCAGGCTGGAACGGAACGCAGCACTCTTCGGCGGCGATGAGAGCACGCCGCGTTCCCCGGCAGACATGTTCCCGGCATAGAAGTTGAGCCCCGTGAGGCGGACACCGGCGTCGGCGATTGAAGCCAGGAAGGCATCGACCTCCCGGTCCCCGGGCACCGGCGACTCAAACGGCCACCAGAACTCGACGGCGTCGAACCCTGCGGCCGCTGCGGCAGCCGGGCGCTCCAGCAGCGGAAGATCCGCCAGCATGATCGAGCAGTTGACGGTCAGGTCCGGGCTGGGGAGGGCAAATGCGGAGGGCATGGGTTCCTTCGGGATCACAGCAGAACCTGCCTGTTGACGTCCTTGTAGAGCAGATAGCGGAAGTTTGACGGGCCGCCGGCATAGCAAGCCTGCGGGCAGAACGCGCGGAGGGACAGATAATCTCCCTCCTGCACTTCCACCCAGTCCTCGTTGAGCCGGTACACGCCCTTGCCCTCCAGGATGTAGAGCCCGTGCTCCATGACGTGCGTCTCGGCAAACGGAATGGACGCCCCGGGCTCGAAGGTGACCACGTTGACGTGCATGTCATACGCCAGGTCATCAGCGGGCAGCATGCGGGTGGTCCGCCACTTATTGTCCGTTCCCGGCATAGCCGCCGGTTCAATGGCGCCCTCATGTCCGACGACGACGGCCGGGGTGTGCCCGGCCAGCGGCTCGTACGCCTTGCGGATCCACTGGAACCTTGCCGGTTCCGCGCCGTCGTTGGCTGCTTCCCAGATCCGTTCCGGCGGCAGGTAGGCGAAGCCGCCGGGGCCCAGTTCGTGGCGCTCGCCGTCGATAGTGACCGCCAGGGGACCGCCGTCGAGCACAAAGACAAAAGACTCGACGTGCTGCTGGGGCTCCGGGGCCCGCGACCCGCCGCCCGGGGCCACTTCCACCAGATACTGGGCAAAGGTGGTGGCCCCGCCGGCCACGGGCCGGTTCAGGATCCAGGCCCGGGTGCGCTGCCACTCGGGCAGGACGCTCACCACGATGTCCCGCAGCACGCCGCGCGGGATGACCGTGTACGCCTCGGTGACCACTGCACGGCCGGTGAGGAGCTCCGTCTGCGGCGGCAGGCCGGCTTCGGGGGAGTAATAGCGGCTCACAGGGGTTCCATTCCTCGAGGGCGGGTAAGGCGGTCCAGTTCCTGGGCGGACACCCCGGCGGCGGAAACCTCCGCCTCCGTTACTGCTCCACAGGCTGCCGCCCGCTGGATAAACCGGGCCAGCGCCCGTGCGGTGGCTGGTTCATCCAGGATGGCGCTTTCCCGTCCGTTCAGGTAGTTGCCCAGCCTGGCAGCTGCGGCGGGGAAGCCGCTGCGGAAGAAGGCGTAAGTAGCGAGGAAGCGGGTGGGCAGCTGTGCCGGGTGCAGGTCCCAGCCCTGGTAGAAGCCGGCCGCGAGGGAACGTGCCACCAGGCGGGCGTGGAGTTTCCAGGCACGGAACATGTTCTCCGGTCCGCCCACGGGCAGGATGTTCGTTGACCCGTCGGAAAGCCGTACGCCGGTACCGGCGGCAGCGGCCTGCATGACGGTTTTCGCGTAGTCAGCCGCCGGATGATCCAGTGACTGGTGCTCCGGGGCGATCCCCACGGCCGCGGAGTAGTCATAGGTGCCGTAGTGCAGGCCGCTGACCCGCCCCGGTGCAGCGTGAAGGAGGCGTGCCACGGCAGCCGTGCCGTCCGCGCCGAGGATCACCTGCGGGGTCTCCACCTGCACCTCGAAACGCAGGCAGCCAGGAGGCAGGCCGTGTGCATCCTCCAAGCGTCCGCAGACGAATGCCATGGCTTCCACCTGTGCCACTGTGCTGACTTTGGGCAGGGTGAGCACGAGTCCCTCCTGCAGGCGGGACCCGTGCGCTCCCGGTCCGGAAAGCAGTGCTGAGAGGAAGAGGTCGAGTGTGCGCAGGCCCCGCCCGCGGGTGCCGGCTTCCATGGACTTGAATCGGATCCCCATAAAGGCCGGGCCCGTCCGGGCAGCAGCAGCTGCTGCCACGGCGCGTCCGGCCTCGGCTGCATCGGCGTCTTCGACGTCGTCCGGGCGGACGCCGTAGCCGTCTTCGAAATCCAGCCGGAGGTCTTCGACGGGTTCCGTGGAGAGCTTCCGCGCAACAAGATCGGCAAGGACGTCCGGATCATGGAGTTCCAGCCGTGAAGCGAGCCGTTCCAGCCCATCCTGTCCCTGTGCGGCAGCCAGGGCTTGCCGGCCCCATTCGGTTGAGAGCCCCGGAGTGAACGCGTCAGCTGGAACGTAGACCGTGTGTACCGGCTGGCGGCTGCCGTCGTCGCCGGGATACGACCCTGCCAGCAGCTCATCCGTTGGGCGCAGCGAGTGCGCAAGGTGCTGGTAATCTGCGGCGTTGAGGACAGGAACGGGTTCGCGATGTTCAGCCATTGCAGTGCCCCCTATACGCCTTCCGTATGACGGATAATATTGTTTGCGATACGGAATGACAATGGATTTAGTGCTGAACTGTTCGCCTCGGTGAACCGTACCGGAAGGACCTGCCGTGATGGCTGAGCGAACCGCTGGCTCGGGAGTGCAGTCGGTGGAACGGGCCTTCGAGTTGCTTGAACTCATCACGGACGCCGGCGGTTCAGCGGCGCTCAGCGAGCTCGCCGCCACAGCGGACCTGCCGCTGCCCACGATCCACCGTCTGCTGCGCACCCTGGTGGGCCTCGGCTACGTCCGGCAGCTGCCCAACCGCCGCTACGCGCTGGGACCAAGGCTGATCCGGCTTGGCGAAGGGGCAACCGCCCAGCTGGGCGCCCTGGCCCTGCCGGTGCTGAAGAAACTCGTGGACCAGCTGGGCGAAACAGCCAACATGGCAGTACTGGATTCGGACCAGGTGCTTTATATCGCCCAGGCACCCTCCCGGCACTCCATGCGCACCTTCACCGAGGTGGGCAGGCGCGCCCACGCCCACGCCACCGGCGTCGGAAAAGCAGTCCTTGCCCAGCTCCCGGACGACCACGTGCGCCGGATCGTCACCCGCACCGGCCTGCCTGCGGTAACAGAGGCGAGCATCACCGGCCTTGATGAGCTGCTGGCGGACCTGGAACTGATCCGTGAGCGCGGCTGGTCCGTCGATGAGCAGGAGCAGGAGCTGGGCGTGCGGTGCTTCGCCGCAGCCGTACCCGGTGCGCCCAGCCCCACCGCGATTTCAGTTTCCGGGCCGGTCTCACGTGTGGATGAAGCCTTCGGAGAGCGGGCTGTTCCGCTGCTGCAGGCCGCTGCGCGGGAGATCGCGGAGGACCTGCGCCAGGGCTGATCCGGCTGCAGAACGAAGGAAGGGCCGGAAA
>NZ_BAAALV010000002.1:653918-675932 GCF_039528575.1 Arthrobacter gandavensis
TTTCCGGCCCTTCCTGCATCAGACGGGGCTGCTAGGCGTCTCCGCCTGCGTTGCCGCTCGTGCCTGCGTTCACGTTGAGCAGGTCGTACTTCTCCATCGCCAGGCGCGGAGCGTCCTTGTCCACTTCACCGCGGCCGGCAAGCAGCTGCAGGGTCTTGACCACCATGGAGTGGCTGTCGATCTTGAAGTAGCGCCGGGCGGCTGCACGCGTGTCGGCGAAGCCGAAGTCGTCTGCGCCCAGGGACGCGAAGTCGTTCGGCACAAACTGGCGGATCTGGTCCGGAACGGCCTTCATGTAGTCCGTGGACGCCACAATCGGTCCCTCTGCACCGGCCAGCTGCTTGGTTACGAACGGCACGCGCGGTTCGGAGCCGGGGTTGAGGAAGGCCTCTTCCTCCGCTGCCAGGCCGTCGCGGCGCAGCTCGTTCCAGGACGTTACCGACCAGACATCGGCGGAGACGCCCCAGTCACTGGCGAGCAGCTTCTGTGCCTCCAGGGCCCACGGAACTGCCACGCCGGAAGCGAGCAGCTGGGCCTTGGGGCCCTCAGCGTCGGAGGCCGAGACCTTGTAGATGCCCTTGATGACACCTTCAACGTCCAGGTCTTCCGGTGCCTTCGGCTGAAGGATCGGCTCGTTGTAAACCATGATGTTGTAGATCAGGTTCCGGTCTTCGGAATCCTCTCCGTACATCTCTTCGAGGCCGCGGCGCATGATGTGGCCGATCTCGTAGCCGTACGCCGGATCGTAGGTCTTCACCGCGGGGTTGGTGGAGGCCAGGATCGGGGAGTGCCCGTCGGCGTGCTGCAGGCCTTCACCGGTGAGGGTGGTGCGGCCGGCAGTGGCGGAGATCAGGAAGCCGCGTGCCATCTGGTCAGCTGCTGCCCAGATGTAGTCGGCGGTGCGCTGGAATCCGAACATCGAGTAGAACACGTAAACCGGGATCAGCGGTTCGCCGTGGGTGGCGTAGGCGGAACCGGCAGCGGTGAACGCTGCGATGGAACCGGCTTCGTTGATGCCCACGTGCACAATCTGGCCCTGCGGGGACTCCTTGTAGGCCAGGACGAGGTCCCGGTCCACGGAGAGGTAGTTCTGCCCCTTGGGGTTGTAGATCTTCGCCGTCGGGAAGAACGAGTCCATGCCGAAGGTACGGGCCTCGTCGGGGATGATCGGCACAATGCGCTTGCCGAATTCCTTGTCCCGCATCAGGTCCTTGAGCAGGCGGACGAAGGCCATGGTGGTGGCCGCCAGCTGCTTGCCGGAGCCGCGGTTGGCTACCTCGTAGGCAGAGGCCTCCGGCAGCTTCACCGGTGCGTGCTTCTCCCGGCGCTCAGGCACGTTGCCGCCCAGTTCCCGGCGGCGTTCCAGCAGGTACTTGATCTCCGGCGAGTCAGCTCCCGGGTGGTAGTACGGCGGCTGGTACGGATCGGCTTCCAGCTGCTCATCCGTGATGGGGATGCGCAGGTGGTCGCGGAAAGCCTTCAGGTCCTCCAGCGTCAGCTTCTTCATCTGGTGCGTGGCGTTGCGGGCTTCGAAGTGCGTGCCCAGGCCGTAGCCCTTGACCGTGTGCGCCAGGATGACCGTTGGCTTGCCCTTGAACTCGGTGGCAGCCTTGTACGCGGCGTAGACCTTGCGGTAGTCGTGCCCGCCGCGCTTGAGGTTCCAGATTTCCTGGTCGCTCAGGTCCGCAACCATGTCCTTGGTCTGCGGGGTCTTGCCGAAGAAGTGCTCACGGACGAATCCGCCGGACTCCGCCTTGTAGGTCTGGTAGTCGCCGTCGAGCGTGGAGTTCATGATGTCCACCAGCGCGCCGTCGTTGTCCTTTTCAAGCAGCGAGTCCCACTCGCGGCCCCAGACAACCTTGATGACGTTCCAGCCGGCGCCGCGGAAGAAGGCTTCCAGTTCCTGCATGATCTTGCCGTTGCCGCGGACGGGTCCGTCCAGGCGCTGCAGGTTGCAGTTGACCACGAAGGTCAGATTGTCCAGCTTGTCGTTGGCGGCAAGCTGGAGCAGGCCGCGCGATTCAGGTTCGTCCATTTCGCCGTCGCCCAGGAACGCCCAGACGTGCTGGTCGGAGGTGTCCTTAAGACCGCGGTTGTGCAGGTAGCGGTTGGACTGCGCCTGGTAGATGGCATTCATGGGACCAATGCCCATGGACACGGTGGGGAATTCCCAGAAATCGGGCATGTTCCGCGGGTGCGGGTAGGAGGACAGGGCGTGTCCCTCGCGGGACTTCTCCTGCCGGAAACCGTCGAGGTCCTCTTCGCTCAGGCGGCCCTCAAGGAAGGCGCGGGCGTAGACGCCGGGGGAGGCATGGCCCTGGAAGAAGACCTGGTCGCCGCCGCCGGGGTGGTCCTTGCCGCGGAAGAAGTGGTTCATGCCCACTTCGTACAGGGTGGCGGCACCGGCATAGGTGGAGATGTGGCCGCCGACGCCGATGCCCGGGCGCTGCGCACGGTGCACCATGACCGCGGCGTTCCAGCGCAGCCAGGCGCGGTAGCGGCGTTCGGTTTCCTCATCGCCGGGGAACTCGGGTTCCTGGTCCACGGGAATGGTGTTGACGTAGTCGGTGGTGGTCACCATGGGTACACCAACGGAGCGGGAACCTGCCCGCTGGAGCAGTGAACGCATGATGAACTGCGCACGCTCGGTGCCCTGCGAGCGGATCAGCTCGTCAAGGGATTCAATCCATTCCGCGGTCTCTTCCGGGTCACGGTCCGGCAGCTGGCTGGTCAGCCCGCTGAGGATGTCCGTTCTGTCTTCACTGACGCTCATATGCAGCCTCTCGGTTGAGGGCGGGGTCCCCTCAAAGTAATTCGGTGACTCACCGACCATTCCGTTATGCGGAATGCTCAGTTCAATCTATACGAAGGCGCGGCTTAGTGCCTGCTCAGGCAGGTGGGTACCGCTCCTTCGTAAGACGTATCACAGAACAGTTTAGGAGACCTCAATGGTGACGACGGCGGGACCCCGCGTGAGCCCGGGATTCCCGGCTTCCGCGGCGGAATCTGTGACGGCGCGCGACACGCAGCAGCACATTTTCTCCCGGGCGCGCTGCTGGCGTTCGCTGTAGAAGACGTCCCGGTGGTCCACTTTGCCTTCCAGGTTCAGGATCCGGACTTCGCAGAGCCCGCACTCGCCCTTGCGGCAGTCGAACATCATGTCCGCTCCGGCGTCTTCGAGGGCTTCGAGCATGGACCGGCCCGGCCCCACCCGGGTTTCCAGTCCCAGGCGCGGCACACGCACAATGAACTCTTCCGGGCGGTACCAGCCGGAGTTGCCGAACGTCTCATAGCGCAGGTTGGCGGGGTCCAGGCCGTGGTCCCGCCAGGACCGGCGCACGGCGTCCATGAGGCGGATCGGCCCGCACATGTACAGTTCCGTTCCGTCCTGCAGCCCTTCGACCAATTCCGTCACGGACAGCCCGCTTCCCTCGGCGTCCACATGGATTTCAAGGGCGGCACCGTGCTCTGCCTGCAGTTCAGCCAGGTACGCCATGGCGCTGCGGTTCCGTCCGGCATAGACCAGCCGGTAGTCGGCCTTTACGTTCTTCAGGACCCGGGCCATGTTCAGGATGGCGGTGATGCCCACGCCCCCCGCCAGCAGGACGTAGTGCGGTGCCCCCACCCGCAGCGGAAAGTTCTGCAGGGGTTGGGTTATTTCCAGCTCATCGCCCGGCGCCAGGGTATGCATGAAGATGGATCCGCCGCGGGACGCCGCGGTGCGGAACACGCTGATCGCCAGTTCCCTGCCGCCGTCGTGCGTTTCCACGATTGAGTAGGACCGGCGGTGCTTCTCACCATCAATGGTGACCATGACGTCCACGTGGCTTCCCGCCGCAGCCGGAACCGGCTGCCCGGGTGCGAGCACTATGCGGCGGATGCCCTCGGCCACGTCCCGGGTTTCCCGGACGACGGCGCGCTGCCAGACTTCGACGTTCGTTGCTGCCATCGCCTAGCCCAGCACCGCGCTGGCCCGGCTGCCGTCCGGAAGCCGGCTGCCATCCGGACGCCGGCCCTCGGCCGCAAGCCGGCGCTCGATCAGCCGCCGCACCCACATGCCGCCGGCGTCGATGTTCAGGTTGTAGAACTCGTAGTCCGGGTTCGCGTCGATGGCTGCCTGCTGGGCAGCGAGCATTTCCTCATCCTCGCCGAACACGCCGTGGACGCCGTTGCGCAGCTGGGTGGTGATGAGCTGGCTGTCCAGCCGGTAGTTGCGCATAAAGGCCCAGAAATAGTGGCAGGTTTTGGCCGTCTCCGGGGTAATGGTGTTCATCACGAACCCGTTCACGCCCTGGCTGCGGTCACCCTGCGGGGCCCCCGTTCCGGCCTTGGCCACGCCCACATCAATGTTGATGGTGGACGGCGCACGGTAGGTGATGATCTGCCACCGGTCTACCTTGCCTTCGAACCCGGGGAACTTGTCCCGCATGTTCTTGAGCCAGAAGGGCGGCGGATCGATGTTGAGCATCCAGCGGGTGACGGTTACGGTGTCGTCGTCGTGCGTGACGATGAATTCGGATTCGCTGAGCTCATCCTGGCCGATGGAGGAGGAGTGGACGAACTCTTCATGGGTGAGATCCATGAGGTTGTCCAGCACCAGCTGGTAGTTGCAGGGCGCAAAGATTGTCTCGCCGTCACCGGCCCACTCATCGGATGACAGCTGGTGCATGTCCGGCACGGAGTCCGGGTCGGCCAGCGTGGGATCACCCAGCCACACCCAGACGTAGCGGTGGCGTTCCACCACCGGGAAGGACGGCACGGTGGCGCTGGGATTGATGGTTTCCTGTGCCGGCATGGAGATGCAGCGGCCCGCGGAATTGTAGACGATCCCGTGGTACGGGCACTGGATTCCGTCCCGGCCGGTGGTCTTGCCCATGGACAGCGGGGCCAGCCGGTGCCAGCAGGCATCGGCCAGGGCAACGGCCTTGCCGTCCTCGGTCCGGTAGAGCGCCAGGGGGCGGTCGGCGATCCGGCGGGACATGGGCTTGCGGGTCACCTCGTGGTCCCAGGCAGCCACGTACCAGGCATTCAGCGGGTAGCCCAGCACCTTGCTGGTGGTGGAGCTCTGGGCCTGGATGTTGCTTACGGCAGCGGTCGAGACGGCGGTCATTGCGTTCCTTCCAAAAGCATCAGCACTGATGCGGCGGTACAACTAACTATCAACATAGATAGTTAGTGATATGCGCCACAGTATCTATGTCTATAGTGGTTAGGCAAGGGATTTCTTTTTACGAAAGAGGCCGTTATGAGCCTTCGGTACGCACTGCTGGCGCTGCTGAACGTGGAGCCCATGACCGGCTATGACCTGTACAAGCAGTTCGAATCGTCCGTTGGCTACGTCTGGCATGCGCCGGACTCGCAGATTTATCCGGAGCTGCGCCGCATGGAGCGCGATGGGCTGCTGGAGGGTGAGGAAGTCGCCTGGGGCACCAAGGGCCGCAAGCGGCAGTACCACGTGACCGATTCCGGCCGGGAAGCCTTCCGAACCTGGATTAACACGCAGCTGGACTATCCGCGGGAGCGTGATCCCATGCACCTCAAGGCCGCGTATTTGGAGTGGGCGGATCCGGATGCTGCCCGCAGCCAGCTCCGGGCCCATGCCGAGCACTACGGCGCCCGGCTGGTCCAGTGGCAGCAGAAGATCCAGGAGATCGACGGCGGCACGTCGGATATGCTCAACCGCCGCCTGGCCACTGTTCCGGCCGGTGACCATGACCGGGTGGCGGCTTTCAAGCGGTTCACTTATGAGGGGCTCACCGCACGGGCTGAATCCGAGATTGCCTGGGCACAGCGCGGCCTGGCGCTGCTTGACGAGCTGTACGCGTAGCCTGCCGCTGCCGCCGCCGTAGGGCGGGTGCCTGCTCAGCTCGGACTCAGAAAGGCGGCCTAACCTCAATCCGGGGAAACCTGTGAGTCGAGGAGGAAAATGCCGCACAAACCGGAAAAATCCGCATATCAGGGACGCCCGCTGCCGCGCCCGCATGAGGACCTGGAGGACCAGGGGCTGGCGTTCGACGTCGGCACACTGCTTCAGCGCCGGCAGCTCCTGAAGGCCTTTGGAGTCGGCGGGCTCACCCTGGCCCTGGCCGCCTGCGGAGCTGCGTCTGAGGCCGGTGGCGGCGAAATTCCGGATGAGACGGCCGGCCCGTACCCGGGGGACGGGTCGAACGGACCGGATGTGCTGGAGCAGAGCGGAATCGTACGCAGCGATATCCGCTCCAGCTTCGGCGAATCCTCCGGAACTGCCGAGGGCATTCCGATGACCCTGGAGCTGAGGATCACCGACCTCGCCAATGGTGGTGCCCCCTTCGCCGGTGTGGCCGTGTACGTCTGGCACTGCACCCGGGAGGGCTTGTACTCAATGTATTCGGAAGGTGTGGAGGACCAGAATTACCTCCGTGGGGTTCAGATCGCAGACGCCGACGGCGTCGTCCGGTTCAGCAGTATTTTCCCTGCCTGCTACTCCGGCCGCTGGCCGCACATCCACTTTGAGGTCTACCCCGACGAAGCGTCGATCACGGATTCGGCGAACGCGATAGCAACGTCCCAGGTAGCTCTGCCTGAGGAAGCCTGCAAAGCGGTGTATGCCACTGCGGGCTATGAAACCTCAGTGCGGAACCTCGCCCAGGTCACCCTGGCGAGTGACAGCGTTTTTGGGGACGACGGCGGCGCGAGCCAACTCGGTAAGGTCACCGGAAGCGTTGAACAGGGCTACTCGGTATCCCTGACCGCGGGGGTGGATACCCGCACTGAACCTGGCGGGGGAATGGGCGGACCGGCAGGAGGAGATGCGCCCGGCGCTGGAATGGGCGGACCCGGCGGAGCGGGCGGACCCGGCGGCGAACCGCCGGCTGGTGGTGCCCCGGGCGGAAGCGCGCCTGCCGGCGGGCCGCCTGCGGCCCCCTAGCGGCGTCGTCACCCAGCGCCTCGCTATAGAGGCTGGGCACCCACAGCCATCCGGGCGATAATCCGGTAACGTTCGGCCAGTTCCTCCGGTGAGAGTTCACCGTCCAGCCGGAACCACTGCGCGACGCCGGTGCACATGGTGACGACGGCGGTGCTTGCTTCGCGCGGGTGCGGTGCGGCAAAGATGCCCGCGGCCCTTCCCTCCTCCAGGATCCTGTCCATAAGCCGCTGCTGCCGGTCCCGCGCCGCGATGTGAGCGGCGCGTGCGTCCGGTTCCAGGCTGCGGATCTCGCTGAAGGCTATAAAGGCCTGGCCGCGGCGCCGGGCGTGGAAGAGCACCAGGCATTCCACCAGCAGGTCGAACTGCCGGGAGAGGTCGCTGCCGGCCTCGGAAACGGCCTGCTCGCTGCGGACCCACAGGTCATTCATGGCGTGGGAGGCGATGGCGACCAACAGTGCCTGTTTCGAGGGGTAGTAGTGGTAGAGCCCGGGAACGGACAGCCCGGTGCGCGCGGCCAGCTGGCGGATGGTGGTGCCGTGGTAGCCGTGCTCCATGAAGCACTCCAGCGCGCTGGCGAGCATTGGCGGCAGATCATCCACCGCGTAGTCGCGCCAGCCCCGTGCGGCCGGCGGCCGAGATGCGGAGCCGGGTTCCTTCGGTGCAGCTTTAGTCATCGGATCTCTTCATGGTCGAAAACTTTAGGTTGCCAAAGGGGGTTGACACTACCTTGTGACGTTCTTCACACTACTTCTACCGAGCGATCGCTCGCAAGGTTGTTGCGGAACCATGACAGGGAAGCAGGCAGGCAGTGGAGGACATGGCGCTCTCACCGGCAGCATGGGCCGGTGCCTATCCGCCCGGGCTCTCGACCACGCTCGACGTCCGGACCCCCTCGCTGGTGGATGCGTGGAAGGCCCGCGTCCGGGCCAACCCCGGCGGGACAGCGATCGCCTACTTCGACGGCCGGCTCACCGCCGCGGAACTCGATGAGCTCTCCGACGCGTTCGCGGCTGCGCTTGAAAACCGGGGAATCGGGCACGGCGACCGCATCGGCATCCAGCTGCAGAACATCCCGCAGTACGTAATCGCGTTCCTGGGGCTCTGGAAACTGGGCGCCATCGCCGTGCTGATGAACCCGATGTATAAGGAACGCGAGCTGCGGCACCTGATTGAAGATTCCGGGGCAAGAGGCATTCTCGCCGATGATTCGCTCTATCCGGCCACGAAGGCTGCCGCTGCCGGCAGCGCCGTTGAATGGATCGTCACCACGTCCGGGCTGGAATACCAGAGCCGCTGTGATCCCCGGATCTTCAGCTCCGCGGAACCGGCGCAGCCCTCGCCGGACGGGGACATGGCCGCCTGGATCGCGGAGTATGCCGGCCGCGCCCCGGCGCCCCGCACCCTCAACCAGGACGACGTCGCCCTCCTCGCCTACACATCCGGAACCACGGGGGCGCCGAAGGGCGCCATGAACACGCACGGCAACATCCTCAACGTCGCGGCGACCTGCTCGGCCTGGATGGGGCTGGAACCCGGGGACACCGTACTTGCCGTCGCGCCGCTGTTCCACATCACCGGCGCCGTGATCGACGCCGCCGCTCCGCTGCTCGCGGACACCACCCTGGTCATGGTGAACCGCACTGATCCGGCGGTGGTGGTGGACGCCTTCGCCGAACACCGGGTTACGTGCACCACCGGATCGATCACCGTCTTCAACGCCATCTATCAGGTTCCGGATGCCACAGCCGAACACTTCGCCTCCGCCAAGACCCTGTATTCCGGCGGCGCACCGATCCCGCCGTCGACCGTGCACGCGTTCAAGGAGCGCTTCGGCGCGTACATCCACAACATCTTCGGAATGACGGAGACAACGTCGGCAGTCATCGGCGTTCCGCCGGGCGTGCAGGCGCCCGTGGATCCCGCCAGCGGCAGCCTGTCCATCGGGCTGCCGCTGCCCAACGTCACCGCGCGCATCATCGACACAGCCGGAAACGCGCTGCCGTTCGGTGAACAGGGAGAACTCGAGCTCTCCGGGCCGCAGATCGTCCCCGGCTACTGGAACAACCCCGAAGCCACCGCCCGCACCATGCCCGGCGGACGGCTGCGCACCGGTGACGTCGCCACAATGGACGAATCCGGCTGGGTGTACATCGTTGACCGCATGAAGGACCAGATCAACGTTTCCGGCTACAAGGTCTGGCCGCGCGAGGTGGAGGACGTGCTCTACGAACATCCAGCCGTCTATGAAGCCGCCGTCGTCGGGATGCCCGATGCGTACCGCGGCGAAACCGTCGTCGCGTACGTCTCGCTGAAAGCCGGGCATACGGCCACTGAAGAAGAACTGATTGCCTTCACCAAGGAACACCTGGCCGCCTACAAGTACCCGCGGTCCGTGCACGTGATCGATGACCTGCCCAAGACGCAGACCGGCAAGATCCGCCGCCGGGAACTGCGGAAGAACCCAAAGGAAGGATGATCCGTGGCAATTGACCGTGGGCTCCAAGGAAAACTCCAAGGAAAAACAGCAATCGTCACCGGCGCGAGCCGGGGGATCGGCCTCGCCATTGCCCGGGACCTGGTGTCCCACGGTGTACGGGTCTGCATGACGGCCCGGAAGGCAGATGTCCTGAAGGAAGCCGCGGACAGCTTTCCGGACGGCACCGTCATCGCCGTTGCGGGCGCCTCCGACGACCCGGATCACCGCAGTACCGTTCTGGACACCGTCGCCCGGGAATTCGGCGGGCTGGACATCCTGGTCAATAACGCCGGCATCAACCCGGTCTTCGGTCCGCTGGTGGAAATGGACCTGGAAGCTGCCCGGAAGATTTTCGAAGTCAACGTCCTCGGCACCCTCGCCTGGGTGCAGGACACTGTGGCCCACACCGGCCTCGGGTTCCGTGAACGCGGCGGATCGGTGGTCAACCTGTCCTCGGTCTCGGGGGATACCCCGTCACCGGGCATCGGGCTCTACGGCATCAGCAAAGCCGCCGTGTCCCACCTGACCCGGTCCCTCGCCGTCGAACTCGGGCCGGAGATCCGCGTCAACGCGGTTTCCCCGGCTGTAGTGAAGACCCGCTTCTCCCGGGCACTGTATGAGGGCAAGGAAGAAGCTGTCACCAGCGCCTATCCGCTGGGCCGGCTGGGCACACCCGAAGACGTTGCCAACGCAGTGACGTATCTGGTCTCCCCGGACGCATCATGGGTCACCGGGCAGGTACTGACGCTCGACGGCGGCCTGCTGGCCGCGGGAGGTACCGCCTGATGAGCGCCCCAGCACACACCGCCGTCAGCCGGGAAGCCGTGGAAGACCTCCGGCTGCGAACCCGGGCATTTATCCGGGACGTGGTGATTCCCGCTGAGCCCGTCCCGGGGGAGGCCCTGACTGAGTCCGAGCGCGCCAGGCTGCAGCAGGCCGCCAAGAACGCCGGAGTCTTCGCGCCGCACGTGCCCGTGGAGTACGGCGGCCAGGGGCTGCCGCTGCAGGACTGGCCGGAAATCTTCGAAGAAGCCGGTTATTCCCCCATCGGCCCCACCGCCCTGAACTGCATGGCACCGGACGAGGGCAACATGCACATGCTTGAACTCATCGGCACCCCGGAGCAGAAGCAGCAGTACCTGGTGCCGCTGGCTGCCGGGGACGTCCGCTCCTGTTTCGGCATGACCGAACCGCATCCCGGCGCGGGATCGGACCCCGACGCCCTGCTGACCACCGCGACGAAGGGCGACGGCACCTGGCTTATCAACGGCCACAAACGCTTCACCTCCGGTGCCATCGGTGCGGGCTTCTGCATCGTCATGGCCCGGACGGAGGCCGACGGCGATACCCCGGCCGGCGCAACCATGTTCCTGGTGGACATGGACAACCCGGGCATCCGCGTGGGGGAGCACATCCACACCATCGACCGGACCATCGGCGGCGGACACCCGCACGTGTACTTCGAGAACTGCGCCGTCCCGGAAGACGCCGTGCTGGGCGAAGTGGGTCTGGGCTTCAAATACGCCCAGGTCCGGCTGGGCCCGGCCCGGCTCACACACTGCATGCGCTGGCTGGGCCTGGCCCGCCGCTCGCTGGACATTGCGCTGGACCGCACCGGCCGGCGGGAAATCTTCGGTTCCCGGATCAGTGAGCTGGGGCTGGCGCAGGAACTCATTGCGCAGAGCGTGATCGACGTTGAAACCTCGGCCGCCATCATCACCCGCACGGCGGAACTGCTGGCAGCGGACCCGAGAGCCGGGTCGGCCATGTCATCGGTGGCCAAGGTGCACTGCTCCGAGGCCGTGTACCGGGTGATCGACCGCTGCGTGCAGCTGTGCGGCGGTGACGGCGTGTCCGACGGGCTGCCGCTGGCCCAGTACCTCAATGAAGTCCGGCCGTTCCGGATCTACGACGGTTCGAATGAGACCCATAAATGGGCGATCGCACGGCGGGCTTCGGCCCGGCGCCGGAAGGAAGTGGAAGCCGGCGCGCCTGACCAGGGCAACGCCGTCGTACGCGGGGAGCAGGAGCAGTGAGCGGGCTTCAGACCCGTGCCGACGGGACCGAAGTAGTGTCTACCGCTTCCGAGGCTGCCTCATTGGAGAGACCGCCGCTGCTGGTGCTCGACGTCGTCACCGGCTTCCTGGACGAGCACGGACTTGGCAGCGGTCAGCTTGCCTGGGAACGCATCGGTGACGGGCAGTCCAACATCACCTACCGGATCACCCGCGGCGGGGAGTCCTTTGTGCTGCGCCGCGGCCCGCGTCCGCCGCTTCCCCGGTCCACGCATGACATGGTCCGGGAAGCCCGGGTCCAGCAGCTGCTGGGCGGTGAGGGGATTCCGGTGCCGCAGATCCTTGCGGTTTGCAGTGACGAGACCCTGCTGGGTGTGCCGTTCTACGTCATGTCCTACCTGGACGGGCACGTCATAACCGGATCCGCCCCTGAACACCTGGATACCCCGGAGCAGCGCGGAGATATCAGCCGCGCAGTCGTCGAAACGCTGGCCCGGCTGCACGGGGTGGACGTGACCGGACCGGAGCTTTCCGGACTGGGCCGGGCGGAGGGTTACCTGGAGCGGCAGGTGAAGCGCTTTGCCGGGCTGTGGGAAGCGAACACCCTTAGGGAGGTGTCGCTGGTGGCGCAGGTCGCCCGGGACCTGGGCGCGAAGATCCCGGTGTCGCAGCGCGCCTCGGTGGTGCATGGCGACTACCGGCTGGGGAACCTGATGTTCGGGCGGCAGCAGCCTGCTACCGTCACGGGGATCCTGGACTGGGAGATGGCCACCCTGGGGGATCCGCTGGCAGACCTGGGCTACCTGGCAGCGACCTACGCCGAACCAGGTGCCGAGCAGACCGTGATGGACCTGACGTCAGTGACCCGGCAGCCCGGGTACTGGAGCCGGGACCAGCTGATCTCCGGTTATGCGGACAGAACCGGACTCGATGTCAGTGCCCTGCCCTGGTATCAGGCGCTGGCGCTGTGGAAGTCGGCCATTTTCTGCGAAGCGATCTACACGCGTTACCTCAAGGGCGAACGCCCCGGCGACACCTTCGGACCCACCCTCGAAGAAGGCGTCCCCCTGCTGCTCGAATCAGCCGCCGAAATCCTGGGGAGAAGCTAGCTTTCCCGTTTTCTGCAGTCCCACCCCACCGAGATGACAGAAACTGCCCGTATCGGGCGCCAAACGGGCAGTTTCTGCTATTTCGATGAGACACCCCGATGCAACACTGGCAAAGGAGCCATCATGTCTGCACAGCCTTCGGCTGCCGTCCCGGCGCGGCCGGCGTCAGCCACCGCAGGTAAGAAGAAGTCACTGCTGGCAACCACAGCCGGCAACATCCTGGAGTGGTACGAGTGGAGCGCCTACGCGGTCTTCGCCCCCTTCATCGCCGCAGCGATGTTCAACCCGGACGACCCCGTCTCGGCGCTGCTCTCGACGCTCGCCGTCTTCGCCGTCGGCTTCCTCATGCGGCCGCTGGGCGGCATCGTGTTTGGCCGGGTCGCTGACCGCCGGGGCCGCAAGTTCGTCCTGATCACCACCATGCTGATGATGGCCGGCGGATCCCTGGTGATCGGGCTGATGCCGGACTACCAGACGGTCGGCGTCTGGGCCTCGGTCATCCTGCTTGCGGCCCGCATTGGGCAGGGCTTCGCGCACGGCGGCGAGTCAGCCACGGCCAACACCTACATCGCGGAAATCGCTCCGAACCACCGCCGCGGCATGTGGGGCAGCATCGTGTTCGTGGCGATCTTCGCCGGCTCAATCCTGGCGTACACGGTGGGCGGGTCGGTGACCGCTGTGCTGGGGGAGAGCGCCGTGGCCGAATGGGGATGGCGGATTCCGTTCATCCTGGGGGCCTTCCTGGCGCTCGCCGCCCTGTACCTGCGCAAGGGCATGCTTGAAAGCGAAGTGTTCGACGACGCCGCTGCCGCTGCCGCCGGTGCGCAGGCTCCGGCTCCGCTGCCGCGCCGGCAGATCGTCCGGGCGATCATCCTGATGATCGCCATGACCTCGGGTATCACGGCCGCGCACTACACCTGGACCTCCTACGCGTCCACCTACGCCATCACGCAGCAGGACATGCCTGCGGCATCGGCGTACTGGATGTCCGTGATCGCCCAGCTGATTGCGCTGGTTTCGCTGCCGTTCTGGGGCAGGCTTTCGGATTCGCTGGGGCGCCGTCCGCTGATGCTGGGGTTCGCAGGACTGATGATCCTGCTGCAGCTGCCGCTGATGGGCCTGATCAGCTCCGCTCCGTGGACCCTGCTGGCGGCGTCCTCGCTGGCCCTCGTCGTCGTCGCCATTCCCGGAGCCCTGCTCTCGGCAACCCTGTCGGAGAACTTCCCCACCAAGGTGCGCACCCAGGGCATCGGGTTTGCCTACTCGGTCTCGGTGGCGGTCTTCGGCGGCACCGCGCCCTACCTGAACGCGCAGCTGATCGAATGGAATGTGGGCTGGATGTCCAGCGTCTACATCATGATCCTCTGCGGCTGCACCGCCGTCGCCGTGTGGCTGATGCCCGAGACCAAGGGGATCGACCTCAAGGACGCCTAACCCCCCGCCCGACGAGGCAACAGAACGAGATCACAGAAACTGCCCGTATGAACGCTCATACGGGCAGTTTCTGTCATGTCGATAGGCGGGAAACTACTGCTCCAGCTTCATCGCCTTGCGCAGCGTCAGCGCTCCGCCGCCCTGCATCACGGCGCGGCGGTAGATCTTCTCGCCGAACCGCAGCAGTGCGTACGCGGCAGCCAGGGCAATGGCCAGGGATACGAACGTCTCCCACAGCGGAATTTCGCCGCTGAGCATGCGCACCGGCATGGCGACGGTGGAGATCACGGGGACGAAGGACGCCACAACCAGCAGCTGGCCCTTGGCGAACAGCCCGGCGAAGAGCGCCGCAATGATGACGGTCAGCACCGGGCCGGAGCTGTTGTTCAGGTCCTCGGAGCGGGACGCCATCGAACCGAGCATGGCCCACAGGGACGCCAGGATCAGGAAGCCCACCAGGAAGAAGACCAGGAACCAGCCCGACGCTGGGATGATGGTGCTGACCGAGTCCGCGGTTCCGGTGAACGTCAGGGCGAGCAGTGCCGCCCCGGCGTAGAGGGCCAGCTGGATCATGGCCAGGATCGTGTTGCCGGCAACCTTGCCGTAGAGCAGCTGGCGGATCGGAATGGCGGTGGCGAGGATTTCGACCACGCGGTTCTGCTTTTCCTCCAGGACGGAGGTGGCGATCGCCATGCCGAAGATGATCGCGGCCATGTAGAAGAGGAACCCGAACACAAACCCGGTGAACTGGGCAACGAACTGGTTTTCCGCGTTGCCGTTCAGCAGGGCGGTCTCGAACTCGCTGCCTTCCAGCAGGGCTTCAGACGTGGTGCCGGCCTCACCGGCGTTGATCTCGAGCGCGTAGGCACGCAAGGCCTCGGAGATGCCCTGCTGCAGTCCGCTGGAGAGTTCCTCGTTGCCGGTGAGCATCCACTCGCCGTCCGCATCGCGGGTCAGTGCGGCGTCGGCTTCTTCGCTGCTGACCAGTTCTTCGGCGCCCTCGGCGCTGGAAGCCACTACCGCCTCGAAGCTGGTGTTCCCGCCGTCGGCCTGGCCGGTTTCGTGCGCGAGGTCAACGACGGCGGTCGCTGCGGAATCGTTGACGGCTACTGTGTATTCCTCCGCCTTGCTGCTCATGTAGGCGTTGAAGACCACGACGCCGACAATCAGTACCAGCGTGACGAGCGTGGAGATCAGGTAACTGCGGTCGCGGGCCTTGACCATGACCTCGCGGAGGGTGACGATCGCCCACGCCGGGGTGGGCCGGGATACGGTGCTCATGCTGCGGTGACCTCACGGTAGATTTCGCTCAGGGACGGACGGATCGGGGCGAATTCCTCCACGGAACCCCGGGTCAGGGCGGTGGCCAGCAGCCGCTGGCGCGCGTCGTCGTCGTCGAACTGGAGGATGGCCGTGGGGCCGGCGACGTCGAGAACCCGCACTCCGGGTTCGTCGCGTACCCAGCCTGCGTCCGGGGAAATGGTGATCCGGTGGCGGTTCACGGCCTGCGCCCGCAGGTCATCCCCGGTGCCGGAGGCAATGACCTTGCCCTGCTGCAGCACAACCATGTTGTCGCACAGGCGGTCCACCAGGTCCAGCTGGTGGCTGGAGAAGAGCACCGGAACTCCGGCGGATGTGCGTTCGCGCAGCAGTTCCACCATTGAATCCACTGCAACCGGGTCCAGGCCGGAGAACGGTTCGTCGAGGATCAGGACGGTGGGCTTGTGCAGGAGAGATGCCGCGATCTGGACCCGCTGCTGGTTGCCCAGGGAGAGGGATTCAAGCTTGTCCTTGGTGCGTCCGCCCAGGCCAAAGCGTTCCAGCAGCTCGATAGCGCCCTTCCGCGCGGCGGGGCCGCTCATCCGGTGAAGCTGGCCCAGGTAGACCAGCTGGTCCAGGATCGGCTGCTTGGGGTACAGGCCCCGCTCCTCGGGCATGTAGCCGAAGCTGGAGCGTGCCTCGGCGGTCAGCGGCTCGCCGTCGAGCAGGATCTCGCCGGCCGTGGTGCTAAGGACGCCCATGATCATGCGCATGGTGGTGGTCTTGCCGGCACCGTTGGCGCCGACAAACCCGGTCATTTGGCCCGAAGGGATGTCAAAAGTCACCGAATCGACGGCGGTCTTGTCACCGAACCTTCGGGTGAGATTGCGGACCTGCAGCATGGGGGTACTGCTCCTTTTCCCGGCAAGCCGGACAGTTGTGGAAGATTAACTGCCCTAAGCCTAGGGAATGGAGCACGACGGCGGATCGGCCGTTCGGGGGAAGGCGCGGGTTACGCCTCGCGGCCGGCCTCACCCGGAAGAATGAGTCCGGATTCGTAGGCGAACACCACGGCCTGCACCCTGTCCCGCACCTGGACCTTGCCCAGCAGGTTGGAAACGTGCGTTTTTACGGTTGCTTCTGCAACGAACATGCGGGCAGCGATTTCGGCGTTGCTGAGTCCGGCCGCCACCAGTTCCAGCACCTCCCGCTCGCGTGCGGTCAGGGAGGCGAGGAGCTTCTGCTGGGCCGGGTCCGGCTGCGGTTCCACCGGCGCGGGACCTGCGGGCGCTGCGGCGGTGTTCCGCTCGGCCTCCAGCTGGCGGGCGAAACGTTCAATCACCCGCACCGTTACCTCAGGAGCGAGAAGCGCGTGCCCGCAGGCTACCGAGTGGACTGCGCCAACCAGGTCATCGGGATCGGCGTTCTTGAGCAGGAACCCGCTGGCCCCGGCCTGGATGGCGTCAAAGAGGTAGTCGTCGCGTTCAAAAGTGGTGAGGATGATGACTTTGGCGCGGTCCGCCGCCACGATCTGCTCCGTGGCCCGGATGCCGTCCAGTACCGGCATCTGCACGTCCATCAGGATGATGTCCACGTCATTGGCTGCAGCGAAGTCCACGGCTTCCTGTCCGTTGGCGACTTCGCCCACCACGTCGATCTCATCTTCGACGGAGAGCATCATGGCGAAGCCGGCGCGTACCAGTGCCTGGTCGTCAGCAAGCAGAACACGGATCGGTTCCATTAAGTCCTCAATAAATCCCCGGCCGGCCCGGTGCCGCCCCCGGGTTTACCATAGCGGCTTGGCTGCCGGGCAGGGCAAGCCGGATGTCAGCGCAGCGTAAAGCGGACCCGCACCCGCCAGCCGCCGCCGTCGCGGGGGCCAACGTCCGTGATTCCGCCGTGCAGGGCGGCACGTTCGCGGATTCCGCGCAGTCCGTAGCCGGTGCCGCCGGTGCCCTGCCGTGGACGGCCGTCGTCGACCGTTTCAACTTCGACCCAGCGCAGGGAAGGTGTGTCAGAGCCCGCCGGTGTGCTGCCGCTTCGCAGGGCGACGACGGCGCTCCCGGCCGTGGAATGGCGCCGGATGTTCGCCAGGGACTCCTGGATGGTCCGGTAGACGGAGAGCGCGAGCGGCGCGGAGAGGTTTTCCAGCACGCCGGGTTCGTGCTCGGCCCGGTGGAACTTCACGTCCAGGCCGTTGTTGCGGTACTCCTCCACAAGCTGGGGAATCTCCTCCAGTCCGGGCTCCGGCTGGCGCTGCGCCGGTCCGTCCGTCTCGGCGTCGGAGGAGCGGAGCACACCGAGCAGGGACCGCATCTCCGCGACGGCGTCGCGGCTGGAGGACTCAATGGTCTGCAGCGCACCGGCAGCGGCGTCGGGCTTCTTTTCCAGGACCCGGCGGGCTGCACCGGCCTGGATGCCGATCACCGAGATGTGGTGGGCAACGACGTCGTGCAGTTCCCGGGCGATGCGCAGGCGCTCCTCGATGACTGCCTTACGGGCCAGGTCCGCCGCCTGCGCCTCGAGCTGGAGCGCCTGTTCGGCCAGTTGTTCGCGCTGGTGGGCGCTGCGCCAGGAGTTCCAGCCGAACATGATCGCCCCGCCGAAGTAGGCGGCGTTGAGCATAAAGGAGTACAGCACATAGGAAGTCAGCGGCGCGAACAGTCCCACGGGGTCATTCGAACTGATGTTGAACGCCTTGAGGATTTCGTCGTAGCTGCTCGAAAGCGTGAAACCCACGATGATCCAGAGGAACATGGCGGCGACCACCACTGTGACCGCCAGCCACAGTGCCCGCCGGTTCCGTGCCCATGCGACGGCGCTGTAGAGGGAAGCGAAGTAGGCTGCCTGGAATCCCAGCGTCTGGCTGATCGGCGGCATGGTGATGCCGACTATGAGGAAGGTGGCCGAGCTGAGCAGCAGTACGGTTATGGGGAATCGGCGCCGGAAGACCAGGACAACGAAGATGGATGCCTGAACCAGGTGCTGGACCCACGGATTGCCGATGTCCCCGTCGCCAAAGGCGAATCCGCGCATGAATTCAAGCATCACCGCGCTGAGCAGGAGGGCGATGAGCACGCCGATCACGTCACGCCGGTACCCCTCGGGGTCAGGAGCGGGGCGTTCCCAGTCGTCCTCCGAGTTCCAGGGCAGGCTGAGGCGGAAACGGCGCACCCGGCGGGCGAGGGCCAGCATGGTATTTCCGGGAGCCGTCGTTTCCTGCTCCCGGGAAGCCGGGGCGGCTGTATCCGTGCCGGGCGGCTGGGTTTCGATCATGGCCAACAGTCTAGATCCGTGCTGCGGTCCGCGGATCCGCCGTACGGCTGAGGCGGGCCAGGTTACGTATTGGCCCAATGCTGGGAACGAAAGAGGCTGTGACAAGTGCCTTTGGGTGCCCGGAGTGGTTTACTTCGACGCAGGGACCGAAGTCCTTTCACCGCTGTGCTGGATAAATCGTAAGGACGAGGATGTTTGCTGCTGAGGGCCAGGACCTGCTGCCGGATTTGGTGTCCCTGCGCCGGGATATCCACCGCGAACCCGAGGTGGGCCTGCACCTGCCGCGTACCCAGGAAAAGATCCTGGATGCCCTGGACGGGCTGGGCCTGGAGATCACCACGGGCAAGTCGCTCAGCTCCGTGACCGCTGTGCTGCGCGGAGGTGAAGACGGCCCGTCGGTGCTGCTGCGCGGAGACATGGACGCGTTGCCGGTGGAGGAACTCACGGACTTGGAGTACGCCTCAACCAACGGCGCCATGCATGCCTGCGGCCATGACCTCCACGTCGCCGGCCTGGTCGGTGCTGCCCGGCTGCTCGCCGCACAGCAGCGGGACATTTCGGGGAACGTGATCTTTATGTTCCAGCCCGGGGAAGAGGGCGACGGCGGTGCCGGGCTGATGATCGAGGAGGGCGTTCTGGAGGCAGCAGGGGAGAAACCGGTTGCCGCCTACGGCGTGCACGTCCGGCCCGGACCGCTGGGCGTGTTCCGCACCCGGCCGGGAACCCTCATGGCCGGAGCCAACGAGCTGCGGATCACCGTTCACGGTTCCGGCGGCCACGGCTCCCAGCCGCACAACGCCCTGGACCCGGTGCCGGCCCTGGTTGAAATCGCTGGTGCGCTCCAGGTGATGGCTACCCGCAAGTTCTCCGTCTTTGATCCGATCGTCCTGACCATCACCCAGCTCGAAGCCGGCCGCGCGATCAACGTCATTCCTGACTCAGCCCGGCTCGGCGCAAGCGTCCGCACGCTGTCCGCGGAATCAGTGGACCGCCTCATCGTGGAGACCAAGGCACTCGCGGACGGGATAGCCGCAGCCCACGGCTGTACCGCGGAAGTCAGCTTCGAAATCCTCTACCCCATGACCGAGAATGATCCCTCGCGCACCTTCGAGGCGATACGTGAGCTGCGGGAAATGTTCGGTGAGGAACGCGTCATCCAGTCCCGGGACCCGCTCATGGGTTCCGAGGACTTCTCCCTGGTGCTGCAGAAGATTCCCGGTGCGTTCCTGTTCCTCGGTGCCACTCCGCCGGAGGTGGATCCGGCCACTGCTGCGTGGAACCACTCGCCGCGGGTGCTCTTCGACGATTCCGTGCTGGCGGACCAGGCGGCGGCGCTCGCGCTGCTGGCCTTCAACCGCCTGACGTAGCTCTTCCGGGACAAGAAGTTGAGGGCGCGGCCTGCCGGGACGAGGCCCCGGCAGGCGATAGCCTCGTGGACATGTCTCCCGCCGCTCCCGCTGTTTCGTACCTTGCCACCGTCTCCGTTGAAGTGGGTGAGCCCATCGAGGTTGGCCAAACTGCAGCCGGACTGCGGCGCATCATTCCCATCCTCGGAGGGACGGTGGAAGGCCCGGCGCTGCGGGGTACGGTTCTCCCCGCCGGCGCGGATTTCCAGCTCCTCCGCACTTCCACGCTGACGGAGCTGGAAGCCAAGTACGCCATCGAAACGGACGACGGCGAACGGCTCTACGTGAACAATTTCGGGCTGCGCTCGGGCAGTGAGGAGGATATTGCTGCCCTCCTGCGCGGCGAGCCGGTGGACCCGGCACGGATCTATTTCCGCTGCACCCCGAAAATCGAAGCGCCCGACGGCGGCGCCTGGGCCTGGCTCTCCAGCCGTATCCTGATCGGCACAGGCACCCGCCTCCCGAATGAAGTGCGGCTGGAAATCTTCACGGTGGACTAACCGGGCCTGTTAGCCAGCGATACCGAAGACGACTAGCGCGTTACGCCCCGGGCTCATAAACGGGACGAAACATTAGGTGTGGCCGGACCATCCCAGTAGCGTGAGTGGGCAATTTTGTTTCGGTGCCCTAACGGCACAGCTCTACAGAAAGGGGGTGTCGGCGTGTCCGCAGAAACCGGAACCGAACCCTCACTCAAAAAGGTCCTGGGCCGCATCGACGTGCTGGCACTGGGATTCGGCGCCATGATCGGCTTCGGCTGGGTCGTGCTCACGGGAGACTGGCTTTCAAGCGCCGGCACAGGCGGGGCGATCCTGGCCATGCTCACCGGCGGCGTCATCATGGCGATCGTGGGCCTGACCTACGCCGAACTGTGCGCCGCAATGCCAAAGGCCGGCGGCGAGCACAATTACATCCTGCGTGCGATGGGTCCGCGCACGTCGTTCATCGGGTCCTGGGCGATCATCGGCGGCTACGTCACCATCGTTGCGTTCGAAGCCGTTGCCCTGCCCCGGACGGTGCAGTACATCTTCCCGGACCTGAGCCAGATTCCACTCTGGACCGTCGCCGGATTCGAAGTGCACCTTACCTGGGCGCTGGTAGGCGCCATTGCCGCCGTCGTTATCACCTGGATCAACATCCGCGGCGTGAAGGAAGCCGGCATTGTGCAGACCTTCGTGGTCCTGTTCCTGCTGGCAATCGGCCTCATCATGGTTTTCGGGTCCTTCTCCGGCGGCAGTGCCGCCAACATGGATCCCTGGTTCACCGGCGGGATGACCGGGTTCTTCGCGGTCCTCGTGGTGGTCCCGTTCCTTTTCATCGGCTTCGACGTCATTCCGCAGTCCGCAGAGGAAGTGAACATCCCTGCCCGGCAGATCGGCCGGCTGGTTGTCATCTCAGTCATCCTGGCAACCATCTGGTACGTGATGGTCATCCTCACCACGTCATCCGCCATGCCTGCGTCGGAGCTGGCCGGTGCGGATATCGCCACCGCAGACGCCGTCGGTGCGATGTTTGGCTCGGACTTCATGGCCAAGATCCTTATCGCAGGAGGCATCGCCGGCATCCTCACCTCCTGGAACTCGCTGCTCATGGGTGCCTCCCGCCTGATGTATTCCCTGGCGCGGTCCGGCATGCTCCCGGCGTGGTTCGGACGCCTCCACCCGAAGTACCACACCCCGCACAATGCGCTGCTGTTCATCGGCGGGCTCAGCGTCCTGGCCCCGTTCGGCGGAGCGGAAATGCTCGGCTGGCTGGTTGACTCCGGCGCGCCCAGCATCGTGCTGGCCTACACCCTGGTAGCAGTGTCCTTCCTGATCCTGCGCCGCCGCGAACCGGAGATGGACCGCCCGCTTCGCGTGGGCGGCAAGGGCAAGGGCGGCATCGCGATCGGCATCGCCGCAGCCATCCTGGGCACCGCCCTGTTCAGCCTCTACATGCCCGGCATGCCGGCAGCACTGGGAATCCAACCGTGGCTGCTGTTCGGCGCGTGGTGGGTCATTGGCCTGGTCTTCTTCTTCCGGGTCCCGGCCGGCATCAAGGCCGGTCCGGACGCGGAGCATCAGGTACTCGCCACGCTGCGGGCAAGGGCTGCAGCGCGCTCCTGACGCACCGCAACACCACGACGGCGGCG
>NZ_BAAALV010000002.1:675967-678317 GCF_039528575.1 Arthrobacter gandavensis
CGCCGCCGTCGTGCGCCGGGACGGAGAACTAGCCCAGGCGCCGCAGGGCGCCCGCCCGGTGGACCGCGTGCAGCGCGGTGGAGTCACTGCGCACCTTGTACTGCGGGTCCTCTTCGGTGCACAGCCGCCGCCGTCCCATGAACTCGAAATCGGCGGTGTGGACTTCGGTCACTTCACCGGTGACGGCCCCCGTGCGCGAGTTCCACCGCACCCGGTCGCCCACCTTGAATTCCTCACTCATGCGCAGAGTCATAACACTGCGGCGTCCCCGGTGTAACGAGTAGTCGCCCGTATTCGCCCCGCGGCCTGCAGAAACACAGCCGCAGGTTCACACGCGCCTAAGTTACTCGTGGGTAATATGGCGGCATGCACCTGATCTTCCGCACCCTGCTGCTGCTCCTGACCGCACGCCGCCGGAGGCCCAAACTGGACCTGTTCCAGACGTCCTCACTGCCCATGCGCGTTCTGCCCACGGATCTGGATTTCGCGAACCACGTCAACAACGGCATGTACCTCTCGCTGATGGACCTGGGCCGGTTCGACCTGATGATCCGCAGCGGTTTCTGGAAGCTGATGCGCCGCAAGGGCTGGGGCCCGGTGATCAGCAACGAGACCATCAGCTTCCGCAAGTCCCTGGAACCGTGGCAGCGCTACAGCATTGAAACCAGGATCATCGGGTTTGATGACCGCGCCATCTACTTCGAACAGCGCATGGTGGTGGACGGCGAAATCTACGCCAGCGCGTTCATCGCCACCCGGATGCTCTCCAAGAAGGGCCCGGTCAGCAACGAGGAAATCTTCGAGGCCGTGGGCCGCCGCCCGCCCGAAGACCTGGTGCTGCCGGAGTGGATCGCGGACTGGCGGGCCAACGTGGCCTTGCCGGGCACCCGCCGTCCGGCACCGCACGCCTGGGCTGCCTGACCTACCCTTGACTGCCGCGGCCCGCTGACCGAGCCTGAGGGTAGCCGCGCGTCGCGGTGAACAGTGTGCTGGATTCCGGAGGTGCCCGCCATGCGGCTGACCGTGAACACATTCCTCAGCATGGACGGCGTAATGCAGGGGCCCGGCGGCCTGGACGAAGACCCCTCCAACGGATTCGACCGCGGCGGGTGGCTGGTCCCGCTGGCGGATGAGGAAATGGACCAGCTGGTTTCGGGATGGTTCCGGCAGGCGGACGCGCTGCTGCTGGGCCGGACCACCTACGAGATGATGCAGCCGTACTGGGAGCTGGTTACGGACCCGTCCGACACCATGGCGGACTCCCTGAACCATTTGCCGAAGTACCTGGTCTCCCGCACGGTGACCGAGCCCACCTGGCATAACACCACAGTCATCCCCGGAGACGTGGTGCGCACAGTCACGGAGATCAAGGCCCAGGGACACGGTGAACTGCAGGTGCACGGCAGCTACCAGCTGGCCCGCACCCTCCACGACGCCAACCTGGTGGATGAATACCGCCTGCTGCTCTTTCCCGTGGTGGTCGGCACGGGGAAGCACCTGTTCGAGGACGGCGCGGCGCCGTCGTCGTTTATGGTCACAGGTTCCCACGTGACCAAGTCCGGGGTGGTGGCACTGTCCCTGCTGCCGAGGCCGTTTGCCTCGGCTGAGATGCGGCGGAAGGCCTAAGCCCCCCGCCGGGCCAGCAGCACGTTGTCATGGACCACGGCTTCCTGGCCTTCAGGACCCTGGACGGTGCGGGGGATCGCTTCGGCGGTCTCGATAATCCAGCCGCGGGCCCTCAGGCCGAGTTCCTCCGCCAGCTCCTCGGCGGTGGGCAGGGCTGGATCCGGTGCCGGGTGGCGTCCCCACGGCGGAAAGTCCTGATGCCCGACGACGAGGAGGCGGCCGCGCGGTGCCACGGCTGAGACTGCACGCAGCAGGATCGCGTTACGTGGAAGTTCGGTGGGGGAGTGCAGGTACTGGGCGCAGACCAGGTCATAGCCGGGGTCGGTTCCGGGATCCGTGGCGGACCACTCCGCCAGATCAGCCTCAACCAGGGTGACCAGCTGCCCGACGCCGGCTTCCTCAGCGTGCGCAGCGGCACGCTCCAGGGCCACAGCTGAAATGTCCAGGCCGGTCACTTCCCAGCCCTGCTTTGCCAGCCAGACGGCGTCGGCGCCTTCTCCGCAGCCAAGCTCAAGTGCGGTGCCTGGATTCAGTCTTTCGACCTCGCGCACCAGCAGCGCGTTGGGGTTCCCGCTCCACACCTGGGTGCGTTCACGGTAGAACCCGTCCCAGAATTCGTGGGGCGGAGCCGGTGGCTCGTCCTGCGGATCATGCTGATGAGCGGGGTTTTCCTGCATGGTTGAACTCTAGTTCCGCGTGCCGTTGCCACCAAGCCCGGCGGCGC
>NZ_BAAALV010000002.1:678329-696202 GCF_039528575.1 Arthrobacter gandavensis
ACAGTAGAAAGGCCGGACACTTCCCCGAGGGGCGTGTCCGGCCTTTCCTTCGTCGGTGGAGCGCTTATCCGCGCGCCGCTCTAGTGCTGTGAGCGGCGGCTGCGGGCCGAGATCAGCAGGGCCAGCGGGATGAGCAGCAGAGCCACCGGGATCAGGACCGCCAGGATGGCGGGGGAGGTGAGGATCTCACCCGGCGTCATGGCCGAGGTGCGTTCCATCATGGTGCCGGCGCCGGCGGAAATTTCACCGTTGCCGTCTGCGAGCGTGACGGTGCCGTCGGCCAGCTTGCCGTTGCCCTCTGCCAGGTCCGCCGCGCCGGACTTCAAGGTGGTGGTGCCTTCCTTGAGCGTCTTGGCGCCGTCGTCCAGCTTGACCATGCCTTCATTCAGCGAGTCCGAACCGGAGACCAGGCGTCCCGTGCCGTCGGCCAGCTTCGCGTTGCCGTCAGAGAGGGAATAGGCGCCGACTTCGAGGGTGCCCAGGCCGCTGGTCAGGGTTCCTGCACCGTTGGCGAGCTTCGCGTTGCCTTCGGAGAGCGTGTAGGCGCCGCTTTCAAGCGTGACAAGTCCCTGGTTCAGGTTCTTTGCACCTGCGGAGAGGGTTCCGGCTCCGGCGTAAAGCTGCTCGACGCCGGCTGCGGCGGTGTTGGCACCGGCAGCGAGGGCGGGGGCCTTGGTGTTCAGATCCGACAAGCCCGCTGCGACGGCGGCAGACCCGTTCACAAGACCGGGGTTGGCAGCGGTTCCATCACCGCTCATTGCGTCGTCTACGCCGACGACCAACATCGGCAATCCGGCTATGGCGGTCAGCTGCGCGGCTACAGTCCGGAGCCACGTCTGTTCCCCGGGTGTCAGTGTCGGGTGACTAGCGATGAAGTTCTCTGCCTGCGCTGAGGGCGTGTTAGAGGGATCTGGTGCAACCACTCCAGCCTTCCGCAGCTGATCGGCCACAGGGCCAAGTTGGGCGTCTACCTGTGCCAATCCTGCACTGATCCTGTTTGCCCCCGGAGCGAGCTGACCAATGCCGGCAACAGCAGCGTCGGCACCAGCGGCAAGTTCCTTCGAGCCGCCGACCAGCGGCTGCATCTTCGTGTAGAGCTCATTCGCTCCGGCAGCCAGCTGCTCTGAACCTTCACGGGCAGTGGTAGCACCGGTGGCCAGCTTGTTGGCGCCCTCGGAAGCGGAGTATGCGCCGTTGGCCAGCGTAGAGGCTCCGGTGTAGGCATTCGTGGCACCCGTGGCGAGCTTGCTGGCACCCTCGGAAGCAGCGGCAGCGCCCTCGTTCAGGGTTCCGGCGCCTTCATTCAGCGACGTGGCGCCGGTCTTGGCCGTGCCGATGCCCTGGGCGAGGGTCTGGGCCCCGGTGTCCACCTTTTCACTGCCGGCGGCTACCTTATCTGCGCCCTCCTTGGCAGCAGCGGCGCCTTCCTTCAGGTCCCCTGCACCGGCGGATGCCCGCTCGGCCCCCTCGGAGAGCTGGGTGGCGCCGCTGGCTACCTGATTGGTGAAGAGGACAAAGAAGGCCAGCAACAAGACCAGGAACACGGCCAGAAGGCCGGTCAGAATGGTGTGCGGCCGGTTAGTGGACCGGCCGGACGTGGAACTCGTCATTGAATATCCCTTTTCTGGTTCAACTTCGGTCTTGAGACCGCTTGGACGGCGGGAGTACGCCTGTGGGCTCCGCCTTCGTGGTGCGCTGCGCAGCATTTCCCGCGTGTCATGGAGTGTCACGAACTGGGGTTACCGAGCAGTAGGAATGTGATGTCGGTTACATCTAACTTACTGATTGGTAACAAAGCAAGGGTTTTTCAAAATTAGTTACCCGCCGGTAGGTTGCGGCAGGGTGCCGCATATGATCCGCCCCTTTACGGCGTGTCGATGCTCTGCAAACCCGATGATCGACAAGGCTGGGCCGCACAGGCCGGCGCCGCCCTGGCGGCACCGGCCGGCCAATGACTTTGCTGGGTGAGATTGGGAGAACAGATGAGCTGGCTGGACCGCGACCGCATTATTGCCCCGCCCGGATTCAACCGGTGGCTCATCCCGCCGGCGGCACTCGCCGTTCATCTCTGCATCGGACAGGCGTACGCGACGAGCGTCTACAAGACCGCCCTGGTGGAGTACTTCGACGCGAGCCTCACCCAGATCGGCGTGATCTTCTCCGTCGCCATCGTCATGCTTGGACTGTCAGCCGCGGTGATGGGCACCTGGGTGGACCGCAACGGTCCGCGCAAGGCCATGTTCGTCTCGGCACTGTTCTGGTCCGGCGGCTTTATGGTCGGCGCACTGGGAATCTTCACCGGACAGCTGTGGCTGGTCTACGTCGGCTACGGATTCCTGGGCGGCATTGGCCTGGGCATCGGCTACATCTCCCCGGTGTCCACGCTGATCAAGTGGTTCCCGGACCGTCCGGGCCTGGCCACCGGCATGGCCATCATGGGGTTCGGCGGCGGCGCCCTGATCGCCAGCCCGCTCTCCTCCGCGCTGCTGGCCTTCTATGACCCGGACTCCGGCAGCCCCGGCTGGGTGGCCAGCGGAGACGCCGTCGGCAAGCTCTTCCTAACCCTCGGCGTTGTCTACCTTGTCTATATGCTCTACGGGGCATGGACCATCCGGGTGCCTGCGGATGACTGGAAGCCCAAGGGGTTCGACCCGTCCACCGTCGCCAAGAAGCCCCTGGTTACCAACGCCAACGTATCGGCGTCGAACGCCATCAAGACCCGCCAGTTCTGGCTGGTCTGGATTGTCCTGTTCTGCAATGTGACCGCCGGAATTGGCATCCTGGAACAGGCTGCACCGATGATCCAGGACTTCTTCCGCGAGCCGGACGGCGCTTCGATGGTTACGGCGGCCGTTGCCGGCGGATTCGTGGGCCTGCTCTCCATCGGCAACATGGGCGGGCGGTTTGTCTGGTCAGCCACCTCGGACGTGATTGGCCGCAAGCGTATCTACATGGTTTACCTTGGCGCCGGTGCCGCGTGCTACGTGCTCCTGGCCCTGTTCGGCTCCACCTCGACCATCCTGTACGTGCTGCTGGCCTTCATCATCCTTTCCTTCTACGGCGGGGGATTCGCCACCGTTCCTGCCTACCTGCGGGACCTCTTTGGCACGTTCCAGGTGGGCGCCATCCACGGACGCCTGCTGACCGCCTGGTCCGCCGCTGGAATCGCAGGGCCCCTGATCGTCAACTCATTCCTGGATGCCCAGGGCACTCCCGGCGAACTCACGGCCCAGGCCTACCAGCCGGCACTGCTGACCATGGTTGGGCTGCTGATCGTGGGATTCATAGCGAACCTCCTCATCAAGCCGGTAGCACCCAAGTACCACGAACCCGCTAAGGACCAGGCTCCCCAAGCTGCCGAAGAAAGCCCGCTCCGAGACTCCACTACAAGCGAACCCCTTGAGGAAGGCACGCGATGAGCGCCCTGAAACTGACCTTTAGCTGGCTGCTGGTTGGCATCCCCCTTGCCTACGGCGTCTTCCAGACACTGACCAAGGCCGCGGCGCTCTTCGGATAGGCATCTTCCCAAGCTGGCCGTCCAGCGGCCGTGCACGGCACCGCAGGGCTGTGTAATCAGGGCAACGGTGCAAGGATTAAGGGGCTAATCCATCCACCCGTGCGGGCGGGATCTGCCGGTGCGGAGACAGGAGCATGCCATGAAGGCCCTTCAATACCGCAGCATTGGCCAAGCCCCCGAAGTAGTTGAAATCGAAACGCCGGAGCCCGGGCCCGGGCAGGTGCGGCTCAAGGTCACAGCCGCCGGAGTGTGCCACTCCGACGAATACATCATGTCCCTGGCTGAAGGTGAATACGTCTACGGGCTGCCGCTGACCCTGGGCCATGAAGGCGCCGGCGTCGTGGACAAGGTCGGCGAAGGAGTGAAATACATCGAAGAGGGCCAGTCGATGGCCGTCTACGGTCCGTGGGGCTGCGGGCTCTGCTATGAATGCTCCTCCGGACGGGAAAACTACTGCCGGAACGCCGGCAAATACGGTATTGCCCCTCCCGGGCTGGGCGCACCGGGTTCGATGGCCGAGTACCTGATCGTGGACAGCCCCCGGCACCTGGTGCCGCTGGGAGACCTTGATCCGGTGAAGAACGTTTCCCTGACAGACGCAGGCCTCACGCCGTACCACGGCATCAAAGGCTCCCTGGAGAAGCTGCACTCCGGCGCCACCGCAGTGGTAATCGGAGTGGGCGGGCTGGGCCACGTGGCCATCCAGATTCTGCGGGCACTCACCAGCGCCACAGTGGTTGCCCTGGATATCGACGAGGCGAAACTTAATCTGGCCAGCGACGTCGGGGCGCAGTACACCTTCCCGTCCGAGGCCGGCGCCGCATCCATGGTCAGCGACCTCACCAACGGCCTGGGCGTCGACGCCGTCTTCGACTTCGTGGCAAACCAGGCCACCCTGGACCTGGGCCAGGCAATGGTCCGCCACCAGGGCGACCATGTGCTCCTCGGTGCAGGCGCCGGAACCCTGAAGATGGGCCTGGTCTCCGGTGCGGCGTGGGACGTCTCCGTGCGTTCGCCCTACTGGGGTTCGCGCACAGAGCTGTTCGAAGTCCTGGACCTCGCCCGGGGCGGGCACATCAACGTGCATACCGAGGTCTTTTCGCTCGACGATGCGCCCGCTGCCTACGAGAAGCTGAAGAACAACCAGCTGCTGGGCCGCGCGGTCATAGTCCCGTAACTGCCGGCTGCGGAACCGGCGGCTTAGCCGCCGGCCAGCAGTCCGCCGTCGAGGGTCAGCACCTGACCGGTGACCCACGCGGCGTCGTCGGAGGCCAGGAACGCCGCTCCTGCCGCGATGTCCTCCGGGGCGCCCAGCCGCCCGAGCGGATAGGCGGCCGCAGCCTTCTCCTCGCGCCCTTCATACAGGGCCTGGGAAAAGCGCGTCCTGACCACGGCAGGTGCCAGCGCATTGACGCGCACCGCCGGCGCCAGTTCGACGGCGAGGGACCGGGTGAGGTGCTCCAGCCCGGCCTTGCTGATCCCATAGAACGCGATGCCCCTGGCGGCGGTCCGCGCGCTCACCGAGGACATGTTGATCACCGATGCCCCGCCCTCCAGGAAACCCGCGGCCGGGTGGCGGCAGGCTGCCTGAACCCAGGCCAGGGCAGTGAGCAGATTCGTCTCAAGAATCTTCCGGGCGGCGTCCAGGTCCAGATCCAGCAGCGGACCATAGACGGGGTTGGTCCCGGCGCAGTTCACCAGGACATCAAGGCCGCCCAGGCCGTCAGCGGCCGCGTCCAGCACCGACCGCTGGTGCAGCGGGTCCGAGGCGTTGCCGGAGACCGCCAGCACCGTTCCCGCCGGAAATCCTGCCGCTGCTTCCTGAAGTGCGGCCGGATCCCGGCCGGTGATCAGCACCCGGGCCCCCTCATCCACAAAGCGGTGCGCTATGGCCAGCCCGATGCCGCGGCTGGAGGCAGTAATGACTGCCCTCCTGCCGGCGAGGCGCTGCCCGCCCGCGGCAGATACCGGAGTGGTGCCCACTGGAGTTCCCTTCGCTTCAGCTGGGTCGCTCAGCGGTACTTGCGGTGCAGGTTCTCCTTAGGCTTGCCGTCGGAGGCCGTGGTCGAGATCCAGGGACCGGTTCCCTCCGACTGGTCCAGCACGCCTTCCTCCAGCCAGGTGTACCTGCCGTCCAGGACCTTCTTCGAAAGCCTGTGGTCCTCAGCGTCCGAGTTGCTCCACAGCTCGGTGAAGAGGGCATCCACCCGCACCCTCGACTGGGCGCAGAAAGCGTCTGCCAGCTCATACGCGCCGGCGCCTTCGGAGGCATCCCGGCGTCGGATGGTTTCTGCCTTCATGCAGGACGCGGACATGGCGAACAGCTCCGCACCGATGTCCACGATTCGGCCCAGGAAGGCCTGGTGGTGCTCCAGCCCGGCCTGCCAGCGGGCCATGCCGTAGAACGTGGAGCGTGCCAGCTTCCGGGAAGCGCGTTCGGCATAGCGCAGGTGCTTGGCCAGCGGCCCGAACTCTGCGTACGACGTCGGGACGTTGCCGTTTCCCACCGCCAGGGTGGGCAGCCACTTGCCGTAGAAGCCACTGGCCTTCGCGCCGGCCTTCACCTTGCTGGAAAGCGGGGCATCGGCCACGGCCAGGTCGCCGGCAGCCTTCAAATGTGAGTCCACGGCCTCGCGGGCGATGAGCAGGTGCATGATTTCAGTGGATCCCTCGAAGACCCGGTTGATCCGCAGGTCCCGCAGCTGCTGCTCGGCGGCGACTGCCCGCTCTCCGCGGGCAGCCAGTGAAGCGGCTGTTTCGAATCCGCGCCCGCCGCGCACCTGCACCAGTTCATCGGCAATGTTGTACGCCATTTCGCTCGCCCACAGCTTGGCCAGCGCCGCCTCGATCCGGATGTCCTTGGTGCCGGCGTCGGCCATTTCGGCGGAAAGCTCAAAGACCGACTCCAGGGCAAAGGTGGTGGCGGCAATGAAAGCCAGTTTCTTTCCCACAGCCTCATGCCGGCCGATCGGGCGGCCCCACTGCTCCCGGGCATTGGACCAGCCGCGGGCAATCTTCAGCGACCATTTTCCACCCGCGGCGCACATGGCCGGAATGGAAAGCCGCCCGGTGTTCAGGGTGGTCAGGGCGATCTTCAGCCCCTGGCCTTCCCTGCCCACCCGGTTGGCAGCCGGAACCCTGACACCCTGCAGCCGGGTCACGCCGTTTTCGATCCCGCGCAGGCCCATGAAATTGTTGCGGTTCTCGACGCTGATTCCAGGGGAGTCCATTTCCACGATGAAGGCGCTGATCCCGCCCTTTTGCCCGTCGTGCGGGGGGACGGCGGCCATCACCACCACCAGTTCGGCGATCACGCCGTTGGTGGTCCACAGCTTCACGCCGTCCAGTACGTATTCGCTGCCGTCTTCGGAGGGGACGGCCGTGGTGCGCATGCGGGCCGGGTCGGAGCCGACGTCGGGCTCGGTGAGCAGGAACGCGGTGATCGCCCCGGCGGCGCAGCGCGGCAGGTACTCGCGGCGCTGTTCCTCGCTGCCGAAGACCTTCACGGGTTCGGGAACCCCGATTGAAAGGTCCGCCGAGACGAGCGCGCCGAGGCTGGGATGGACCGTGCCCAGGATCATCAGGGCCCGGCCGTAGTAGAGCAGGGACAGCCCCAGTCCGCCGTACTCCTGCGGAATCTTCAGGCCGAAGACTCCCAGCTCGGCCAAGCCTGCCAGATACTCGTCTGGAATCACCCCGGTGCGCTCGATCAGCTGGCCGTCCATGGTGGCGCAGTACTCCGTCAGGTCCGCGAGGAACTTCTCCGAACGGGCCGTCTCGGCGGGTGCCGGCGCCGGATGCGGGCGGATGAGGGAGAGATTGAAGTCGCCCAGGTAGATTCCCTTGGCGAAGCTGGGCCGCTGCTCGTCGGTGATGCGGGACGCCTCTGCGACATCGCGAGCGTCTTTTTCGCTGACCTTGCGTTCCCTGAGCCGGCGGACCGAATCGTCCTCGCCGGTATTTTGGGCATCCTGCAGATTAGTGGAACTCATGTGTTTTCCCCTAGTTCTGAACTGATCAGGGCCGCTCCCCAGGCAGCCTGCGCTGGCTGTGCCAGCCATGCTACGCGTTCCTACTTGCCGGTAAAGGGGTAGCCGGATAACCGGTACCGGCCAGTAGCCAATCCCGCTCTTCGCCGCCGGGCCAGCCACGCGGCGCGGCCATGTAGGGTACCGGGCATGGCATGGATGGAAACCGAACGCGAGGCAATGGTCCGCACGCTGCACGCCGCGGACCCCCAGGCGCCGACGCTCTGCGAAGGCTGGAACGTGAGCCGGCTGCTGGCTCACCTGATAGTGCGCGAGGAGCGGCCGTGGAGGATGGCCGGTGATACGGTCCGGCGAGACAAACCGGGGCAGGAACACAGCCTGGACCCGCTGGCAGCCCAGACGGGGACGGAGACGGGCTACCGGGAACTGGTCGACAGGTTCGCCGCGGGTGCACGGGGTTTCTCGCCGGTGCGGTGGGGAGGCGACGCCGTCAACCTCCTGGAGTTCTTTGTGCACCACGAAGATATCCGCCGGGGAACCGGCGAGGCGGAACCCCGTGAGATGCCCGAGGGGGAGCTGCTCGAACTGCGCCGCCGTCTGCCCCTGATGGCACGCATGGGGTACCTGCGCAGCCCCGTCGGCGTAGTGCTGCAGCTGCCCGGTGGTGAGCAGGCAAGGGTGCGGCGGGGCGATCCCGCGGTAACCATCACCGGGCCCGTGACTGAGCTGGCACTGCATGCGATGGGGCGGCGTTCGGCCGCACAGGTGGAGATTTCGGGCGCGCCCGGGTGCGTTGAGCAATTCAGGAGCTTTGCCGGGGCCTGAGAGCACCCGAGCTTGACACACACCCCCCGCCTGCGGTTTGGATAGTAAGTACACTGAGGAAATTGGAACACCAGGCACAGCTATCTCAGGGGGAACCAAGGTATGCAGAACGAGGGGGATTGGGAAGCGGTCCGGCTGCTGTCAACGGCAGCCCGGATGCTGCGCCGGGAGATGGATAACCGGCTGCGGGCTATGGGGTTGACCCAGGAACGGGTCACGGCCCTTAAGGTGCTGCGGGATTTTGGACCGATGCGCCGGGCAGAACTCGCCCGCCGTCTCAGGGTGACAGCGCAGACGCTGGGAACAACCCTGGTGAGCATGCGCTCGCAGGGGCTCGTCTATGAAGTGGGAGACGGCGCAGAGGCACCTAAACGTGCAGTGCATATTTCCGAGTACGGCCGCGAAGCGCTGGGACAGGCAATCCGCCTGGAAGACCAGAGCCTTACGGCTGAACTCCGGCCGGCGCTGCGCCAGGAGCTCATCTCGCTCATTTCCGAATTGGAGGGCCATCGCCAGTACGGCGCCGCCGGGTCCGCCGGTGCCTAGCCGCCGGCTCAGTCACGGCGCCCGGCCCACGGTAACGTGGATGCCATGAGTGAAGGTATCCGCGTAGCTGCAGCAGATGAAATCGATGAGGGCGAAGCCATCACGGTGGACTCCACCACCGCCGGGACAGCGGACGACATAGCCGTCTTCCACAGCGACGACGGCGGGTTTTACGCACTCAACGACACCTGCACCCACGAAGAGGCGTCCCTGGCCGAAGGCTGGATCGAAGACGGCGAGGTGGAATGCCCGGTCCACTCGGCACGCTTCTGCCTCAAGACCGGTGCAGCCCTGTGCCTTCCCGCCACCGTGGATGCCGTTGCCCACCGCGTGGAGGTCGTAGACGGGGACGTGATCCTCTACCCGGGCGTCGCCCCCGCCGGATCCTAAGGGATGGCCGAGCCCCGCTCCGCAGCGGTCATCGGAGCCGGTCCCGCAGGGTTCAGCGCTGCGGCTGAACTGCGCCGGCGCGGATTCGCCGGCCGCATCCAGCTCCTCGACCCGGCCGGTACACCCTATGACCGGCCGCCGCTCAGCAAGGCCTACCTCGCCGGCAGCGCCGGCGCGGACCTCGCCCCGGAGCCCTGGTACAAAACCAACGCCGTGGACGTGACCGCCGGAACGGCCGTGCAGCTCGATCCGGATTCCGGAACCGCCGTGCTGGCCGGCGGCGGGGAGATCCGCGCCGACGTTTTCCTGCTGGCCACCGGCGGCACGGCACGGGTGTTGCCCTTCCCCGGCGCCGGACTGTGCCGCACCCTGCGGAGTCGTTCGGACGCAGACGCGCTTCGCAGCCGTATCGGTGCCGGCAAGCGCCTGGTCATCATCGGTGCCGGACTCATTGGAGCGGAAGTCGCGGCCACGGCTGCCGCGGCCGGCACCGCCGTCGTACTTATCGATCCGGTTCCCGTACCGCTGGTCCCCGCCGTGGGGCCGGAAGCTGCTGCCTACCTGCATTCCCTTCATGCCCGGAACGGGGTTGAGACCCTCACCGCGCTGCCCGTGGATGTAGTGTCCGACGGCGACGGGCTGGCCGTGCTGCTGGAAGACGGCTCCGCAGTAGCTGCGGACACCGTGCTCGCTGCCGTGGGAATGGTCCCGGACACGGCGCTGGCTGAAGCCGCGGGCTTGGAAGTTGACGACGGCATTGTGGTGGACCTTTCCGGGCGCACCAGCCATCCCCGCGTCTACGCAGCAGGCGACGCCGTCCGCCGCCGGGTTGGTGGACTTTTGGAGCGGCGCAGCGAGCACTGGGATGCAGCCGTACGGTCCGGACAGGCTGCCGCGGCGGGAATCCTGGGCCAGGAGCCGCCCCAGGATGCCGTGCCCTGGTTCTGGACCGACCGCTACGGCATCCACGCCGAGGCAGTGGGTTCCATGGCCGTCGAGGGACACAGTGTTGAGCGCGGAGAGCCGGGTCCCGGGTACCTGGTGTTCCGGGTCTCCCCGGAAGGAACGCTGGCCGGAGCGGCCGGAATCGACGCCGGGAACTCACTGAGGGCCGTGCGCCGGCTGATCGCGCTGGGCGGGCCCGTAGAGGCGGCAGCACTGGCGGACCCAGAGGTGGACCTGCGCCGCCTGCTGCGTTCCTTCCCCTGAATGCGACCATTAGGGCACATCTGTTTTGCGTATTTACCCGGTGAATAGGTTAGCCTTACCTTGCCGGAGAAAAAGCACCGGCGTCCCCGTCCACATTGCACTATCAAGGAGCCCAAAAATGGCCCTGTCCCGCATGCGCAGCCTTGCGGCCGTCGCAGCCGTTGCCGCGCTGTCCCTTTCCGCCTGCTCCACCGGGTCCTCCTCGGACGCGGGCAGCGGAAGCACTGCCGGCTCCAGCGACCAGTTCCCCGTCACCATTGAGCATGCCTTCGGTGAGACCACCATCGAATCGGTCCCGGAGCGCGTCGCTACGGTTTCCTGGGTGAACACCGATACGGCGCTGGCCCTGGGTGTAGTGCCCGTGGGTATGCCGGAGTACGAGTGGGGCGGCAACGAGAACGGAACCACCCCGTGGATCGACGAGGCGCTCGAAGAGCTTGGCGCGCCCATCGGATCCGAGAACGCTCCGGTCCAGTACTCCGAGACTGACGGCATCAACTTCGACGCCATTGCTGCCACCACCCCGGACGTCATCCTCGCCGCCTACTCAGGCATCACCGAGGAAGAGTATGACAAGCTCAGCGCCATCGCCCCCGTGGTTGCCTACCCTGAGACTCCGTACTACACCTCCTGGCAGGACTCGGCCGAGATGATCGGCGAAGCCCTGGGCAAGAGCGACGCAGCAGCCAAGCTGGTTGAAGAAACGGAGCAGGCCATTGCCGACAAGGCGGCCGAGTATCCCGAACTGGCAGGAACCAGCTTCATCTACGGCAACCTGGACACCACCGCCGGTGCCGACCAGATCTCCATCTACACCTCCGGTGACAACCGGCCCAAGTTCCTGAAGGAACTTGGCATGGTCCAGGCCCCGCTGGTGGATGAGAACGCTCCCTCCGACGCGTTCTACCTGACCTGGTCCCCGGAACGCGCCAATGAGCTCGAAGCCGACCTCTTTGTCAGCTGGGTGGCCGACGACGCCGCCAAGGAAGCCATCGTGTCCGATCCGCTGCTGAGCCAGATTCCGGCCGTCAAGAACGGCGGCCTGGTTGCCGACTCCGACAACACGCTGACGCTGTCCATCTCAGCCGCCAACGTGCTGAGCATCCCCTACGCACTGGACAACTTCGTTCCGATGCTGGGCGAGGCCGCCGCGCAGGTCAAGTAACACCGTTCCCTGCAAAAGTGCCCCTCCGGTCCGTCCGGAGGGGCACTTTTGCGTCCGGGATCACAGAATTGGACACGCCCCCCGGGGTGTTTGCCATGATCGGCCCATGCAGGAATTCCTCGACGCCCTGGACCCGCTGCGGCCACTGATCGCTGTTCTCATAGCCGTCACTGCCGCATTAGTTGCCGCCCGCGTGGTGCACGGATCCGCCGCCCGGATCTTCCGGAAGGTCCCGCACATCCGCGAAGTCACCGCCCTGGGGCGGAACCCGCTGCGGCTGGTACTCGCCCTGATTGGAACCCGGATCGCCCTCGGGGCCACGGCCCGCGGGGAGTCCTGGTACGGCACCCTGGACTACGTGCTGGTCATCGGGCTGATCGCTGCGATCGGCTGGCTCGCCGTCGTCGCACTGCTGATCGTCGAGGCCGTCATCCTCACGAAGTACAGCACAGACACGAAGGACAACCGGAGGCTGCGGCGCCTGAAGACGCAGGTCATCCTGGGCCGCCGGGTCGCCGTCGCGCTGATCATCACCGTGGCCGTCGCCTGCGTGCTGCTGACCATCGAGGAAGTCCGCGCCCTGGGAGCAGGCCTGCTCGCCTCCGCCGGCCTGCTCTCGATCGTGGCCGGCCTTGCAGTCCAGAGCACACTGGGGAATGTATTCGCCGGGCTGCAGCTGGCCTTCACGGACGCAATCCGCGTGGATGACGTGGTTGTGGTGGAAGGGCAGTGGGGAACCATCGAGGAAATCACCATGACCTACGTGGTGGTGCACATTTGGGATGACCGCCGGCTGATCCTGCCCTCCACCTACTTCACCTCCACCCCCTTCGAGAACTGGACCCGCAAGCAGTCCGCCATCCTGGGCACCGTTGAGTTGGACCTGGACTGGGAGTCCCCGGTGGCCGCCATGCGCGATGAGCTCAAGCGCATCCTGGCCGGAACGGACCTCTGGGACGGGCGCACCGGCGTCCTCCAGGTCACCGACGCCGTCCAGGGCCTGATCCGGGTCCGCATCCTCGTTTCCGCCCCTGACTCCGGCACCCTTTTCGACCTGCGCTGCCTGGTCCGGGAATCCATGGTCTCCTTCCTGCAGGAGGAGCATCCAGCGGCGCTGCCGCGGCAGCGCTTCGAGCAGCTGCGCCAGCCTGCCGTGGATGCGGTGCCTCCGCGCCTGCAGCCGCAGCGCCGCGGCGGAGGCGAGGACATCAGTACGTCGCAGTTGTTCACGGGCAGCATCGACGCCGTGGAACGCAACCGCAGTTTCGCCGGACCCGGCCAGGACGCCTGGGAAGACCGGGATGAGCATGCTGACCGCTAGGTGTTGACAAGCCGGGGGGCCTGCGGGCTGGAATGATACCCACCGGCGCAGCCGCCCGGACACGGACAGACTGCGCAAAGCACCCGGACAAGGAGCAATCGGCCATGGTTGACCAGTATGTGATCCACGAATTGCAGGGCTCGAATGTGTGGGCGAAGGACGGCGAGCGGCTGGGCCTGGTGGGAAACGTCCACCTGGACCGGGCTACCGGCCAGCCGGCCTGGGTCACGGTGGCGCTGGGGCTGTTTGAAGGCCGGCAGTACTTCGTGCCGCTCCAGGGGTCCCGCCGGGACGAGGATGACCTGTACGTGAACTATTCGCGCAAGGCAATCGAGGACTCTCCGGACATGGACCACGGCGGCGCGCTAACGCCGGAGGAGGAGGCGCAGCTGGAGGATTATTACAAGGCCTGGTGAGACCGGCGGGGCTGCTTGGACATAAGTCTGCTTAGCAATACGATGGATACCCCGGACTCGACCACGCCAGGAGGGGCCCCATGGCTCAGCAGGACAGCTCTGACCAGGACGGCGGAGCGTCGCTCGGAACGGCATCCAAGCCGGATACCCCGGCCGAAGTCACCAAACCCAGCTGGATGTACATCTTCCGCAAAACCGTGCGGGAGTTCTCCAAGGACCAGTGCACCGACCTCGCCGCCGCGCTGACCTATTACACGGTGCTCTCGCTCTTCCCGGGACTGCTGGCCATGGTCTCCATCCTGGGCCTGGTGGGCCAGGCGGAGAGCACGACGAATGCCATGATCGAGTACCTGGAAGGGTTCGCGCCGGCAGCCGCCGTGGAGGTGCTCAAGGGTCCGATTGAGCAGCTCACGTCTTCCCGCGGTGCCGGCCTGGCGCTGTTCATTGGTATTGCCGGTGCCCTGTGGTCCGCCTCGGGATACGTGGGAGCCTTCGGCCGGGCCATGAACCGCATCTATGAAGTCGAAGAGGGCCGGCCCATCTGGAAGCTGCGCCCGCTGCAGCTGCTGGTCACCCTGATCATGATCCTGCTGGCGGCCTGCCTTCTCATCATGCTGGTGGTCAGCGGTCCCATCGCCGAATCGATCGGCAACTTTATCGGGCTGGGGAGCCAGGCCCTGCTGGTCTGGAACATCGCCAAATGGCCGGTCATGGTCCTCTTCGCGGTGACCCTGATCGCGCTGCTCTACTACGCCACCCCCAATGTGAAGCAGCCCAAGTTCCGCTGGATGAGCATGGGCGGGTTCCTGGCACTGGTGGTCCTGGCGGTCGCCACTCTGGGCTTCGCCTTCTACGTCGGCAACTTTGGCAGCTACAACGCAACCTACGGTGCCATCGGCGGCGTGATCGTGCTGCTGCTGTGGATCTGGCTGGCCAACATATCGCTGCTCTTCGGTGCCGAGTTCGACGCCGAGGTGGAACGCGGCCGGGAGCTGCAGGCCGGAATCCAGGCCGAGCACTCGATCCAGCTGCCCCCGCGGGATACCCGCCAGAGCGACAAGCGGGCAGAGCAGGAAGAGAAGGACGTGCAGCAGGGCCGCGAGCTGCGCCAGCAGCACGCCGGCAAGGACTACGACGACGACCTGTAGGCGGTTTCCCGGCCCGCTTCAGCGGGCCGGGAAACAGGCCGCAGGTGCTAGGCGGGAAGGTTCTTCGCCTCGGCGCGGGACTGGGCGAACCACAGCAGCAGAACCACGGCGGCACCCGTGAGGGAGGCCGCGAGCGGCATAAGCCACGCATCGTCGGGCGGAAGCAGGGCGCTGTTCTCCTGCCAGGGCCACAGTGCCCGGACGGAACCCAGGATCAGGCCGGTGGCTACCAGCAGGACGGCACGGCGGTGGACCCGCAGCAGGTAACCCAGCAGCCGGACAAAGGACCCCAAGCCGATGACCGCCCCGGCGGCGAAGAAGGCCAGGTATCCCAGGTCCCGGTTGCTCACGGCTTCCAGCGTCGGCTCGTACATGCCAAAGGTCAGCAGCAGGAAGGACCCTGACAGGCCGGGAAGGGCCAGGGCACACACTGCTATCGCGCCGCTGAGGACCAGGACCCACCACGAGTGGTTCTCTATCTGCAGGGCCGGAATGCCGAGCAGCACAAATGCGGCAGCAGCTGTCACCAGGACCATTGCCGGGCCCGCGAGCCTGCCCGCCGCCGTCGCCGGTCCGGCCGGCGCGGCAGCACGGGCCATGCTGATCGGAACAACCAGGCTGGCCGCCACCATGCCGAAGAACAATGCACTGGCAATCTTCGGCTGGCCCTCCACGAAGGAATGCAGCGGTCCGGACAGGAAGACCAGCGCGAGGAACATTCCGGCAGCCAGGGGAAGCAGCAGGTTCCACTCGACGCCCGAGGCCTTGCGGACAGCGCCGGCCCGGTCCCGCCGGAGGACAAGGTGCACTGCGCCGCTGATGAAGTGGTTAGCCGACGCGATCAGCCGGTCGAAAACGCCAAGGACCAGCGCAACCGTGCCGCCGGAAACACCGGGAACAAGTTCCACCAGGCCCATCAGTGCCCCGCGGCCGGCATGGGTAACCCCGGAACGGACGGGCCGCACGGGCTTGGACGGCGGGGACAGCGGCGTCGGGTGTGATGAAACCATTGGACCCACGCTACTAGACACCCCGGAAGCGCCCCGAACTTCCGGGGCGCCGCAGCGTGCCGGAAGACCAGCCGTTAGCGTCCGGGCCCCAGCAGCGGTGATGCCGGTACGCCGGCCTGTTCGCTCAGACCGTCCAGCACATCCTGGAACGCCCGGAGGGAGGTGCGTTTGGGCTCCCAGCCCAGGACCTCGCGGGCACGGGTGGTGTCCATCAGCGGCGCGCCGGCTGCCATGTCGATCCAGCCCGGATCGGTGGCCTGCAGCCGTGCAGCCCAGGTGAGTCCCACGATGGCCCGGATGACGCGCACGGGAATGTTGATGATCCTGCGTGCTCCCAGCATCCCGGCCAGGAGTTCCGGCGTGAACACGGGATCCGCGGCGATGTTGAAGGCGCCCTCGGCGCGCTGGTCCACCACCCGCCAGTACGCGTCGGCAATGTCGTCCGCGTGGACAACCTGGAAGGAGAATTCGGCCGGAAGCGGGATGATCGGCAGGCTGAGTTTGTTCAGGATTGACCGGGGGACCAGCGGGCCCAGGAAGTACCGGCCAATTTCGCTGCCGGCGTCGGACTGGAAAATCAGCCCCGGACGCAGCCGTGCCACCCGGATTTCGGGGTAGCGCCGTTCAAAGTCATCCAGCAGTTCTTCCTGCTCACCCTTGTGCCGGCTGTAGTGGGAAGTGGCGATGCCGCGGGCCGGCCACGACTCGTCCGTGAGCCGGTCCTTCGGGGCGGGGGAGTAGGCACCGACTGACGACGCGCAGACAACCTGGCGGACCCCGGCCTCCGCAGCGGCGGCGAGCATGTTCTGTGTGCCGCGGACATTGATCCGGTGCAGCTCGGCCTCATCGCGGTTCGGCTGGATAGCCCACACCAGGTGAATCACGGCGTCCACGCCGCGCAGCACTTCGGTCAGCTCCTGGGCGCCCGCCCGCGAAGCGACGTCGATGCTGTGCCACTCCACTCCCTCATAGGGTCCGGTGGGCTGGGCCGGAACCCGGCGGGCGACGCCGACGATTTCCAGGCCGTCGGGGCGTTCGGCCCGCGCCGCCTGCAGTCTGCGCAGGACCGCGGTCCCAACGTTTCCGGTTGCTCCGAGGACGGCTACACGCATCAAGTAAGACCCTTCGTTCCCAGAACCCGCGGTTCCGCTCCGGCAGTGCTGTTGGTCCACGACTCTACAGCCCAACTGCCCCGCCTGGCAGGGCGATAGGCTGGAGGCCAGAGTAGGCACGCGGTGAAGAAAGACGGAGCGGTCATGGCGAATACAACGGATAAGTCAGCATCGGACTACAGCACCAAGGGTTCCTACGTGTCCGGGGGACAGGAATACACCCGCGACACCAACTACATCGAAACGCGCATCACCCGTGACGGACGGGACGGCTACCCCGTTGAGGCAGGGAGGTACCGGCTGATCGCGGCACGCGCCTGCCCATGGGCCAACCGCACCATCATTGTGCGCCGGCTGCTGGGACTGGAAGACGCGATCTCCCTTGGCACGCCCGGTCCCACGCACGACTCCCGGAGCTGGACCTTCGACCTTGATCCGGACGGCAAGGATCCGGTGCTGGGCATTGAACGGCTGCAGGAGGCTTTCTTCCGCCGCACCCCCGGGTATGCGCGCGGCATTACGGTTCCCGCCGTCGTCGACATCCCCACCGGCGCCGTGGTGACGAACAACTTCCCGCAGATCACCGAGGACTTCAGCAGTGAGTGGGTCGATTTCCACCGGGACGGCGCCCCGGACCTGTGGCCGGCTGAACATCTCGAGGAAATGCGCCAGGTCAACAAGCGCGTCTTCACCGAAGTGAACAACGGTGTCTACCGCTGCGGTTTCGCCGGATCGCAGGAAGCATACGACGCCGCCTACGACCGCCTCTGGACGGCCATGGACTGGCTCGAAGACAGGCTGTCCAAGCAGCGGTACCTGATCGGCGACACTATCACTGAGGCAGACGTCCGGCTGTTCACCACCCTGGTCCGGTTCGACGCCGTCTACCACGGGCACTTCAAGTGCAACCGGAACAAGCTGAGCGAAATGCCGAACCTTTGGGGCTATGCCCGGGACCTGTTCCAGACCCCGGGGTTCGGCGACACCGTGGATTTCGTGCAGATCAAACAGCACTACTACATCGTCCACGAGGACATTAACCCCACGGGGATCGTGCCGAAGGGACCGGACAACTCGGTCTGGCTGACCGAACACGGACGGGAAGCACTTGGCGGCCGCCCGTTCGGCAACGGAACGGCTCCCGGCCCGGTCCGCTCCGGCGAGGAAGTTACCCCGGGGCACGGCGCCGAGTAGCCGCTTCGCTCCGCTGTTCAAACCCCCGAGA
>NZ_BAAALV010000002.1:696288-712870 GCF_039528575.1 Arthrobacter gandavensis
CCCTAGCGGGGCCCGGAAGCACCATCGAGAGGCCAGTTACGGCTCTTTTGAGCGTCCATACGAGCCGTAACTGGCCTCTCGCGCGTCTCATGGTGAGTAATACGGCACAGAACTGTTTCTTAATCTGACCAGCCGTAGGTTAGCCTTACTTAAGTCATATACCGCTGGCTTCAGGAGGTGCCGCCGTGTCCTCACCGGCCGTGGTCCGCACCCCCGTTTCCGGTTCCCGGCCCTCCCTGCGGAACGGCCGCCGGATGTCCCCGGTGCTCCTGCTGGCAGCTTCCCTGACCATCCTGGCCGTGGCCGCTTTCGCCTCCGTCGCCCTGGGTGCACGTCCCCTGTCCCTGGACACCGTCTGGCAGGCGCTCACCAGCGCCGATCCCGCCAACGGAGACCACGCCGTCGTACTGAGCCGGCTCCCGCGCACGGTGTCCGCGCTTCTGATCGGCGCCGCGCTTGGACTGGCCGGAACCGCACTGCAGGGGATGACCCGCAATCCTTTGGCGGACCCGGGCATTATGGGCCTGAACGCCGGTGCCGCGTTTGCCGTCGTCACTGCCATCTACGTTTTCGGCGTCACCTCGTTCACCGGTTACGTGTGGTTCGCCCTCGCGGGCACCGCCCTGGCAGCACTGCTGGTCTACGCCGTCGCCGCCCTGGGCCGGGAAGGTGCAACCCCGGTGAAGCTGGCGCTGGCCGGCGCAGCCCTGACTGCCGGACTGACGAGCCTGCTCTCTGCCGTGCTGGTCTCCAGCCAGCAGACCCTGAACACTTTCCGCTTCTGGCAGGTCGGCACGGTCTCCGGCCGCGGCTGGGACGTCCTGCTTCCCCTTATTCCATTCCTCGCCGTGGGTGCGGCAATCCTGCTCGCCTCCGGACGGGCGCTCAACGGCCTGAGCCTGGGAGACGACGTCGCACGCGGGCTCGGCCAGAACGTCGCCCTTTCCCGCGGAGTCATGGCAGTTGGCGTAGTGCTGCTCTGCGGCGCCGCAACCGCTGCCGCCGGTCCCATCGCGTTCCTCGGCCTGGTGATCCCGCACCTGGTGCGCGGGCTGGCCGGGCCGGACTATCGCTGGATCCTGGTTCTTTCAGCAGTGCTGGCGCCTGTGCTGCTGCTGGTAGCCGACGTCGTTGGCCGCCTCATCCTGCCACCGGGCGAAGTTCCGGTTGGGATCATGACCGCCGTCATTGGCGCACCCGTCTTTATTGCGATCATCCGCCGGCGGAAGCTGGCCGAGCTGTGAGCGCCGCACCCCTTCTGCAGGAGAATCCTTCTGCAGCCGCAACCGTCCGCGAGGTCCGGCGCCGCAGTGGACGCCGACGCCGCGCCGTCCTGGCCGTGCTGGCCGCCGGTGTTGTGGTGCTCTTCTTCGCCGGCGTGCTGCTGGGCAGCTACACCGTGACTTTTCCGGATTTTGTGCGCATCCTGGCGGGGGAGCGGATCCCCGGAGCCTCCTTCATCGTCATGGAGAGCAAACTGCCGCGCGCCGTGACCGCCGTCCTCATCGGCGCGGCCTTCGGAATCTCCGGACACCTGTTCCAAACCATGCTGCGCAACCCGCTGGCCAGCCCGGACATCATCGGCATCAGCTACGGAGCCAGCGCCGCAGCGGTCACCGCCATGGTGGCCTTCGGCGCCACCGGGGCAACCGTCTCGCTCGCCGCCCTCATCGGAGCCTGCGTGATCGCGGTGTCGCTGCACCTGCTCAGCCGCCGCGGCGGAGCCTCGGGCGCCCGGCTGGTCCTGATGGGGATCGGCTTCGCCGCGGTGCTGCAGGCCGTGGTGAATTTCCTGCTTACCCGCACGGACGTCCGTACTGCAGCGGAGTCGCTCGTGTGGCTTACCGGGTCCCTGAACGCAGCGTCCTGGGAACGTGCCGGCATAGTTGCCGCCGCACTCGTGGTGCTGATCCCCGCCGCCGTCCTGCTGGGCCGGCGCCTGCGGGTGCTGGAACTGGGGGACGATTTCGCCGCCGGACTGGGCCTGCCCGTGGAGGGGACACGTGCCGGACTGCTGTTCACCGGCGTAGCACTGGCTGCAGTGGCCACCGCAGCGGCCGGACCCGTGGCCTTCGTGGCTTTCCTGGCCGGCCCCATCTCCCGCCGGCTGATTGGCGGACGCGCCTCGCTGGCTGCGGCCGGCCTCACCGGTGCCCTCATCCTGCTGGCCGCCGACTTCGTTGCCAGCAACCTGCTTCCGGGTGCGCTGCCCGTGGGCGTCGTGACCGGTGCCCTGGGCGCGCCGTTCCTGCTGTGGCTGCTCGTCAGCTCCAACCGTGTAGGCCGAGGAGGCTAAAGCATGCAGAACAAGCTTGAGGCACGGGACCTGGTGCTCTCCTACGCAGACCGGACGGTGGTTGACGGTCTCAGCGTCCAGCTGCCCGCCGGAAAGATCACCGTGATCGTCGGTGCCAATGCCTGCGGAAAGTCCACCCTGCTGCGCGGGCTGGCGCGGCTGCTGAAGCCGGCCTCCGGCGTCGTAGAGCTGAACGGCCGGAACATCAATGCGATGCCCAGCCGTGAAGTCGCCCGCACCCTCGGCCTGCTGCCGCAGACCCCGAACGCGCCGGACGGAATCACTGTCGCGGACCTTGTGGGCCGCGGCCGCTACCCGCACCAGGGCTGGTTCCGGCAATGGAACGCGGAGGACGACGCCGCCGTCGCCGCCGCGCTGGAAGCCACCGGGACGCTGGAACTGGCCGGACGCGACATTGACGAGCTCTCCGGCGGACAGCGCCAGCGGGTCTGGATCGCCATGGCGCTGGCCCAGCAGACGGACATCCTGCTCCTCGACGAGCCCACCACCTTCCTGGACGTCACCCACCAGGTGGAGGTCCTGGACCTGGTCACTGACCTGAACCGGCGGGCGGGCACCACCGTGGTGATCGTCCTGCATGACCTGAACCTGGCCGCTCGCTACGCAGACCACCTCATTGCCATGAAGGACGGCTGCATCGCCGCCCAGGGCGCCCCGGCCGAGGTTGTGACCGAGGAACTGGTCCAGGACGTTTTTGGACTGGAAGCCGCCGTCATCCCCGACCCGGTTTCCGGCACTCCCATGGTGGTCCCGGTAGGACGCCACCATTCCCGCCCTGCCCCGGCCGCCAAGCCCCCTGCCATGGGCTACCTGCCCAACCCGCACGATTCCCGCCGCGAGAACCGCAATCCTATGGAGGCAGCTTCATGACCGCTACCCGCACCACCTCGACGGCAGCCGCTGCTGCCCCGGCACGGCGCCCGGGTGCCAATGCTGCAGTGCTGGCCTTCGACGTCGAGGTCCGGAACGTTGAGCGGCTCAGCGCGAACTTCCAGCGCATCACGTTCGGCGGGGAATGCCTCCGCGAATTCGGGGTGCAGGGCAGCACGGACGACCTGCGGATCAAGGTAGTCATTCCGCCCGAGGCTGCCGACGGCACCCGTGCACCCCTGCCTCCCATCGACTGCGACGACGCCGGGTGGTACCGGAACTGGCTCGCTATGGATGCCCGGACCCGCGGCTCGATGCGCACGTACACCGTCCGCGCCTCCCGCTGCTCCGCGCCCGAACCGGAGATCGACGTCGACTTCGTCCTGCACTTCGACGCCGACGGCGTGGGCGGTCCGGCGTCCACCTGGGCAGCAGCGGCGCAGCCGGGGGACCGTGTTACGGTTATCGGCCCCAACGCAGTGCACTGCGTCACGGCAGAGTCCTACGGCGGCATTGAATGGCGCCCCGGGATGGCCCAGCACGTACTGCTGGCCGGAGATGAGACCGCGGTGCCGGCGATCGCCTCCATCCTGGAAAACCTTCCCGAAGGCTTCACCGGCCACGCACTGCTGGAAGTTCCCGACGCCGGGGACATCCAGGCGCTCACCACTGCTTCCCAGGTGAACATCAGCTGGCTGCCCCGCAACGGGAGGGCGCACGGTGAAGCCTTGGAGGCCGCCGTGCGGGACGCCGTCGCGGTGCCGGGCTATGCCACGGTGGAGCGCGCGGAAACGGCTGCACCTGTTCCGGCCCGCCGGCCGGTACTGGAGGACGTGGATATCGATTCCGTGATCCTCTGGGAAACACCCGCCCGGCTTGCTCCCGAAGTAGTAAAGGGTTCTCCCAGCCCCAACACTCCCGCCGGTGCGCTGCCGTTCTATGCCTGGATTGCAGGTGAAGCGGCAGTAGTCCGAGGGTTGCGCCGTTACCTGGTCCGGGACGCCGGGATCGACCGCAAGCAGGTGGCCTTTATGGGCTACTGGCGGCAGGGACGCGCCGAAGCCAGCTAGGGCTGTCCGGTGCGCTGCACGGTGTGAACCAGCGCGGCTGACTGCGCTGTAGAACCCGCCACGCGCTCCTGTTTAGTTGAACACAAAAGCGCCACTGTCAAGACGGGCTTGGCTAAACTGGAGGAAATCACTTCCACTTTTCCCGTGGCTCTCGCACGCCCTCAAGAGGCAACCGCATTACCGACAGAACTGTTGTCTATCCACAGTGGAGGTTGCGTGACCCCCAAAGTAAACGAGACAGCCCGACACCTGGCAGGCGTTCTCCGCCGGTACGTTACGGAAGCGGCGTCCCGTTACCGCACACCCGGCAAGCACGCCGGTCCTGAAGCCGGCAGCCGGTTTGTCCTCTCCCCCCAGATGCAGGACCTCCTTCGGCGTGCCCGCGCGTACAGCACCCCCGCACGCAAGACGGCGGCACTCGGAACCGGCGCGTCCCTGCTGCTCAGCGGAATGGTATTTGGCGTGGCCGAAGCAGCAACCCTGGATGCGCCCGAAACGGTTTCCGAGCGGCAGCTGGTCAATACCCGGCCGCTTGCCGATGAGCAGCAGGCGGAAGCGGAAGCGCCCGTCGAGGACGGCACCGGCTCCACTGCCCCCGTTGCCGAAGAAACACCTGCCAAGCCTCCCGTCCCGGTGGATGGCATGGTCATCACCTCTCCTTTCGGATGGCGGATCAACCCCATGACCGGGTATGGACAGGAATGGCACACCGGCACCGATTTCCGCGGCGCGCTGGGCGCTGAAGTGCGCTCCGCCCGGGGCGGAACCGTGGTCGAAGCCGGCTGGCACACCAACGGAGGCGGCGGGCTGCGCATCGTCGTCGATCACGGTGACGGGGTCCAGACCACCTACAACCACCTGAATGACATTTGGGTCGAGCCCGGCCAGGCCGTCGGGGAGGGCGAGGTGATTGGGGCCGTGGGCAGCACCGGAAACTCCACCGGACCGCACCTGCACTTTGAAGTCCTTGTCCACGGCGAGTACATCGACCCCATGACCTGGCTCTAGTGCACAAACGCAATCAGCCCCCGCATGGCGGGGGCTGATGCGTTTAACCGTCAGAAGGGACTACGGCTCCGGATTGGTGAGGATCGCCGGATCCTTCTTTCCGTGCGGCATCCTGATCCGCAGGGCGCCCGGATCAACCCGCAGCGAGAGGCGCGTGGCGCTGCCCAGGTGGTCGCCGTCCATTTCGAAATCCTGCGGGGTGTCGGCCCAGATATCGGCGCTGCGGCACTGGAAATACTCCACGGCCGTTCCCCGGCCCTTGCCGCGGCGCAGCAGCCCGGCAACAACCGACAGCCAGCCCAGGCTGCCCTTCGGGGCCATGGTCATGATGTCCAGCAAGCCGTCGTCGATCTTCGCACCGGGGAAAACCTCCAGGCCACCCATGATCTTGCCGCAGTTTCCGCCCATGACGCTGCGCAGCCGTCGGGAGAACGGCTTGCCGCCGTCAATCGAAATCATTGTCTTCACCGGTTTGCCGGGAAGGTTCCGGATGCCTGCGTCCACGTAGGCCAGCCAGCCCACCCTGTCCTTCAGGGCGGTATTCGTGTCCCCCATCATCACGGCGTCGTATCCAAGCCCGGCCATGACCAGGAAGATGTCGCTGTCCACCGCCTCGTCCACCTTTACGTGGACTACATCGATGCGGCGCTCGGTTCCGCGAAGCGCCGTGCGGATGGCAGCCTCAGGGTCGTCCACCGGAACATCCAGGTTCCGGGCCAGCAGGTTGCCGGTGCCCAGCGGCAGCAGCCCCAGCGGAGTGTTCGTCCCGGCCAGCTCCGCAGCCACGCATCGAACGGTGCCGTCGCCGCCGGCGGCGATGACGACGTCGGCTCCCTCTTCCAGGGCCCGGCGTGCCATGCCGTGGCCCGGGTCGTCTGCCTCAGTCTCCAGCCACAGCGGAGCGTCCCAGCCTTCGCCGGCACAGACTTCCTCCACTAGCGCGCGGATGTCCACGGCGGTCTTCTTGGTGGGATTGATGACGACGGCGGCGCGCCGCCCGGCATCGCGTGCGCCTGGTGCGGGCGCGTTCTGCGTCTGGGACTGGCTGGACATGGTGCCCTTCGATCGACGGGAGTGTTCCGGCTCTGAGTCTAGACTGCCGCCCGGCCGACGGGGCGTAGAACGGCTTGTAGGCTGTGGGGGTGACTTTCTCGCAGCGATACGTGGCCCTTGGAGATTCCTTTACCGAAGGTGTGGGGGACTGGGATCCGTCCCGCCCCAACGGCGTCCGCGGCTGGGCTGACCGCGTGGCGGAGCAGCTGGCTTTGGCGGACCCCTCCTGGGGCTATGCCAACCTGGCCATCCGCGGAAAGAAGCTGCGCCAGGTTATCGATGAGCAGATCGAGCCGGCCCTGGAACTCGAGCCCACCCTCGTCAGCATCTATGCCGGCGGCAACGACATCCTGCGCCCCAAGGTGGATATCGACGCCATCGTGGCTGCCTATGATTCCGCGATTGGCCGCCTGCGCGCCTCCGGTGCGGCGGTGCTGGTGTTTACCGGGTTCGACTCGGGCCAGTCACCGATTTTCGGCCGGACTAGGGGCCGAACCGCCCTGTACAACGAGCTGGTGCGGGAATCCGCCGACGCACACGGTGCGATCCTGGTTGACTACTGGCGGCTGAAGGTCCTGCAGGATGAACGCTACTGGGATGTGGACCGGCTGCACATGTCTCCGGCCGGGCACATCCTCACGGCGAAGAAGGTCCTCGAGGTGCTGCGTGCCACCGATGCCCTGGATGTTCCTGAGCTGGATACCCTGCCCGCCCGTGACCGGATCCAGCGGCTGAAGCATGACGCCCGCTGGGCCCGGGAGTACCTCGGACCGTGGGTCAGCCGGCGCCTGCGCGGAGTGTCCTCCGGCGACAACCTGAGTGCCCGTTTTCCTTCTCCGGTGCAGCTCACTCCGCAGGGCTAGGTGCTGCCCGCGGGACGGCGGAAAACGCGCGGCCTAGACCCTAAAAATCATCCACTGTGACGCACTTCACAATTTATTCGAAACCCCGCATGGATAGTGGCAACTACCGGCGCCGCCTCATGTTCGCATAGGGATAAGTACCCTTACGATTCGGGAAAAGCGGCCTTCTTTTCTAAACTTGTGGGTCTGCCGGCTTGGGGCCGGCACAGGGATGCAATTGCCCTACGCAGATGACCTCTAGAGAAAAAGGCCCAAATGCAGCAAGAAGCACCTGATTCGAGCACCGCTCCGCCCGGTTCACTCCCGGGCACCGCGCCGCGCAAACCGAAGCGGAATCCGCTTCGCCGCCGTCGCCTTGAGGTGGAAGACGTAAACGTGGTCGACCACGCCATGATGAAAAAAGCCGTCGGCGGCACCGTAGTCGGCAACACCATGGAATGGTTCGACATTGGCGTCTACGGCTATCTCGCCGTCACCATGGGCGCAGTTTTCCTTTCCGACGCCGACCCGGCCTCCCAGCTGCTGTTCAGCCTGGGCGTGTTCGCGGCAACCTTTGTTGCCCGCCCCCTTGGCGGCGTGATCTTTGGCCGCATTGGCGACCGGATCGGCCGCCAGAAGACGCTGGCCACCACACTGATCCTCATGGCTGCGTCCACCTTCGCGATCGGCCTGCTGCCGGGCTATGCGCAGATCGGCATGGCTGCTCCGGTGCTGCTGGTCGCAATGAAGCTGCTGCAGGGCTTCAGCACCGGCGGGGAATATGCCGGTGCCACCACCTTTGTCTCCGAGTACGCCCCTGACAAGCGCCGCGGATTCCTGGCCAGCATCCTGGACCTCGGCAGCTACATGGGCTTCGCCCTCGGCGCACTGACGGTATCCACTCTCCAGCTGACCCTCAGTGAAGAAACCATGCTCGACTGGGGCTGGCGCATCCCGTTCCTCATTGCCGGACCGCTGGGTGCCATTGCGATTTACTTCCGCCTGAAGATCGAGGAATCCCCGGCCTTCCAGGCAACCCTGGACGCGCAGGAAGAGCAAGCTGCTTCCGCTGCGGGCAAGGAGCTTGATAAGGACGACGTCGCCCAGGGAACCTTCGGAATCTTCCGGACGTACTGGCGGCCAATCGTGCTGGCCATGGTCCTGGTGGCCGCGGCCAACACGGTCGGCTACGCCCTGACCTCTTATATGCCTTCCTACCTGACGGATTCGAAGGGCTACGATCCGCTCCACGGCACACTGCTGACCATTCCCGTACTGGTCATCATGGCGCTGTGCATCCCGCTCACGGGACGGCTCTCGGACCGGATCGGCCGCCGCCCGGTGCTCTGGATGGGTGCCGGCTCCACGATCGTGCTGGCCATCCCCGCGTTTGTGCTCATCGACCAGGGGCCCATCTGGACCACCCTGCTGGGCCTGGGGCTGCTGGCCATACCGGTGACGTTCTACGTCGCGAACCTCGCTTCGGCATTGCCGGCGCTCTTCCCCACGGCCAGCCGTTACGGTGCCATGGGTATTGCCTACAACTTTGCCGTGGCTATCTTCGGCGGCACCGCTCCGCTGATCATGCAGGGCCTGATTACCCTCACCGGCAATGACATGATGCCGGCCTACTACCTGATGGTTACGTCCGCCATCGGCGCCGTCGCCATCGGCATCATGAAGGAATCCGCCAAGCGGCCCATGCCTGGCTCCATGCCCAGCGTGGCCACTGAAGAGGAGGCCCGCGAGCTGGTTGCGACCCAGGACGAGAACCCGTTGCTGGATCTGGACTCCCTGCCGTTCGACTCGGCCGGGGCGGCTGGAGTGGATGACCGCCAGCCGGCCGGCTAGCCCCTGCCCGCCGCCGAAAGGTCAGCTGGGGCCCTTTTCCGTGCTGGTAAGGACCCCAACTGGCCTTTGGGCGGAGGCTTGAAGGCTCAAGTGACGTGAGAGAATTACCCCCATGACCGAACAGCAGTCCGGCCCGTGGCTTACCCCGCAGGAGCGCAGCGCATGGCTGGCGCTCTATGCCGTGGCCACGCGGCTGCCGGGGACCCTCGACGCCGATCTCTTCCGCCGGGCGCGGATCACTCTCTTCGATTACCACGTACTGGCCATGACATCGGAGGCCGAGGGCCAGCAGCTGGCCATGAGCGAACTTGCCTCACGCTCCAACGCTTCCCTCTCCCGCCTCTCGCACGTAGTGAAGAAACTCGAGGCGCGCGGCTGGATGCGCCGCTTCCCTTCCCCGGCAGACGCCCGGGTGACGACGGCGGCACTCACGGAAGAGGGCATGGCAGCGCTGGTCGAACTCGCTCCCGGGCACGTTCAAACAGTCCGCGAAGCGGTCTTCGACGCCTTGGATGACCAGGACGTGGCAGACCTGACCCGGATTGGCACGAAAATCCTGACCCTGCTCGATCCGGCCTCGGACCGTCCGGGCGCCCCGACCAAAGGAACCTGAATGCGCCAGCCGCGGATACTGACCATCATCCTTGCCGGAGGTTCCGGCGGAAGGCTCGGGAGCCTCACGGATACCCGCGCCAAGCCGGCCATGCCGGTGGGCGGTTCCTACAGGCTGATCGATATCCCGCTTTCGAACCTGCACAACTCCGGTCTCAGCGATGTGTGGATCGTTGAGCAGTACGAGCCGAAGTCCCTGAACGACCACCTGGTCAGCGGGCGTCCCTGGGACCTGGACCGCACCAACGGCGGGCTGCGGGTGCTGCCGCCGTACCAGGGGTCGGAGGGGGAAGGATTCGCCGAGGGCAATGCAGATGCCCTGTACCGCCAGGTCGACTACATCCGCGAATATGATCCGGACCTGGTCCTAGTGCTCAGCGCGGACCACCTGTACAGGCTCGATTACCGCGATGTCATCGCGGCGCACACCTCCGCCGGGGCGGCGCTGACCGTGGTGAGCTACCGGATTAACAACGAGCCGTCCGAACACGGTGTCCTGGAAGTGGAGAACGGCACGGTCACCGGATTCGAGTACAAGCCGGAAAAGCCCAAGTCGGACCTGATCGCTGCGGAGATCTTCCTCTACGACGCCGAGGTGCTGCTGCGCAGCCTGGAAGAACTCATGGAACGCGACGGCAAGCTGGAAGACTACGGCGACCAGCTCCTGCCCTACCTGGTGGAGCGGGAAAAGGTCATCGAACACCGGTTGGACGGGTACTGGCGGGACATGGGAACCCCGGACAGCTACCACCAGGCGCATATGGACCTGCTTGACGGACACGGCCTGGTCTTTGATGACCCGGCGTGGCCGATCCTCTCCGCCACTCCGCGCCGCCTCCCCGCCTTCGTGGGTGCCTCGGCACAGGTGGAAACCAGCCTCCTTGCTCCCGGTTCGCGGGTGGACGGCCAGGTCACCCGCAGCGTAGTGGGACCGGACTGCCACATTGAACCCGGTGCCGAGGTCCACGGCTGTGTGCTGCTGGACGGCGTGCGCGTCATCACCGGTGCCCGGCTGCGGAACATGGTGGTGGATTCGGGTGCAGTGGTGGGAGGCGCAACCGACCTGGACGGCGCCAAAGAGGACCCGGAAACCGGGATCGCCGTCGTGACCGCCGCCGGAGCGCTGGAGAAGCCCTCCGCTGATTAGCCGGTTTGGATCAGGGCCCTGCACCGTTTAGGATAGGAAGGCGTTAAGTCGCGCCCATGATCTGGTTTGGCCCCGCAAGGGTACGGACCAGGGCATTTGCGTGGCCGCCCGTATAAACCTAGAATTGAAGGCTGTCGCAGCGGATTGCTGCTGTGGCTGCCCGAACTTCACCGTCTTCCCCGCGGCGAGGCACTTCGGCTGGATCTCACCCCGCCAGGTCAACCTCCGGAAAGTCGCAGTAATAACGGTGTCAAAACTGGTGGCGGGACGCTCTTTATTGCAGGTGCCATGGCGGCATCGCCTGGTGCTTGTTTTTTGAGGACCGTCATATTTACTACAACTGGAGGAGAGATCATGGCAGCTTACTGCCAGGTAACCGGAGCTGTTCCCGGCTTTGGTCACAGCATTTCGCACTCGCACCGCCGCAACAAGCGTCGGTTCGACCCGAATATTCAGAAGAAGCGCTACTGGGTTCCGTCCCTGCGCCGCAACGTGACGCTGCAGGTTTCTGCACGCGGCATCAAGACGATCGACGTCCGCGGCATTGACGCAGTCGTCACCGAACTCCTCGCGAAGGGTGTGAAGCTCTAGTGGCTAAGGATAAGGACGTTCGTCCGATCATCAAGCTGAAGTCGACCGCCGGCACCGGGTACACCTACGTGACCCGCAAGAACCGTCGTAACGACCCGGACCGCATGGTTCTGAAGAAGTACGACCCCAAGATCCGCCAGCACGTCGAATTCCGTGAGGAGCGCTAAGAATGGCAAAGAAGTCCAAGATTGCCCGCAACGAGCAGCGCAAGGTTGTTGTTGAGCGCTACGCTGCCAAGCGCCTCGAACTGAAGAAGACCCTGGTCGACCCGAACGCGACTGACGAAGCACGCGAAGCAGCACGCCTCGGCCTGCAGAAGCTTCCCCGCAACGCTTCTCCGGTCCGCCTGCGCAACCGCGACCAGATCGACGGCCGCCCCCGGGGTACCCTCCAGAAGTTCGGTATCTCCCGCGTGCGTTTCCGCGATATGGCTCACGCCGGCGAACTGCCCGGCATCAAGAAGTCCAGCTGGTAAGCTCCGCTTTCCACGCCTGAAAAGGGCGGCAACCCCTCCGGTTGCCGCCCTTTTTGCATACCCGCGAGTTCTCCGCATCCAAAACAGCACGGATTTTGCCCAAAAACCCGAAAAATCCGCGAAAACCCGCGGTTTTCAGCGTGATTTAGGCTTCTAAGCTGGTAAGTTTTCGAACAGAGGCGGTTACGCATCCGTGAACCGCTCGCGCTAAACACCAGAGTCCAGGAGGACATAAATTGGCTATGAACCGCAGTGAACTTGTTGCCGCTGTCGCAGAGAAGTCCGGCAACAGCCAGACCGCCGTTAACGGCGTGCTCGATGCTGTCTTCGACATCTTCGCCACTTCCGTTGCCAACGGCGAGAAGATCACCATCCCGGGCTGGCTTGCTGTTGAGCGCACCGACCGTGCAGCTCGCCAGGGCCGCAACCCGCAGACCGGCGAAACCATTCAGATCCCGGCCGGCCACAGCGTCAAGCTGACCGCAGGCTCCAAGCTGAAGGCTGCTGTCGCCAAGAAGTAGTATTTTCGCTTTCCCGAAGGGCCGGTACCGGATGGTGCCGGCCCTTCGTGTCCCCGGGCCCGGCGGGCGGTTTGCTCCCTCCCGCCCTGGTCCAAAGAGCGGCCGTGATTGGCCCAATTTTTACAAGGGGTAGAGAATGGATACCGTGCCAAACTCTGCCAAGACCCAGAACACCCTGCCGGGCCGTCCTGCCGGACAGGCGTCCGAACCCGGACACCCCGCACGCAACGGCTGGCTGGCTGCCGGTGCCGGTGTCATGGTCCTTGCCCTGAGCGTTGCGCTGCTCTTCACCGGCGCGGCCGCAGCATCGCAGCTCTCGGATCCCGGAGCGCTGACCCGCTGGGGGCTGCCCATCGCAAAGGCGGTGCAGAACGGTGCCGTCGCGGCAGTTATTGGCGCCCTGGTATTCGCCGTCTTCATTCTTCCCAAGCACGCCGGCCCCAGGCTCGGCAGGGGCGAAGCAGAGACGCGCCCCGAGCATCCTGCCTTCACGCAGGCCATGTACCTTGCCTCCGGCGCCGCGGCTCTGTGGACCCTGTCCGCGATCGCGGTCATGCTCTTCACCTACTCGGATGTCTCCGGCCTCCCGCTGAGCCCGGACCCCTCCTACACCGACGGACTTGCATCCTTCCTCACAGATTTTGCGACCGGGCGCGCGTGGCTGGCAGTCAGCATCATTGCCGCCGTCGTGACTACCCTGACGTTCGGCGTCCGTTCCCTGACAGGCCTGGCCCTCACGCTTGTGCTGGCGGCCGGTGGCCTGCTGCCCATGGCCCTGGTTGGCCACGCCGCCGGCGGAGATGACCACAGCGCTGCGGTGAACTCGATCGGCCTGCACCTGATCGGTGTGTGCGTATGGATCGGCGGGATCATCGTCCTCGCCGTCATCGCCAAGCAGCTTGGCGACATCACCGGGGTGGTCCTCCGCCGCTTCTCGGCACTGGCAGGCTTCGGCTTCGTGCTGGTCTCCGCCTCCGGCCTGGTCAACGCCTCGCTCCGGATCACGTCCCTGGCGCAGCTCGATTCGCCCTGGGGCGCCCTGGTCCTGTTCAAGGTTGCTGCCACGCTGGTACTGGGCATCCTCGGCTTCCTGCACCGGCGCTGGATCATTCCGCAGCTGCCGGCCCAGGCTGCCGGGTCCACCAAGGGTACGTCCGCGGAGACTCCGCGCTCGATGAGTGCCCGCCGGGTGCTGTGGCAACTGATCGGCGTCGAACTGCTCATCATGGGCGCCATCTCCGGCGTCGCGGCAGCCCTGGCCCGCACGGCCCCGCCGCGGCCGGAGGAACTGCCGCCGAACGCCTCGCCGGCCCGTATCCTCACAGGCTACGATCTGCCGCCGGAACTTACCGCAGAACGCTTCCTCACCGAGTGGCGCTTCGACTGGCTGTGGGTCGCGATCGTCGTGACCATTGGCGCGGCCTACGTGCTGGGTGTCATCAAGGTCCGCCGCCGGGGAGACAAATGGTCCCTGGTACGGACGCTGTGCTGGTTCGTGGGCCTGATCGCACTCACCTACGTCACCTCCGGCGCGCCCGCCGTATACGGCATGGTGCTCTTCAGCACGCACATGCTCGCACACATGGCGCTGACCATGGTGGTGCCGCTGTTCCTGGTCCTCGGGGCTCCCGTTACCCTGGCACTGAAGGCGCTGACCCCGCGCCGGGACGGCAGCCGCGGCCTGCGCGAATGGATCCTGATCGCGGTGCATTCGCGGTACTCGAAGATCATCACGAACCCGATCTTCGCCGCAGTGAACTTCGCCGGCTCCATCGTGATCTTCTACTACTCGGACCTCTTTGGCTTCGCGCTGCGCGAGCACGTGGGCCATGAACTGATGGTGCTGCACTTCCTGCTCACCGGCTACATCTTCATCCTCACCATGATCGGGATCGACCCGCTTCCCAGCCGGGCACCCTACCCGCTGCGACTCGTCATCCTGCTGGCCACCATGGCGTTCCACGCGTTCTTCGGCGTGGCCGTGATGGGCCAGACCTCACTGATCCAGGCGTCCTACTTCGGCAACATGGGCCGCGACTGGGGCGTGAGCGCCCTGGAAGACCAGCAGCTTGGCGGAGCGATCATGTGGGGAATCGGCGAAGTTCCCACGGTTCTGGTGGCGATCGGCGTCGCTCTCCAGTGGTCCCGGACGGATGCACGTGAAACAAAACGCAAAGACCGTGCGGCCGAACGGAATAACGATGCTGAACTTACGGCTTACAACAATATGTTCGCCCAGCTGGCCGAACGTGATGCAAGGACAGACCAAGGAGAACGCAGATGACTGAAACGGTGCGCGCCGGATACCGCGTCCGGGCCTCCGAGCTGGAAGGCCGCAACTGGCTCAACACGGGCGGGAAGCAGCTGGGGCTGGAAGACCTCCGCGGCAAGATCGTCCTGCTGGACTTCTGGACCTTCTGCTGCATCAACTGCCTCCATGTCCTCGATGAGCTGCGGCCGCTGGAAGAGAAGTACTCCGACGTCCTGGTGACAGTGGGCGTCCACTCGCCCAAGTTCGAGCACGAGGCCGATCCGGTGGCGCTGGCCGCCGCCGTCGAACGCTACGAAATCCACCACCCGGTCCTCGATGACCCGGAGCTGGTCACCTGGCAGGCCTACACGGCCCGTGCCTGGCCCACCCTGGTGGTCATCGACCCCGAGGGCTACATCGTGGCCCACCTCTCCGGTGAAGGCCACGCCGCCGGACTTGAATCACTCGTAGCGGAGCTCGTTGCAGAGCACGAGGCCAAGGGCACCCTGCACCGCGGCGACGGCCCCTACGTTCCCGCTGAAGCCACCTCCGGTGACCTGCGGTTCCCGGGCAAGGCGGTCGCGCTGCCTGAGGGAACCTTCCTGGTCGCGGACACCGGCCACCACCGGCTGGTGGAACTTGAAGCGGACCTGGCCACCGTGCGCCGCGTCATCGGTGAAGGAACCAAGGGCTGGCGCGACGGCGATGCCGGTACGGCCCGGTTCAACGAACCGCAGGGCCTGACCGTGCTCCCAGCGGCCGTGGCCGAGACCCTCGACTACGACGTGCTTGTTGCCGACACCGTCAACCACCGCCTGCGCGGCGTGAACCTGGCAACGGGAGCCGTCACCACCGTGGCCGGTAACGGCGTTCAGCGGCTGCTTGACGCTGAGAACCAGTCCGCACCGGCGTCCACTGACCTTGGAACCGACCCGCTGGGAACGTCCCTGTCCTCCCCGTGGGACGTGCTGTGGTCCACGGCGCTGGGCCAGGCCGTGGTGGCCATGGCCGGCACCCACCAGATCTTTGCCTTCGACCCCGCCACCGGCGCGCTGTCCATCCTGGCCGGCACCGGCCTGGAGGGACTGCTCGACGGCGACGGTGACGCCGTGTGGTTCGCCCAGTCATCCGGGCTGGCCCAGGACGCTGAAGGCAGCATCTGGGTCGCCGACTCCGAGACGTCCGCGCTCCGCCGGCTCCGCTTCGACACCTCCGCCGCAGGCAAGCCCGCCGTCACGGTGGACACCGCCGTCGGCGCAGGCCTGTTCGACTTCGGCTACCGCGACGGCGACGCTTCCGAGGCGCGCCTCCAGCACCCGCTGGGAGTCGCTGTCCTTCCGGACGGCTCCGTGGCGATCGCCGATACCTACAATGGAGCAGTGCGCCGCTACGACCCGGCGACGCAGACCGTCTCCACCCTCTCCCGCGGCCTCGCAGAGCCTTCGGGGGTCCTGGTGGACTCGACCGCCGGCGAGCCGCTCCTGGTGGTCGTGGAGGCCAACAAGCACCAGCTGGTCCGGTTGCCGATCCCCAAGGAAGCGCAGTCCGTGGACGAAGGGGCCCGGCAGACCCAGCGGCCCAAGACGGCTATTGAGCCGGGAGCCCTGGGACTGACCGTGCGGTTCGCTGCTCCCAAGGGACAGAAGCTCGACGACCGCTGGGGAGATCCCACCCAGCTGAAGATCTCCTCCTCCCCGGAGGAACTGCTCGTCTCCGGCGGGGGAACCGCCGTCGGGCTGGTCCGTGAACTGGTCCTGTCCGATACCGTTCCCGAGGGTGTCCTGCACATCACCGCCCGCGCTGCGGCCTGCGACGGCGAGCCCGGGGGAGAGATTCCGGACCATGCAGCCTGCCACCTCTACCAGCAGGACTGGGGGATTCCGGTCCTGATGCAGGCCGGCGGCGAAACGGAGCTGACCCTGGACCTCCGCGGCCTCGACTAGGCACCATCGAGATTACAGAAACTGCCCGTAT
>NZ_BAAALV010000002.1:712904-818004 GCF_039528575.1 Arthrobacter gandavensis
GGATACGGGCAGTTTCTGTAATCTCGTTCGTTTGAAGGCAGTTAGTCGATGACCGCGGTCAGCGATACTCCGGTGTCCGTCACGGAGAGCCGGGCGCCAAAGGTGAAGTCCTTCTCCTCGACCAGCGGGCTCTGCGCGCCGGAGAAGAGATCGGTCTGGGTGGCGCTGACGCGGGCCTTGCCTTCCAGCGGTGCCAGCACCCAGTGGCCGTCCGCGGGGGAGATTTCGACCGTGGGGTACTCGAGGATTTCCCAGGTGATCGGGGGTTCCACGCGGTTATTCGTGAGGTGGTAGAACGGGCAGCCCGGGGGCGCAAGGCGGTTCTGTTCGCCGGCACAGTTGTCCAGGAACTCTCGTACACGTGCATCCACGGTCTCCACCAGGTCCTTCGTGGCCTGGCTGCGCAGCGTCAGGTCCACCGACTCCCCGGGCGCAGCAAGGACACCGGACTGCTCAGGCGCCTCAAAGTAGCCGCTGGTGTAGGAGGCGGCCACACGCGAGGGGTAGAACGCGGCGAAGGTGTTAGTGCCCTCAGGCAGCAGGACACGGGTGCCGTTCAGCTGGGCTTCATTCTGGTTGGGTGCGTTGACGCGCACCGTTGGCAGGCTCTGCGGGCGGAAAGTCCACTCGTCAAAGAACATCCAGCGGGAACCGGTCTGCTCCAGTTCGAACGTGGACTGCTGCTCGGCGCCGTCCAGCCGGTAGCTGACTACAACGTTGGTGCGTCCGTCCACGGACGTGGCGACCTCTTCCATGCCCAGCACCTCAAGGCCTTCGGTGGAAGCCCGCAGCGCGTCGGAATCCAGAAGCGCCGCGTTGGCCTGGGGGACCTCCGCGTTGAGGATGCCCAGGGCAAGGGCCCCGTTGCCGTCCTGGAGGGCCTGGAAGTAGTTCTCCACCTGCTTGGCCGGACCGTAGACCTTGGCATTCACAAGCCAGATAACGACGACGGCGGCCGCGACGGAGAGCATGAGGGCAGTGAGCCAGATGGTGACTGCCTTGATTACCGGTGATGATGCCTGCACGCTCTTACGTTACCTGCCGTTGCCGTGCACAACCGACCGAAGGCCCCGGCATGGGGGCCCTTCGGCCAGCTGACCAGCTTAGGAATCGGCGGCGGTGGCTGCCGTCTCCTTGACTTCCTCGCGTGCCATGGCGATCTCTTCGGCCCGCCGTTCGTTGGCTTCTTCCGTGAGTTCCGCCCCCGCTTCGGGGTCCCGTGTGAGGTTCTCACCGGATTCGGGATCGAAGAGGTGGATCTTGCGGGTGTCCAGCCACAACTCGGCCTCGCGTCCGCCGCGCACCCGGCTGGCGGCGTCGAGCGTCACCACGATCTGGGGGCGCAGCTCGTCCGCATCCATATCCTTGGCCAGGTTGTCCAGGAGCTCCCGGACCTCCGGCGTGGGATCGAAGTGGATGTAGCCGTACTGTTCGTTCCCCAGCCATTCGGTGTGGGAGATGTGCGCCTTGAAGGTGGAGCCGTGGGCTTTCTTGTCCCCTTCGACCAGGGACGCGTCCTCGAAGAACTCGGGCCGGATACCCACCATCACGACTTTCTTCCCTGCGGCCTTGGCAGCCTTTGCCTCGGGGACCGTGATGTCTCCCACAGCGGTCTCCAGGACGTTGCCGTCCTTGATAGTGGCAGGAAGGAAGTTCATTGACGGAGAGCCGATGAACCCGGCAACAAAGAGATTGATGGGCTGCTCGTAGAGCTCCCGCGGCGAGGCAACCTGCTGCAGGATTCCCTTCTTCAGCACGGCTACCCGGTCGCCCAGGGTCATGGCTTCGGTCTGGTCATGGGTTACGTAGACGCTGGTGACGCCGAGGCGGCGCTGCATCTGCGAGATCTCCGAGCGCATCTGTCCGCGCAGCTTTGCGTCCAGGTTGGAGAGCGGCTCATCGAAGAGGAAGGCGTCAGCCTGGCGGACGATTGCCCGTCCCATGGCCACCCGCTGCCGCTGCCCGCCGGAAAGGTTGGCAGGCTTGCGGTCCAGGTGCTCGGTCAGCTCCAGCGTGGCAGCGGCCTCATTCACCAGCCGCTTCACCTCGCCGTCGCTGTACTTGCCTTTGTTCAGCCGAAGCGGGAAGGCAATGTTCTCGAACACGGTGAGGTGCGGATACAGGGCATAGTTCTGGAATACCATGGCCAGGTTCCGGTCCCGGGGAGCCTTGTCATTGACTCGCTCCCCGTTGATCAGCAGGTCACCGGAGGTGATGTCCTCCAAGCCCACGATCATTCGAAGCAGGGTCGACTTGCCGCAGCCGGAGGGCCCCACCAGGATGATGAACTCACCGTCGGCAATGTCCAGGCTGACGTCGTTGACGGCCGGGAAACCGTCCCCGTACTTCTTCACGAGATTCTTGAGCGTAATAGATGCCATGCTCATGGCTCCTTTTCTAGTACCGTGCGTCTCGGGCTAGCCCTTGACGGCGCCCTGGGTTAGTCCGGATACGATCTGTCGCTGGAACAGCAGTACGAGTACAACGACCGGGATGGTCACAATGATCGCTGCTGCGGAAATTGCTCCGGTTGGCGCCTCGAACTGTGATGCACCGGTGAAGAATGCCAGCGCAGCCGGAACCGGCCGCGCCGCGGAGGTCGAAGTGAGGGAGATCCCGTACACGAAGTCGTTCCAGGCGATGAAGAACGCAATGATCGCCGTCGTAAAGACGCCGGGTGCGGCAAGCGGAACGATGGCCTTGCGGAACGCCTGCCACGTGGTGGCGCCGTCCACCTGTGCTGCCTGTTCCAGCTCCCACGGAATCTGGCGGAAGAAGGCGGCCAGGGTCCAGATGGAGATGGGCAGGGTGAGGGAGAGGTAGGGGATGATCAGGCCCAGCCAGGTGTCGTAGAGACCGATGTTCCGCCAGAGGTTGAAGAGCGGGGTCACGATGGAGATGACCGGGAAGATCGAGACCCCAAGGGCGGTGGTCAGCACGAGCTTCTTGCCCGGGAAGTCCAGCCGGGCGATTGCGTAGGCGCACAACGTCGCCAGCACGACGGCGATGAACGTGGCGATCAGCGAGATGCCGATGGAGTTCCGCAGCGCGGACAGGAAGAGTTCCTGGGCGTCTCCGACCAGGATCTGTTCGTAGTTCACAGTGGACCAGTTGGTCGGCAGGAAAGTGCCGGACGTCAGGTCGCTGGGAAGCTTGAAGGACGTCGCGAAAATCGATGCGACAGGGAACAGCGCATAGACGATCACCAGGATGGAGATGATGGTCCAGGTTATGCGCCTGCGTATCGGTGACGATTCCATTTAGTTGCCCCCTCGTGCGCCGGTCAGGTCCACCTTGAAGAGTTTGATCGCGATGAAGCAGATCAGGATGACGCAGAGGAACAGCAGGACGGAAACCGCCGAACCCATGCCGATCTCCAGCCTGGTAATGGATGTGCGGTAGGCCAGCAGGGACAGCGTTTCAGTGCCGTACGCACCCTTGGTCATGATGTAGACGTTGTCGAAGATGCGGAACGCGTCGAGTGCGCGGAACAGGACGGCCACCATGATGGCAGCCTTCATGTTCGGCACGATCACCCGGGAGAACCGCTGCCACCAGGTGGCGCCGTCGACTTCGGCCGCTTCCGTGAGCTCACCGGGGACCTGTGCGAGGCCGGCCAGCAGGAGGAGGGAGATGAACGGCGTCGTCTTCCAGATCTCCGAGGCCATGATGACGGTGATGGCGGTGCCGAAGTCAGCGAACCAGTTCAGGTCGGTGCTGATGCCCGGAACCCAGCTGAACCAGTGGTTCACGTACCCGGAGTTGATGTCGAAGGCATAGAACCAGGCAAACGCGGACACCACGGTGATGATGCCGTAGGGCACCAGGATCGCCGTGCGCAGCCAGCCGCGGACGGCCTTCAGTGCGCTGTTCATGACCATGGCCAGGGCGAAGCCGAGGACCAGCTCGATGACCACGGTGACCACCGTGATCAGCAGCGTCACGCCCAGGTCCCGCCAGAAGACTTCATCCGTGAGGATGGTGGCGTAGTTGCTGAGGAAGACGAACTCCCGGTCATCCGGCGCAGTCAGGCGGTACTTGAAGAGCGAGTCCCACAGGGCCAGGAGGATTGGATAGGCGGTCACGGCCAGCATGATGATGAACGCCGGCCCGGCCAGCCAAAAACCCAGACGCCGTTCAGCCTTGGCCCGGTCGCTTAACCCGGGTTTGCGTCCTTTGGGACTGCCGCCGGCGGCGGCACGTGTCTCGACTGACGTACTCATAGCAGCCTCTCTCCCTTCAGGACCTCAAGAATGAACTGCTGGCTGGTTTCCGGGGTGGTGTCCGGATTGACGTCCTGCGGAGGAGTCCAGGTCTGCTGGATACCCGTGGAGATTTCGTTGTAGTACGGAGTCTGCGGCCGGGGTTTGGCCAGATCCAGCGATTCGCGGATCGTCCCTGCCATGGGGAACGTATCCACCACTTCCGGATCGTTGTACGCGTCCGGGTTGGATGGAGGATTGCCGTTCGTTGCGAAGTAGAAGGCCTGGTTCTCCGGGCTGACAATGCACTCGATTGCCTCAAACGCCAGGTCCGGATGCTTGCTCTTGGATCCAACGCCCAGATTGATACCGCCCAGCGGGGGAGCGGTTTCCTCGCCCTCGTTGACCTGCGGGTAGAGGGCCCACCCGATGTCGTCGATCAGGGAAGCAGGCAGGGCGCCTTCCTCGACGGCCGCGTTGGTCGCGGGCCAGACGAAGGGATAGTTGACCATAAAGGCGCCCTGGTCACCCTGGAACTGGATCATCGAGAAGTTCTCGGTCTGGGTCGGAAGACCCGGGCCGCCGAGGCCTTCCTTGCCGATGGTGGAGACGATTTCGGCGGCCTTCTTCCCGGCGTCGGAGTCGATGCCCAGCCGGATCTCATCGGCAGAGGCGTCCGGGTTTTCCACGATCTGCCCGCCGGCTGATTCGATCAAGGCGTTCACCCATACGGTCATGGACTCGGCCCGGGCGCCCTGGACGCTGAGGTACTTGTCCTGGCTGGCAACCGCTTCGATCAGCTGGTCCCAGGTGACTGGCTGGGTCATGTCCAGGCCGGCTGCCTCGGCTACGGACTTGCGGTACCAGAGGATTTGGGTGTTGGCCCAGAACGGGACGGCAACAACCTCGTCCTTCCACGTGGCACCGGCAAGGGCACCTTCAAGGACATTCGCGGTGGTGCGTTCGCGCACATCGTCAGGAATCGGTGCCAGGTAGCCCGGTTCTGCGTATTCAGGGACGTTAGGCGGGTCCAGGCTCATGATGTCCATGCTGGTGTCACCGGCTGCGAGCCGCCGCGCCAGCTGCTCCCGCTGCGACGGGGCGTCGTTGGGAAGCAGCGAAGTCTCAATGGTGTACGCCCCGTTCGAAGCGTCAGTGCACCGCTTCGCGAGTTCGGCCTGGCCGCCGTCGTCCGGGTTGATGTACCACGTCAGGGTCGGCGCAGAACCGGAATCCGAACTGCAGCCTGCCAGCAGAGTGGCACCGACGGCGAGGGCGAACCCCGCAGCTGCAGACTTCCTCATCCGGTGTCTGCCGTGATGTTTTGCACCTTGTGGCATGGGTATATGCCTCCACCTCGTCGTAGGCACGGACTTCAGTGATGTTCCGCGAAAGGAAGCTCAGCAACCTTTCGATCGACCATATGCCCTGCAAGGTGCATTGCGCCACAGTTGTTGCGGGTAAACCCGTGAAACCTCAGGTGGCAAGGGTGAAGCTAGGTGTTCGAAGCCGCGAACGGCGGGCGCTGGGTGCCCGGAGTAAGTGCCTCGGCAGGATCGGTGCCGAGCTCGATAATGCGGTTGCTGCCGTCTACATGGACCACGGCAGGAACATAGGCGCGGGCTTCTTCGGTGCTCATGTCCGCGTAGGTGATCAGGATTACCTTGTCCCCAACGTTGACCAGGTGCGCTGCGGCCCCGTTGATGCCGATGACGCCGGATCCGCGTTCACCGGCGATGGTGTACGTTTCCAGCCGGGATCCGTTGTCTACGTCCACGATGGCAACCAGCTCGCCGGGAAGGATGTCCGCTGCGTCGAGCAGGTCCTCATCCACGGTCACTGAGCCTACGTAGTGGAGATTTGAATGGGTGACGGTGGCCCGGTGGATCTTGGACTTAAACATTTTGCGGTTCATAGCGTGTTCAAGTGTACGCCCGGCCCGGGGCAGCCTTCCGGCAAAGAAAAGCACCTCCGGCGCGGGGCCGGAGGTGCCGCCAAACATCAGATTGGAGCGGGCGACGGGAATCGAACCCGCGTATCGAGCTTGGGAAGCTAGCGCTCTACCATTGAGCTACGCCCGCACTGTGCCGGTGAAGCACCGGCACAACAAACCACTTTACATGTCTTTGGCATCAGCAGCCTAAAGCCGTATCCCGGTACGCCTCGAGTGCCGGGCGCCGGTAATGCTAGGCCCGGCGGGCCTCTTCGCCGTCCCTCGCCCGATCCACCAGTTCCCGCCAGCGCCCCTTGAGGGAAGTTTCAGGAATGGTGACTGCCTGCTGGCCCACGCGGATCTCATACGTGAAGCGGTCTGGACCGTCGGCAGCTTCCTGCGGCGGCTCCTGGAGCAGGGGAAGCCAGCGTTCCTCAGCTTCCTCGGAACTCACCTCGCTGCTCCAGGTGCGCCGCATTCCAGCCATGCCTCCGGTACGCACCACAACCAGTCTCATACCATGACATTAACCTCTTGCCATGCGGCCTGCACAGCGGAACTTTCTTCGCTCCCGGCCCCGTAGCGCTTTTCAGCCGCCGTGATGGTAGCGGCGGCGAAGACCGAAAAGGTGCAGTCCGCCGGGAAATTGGGCTCCGTGATGGTGTCATACCAGACCTGGCCTGCGCGTTCCCAGGCGTAGCCGCCCAGCCGCATCGAGGCGAGGTAGAAGGCATGGTTCGGGATTCCGGAGTTCAGGTGCACGCCGCCGTTGTCCGAGGTGGTTTCCACATAACCGGACATGTCCGCGGGCTGGGGGTCCTTGCCCAGCACGTCGTCGTCGTATGCGGTTCCGGGAGCTGCCAGCGACCTGAGTGCAGAGCCGCTGACCTCCGGCGTGAACAGGCCCTCACCCACTAGCCAGGAGGCTTCGCCGGCGGTTTGTCCCAGCAGTTTCTGCTCCACCAGGCTGCCGAAGACGTCGGAGACGGACTCGTTCAGTGCCCCCGCCTGGTCCTGGTAGACCAGCTTGGCGGTGTACTGGATGACGCCGTGGGTAAGTTCGTGGCCGATCACGGTAAGGGACTTGCTGAACCGTTCAAAGACTTCACCGTCGCCGTCGCCCAGGACCATCTGCGCACCGTCCCAGAAGGCGTTGTCATAGTCGCGGCCGTAGTGCACGGTAGCGAGGAGCGGCTGACCTGCCCCGTCAACGGAGGACCGCCCGTAGGCCTCCTCATACAGGGCGTAGGTGGCACCCAGCCCGTCATAGGTTTCATCCACGGCAGGGTCCCCGCTTGGTCCGGAGCCCTCAGCGCGCACTTCCCTGCCTGGCAGTTCCTGCCGCTGCATGGCATCGAAGACGGTGCGGCGGAGCTTGGGACTGAAGGCGGTCCCGGATGACGGGGCCTTGGCGGTGCGGCCGAGCTGCCTGGTTTCAGCCACGGAGGTGAACTCCATGAGTGTGCGCCGGGCAGCGTCGGCAGCAGCAGCGAGCCGGTCGGGACGTTCAGCGATCCGGGAGAGCAGATACGGCGGAACGATCGAGCAGTTCATTGGGGAAGCTGGGAAACAGGTCACTTTACAGCCCTCCATCTGTAGTGAGTTTCCCCAGAGTAGACGCCGCCACCCCCACGGCAAGGCCGGGGCCGGCAAAACCGGGCCGTCTTGGCCAAAGGGCAACCTAAATGAGCCTGCTGTCCGCCGGAACTAGCCTTCGGAGGGATCCGTTCCTGCCGGCGCCCCACCGCCGAAAGCGGCGACGACGGCCTGGACGCCTTCAGGGCCAAGCTCCAGTCCCAGCGAATTTCCGGGGTTGATGGCCAGGCCGTAGCCCGGAGCGATGCTGCGCAGCGTCGCCTCGCCGGATGCCTTCACCATGATGGGAGCAGTGTCGCGGATGCGCTGCGGAATCCGCTGTGCATCGGTGAAGGTGGCAGCGACGGGGGACGCGCCTTCGGGGGACTTCAGGACCAGTGCCTGGAAACTTGCCGGGTCGTCCTCGACCGTCAGCCGGCCGACGCTGAGCAGTTCGGAATTCCAGATGGCCGTGATGACGTCCTGGTTGCTGATTGTCCCGGCCTGCCCGGAGACGATGGCTTCCTCCAGTGCGGTGGCGGGCTCGGGGGCGCTGGGCCGCGAACCTCCAGCAGTGCCGGTTTCCTGTGTGGTGCCGTCCATGCCGGCGTTGCTGTTCTCGGTGCCGTTGTCCAAGGGGACCTCCTCTGGAGGGTCGGATGCATAAACCGCCAGTCTTCCACAGCCCGGCCGTGGCGCAGAAGCCGTTGGCACGGTGCTGCGGTTACCGTGAAAGCCAGCACGGCAGTACACGGGGCCTGGGCCCCCACGACCAGCCACATATGGAGCAGCGATGAGCGTAGACCGGAATACAAGGGATCTGGAACCGGAAATCGAGCGCGATTTCAGCCGGAAAATGAGCTATGGCTCCTACCTGGGGCTCGATGAGCTGCTCTCCGCCCAGCACCCGGTCAGCGGCCACCATGACGAGATGCTGTTCATCATCCAGCACCAGACCTCGGAACTCTGGCTGAAGCTGGTGCTGCACGAACTGAGGGGCGTCCGTTCGCGGCTGATGGCTGATGACCTGCGCTCGGCCATGAAAGGCATTGCCCGGATCAAGCACATCCAGCGCTCGCTGACCGAGCAGTGGTCCGTGCTGGCAACGCTGACGCCGTCGGAGTACGCCGAGTTCAGGGGCGAACTTGGCGCTTCCTCCGGCTTCCAGTCCTACCAGTACCGTGCGGTGGAGTTCCTGCTCGGAAACAAGAACGCAGCCATGCTGGAGGTGTTCCGTTCAGACCCGCAGGCACAGGCGCTACTCGCGGAGCTGCTTTCGGCCACCAGTGTGTACGACGAGTTCATCGCGGCCCTGTCCCGCCGCGGCTACCGGGTGCCGCAGGACCTGCTGGAGCGGGACGTCACGCAGGCACACGTCTTCAACGCATCCCTGATGGACATATTCCGCCACGTGTATGAGAACCCGGCCGAGAACTGGGACATCTACGAGGCCTGCGAGGAGCTGGTGGACCTGGAGGACAATTTCCAGCTGTGGCGCTTCCGCCACCTGCTGACCGTGCAGCGCACCATCGGCATGAAGCGGGGCACCGGGGGATCCTCCGGTGCGCACTTCCTGCGCAGTGCGCTGGACCTGACGTTTTTCCCCGAGCTCTATGCGGTCCGCACCGAAATCAAGCAGGCATGAGGATGCGCTATTTTTAGAAGGTGCTGATATCTGACCGCGACATTCGAGCCGAAATTGCCGACGAGCGGATCGTCCTTGATCCCTACGACCCGGCCATGGTCCAGCCCTCCAGCGTTGACGTGCGGATCGACCGCTACTTCCGTCTTTTCGACAACCACAAGTACGCGCACATCGATCCCTCCCTGGACCAGCCGGACCTCACCCGACTGGTAGAGGTGGCTCCGGACGAGCCCTTCATCCTGCACCCGGGAGAGTTCGTCCTTGGCTCGACGTATGAGCAGGTCACCCTTCCCGATGACATCGCCGCCCGGCTTGAGGGCAAGTCCTCGCTGGGCCGGCTCGGGCTGCTCACCCACTCGACTGCAGGGTTTATCGACCCCGGCTTCTCCGGCCACGTGACCCTTGAGCTCTCCAACATGGCCACCCTGCCCATCAAACTGTGGCCGGGCTCGAAGATCGGCCAGCTGTGCTTCTTCCGGCTTACCTCCCCGGCTGAGCACGCCTACGGCTCCGGAGCCTACGGAAACCGCTACCAGGGCCAGCGCGGCCCGACGGCGTCGCGCAGCTACCAGAACTTCCACCGCACCAGCATCTAGGGGCCGGAGCGCCGCCGGTGCTCCAATACTGTGGACACCGGCACGGCACGGTGCCAGATTGTGCGCATGGAACCCGCAGAACCAGAAGAGCTGACGGATTACCTCGCAGCCCTGGACCACCCGATGTCCTCCGTGGTGCGGCACCTTCGTGCGGCCATTCTCTCCGTGGATCCCCGGATCCACGAGAACATCAAGTGGGGCGCCCCGAACTTCGCCCTGCGTGATGACTTTGCCACGTTCAGCCTGCGCCGGCCGGAGAACATCCAGGTTGTCCTCCACACCGGCGCCAGGCCGAAGCCCGACCACCGAGAAATCACCGTCACCGACCCGCGCAAAGTGCTTCGGATGGCGGGCCGGAACAGGGGAGTGGTGACCTTCTCCAGCCGGGCGGCCGCCGAAGCGGCCATGGACGACTTCACCGACGTAGTCCGCCAGTGGGTCGCGCAGCTGGAATAGGCGCTAGACCTCCGGCACCACGGCCTTCGGTGTCTTTCCCGGGGCCCGGACCGGCAGCAGGGCCAGCAGTCCCAGCAGCAGCACGAGCAGGATGCCGATGATGCCGTAGCGCTGCGCCCCGAAGATGGCAATGAAGGCAGCGAACAGCGACGGCGCCAGGAAACTCACGGCGCGGCCGGTGGTTGCGTAGAGCCCAAAGAGTTCCGACTCCTCGCCGTCCGGCGCGAGCCGCGCCAGGAACGCCCGGGAAGCGGACTGGGCCGGCCCGACGAAGAGGCACAGTGAGAGGCCAAAGACCCAGAACGTCGTATCCCCGGTCCATTCAAGGCCAAACAGGCTCACATCCTCCGCGCCAAGGACAGCGATGACCGTTCCTGCCAGCAGCAGGCCGGTCAGCGCCCCGACAATCACGGGCTTGGGGCCGATCCGGTCATCGAGGAAGCCGCCGGCGAAGGAGCCTGCTGCGGCAATGACGTTTCCGAAGATGGCGAACATGATCACCTGGGGCAGCTCCCAGCCGAACGTTCCGCCCGCAATGATGCCGCCGAAGGTAAAGACTGCCGCCAAACCGTCGCGGAATACCGCACTCGCCAGCAGGAAAAAGATGGTGTGTGGGCTGGTCTTGTAGATGGCCCTAATCCGGCGGAACAGCAGCCCGTAGGAGGCGAAGAAGCCGATCTTGGCGGCCTTCGTCCGCGGGACCTCTGGGACCGTGAAAAAGATGGGCAGTGAAAAGACCAGGAACCAGGCGGCGGAGAAGAGCGCCACGGCACGGATGTTCTGGCCGTTCTCCGACGTGACGCCGAACCAGCCGACGTCCGGATTGATGAATCCCACCAGCACCAGCGCCAGGGCAGCGATACCGCCCACGTATCCCATGGCCCAGCCGAAGCCGCTGACCCTGCCGATCGTGCCGGGCGTGGAGACCTGCTTGAGCATCGCGAAGTAGTTCACGTTGGCAAACTCGAAGAACACGTTGGCCAGGGCGATCAGCGCAACGCCAAGGAGCAGGAAGTTCTCACTCGGATAGACGAAGAAGCACAGGCCGGTTGCCACGCATACCGCCACTGTGTTCACGCCCAGCCAGAGTTTGCGCCGCCCGCCGGCATCAGAGCGCTGTCCGGCAACCGGAGCCAGCACGGCCACCAGTACGCCGGCAATCGCCAGACCTGCGCCAAGCACCGCCGAAGCGTGATCTTCGCCACCGAACGAATCGGATGTGAGGTAGACGGTGAACACGAAAGTCGTCATGACGGCGTTGAACGCAGCCGACCCCCAGTCCCAGGAAGCCCATGCCCAAACCTCCCGCCGTCGCGCCTTAGCAGGGGCGCCGGAGTGCCCGGGGGTTGCGTGCGTCATCGAAGCCATGCTCCAGATGCTAGCGGGCCAAAGCGCACGGAAGGTGAACGGACGCGGCCCGGTTTGTTCATGAACCGAATGTGACCGGCGCTTATGCCTCCGTTAGAATAAACAAAGCCCCTCGACCCGACGTTGATAACTAAAGCTGTGTTCTGACCTGTAAGGCCCATTAGAGAACCCGGGAGATCTACGTGCTGTTTGTGCTTACCGTTCTATTTGCGGTGGCACTAGTGGCGCCCTTATTCTTCCGCCGAATGGGCAGGTCGGCCTTCTACCTCCTGGCTGCGGTTCCTGCCGGAGCGTTCGTCTGGCTCATGGCTACCTATCCCCGGTACATCGACTCGGACCAGTCCCTGGCATCAGGCGCTCCGAATGCACCGCCGTCGGTCATCATCGGCTGGATCCCGGACCTGCGCGTGGAACTGGCGTTCCGCATGGACGCCCTCTCCGCAGTCCTCGCCATCCTCATCCTGGGCGTCGGCTCCCTGGTCCTGTTCTACTGCGCCCGCTACTTCCGCCCCGAAGACCCCAAGATGGGCAGCTTCGGCGCACAGCTGCTGGCCTTTGCCGCAGCAATGTTCGGTCTCGTGACCGCAGATGACCTGATCCTGCTGTTCATCTTCTGGGAACTGACCACCATCCTGTCCTACCTGCTGATCGGCTACGCCGCGCACCGGCTTTCGGCCCGCCGTGCAGCCCTGCAGGCGCTGATCGTCACCACGTTCGGCGGCCTGGCGATGCTGGTGGGCATGATCATGCTCGGCTCCGCGGCCGGGACCTACCGGATTTCCGAGATCATGGCGATGGCACCGGAGCTGGCGGCCAGCGGCGTCATTGTGGACGTCGCCATCGTGCTGCTGCTGATCGGTGCGGTATCCAAGTCCGCACTGTTCCCCTTCCATTTCTGGCTCCCTGCCGCGATGGCGGCCCCCACCCCGGTCAGCGCCTACCTGCACGCCGCGGCGATGGTGAAGGCCGGCATCTACCTGGTGGCGCGCCTGGCTCCGGGTTTCTGGGAAACCACCTACTGGACCCCGGTCATCACCGTGCTGGGCCTTGCCACCCTGCTCCTGGGCGGCTGGCGCGCCCTGCGCCAGCACGACCTGAAGCTGATGCTTGCCTACGGCACCGTCAGCCAGCTCGGGTTCCTCACCCTGGTAGTGGGCCTGGGCAACCGCGAAGCCGCGCTGGCAGGTCTTGGCCTGCTCGTGGCGCACGGGTTCTTCAAGGCAACGCTGTTCCTGGTGGTGGGCATCATCGACCACCAGGCCGGTACCCGCGACATCCGCAAGCTTTCCGGCGTCGGGCGTTCGGCTCCCATACTGGCCGTTGTCGCGGCCATCGGTGCGGCGTCCATGGCAGGGCTGCCGCCGCTGCTGGGATTCGTGGCCAAGGAATCCGTCTACGAGACCTACGTCCACTTCGCCGAGGAACAGGGCACGCCTACGGCCGTAGTGCTGCTCATCGGCGTGGTTGCCGGTGCCATCCTGACCTTCGCGTACAGCTGCCGGTTTGTGTGGGGCGGCTTTGCCACCAAGGAATCCTGCAAGCCCACGGCGTTCAAGGCCATTCCGTGGCCGTTCCTGGCACCTCCGGCGCTCCTCGCTGCTGCCACCGTTTTCTTCGGCCTCTGGCCCAAGCCGCTGGACACGATCATCAGCCCCTACGCAGACCTTTACCCGCTGGAAGGCGAAGCGACGCACCTGGCGCTCTGGCACGGCCTGACCCTGGCACTGGGCCTCACTGCCCTGACGATCGCGGCCGGCAGCCTGCTGTTCTTCCAGCGCACCCGGATGGAGAAGTTCCAGGCCCGTGTCGCCAGCCCGCTGGATGCCGAGCGGTCCTACCGCGGCCTGATCGGCATCCTCGACGACGCCGCTGTCTGGGTCACCGGCCGTACGCAGCGAGGTTCGCTGACGTTCTACCTCTTTGTCATCCTGAGCATGGCAATCGTTACCCCGCTGAGCGCTGTTTTGCTCCGCAACGCGCCAATGCCGGAGAACTTCTACTGGTTCGATACCCCGCTCCAGGCCGTGGTGGGCGTAGCCGTGGTGATTGGTGCCGTGGGCGCGGCCCGCGCCAACAAGCGGTTCCTGGCCGTGCTTATGGTCAGCGTCAGCGGCTACGGCATCGCCCTCATCTTCGCCCTGCAGGGCGCGCCGGACCTGGCCCTGACCCAGATGCTGGTGGAGACAATCGTCCTGGTGGCCTTTGTCCTGGCACTGCGTTCGCTGCCTGCCCGGCTCTGGAAGCGTGAACCCACCGGCCAGCGGCTGCTCCGTGCTCTGCTGGGAATCAGCTTCGGCGCTGCCATGGTGGTCTTTGCGATGTCCGCAATGGCGTCCCGGGTCGCCGAGCCCATCTCACTGTCCTACCCCGAACTTGCCTACAAGGGCGGCGGCGGACTGAACATCGTCAACGTGACCCTGGTGGACATCCGCGCCTGGGATACCTTCGGCGAAATCTCCGTCCTGGCCATGGCCGCCACCGGCGTCGCATCCCTGATCTTTATCCGCGGCCGCGGCGACAAGCGCCGCCGCGCCAACGAAGTGGCAACCGGTTCAGTGGACCGGGGCCGCGAGCACTTCGCCTCCTCCGAGCGTGAAGCTGCAACCCTGGCGCTGGCCCGCAAGTTCTCCTCCGTGGCACGTGAAGCCTGGCTGGTGGCGGGCCGGACTCTCGCCCCCGAACGCCGCTCCATCATCTTCGAAGTTGTCACCCGCCTGCTGTTCCACTCGGTGATCATCTTCTCCATCTACCTGCTCCTTGCGGGCCACAACACCCCCGGCGGCGGTTTCGCCGGCGGCCTGATGGCCGGACTGGCACTGACCATCCGCTACCTCGCCGGCGGACGCTTCGAGCTTGCCGAAGCAACACCCGTCAGCGCAGGCGCGCTGCTGGGCGGAGGCCTGGGCCTGGCAGCACTCTCCGCAGCTGCACCGCTGTTCTTCGGCGGGCAGGTCCTGCAGAGCGCCATCATCGAATTCACCTGGCCGGTCTTCGGGGACATCAAGTTCGTCACCTCCACCATCTTCGACATTGGCGTGTACCTGGTGGTGGTCGGCCTGGTCCTCGACGTCCTGCGCAGCCTCGGCTCGGAAATTGACGAACGCAGCGAAGGCGGTTCGGACGACGACGATGACCTGGTGGAACCCGAACCCGAAATGCTGGAAACGGAAGGAGTGTCCCGATGAGCGTCAACATCACGCTGCTGCTCATCATGGGCGCACTCTATGCGGCAGGCATCTACCTGGTGCTTGAACGCAGCCTGACCCGGGTTGTCCTGGGCCTTGCCATGATGACGAATGCGACCAACATCCTGCTGCTCGCAACAGGCGGCTACCAGGGACTGGCACCGCTGTTCAACGCCGAAATCCCGCCGGAAGACTACAACGATCCGCTTCCGCAGGCCTTTATCCTCACTTCCATCGTCATCTCCTTCTCAGTGACCGCCTTCATGCTGGGCATCATTTACCGTTCCTGGGTGCTCGGCCGCCAAGACGAGGTCCAGGACGACATTGAGGACCGCCGCGTGGCCAGCCAGAGCAGCTACGACGCGGAAGACGACGCCGATGTCCCCGAGGACACGACTGAGTTCACGCCGGCTGATGAGGCCGAAGAAGCACCCGGTTCGCAGCGCGGACAGGGCACCGGACCAACAGGAGGGGCAAAACGATGAACGCTTCCAGTTTTGCCCCGCTCGCCGTCGTCCTTCCGTTCTTCGGTGCGGCGCTGGCGTTCCTCCTGATCCGGCACCAGCGCTCCCAGCGCATCGTCTCCATCAGCGTGCTCACCCTGACCCTGGTCCTGGAGTGCTTCCTGCTGGGCGCCGTCTGGCAGACCGGTGCGCAGGCGGTCAACCTCGGCGGCTGGATGCCGCCGTTCGGCATCACCATGGTGGTTGACCAGTTCTCCGCGCTGATGCTGGTGGTCTCCACCGCCATCAGCCTCGCCGTGCTGATCTACGCCGCCGGCCAGGGCATGACCGACGGCGATGAAGACGGCCCGATTTCGATCTTCCATCCGACCTACCTGATCCTGGTGGCCGGTGTTTCGAATGCGTTCCTGGCCGGAGACCTCTTCAACCTGTATGTCGGCTTCGAGATCCTGCTGACGGCCAGCTACGTGCTGATGACCCTGGGCGGCACCACACCGCGCATCCGCGCCGGCGTGACCTACGTCGTCGTCAGCGTCATTTCCTCGGTGCTCTTCCTCACTGCCATCGGCATGATCTACGCAGCGACCGGCACCGTGAACATGGCCGACCTGGCAATCAAGCTCGGGGAACTGGACCCTGGCACGCAGATGATGCTGCACCTGATGCTCCTGGTTGCCTTCGGCATCAAAGCTGCAGTGTTCCCGCTGTCCTTCTGGCTTCCGGACTCCTATCCCACGGCTCCCGCGCCGGTCACCGCAGTGTTCGCGGGCCTGCTCACCAAGGTTGGCGTCTACGCCATGGTCCGGACCGAGACCCTGCTGTTCCCCGGAGACCGGATCAACACGCTGCTGATGGTGGTGGCGGGCCTGACCATGCTGGTGGGCATCCTTGGTGCCCTGGCCCAGACCGACATCAAACGTATGCTCTCCTTCACCCTGGTCAGCCACATTGGCTACATGGTCTTTGGCCTGGCGGTGGCCTCGGTTGTAGGCATCGGCGCGGCGGTCTTCTACGTGGTCCACCACATCACCGTCCAGACCAGCCTGTTCCTGGTCACCGGCCTGATCGAACGCCGGGGCGGCACGGCCAACATGGACCGTCTGGGCGGGCTGGCCCGGCTGTCCCCGCTGCTGGCTGTGCTGTACTTCATTCCCGCCATCAACCTGGCCGGCATCCCGCCGTTCTCCGGCTTCCTGGGCAAGCTGGGGCTGATGCAGGCAGGCGTGGACCTCGGAACGCCGCTGGCCTACGTGCTGGTTGCCGCCAGCGTGCTGACCTCGCTCCTCACCCTTCTGGTCATGGCGCGGGTCTGGAACCGCGCCTTCTGGCGGACCCCGGAGGACGCTGTCCATCCGGATCCGATCCTGCTGGCCACTACGACGGACGGCAGCACTGTCCGCGATTCCGGCAACGTCAGCGGACAAAGCAACGGGCGCTTTGGCGGCCGTTCCACGGTAAACCTGCTGCCGAAGTCCATGGTCTACCCCACTGTTGGCCTGGTGGCGCTGGGTGTGTCGCTGACTATCCTGGCGGGTCCGCTGTTCTCACTGAGCGACGACGCAGCGCAGGACCTGCTGGACCGCACGCCCTACATTGAAGCCGTCCTGGGCGAAGGGAGTGCACCGTGACCAAAAAAGCACGCATGCGCAGCCATCCCCGGATTCCGCTGCTGAAGGAACTGCCGCTGATCATCTGGCTGGTCCTGCTCTGGGGCGCCCTTTGGCAGGACTTCAGCCTGGGCAACCTGGTTTTCGGCGCGATCATCGCCTTCGTCGTCACCAACATCTTCTACCTGCCGCCCGTGGACCTGTCCGGCCGGTTCAACCTCCTCTACGCTGCGGGCTTCGGTGCCCGGTTCCTCTGGAAGCTGGTGATCGCCAGCTTCCACGTACTCTGGCTCGCCACGGTCCATGGGCCCCGGATCAAGAACGCCGTCGTGGCTGTGAAGCTTCGCAGCCACTCGGACCTTCTGGTCACGGCCACCGGCCACGCGCTGTCTCTGATCCCCGGCTCGCTGGTGGTGGAAGTGGACCGCTCCACTTCCACGCTCTACCTGCACTGCCTGGGAGTGGACAGCCAGGAAGCCGCGGAGAAGATCCGGGATGACGTGCGTGCCACCGAATCCTGGCTGATTCGGATGATGGGCACCAAGGAAGACCTGGCACTGGTCCGGGCTGAACAGAAAGACCTGAAGGAACTGCGCGCAGGGGAGGTCAGCCGGTGACTGCTGTAATCATCGTTGTCTCGGTCATGCTGGCTGTAGCTGCCGCAGGGGCCATCTTTCGGATTATCCGCGGACCGTCCATCCTTGACCGGGTTCTGGCTGCAGACGTGCTGCTGGCGATTGTCGGCGGTGCCCTGATAGTGGACATGGTCGTTTACCGGAACCTCGACTTCCTTGCCCTGGTGATCGCGATTTCGCTGATCGGCTTCATCGGCTCCGTGACGGTTGCCCGCTTCGTAACGGACCGGAGGTAGCCATGAGCGAGACTGTGATTGACGTGATCGTGGCGGTCCTGCTGCTGGGCGGCGCCACTATGTCCCTGGCCGCGGCAATCGGCCTGACCCGCTTCCCGGACCTGATGAGCCGGATGCACGCTGCCTCCAAGCCCCAGGTGCTTGGCCTGCTGCTCTTCCTGCTGGCCATGGCCGTGGAGTTCCGCAGCTGGGTGCTGCTGCCGGTGCTAGCCCTGTGCTGGATCTTTATGCTGCTCACTGCTCCGGTCTCAGCCCACATGGTGGGCCGCGCCGGGTACCGGACCAAGCACCTGCGTCCAGAGCTGCTGACCATTGATGAGCTGGATGACGTTGTGGAGCGCGCCCAGCAGCTGATGTTCGAGGCCACGGCAGAGAAGCAGGAAGCAGACACAGAGGCGGATCCGAAGGTCGACGACGACCCCGGCCAGGAGCCGGACGGTACCTATTACACCGGGGACCTTAGCGACGAGGACCTGGCGCGGACCCGTGCCGAAGCCGAAGCCGGCAAGCTGCCGCCCGGGCGCAGCCGCGAGGGCTGAGCCGGATTCTCCAAAACACCATCGAGATGACAGAAACTGCCCGTATGAACGCTCATACGGGCAGTTTCTGTTATCTCGATGGTGCTGAGACGGAGCTAGACGACCTCAGGGGTGCGGTTGTAGCGGGCGATTGCGCGCTGCGTGCCGCGGTTGGTCAGCACCCGGATCACTTGGCTGACCGCGCCGGAAACCAGTGCGAAGATGACCGCCGAACGAAGGCTTGCGTCCAGGGCGCCGTCCTTGTCCTTGGGCGGCTCATTACCCGTTGCCTTGGTCCAGGCGAAGTCCAGGATCTTGGCCGAGGCGAGGCCCGCGCCCACGCTGACACCGGTACCCAGCAGTTTCAGGATCAGGTTCATAAGTGCTCCTTGGCGTTGTGCGTTGGTGTTTCTCCCTACGCTACCCGCCGCTGCCGGATTCTTCTCCGCACGGCGTGTACAGTGGACCACGCATACACACGACAGGGGAGCGCCGCTTCCCGGCTCCGGAGGGTATCCGGATGCCGGTTTTCGGGCGCTGAGAGTGCGGACCAAGCCGCAGACCCTCGAACCTGCTCCGGTTAGTACCGGCGAAGGGAGTCGAGATCTCAGGGGTGCACCGCCGCAGGCGGTTTTCCCTCCCCTCCTGAATCCAGGAGGAACCTTCCATGCAAGAAACCACCCGGTCCCTGGCGCCGTCCCGTTCATCGTGGCGCGTCGTGGACATCGTCGTCGCATCCGTCCTTGCCGTAGCCACCGGCGTAGTGTTCTGGGCCTGGTCCCTGGCCTACGGCGGAGTCGCTGCCCTCTTCCTCGCTTTCCCCCCGTTGGGCGGGCTTTACACCGGCGGCTGGCTGATCGCCGGCGTGCTGGGCGGGCTGATCATCCGCAAGCCGGGAGCCGCACTGTACTGCGAGGTCCTTGCCGCCGCCGTCTCCGGCGTGCTGGGTACCCAGTTTGGCCTTTCCGTGCTGCTCTCCGGGGCCATCCAGGGCCTGGGCGCCGAACTGGTGTTCCTGCTCTTCCTGTACCGGAAGTTCACGCTGCCCGTTGCCCTACTGGCGGGCCTTGGGTCCGGCCTGTTCCTCGGGGCGAGCGAATCGATTCTCTACATGCCCGAATGGGCCCTCCAATGGCAGGCGCTGTACACCGTCTTCGCCGGGGTGTCCGGGCTGGTGCTGGCCGGGCTGCTCTCCTGGCTGGCGGTGCGGGCGCTGGCAAAGACCGGGGTGCTTTCAGCCTTCGCGTCCGGACGCACGGCGGACGTGTAGACGATGGCTACAGCCAACCCCGTGGCGGTCGCTGCCCGGGACTGGGGATGGCGGCACGCCGGACGCAAGGCCCAGGCAGTTGCCGGCGTTTCCTTCGATATCAACCCGGGGGAGCGGGTGCTCCTCCTGGGGGCGTCCGGAGCGGGCAAGTCCACGCTGCTGCATGCCCTGGCGGGAGTCCTGGGCGAAGACACCGGCGGGACCGAAAGCGGAACGCTGCGGCTCGACGGCGCCCACCCCCAGGCGGCGCGTGGGCGGGCCGGGCTGCTGCTGCAGGACCCCGACTCGCAGATTGTGCTCTCCCGGGTGGGTGACGAAGTGGCGTTCGGCGCCGAGAACCTCGGAGTTCCCCGCGCGGAGATCTGGGACCGGGTGCACGCGGCGCTGGACGACGTCGGGCTCCGGGTGCCGCTGGAGCACTCGACCGCTGCGCTTTCCGGTGGCCAGAAGCAGCGCCTGGCCCTGGCGTCGATCCTGGCCATGGCCCCCGGCCTGCTGCTGCTGGACGAGCCGACAGCCAACCTGGACCCGGACGGAGTGCTGGAAATCCGGGACTCCGTGGAACGGGTCCTGGACCGGTCCGGCGCCACGCTCATTGTCGTGGAACACCGGGTCTCTGCGTGGGCGCAGCTGGTGGACCGGGTAATAGTGCTCGACGCCGGTGGGGGACTACTGGCGGACGGCCCGCCCCAGGAGGTACTCACGGCCGAACGAACACGTTCCCGCCTCGCTGACGCCGGGGTCTGGCTGCCCGGCGCGGCGGTGAACGTTCCGCCGCCGCTGCCAGCCAGGCCAACCGCCGAGGAACTGCTCGCTGCCGAGAAACTGGACGTGGCACGCACGCCCCGGGGCCCGGCAGTGCTCACCGGGATCGATCTTTCCCTGAAGGCCGGGGACGCCCTGGGGATCACCGGGCCCAACGGCGCCGGAAAATCCACGCTGGCGCTGACCCTGGGCGGACTGCTGCGCCCCCGCGCCGGAAAGCTCACGGCTCGCCCGGCGCTGGCCAGGGAAGCGGGAAGCACCCCGTCCACATGGAAGTCCGCCCAGCTGGTGACCCGGATTGGGACCGTGTTCCAGGAACCGGAGCACCAGTTCCTCACCGGCTCCGTCCGGGAGGAGCTGGCCTTTGGTCCGCGCCGCGCCGGGCGCAGCGAAACGGAAGTCCGGGACATCGTGGAGGAACTGGCGCAGCGGCTGAAGCTGGCCGGGCTGCTCCAGGCAAACCCGTTCACGCTGTCCGGCGGAGAGAAACGCAGGCTGTCCGTGGCCACCATGCTCGCTACCTCGCCGGATATCCTGCTCATGGACGAGCCCACGTTCGGCCAGGACGCCAACACCTGGCGGGAACTCGTCTCGCTGCTCGCGCAGCAGCGCAGGGACGCCGGCTGCGCCGTCGTATCGGTGACCCACGACCGGGAGTTCACTGCGGCGCTGGGCGGCCGAATCCTCCAGGTGCAGGAGGGCCGCGCCAGCCTGCAGCCGGCCGAGCCCGCAGCCGGGGCGGCAGTATGAGCGCCCAGGCCGTGCGGCCCGCCGCTGCAGGAACGGGTCCCGGTCCGCGGCGGTCCCGGCTCAGTGCCGCGAATCCGCTGTCCACCCTTGGCGCCGCCGTCGCGGTCACCATTGCGGTGCTGCTGACCGTGGACTGGATCAGTGCCACTGTGGTCCTGGCCGGGGAACTGGCGCTGCTGCCGCTGCTGCGGATCAATCCCTGGACGCTGGCGAAGCGGATCTGGCCGTTGCTCATCGCTGCGGCCGTGGGCGCCTACGGGACTGCCCTGCTGGCCGAAAAAACCGGAGATGTGCTGCTGGACGCCGGACCGCTGCTGTTCACCACGGACTCGGTGACGGCCGGCATCGCGATTGGGCTGCGCGGCCTGGCCATCGCACTGCCCGGCATTTTCCTGCTCGTCACCGTGGACGCAACCGACCTCGCTGATGCCCTCGCCCAGCGGCTGCGGCTGCCTTCCCGCTTTGTCCTCGGAGCGCTGGCCGCGATGCGCCTGGTGGGACTGCTGGTCCAGGAGTGGCGCACCCTCGGGCTGGCACGGCATGCGCGCGGGGCCGACGCCGCTGCCTCACCGCTGGGAAGATTCCGCAACTTCCTGGGCCAGGGCCTCGCCCTGCTGATCCAGGCGATCCGGCGTGCCACCCGGCTGGCCGTTGCCATGGAAGCCCGGGGCTTCGGCAGCGGCGAACGGACCTGGGCGCGGGCCTCCACGTTCAGCCGGATCGACCTGTGGGTCCTTGCCTACGGGGTCGGGCTGGCCGCTGCGGCGGTATGGGCTGCAGTGGCGGCCGGGACGTTCAACTTCATCCTGTCCTGAACGAGGGCGGGCGCAGCCGGAATGGCTGCGCCCGCCCTGGCTGCATCCCGGTGCAGAACCGCTACAGGACGGTTTCCACCAGGGCAGCCAGTTCATTGGTGAGTTCGCGGGAAACGGGCACCGGGTTGCCGTCGATGGACTTCACCGGGGCGAGGAGGCGGATGCTGGAAATCAGCCACACGCCGTCGGCCTGCATCAGGTGGGCGGGCTCCAGCGGACCGTAGCCCAGCTGCCAGCCTTCCTTCTCTGCCGCAGCGAACAATGCGCTCTGGGTGGTTCCGGGCAGAATGCCGCTTTCAAGCTCCGGGGTGAGCAGCGTCTTCACGCCGTCCTCCACCACGGCCAGCACCACGGTGGAAGTTGGTCCCTCCAGGACCTTGCCGTCGGCGGAAGTGAAGATGACGTCATCGGCGCCGTGCTGTTTGGCGAACCTGATGGCCGCCATGTTTACGGCGTAGGAAAGCGTCTTGGCGCCCAGCAGCAGCCATGGAGCACGCTCTGCTACGGAGGAGTCGTAGCCGCGGTCCAGCAGCAGCACGTCCAGGCCTTCTTCCCGCTGGCGGCCGGTCGACTCGGGAACGGGGGAGGCGGCGACCCACGCCGTCGGGATCCCGGCGCCCTCGGGTCCGCGGGTCAGCATCAGCTTCACCACCGCGGGTACGTCGCCGTGCAGCCGCGCGAATTCAGCCAGCGCCGTCGCTATTGCCGTTTCCCATACCTGCGGCGCAGGGAAGTCCAGCTGCAGGGCCGCGGCGGAGGAAGCCATCCTCTCCAGGTGCATGTCCACTTTCCGGACATGCCCGTCCACAGCCAGCATCGATTCAAAGACTCCGTCGCCGCGGGTGGCCCCGAGGTCCGTTGCCATCAGCTGCGGCTTGGACGCATCCGCGACGCGGCCGGCGGGATATGCGGGATCCAGGAATACCAAAACAGTCATGGAGCAAGCCTAGTTGCCGCAGTGGGCGATCCCGGGCGCTAGGCTGAAGGAACGGTTGGGTGGTCGGAGGGAAAAGCGCACGTGTGGTGGACAGTTACTGCTCCGAATTGGCTTGCGACGAGCCTGACGATCCTTGATTTTGCGATTCGGATCATCGCCCTCGGCGTAGTGCCGGGAAACCGGCGTCCCACCACGGCCATGGCCTGGCTGCTGGCCATCTTCTTCCTGCCGGTGCCCGGGATCATCCTGTTCGCGCTCTTTGGCAACCACCGCCTCTCTGAGCAGCGGGTGGAACGCCAAACCATGATCAACAAGAGGGTCCGTGAGAATACCCGCGAGCTTGAGGCCGAATCCTCCAGTTACTCGGGACCGGAATGGGTACTCTCCGCCGTTGAACTGAACCGGCGGCTCGGCTCGCTGCCCAGCCTCGACGGCAACAAGGTGGAACTCCAGCGTGATTACGAGGAGTCCATCCGCCAAATGACCGAGGCCGTCCGCGGTGCCACCAAGTACGTGCACGTTGAGTTCTACATCATGAGCTACGACGCCGTCACCCGGGAGTTCTTCACCGCACTGCGCGACGCCGCCGAGCGCGGCGTAACCGTGCGCCTTCTGTTCGACCACATTGGCACCCTGCGGGTGAAGGGATACCGGCAGTTTCTCAAGGAGCTCAAGCGCAGCCGAATCCAGTGGCACCCGATGCTGCCCATCCAGCCGTTGCGGGGCCACTGGCGGCGGCCGGACCTGCGCAACCACCGCAAAATCCTGGTCGTGGACGGGGATATCGGTTTCACCGGATCACAGAACCTGGTTGAACCGGGCTACCGCAAACCCGGCAACCACCGGATGGGCCGCAAATGGGTTGAGCTGATGAGCCGGCTCGAGGGCCCGGTGGTCGATGAGATCAACGTGGTGTTCGCAACCGACTGGAACATGGAGACGGACGAGAACCTCGAACAGGAACTGAGCCTGTATGAAGGTACGTCCAAGCCCGGTGAAGTCACCTGCCAGGTGGTCCCGTCCGGTCCGGGTTTCACCACGGAGAACAACCTGCGCCTGTTTACCTCGCTGCTGTACTCCGCTTCCGAGCGCATCTCCATCACCAGCCCCTACTTCGTGCCGGACGATTCGCTGCTCTACGCCATTACGACGGCGGCGCAGCGCGGGGTGCAGGTGGAACTGTTTGTCTCTGAACGAGGCGACCAGTTCCTGGTGGACCACGCCCAGCGTTCCTACTATGAGGCACTGCTGGACGCCGGGATCCGGATCTGGCAGTACCCGGCACCGCTGGTGCTGCACGCCAAGCACTTCACCGTGGACAATGACGTGGCCGTCCTGGGCTCCTCCAACATGGACATGCGCTCCTTCTCGCTGAACCTGGAAGTTTCAATGATGATGTTCGGCGGGGACATCGTGGAGAAGATGCGCAAGATCGAGGACACCTACCGCAGCCTGTCGAAGGAACTGATTCTCGACGAGTGGCGCAACCGCCCGGTGTGGCAGCGCTACGTGGACAACGTTGCACGCCTGACGGCCACCCTGCAGTAGCATCCCTTACCCGGCGGGAACCGCCGAACCCAGCGCACCGAGTACGCCCCTGGACTTGGTCCGGACCTCTTCCCATTCAGTTTCAGGGTCCGACCCGGATGTCACCGCCCCGCCGACGCCTAGGCTGAGTGACGTTCCCCCGGATCCGTCCGGTCGCAGCTCCAGCGTGCGGATCACTACCGAGAGATCGGCGGCGCCGGTCAGTGAAAAGTAGCCGAGCACCCCGGAATAGAACCCGCGGGGAGCGGCCTCGAGCCGATCCAGGATCTCCATGGTGCTGACCTTGGGCGCGCCGGTCATGGATCCGGCGGGAAACGCGGCGGCCACGGCCTCCGCCCGGCTGGCTCCGGGGGCAAGCCGCGCATCGATGGTGCTGACCAGCTGGTGGACCGTGGCATAGCTTTCCACCACGCAGAGCCTGGGGACCGTCACTGTTCCGGGAACGGCCAGCCGGGAGAGATCATTGCGCATCAGGTCAACGATCATGATGTTCTCCGCCCGGTCCTTGGTGCTTTCCAGCAGGTCCCTGCGGAGTCCTTCATCCTCGGCGGGTGTGCTTCCCCGCGGCCGGGTGCCCTTGATGGGTTCAGCGCGAAGGTCCCCGCCGGCGCTGATCCGCAGGAATCGTTCCGGCGAGGTGCCAAGGAGTGCCGTGCCGCCCACCCGCAGCAGCGATGCAAAAGGGGCAGGGCTGCGGCGCCGCATCGCACCGTAGAGCTCCAGCACCTGCTGAGGGGACAAGGGGCCCGGCAGGGAAGCCTCCAGCGCCGTGGTCAGGCAGATTTCGTAGCTGTTGCCTTCCCGGATCTCCTCCTGGGCCCGGCGGACCTTGGCCAGGTATCCTGCACGGCTGTCACGGAAGGTGAAGTTCGGGCTGTCGATTCTGGCGGTGCGGGACACATGGGTGGCACTGGTGCGGGCACCCTCGACGGCGTTCCGCGCCTCCTGGAGCCAGCGGGCACTGGGCGTGCCGGGTTCCGGGACGCCTGCTGCGGCGGCGCTGCCCTGGCCGGTGGCTGCAGCGGACTCTTCCAGGTCCGGATCGTGCAGGAGGAGTAAATGGGCCTGGCCCCGGGCATGGTCCAGCACTACAGCGCGGGCAGCGAAGACAAGAGCGGCGTCCGCTGCGGGAGTCTGGCCCGGGCCTGCCGTCCCCGCGGCTGCAGAACCCGTTTCGCGTTTTAGTCCGTAGCCCAGCGCTCCCATCCAGCCGAGGGCAAATGGGCAGGGGTACGAGTCCGGGACAGGCACCTGAGGCGTGCCCCACTCGGAATCCAGCCAGCGGAAGAACGGGCCGGGGACGTTCACGGTCACCGGGCCCCAGGCCACCCGGGTGTTCCCGGATGAATGGAGGGCATGGCGGCCCAGCGGCCCGCCGACGTCCGCCATGATGCTGAACCTGCTGCGTTCAGGCGGGCTTCCCCCGGCACCGGCGGCACCGGCGTCGGAGCTGTCCAGCCACACGGCGTTGGGGCTGGCGCCGAACAGGGTGGTGAAAAGTGCCTGCGGATCCGGTGCCCCCTGCACCGTGTGGACGGAGACTGCCGGTCCGGGCTGGGGAAGGCCCAGGCCGGGAGCAGGAAGCGGAAGTGACTGCAGTGCGCGCAGCACGTACCGGTGGAGCGGGAAATGGGCGGGACCGCTCGATAGAAGGACTTCTGCTTCATCGGCAACCGGGTCGGCGGCAGCCCAGGCGGCCTCCTGCCGGGCCCACCGGTCCCAGTGCGGCGCGTACGTCTCACCGTCGCGGGCCAGGGCCCGTTCCTTGCGGAGCTCCTGCGGAGCCTGCACCCACACCACGGCATCGAGCAGGGCGCGAGCGGCGCGGTGCCCGGCCCCGACACCTTCAAGGATGACGATCTCGGCCGGTTCGGTCCGCCGCCGCTGGTCATAGCATCCGGCTTCCCAGTCCCAGGCCTGCCAGCTCGCCTCCTGCCCAAGGGCAAGCGGGGCCAGGACTTCGCGGCGGTAGTACTCCATGCCTTCCCGCAGTCCGTCCCACCCCGGATACACGTCTTCCAAGTGGAACACTGCCACGGAGCGGTGGGCTCGCAGGACGGCGGCCAGCTCAAGCGCCAGGCTGGTTTTGCCCGCACCGGAAAACCCGTCGACGCCGATCAGCAGCGGGCGCCCGGCGGCAGCAGTCATCTGCTGCGGTCCGCCAGGGCGGCGCGGACGTGCTCCACCACACCCGGAACGGCAGCCTGGATCAGGGCGTAGGAAGAGTCGAAGTCGGACATGTCCCCGTACCAGGGGTCTTCGATGCCCTGCTCGCTGGCCGGAAGATTCGCGGCGGCAGGATCAAAGCTGCGAAGCATGCGGATTTTGTGCTGGTCTTCGGGCGGCGCTTCGGCCTGCATATGAGTCAGGTGTCCGTAGTCGAGGGCGAGTACCAGATCCCGGGAACCGTACCAGCCGGCCTCGAAGGCGCGTGCCCGGAAACTGTCCACGGCAGGTGCCGGGTAGGCGTGCTTCAGCAGTTCGTCCACGGCGCGGGGGTCCATGGGACGTCCGGCTTCCCAACCCGTCACACCGGCGGAGTCCACTGCGGTCTGCGTTCCAAGCCCGGCTTCGGACAGGGCGCGCTCAATGCTGAACTGTGCCATGGGCGAGCGGCAGATGTTGCCGGTGCACACCGTGATGATTCGGTACATGCTCCCAGCCTACCCAGCACCGTGCGGGCATCCTCCCTCAGCGGCGGCCCGTCACGCCCGGGCCAGCAGTTCCCCGTTGGGCATCAGGAACCAGCCGTCCGGAGAGTCCGCCCAGCGCTTCCAGCCCTCGGCGATCCTGGCCAGGTCTTCCCGCGTTGCAAGGCCCCGTTCCACGGCCTGTTCGGCGTAGGCAGAGTAGAGGACCCGGTCCGCCCAGGCCCCTGCGTGCCAGCGGCGGCGTTCGTCGGTTGCATAGAGCCAATTCGACGACGACGGCTCGAGATCGGTGAACCCCGCCTCCAGTGCCCAGGCAACCAGCCTGCGGCCGGCATCGGGTTCGGCCCGGTTCCCCCGGGCAATTTGCTGGTAGGTGTCCATCCACTCCTGCAGTTCAGGTATCTCCGGGTACCAGCTCATGGCGCGGTAGTCGGCGTCGCGCACTGCCACCAGTCCGCCGGGGCGGGTGACGCGGCGCATTTCATGCAGGGCGGCCACCGGGTCCGTCAGGTGCTGGAGTACCTGGTGGGCGTGGACGACGTCGAACGTGTCGTCCGGGAAATCAAGGTCGTAGACGTTCCCCGGCTGGAACTCCACGTTGTCCGCACCGCGCTCGGCCGCGAGGGCGCGGGCCTGAAGCAGCACGTCCTCCGAGCGGTCCAGCCCGGTGACCAGGCCCGGTGCCGCGAGTGCTGCGAGGTCCAGGGTAATGCTGCCGGGCCCGCATCCAACGTCGAGGACGCGCAGTCCGGGCTGCAGGTGCGGGAGCAGGTAGGCAGCAGAATCCGCGGCACTGCGGGTGGCATGCGCGTTCACTACGCTGCGGTGGTGTCCATGCGAGTACGTGTCCTGAGGCATAGCAGGACGATACGCGGACCTGGCCCCAAAAATCTGCCGCAGCGCGCGCTGCGGGTCATGCTGTGTCATATCGGGCGGAATCCGCTGCCCGGAACGCCGATTCCGGTAACCCCTTGTGCGTACTGCGGCGGCGGTGCCTTCATGGAACCGTCAGGCGCACAGGAAGGAACCCGGATGAAGGCCGTTGTCCTTTATGACTCCGCCTACGGCAATACGCGCCGCATAGCCGAAGCGATCGCCGGTTCCCTTGAAGAGGTGGACGGAGAAGCCGCGCAGGTCCCGGCCTTCCGCCCGGAAACCCTGAGGGAGGGAGACCTGCTGGTAGTGGGCAGTCCGATCAACGGCTGGCGGCCGACCCCCATCATTTCGGCCGCGCTGGAGGCGCTGGGGCCGGACCAGCTTCAGGGAGTGCGTGCGGCTGCCTTCGACACCCGGGTTCGGCTGTTCATCCACGGCGACGCCGCAGGGAAACTCTCCGATGAACTTCGGCGCCGCGGGGCGGAGATAGTTGCCGCGCCGCAGCCCTTCTACGTGAAAGGAACGGAAGGGCCGCTGCTGGCCGGGGAGGTCGAGAAGGCACAGTTTTGGGGGCGTTCCCTGCTCCACGCGGTGGGCGGCTGAGGAGTCCGCACAAGGTTCAAAGAGTTGAGTCGATGGCACTCAACTTTGTTGACAAAAAGCTGTCCCGGAGTAAAGTTGAGTGCAGAACGCTCAATATGCGCTACGGGTGGCGCAGCGGATGCTCCGACTGATTTTTTGCCGAGAGCATCCAAGCAGCGGCCATCGATTTCCAAGGAAAGAGGAAGCAAATATGTCACGTGCAGTAGGTATCGACCTCGGAACCACCAACTCCGTTGTCTCCGTCCTGGAAGGCGGCGAGCCCACCGTTATCGCCAACGCCGAAGGCGGCCGGACCACCCCGTCGGTTGTTGCTTTCGCGAAGTCCGGTGAAGTCCTGGTCGGCGAGATCGCCAAGCGCCAGGCCGTCAACAACATCGACCGCACCATTTCCTCGGTCAAGCGCCACATGGGCACCGACTGGAACGTGGACATCGACGGCAAGAAGTACACCGCCCAGGAAATCTCCGCCCGCATCCTGCAGAAGCTCAAGGCCGACGCCGAGGCATACCTGGGCGAAAAGGTTACCGACGCCGTCGTGACCGTCCCGGCCTACTTCAATGACGCCGAGCGCCAGGCCACCAAGGAAGCCGGCGAGATCGCCGGGCTGAACGTCCTGCGCATCGTCAACGAGCCCACCGCCGCAGCGCTCGCCTACGGCCTGGACAAGGGCAAGGAAGACGAACTCATCCTGGTCTTCGACCTCGGCGGCGGCACCTTCGACGTCTCCCTGCTGGAAGTCGGCAAGGACGAAGACGACTTCTCCACCATCCAGGTCCGCGCCACGGCCGGCGACAACCGCCTCGGCGGCGACGACTGGGACCAGCGGATCGTCGACTACCTGCTGAGCCAGGCAAAGGCCAAGGGTGCCGACCTGTCCAAGGACAAGATTGCCCTCCAGCGCCTGAAGGAAGCAGCCGAGCAGGCCAAGAAGGAACTGTCCTCGGCCACTTCCACCAACATCTCCCTGCAGTACCTCTCGGTGACCCCCGAAGGCCCCGTCCACCTGGACGAGCACCTCTCCCGGGCCAAGTTCCAGGACCTGACCAAGGACCTGCTGGACCGCACCAAGAAGCCGTTCAACGACGTCATCTCCGAAGCCGGCATCAAGGTTTCGGACATCGACCACATCATCCTGGTTGGCGGCTCCACCCGTATGCCGGCCGTCTCCGAGCTGGTCAAGGAACTGGCCGGAGGCCAGGAACCGAACAAGGGCGTGAACCCGGATGAGGTTGTGGCCGTTGGCGCAGCGCTGCAGGCCGGTGTCCTGAAGGGTGAGCGCAAGGACGTGCTGCTGATCGACGTCACCCCGCTGTCCCTGGGCATTGAGACCAAGGGCGGCGTGATGACCAAGCTGATCGAGCGCAACACGGCCATCCCGACCAAGCGCAGCGAAACCTTCACCACGGCGGACGACAACCAGCCTTCGGTTGCCATCCAGGTCTTCCAGGGCGAGCGTGAGTTCACCCGGGACAACAAGCCGCTGGGCACCTTCGAGCTGACCGGCATTGCTCCGGCTCCGCGCGGCGTGCCGCAGGTCGAGGTCACCTTCGACATCGATGCCAACGGCATTGTCCACGTCTCCGCGAAGGACAAGGGCACCGGCGCTGAGCAGTCCATGACCATCACCGGCGGTTCCTCCCTCTCCAAGGAAGACATCGACCGCATGGTCCGCGAAGCCGAAGAGCACGCTGCGGAGGACAAGAAGCGCCGCGAGGCAGCCGACGTCCGCAACTCCGCTGAACAGCTGGCCTACTCGGTGGACAAGCTCCTCACCGACAACGACGACAAGCTGCCCGAGGACGTCAAGTCCGAGGTCAAGGGCGACGTCGATGCGCTGAAGAAGGCTCTGGAAGGCACCGACAACGACGACGAGGTGAAGACCGCGTTCGAGAAGCTGCAGGCCTCCCAGACCAAGCTCGGCGAAGCCATCTACTCCCAGGCCCAGGCAGCCGGTGACCCGGGTGCCGGCGCTGAGGGCGGTTCCGCAGCAGGCGAAGGTGCAGGCGGTTCTGCTGCAGGCGACGAAGACATCGTGGATGCCGAAGTCGTCGATGACGAAGAAAAGAAGTAGCCATGGCTGCTGAGGACGCGAACGGAAACCAGACCCCGGGCAACGAGCCCGAGGAAAACCTGGACCCCCAGTCACAGCAGGCAGGATCCTCCGAGGCGGGCGCCCAGCCCGCCGCGGAGGGCGGCGCCGAGGGCGACGCCCTGTCACAGGCGGAGGAGATCCTGAACAGTGCCGGTGCCGAGGCGCCCGCAGCTGCTGGATCCCCGGAAGCGGCGGAACTGCGCAACGACCTGCTGCGGCTGCAGGCCGAGTACGTGAATTACCGCCGCCGGGTGGAGCGGGACCGCGACGTCGCCCGGGAAATGGCAGTGGTCGGAATGCTCAATTCCCTCCTGCCGGTCCTGGATGACATCGAGGCTGCCCGCCAGCACGGCGACCTCGCGGAGGGGCCCTTCGCCTCGATCGCCGTAAAACTGGAAAACACGCTCAAGGGCTACGGCCTGAGCCGGATCGACGAGACCGGAGTGGAGTTCGATCCGAACATCCACGAAGCACTGATCCAGCAGCAGAGCTCCGATGTCACCTTCGACGCCGTTACGCAGATCCTGCGCACCGGTTACAAGGCGAACGAGCGGGTGCTGCGTGCGGCACAGGTGATTGTCTCCGTTCCGGAGCAGTAGCACTTTACGCCAGGGGCCGCCGAAAGGCGGTCCCTGGCGGCTCCGCACCGGAGCAGGCCTAAGCGTTGTTTATGCAAGACACAGGAAGGGGACACCAATTGGCTAGCCAGGATTGGGTCGACAAGGATTTCTACAAGATTCTGGGTGTTCCCAAGGATGCTTCCGACGCCGACATCAAGAAGTCGTACCGGAAGCTCGCCCGCAAGTACCACCCGGACCAGAACCAGAATGATCCGTCCGCGGAGAAGATGTTCAAGGACGTCTCCGAGGCCTACTCGGTGCTCTCAGACGCCGAGGAACGCCAGCAGTACGACGCCATCCGGGCCATGGGCAGCGGTGCCCGGTTCTCCGCAGGCGGCGGAGGCGGACCCGCCGGCGGCGGCGCGGGATTCGAGGACATCTTCGGCGGACTGTTCAACCAGTCCTCCGGGCGCTCACGCCGCACCACGTACAGCACCGGCGGAAGCAACATCCCGCCGGAGTTCGCCGACCTGTTTGGCGGCGGCGGTTTCGGCGGCGGAGGCTTCGGCTCCGCACCGCCCCAGAAGGGCGCGGACCGCACGGCAAGTACCACCATCTCCTTCGCCGGTTCCATCAACGGAACGGTGATTGGACTGCGCGAACCCAGCGGCGAAGTGGTCGAAGTCCGCGTTCCCGCCGGGGTCAAGGACGGCCAGCGCATCCGGGTGCGCGGCAAGGGGATGCCGGGCGCTGCCGGCAACGGCGACCTTATGGTCACCGTGCACGTCACCCCGCACGACTTTTTTGTCCGGGACGGGAACAACATCCGCATCCACGTTCCCATTACGTTCCCGGAGGCGGCGCTGGGCGCCACCATTGAGGTGCCCACGCTGACCGCGGACAAGGTCAAGCTCAAGGTTCCGGCCGGCACACCGTCCGGCCGCACACTGCGGGTCAAGGGCCGCGGCGTCCACACCTCCAAGGGCAACGGCGACCTGCTGGTGACAGTCGACGTCGCAGTTCCCTCGCATCTGAACAAGGACGCCAAGGCGGCGGTGGAGGCCTTCGCGGACGCGACCAAGGGCGAGGACCCGCGGGCGGGGCTCGCGGCCAAGGCACGCCTTTAGCGCATCAGCCGCGCCCGCCGGGCACGCGGCTAATATAACGGGAACACCAGGGAAACGAAGGGGAGGGCAGTGGGCATCGACGTCAATGCGCCGATCTTCGTGATCTCGGTCGCCGCAGAACTGGCGGACATGCATCCGCAGACGCTCCGCCAGTACGACCGGCTGGGCATCGTCAGCCCCAGCCGGGCACCCGGCCGGTCCCGCCGGTACTCGCAGCGGGACATCGAGATGCTGCGGGAGGTCCAGCGCCTGTCCCAGGAAGGCGTCTCGCTTGAAGGCATCAAGCGCATCATGCAGCTCCAGCAGCAGGTGAACGGTCTCCGGCAGCGCGTGGACCAGCTCTCCGCCGAACTTGACCAGGTCCAGCAGCGCAGCACCGACATGGGGCGGGTGTTCGCGGCCGGCCTCGCCGGCGACGTCGTCACTCTCTCCCGGGGGCAGCGCCCGCCCGCCTCCAAGGCTCCCGAACGCACAGGTCTTGCAGCGCTGGTGGCCCGCAGGCGCCGTGTGATGGCATTGCCGGCAGGCAAGGGTGCCGCGGTCGAGACCGAACTTGGCTATACCGCCGACCGCGGCGACTTTTTCCGCGCCAACTAGGGCAATCAGCGGAAGCGGCGGCCCTGGTCCCTCCGGTTGGCCCAAACCGCCCCCGCGCACAGCAGGACGGTCCAGGCAAGGAAGCACATGACCGACGTCGGTGCCAGTTCCGCACCGGATAACGCCGAGACTGAAATGTCACGTGCCGCCCGTGAGGGCAGGAACTGGGAAAACGCGTTTAGGCCGGGGGAGAAGATGGCCGGGGGAAGCATCATTCCGCCCGCGAAAGCCAGCGGAAAGAAGACCACCTGAGTGAGCGCGATGGCCACTTTCGAGGTGCATAGATAGCCGATCAGCAGGCCCAGGAACAGGAACGGCAGGCCGCAGAGCAGCCACACCGCCACGGACGCCGGTATCCGCCACCAGGACAGGGTTCCGTCCGTGTACAACTGCAGGCCGGCGGTGGTGGTGGCTCCGACCGCCAGAACCGGAATCAGCGCGAAGAAGGCGAACATCATGGCCGTCACGGCGCGTGCCACGGTAGCGGGGAAAGCCCCGACAGGCAGCGTGCGCACATAGCTGCTCCACGGGTTCGCCCGTTCCTCGGCCACACCGATTCCGTAGTTGAACAGGAACGCACTCATCACGCCGAAGACCGCGAGCTGCGCAATCGACATCAGCGATGCCTGTGGGTTGGATGTCACGGCAGTCTGCGGCAGTACAAAGAAGACCAGTGCGAGGGTGGGGAAAACCGTCGAGGACAGCACCGCCACCGGAATCCGCAGTTGTTCGAGCACCTGGGCCCGGGTGTGGATCCGGATCAGGGCGAAGAGCGGTTTGTTGGCGGGGGTTTCAACGTGGCGGGGCACTGCCGCGGTGGCACTCATCGGGCTGCCTTCCTGTCCATGGCGCGGCCCTGCGGGACCGGGTCGCCTCCGGCGGGGGAGTGGGTGAGGGAAATGAATGCTTCTTCCAGGCTCGCGGCGTGGACCTCGAGCCCGCGGAAATCCAGCTGGTCCTGCACCAGCGTGCGCACGGTGGCGTCGGCGTCGTGCGTCAGGACCGTGGTGGCACCGGAGGGTGACAGGTTCACTGACACTGTGTCCGGCAGGGACTCGAAGAACGACGCCGGCAGGGCCGTGTGGAAGGAAACCCGGCTGACGCTGACCCGGCTGCGGATCTCGTCAACCTGGCCGTCTGCCACAACGGCGCCGCTGTTGATGACAACGACTCGGCTGGCCAGGGTCTGGATTTCATCGAGGTAATGGCTGGTGATCAGGAGTGTTCCACCCCCGGCACGGTAATCCGCCAGCCGTTCCCAGAGGTTCTCCCGTGCTTCGACGTCCAGCCCGGTGGTTGGCTCGTCCAGGATCACCAGCCGGGGCCTGCCCACCAGGGCAAGGGCCACCAGCAGGCGGCGCTGCTGCCCGCCGGACAGGCCGCCGCACTGCTTGCCCGCTGCCGGGCCCAGTCCAAACCCGTCCAGCAACTCGGCCGTGGGTATCGGGTTAGCGTAGTGCGAGCCGACGAAGTCCACTGTTTCACGCACCCGCAGGGTGGCGGGTACCGAGGTCGCCTGGGGTGTTGTGCCCAGCTGCTGGCGGGCCTGCGGGTTCCGCGGATCACGGCCGAAGAGTTCGACGCGGCCGGAGTCCGGCTGGCGGAGTCCGCTGAGCAGGTTCAGCAGCGTGGACTTGCCCGCACCGTTGGGTCCCAGCAGGCCGACCGTCTCGCCGGCGGTGACGGTGAAATCAACGCCGTCCAGGGCGGACACCGGACCGTAGCTTTTGCGGACGCCGTAGGCGCCGGAGAGGACTTCGCTGGAAGGACGGGAAGGAAGGGTCATGATGGGGCTCCTGCGGTTGGTGCGGCGGTTAGGCCAGGCCTGAGAGCAAATCCTGGAGGTTCTTGCGGTAGCGGGCGTAGGCAGCTTTCCCCTCGGGTGTGATGCCCACATAGGTGGCGGGCGTGCGGCCTTCGATGGTCTTGGTGACTTCCACGTAGCCGGCGGTTTCAAGCTTCCGCAGGTGGGTGGAGAGGTTGCCGGCTGTCATCTCCAGCATTTTCTGCAGCTTGGTGAAGGCAATCTGGTTGTTCTCGCCGACTTCATTGAGGGTGGTGAGCGCACGCAGGCGGGATTCGGCGTGGATAACGGGGTCCAGTTCAGGCATCTGCCCCGCCGTTCCGCTGCCTGCGGGTGCGCAGGTATTCGACGGCGGATCCGGCCAGCAGGCCGGTGGCGCCCAGGAAAAGGAAGACGGCGAGGAAATGGTCCGGGCCGGAGACCAGCGCGGCAACCGTGACGAGCAGCAGCCAAATGCCCAGGAAGGATTGTGCGCGGTCGTTGAAGGTTGTCCCGCCGGTGATGTAGAGCAGCCCGACGATGAGGATCGCTATGGAGTTGATCAGCAGGCCCCGGAGCCAGAAGTCCTCGACCGCCCTGCCGATGACGGCGCTCAGTCCGCCCATGACGGTAAACCCGAGTGCCCAGGCGGCGCCATACATCCCGCCCTGGAACGCTGACTGTCCGCGCAGGCCCCGGCTGCTGCGGAAGAAGATGGCAATGGTGGAGACGGTGGCGACTGCCAGCGCGGTCCCGAGGACGAGCAGCGCGGCCGGCGGTTCAAGGGGAAGCCAGCCCTGCTGCGTTCCCCACAGTGTGCCGTATCCGATGATCCAGGTGGCGCCCCAGAGCAGATACACCAGGGCGGTGTTGCCGCTCAGGCCCCGGCGGGCGGAACGTTCTGCGTCCTGCACCACTCGAAGTGCTGAGTGCAGGTCAAGGGGCAGCTCTTCCGCGGCCGCGGAGTCCGGGTGTTCCGTGGACTGTTTCGGTGTGGCCGAGAGGTGCGCTCCCGCTTCATGTCTGCTCATGCAAAGTAGTTTGCACTACAAACCACTCCGGCACAAGAGGCCGCCCGTATGCGGTTCTGTTTTACGGACCAGACGGTCCGGGATGCTGCGGCCCGGGCCGTTAGGCGAGCCGCGAACGGACGATGTCGCTGACGGCCTTGCCGTCGAACCGCCCTGCAACCTTCGCAGTAACCGGTTTCATGACCTGTCCCATGGAGCGCATGCTGAGCTCGGTGCCGCCGGCCTTCAGCTCGGCGATGACACTGTCCACGATCGCGGTGACGTCTTCCTCGCTCAGCGCCTCAGGCAGGTACGCCTCGATCACTTCCGCCTCGGCGATTTCCGCGTCAGCGCGGTCCTGCTGGCCGGCCTCCGTGTAGATCCGGGCAGTGTCGCGGCGCTTGGCTGCTTCCTTCTGCAAAAGCGAGACGACCTCCTGGTCCGTCAGCTCGACAGGGGTCTTCCCGGACTTCTCGCGGGTGCCGATTTCGCCCAGGACGTTGCGGACTGTGGTCAGTTCCAGCTTTCGCCCGGCCTTCATGTGGGCGGTCACGTCTGCCTGGAGCTTTTCTTTCAGGGTCATCGCCTGTTCCTTCGCGTTGGTTCCCGCTGCGGTCCGGTACAACCGGACGCCTTCGGGGATGTGGTTAAGCGGTGCTGTCTCAGTACCACCGGGTGCGGCTGCAGAACTAGATGCGACGGTACGTCAGGTCGAAAATGAGGCGGCCGGCCTGGTGCGCCTTGTTCTCGAAGCTGGTGAGGATGCGGCCGTCGAAGCGCGGGGCCCAGCCGCCGCGGGTGTCGGCGTCGTCGGAGGCTTCCTTGCCTTCCAGCCCCTGGGCACGGACCTGGGTTAGCGGACTCTCCGCACCGGAGCGCTCGCCCGGGTGCAGGCTTTCGAACTGCGCAGAGGCGTCCAGGACCTCGCGCATCTGGACGGCGTAGTCGGACCAGTCCGTGGCCAGCCGCCACAGTCCGCCGGGCATTAGTGCCCGGGCAGCGAGTTCGGCGAAGGTGTCCTTGACCATGCGGCGCTTGTGGTGCCGGGTCTTGTGCCAGGGGTCGGGGAAGAAGACCCAGAGTTCGTCAACGGAACCGGCCGGCAGCATGGTGGTGAGGACTTCGGGAGCGTTCGCCTGGACCACCCGCACATTAGTCAGGTTCTTCTGGCCAATGCGCTGCAGTGTCTGGGCAAGGCCGGGAAGGTAGACCTCAACAGCGAGGAAGTTCTTGTCCGGATTCTGTTCCGCCGCGTGCGTGATGGCTTCGCCGAGGCCCGAACCGATCTCGACGACGAGGGGAGCCTTGCGGCCGAAGGCGGCTTCGGCGTCGAACACGTAGTCCGGATCCACTGATGTGTCCGAATGCACGCGGGGGACGTCGATGACGAAAACATCGGAGAGCTCGTCCCAGGCCTGCTGGCGCCGTCCCTGCAGGCGCGAACCCCTGCGGACAAAGGACACCGGGGCCCGGAAATGCAAGGAATCAGGGCTCTCGGACCCGTCGGCAGCGTCGGAAACGGGCAGGGCTGGGTCAGTAGTCATCACTGTTAATGCTAACCGTGTGCCGGCACTTCACTGTGTCCGCCGTAAGCACCCCTAATTAGGTAACTGGGACCGATCCGGTAAACTGGGGGAAGTTGTTGCGACTGCCGCGCCTAAAAGCCGCGTGTGTAAGCAGCGCAACCTGCGTCGATGAACGCTTTCTTTTGTCCCGCCCGTAATCTCACGGGGCGGTGGACACTGTCTGACTTTTCTTCGGCGAACCCTCTGCGCCACACGGCATAGGGGGCCACTTACCGAAAGTTGCCTGTCTTTTCATGACCACTTTTGCTGCCCTTGGCGTACCCAAGGCACTTGTTTCAAACCTCTCCGCCCAGGGAATCGCAGAGCCGTTCCCCATCCAGGTGGAAACCCTTCCTGACACCCTCAAGGGCCGGGATGTACTGGGCCGCGGACGCACCGGCTCCGGCAAGACCCTCGCTTTCTCCCTGCCGCTGGTCACCCGGCTGGCTGAGGCTGAAGCCGCCTACCGCCGCCGGCCGAACCGCCCGCTGGGCCTGGTGCTGGCACCGACCCGTGAACTGGCGACGCAGATCAACAATGTGATCGAGCCGCTCGCTGCCGAGCTGGGCCTGAACACCACCGTGATCTACGGCGGCGTTTCGCAGCAGCGCCAGGAAAAGGCGCTCGGCGCCGGCGTCGACATTGTCATTGCCTGCCCCGGCCGCCTCGAGGACCTGATGAAGCAGAAGGTCATCAGCCTGGAGTCCGTTGAAATCACCGTCCTTGACGAGGCCGATCACATGGCCGACCTCGGCTTCCTCCCGGTTGTGCAGCGACTGCTGGACCGTACGCCGGAAAAGGGCCAGCGCATGCTCTTCTCCGCCACACTGGACAACGGCGTGGACAAGCTGGTCCGCCGCTACCTTTCCAACCCGCTGACCCACTCCGTTGACGAGCCGCAGGCTGCAGTGTCCACCATGGAACACCACGTGCTCCTGGTCCAGGACCAGACCGCCAAGAAGCTGCTGGTCAAGGAACTGGCCTCCGGCCAGGGCCGCCGCATCATGTTCATGCGCACCAAGCACCACGCCCGCAAGATGGCGAAGTTCCTCACGGACAGCGGCATTCCGACGGTTGACCTGCACGGCAACCTCTCGCAGAACGCCCGCGACCGGAACCTGGCGGAGTTCGCCTCAGGCGACGTCCGCGTCCTGGTCGCCACCGACGTCGCCGCCCGCGGCGTCCACGTGAACGACGTCGAGCTGGTTGTCCACATCGATCCGCCCACGGAGCACAAGGCATACCTGCACCGCTCCGGACGTACGGCACGTGCCGGCTCGGACGGAACCGTTGTCACGGTGACCCTGCCCGAGCAGAAGGGCGAGGTGTCCAAGCTGATGAAGGCTGCCGGCGTCGACGTCTCGATCGAGAAGGTCTCCCACAACTCCCCGTCCATCGCCAAGCTCATCGGTGAGCGCGCAGCTGTGGTGGAGCCGCACGTCCGTGCAGCGCAGCTCGCAGCGAAGTCCCCGCAGCAGGGTGCAGGCCGTTCCACCGGCGCCAACGCCCAGCGCAAGCGCGCAGCCCGTTCAGGTTCCGGCACCGGTACCCGCGCAGGCGGCCGCGGCGGTGCAGGCGGCCGCGGACGCGTTTCCGCCGAGCGCACTGCTGCCTCCGAGTCGCCCCGCGCCCAGCGCAGCCCCGAAGGCCGCCGCGGCGCCGCCGCAGCCGCCACTTCGCAGGGCCGCAACCGCCGACCCGCCACCGGCCAGCGCGCCGGCGACGTGGCAGCTTCCGGAACGCACCGCTCCGGCGGAACCCGTGCAGCTGCTCCGGCAGGCAGCGGCCGCCCGGCACGCTCCTCCGGCCCCCGCCGCGCAACCGCCCCGGCATCGAACGAACGCCGCGGCCGCTAACCACAGCGCATAAGAAAGAAAGGCCCTGCACCCGTTATCCGGTGCAGGGCCTTTCTTGTTGGGTCGAGGTGACCCAAGGTCAGGGCATGGGCAGGCTTCCGGGCGGTGGTGCGTCAGGGTCGGCGGGAGTCCAGGAAGTAACCGTCAGGAAGCCTGGTTCCGTCAGGTCAAAGTCCACTTCCAGGCTCTGGCGGAGGGTTCCGGAATAAGGGGCCACCAGCAGCGTGGCCACCCTGCTCATCCCGGCCCCGGCCGTGGCGCGCCAGCCGATGCCCGCTTCGGCGAACTGGCCGGGCTCAAGGGTGAACGGAGCCTGGTCCGTATCCGTGGTCATCATGGACCCGCCGTGAACAGCAGTGATGTCCATGACCCATCCATCGGTCCGGTTGAAGTCCAGGTCAGGATAAGCGTGCACAACACAGCTGCGGCCGCCGGTCACTTCCAGTGTGATGCGGGCAACCCTGCTCCCCAGCCCAGCATCGAAGCCGTCTATGTCCATCCGAACTTCGTCTCCGGTGCACCACGCGGGGTCGGGCTCTTCAAAGGCGTGGCCGAACTCCGGGGCACCGATCACTACGGGGACCGGCGCCGGAACGGATTCCGGCGCGGGCGGCGCTGCGGCCTCCGGTACATACTGCCGCTCTTCCAAAGGGCGGCCGGGCTGCGATGACGCCAGGAGGGCCAGTGCTGCAGCACCTGCCAGCACGGCAGCTGCCAGGGGAACGAAGAACCGGCCTGTGATGCGAAGCCCGGTGCCGGACGGGGCGGGGACGGTTCCCGGCCCGGCATTGCGGGCTGCGGCCAACGCAGGCAGCCATCCCCACAGGAAACCCCAGCAGGTTCCAGCCACCACGGGCGGAACCAGGGAACCGGCGAGGAATTCGGGCTGCTCCGGCGGCCAGCCGAGCAGGAGGCCGCGCAGGCCCAGGAAAACGGAACCTGCCGCGGAAGCGAAAATGACGCACACCCACGCGGCCTGAAACGGGGAAAGCCACGTCCCCGTCCTGCGCTGGGCCAGCCGATGCAGCAGCATCACGGTCAGAGCAGACACCAGGACTGCTCCGGACAGGGCGGCCGCCCACTGGTCTGCCGGCGGCGGACCGGATTCTCCGGCATCAAAACTGAGCTGGACAGTCCGCGGAATGACAACCCAGGCAAGTCCAGGTGTCTGCGGGAGGGCAGCAAGGGCAGAAGCTACTGCTCCGCTCGCCACCCACAGAGCTCCGGTCAGGGCCGCGGCCAGCAGCCTGGTTTGCCGTGCCCGGCTGGTGTCCGCTGCGATGTCCCGGGAGCCGTCCTCATCCCCGGGCGGTTCGCCGGTTTCGCCGCCCCCAAGGTTCACCATCTGCCGAAGTGTACACGGGGCTAGGCAAGGCTGAGCCCGTGCTCGTTCAGCGCCGCTTCAATGATGTCCAAGGCTTTCGGACCCACGCCGTGAAGCTGGGCCAGATCGCCGCGCGGCACTCCGGCAAGCTGCCGGAGGGTGGTGAAACCCGCTGTTCCCAGCCCGCGTGTGGCAGGGGCGCCGATCCTGGGCAGCTCGTTCAACGACGTGGGTGATGTGCTCATGCCTCGATGCTAGGCATCCGGGGCGCAGCGGCCCAGGCCTGCCGGATTCCGCGCTCAGTCCACGGGATAGAAACTGACGACGGCGGCAAAGCCACGGCCGAGCACCTGCGGCTGTTCCGCTCCGCCGGCCACGGTGTCCAGCATTTCGAGCTCCTCGGTGACGTCTCCGCCGTCGAACACCGCCCTGGCCGATCCCTGCAGCAGGACCAGGAACTGGTCCGGTCCGAGGGACGGAGAAATCTTCTTGGACAGTTCCACCACCATCACCGCGGCGCCGTAGCCGTCCCTGTTCACGAGGGTGTTCAGCACCGTGACTTCGCCGGTGGGCAGGGACGCCTGGACGGGAACGTCGCCGGGATAGCGCAGGGGCCGAAGCCGCTCCATGGCATGCTCCGTACCGTCAACATTCAGGAGCAGCAGTTCCCCCTCCACCGGAACGGTGATCCGGTCCGCGCCCGGGAACAGGGTGAATGGTCCGGACTTCTCAACGGTTGCAGCGGACAGGCGCCACGCGGGGCTGCCGGTTGAATCTAACGGTCCGGATGCCAGGTCCTTGGCCCGGCCGGAATTCGACCCCCAGGGACGCGACGGAAGGGATGCGAACCGCACCAGGGAAACCGTCATGCCTACTCGATCAGCGCCTGGCGGCGGCGGGCTTCAAGGACATGCCGCCGTGCTGCGTTGCTGATCAGGAAGCGGCGGCCGGTAGTCTCGGCCGGCACAATCCGGATGAAGTGGTTCTTTTCCCCGGCCTGCCAGGGGAAGAGCTCCAGGTCAGCGGAGTCCAGGACATCTTCGATGGACTCGAGCCGGGACGCCGTGCCTTTGGCAACAACGCTCCACGCGTAGCCCAGGCGGTCGTCGTAACCGTCGACTTCGAATGCCACTGCAGACCCGTTCAGTGCTGCGGCGAGCTTGGTGCCTTCAGCAGTGCGGAAAACCAGGGTTCCGTGGTCCACGGCGAAGTTGATGGGGAAGATTTCGGGATGTCCCTGGACCACCACGGCCAGCCGCCCCACGGACGCTTGGCGGATGTAGTCCCAGCAGTCGCTGGATCCGAGTTCGACGGGTACACCTGCATCATTGGTTGGCGGCATGTCCCCAGTCTAGGCATAAGGGGAGCACAGCCGGTAAGCAGCTGCCCGTGACTCCGCAGGCCAAATGGAGAACAATGGGTCCATGAAGGCAATCCTGAACGTCATCTGGCTCCTGTTCGGCGGTATCTGGCTGGCCTTGGGCTATGTACTGGCCGGAATCGTCTGCTGCCTGCTGATCGTGACCATCCCGTTCGGCATAGCGTCCTTCAGGATCGCCTCCTACGCCCTCTGGCCCTTCGGTCGTACGGTGGTGGACAGCGGCCGGGGAACCGGCGTGCTCGCCACCGTGGGAAACGTGATCTGGGTAATCTTTGCCGGCATCTGGATCGCCTTTGGGCACGTCGCTACGGCCATCCCGATGTTCCTGAGCATCATCGGCATCCCGCTGGGCATCGCAAACCTGAAGATGATCCCCATTTCCCTCACGCCCCTGGGCAAGCGGATCGTGCCGACGTCCGGTTCCGGACTGGTGCCCTACAGCCGCAACGCTCCCTACGGCACGTACCCGGGTCCGTACTACCGCTAGCCCCCAAGGCTCTCCAGGAAGGCTGCCGCCACAGCTGCCGAGTCCGCACTGCTGCCCTGGACGAACACCGCTACGGCAAGGTCACCCTGGATCGCCGTCACCCAGCCGTGATCAGCCTTCTCTCCGCCCGTTCCGGCGGTTCCTTCCGCTGCCAGCACCGGTTTGCCGGCAACTGACTCCAGAGCTCCAAGCGCTTCCCCGGCGCTTCCCCCGGCAACGTTGGCGCGCAGCGCGCTGCGCAGCGATTCGGCTTCTTCCGGGCTGATTGCCGGTGGGCCGTCTGCGCCGGACGACGGCGGGTCCTGGGCCGTGTCCGCTCCGCTGCCGCCGGGTGCCGCCGGGCTGAGGACCAGGACCGGTGAAACCCGTTCCCCCCTGGCCACGGTTGCCGCAGCAACCGCAGCTGCGAGGGGCGAAGCTACGACCTGGCCTCCGGCGTTCACGGAGCCGGCCTGCCGTGTTCCGTCGGAGCTGTCCGGCACTGCCCCGTAGAAAGCCTGCGTTCCCAGACTGGAGCCGACGCCCAGACCCAGGGCTTCTGCGGCAGCGGCCAGCGCCGCGTCGTCGGGCACCTCCGCGCTTCCGGCACGCAGGCGGGCCAGTGCAGTGACGGGCTGGAAGCCGGTGCCCAGGGAATACTCGCCCAGCAGAGCGGTCTGTGCCCCTTCCGTTGCGGGGCCGTTGGCTACGGCCAGGACATTGCCGGTGGAGGGCTGGACGGCAACCAGTGCAGCGCCCGGTGCAGCCGCGAGAACGGCGTCGGCCTTGGCCTGTACCGTCAGGTCCAGTGTGGTCTGCAGCGGCGTTCCGGGCTCAGCGGGTGCTTCGAAGAGCGGCTCGGATGGCACGTTGTCCGCGCCCAGGATCCGTATGCTCACGGCGTCGGCGCCCCGGAGCTGCGCATCGTATTCAAGCTGCAGGCCCGAAAGGCCGGTCAGGTCCCCGGGCGCCATCGGCCCGGTGTCGGCTGTTTCGGCGCTGGCCGGCCCTACGGCCCCCAGCAGGTTCGCCGCGAAACCGGGGCTGGGTCCCAGGACCAGTCTGTCCGCCAGGGCAGCGGCACCGGGAATGGTGGCGATGTCCGACTCGAACGCCGGCGGCACCGTGTCCTGGCGCACCGTGACGGCTTCGACGAATGCGTCCGGCCCGGCCGCCTGGACCTTCGCCGCCAGTGCCTCCGCATCCAGGTTCAGGTAGAGGGAAAGGTAGAAGACAGAGGTGGCGTACTCCTGCCCGCCCAGTACCGACTTGTCCAGGCCCACGCGCCAAACCGGCCAGTGACGCATGAGTACGGACCCGCCTGCGCCCAGCACATCGGCCCGGGGCGGCGGGCTGGCGTCGCGGACCATCCGCTGGCCCGGCAGCAGGTCCGGGTGAACGGTCGTGGAACGGAAACGGGTCTGCCAGTTGCTGTCCCGGCTCCGTTCCAGCGTCACGGTGGTCTCATAGCTGTAGTCCCGGGGGGAAGCATTGACGTCCCACATGTACTTCAGGGTGGCCACTGCTTCATTGGCGGAGACTTCTTCGATCTCCGAGACGGTGACGGTCGGTTTGGTGTTCATGCCGGAAACCTCGTAGGCCAGCATGCCGTTCACCGCTTCGACGGTTGACCCGGCAAACTCGTTTCCGGTGACGTCCAGGCGGGAGAGTCCCTCGGCCAGCGATGCCGCAGATCCCTCCGGTCCCGGGCGTTCTTCAGGAGAGCATCCGGCCAGGGTCAGGCCAAAGAATGAAGCGGCAAGGATGGCGGCCAGCCAGCGGTTCTTCCCCATGCCGGAAGGCTAGCCGCGTGCCGGGAAAAAAGGGACAGGACTGCCCCGAAGTGATGGCCCCGGAGAGCTTATTGGCCGGTTCCGGCCATGCCGTCCAGGAACGCCTTCATGACCGGTCCGCCGGAGGTGGAGCCCAGTTCGCCTTCTTCGATGAACAGCGCGACGGCGAGGTCGCCCTGCAGCGCCACGACCCAGGCGTGGGTGCGCGGCGGAACGTCGCTGCCGAATTCAGCCGTTCCGGTCTTGGCGATGACGGGCTCTCCCGGCACGGAACCCAGGAGCTGCACGCCGCCGTCGGTCACCACTGCGCGCATCATCTCCCTCAGTGCAGCTGCTTCCTGCGCCGTCAGCGGAGTTCCGCCTTCCGCTGACGGCGTCGCGGAAGGTGAAGCGGAGGCCGAGGGCGAAGAGGACCCAGGTGCCGGCGGCTGCTGAACCAGCACCGGGGAGACCAGGCTGCCGTTGCCGATGGAGGCAGCCGCTACGGCCAGCGCGAACGGAGAGACGAGCACCTGTCCCTGCCCGATCATCGAGGCAGCGTGCGCGGTGCCTTCCGCACTGTCCGGGACTGAACCAAAGTAGGCGCCCGTCCCGATCGGGGAATCAACTCCAATGCCCAGGCTCCGGGCCGCCTCGGAGAGGGAAGCCTGCGAAACCTCCCCGCGGGCATTGATGAACGCCGTATTACAGGACTGGGCAAAGGCTTGGATTAGGGGGATCTCGCCCAGGAACTGGGCGGGATAGGTGCTGGCGTTATTGAACTTCCGTCCGTCCACGTTCAGCTCAGCGGGACAGGAGACCGTGGCCTGGGAGGTTTCCCCGGAGCGGAGCATCGCCAGGGTGGTAGCCAGCTTGAACGTGGAACCCGGGGCGTACTGTCCCAGCAGGGCGGTCTGCTGGCCCTGGCTGCCGGGTCCGTTGGCTACGGCGAGGACGTTGCCTGTGGAGGGCTGGATAGCCACCAGCGCGGAGGCGGATGGCTCGTCTTCCAGCACGGATTCGGCCAGGGCCTGGATCGCGGGGTCCAGGGTCGTGTGCAGCTCGCCCGTGCTGCCCGGGTCCTGGAACAGGGGAGCGGAGCGTACGTCATCGGCAGTGGCGGTCACGACGGTCACCGGATCCGAGCCGCGCAGCACGTCGTCGTATTCACGCTGCAGTCCTGACAGGCCCGTGACGTCACCGGGGGAGAGGGCGCCGTCGGAGTTCTCAATCAGCTCCGCAGTGGCCTCCCCGGCGGAACCGAGCAGGGCTCGGGCGAAAGTGCGGGTGGGGGCTAGGGACAGTGTGGAATTCAGGGCAGCGGCACCTGGTATCGCCGCGACTTCGGACTGGAATACCGGCGGAGGGCTGACTGAGTCCTGGCGGAGCGTAATGGCTTCCACGAAGGCCTCCGGTCCGGCTGCGAGGACCTGCTCGGTGAACGGAGCCGGGTCCAGTTCCAGGAAGGCGGCCAGCGCGGCGGCGGAGGCTTCAAGTTCCTCTTCCGGGATCCGGGTCTTGTCGATCCCCACCCGCCACACGGGCCGTTCAGTGACCAGCACCTGGCCGCCGGCCCCGAGGATGTTTCCTCGCGGAGCCGGGGACACCTCCCGGACCAGGTGGTCTTCCGGCGCAAGATCCGGATGGACCGCAGTGGAGGTGAGCCGGACCTGCCACTCATCGCCGTCACCGCGCTGCAGGGCCACGGTGGTGTCGTAGCGGTAGTCATTGTCCGTGGCGTTGACGTCCCAGACATAGTTCAGGGTGGCAACTGCCTCGCCGTCGCCGGTTTCTTCCACCGAGGCCACGCTGACCGAAGGCTTCAGCGGGGCCATTCCCGCGGTCCAATCCGCGAGCCGGGTATTGGCTTCGTCGGCGGTGGATTCCAGGAACACGCTGTCTGAAACGTCCAGTTCCGCCAGGCCCTCCGCGAGCGTTTTCGCTGCTTCTTCCGGGGTGGGACCCTCCTCCGAGGAGCAGGCAGTTAGCGTCAGCCCCAGGACGGCGACGGACAGAACGGAAGCAAGCCAGCGGTTTTTCCCCATCCGCATAGAGTACCGGCGCAGCCAAAAAAGCGGACACAGGCACCCTGCGCCCGTGTCCGCTTCGGGCCCGGACCGCTAGATAGCGGCGACGCCGGCAGGCGCAGCTGAAACAGATCCGGTGCGGGCTTCGCGGACCAGTTCAGCGCAGCGCTCGCCGATCATCATGGTGGTGATGTTCGGGTTCACCGTTGTCAGCTCCGGCATCACTGAAGCGTCCGCCACTCGGAGACCGGTGACGCCCTTGACCCGCAGCTGCGGATCCAGCGGCGACGACGCGTCGTCGGACGCTCCCATCCGGACGGTGCCGGCCGGGTGGTAGACCGTGTTGTGGGTCTTCTTGATGTACTCAGTGATTTCTTCGTCGGTTTGGACATCCTGCCCGGGATAGAGTTCCCGGCCCGCCCAGTCGGCCATGGCCGGCGAGGCAACGATCTCGCGGGCCTTCCTGATCCCGTAGACCATCACGCGCATGTCATGCGGGTCGGTGAAGTACCGCGGGTCCACCATGGGCTTGTCACGGAAGTCCCGGCTGCGCAGCCGCACGGTGCCCCGGGACCGGGCGTGGGTGACGTTTGGAGTCAGGCAGAAGCCGTTCTCCGTGGTGGGGTAGCCCTGGCGCAGGGTATGCATGTCGAAGGGCACCGACCCGTAGTGGAACATCAGGTCCGGCCGGTCCAGGCCATCTTCGGTGGGCGTGAAGATGCCGATTTCCCACCACTGCGTGGAGGACTCGGGCATGGGCTGCTTGGCCTCCCACTGGATGACGCCTTCGGGGTGGTCCTGCAGGTTTTCGCCGACACCGGGGGAGTCAACGCGCACTTCGATCCCATGCTCGGCCAGGTGCGCAGCGGGGCCGATGCCTGAAAGCATCAGCAGCTTGGGGGAATCGATCGCACCGGCGGAGAGGATCACCTCGGTGCGCGCAGTGAGCGCGTGGGTGCGGGCAAACTGCCCGTCCACCACGTCCACGCCGGTGCAGCGGTGATCCGCGTCGAACGTCAGTTCGCGGGCGCGCAGCCCGGTCAGCAGGGTGAAGTTGGGCCGGTCCATGACCGGGTGGATGTAGGAGACCGACGACGACGAACGGGTTCCGTCCGCGCGGCGGTTGATCTGGAAGAAGTTCGCGCCGTTGATGACGGTTTCACCGGTATTGAACTTCACACGGGGAATGCCGGCCTGCTCGCAGGCATCCAGCAGCGCCACACCGCAGGGGTCACTCGGCGGAATGTTCATCAGGTGAACGGGGCCGCTGTCCCCGTGGTGCGGAGCGTCAGGGCCGGCGTCCTCGTTCTTTTCCAGCTGCTTGAACAGGCGGAACGCCATGTCCGAGTTCCAGCCTTCGGCGCCGAACTTTGTTTCCCATTCGTCAATGTCCTCGCGCGGGGCCCAGAAAGCGATGCAGGAGTTGTGGCTGGAGCAGCCGCCCATGACCTTGGCGCGGGCGTGGCGCATAAAGGAGTTGCCGTTCTCCTGCGGCTCGATCGGGTAGTCCCAGTCGTACCCGGATTCCAGCAGTTCCATCCAGCGGTCCAGCTGGAGGATTTCATCCAGCCCGCGGTCATCCGGTCCGGCTTCCACCAGCGCGACGTCGATGGAGGGGTCCTCGCTGAGCCGGGAGGCGACGGCCGCCCCGGCGGAGCCTCCGCCGATGACGATGTAATCGAACTCGGTTTTCTGCAGATCAGTCATGGAACTTAGTTGACCTTTCCGTGGTCGGTGAACCAGCCGGTCACCTGGGGATTGATGTTCTGGTAAATGTGCTTGGCTTCCTGGTACTCACCGAGGCCAGTGGGGCCGAGTTCCCGGCCGACGCCGGAGATGCCGAAGCCTCCCCATTCCGCCTGCGGCAGGTAGGGGTGGAAGTCGTTGATCCAGACGGTGCCGTGGCGCAGCCGGCGGGCAACGCGCTGGGTTTTGCCGGCGTCGGCGGACCAGACGGCACCGGCCAGGCCGTAGGAGGTGTCATTGGCCAGGGCAACGGCTTCGTCTTCGCCGTTGAAGGTCTCAACCGTGACCACCGGGCCAAAGGCTTCATCCAGCAGTGCCGAGCTGCCGCGCTTCACGTTGTCCAGCACGGTGGGGGCATAGTAGTAGCCCTTTTCCAGCTCGCCTGTGCCCCAGGTTCCGCCGCAGCGTACCCGTGCGCCTTCTTCCTGGGCCTTCTTTACGTAGGCGGTGACCTTGTCCCGGTGCGCCTCGGAGATCAGCGGCCCGGTCTCGGCATTTTCATCGAACGGCCCGCCCATGCGGATCTGCTCGGCGCGGCGGACCAGTTCGGCGGTGAAGCGCTCGGCAATCGGCTCTTCGACGATCAGCCGGGCACCCGCGGAGCAGACCTGTCCGGAGTGCACGAAGGCGGCGTTCAGGGCGTTGTCCAGTGCGGCGTCGAAGTCGGCGTCGGCGAAGACAACGTTGGGGTTCTTTCCGCCGAGTTCAAGCGCGACCTTCTTGACCGTTCCAGCCGCAGCCGCGGCGATCGTCTTGCCGGTTGCAACGCCGCCGGTGAAGGAAACCAGGTCCACGTCGGGTGATTCCGCCAGCGGCGCACCCGCCACGGCACCGGCGCCGAGCACCAGGTTGGCCGTGCCGCGCGGCAGGCCCAGGTCCTCGAGGACCTTCATCATCAGGATGGACGTGGACGGCGTGAGCTCCGATGGCTTGAGCACAAAAGTGCAGCCGGCGGCCAGGGCCGGGGCGATCTTCCAGGCCGCCTGCAGCAGCGGGTAGTTCCAGGGGGCGATCAGCCCGCACACGCCAACCGGCTCGTACTCAATGCGGGAGACGACGTCGGGGTTCCCCGCATCCACGATCCGGCCGGCATTTTGGCCCGCGATCTTCCCAAAGTAGGTGAAGCACGCAGCGATGTCGTCCATGTCGATTTCGCTCTCGACCAGCCGCTTGCCGGTGTCCAGCGTCTCGGCCCGGGCGAAGTCGGCCTTGCGGGCCTTCAGCTCCGCGGCGACGCGGAGCAGGAAGTCACCGCGCTCGGGGGCAGGAACCGAAGCCCATTCCCCGCGGTCGAACGCGGACCGGGCTGCGGCAATGGCCTTCCGGGCGTCCTGCGCGGTGGCCTCGGAGACGACGGCGGCCAGCTCGCCGTCGGCGGGGTTGCGGATTTCACGGGTGCCGCCGTCGGATGCGGGCACCCAGGCTCCATCGATGAAAAGGGTTGCGGGCGTACTCATCGTTTCTCCTCCCCGCCGACAAAGTCGGCGTCCCAGTTGTCTTTGGCAACGGGGTCTTCGGTGATTGCGGTGTTTCCGGGCGCCTCACGGTTGAGGTGCAGGAATTCGAGGTGGCGTTCGTAGTGGTCCAGGACGTCGGTGATGAGCTGGTCCTTGGTGTAGCCCATGACGTCATAGCCGTGGCTGCCCTCCAGCGAGAACACCTCCATGCGGAAGTACTTCGTCTCGGCGGAGGCGCTGCGCAGGGCGTAGGAAGGGGTCTCATACTCCACGGGGTAGACCTGGTACTTGAAGGGGCGTTCATCGCCAAGGCCAACGGTCAGGTCAGCGGTCAGGATGCCGTTCCCCGCCTCGGCCTGGCTGAGGGAGACCTCGGCGCCCTTCGCCTCAAGCTCGTCGTGGACTTCGGCGAGGGCAGGGCAGGCCACGGTTTCCACAAAGCGGGCTGCCTGCCGGCGTCCGGGATAGGACATGGCGCGGGTCAGCCGCTGCCGCCAGGTACGTCCGCCGCGCGGGTCGGGGCTTCGGCCGGCGATCATGCTTGGCAGGGATGCCCGGAAGCTTGCCGCCAGGGAGTTCTCCACCCGCAGCGCCTTGTACACGCCGAGCATGATGAACAGCAGCAGGATGGAGAGCGGCAGGCCCATGATGATCGTGGCGTTCTGCAGTGTGGTCACACCGCCAACCATCAGCATGGCGAGGGTCAGCAGGCCGGTAATCACAGCCCAGAAGACGCGCATCCACTTCGGGGCATCCGAATCGGCGTCCTTGAGGTGGGACGTGAAGTTGGCCATCACCAGGGCACCGGAGTCCGCCGAGGTCACGTAGAAAAGCAGTCCGGTGAAGGTTGCGATCGCTGCGGTGGCCGGCAGCCAGGGGAACTGTTCCAGCAGCCCGTAGAAGGCCCGCTCCGGCTGGTTCATGGCCACGTCGCCAAACGCTGCGTTGCCGCCCATGACCAGCTCCAGGGCGCTGTTGCCGAAGATGGAGATCCACAGCAGGATGAACGCGAACGGCACGATCATGACGCCGAGCACGAACTGGCGGATGGTGCGGCCGCGGGAGATGCGGGCAAGGAACAGGCCCACGAACGGGGCCCAGGCGACCCACCAGGCCCAGAAGAACAGGGTCCAGCCGGAGAGCCATTCATCGGGGCGGTCATAGGCCATGGTGTCCAGGGTCATTGCCGGGAAGCGGCTGAGCACGTCGCCGATGTTCTGGACGATCCCGTCGAGCAGGAAACTGGTTTTGCCGGCGATGAGGATAAAGACCATCAGCCCCAGGGCGAGGATGACGTTGAGTTCGGAGAGCCTGCGGATGCCCTTTTCGACGCCGGAGACAACCGAGACGGTTGCCATGAGCACGGACAGGGCGATCAGGGCGATCTGCACGGTGAGGTTCTCGGGCAGCCCGAACATAAAGCTCAGGCCGTAGTTGAGCTGAACGACGCCGATGCCCAGCGAGGTGGCGATGCCGAAGATGGTGCCCAGCAGGGCAGCGATGTCCACGCCGTGCCCCAGCGGGCCGTCGATCTTCTTTCCGAAGATCGGATAGAGCGCCGAACGGATGCTCAACGGAAGGTTGTGGCGGTAGGCGAAGTAGCCAAGGGCCAGGCCCATAAGCGCGTACAGTGCCCAGCCGGTGATGCCGTAGTGGAACAGTGTCCACACGAGTGCCTGGCGTGCGGCTTCAGCGGTGGAGCCGTCACCGGTGGGAGGCGCGAGGTACTGGGTGACCGGTTCGGAAACCGAGAAGAACATCAGGTCGATGCCAATGCCCGCAGCAAAGAGCATGGCTCCCCAGGTAAACAGGCCGAACTGCGGTTTGGAGTGGTCTGGTCCGAGTTTGGTCCTGCCGATGTTGGAGAGGGCTATGACGAGGACAAACACCACCACCATGGTGACAACGAGGAAGTAGTACCAGCCCATGTTGGTGGAAACCCAGCCAACCATGGCTCCGATGACTTCTTCGGCGCTGTCGGTGGAGATCATGGCCCAGAGGGCGATGGCCGTGATTCCCACGGCGGAGCCGGTAAAAACAACCTTGTTTGTCCGGGTTTTCTCCACGGCCGCGGGCGGCGCTTCGGATTCTGCAGTCTTGGTCATGACATCCTTCAAGGCTGTGCGAATAAAAAGTAAGGTCCCTTAGTCGTGGCATTCAGCCTAGCAAGCACCCTTATGGCGGGCGGATTTTTGTGACCTGGCTCAAATGCCGCGCCAGCACTGCCAGCGTGGAAGCTGCAGGCTCCGCCGGGGAAACCCGGCCTTGGGCCCTGTCCGGGCAGGCACTGTCCTGCTAACCTCCAAAGAGGGTGCGGAATACGTGGCACTCCTCACATTTACCGGTTCCGGGGAAGTCCGGCCGGACCGCTGGATCGATCCGGAAGCCTCCTTTGGGACCGTGATGACGGCAAGCTAAGGGAGCGGGAATGTCCGAGTTGGACGTGTTGCTAGCTGAAACCGAACGGTCTTTTGGCCTCCGCCAGATCCAGGCCGGCCACGCACGGATGCTGGTCATAGGGCGCGATCTGCAACAGCCCATTGGGGAAGTCTGGAGCGCACTCACAGAGCCGTCCCGTGTGGGGGCCTACTTCGCCGAGCCCCGCGGCGACCTTCGGCGGGGAGGCGAGTATGAAATGGAGGGGTTCTCCACCGGAACCATCCTGAGGTGTGATGCACCGCGCATGCTGACAGTCTCCTGGCTGCCGCCGCACGGCAATCCCGGCGAGCTGGAATTCCACCTGGCAGATGTCGATGGTTCCACTCGGGTGGAGCTGCTGTATGCCTCGGTGCGGAAGAAGTTTGCGGTAATCGATCCTGACCTTGCGGCCTGGGCAGCAGGGCCGGGGTGGGAGTTTTTCCTGGATCGCCTTGATGCGTACTTGCAGGGGCGGGAGCTTGGTCCGGCAGCACCCAGCTGGGCGCAGATGGAAGGAGCGGAAAAGGAGTTGTACCAGGCGCGCAATACGGAATGGGAGCGAGTTAGGGAAGAGTTTGAGCGGCAGCACACACCGTTGCCAAGCCCTGAATAATCGCAGGTCAGAGCGCGGTTCTTGGCTGTGGAAAACTTTACAGCCGGGGTTGAGTGAAGTACACTCAAGTTAGTTGAGTACGGTTGGATGAAGCAAGCGGGCCGGGGTATTCGGACAGAAGCACCTGGGCCGCACAGCCCGTAACAGCGGGGTGAAGCTTGCGTCCGCCGGGAGCTTGAACGGTTTACCAGAGCCTGAGAAGGAGCCCGCCGTGGAAACCAAATTCACCAACAAGAGCCAGGAAGCGCTCCAGGCCGCAGCCATGAACGCGTCCACCGCCGGCAATCCCCAGATTGAGCCCGCGCACCTGCTGAAGGCACTCATGGACCAGCGCCAGGGTGTTGCAGTTGCGCTTCTCAAGGCGGCCGGTGCCAACCCCGACGCGGTCAGTGTCGCCGCCAGTAATGCCATCCACGACCTTCCCTCAAGCTCCGGCTCGTCCGTCCAGCAGCCGCAGTTTTCGCGTCCGCTTCTGCAGGTCATCAATACTGCGCAGCAGGAGGCCGCCCAGCTTGGAGACGCCTATGTATCCACCGAGCACCTGCTGCTGGCGCTTTCGGTGGACAACGGTCCCGCCGGCAAGGCCCTGCGGGACAACAATGCCGGCCATGATGCCCTGGCCGGAGCCCTTCCCAGTGTGCGAGGAGACCGCAAAGTGACCAATGCCGATCCGGAGAATACCCTGCAGGCGCTGGAGAAGTTCAGCACCGACCTCACCGAGATGGCCCGGGCCGGCAAACTGGATCCCGTGATCGGACGGGACTCGGAGATCCGCCGCGTGATCCAGGTCCTGAGCCGGCGTACCAAGAACAACCCCGTCCTTATCGGTGAACCCGGTGTGGGTAAGACGGCAGTGGTTGAGGGCCTCGCCCAGCGCATTGTTGCCGGGGACGTCCCGGAGAGCCTCAGCGGCAAGACGCTGCTTTCGCTCGACCTTGGCTCCATGGTTGCCGGTGCCAAATACCGCGGCGAATTCGAGGAACGCTTCAAGGCAGTCCTTGAGGAAATCTCCAACTCCGAAGGCCAGATCGTCACCTTCATTGATGAACTCCACACCGTCGTCGGTGCCGGTGCCGCTGAAGGGTCGATGGATGCCGGCAACATGCTCAAGCCAATGCTGGCCCGCGGCGAACTGCGGCTCATCGGCGCCACCACCCTGAACGAATACCGGGAGAACATTGAGAAGGACGCCGCGCTTGAGCGCCGTTTCCAGCAGGTGTTTGTCGGAGAACCAAGTGTCCCGGACACCATCGGCATCCTGCGCGGGCTGAAGGAGCGGTACGAAGCCCACCACAAGGTTGCCATTGCAGACTCCGCCCTTGTCGCAGCCGCAAATCTGTCCAACCGCTACATCACCGGCCGCCAGCTCCCGGACAAGGCGATCGACTTGGTCGATGAGGCGGCCTCCCGGCTGCGGATGGAGATTGACTCCGCTCCGGAGGAAATCGATGAACTGCGCCGCGCCGTCGACCGCCTGACCATGGAAGAGCTGGCCATCAGCGGCGAAACAGACGAGGCATCGCTGGAGCGGCTGGAAATCCTGCGGGAGGACATGGCAAACAAGAAGGAGCAGCTTGCCGCCCTGAATGCCCGCTGGGAAGCCGAGAAGGCCGGGCTGAACCGGGTGGGGGATATCAAGGCCCGCATCGACGAACTGCGGTCCCTGGCAGAGAAGGCACAGCGCGACGGCGACCTCACGGAAGCCTCCCGCATCCTTTACGGCGAGATTCCGGCCATGCAGAAGGAGCTCGACGCCGCGCAGGAAGCCGAGGAGGACAAGTACGGCGACGGCGCCCGTGAACTGATGGTGTCGGAGGAAGTCACCGCGGACGACATCGCCGAGGTGGTCTCGTCCTGGACCGGCATTCCCGCGGGCCGCATGCTGCAGGGCGAATCACAGAAACTCCTGGACATGGAATCCGTCATTGGTTCGCGGCTGATTGGCCAGACCAAGGCTGTTGCTGCGGTCTCGGACGCGGTTCGGCGTTCGCGTGCCGGGGTTGCCGACCCGGACCGCCCCACCGGTTCCTTCCTCTTCCTGGGCCCCACCGGCGTCGGAAAGACCGAGCTGGCCAAGGCCCTCGCCGAGTTCATCTTCGACGACGAACGGGCCATGGTCCGGTTGGATATGAGCGAGTATGCAGAGAAGCACACGGTCTCCCGCCTGGTTGGTGCCCCTCCGGGATACGTGGGCTACGAGGAAGGCGGCCAGCTCACGGAAGCAGTCCGGCGGCGTCCGTACTCGGTGATCCTGCTGGATGAGGTGGAAAAGGCGCACCCGGATGTGTTCGACATCCTGCTGCAGGTCCTCGACGACGGCAGGCTTACGGACGGGCAGGGCCGCACCGTGGACTTCCGGAACGTGATCCTGATCCTCACCTCCAACCTGGGCTCGCAGTTCCTGGTGGACCCCGGTCTTACCGAGGAGCAGAAGCATGAGTCCGTGATGTCCATGGTCAATGCCAACTTCAAGCCCGAGTTCCTGAACCGACTGGACGACGTGATCCTCTTCGATCCGCTGAACCTGGAAGAGCTTTCGGAGATTGTGGACCTCCAGGTCCGGGCGTTGGCAGCACGGCTGCGGGACCGCCGGCTCACACTGGATGTCACCGATGCCGCCCGCGAATGGCTTGCGCTGACCGGATACGATCCGGCCTACGGAGCCCGTCCGCTCCGCCGCCTGGTGCAGCGCGAGATTGGGGACAAGCTGGCGAAGGGCATCCTCGCCGGACGGATATCCGACGGAGACACCGTGCTGGTTGACCGTCCGGAAGTCATGGGCGATGAACTGGCAGAGCCGGGGCTGAGCGTCCAGGCAGCAGCGCCCGTCGGCTAGTTCTGCAGCGAGGGCAGCGCAGTAAACCGCAGCAAATGAGGGAGGCCCGCCAACGCGGGCCTCCCTCATTTGCTGCCTTATTGCTGCTGCCTTATGGCTGAACGATGAGCGACTCCGTCAGCTCTTCGCTTGGTGCCACTACAAAACAGTCCACCCGCCGGTCACCGGTGTTCCAGGAGCTCTGTGTGGGGACTGCCCGGTTGAGTTCCAGGTCGGTGTACTTCGAGGCTGCATCGGTGTAGATGACGGAGGAACAAACTTCCTCCGCCTTTGCGGCCAGTGCATCAGTGCCGGGGAAAGTATCGGAATCGGAGTAGGACGAGGTCGCGACCAGCTGGGCGTTGTGTGCGGTTTCGCAGGTTACAACGGTGACCTCGGCATTCACGCTTTGGAAGTCCTTCAGGCAGGCGCCTGACTCCAGCTCGACCGGGGACACAGAATCTTCCAGGACACCCTCACCCCGGTTGCTGTCCGCAATGACCGTGGCGAGCCAGATGCCCAGCAGCACCACAATAAGGATCGATCCCAGCAGCACCAGGGTGCGGGTGGTCTTGCTCGGCCCCTTGCCGCGTGCCGCTGCTTCCTCGGCTTCACGGGTCCGCCGTGCCCGGCGCGAGTCGGCGGGGACGGCACTTGCGCCGGAGGGGTTGACCGTGTGCACGACGCCGGTGTCTTCAGGATCTTTTTTGCGCAGCGTCAGTGATTCGAACGAGTCTGTGACTGGAGCCGCGACGTCGGAGCTGCCGCCCTGGAACGTTGCTGTGTGGATCTGCGGCGACCCGGCGGGGTTGGCCGCTGGGCGTCCGTCATCCTGCGGGATGTCCTTGCCGGCGGTAGCGGACCCGGCGCTCCCGGCGGCGGGATCTTCCGGTTCCTGACCGTCATCGGAGGCCTTCATTGATTCGCTGTCCGCTGTGCCGGCGGGCTCATCTTCGGTTTGGCTGTCGTCGCGGTCGTTGTCTTCGTTGCCGCTGGCATCTGTGCCCGCGGCGTCGTCGCCGGATCCGTCCGGTTCCTGGGGGACTTCGGCTGTCTCGCTGCCGGCGGCCTCGTCACCGCCTGATGGTTCGTCATCGGCGGCCCGTTCGTCTGCGGGTTCGCCTGCCGGTTCATCCGCGGTAGACGGTTCCAGGTCGGTGAGCCCTGCTCCCGGCTCGACGGCGACTTCCGTTCCTTCAGGTGCAGGCTCAGAGATCCCTGCCTGCTTGCCGGCTTCGGCAGCTTCCTCGGAGACTGCCCGCACCTCGGCGGCGGTTTCCGGGAGGGAAGCGGCCTCGGCAGCATCGGAGCTGATGGATGGCGTCTCCAGCGACGGTTCATCCAGATGAACGTCCTCTGCGGGAACAACACTGGGCTCCACCTGGGCAGCGTCCTGCGACTCGGCGTCGAAGGCTCCGTCCCACAGTTCGGCGTCATGGGCGCCGTCAGGGGACAGCCATGCAGGGGCGTCTGTGTGGGCGGACAGGTCAGGAAGGGCAGCCTCGGCGGGCACTGTCCCGCCGCTGGTTTCCGTGGACCGGGCAGGTGAGGGGGTGCTGCTTCCCGCAGTCTGGCCGGTGCCGGCAGAGTGATTGGCACCTGCCTCCGGGGAGGTGGGCGCCTGGGCATCCTGAGGGGCAGCCGGGTTCGACGCGGGTTCATCCGCCGGGCTGGAGTTCTTTTTGGCGCCGGGGCCGGGGCGGACTGCCGGCCGCTTTGCTCCGCCCTTGGAGCCCAGCAGCCCCTTCGGAACGCCGCTCTGGTTTGCGGCGGCCGGGCGTTTGGCGCCGGATCCCTTGCCGCGCCCTGATTTGCCGGGTTTGGCCGGTTTGGCGGGCTGGGCCGAACCGGGGCTCCGACCGGCCGGGTCTGTGGGGCCGGGGCGCCCGTTGGAGGCGGACGACTGGGGCTTAATAACTGGAATGCTCCTTGTAGCGGGGTTGTTCCGGACTGGGGGTGCAGTCCTCGGTGCCGGCGGCTTGGCGCCGGATCCCTTGGGAACAGCGGTACTTCCGGCCGGGGCGGAGGGGCGCAGGGACTTCCCAGGCAGGGGTGCTCCCTGCCGCGGTGTCCTCTTTTGATCGCTCATGGTGAACGCCGGTCCTCCCTGTCCATGGCCGCAAAAGTGTCCCGCGGCATCTGTTCCTCCCTGACTTTAGCGAATTTGCAGGTCGCGGCGCAGTACGCGCCTGCAGCGGAGAGGGACTAAACTAGGAAGTTGAGTGCGCCTGCGGGTCCTGAGGGGCACAACCCAGCGGGAAAACATGTAACCTGTAGTTACGACAAATTGACCAAATATTCCGGGGCCTCGCTCTCCTGCCCGAGCGACCACCTCCGGATCGACGCAAAAAGGGGGTCACGCCATGGGGCGCGGCCGTCAAAAGGCAAAAGCAACCAAGCAGGCACGCGAGATGAAGTACTTCACTCCTGCCACGGATTACTCAGCCCTGCAGCGTGAGCTGTCAGGACCCTCGAGCCGTCCGTCGAGTCGATATCCCGAGGAACCGGCCGAGCCGGATTACTCGGCGTACGAGGATAAGTACGCAGATCAATTTGGCGATGAAGACGACGAGGATGAGGGTTCCCGCCGCATCGGCTAGATGCCGGCAAACTTTCATTCTTCGGCAAACTAATTGCCCTCCTTCAGCGGATCACCATCACGGTGGATCCGCTGAAAGGCGTTAAAGGGCAGTATTTCTTCATCCAGGGTGCCCAATCCGCGGTTCCCGACACGGCCCCGCCCCCGTTCCCCTCCATCGAGATAACAGAAACTGCCCGTATCAAGGCTGATACGGGCAGTTTCTGTTATGTGGATGAGGGGCCGGAGGCAAAGCGTCCGGGAAAACTAGGCGTAGCTGCCCACCAGGCGGACGGCACCGCCGTCGACACCCTTGGCGCCCTGCACGTAGTTGGGATCGCCGGCCTCGGAATCCGTGACAGCTCCGACGGTTCCCATGGTCCAGGCCGGAACGCCGCGTTCGCCGAGGCGCGCCAGGGCAGCGTCCGCACCGGCGGCGTCGACAATTGCCACCATTCCGACGCCGAGGTTCAAGGTGCGCTCCAGGTCCGGCAGCGGCACGTTGCCGAGTTCGCTGACCAGCTTGAAGACCGGCGGCAGTTCCCAGGTTGAGCGGTCCACGGTGGCTTCCAGGCCCTTGGGCAGCACCCGGGCCAGGTTGGCGGCGAGGCCGCCGCCGGTCACATGGCTGAAACCGTGCACTCCGGCGGGCGCGTAGCGGGCCAGGTCCAGGCAGTCGGCAGCGTAGACACGGGTCGGCTCCAGCAGCTCTTCGCCGAGGGTTCGTCCCAGTTCGGCGATTTGGCGTTCAAGCTGCCAGCCGGCGTGGTTGATGACGCGGCGCACCAGGGAGTAGCCGTTGGAGTGGATACCGGAGGACGCCATGCCAATAACGACGTCGCCCTCCCGCACACGCTCCGGACCCAGCAGGTCCGCGGCTTCCACGACGCCGGTGGCGGCACCGGCGACGTCGTACTCGTCCACGCCCAGCAGGCCGGGATGCTCAGCGGTTTCGCCGCCCACCAACGCGGTGCCGGCAACTTCACAGGCGGCCGCGATGCCGCGGACAATGTCCGCTATGCGCTCGGGCACTACCTTGCCGCAGGCGATGTAGTCGGTCATGAACAGCGGCTCTGCGCCTACGACGACGATGTCATCCACCACCATGCCCACCAGGTCGAACCCGATGGTGTGGTGGATATCCAGTGCCTGGGCAATGGCGACCTTGGTTCCGACGCCGTCGGTGGAGGTTGCCAGCAGCGGCTTCTTGTAGGTCAGCAGCCGGGAAACGTCGTAGAGCCCGGCGAATCCGCCCACCCCGCCAAGGACCGAGTCGTTGTGGGTTGCCTTGACCGCTGCCTTCATCAGTTCGACGGCCCGGTCACCGGCCTCGACGTCCACCCCTGCGGAGGCATAGGTGATGGCGTTTTCGCTCGCGCTCATACCGATTCTTTCTTGTCTGTTGGGGTCAGGAGGGTCTCGAACTCACTGTCCGGTCCCGGATCACAGCCGTTGGAGCCGTCCGCGTCGGACGGGTTTTCCAGCAGGTTCTTGCCCAGCCGGTCTGCCGGGGGCAGCTCGATGGGGTACTGGCCGGTGAAGCAGGCTGTGCAGAGCTTCTCGCGCGGCTGCTGGGTGGCACCGATCATTCCGTCTTCGGAGATGTAGGCAAGGGAATCGGCGCCGATCGACGTGCAGATTTCCTCCACCTTGGCGCCGTTGGCAATGAGCTCGGCGCGGGAGGCGAAGTCGATGCCGTAGAAGCAGGGCCACTGGACGGGCGGCGAGGAGATCTTGACGTGGACTTCCTTGGCACCGACTTCCCGCAGCATGCGTACGATCGCACGCTGGGTGTTGCCGCGGACGATCGAGTCGTCCACAACCACCACGCGCTTGCCGCGGATGACGGATTCAAGGGCGTTGAGCTTCAGCTTGATGCCGAGCTGGCGCAGGGTCTGGCTCGGCTGGATGAAGGTGCGCCCCACATACGAGTTCTTGACGAACCCGTGCGCGAAGGGAATGCCGGACTGCTCGGCGTAGCCAACGGCGGCGGGTGTGCCGGATTCGGGGACCGGGATGACGATGTCTGCTTCGACGCTGTTTTCGCGGGCCAGCTGGCGGCCCATCTCCACCCGGGATTCGTAGACCGAGCGCCCGTTGATGGAAGCATCCGGGCGCGCAAGGTAGACGTATTCGAAGACGCAGCCGGCCGGCGTCGGCTCACCGAACATCTGGGAACGGATGCCGTTTTCGTCAATGGCGATGAACTCGCCGGGCTTGATCTCCCGGATGAAGCTAGCGCCGACGGTGGCAAGGGCGGAGCCTTCGGAGGCCACAACCCAGCCGCGGTTCAGCCGGCCCAGAACCAGGGGACGGACGCCGTAGGTGTCCCGGGCCGCGTACAGGGTGCCTTCGTCCATAAAGACGAAGGAGAACGCGCCGCGCAGCTTGGGCAGCAGTTCCAGTGCGGTTTCTTCCAAGGTCCGGCCGTCGCTGCCGTTCAGCAGTGCGGTGACAAGGGCGGTGTCCGAGGTGTTGCCTTGGGCGATTTCACCTGAGCGGGGGCGGCCCTGGCGGGCCAGGATCATTTCGTAGAGTTCGGCGGAGTTGGTCAGGTTGCCGTTGTGGGCCAGGGCCACCGTGCCGGCAGCGGTTGCACCAAGGGTGGGCTGCGCGTTGGCCCAGTGCGAGGCACCGGTTGTGGAGTACCGGCAGTGCCCAATGGCAATGTGGCCCAGGAGAGTGTTCAGGGTGGTTTCGTCGAAAACCTGGGAAACCAGTCCCATGTCCTTGTAAACGCTGATCCGGCTGCCATCGCTCGTGGCGATGCCCGCGGATTCCTGTCCGCGGTGCTGCAGCGCATAAAGACCGTAATAGGTAAGCTTCGCTACCTCTTCGCCGGGGGCCCAGACGCCGAAGACTCCGCAGGCATCCTGCGGTCCTTTTTCGCCGGGCATGAGATCGTGGGAAAGCATTCCGTCACCGCGTGCCATGGAAGTCATTCTCTCACGCCCGCCGGTTTCCAACGGCTCCGGGACAGAGCGTTACGCGGTGGGAGAAGTGCCTGTGCTATTGGGCTCGTCGTCGGCGGCCTCAACCACTGCATGCTCGGAACGGCGGAGGCTGATCCGGTCCAGGACCAGCGCGGCGATGGAGCCCAGGGCAACCCCCGGGAGGGCGAACATCACGGTAAAGAATCCCAATACGGCTTCGCGGGTGTACTGCGGATTCTCGTCTCCGGTGTAGGCCATGATCAGCGCGGCAATAAAGGCAGCGACCACGCCCAGCGCCATAAAGGGTACAAAGCGGGGAGCGCGGCGGATGGTGATCTCGCGGCGTTCGGGGCTGTGCTGCTCGGAAGTCATGCCCAAATTCTACCGGCAGTAGAGATTAAGCTGCCCCGCCGCCGGCAAGCCGCGGAAACAGCGGCAGGCACTCGGACAAATCCGCACGCAGCCCGGACGCAGAGACCTTTCCGGCAGCCACCGCGTCAGCCCACGCCAAGGTCCCGGTCACCAGCCCCAGCCAGGTGGCGGCGTCGGTCTCTACGACATTCGGGGGAGTGCCCCGGGTATGACGGGGGCCGGGAATGCACTGGGTGACGCCGAAGGGCGGCACCCGCACTTCCACCGAATTGCCCGGTACCCGCTCAGCGAGTTCCTCCAGGGCATAGCGAACCGCCGTCGCCGTGGTGTTCCGGCCGGCCGGGCCTGCCGCCGCCGCGGCCAGCGCAGCCATGCCGTCTGCCGAAGAAATCCTGCGCCGTGCCATGGCTAGTCCAGCAGCGCGGTGACCGGAGCCGCGAGCCGCAGGCTGCCCACGGGTTCGCCGCCGCCGAGTACCGGCGGAACGGTTTTGGCCAGGACCTTGAAGACGCCCTCCGGGTCGATGGCACCGCTGGCGGCGAGCAGGGTCAGGCCCACCAGGGTGGCGGCGCGGCCGTTGCCGTCGAGCATTTTCAGGGCCACGGAAACCCCTGTGTCAGTGCCCAGCACCAGTACGCCTTCGGCGCCGCTCTTGGCGATGATGCCCAGGTCCTCCATGACCACGGTGTTTTCCTTGCCAACGCCGTGGACGGCCCAGGGGTAGTCCAGCATTGCGGTTGCCACGGTGGCCGCGCGTGCGTCGCCGTGCTTGTCCGCCGGAGCCTTGGCCAGTTTGCCGATCCCGCGTGCCAGCCCGGTCAGGGATACCGCGGCCAGCGGAGCACCGCAGCCGTCAACCGCCCAGTGCGCGGGTTTCTCCTCGCAGAAATCCTCGAAAACCCGGGCGATGCCCTGCTGCAGCGGGTGGGAAGGGTCCAGGTAGGTGCGGGTGTCCCAGCCGTTTTCGGTGCAGGCCCACAGGAAGGCCGCGTGCTTGCCTGAGCAGTTGAAGGCAATGCGCTGCTTGCCCTTGCCGGAGCGGATCAGTTCGGTCCGTGCCGTCTCATCCTGCGGCCAGTCCACCGGGCACTGCAGGTCGTCTTCCGTGACGCCGGCGGCCTCAAGCATTCCGCGGACCACATCGGTGTGTTCCTTCGCTCCGATGTGGCTGGCAGCGGCGAGGGCAACCTGCGGCCCGCGCAGCGGTACACCGGCCTGCATAGCGGCCACAGCCTGGAACGGCTTCAGGGACGAACGCGGGAAGACCGGGGTGGTGATGTCACCGAGTGCGGTCACCACCGACCCGTCACCGGCAAGCACGACGGCGGAACCCACATGGCGGGATTCAATGAAGCCGTTGCGCTCCAGGACAGCAAGTTCAACGGCGTCAGAGGCAGCAAAGGTGGCAGACATACTGCCAGTCTACGGAAGTCCGCACTTCTGTCCGCGACTTCCCCCGCGGCGCGCGGAGCGCTCGTCGCAGGGGCCGCAGCCGGAGGGTGGCCGGCAGGACTTTGTTCGGCACCGCGGAGTGAGGGGGTGCTCCGGCGAAGGTCCAGGGAAGCTGGCGGAACGGGCAGCGAAGCAGGGGAGCGATGACCGCCCCAGCACCGCCATCGAGGCAGCCTGCCCCGCTGCCCGGACCGGCGGGCCAAAGCACCGCCGTGTCTTACTATCCGGCGGCGGAGCCCGCCGGGCAACGGGCCGGCGCGAAATCCACGCCCAGCGGGCTGCGTCACGGAGCCGCGGCGGCTTTCGGGGCGTGCATCACAGCCAGTAGTCTGAACTCTTGTGAAGGTTCTCGTTGTTGGCCCCGGCGGCCGCGAACATGCCATTGTCCGGGCCCTGCTGGCCGACCCCTACGTTTCGGAAGTCCATGCGGCTCCCGGCAACGCGGGTATCGCGCAGGTAGTGCCAGTCCATTTCATCAACGCCAGCGATCCGGAGGCCGTGACGGCTCTTGCCCGTGAGCTGGGCTCCGACCTCGTCGTCGTGGGTCCGGAGGCGCCGCTGGCGGCCGGAGTTTCGGATGCCCTGATGGAGGCCGGCATTCCGGTGTTCGGCCCGTCCCGGGCTGCAGCCCAGCTGGAGGCCTCGAAGGCTTTCGCGAAGCAGGTCATGGCTGAGGCGAACGTGCCCACGGCAATGGCCCGGGTCGCTGCGACCGCGGAGGAAGCCGCCGATGCGCTGGACACCTTCGGCGCGCCCTACGTGGTCAAGGACGACGGCCTGGCCGCCGGCAAGGGAGTGGTTGTCACCTCGGACCGGGACGAAGCCCTCACCCACGCGCAGGCCTGCTTCGACGCCGGTGGAACCGTAGTCATTGAAGAGTTCCTTGACGGCCCCGAGGTCTCCCTCTTTGTCCTCTCCGACGGCCGGCACGTCGTGCCGCTGGCACCGGCCCAGGACTTCAAGCGCATCTTCGACAACGACGAAGGTCCCAACACCGGCGGCATGGGTGCCTACTCCCCGCTGGAGTGGGCACCGGCCAACCTCGTGGACGACGTCATTGCCCGGGTGGCGCAGCCCACCGTGGATGAGATGGCCTCCCGCGGCACGCCCTTCGTCGGCGTGCTGTACTGCGGCCTGGCGCTGACCTCGCGCGGACTGCGGGTCATCGAGTTCAACGCCCGCTTCGGCGATCCGGAAACCCAGGCCGTGCTGGCCCGGCTGAAGACCCCGCTCGGCGGACTGCTGCTGGCTGCCGCCAAGGGCGAACTGGATGCCATGGAACAGCTGAAGTGGGATGCGCGCACGGCAGTCGCCGTCGTCGTCGCGTCCGAAAACTACCCGGATGCTCCGCGCACCGGGGACCCGATCCTGGGACTCGTGGAAGCCGAGGCGATCGAGGGCGTGCACGTCCTGCATGCCGGCACTGCCATCGAAGCGGACGAAATCGTGAGCGCGGGCGGGCGTGTCCTGGCCGTCGTCGCGCTGGGGGAGAACCTGGCACAGGCAAGGGAACTCGCCTACCAGGGCGTGGACGCCATCGAACTCGAGGGCTCCCAGCACCGCCGCGACATCGCACTGAAAGCCGAGCGCGGCGACATCGTGGTGCCGGCCGGCAGCGCGGGCGCTGACATTGATGAGGACCTGGCATGAGCACCGCACCGCAGCTTAATGGTTGGACACACATCTATTCCGGCAAGGTACGGGACCTGTACGTACCCGCCGGTCCGGACGCCGCGCAGGACCGGGTACTGGTTGTGGCCAGCGACCGGATCAGTGCCTACGACCATGTGCTCTCCAGCGTCATCCCGGACAAGGGCCGCATCCTGACGCAGCTGAGCCTGTGGTGGTTCGACCAGCTGGGCAACGTTCCGAACCATGTTCTTTCCGCCGACGAGGGAGTGCCGGCCGAAGTGGCTGGCCGGGCCATGATCTGCAAGAAGCTGGAGATGTACCCCGTGGAAGCCATTGCCCGCGGCTACCTCACCGGTTCCGGCCTGGCTGAGTACCGGCAGTCGCAGACCGTGTGCGATGTTCCGCTGCCTGCGGGGCTCGTTGACGGCTCGAGGATCGAGCCGGCGATCTTCACCCCCTCGGCCAAGGCAGAGGTGGGCGAGCATGACGAAAACATTAATTACGACGCCGTGGTGGCGGCGGTAGGTGCCGAAACGGCCGCGCAGATCCGGGAACTGACCCTGGAGATCTACACCACCGCCGAGGCCATTGCCCGGGACCGCGGAATCATCCTGGCGGACACCAAGGTGGAGTTCGGCCTGGAACCGGCCACCGGTCTGGTAACCCTGGGTGATGAGGTGCTGACCCCTGACTCGTCACGGTTCTGGGATGCCTCCCTGTACGAGCCGGGCAAAGCCCAGCCCTCCTTTGACAAGCAGTACGTACGTGACTGGCTGACCTCGGCCGAGTCCGGCTGGGACAAGGCAGCTGACACCCCTCCGCCGGCCCTGCCCGCGGACGTCATTGAGCGCACCCGCGCCCGGTACGTGGAGGCGTACGAGCGGCTGACCGGGAAGACGTTCGTCTAGGTTCCGCTGTTCCCTGCAGGCTCCGGGTTTTCCCGGGGCCTGCAGTGTTTTCCGCGTATGGCGCGTGGAGTTAGCGCGAGAACGTCAGGTGCGTGACGCCGTCGTCGGCTGCTTCCGCGCTGGCCTCATAGCCGTCCTCCAGGCCGCGCAGGCCCTCCCACAGGTTGATGCCCCGGCCCAGCAGGATCGGAGTAATGCCCACGTGGATCCGGTCCACCAGGCCCGCCTCGAGGAACGCTTTCACGACTGTAGGCCCGCCGCCGATCCGCACGTCCTGGCCGGCAGCGGCGTCGACCGCCCGGTCCAGGGCAGCCTGCGGTGAGGCGGAGAGGAACTCGAACCGGGTTCCGTCCGGCATGTCGATGGGCTCACGGGCGTCGTGGGTGAGGATAAAGACCGGGTACTGGAACGGTGTCTGGTCGCCCCACCAGCCCTTCCACCCGGGATCATCCGGGAAGTTGTGCAGCCCGAACATGCCGGCGCCCATGATTTCTGCGCCGATGCCCTCAAAGTAGGCGGCGGCGTAGTTGTCATCAACTCCGGTGGTGCCTGTGCCGCTCTGGTGCAGGACGCGTTCCTGGAAGGTGCGGGTGGCTGTGTACGGTGCAACCAGCCGCGCCCAGTCTTCCCCGAACGGGCTCTCGGGGGTCTGGTCCGTGGTGGTGGCGTAGCCGTCAAGGGAAATATTCACGTCAACGCGGACAACCATGGGAACTCCTGGTGTCTTGGTGTGGGATGTTCCAGAGCATACTCCCGGGCACAGCAAAGACACAGCAAAAAGGACCCATCAAAAATGATGGGTCCTTTTCTGTTTTTGGTCGGGGTGACAGGATTTGAACCTGCGACCTCGTCGTCCCGAACGACGCGCGCTACCAAGCTGCGCCACACCCCGTAACCACTGCCTGACCGGAGGTTTCCCTCCCGGCGAAGCAACTTTACAAGTGTACTCGACAACCTGCGGGAGCGCGAAATCAGCCCTCCGCAGCGGGCAAGAGCGTTACACCAGCGAGTCCTGCCACGCGGCATTGAGCGCCGCGAAGCGTCCGGTGCCGCTGGTGAGCTCGGCGGGAGTGCCGTCCTCCACCACCTCACCGTCGGCCATCACCAGCACGCGGTCTGCAATTTCAACCGTGGACAGCCGGTGGGCAATGATCAGCGCGGTCCGGTTGCCCAGCAGGGTCTTCAGTCCCTGCTGCACCAGCCGCTCGCTGGGAACATCCAGGGAGGAGGTCGCCTCATCCAGGATCAGCACAGCCGGGTCGGCAAGGAACGCACGGGCGAAGCTGATCAGCTGGCGCTGCCCTGCGGAGACCCGTCCTCCGCGCTTGTTCACATCGGTCTCGTAGGCCTCGGGCAGGGACTCGATGAAATCGTGGGCACCCACGGCGCGGGCTGCCGCTTCGATCTCCGCCCGGCTCGCGCCCGGCTTGCCGAGGGCAATGTTCTCCGCCACGGAGCCGCTGAACAGGAACGCTTCCTGGGTCACCATGACGACGGCTCGGCGCAGGTCCCGCTGCGTGAGATCCCGAAGATCCACTCCGTCCAGCAGCACTGCACCGTCAGACGGGTCGTAGAAGCGGGCGATCAGCTTGGCCAGGGTGGACTTGCCGGCGCCGGTCTGTCCCACCAGGGCAACGGTCTGCCCGGCGGGAATGTGCAGGTCCAGGCGGGGAAGAACCAGCGGGCCGCCACCATAACGGAACTCCACGCCGTCGAACTTTATGTCTCCCGCGGCATCCTTGAGTTCCACCGGTTGCCTGGGCGGGCGGACAGTCGGCACTTCTTCCAGGAGGCCGGACACCTTTTCCAGGGCCGCCGAGGCGGACTGGAACGAGTTGTAGAACATGGCCATCTGGTCCACCGGCTGGAAGAACCGCTTGGCGTACAGGAGCAGCGCCAGCAGCGCACCCACTTCCAGGCCGCCGTCGAGCACGCGGTAGCCGCCCACCAGCAGCACCACGGCCACAGTCGCATTGCCGATGAAGATCAGGCCGGGCTGGAAGACGCCGTTGAGGTTAATGGACCTCAGCGTGGCCCGGCGGTAATCCTCGGCCAGTTCGTCATTCTTCTCGGCGTTGACGGTTTCGCGGCGGAACGCTTTCACGGCACGGATCCCGGTCATCGTTTCCACGAAATGCACGATCAGCTTCGCGGAGGTCACACGGGAGGCCCGGTACGCCGTCTGGGAACGCTTCTGGTACCAGCGGGTCAGCAGGAACATCGGTACGAACGCTACGCAGAGCAGCACTCCGGTGCGCCAGTCCAGGGCGAAGATGCTGATGGCTACGAACACCATGTACATGGCTCCCGAGGCCAGGGAACTGATGCCGGAGTCCAGCAGTTCGCGCAGTGCCTCCAGATCCGAGGTCTGCCGCGAGATGATCCGGCCCGAGGTGTAGCGCTCGTGGAATTCAAGGCTGAGCCGCTGGGTGTGCCGGAAAACCCGCAGCCGCAGGTCTAGCAGCATCGCCTGGCTGAGCTGCGCCGTGGACCGGACATAGCCCGCCGTCAGCCCCGCCGCGAGGACTGCGGCGAGCAGGTAGGTGGACCCGGCCGCCAGCAGCGGCAGGGAGCTGCCCTCCTGCAGGGCAGGCAGTGCATGGTCAATGCCGAAGGCGATGATTGCGGGCCCGGCGACGCGCGCGGCCTGGGAGAACACCACAAGTGCGATGGTGAAGATGAACCTGCCCCGGTTGGGGCGTACAAGGGAAGCGAGCAGGGAGAGGGAACGACGCCGGACCGCACGGTTCTGCTCACGGTCCAGGTTCAGGTTGTCCTCGCCTGCCGTGCCAACACCGGCGTTGTCCGGCTTTCCGGGCTCCGGCAGGGGTGCACCGGCCCGGCGAATGCTAAACCGGTTCACCGGAGAACCTCGCTTTCATTTTCAAGTCCGCTGTCCAGGTCCTGCGGGGCTGCCGGCAGGCTGGCGATCACGTGGCGGTAGTGCTCATTTCCGGCCAGCAGCTCGGCGTGGGTGCCGACGGCGGCAATCCTGCCGTCCTGCATCAGGGCTACCCGGTCGGCAAGGGAGACTGTGGAGGGGCGGTGGGCCACGACCAGGGTGGTGGTGTCAGCGAGGACTTCGCGGAGCCGGTGCTCCACCAGTTCCTCCGTGCGCACATCCAGTGCGGAGAGCGGGTCATCCATGATCAGCACCGTGGGCCGCGCGGCAATCGCGCGGGCCAGGGCCACACGCTGGCGCTGCCCGCCGGAGAGGCTGAGCCCTTCCTCACCGATCAGGGTGTCCACGCCGTCCGGCAGCGAGTAGACGAACTGGGCCTGCGCCACTTCCAGGGCTTCACTGAGCACCTTCTCTGCCTCGGCTCCGCTGGCTGGCTCTGCGCCGAGCAGCACATTGTCCCGGACCGAACTGGAGAAGAGGGTGGTGTCCTCGAAGGCCACGGAGACGATGCGGCGCAGCTCCTGCAGCGGGAAGTCCCGCACATCGACGCCGTCGATCCGGATGCTGCCTGCCGTCACGTCGTAGAGCCGGGGAACCAGCTGCAGGAGCGTGGATTTGCCGCTGCCGGTGATGCCGACCAGCGCCATGGTTTCACCCGCGCGCAGGTCCAGGCTCACGCCGTCGAGCACGTCCCGGCGTTCCGGCGAAGCATCCGGGTAGGCGAAGTGCACATCTTCAAAGGAGAGCTGGCCGTGGACGGTTTCCGGCCGTGCCGGGTGTTCCGGGTCGGTAATGGTGCGTTTGGCGTCCATGACCTCGAAGTGCCGGTCGATCGCGGTGGCGGCTGTGAGCGTCATGGACAGCAGCGGGCCCATGGACTCCACCGGACCTGCGACGACGGCGGCGGTTGCGAAGAACGCCACCAGCGCACCGATGCTGACCTGGCCGTCATTGACCAGCAGGATGCCCAGGACCAGGGACACCGCCAGTGCGGCCTCGGGCAGCAGCGTCACCACCAGGGAAAACTTTGCCAGCGAGTTCGCCTTGTAGACCTCTGTCTGGCGCAGGCCCTCGGCCTGCTCCTCGAACGCGTCCAGTGCCTCGGAACTGCGGCCGAAAGCCTTCAGGACGCGGATCCCGTGCACCGATTCCTCGACGGTGGTGGCCAGGTCCCCGGCCTGGTCCTGGCTCTTCCTTGATACCCGGCCGTAAAAGCGGCGGAACCTGAAGCCGTAAACGACGATCGGCACAGCGGCGAGCAGGAACACAATCGCCAGCTGCCAGGCGGTGAAGAACATGATGGTGACGCCAATGAGAACCGTGAGTGCCGTGACGATCAGCATGAGGGCGCCGAATGCCATCCAGCGCCGGATCAGGTTCAGGTCACTCATGGCCCGGGAGAGCAGCTGTCCGGATCCCCAGCGGTCGTGGAACGCCACGGAAAGGTCCTGCAGGTGCCGGTAGAAGGAAGTGCGCAGGCTGGTTTCAACGATTGTGGACGGCGCGACGGCGAACTGCCGCCGCAGCGCCATGAACACCGCTTCCAGAGTCCCCAGCACCAGGACGATTCCGGTAGCCCACCACAGCGCCGTTACCGCACCGCCGGGGGAGAGGTAGGAGTTCACCAGGACGCGCAGTACCTGGGGGATGGCCAGCGCAACGACGCTGGCTCCAATGGCCGAGAGGAAACCGAGGAACAGGCGGGGAAGGATCGGCTTGATGTGCGGGTACAGGCGCCCCAGGGATTGCCACAATGATGTCTGCCGGGGCATGAATCCTCTTCGAGATCGAGAGGTCCGCGCCTAGGAGGTGCGGGCCGGATACCGCTCAATCCTAGGCCACCCCGGGCGTGGTTACGACGCCGCGTGCCGGTTTCGCCCCTCCCCGCCGAGAGAGGCCACTTACGGCTCGTTTCGGCGCTCTAAGGAGCCGTAACTGGCCTCTCAGCGGGAGTAAGGGTGATGAGGACAGCTTCCGGCCGGCAGGCGAACCTCACCGGGGCGAACCGGGACGTGCCGATGCCGGCCGAGACATTCAGCGGCACGGTGCGGCCGTTGTGTTCCCAGTCTGTTAGGCCCTTGGCCCGCCAGGTAGGCAGGTCGCAGTTGCTCACCAGTGCGCCGTAGCCCGGAATGCAGACCTGCCCGCCGTGGGTGTGCCCGGCCAGGATCAGCTGCGCACCACCGTCGGTGAAGTAGTCCAGCACCCGCTGGTACGGGGCATGCGCGACGCCGACGCGCAGGTGCCGGGCCGCGGCCGACGTCGAGCTTCCGGCGGGGAATCCGGCATAGCGGTCCCGCTTCAGGTGGGGATCGTCAACGCCGGAGAAATCCAGGCGCAGTCCGTTCAGGACCACGGACTGGTTCCGGTTGGTCAGGTCGATCCAGCCGGCGCTGCCGAAGGCCGTGAACATCTCTGCCCAGGGCAGTTTGGCCGGGTTCTTCCGCAGCCTGGACGGGGAGGTGAAGTATGTGAACGGGTTCTTGAGGACCGGAGCGTAGTAGTCATTGGAACCGGGAACGAACACGCCGGGAAACCGCATCAGGGGCTTGAGTGCTTCCAGCAGCGGCGGCACTGCCTGCTGATGGCTGAGGTTGTCTCCGGTGTTGACCACGAAGTCCGGTTCCAGGTCCGCAAGGGACTGCAGCCAGCGGGTCTTGCGGTCCTGGCCGGGAACGTAGTGGATATCCGAAAGGTGGAGCACCCGCATCGGCTTGCTGCCCGCAGGCAGCACTGCCACTGTCTCGGTGCGGATGCCGAAGAGGTTCCGTTCAATGAGGGAACCGTAGGCAAAGGCTGCGGTGCCGGCAGCCGCGAGGCTGCCGGCGGTCCACGCGGCGGATCGAAGGACCGGGGCTACCGGATTACTGGTCGCCAAGGTCAGTCGTCGTTGTTCTGGTTGTTGCCGTTGCCGTTGTTGCCCGGGTTCGCGGACTCAGAAGGGCTGGCGCTGGGGCTCGGCCGGGGAGCCGGAGGCTGGCCAACGATGTTCGCCGGCGGGGCGGTGAACGGATTGGCGCCGTACTGGCCCGGAACCCGCTGGATGAAGTTCTTCCACGACGGGCCGGCAATCAGGGAGCCGTCGATTTCCGGGTAGTACCGGCCGCCAATGAGCTTCTCGGACATGGTGGTGTTATTGGCTTTCCAGTTTCCAATCCAGGAAGCAGTGGAGAGCCCGGTGCTGTAGCCCATGAACCAGGTCTGGGAACGGTAGTCATTGGTACCGGTCTTGCCGGCGGTGGGCACGCCCACCTGCAGGTTGATACCGGAGCCGTTGGTCATCACACGCTGGGTGGCCACGTTGACGCCCTGGGCCACTTCCTTGCGCATTACCTGTTCACAGTCTTGTTCGGGAACCGGGTATTCCGTGCCGTCGCTGCCCTTCACCGACACCAGGGCACGGGGTTCGCACATCAGGCCTTCAGCTGCGAAGGTCGCGAAGCCAGTTGCCATGGACAGCGGCGAAGCGTCGCCGCCGCCGCCGAAGGTCGACGGCGGGTTCACGGCCAGCATTTCGCGTTCGCCGGATGCGCTCTTGCCGTTGTGCACGCCTGCGGCGAAGGCCATCTGCTGGAATTTGCAGAGGTCCAGCTCGTTGGCCGAAGCCAGCGTGATGGTGTTCAGGGACTGGGCCAGGCCTTCCAGCACGGTTGTATTGCGGTAGTTCGTGTCTCCGTAGTTAATCGGGGTCCACGGATCCAGGATGGCGTACCGGCCGCCGGGCAGGCAGCTGGCGTTCCAGGTGTGGCCAGCCGGGTAGGTCCGCTTATTGCCGTTCAGCTGGGCGTTGAGGGTCTTGCCGGAATCCAGCCAGGCCGCAACGGTAAACGGCTTGTAGGTAGAACCGGGCTGGAATCCGCCCAGGCCGTTCAGGAGCTTGTTGGGATCGCCATCCTGATACGCGTCCACGTTGAAGTTCTGCACGGAGTTTCCGGCTGCCAGTTCCGGGGTGTACCGGGTGTTCTGGGCCATCACCAGGATCTTGCCGGTGCCCGGCTCGACGCTGACCATGGAGTGGCCGATCTCCGCATCCGTGGTGTCCGGATTGGCGGTCTCGTTGATCGCTGCCTGGGCAGCGTTCTGCAGCGTGGGGTTCAGCGTGGTGGTGATGCTGAGTCCGCCGCGGTACAGCAGCTTGGTGCGGTCCTCGTAGGTGGCACCGTAGCGCTCGTCGTTGAGCACCAGCTGCTTCACGTAGTCACAGAAGTAGGGCGCCTGCTCGGCACCGACACAGCCGTTGAGGACCGGAGTCAGGTTCAGCTCCAGCCCGGTGGCAACCGCGGCATCGTGTTCTTCCTGGGTGATCCTGCCCTTGTCCAGCATCGCGTCCAGCACGAGGTTCCGGCGGGCCAGGGAACGGTCCGGGTTCAGTTCCGGGCTGTAGAAGGTGGGCCCGTTGACGACGCCGGCCAGCAGGGCAGCCTGTGCAATGCTCAGGTCCTTGGCATCGACGTTGAAGAAGTACTTCGAGGCGGCCTGCACGCCGAAGGTTGTTCCGCTGAAGGGAACAATATTGAAGTAACCCTCCAGGATCTCGTCCTTGCTCAGTTCCTTCTCCACGGCGATGGCTAGCTTGATTTCGCGCAGCTTGTCACCGACGGTCTTCTGCCCGCTGAAGACAACCTCCCCGCCTTCCTGCAGGTTGGTGTCGATGATCACGTTGTTCACGTACTGCTGCGTGATGGTGGAGGCGCCGCGGGTGCGGTCGGAGGTGACGTTGGAAACGATGGCGCTGAAAATGCCCTGCAGGTCCACGCCGCCGTGTTCGTAGTAACGGTCGTCCTCGATGGCCAGCATCGCATCGATCATGTGCGGGGACACCTGGTCCAGCGTGATCGGCTGACGGTTCTCCTCATACAGGGTGGCGATCAGTGATCCGTCGTTGGCGTAAATCCGGGAGGGTTCAGCCAGCGCCCCGCGCTGCAGCTCAGAGGGCAGCTGGTCGAAGAACTGGATGGATCCGGAGGCCGCAGTGCCGGCGGCAGCCGCGGCCGGTACCAGCAGCCCGGCGGCAAGGACACCGCATAAAGTGCTTACCCCAAAGAAGGCGACAATCTTGCCCAGAGTGGTAGCCGTGTCAAAAAAAGGAGATTTGCGAGCTGCCATGCGGATCAGTCTACAAGCACGCGCTAGTCTTTGGATCATGAGCAAATGGGAATACTTCATTACACCGCTGCCTTTGCACACCCCCGGCGCCGTGCTGAACATGCACGGTGAAGAAGGGTGGGAGCTGGTGCAGATTACCCCGGCCCCGAACGGCACCGGTTCAGTGGCCTACATGAAGCGGGAGAAGGCCTGATGAGCACTGCCCCCGAGGCGGTTTCCGCCGTCGAGCAGCGCCTGGCCGAACTCGGCCTGGACCTGCCCCCGGTCGCCGCACCGGTGGCAGCCTACGTTCCTGCCGTAGTAAGCGGGAACCACGTGTACACCTCCGGCCAGCTGCCGTTCGTTGACGGTGCGCTGCCGGCCGCGGGCAAGGTCGGTGCGGATGTAACCGCCGAGGACGCCAAGACGTACGCCGCACGCTGTGCCGTGAACGCCCTGGCGGCCATCAAGGCGCAGATCGGTGACCTGGACCGGGTGACCCGGATTGTGAAGGTTGTGGGCTTCGTAGCCTCCGACCCGTCCTTCACCGGCCAGCCCGGCGTCATCAACGGAGCGTCCGAACTCCTGGGACAGGTATTTGGTGAGGCGGGCAGCCATGCCCGTTCCGCCGTCGGCGTGGCAGTGCTGCCGCTGGACGCGCCGGTGGAAGTGGAAGTGATCGCAGAGTTTGCCTAGCGTCTCCACCCGGCATTTCCAGCTGCCGCCCTGGCAACAGGGCGCAGCGCAAAGCTGGTTCGAACGCGGCGAAGGAGCCGCCCGCAAGCCGCGGGCGGCGTCCTCCGTCCTGCTGCTGCGCGACTCCCGCCAGGGAGCCGAAGTGTTCCTGCGCTACCGTCGGGGCGAATCCCCGCTGGGCAAGATCGCCTTCCCCGGCGGCAGCCTGGAAGAAACCGACGGCGATCCCGTTGACTGGTTCGGCCCGTCACCCGCCGAGTGGGCCAGGACCCTGGGGATGGACGACGCCCAGGAAGCCCGCCGCCACGTTGTAGCCGCTGCCAGGGAGCTGTTTGAAGAGACCGGCGTGCTGCTGGCTGGTCCGGATGAGTCCACCCTGCTGGAAAGCAACCGGGGCCCGGAATGGATGACCGCGCGAGTTGGCATCGCTTCCGGGGAGGAGTCCTTCCCCCGCCTGCTGGCCCGCCGCGGACTGGGACTGCGCAGCGACCTGCTGCGGCCGCTCACCCATTGGCTGACCGCGGACTTCGCGCTGCGCCGCTTCGACACCCGCTACTTTGCCGCCGTCCAGCCGCTGGGGCAGGAAACCTCGCTCCTGGAAACCAAGGGTGTCTGGGGGCAATGGCGAGCGGCTGCAGTGGAAATGGAACGGGCAGGCACCGCGGCACTGGGTGATGAAGTTGCCCAGCCGGATACGGAGGGGCTGACGCTGGAACAGCTCACGGTTCCGGCCGTGGCGCTGATGATCGAAAAGCTGGCCAAGGCCCGGGGCTGCATTGCCTACCTGGCGCACCGGCGCGCGAACGAGGTTTTCCAGCCTGAACTCGTGGAAGCTGACGGCGGGTACGCACTGCGGGTGACGGCTGTCGACGCCGCGGAGGGATCCGGGCACCGCGGCCGCTGATGCCCGCGGACACAATGCAAAAGCGGCACCGCTTCCGGGAGGAAGGCGGTGCCGCTTTCTTTTTGTCTGGAAAGACTCAGCGGGAGCGCTGGCGCAGGCGCTGCACGTCAAGGATGACGACGGCGCGTGCCTCCAGCCGCAGCCAGCCGCGCTGGACGAATTCAGCCAGCGCCTTGTTCACGGTTTCGCGGGAAGCGCCAACCAACTGGGCCAGCTCTTCCTGCGTCAGTTCGTGGGCCACCAGGATGCCGTCTGTTGCGGGCCGGCCGAACCGGTCCGCCAGGTCCAGCAGTGCCTTGGCGACACGGCCCGGGACGTCGGAGAAGACCAGGTCGGCCAGGGACTCGTTGGTGCGGCGCAGGCGGCGGGCAAGGGCCTGCAGCAGCTGTACGGACACCTCGGGGCGCGTCTCGATCAGGGCGCGGAGGTTCTCGTGGCGCAGGCCAGCCAGGCGCGTCTCGGACACTGCGGTGGCCGTGGCGGTGCGGGGGCTCGGGTCGAAAAGGGCCATCTCGCCGAACAATTCGCCCGGGCCAAGAATGGCCAGCAGGTTCTCGCGGCCGTCAGGAGCCGAACGCCCCAGCTTGATCTTTCCGGACACGATGAAATAGAGCTGGTCGCCCTGGTCACCTTCGCGGAAGACTGATGCCCCGCGGGACAGATCGACCTCGGTGAGTTCGTCGGTCAAAGCGGCGAAGACGTCGTCTCCCAGTGAGGCGAACAAAGGCGCGCGGCGCAATACCTCGATATCCATGAAATCTCCTGTTAATAGTTGTCGCTTCTACTATCTTGCCGCACCGAAGGGGCATGTGACAGCCGTAATAGCTTTGTTCGCCCTCGGATGATAAAACGCCCTGCCTAATGTGCGCAGGATTACACGTCGGTCGAATCGTCAGGGGCGGCCGCTAGACTCGGGAGGCAAAGCGGCTCGCGACCAGCCGCCGCACGCGTACGTACACCATATTGGAGCTCTTTGTGCTCGGATTCACCGTTCTGGACATCATTCTGGGCCTCTCCCTGCTGTTTTACCTGCTGGCGGGCCTGCGGAACGGTCTCGCGGTTACACTCGGCGGCATCGTAGGCTTCGTGGCCGGTGCCGTGGCCGCGTTCTTCGCCATCCCCCTGGTCTCAGGCTGGGTGCCGGATGAAACCTGGCGGCTCGTGGCCGTGATCGCAACCGCCGTCGTGCTGGTCCTGGTGGGCCACGCGGCCGGAGCCGCGCTGGGCGGTGGGGTGCGCCGCTGGTTCAACTTCGCACCGCTGCGCGCACTGGACCGGATCCTTGGCGGTGCACTGAACGTGGTGGTCGCTGCCGTGGTGATGTCCATGCTGGCGTTCAGCATCGGCACGCTGGGCATGCCTTTCCTATCCCAGCAGATCGCCTCCTCCAAGGTCCTGGTGACCATCGACTCAATGACGCCGAATGCGGTGAAGACGGTAGCGGCGCAGGTGCGTTCCTTCACCCTCGACGAGGGGCTGCCGCGCATTTTCGACGGCGCAGCTCCTGAAACGGTGGAGCTGCCTTCCGAGGGAATCAGCTCTGATGCCCTGACCGCGGCGTCGTCGTCTGTCCTGAAGATCACCGGCACTGCGTTCCAGTGCGGGCAGAACCAGACCGGGTCAGGGTTCGTCGTAGCCGAGGACCGGGTCATCACCAATGCCCATGTGGTGGCCGGAGTCAGCGAACCGGTGGTCCAGGTCCCCGGAGGCGGGGTGCTGCCCGGGCGGGTTGTGCACTTTGACCCGGCACGGGACCTGGCTGTCATTGCCGTGGAGAACCTGGACGCCACGCCGCTGGCACTGGGCACCGAACTGCCTGCGGGAACAACCGCTGCGTTTGCGGGCTACCCGGCCGGCGGTCCCTTCCGGCTCCAGCCCGCCGTAGTGCAGAACCTCGGCGACGTGTCCGTGCGCAGCATCTACGGAACCTCCCCGGGAATCCTGGAGGTCTACACCTTGGCCGCCAACGTTCAGCAGGGCAACTCCGGCGGCCCGCTGCTGGATATTGACGGACAGGTGGCCGGAGTGGTCTTCGCCAAGACCACCGGCGACCAGCCGATCGGCTACGCACTGTCCTTGGCGGAACTGGGCCCCATCGCTGACGCCGCGCCGGATTACCGCAGCGCTGTATCGCCGGGGGAGTGCATCAGCGAGTAGCGGACCCGGCGGCGGCGTCCAGCTTCGCGGCTATGTAGTCCACGGCCATCCGGTAACCGGCAATTCCGGCTCCGCAGATGACAACCTCCGCCACGGCGGAGACGAACGAGTGGTGCCGGAACTCTTCGCGCTTGTGGATGTTGCTCAGGTGTACTTCCACCACTGGAAGCCCCACTCCGGAGAGTGCATCACGGATTGCCACGGACGTGTGGCTGTAGGCGGCAGGGTTGATGATAATCGCATCGGCAAGCCCGGGTGCCCCGTGGATCGCGTCAATCAAGTCGCCTTCGTGGTTGGACTGGATGCAGTCCGCGGTCCAGCCGTGGGATTCCGCTGCCGCGACGGCGGCAGCCTCCACGTCATCCAGGGTGTCCGTCCCATAGACCGCGGGTTCGCGCGTACCAAGCAGGTTCAGGTTGGGGCCGTTCAGGACCAGGAGGTTGCGGGTGCGTTCTGTAGTCATGGGTTCAACTATGCCGCAACCTGCGCGGCGTCCTGCGTCTGTGACTGCGCCCGGATGCGGCGGGCAGCTGACAGGGCGCCGGCGATCGTAATGACGGACATCAGGGCCAGCACAGCACCGGGGTGCCACCAGGCGGCGCCGGTGGCGTCGGAGAAGAGCTGTGTGACCGCCGGCGTGAAGCCTGCCGCGATGCCGGCGAAGCTGTAGGCCAGGGACATTGCGGTGTAGCCGGTCCGGGCCGGGAACAGGTCCGCCATGAGCCCGCCCAGGGCAGCCCACGCGGCGGTGGGGGCGATTCCGCCGATCAGGATGGTCATGATGTAGAGCGGCTGGTCCGCAACGCTGATCAGGTAGTACAGCGGGAACGAGATCAGTGCCGTGGCTGCGGCCCCGCCGGCAACAACCCGCGCGGACCCGATCCGGGTGGCGAGCCATCCAAAGGCCGGAATGGTGGCCAGCTGCAGGATCGAGCCCACCAGGGCGGCGTTCAGCACCGTGGATTCGGACAGTCCCAGAACTGTTGTGCCGTAGGCCTGCGTGTAGGTGGTCATCAGGAAGTAGGAGCCGATGCCCAGCAGGGCGGCGGCCATGGCGATGACGACGGCGGCGGGCTGGCTCCGGAGGACCTCCAGGACCGGAACACGCGCCACCTGGTGGTGCTCGGCCACGTCCTTGAAGACCGGTGTTTCGTCGATGGCGAGGCGCAGGTAGAGTGCCACGGCCATAAACGGGAATGCCAGGAGGAACGGAATGCGCCAGACCCCGGCTTCCATGGCTTCGGGGGAGACCTGCGTCAGGATCAGGAAGGTCGCGGTGACCATGATGGTGCCTACCGGCGAGCCGATCTGCGGGATGGCTGCGTAGAGGGCGCGCTTTCGCGGCTCGGCGTGTTCACTGGCAATCAGGACAGCGCCGCCCCATTCCCCGCCCACCGCCAGGCCCTGCAGCAGCCGCAGCGCCACCAGCAGGATCGGAGCCCAGACGCCGATTGAGGCGTAGTCCGGGAGCAGGCCGATGATGCCGGTGGCCAGCCCCATGAGGACGATCGTGTAGATGAGTGACTTCTTCCGGCCCACCCTGTCGCCGATATGGCCGAACAGTACGGCGCCCAGCGGCCGGGCAACGAAGCCCATGCCCAGGGACAGGAAGGCCAGCAGGGTGCCGGTGAGCGGATCCACGTCGGGGAAAAACACCCGGTTCAGGATCAGCGCCGCCGCGGTGCCGAAAACGTAGAAATCATAGGATTCCAGTGCAGTCCCGACGAAGGAGGCTCCGGCGACCCTGCGGGCCATCCGGGAACGCTGTGCGGGGTTCACCGTAGTTGAGGAAGTAGACACAAGTGCTGATTGTGCTAGGTGCCGGCGGCTTTGGCCAGTTGCTGAGCCGAAGGTCACGATTTCGGTCACTGGGCGCGGCCACGGCGCGGTGAATGGCAGGCCGGGCCTGCCTCCCAAGCAGCTCCTGCGTTAGCGCCGCCCTGCGGGCAGGTGCTGCTTCAGGACGGCGCGGCCGGCCTGAAGCAGTGAGGTGCCCACCGCCTGGGGATCGGCGACGTACCCGTGGACCATGGCGCCGTCGCGCAGCATGATCAGCTGATCCGCGGCGAGCTCCGGATCGACGGCCCCGAGCCTGCCCGCAAGCTCGGCCACCAGCCCGCGGAACCAGTCCCGGTGGCGGGTGACGGCGGCGCGTACCGGGTGGTCGCCGGCAGGGTATTCGGCTGCCGCATTGATGAACGGGCAGCCTCGGAAACCGGGCCTGCAGGCTTCGGAGCCCATGACCTGCGCCAGAGTCTTCAGTGCCTCGCAGGGGTCCGCGGGCAGATTCTCCGCCGCCTCACGGATCAGCGCCGACTGCCGGTCGAGGTAGGCGGCCACCAGGTCATCCTTGGTGGGGAAATAGCGGTAGAAGGTCACCTTGGTGGTGCCCGCGGCGGCAATGATCTTGTCCGCGCTGACGGCGCGGATCCCCTCGCGGTAAAACGCGTCCGTCGCTGCATCAAGGATGCGCTCGCGGACCGGCCTCGGCTGGCCGGGTGTCTGATCTGCCATGAATACTCCTGTGCTGCCGGTCCGGGAGGACTGGCCATTAGTAGACTTACTAGTTAGTCTACTAGCAGAACGGCGGAATGTTCCGCTCTTCGACAGCCAAGTGTTCAAACTCGAAGGAGAACCCGATGAGCGCCATTTACACAGCAGTTGCCACGGCTACCGGCGACGGCCGGAACGGAGAAGCCCGGACCAGCGACGGCCTGCTGGAAGTCGACCTCGCCGTTCCCACCGAGATGGGCGGTGCAGGCGGGGCCACCAACCCCGAGCAGCTCTTCGCGGTGGGGTACGCTGCCTGCTTCCACTCCGCCCTGAAGATGGTTGCCCGCCAGGCCAAGGCCCAGATCAGCGACAGCGCCGTCACCTCCGAGGTGAGCATCCACCCCAAGGAAGAGGGCGGTTTCCAGCTCTCGGTTGCCCTGCACGTTGAGATGTCCGGTGTTGACCAGGCCATGGCGGACAAGCTGGTCCAGGAAGCCCACCAGGTCTGCCCGTACTCCAACGCCACCCGCGGCAACATCGAGGTGGAAGTGGACGCCGTCGTCGGCTAGTTCCGCCCTCCCCGCCCCCCAAAAACGAGATAACAGAAACTGCCCGTATCGAGCTCGATACGGGCAGTTTCTGTTATCTCGTTTTAGCTACTTGCGCAGCGACTCAGCGATTTGGGACATCACGGTATTGTCCGCCAGGGTGCTCGAATCACCGGGCTCGCGGCCCTCGGCAACGTCCTTGAGCAGCCGGCGCATGATCTTCCCCGAACGCGTCTTGGGCAGCTCGGGAACCACCAGGATGTGCCTGGGCTTGGCGATCGGACCAATCTCCTTGCCCACGTGGTTGCGCAGCGTGGTGACAATGTCGTCGTCGTCCTTGGCGCTGCCGCGCAGGATCACGAAGGCAACCACCGCTTCACCGGTGGTGTCATCCGTGGCGCCAACGACGGCGGCCTCCGCCACCGAGGGATGGCTGACCAGTGCGGACTCGATCTCCGTGGTGGAGAGCCGGTGGCCGGACACGTTCATCACGTCGTCCACCCGGCCCAGCAGCCAGATGTCTCCGTCTTCGTCCTTCTTGGCGCCGTCGCCGGCGAAGTACATGTTGTCGAACCGGGACCAGTAGGTGTCCTTGAACCGCTGCGGATCTCCCCAGATGCCGCGCAGCATGGCCGGCCACGGCTCCTTGACCACAAGGAAGCCGCCGGAGCCGTTGGGTACCGGCTCACCCATCTCATCCACCACATCGACGGAGATTCCGGGCACCGGAACCTGGGCGGAGCCGGGCTTGGTTGCCGTGACGCCGGGCATGGGGGCGATCATGTGGGCACCGGTTTCGGTCTGCCACCAGGTGTCCACGATCGGGGCGGGGACTTCCTTCTTGCCGCCGTTGCCGCCGATCACCGTGCGGTACCACATCCAGGCTTCCGGGTTGATGGGCTCGCCCACGGTGCCCAGGACCCGGATGGAGTCCAGGTTGAACTTGCCCGGGATGTCCCGGCCCCACTTCATGCAGGTCCGGATGGCAGTGGGTGCCGTGTAGAGGATGGAGACCTTGTACTTCTCCACCAGCTCCCACCAGCGGCCCTGGTGCGGAGTGTCCGGAGTGCCCTCGTACATCAGCTGCGTGGCGCCGTTGACCAGCGGGGCGTAGGTGACGTAGCTGTGTCCGGTGACCCAGCCGACGTCGGCGGTGCACCAGTAGACGTCCGTCTCGGGCTTGAGGTCGAAGGTGGCCCGGTGGGTAAACGCTGTCTGCGCGAGGTAGCCGCCGGTGGTGTGCAGGATCCCCTTGGGCTTTCCGGTGGTGCCGGAGGTGTAGAGGATGAACAGCGGGTGCTCGGAGTCATGGGGCACGGCGGTGTGCTCGGTGCCTGCAGAACCAACGACGTCGTCCCACCACAGGTCCCGGCCTTCGGTCCACTCGACCGGCTCGCCGTTGCGCTTGACGACGACGACGTTGGAAACGGTGTGCCCTTCCTTGACCAGGGACTCATCGACTGCCGGCTTGAGCAGGCTGGGCTTTCCGCGCCGGTAGGAGCCGTCCGCGGTGACAACCAGCTTTGCCTCGGCGTCGTCAATGCGGCTGCGCAGCGCATCAGCGGAGAAGCCGCCGAACACCACGGAATGGACCGCGCCAATCCGGGCACACGCCAGCATGGTGATGACCGCTTCGGGGATCATCGGCAGGTAGACGGCCACGCGGTCGCCCTTGGAGACGCCGAGGGACTCGAAGGCATTCGCGGCCTTCTTCACCTCTTCAGTCAACTGGGCGTAGGTGTAAGTGCGCGTATCGCCGGGTTCGCCCTCAAAGTAGATGGCGACTCGGTCTCCGCGCCCTTCCTCCACATGGCGGTCAAGGGCGTTGTACGAGGCGTTGAGTTTGCCGCCGACGAACCACTTGGCGAAGGGTGCATCGGTCCAGTCGAGGGTCTGGGTGAAATCTTCGTCCCAGGTCAGCAGTTCCCGAGCCTGCTTGGCCCAGAACTCAGGGCCGGACTCGGCAGCCTCTTCGTAGAGCCCGGGCTGTGCTACGGCCGCAGCCGCAAATTCCGCGCTTGGCGGAAAGCTGCGGCTCTCGTGGTAGAGGTTCTCCAGTGCGTCACCGTGCTGCTTGACCGGAGGCTGTTCAGACATCTCGGACCCTTTCCGTTGGCTTAAACCCGGCGCCGGGGCCGGGCGTCTGCCCGGCCGGCGGGGCTGTTGGTGATGTTGTCCTTACCCTAACGCGGCCAGGGCCGGCGTGTGGTACCGGTCACAGGGACCTCCGTGAAACGGGGTAATTATGCGATAAACGGTCACCCCGGTGCCCCGGAGCAGGGGTGAACCGGTAGTCTGTCCTGCTGGCGTTGACTAGGCTGTCACTGAAAGCAAACCGCTTGCGGCGCCGCTGTGGCGGTGCCTGAGCACGGACGGCGCACCCGCCTTCCGGTTGGATGCTCTCGGAACGGAGACCAGAATGAACCAGCCCCACGTTGAACACGAGGAACGTCCCGCTGCGGAAGCCGCTGCGCCGCGGCCCGGCGCCGAACCGGGAGCCGGGGTTCGTGCTGTTGCGGGGCCGTTTGGGCTGCGCGACATTGTGGTGGGATCGGCAGTGTTGGTGATGCTGGTGGGCAGCGTCCTGCCGTTCACCGTTGGCAGCGGCCGGAACCTGTGGACGGCCTTTAGCCTTTTCTACGTTGGGATCGGCATCATCATGCCGCTGGTGGTCGCCGGACTTTTCACTGCCCGCCGTCTGGCGCCGTCTACCCGCCTGCGCGTTGGTTCCCTCTCCCTGGACCAGTTCGCCTCCGTGATAGCCGTCCTGGCTGCCATTTTCTTCTTCCTGCAGATCGTCTACGTGTTCAGCGTCGGCTCCCTGCTGGGCCTGCTGGGTGCCGCGGCCCTGCTCGCTGCGACCACGTTCGCTCCGCACATCCCGCCGTTTGCCGCTGAGTTCAGCGGACGCACGGAGATTCCCGCGCACCCCGTTGCGCGGGATGCAAAGCCGCTCGTCCGTGTTCCGAAACCGGCACCCGAGCCCAAGGCCACAGAGACGCAGGGTGCCGGGCGCCCCGGCATGTTCGGACAGCCCGAGCCCGCGGACACCGTTACCGGTGCACCCCAGTCAGGGCAGGTCCAGGCCCAGGAGCACCCCGATGCAGGCCGTCCGGAGGCGGGCTTCGGGGCCGCAGGCCGGACCGACGCCGCGGCAGGAGCCCAGAGCGCGGCTGCCCCCCGGGACGATTCCGGACTGTCCGCACCCGGACAGCCGGCAGCCGGCCAGGGTACTGCGGCTGCGGCCGGGACTGCGGCTTCCGGAGCAGCAGCCGCTGCAGCATCAACGCCCGAAACAGCCGGATCATCCGGCGGCGGTAACAGTGCCGCACACGGCCAGGAAGTCCCGGCCGGGGAAGACCCGCTGCCCGCCACCACGGTGAACCCTGCCGTCCAGGGCAGTGCACCGGCCCCGAACACCCAGGCCCAGGAGTCCATCTCAGCGACCCGTGAAGAGAACGAGAACGTCGTGGAGGCGTTCTGGTTCGCCGTCGGCACGCCGCGGCAGATCGTCGACGAACGCACCGGCCTGCCGCTGTTCATGTTCTACCCGGGTGACTGGGAGCTTGGCCTGGAAGACCGCGGCCACGAGTTCCTGGTGCAGGACAAGCGCACCGGACGGATCGGCGTGCTGCGCGACCTGACCAACATCGAACGCGTCAGCGACGACAGCTCCGGACACTAAGACCACCCACCGATGCCCCGGCGCTAAGGATTCTTTCCGAAGCGCCGGGGCATCGTTGACTGCGAAGGACACCACGCCACATGCCCACCGGCAACGACGCCTCCCCGCTGGCGGCCAAGCGCCGCGCCCGCAAGATCAACCGACTGCTCGGGGAGCTTTACCCCTACGCGGTGGCTGAGCTGGACTTCACGAACGCCTTCGAGCTGCTGATTGCAACGGTGCTCTCCGCCCAGACCACGGACGTACGGGTCAACTCCGTCACCCCGGTCCTGTTTGCCCGTTATCCCGACGCCCGTGCGCTTGCGGAAGCGAACGAAGAGGAGCTGCAGGAACTGATCCGGCCCACGGGTTTCTTCCGCGCCAAGTCAGCTGCGATCAAGAAACTGGCTACCCAGATCGTGGACGACTACGACGGCGAAGTGCCGAACAAGCTTGATGAGCTCGTGAAATTGGCAGGGGTGGGCCGCAAGACTGCCAACGTGGTGCTGGGCAATGCCTTCGGCGTCCCCGGCATTACGGTGGACACCCACTTCCTGCGCCTGTCCCGGCGGTTCGGCTGGACCGAGTCGAAAGACCCGGTGAAGGTCGAGCAGGACGTGGCGGAGCTCTTCGAACCCAAGGACTGGACGCCGCTGTCCAACCGTGTGGTCTTCCACGGCCGCCGGGTGTGCCATGCCAAGAAGCCGGCCTGCGGGGCATGCGCCGTCGCACAGCTGTGCCCTTCCTACGGGGAAGGTGAAACGGACCCGGACAAGGCCCGCAAGCTGCTCAAATACGAGCTGGCTCCCGGACGCGAGGACCTGCTTGCCAGGATGATGGCTTCTGAAACCAGGGCTCAGCTGCGCGCGGCCGGCTACGGTCTCGAAGCATGAGCGCCCAGGCGCAGCTGGAAGCGTTCGGGAGCCTGGCCAGCAGCGGGGGCGGGGACTACGGGCGCGACCTGCGCTTCCTGACCCGCGCCGTCGACCCGGCTGTTGCCCGTGAAGCCGCGGTCCTCATCCTCTTCGGAGTCCTGGACGAACATCCCGCCCGCTTCCACTCGGAGGCGATCCCCGACGACCTTGATGTCCTTTTCGTTGAACGCGCCTCCACACTGAACGACCACCCCGGCCAGGTGGCTTTCCCCGGAGGTGGCGTGGACGCATCCGACGCGGACGCCGTAGCCGCGGCCCTGCGCGAAGCGAATGAGGAAACCGGGCTGGACCCCAGCGGCGTGCGGGTACTGGGCACCCTGCCCAAGGTAGGGCTGCCGGTGAGCAACTTCCTGGTGACTCCTGTCCTTGGCTGGTGGGACAGGCCCACCCCTGTGGACGTTGTGGACGAGGCAGAATCCGCATCGGTGTTCCGCGTGCCCGTGGCAGATCTGCTGAACCCGGCCAACCGCCGCACCACTGTGCTGCGCCGCGGAGGCCAGGAGCACCGCGGCCCGGCGTTCCTCGTGAACGGAGTGGTGGTGTGGGGATTCACGGCCCTGCTGCTGGACGAGGTTTTCAATCAGCTCGGCTGGACCCTGCCCTGGGACGAGACCCGTGAAATGGTTCCGCCGCTGTAGCTACTTCGCCTCGGCGTACCGCAGCGCCTCCAGGACGGTGACGGCCAACTGGACGCGGTTGGTGACATCCAGCTTGGTGAAGGCGTTGGCGATATGTGTCTTCACAGTGGCGACGCTGACGAACAGCTCGGTGCTGATCTCCGTATTCGTCAGTCCGCGCGCCACGGCCTCCGCGACCTCCCTCTCCCGATCGCTGAGCACATCCAGCCGTGTGTCATGCACCCGGGAGGACGGCGGAGGGACCGCCGCCGCAGCGGCCACGATGCGTTTCAGCACGGCTGGGGAGAACTGCAGCGAATCCTGCGCCGCGTCCCGGACGGCGGACACCAGGACTTCCGGTGCCGTGTCCTTGAGGAGGAACCCGCTGGCTCCCGCGCGCAGGGCCGAAAGGATGAAGTCATCGGTATCGAACGAGGTCAGCACGATAATCCGGGGTGGTGTGGCCAGCGCAGTGATGCGTTCCGTGGCGCCGATGCCGCTCAGGACCGGCATCCGGATGTCCATGAGGACCACGTCCGGGTGCAGCTGCGCTGCGAGGCGGACGGCGGACTCACCGTCCCCGGCCTCACCCACGATCTCGATGTCCGGTGCGCCGTCGAGGATGAGCCGCAGCCCGGCACGGATGAGCGGCTCATCGTCAGTCAGCAGGACGCGTAGCGGTTTCACCACGGCACCTTCACAGTCGTTGCGTAGGCATCCCCGCGGACGCCGGTTTCAAAGGATCCGCCCGCCAGCCGGGCACGTTCAGCCAGTCCAACCAGACCAAGCCCACCGGCGTCCGGAGCTGCTGCGCCGGCCGGCAGGGGATTGCTGACGGCTACCGTGATGCCCTGTCCGGGAGCGCCGGTAAGGGAGACCCGGATGGGCTGGCGCGGTGCATGCTTCTGCGCATTGGTGAGCCCTTCCTGCACAATCCGGTACAGGTGGCGGGAGGTTGCGTCCGGCAGTGAAGCCGCTGACTCACCCTGGAGCGGGGGATCCATGTGCAGCGTAACGTCGCTGCCGGCTGCTCGGGCCGAGGCCACCAGCTCGGGAATCGAGTCCAGTGCGGGCTGCGGTGCGGTCTCAGCCGGGTCCTCCCGCAGTACGGACAAGACGGTGCGCAGTTCACCGGCGGCCGTCTGGGCAGTCTCTCGCAGTATGGCCGCGGTGGCCCGGATGGTGTCCCGGTCCAGGTCCGAGCGGTACTCGAGGGCCCCGGCGTGCATGGAGATCAGGCTCAGCCGGTGGGAGAGGGTGTCATGCATTTCCCGGGCGATGCGGGTGCGTTCAGCCATCCTTGCCGCGGACATCCGTGCTTCCTGCTCGCGGTGCGCGCTCTGCGCCTCATGCTGCAGGGAGCGAATGAGCTGCCGCCGGGCGCCGCGGTTCAGGCCCGTCAGGACCAGGACAGCGAGCAGCAGGCCGGCGGCCGTCGGAACGGCCCACCAGGGCAGGTCTCCGTCGGGATGCACGGCCAGGTCCACCGCGACGGCAGCAGCGTAGGCGGCCGCGGCGGCGACCAGGGCGCGGGGCCGGCGCAGGGCGGCAATACCGATCAGCGCCATGCAGGCCGGGATGAAAGCCAGGGAGGAGAGCGAAGAGAGCGCAATGATCGGCAGGCCGGCGCCCAGCGGCGCCCGCCGGAGTGCCAGCGGCAGGAGCCCGACGGCGGCAAGTCCCAGCAGCAGGTCCAGCACCATCAGTGCCAGGAAAGTGGGCGGCGGTTCCGAACCGTCGGCGGGGATCAGGCTGCCCTGCACCACCAGGAAGGTGACGGTTCCGGCCGCCGCCGCGCCGAGGGTCAGTCCCGTGGTCCGAAGGACGCTGGGGCGGTAGGGCATCGGCTGCATTCAATCGATCCTAGTGAGGGCCGCTTACACCCGGCAATTGGCCGAAAGCATGAGCTTCGGGCGCCAGAGGGCGGAGCGGGAAGGGACCCAAGGACCGATGCGGGGAAGGGCTGGCAGGAAGGAGGCTGGGGAGCATGGTTCCCCCTCCCTCACTCCACGCCCAGCCCGCAGCCGCACCCCAATGGACTGCCTTCCACCGCCTGGCCCGCTTAAGGCCGGACTACCGGTGGTGGCGTCCGGTGCTCACCCTGCTATGCGCCGCCGGGATCTACTGTGTCCTGGTCCTGGCATCCGTCGTGTTCCTGTTCATCCTTGGATTCTTCGTGCCGGCGGTGGCCACCACCGTAGACAACGCCGTTTCGGCGGACACAGACCTCCGCGACCCCGGGCAGCTGGCGTTTCTGCTGGGAGCGGTGTGTCTGCTCTGGCCGGCGGCAGCGCTGGGCGTGCGCTGGGGCGGGAGGCGGAGCGCCGGGACGCTTTCGTCGGTTACCGGCCGGCTGCGCTGGCAGCTCTTTCCCCGGCTGCTGGCGGCGGCTGCCGGGCTCGTCCTGGCCGGCAGCGCGGTCACGCTGCTGCTGCCCGCAGAACCCTCGGGCGAGTCAACCGGAAGCGGCGCCACCGGGGGATGGTGGCTGATGCTCCTGGTCGTCGTGGCAGTGGTCCCGTTTCAGGCCGCCGCGGAGGAGTACGCCTTCCGAGGGCTGCTCATGCAGGTCATAGGATCCTGGCTGCGCCATCCGGCCTTCGCGATCCTTCTTCCGGTGCCGTTCTTCGTGCTCGGCCACGGTTACGGACTGGTGGGCCAGATCGACGTCGCCGTTTTCGCCGTGGCAGCTGGCTGGCTGACGTGGCACACGGGCGGACTGGAGGCAGCCATCGCCCTGCACGTGGTGAACAACCTGGTGGTGCTGGCACTGGGGGCGGTGGGGCTGGCAGATCCGAACGCCGTCGACCTGCCGCTGGCCCATCTTCCGGTATCCATGGGCGTCGTGCTGGCCTACGTGCTGTTGGCGGTCCGCTGGTTCCCGCGCTCCGGTACCCTTCAACGTCCTGCGCCCTCCGGTACAGCTGCGGCTGACGGCCCGGCTGGCTGAGCCGCTACTTCGCTTCGGCGTAGGAGTCGACAGCGGCGCACACCACCGGGAACTCCAAGGGAATCTGCCCAAACAGCAGTTCCGTTGCTTCGGCTGCAGCTTCGGTGACGATTGCCTCGGCCTCTGTGACGCGTTCGGCAGGAACCTCGAGCATCACTTCGTCGTGAAGGAAGAACACCAGCCGCCCCGCCGGTGAGGTTCCCGACGCCGCGCGCAGCCGCCGTCGTATTCCCGCCAGCCAGCAGGTAGCCCACTCGGCCGCGGTGCCCTGGACCACGAAGTTTCGCGTGAAACGGCCACGGGAGCGGGCGAGATTATCCGCCCGTCGCTGTTCCTCCGCCGAGGCGGTCCGCTGCGAGGCAAGCCACCGTTCGGATGCCGGGGGAGTGCTGCGGCCCAGCCGGCTGGAAACCGTGCCGCCTGCTTCGCCCGTACGTGCGGCACGCTCCACGACGGCGATCGCCCGGGGATAGTTGCGGGTCAGGACGGGCATCAGCCGGCCTGCTTCGCCGCTGGTCGCCCCGTACATTGCGCCGAGCATGGCCACTTTGGCCAGCGACCTGTCCCCGTTGAAGCCCTGGTCTGCAATGCCCTGGTACAGATCCTTGCCGCGCGCAGCTGCGGCAAGGGCCGAGTCCTGTCCCAGGGCAGCGAGGACCCGGGGCTCAAGCTGGGCGGCATCGGCGACGAGGAGCTTGTGGCCTGGATCGGCCCGCACTGCGTCGCGGACGGACTTCGGGATCTGCAGCGCGCCTCCGCCGCGGGATGACCAGCGTCCGGACACGACGCCGCCCACCACGTACTCGGTGCGGAACCTGCCGCCTTCCACCCAGTCATCCAGCCAGTTCCAGCCGCTGGCTGAGAGCAGCCGCGCCAGTTTCTTATAGCGCAGCAGGGGCTCGATGGCGGGATGGTCCTGCTGCTCAAGTTCCCAGGTGCGGGTGGTCCGAACCTCGATGCCTGCGCGGTGCAGGGCACGGAGAAGTTCCTGCGGAGAGTCGGGGTTGAAAGACGGATTATTCAGTTTTGTCCGCAGTTCTGCGACTGCGGCTTCGAGTTTCGGGGGGCGCTGGCCTTCAGGCGGGCGCGGTCCGAGCTGCTCCTGGAGCATGGCCTCGTGCAGGTCCCGGCGCCAGGGAATGCCTGCGTGCTCCATTTCGGCGGCAACCAGTCCGCCGGCGGATTCAGCGGCCAGCAGGAGGGTGAGCCGGCGCCGTTCCGAACTTCCGGAGACGGCGGCGAGCTGGTCCTGGAGTTCTTCGGTGAGTTCCTCGACCGTGCGGGTTTGCTGGCGGAAGCGGGGATCGAGGGTCTCGGCGCCGTCGAGTCCTTCGAACAGCGACCCCTGATCCGGTGCCGGCGCCATCGGCAGCAGTTGGCGGGGTGCCAGATCGGGTTCGTCCTCCGGACGGCGGGACCGCAGTTCCTTGATGTAGGGCGTCTCCGCGGCGAATTCCGAGTTGCGCAGGATCTCGCGGGACAGTGTGAGGTCGTGGCTGCGTTCAACGCTGATCCCGGAGGCCAAAAGCCTGCCGTATGTCTCCCGGGTCCGGTCCCAGACCCAGCGGACCGGCCGCTGCTCCGCCCGCGCCACAGCGTCCGCCATCTCGGCTTCGGGCACGACGGCGGACGGAGCGGTGGGTGCCCCCGCGGCGTCAGCCGGCTGCAGGACCCAGGCATCGGCGTTCCCGGTAGCGGGAGCCAGGACAAGGTGCATACCTTCATTCTTCCCTGTCCCGGGGACATCCGTAGACGGCGCCATTCCTCTGTGCCGAGGGCCTTGTCCTCCACAAGGTACCCGCCTGGTTATTTAGTCCCCAGCTTCGCTGCCCCTGCTCCGGAACCTGGCGCGTGGACCCGAGACTGGGCTCATGACGGAAACGCTTTCCTGGACGCCACCGGCCAGACGGGTACAACAGGATCGGGCTTCCTCCGGTCAAACCGGCGGAGTGGACGCCGTGCTGGTGACTCCAAAGAGCCAGGTGCTCCAGGACGAAATCGCGCGCATCGCCGTGGCGGCCGGCATCGCCCTTGCTACGGCGGAAACTATCGCCGCAGCCCTGGCGCTCTCCCCGGGAATCGTGCTGGTGGACACCCATGCACTGGAACGGGCCGGACGTGCTTTGAGAGCTTTCGGGGGAGCGGAAACGATCTGTGTTGGTTTCGATGCTGATGAACCGTGGCAGCAGTCCGCCCGCCATGGGGTGGACGGAGTGGCGGTGTTGCCCCAGGCGGCCGCTTGGCTGGCAGAACACCTCGCCCGCCGTAACAGTCCCGCCGGCCGCATTCTCGGCGTGGCCGGGGCTTTCGGCGGTGCCGGCGGTTCCACTCTGGCTTGCCTGCTGGCCAGGGAAGCAGCTGAATCCGGGCTGCAGGTACTGCTCGCTGAGACGGGCACCAGCGGCGGGGGCCTTGAATACCGCGTGGGTGCAGCGGAGGCCAGCGGACTGCGCTGGCAGGATCTTGCCGGTGTCGAAGGGACGGTCAACCCCGTCCAACTGGCGGCTGCGCTCCCGGAGGCGGGACGGTTCGCAGTGCTCGGGAACGTCTCCGGTGAACCCGCACCGGAAGGGCTGGAAGACGAGGTCCAGCCGGTAGTCCTGCACGCGGCCCGGGCAGCTTTTGCCCTGACCATCCTGGACCTGGGCACCTGCCCGACGCGCCACTCGAGGGCGCTGGAACAGTGTGATGCGCTGCTAGCGGTCGTGGGTGGTGGAACCGCCCGTCTGCTGGCTGCCAAGTCCTGGTGGACCAGTCTGGGCTCAGGGGCTCCGCCCACTTTCGCCGTTGTCCGGGGACCGCTGCCGGAAGGTATGGACGAGGCCAGGATCGCCGCACTGCTGGGCATGGACCTGGCGGGATACCTGCCGTGGATGCGTGGGCTGGCGTCAGCCTCCGACGACGGGCGGCTGCTGGAAGCCGGCCGCCGCCGAATGCGCCGCGCGGTCCGCCGGGTCCTCGCAGCCTCCGGGCCCGCAGCCGGAGGCGAACCATGACCGGTGCCGGACGCCGGGCACAGCGGCCTGTTCAGCGGGCAGCTGATCCGGAATCGTATGCCGGCCTGATCAACCAGATCCGTGAGGACGTCCTGGCAGGCGATGTCCCGGTAACAGGAGCGAGGCTGGCTGCGGCGGTGCATGCCAGCGGACGCCTGCTGGGATCGGACGGAGGGCTGCGTGCCGTTGACCGGGTCCATGCTGAGCTGCAGGGGCTCGGTCCGCTGCAGGGGCTTCTTCGGATACCGGGACTGACAGACATCCTGGTCAATGGGCCACAGGAGGTATGGATCGACACGGGAGCCGGACTCTCCCGGACAGAAGTCGCCTTCTCCTCCGAGGCTGACCTGCAGGGGCTTGCTGTCCGGCTGATCGCCGCCGGTGGGCGGCGCCTGGATGATTCCTCCCCCTGCGCCGATGTGCAGCTTCGGGGCTACCGCGTGCACGCAGTGCTGCCTCCCATCTCCACTGGTTCCACTCTTCTATCGATCCGGGTACGGGCAGCGGACAGCTTCAGCTTGGAAGAAATCCAGGCTGCGGGCATGATGAACGCACGGTGCGCCGGCATCTTGCGGAGCGTCGTAGCCTCCCGGCTGAATTTCCTCATCAGCGGCGCCACAGGCACGGGCAAAACCACACTGCTCTCAAGTCTCCTGTCCCTCTGCCCGCCGCACGAACGCTTGGTGCTGATCGAGGATGCCGCCGAACTCGTGCCTCGGCATCCCCACGTCATAGGGCTGCAGGCCAGGCACACAAACATCGAACGCGCTGGCTCGGTGGACCTGGCAGACCTGCTTCGGCAGGCCATGCGCATGAGGCCGGACCGCTTGATTGTGGGCGAATGCCGCGGGGCGGAAGTGCGGGAACTCCTTGCGGCAATGAACACGGGGCACGACGGCGCAGGCGGAACCATCCACGCCAGCGCCGCCTCTACGGTGCCTGCCCGCCTGGCTGCCCTTGGAGCGCTTGCCGGGTTGAATGCACGGGCACTCGCACTGCAGGCCGTCGGGGCATTGGATGCCGTTATCCATCTCGAAAGAGATGCGGATGGCCGCCGCGTGGCCGAAATCGCAGTCCTGGACTCAGCCGGCGACGGCCAACTGGTTGCCCTCACGGCGCTGGACTGCCGTCCTGGGATTGCCGAACCCGGGCCGGGCTGGGTCAAGCTGCAGGCACGCCTGACCGCAAGGGCCACAGCATGAGGCTGCGTATGCGGGAACTGGCGGCTATCGCATGCCCGGCGCCTGATCGGTTGTCCTGGTCCTGGAGGCAGCCGTGACGGGCTTGGCGGTTGCCGGCCTGCTGGCTGCGGCCTGGCTGCTTGTACTCAAAGGCCAGAGTCAAACGGCACGGGAATCCATGCAACGGAGCCTGCCGCGCAGGACCCGCTTAGCTGTCCGGTACCGGGTCCAGTCCTGGCGGGCGCAACGGCGCACCAGGCGGCCGAACCGTGTCACGGAGGATGAGCTGCACCGGCTGCCGCTGCTGGTCCACCAGCTGGCAGGTCTTCTGGCGGCGGGCAGGACGCCGGCCCAGCTATGGGCCGACGCAGCCAGGCTGCACCCGGACGCAGATGATTCCCTCCCCGGTAACCAGCTTTCGCCGACCCTGGGTCGGGCAGCCCGTGCAGCCCTGCTCGGGATCAGTCCCGTTCCCGTGCTCCGCCAGGCCGCGCAGGAAGCCTCCGGCCTGCATGCCATGCTGTGGGGCGACTTGGCGGCGTGTGTGCAGGCCTCCGAGCGCAGCGGAGCGCCGCTGGCCGGGATCCTGGGCCGCTACGCGCAGGGCCTCGAAGCGATCCTGGATTCCCGCGCGGCCCGGGCCTCTGCACTCTCAGGACCGCAAGCCACCGTCCGGCTGCTGGCGTGGCTGCCGCTTGCTGGGCTGGGACTTGGATTCCTGCTGGGAACCAACCCTCTGGCCGTGCTCGCCCAGAACCCGCTGGGATGGGCCGCCGCTGGAACAGGTACGGTGCTCGGCCTGGCTGCACGGTTCTGGTCCAGGCGATTGCTGTCGCGCGCGGTGCCGCAGGGAGAGGGGAACGGGTGACGTTCCGGATCGGGAGATGACTGGCCTGGCCGTGGGCCTTCTGCTCAGCCTTGCGGCGGCAATCCTGTGGCAGGGCCCCGCCTCCCGTGTGCCGGCCGGATCTGGCCGGACCACCGGGGAAAAGGGCGCCACTGGACGCGCTGGCGCAACTGGCGACGGGATGTCCTCCCGTGCGCTGGGTCCCGGGATCCGGGACCCGGCGCTCATGCTGGACCTTTCTGCCGCCATGCTTTCATCAGGGCGCCCGCTGAGTACGGTGCTGCTGGTACTGGGTGAAACCGCTGACCCTCCGCTCGGGGCAGTCCTTCGCCGGGTAGTGACGGCGTTGGAGCTGGGGGCCGGGTGGGAGCAGGCCTGGGCGCTGGGGGTCAGAGCAGGAGGGCGTGCGTCCAAGGACGCTGTGCCTACGGCCGCGCTCCTCAGGGACGCGCTGGCATTTGCAGCGTCCAGCGGTGCGCCGTCCGCTGCCGTGCTCCACGCTCAGGCCACCCAGCTTCGACGCCGCCGGGCCCGGGAAGCGGAGCGGCGTGCGGCAGCACTTGGCATTCATCTGGTCTTGCCGCTGGGGTTGTGTGCTCTGCCGGCATTCCTGTGTTTCACCGTAGTGCCGCTGCTGCTGGCCCTGCTGCCGGAATTCTAGGCAAGGAAGCTGACTGCGCGCGGTGCCTGAGACTTCATTCCGATGCGTGCAGCCCTTCCGGCTCAGCAAGTATCGCGGCGAGCCGGCGCCGCGCCCTGCGGTACGGCTCGGCGTCGATGACGAGGTCGCCGTCCACTTCCTGCAGTTCGCGGATTCCCTCGTCGGCGATCGAGATCGACATCGCGACGATGAGGCGCGCTTCTGTGCTGCTGTCCTCGCCGGGAAGCCGGGAGAGCTCCGGGTGCACGTCAAGCCATGCCCGGATCACGTCGATGAGCCGCTCACGGCTGACGTAGCTCGCCCAGGAGACGGCAGAGGTTGTGCCGGGCTCCCGCGCGAACAGGGTGAGCCGGCGCCGGGTGACGTCATCGTTCGCCTGTCCGCGGACGGTCTCCGTCACGATGAGGGATGAGGCCACTACAAGGTCGGCGTGGTGCGTCGTGAGCAGGCGCTCAGCGAGAGCCGGGTCGTATTCGAGAGGCGGGCCAAAAATGGCCTCCTCCAGTGACGGGAAGTAGTTGAAGAAGGTGCTGCGTGAGACTCCGGCCACGGAGCATACCCGCGCGACGGTAACCGCGCCGATGCCTTCCTCGTAGGCCAGGTCGACGGCGGCCTTCTCCATGCGCCGTCGATTGAGACGCGCCTTGCGCTCGCGCAGCCCTTCGCTCACCTGCCACTCCTCGTCCGCGCATTGGGTCTGCTCAATCCTAGAGGATGAGGCGAGCGGATCACGCGGATCCGCTCGCCTCATCTGCCTGGTTGGCTACGGCTCATTCACGTCCGTCGCCGGGCACGTCGCGAGATCGCCAGGAACACAGCTCCTGCGGCAATGAGCAGCAGCCCAAGCGCCCACGCGGGGCCGAACCCGGCACCGGTGTCGGGGAGCTCACCCCGGCCCCTGTCGCCGTTGTCACCGTACGAGGTGCCATCCGCGCCCGACTCGTTCCGGCCCTCGTCGGCTGCGGTCACGTTCACCGTCACCGTCGTTGAGCTCTCCAGCATCGCAGGAGACTCCGGCACGAATCTCAGCCGCACTTCATGCGTCCCCGCCGGCAGCCCGGAGAGGGTAACGACGCCCCTCCCGCTGACGACCTCAAATGCGTCCATGGAAGCAGCACCCAGGGAGGCCTCGATATGGCCGCCCAACGGGTCCCCCGCCGCGGCCAGGGCCGTGGAAGCCGCGGCCCGGACAGTGGACCCCGCAATGGCAGAAGCGATCTCGATGGTCACCGGGCTCCCGGACGACGCCGAAACTACCGCCTCCCGCGGTACGACGACCGTGGGGATCCCGCGGAGCTCCAGACCGGTGGCCGCGGAAGCGGACGCGCCGAACCCCGGTTCCGGGACGAAACGGGCCGTCACCTGATGCGCACCGATGGGAAGGGTGTCGGACACGAACTCGAACGTCGCCTCGCCGTCGTCGACATCCGGATCGCTGTCCATGCCGGTAGGCACGGTGTGCACCACCTCGTCATCGAAGAGGAACTCGACGGCGCCGCGGGGATCGATGTCCACCCCGAGCAGCGCGTTGGTCACCGTCGCTGACATCGTTACCGGCTGATCCGCGCGCACGCTGGCAGACGAGAGCGAGAGCGTCGTGAGCGTCGCAATGGGAGTGACCGCCACCGGGTGCGGGGGAGATGTCGAGGACGCGTACTGTTCGTTTGCGTCGCCGAGGAACTCGACCGTGAGCGTCTCCGTACCCCAAGGCAGCACGACGTCGTCGAACAGGACCTCGCCCGCGATGTCGGCAGTGCCGTATGCGAGCAGCCCACCATTGGCGTACAGCGCAGCCTGTCCGCTCACCGCCGTGGCGCCGGCGCGGACGGTAGCCGCTACATCTACCTTTTCGAAGGCCCGCGGGGCTGACGGCGCCTGGGTGATGGCAGTGGCCGTCGCGGCACGAGCGACGCTGAAGGGCACGGGCACGCTCGCCGAGGGAAGAACATCGACTGTGCTCGGATCTGCATCCTGAGAACCTGCGAAACGGGCGGTCGCCACATGGTTTCCAGCCGGGGGGACATGCAGCACCGGACCGGCTGTGAAGATGCCGTTGCCGGCGTCTACGAGCGTGCCCGTCCCGACGGGCACCTCGTCCACTTCAACGGTCACGGTCTGCCCCGTGATGTCAACGCCGCCGCCCACTTCGACGGTCACGTTGGCTGCAAGCGTGTCGCCGTAGGTCGTAAGCGCCGGTGCCACATCGATCGAGGTCGCCGATGCCACTTCCGACGGGCCCGGGGGCGGGGGCGGAACGGGGTTGACGACGGTCACGGTCACGGTGTCTTGGGAGTAAGTGGATGACTGTTTGTAGTCACGTTGGTGGGCCTCGGTGGGGCGGAACTCCGCACGGAACTGATGCGTCCCTGCCGGCAGGCCCGGCACGGTGAAGGTATGGTCTCCCCCGATCGTGGCGTACTTGATGCGTGTGCTGCCCTGATACAGGTCCACCCAGCCGTGCAGCGGTGTGTTGGGTGTCCGGGTATCAGCCGTACGCACACGCAGCGGGATGTCCTGCCCGGCCTCGACCTGGGCGGGAGCGGTGAGCTTCGTCGTAGAGGTCACGGGGACCATGATGCGTACTTTGCCTGTTTCGGAGAGCGGCCCAAAGTAGTCGTGCATGTCCTCGGGCCGCCGCGCAGCTGTGTCGATGCTGATCCTGCGCCCGACGTCACTGACCCAGCTCATGCCGGTGCCCCCGCCCGATCCCGCCGAGTAGCTCAGGAACTTGCGCCCCGGGCCGCCGCCGGTGCCGGAGGCCGGCCAACCGCCGCCGCCGCCGCCTCCGCCGCCGCCGCTCGTCGCGAAAGCGGCGCTGCCGCCTTTGCCTCCACTCTTGCCGTACCCTGCGAACTTGGCGTCATCCTTGCCGTTTTGGCCGGGTGCGGTCGAGTGCTTCCCCTCTCCCCATGTTGCGGGCCAGGTCTGCACCGTCCTGCCGTCGGTGGAGCCGCTGCCCGAGGCCCCGCCGTTGCCTCCGTGGACGAACGTGAAGCTGCCGCTTGTGTCCCCCGGGCCGGAGTACCCGCCCGCGGCCTCGAGGATTTTGAGCAGGCCCGCGAGTGAGATGCCCCATCCGGGATCGCCACTGTATCCGCCGCCTCCGCCGCCCCCGCCGGCGACTGCGACGAGCTGGCCATTCAGCTTCACGGCGGCGGCGCCTCCTCCGCCCCCACCGTCGGCTCCCGAGAGGCTGCCGCCCCCACCGTCGCCTCCGTTGGTCCAGCCCTTGCCGCCCTTCCTGCCCTTGGCATCTTTCGCAGGATAGACGGTGATTCGGTCGCCCTGGGTTACGGGGATCTGCACCGCGAAGTCAGCGCCGCGTCCGCCGGTGCCCATATTGATGGACCCTCCATTACCGCCGTGGAGTCCCACCAGGATGGTGCTTGTCCCGTCGGGGACATACCAGTCGGCCGGCTCGGTGAAGTCCCAGACGTGCTGTGGCAGCGGTGCGGCGTGGGCCGGGATTGCCGCACCGAGGCCGAGACCGCTGAGCGCAACGGAGGCGGCGGTGAACAATGAGACGCGGCGACGAACACGCGAACCAGGGCGGGTGCGTACGCGCTCTCTACGTGGAGACTCAGAAAGTTTGATCACAGTCCAATTTTAGAGTCAGTTCATTTTGAGTGTCTAGTCCCACAAACCTGCCGGGGCTTGGCTTAGGTGACCATGTTTGCCGGAATTGCGGACCGCCGGTTGTCTCCATGCAGGTTCTGTGCCGGGAGACCTGAACGGATCCCGAGCGGCAGGTCCTCCTCCACAAGCCGCGTGCAGGGGCGGGGTATCCATAAAAGCCGGGCCCTCCGTCCTGGTGCTGCCGGCCGGGGCAAGACTGGTTTTCATGCCAACGGCCGTCCGGTCCGCGGTTGTCTATCGAGAAAACTGAGGAGACAGAAATGTCATTCATGCAGCCCAAATCAACATCATTCCCAGGCCCCCGCCGCGTGGCCGGCGCCGTGAGCGCCGGTGCAGAGGACCCCGTCACCGGAGATGTCGTTTCTGCTCCGGCGACCGCCAGCCAGTCCCGCACGACGGCCGGCGTGGTTCCTCCCCTGGCCGAGGTGATTCAATTTCCGGCGGGAAGACGGCGGGTTGCCCGGATGCAGGACAGGGAAGCGGGGATGGCCACGGCAGAGTATGCGATTGCTACCCTGGCCGCCGTGGCCTTTGCTGCGTTGCTCGTCGCGGTGCTTAGCAGCGGCGATGTCCGGGAGCTGCTGATGTCCCTGATTCGTGCCGCGCTCAGCTTCGGGTGAAGCCCGCACGCCGCAAGGAAGCCCAACATGGTGCAGTCACTGCGGAACTCGCGGTGGCTATGCCCGCCGCGGCAATCGTCCTGGCTGCGCTGCTGACCGGAGCCGCAGCCGGCCTGACCCAGCTGCGGCTGGAAGAAGCTGCAGGTGCTGCAGCGAGGCTGGTCATGCGCGGAGACAGCGGCAAGGCCGCCGCGGCCGTCACGCGCCTAGCCGGGGACGGGGCAGTGATGGAGGTGTCCGAGAGCGGGGAATGGATTCACATTCGTGTTGAATCTGCGCTCCGGGCACCGCTGCTGGACCTGCTGCCAATCACGCTCGCTGCAGAAGCTTCGGCTCCCCAGGAGGAATAATGATGAACCGGATTCACCGCCTGTCCCGTGTGGATGCTGACACCGGGGCTGGAACGGTCCTTATGCTCGGCATCGTGCTGGGCGCCATCTCGCTGACCGTGGCTGCAGTACTGCTCTCATCCGCAGCGGTTTCCGGAGCCCGGGCGGGTACAGCAGCGAATCTGGCCGCGCTCGCCGGGGCGGATGCCTTGCGCGGGCTTCGCAGCGGAGACCCCTGCGTGCTGGCCGCTGCGGTGGCGGAACGGAACAAAGCCCGGGTCGGGCAGTGCGCTCCTGATTCGCAGGCACGAACGGTGACAGTCACGGTCGAAACTGCAGCTGTGCTGCTGCCTTGGCCGGCAACAGCGCAGGCGCGGGCCGGACCGCCTCCGGATGGCTCGCCTGGGCCCGGCTGATACCGGCGGGCTAAGAGTGGATGCCGACCTTGCGCGGAGCATGTTCTTTCCCTGATGGGTTGCCTTGCCGATCCGGGGAAGCACCCGTCGTGGGTGCATTCGCCAGCAGTACCCCGATCAGGGTGACGGCGCCCTTCTTGTCCAGGGGATTGTTTTTGTTGCCGCACTTGGGGGACTGCACGCAGGACGGGCAGCCGCCGTCACACTCACAGGCCCGGATCGCATCCCGGGTGGCGCTGAGCCAGATCGTGGCAGCTTCATAAGCCCGCTCCGCGAATCCGGCACCGCCGGGATGACCGTCGTACACGAAGATGGTCGGTTTGCCGGTGTCAGCGTGCAGGGCAGTGGAGACGCCGCCGATGTCCCAGCGGTCGGAGGTTGCCACCAGCGGGAGCATCCCGATCGAGGCATGTTCGGCCGCATGCAGCGAACCCGGGAAATCAGCTGCAGCCAGGCCGGCAGCGAGCAGCAGCTTCTCATCGATGATGAACCACACGGCCTTGGTGAACAGTTCCTTGGCTTCCAGTTCCAACGGCTCCTCGCCGAGGATCTCGTTGGAAACCAGGGCCTTGCGCTGGAAGGAAACCACCTGAGTGGTGACCTTCACCGTGCCGAAGCACATCTGGACTTCCCCCCACTGCTCCGAACGCTCGGTCTCCATCACCTCAATCTGGGTGATGTCCCGGGCCTGGGTATAGAACTCCGGGTTCGCCCGGGTGACCACGGCACAGTGGTCTGCCTCATTGAGTTCCTCGACCAGGAAGGTTTGCCCCTGATGCACGTACACCGCTCCGGTATGGGCCTGGTACTGGCTCTGGGCGCCGTCCATGGTTCCCAGCAGCGTGCCTGTTTCAGCCTCTACGATATTGATCGGTCCGCCGCCGGCCGCCCGCAGGTTCACCATTGATGCGGCGCTCTCGGCATGGGTCCAGAACCAGCCGGCCGGACGGCGCCGCAGGTAGCCCTGCTCCACCAGGGAATCCAGCAGGCCAGCCGCCGTAGGCCCGAACATGTCCCGCTCCTCCGGCTTCAGCGGCAGTTCGGCCGCCGCCGCGCACAGGTGCGGCCCCAGCACGTAAGGATTCGAGGGGTCGAAAACCGTCGCCTCCACGGAAATGTCGAAGATGGCTTCCGGATGGTGCACCAGGTAGGTGTCCAACGGATCGTCGCTGGCAACGAAGGCGGCCAGGGCATCCTGCCCGGATCGGCCGGCCCGGCCGATCTGCTGGAACAGGGACGCACGGGTCCCCGGCCAGCCGGCCACCAGCACGGCGTCCAGCCCGGAGATATCAATGCCCAATTCCAGCGCCGAAGTGCTGGCAATGCCCAGGAGCTGTCCGCTGCGCAGCTGGTTCTCCAAGGCACGGCGTTCCTCCGGCAGGTATCCGGAGCGGTACGCGGCAACGCGGTCCGGCAGGGAAGGGTGCACCTCGTCGAGCAGCCGCCGGGTAATGGCGGCAATGGTTTCAGCGCCCCGGCGGGACTTGATGAACGCTATGGTCCTCACCTGCGCGGACACCAGGTTGGCCAGCAGGTCGGAGGTTTCGGCGATCACGGTGCGGCGCTCGCGGGCACCGTTCTCGCCCTTGCCGTCGGTGAGCTGCGGCTCCCACAGCGCAACGGTTGTTGCTCCGTGCGGCGAATAGTCCCGGGTGAAGGCCTGCACCTCGCTGCCGATCAGCCGGCCGAAGGACTGCGCAGGATCAGCGGAGGTGGCAGACGCTCCGATGAACACCGGATCCGCGCCGTAGTATGCGCAGATCCGGCGCAGGCGGCGCATCAAATTGGCCACATTGGACCCGAAGACACCCCGGTAGCTGTGCGCCTCATCGATGATGACGTACTTCAGACGGCGGAAGAACCGGGCCCACCACGCATGATTCGGGAGCACACCAAAGTGCAGCATGTCAGGGTTCGCCAGCACCATATTGGCGTGGTCCCGGATCCAGCGGCGGGCACCCGGGTCGGTATCGCCGTCGTACGTTTCGGCACGCAGCGTCGGGAGGTGCAGGGAGTTAAGGGCCGCCAGCTGGTCAGCGGCCAGCGCCTTGGTGGGGGAGAGGTACAGGGCCACGGACCCGGTGGGCTCCAGGGAAATGCGGTCATCCAAAGCGGTCCGGTGGATTTCGTCCAGCACCGGCAGCTGGTAGGCCAGCGACTTGCCGGAAGCCGTGCCGGTGGAAATGATCGTGTGCCGTCCGGCATGGGCACAGTCTGCCGCTTCGGCCTGGTGCTGCCAGGGAGAGTGCACGCCCAGCGTTGCGTAGGCGTCAACCAGATCGGGGTGAACCCAGTCCGGCCACGACGCCGTCTGCGCTTGCCGGGCCGGAATCTGATGAATATGGACCAGCTGCTCCGGGTCGGCTCCGCCGCCGAGCAGCGGGATCAGGGAATCAGAAATGGCCACGCGGCCATTGTCCCACTGGTACCCGTGCGTTCGGGACACCCATACCGGCCGGTCCGCGGCAGGCGAAATCTACAGCCGCGGCTCAAACATCATGACGCTCGCCAGGGACTCCCAGCCGAGGTACCGGTAGAGCTCCAGGCCGGTTGCAGGAGAGATCAGCAGCCCGGTCTCGGCGTCGTGCTCCAGCGCCACGGCCGTCAGCGCCCGCATCACATAGCTGCCAAGTCCCTGCCTGCGGAAACCGGGATCGGTGACAATCTGGTCATAGACCGCGAAGCCGTCCACCACCGCCACATGCCCTCCCGCGGCCGTGACGTCCCCGGACGCCACTTCCACCCGGCCACCGGTACTGCTGCGGAAAGTCTGGGCGGTGAACCCGTCCGGGGGCAGCGGATCTTCAATGTCCTGGCCCTCCATGGGCAGGAGCATAAACACCTCATCGGTGGACCGGACGGAGAGCCCATAGACGTTTGCGGCACCGTAGAGTTCCGAGACCCTGGACGTGACAATCGTGAACAGACGCCCTGCGCCCTGCCGTGCCGAACTGGCCAGGGCAGCGAACTCATCGTGGGACGGCTCCAGAGCGAAGTACTCCCAGTCGTTGGTTTTGTCATGCAGGAAAGCGGCCGGGAACCGACCCTCGTGGCGTGTCTGGTATCCGCGGGCCTTCGCCCAGCCCGTCACCCAGGTCTCCAAGAGATCATCGGTTAGTCCGTTCATGCGCCAAACACTAGCCCGCCCTTCCCCCGGGCGGGAGGGCGGTCCGGCAAAACCGGATTTCCCCAGCCGGTCTACCCTTAATACGTGGCCATGAATCGAATTGCTCTCTATTACGCCTTCACCCCCCTCCCGGACCCCGAAGCGATCCGCCTCTGGCAGCGTGCCCTGTGCGAGAAGCTTGGTCTGCGCGGCCGCATCCTGGTCTCCGAGGACGGCATCAACGGAACGGTCGGCGGTGAACTCAGTGCGGTTAAAGCCTATGTAAAGGCGACCCGGGAGTACCCCGCGTTCAAGAAGATGGATATCAAGTACTCCGAAGGCTCGGCCGAGGATTTCCCGCGCCTCAGCGTGAAGGTCCGTCCGGAAATCGTGAGCTTCGGAGCGCCCGGGGAACTGAAAGTGGATGAGAACGGTGTTGTGGGCGGCGGCACCCACCTGCGCCCCGAAGAGCTGCACCAGCTGGTGGAAGCCAAGAAGGCCGCCGGTGAGGACGTGGTCTTCTTTGACGGCCGCAACGCCTTCGAGGCGCAGATCGGCAAGTTCAAGGGAGCTGTGGTCCCGGATGTGTCCACGACGCACGACTTCATCAAGGAACTCGAGTCCGGCAAGTACGACGACCTGAAGGACAAGCCTGTGGTCACCTACTGCACGGGAGGGGTGCGCTGCGAAGTTCTCTCGGCTCTGATGGTGAACCGCGGATTCCAGGAGGTCTACCAGATGAAGGGCGGAATCGTCCGGTACGGGGAGACCTTTGGTGACAAGGGCCTGTGGGAAGGCTCGCTTTATGTCTTCGACAAGCGCATGCACATGGAATTCACGGACGACGCCGCCACGATCGGTGAGTGCGTACGCTGCCATGCCCCTACCAGCAAGTTCGAGAACTGCTCCAATCCATCCTGCCGCAAGCTGACGCTGTACTGCGCTGAGTGCTCCTCGGATCCCTCTACGCTGCGCTGCCCGGACGGCTGCGAGGCCTAGTACCGCCGGTTGGTCATCGCCCCGGCCCCTGATTTAGTTCCCGAAGGCCGCCGGGGCCGTCGTCTCGGCCAGGCTCCTGACCGCCTGTTCGAAGAGGTCCGCAGGATTCGACGCGCTGCCTGCTGCCTGTTCGCGGGCAAAGCACTGCCAGGCTATGCGCCAGGTGCAGGCAATCAGTTCGGCCACGGTCTGTGCCTGCATCCGGTCCAGCAGGCCGCGTTCCTGCAGTGAGTCGCTGAGGTCCCCCACCAGTTGGATTTCCTGCCGGGAAACCACCTGCAGCAGTCGTGGCTCCCGCAGCAGCAGCCGGGAGATCCGCTTGAAGTCAGATTGCTCCACCTCGTAGGCGAACTGCTCGCGGCAGGCATCAATCAGCTCGCGGAGAATCAGCGGCGCGGACCCGGCAGGTGCTTCCCGGGAGAGTAAGGCGTTCAGCAGCTCGCCCTGCCCGGGCACCGCGGCCGCTTCCTTGGAATCGTAGTAGCGGAAGAAAGTCCGCTCAGAGATGCCTGCCCTTTCGGCAATGCGCGCCACCGTCGTCGCCTCCACGCCGTCGGCTTCCAGTAAATCGAGAGTGGCCAGCTGGATCTCCCGCCGCGTAGCGGCCTTATGGTCTGCGCGCTTGCCCATGGTGTTTCCGCTCCCTTCGCCGTGCCTGTAGGGGCATTGTCTTCTGTCACAGTATGCCACTTTCGTTAGGTGAATCTGTCAGTCTGTGACAGAATTTTCCGGTTCCAGTCCAGAAGAAACCGAGGAATCCTTGAGCACCAAAAGCACCACCGCACAACCCGGCGGAGAGAATGCCGCTCCGGCGCTGAACACGAAACAGCTGACCGGAATCATCGGGGCGCTGGCCCTGGCTGCGTTCCTCATGATCCTGAACGAAACAGTCCTGACCGTGGCTTTGCCCTCGATCATGGCGGACCTGCAGGTCTCCGCAGCGGCCGGCCAGTGGCTGACCACCGGGTTCCTGCTGACCGTCTCCGTGGTTATCCCGACCACCGGGTTCCTGCTCCAGCGCTTCACCACCCGAAGCCTGTTCATCTTCGCGCTGGCCAGCTTCCTGGCCGGCACGGTGCTGGCTGTCTTCGCCTCCAGCTTCGCCCTGCTGCTCATCGCCCGGATCATCCAGGCCGTAGGCACGGCCATTGTGCTGCCGCTGCTCATGACCACCACGCTGACACTGGTTCCGCCGCACAAGCGCGGCGCCATCATGGGCCTGAACTCGATCGTCATCTCTGTTGGTCCCGCGCTTGGCCCCACTGTTTCAGGTGCGATCGTCAACGCCCTGAGCTGGCACTGGATCTTTGTGCTGATGCTGCCCATCGCCGCAGTGGTCCTGGCGCTGGGAATCATCTTCATCAAGATCCCCTCCAATACCCGCAAGCTGCCCGTGGATGTGCCCTCGGTGATCCTGTCTGCGCTGGCATTCGGCTTCCTGGTCTACGCGATCTCCAGCCTGGAGCACGCCGCAGACAACCTGGTACTGGTGGGCGTCAGCGTGGTTGTGGGAGCCGGATCCCTGGCATTGTTCATCCAGCGGCAGATCCGCCTCACCCGGACCGGCAGGGAACTGCTGAACCTGGCACCGTTCCGGAACCGGAACTTCTCCCTCAGCGTCATCCTGATCATGATCGCCATGGGCACCCTGCTGGGCACCGTGGTGATTGTGCCGATCATGCTGCAGACCGGCAGGGGACTGGATACCCTGACCATCGGCCTGATGCTCCTGCCCGGCGGACTGATCCAGGCCGCCGTCGGACCGGTCTTTGGCCGCGTCTTTGACCGCTTCGGTCCCCGCCCGGTGCTGATCCCCGGTGCCGCAATGCTGGCCCTTGGCCAGTGGATGTACGTCGGTGTCACTCCGGAATCCGCCACCTGGGTCTTCACCGTTGCCCACATTGTCTTCAGTATCGGTCTGGCCATGCTGATGACGGGACTGCTCTCCTCTGCCCTGGCCACTGTGGAACCGCGGCTTTACGGCCACGGGTCGGCGATCTTCAACACCGGTCAGCAGCTCGGCGGCGCGATTGGCACCACCATCTTCGTCACCGTGCTCTCCACGCTCTCCGCTGCCCGGCTGGACGAGGGTTCGGCACTGGCCGATTCGTTGTTCTCCGGTGCGCACACCGCGTTCATCATCGGAGCGCTGCTGGCCACCGCCGGCCTGGTCCTGGCCCCCTTCATCAAGATTCCGCGCCGCGCCTAACCCCTCCCGCCCCATCGAGATGGCAGATAC
>NZ_BAAALV010000002.1:818038-900761 GCF_039528575.1 Arthrobacter gandavensis
CCGTATCTGCCATCTCGATGGGGGAATGGGGAAGGGAGCTGAACCTAGACTGGACGGGTGACTGACTTCTCCCGCGTTCCGGGCACACCCCAAAGTTTTAACCTTCCGCTGCTGGCTGCGCTCGCCGCCGATCTGTCCGACGCCGGCTACACGGTCGACGGCGTCGCAGCCTTCCTGGGGGAGGAGGCCAGCTCCGCCCTGTCCCGGGACCAGCTGGTTCCTGCCATGCTCGCCTGCAGGGCAGCAGCCGACGGCGGCGCCCCGGCCCCGGTGGCCGCTGCGGTGGCGCTGTGGCTCGTAGGCTCCTCCGTTCCAGCGCAGCAGGTCCGGGACGCATTCCCCCGGACGGGCACGGAGGGGCTGGCGGAGCTCGGACTGGCGGAGGAGGACCCTGAGGCATCCGAAATGCTGCGCGCCAGCGTGGACCTGCGGCCCTACGAGTTCGACGGCCGCGCCGGCAGCACGCACCTCTGGGTGGCCAGCGACCTCGGGGCCCACCAGCGTCCGGGAGTGCTGCCGCACGGGCATGTGCTGGGCATCGGGCAGGCATCCCTGTCCCTGGCCCAGCTGAGCATTAACACTCCGGTGGACCGGGCGCTGGACCTGGGCACCGGCTGCGGGATCCAGGTCTTCCACCTGTTGGGACACGCCCGGCACGTAACCGCCACGGACATCTCCGAGCGGGCCCTGGGTTTCACCCGTTTTAACCTGGTGCTGAACGCCCCGGCCCTCGGACTTGACCCGGACCAGCTGGATCGCCGCGTTCAGCTTCGGCTTGGCAGCATGCTGGAGCCGGTGGCGGGGGAGCACTTTGACCAGGTGGTTTCAAACCCGCCGTTCGTGATCACCCCGCGGGTGTCCGGCGAGGATGAAGAAGACCGCTTCACCTACCGTGACGGCGGACTGCCGGGGGACCAGATCGTTTCCGGTCTCTTCCGGAACCTTGAATCCGTGCTGGCTCCGGGCGGCATCGCACAGATGCTGGGGAACTGGGAGATCCAGGGGCCGGCGGAAGACGGCGGGAAGGACACCTGGAACGCCCGGCTGCGCTCCTGGCTGCCGGAGGGCATGGACGCCTGGGTGATCCAGCGTGAGGTGCTCAGCCCGGCCGAATACGCGGAAATGTGGCTTCGGGACGCGGCAGAGAACCGGGACCGGGACGAGTACGCCGCCTCTTACGCCGCCTACCTGCGCGACTTCGCCTCCCGCGGGACCACCGGCGTCGGCTTCGGCTCAGTGTGGATGCGGCGGCGGGCCAACTCAACGGCAGCCCCGCTGCTCCGGTTCGAGGAAATCACCCACCCGCTCGAGTCCCCGCTCGCACCGCACCTGGCTGCCGCCGTCGAACGTTTTGACTGGATCCAGGCGCACCCTCACCTGGGCGCCGAGCACCTTGTAGTGGCCGAGGATGTCACCGAGGAACGCCATGCCCGCCCCGGCGCTGAGCATCCCGGTGTGATCCTGCTCCGCCAGGGCGCCGGCCTGCGGCGGACCAACCTGATGAGCACCGAGCTGACAGGCTTTGTGTCAGCGTGCGACGGCGACCTGCCCGCCGGGGCGATTATCGCGGCACTTGGCTCGCTTCTGGGCCGTGGGGATCCGGAGTTCGCCGCCGCGCTGGAGGAAGAAGTGCGCAACCTGGTCCTGGACGGGTTCCTCCTTCCGGCAGCACCGTAACCCAGCGCACAGCTAAATTGGTCCGGGTCCGCCCGCCGGTGCAGTTATGGTTACCCTTGTGCTTGGGGTTTCCCCATACTGTCTAAGGATGAGCGAGCATGCGGTGCGCTGCACGCGCCGTTGATCATCCGTTTTGAACCATCCCGTACGTAGGAGAACAGTGCCAGTTAAGGCAACGGAGAAGTCGACCGGCAAGAAGAAGAAGCTGGTAATTGTCGAGTCACCGGCCAAGGGCAAGACGATCGCCGGCTATCTTGGCGACGGCTTTGAGGTCACGGCGTCGATGGGTCATATCCGTGACCTTCCGCAGCCCTCGGACCTTCCCGCCGAGCTGAAGAAGAGTTCGCTGGGCAAGTTTGCCGTTGACCTGGATAAGGACTTCGAGCCCTATTACGTTGTCTCCACGGACAAGAAGAAGAAGGTTGCGGAGCTCAAGGCCGCGCTCAAAGACGCCGACGAACTCTACCTCGCAACTGACGGTGACCGCGAAGGCGAAGCCATCGCGTGGCACCTGCTCCAGGTGCTGAAGCCGAAGGTTCCCGTCCACCGCCTGACCTTCCCGGAAATCACCAAGGAAGCGATCCAGCGGGCGTTGCTGGAAATGCGGGACATCGACATCTCCATGGTCGATGCCCAGGAAACCCGCCGCATCCTGGACCGCCTCTACGGCTACGAGATCTCCCCTGTGCTCTGGCGCAAGGTGGCCCGCGGCCTCTCCGCCGGCCGCGTCCAGTCCGTGGCAACCCGCCTGGTCGTAGAGCGCGAACGCGAGCGGATGGCGTTCCGCTCCGCGTCCTACTGGGACCTGCTCGGCACGTTCTCCACTGCCTCCTCGGAAAGTTTCAAGGCGCGCCTGACTTCGGTTGACGGCGCCCGGATCGCGTCCGGCAAGGACTTCACCGACCGCGGCGAGCTCAAGTCCAAGAACGTCACGCACCTGGATGAAGCGGCCGCCCTGTCCCTCGCCGAAGGCCTGCAATCGGCGTCGTTCACCGTCCGGTCCCTTGAAACCAAGCCGTACACCCGCCGCCCCGCAGCCCCGTTCACCACCTCCACGCTGCAGCAGGAGGCCAGCCGCAAGCTGCGCTTCTCCTCCCGCGTGACCATGCAGGTTGCGCAGCGGCTGTATGAAAACGGCTACATCACCTATATGCGTACCGATTCCTCGTCCCTGTCGGACCAGGCAATCAACGCTGCCCGCCGGCAGGCTTCGGAACTCTACGGACCCGAGTATGTGCCCGAAGCCCGCCGCGTCTACAAAGGCAAGTCCAAAAACGCTCAGGAAGCCCACGAGGCCATCCGCCCCGCCGGCGACTCCTTCCGCACCCCGGCGCAGGTTGCATCCTCGCTGCGCGGAGACGAGTTCAAGCTCTATGAACTGATCTGGAAGCGCACCGTCGCCTCCCAGATGGCGGACGCCAAGGGTTCGACGGCGTCAGTCAAGCTGGGTGCCGTCTCGGCTGACGGGCGTGACGCCGAATTCTCGGCCTCCGGTACCGTCATCACCTTCCGCGGTTTTATGGCCGCCTACGAAGAAGGCCACGACGCTACCCGGGACGAGGACGAAGGTTCCGAAGGAGGACGCCTGCCGGTCCTCAAGAAGGACGATCCGCTCAGCGCCGCCGACCTGGCAGCCAGCGGCCATGAAACTTCCCCGCCGCCGCGCTTCACCGAAGCTTCGCTGGTGAAGACGCTCGAAGAGCTGGGAATCGGACGCCCGTCCACGTACGCCGCGACGATCTCCACGATCATGGACCGCGGGTACGTCACGCAGCGCGGCCAGGCACTGGTGCCCAGCTGGATTGCGTTCTCCGTGGTCCGGCTGCTGGAGGAACACTTCACTGACTACGTGGACTACGACTTCACCGCCGAAATGGAAGAGGACCTGGACCGCATTGCGCGCGGCGAAGCCGGCCGCGTGGAGTGGCTGAACCAGTTCTACTACGGCGACCGGAAAGACACCGGCCTGCACACCATCGTCAACGACCTCGGTGAAATCGACGCACGTGCCGTGAACTCCATCGAGATCGCCGACGGCATTGTGCTGCGCGTGGGCAAGTTTGGCCCGTACCTGGAGCGCCCGCTGCCGGCGGACGCCCCGGAAGGCACCGAACCCGACCGCGCCAACGTACCCGAGGACCTTGCCCCGGATGAGCTGACCGCTGAGAAGGCCATTGAGCTGATGAACAGTGCCGGCCCCGAGGAGCGCGTACTGGGGGAGGACCCCGAGACCGGGCGGACCATCGTGGCGCGCAACGGCCGTTACGGCCCGTACGTCATTGAACTCATTCCGGAGCCCACGGCCGAGGAACTGGCGAACCAGCCGGTGGAGTATTACAAGAACGGCAAGCCCAAGCCGCCGAAGAAGCCTGCCAAGGTTAAGCCGCGCACGGGTTCGCTGTTCAAGTCCATGAGCGTGGAGACTGTCACCCTGGAAGAGGCGCTGAAGCTGATGCGTCTGCCCCGGGTGCTGGGCACCGACGCCGAGGGCAATGAGATCACCGTGCAGAACGGCCGGTTTGGTCCGTACCTGAAGAAGGGCACCGACTCCAGGTCGATCGGCTCCGAGGAGGAGATCTTCACGATCACCCTGGAGCAGGCACTGGAGATCTACTCCCAGCCCAAGCAGCGCGGCGGGCGGCAGGCTGCGGCTCCGCTGGCCGAGTTCGGCACCGATCCCGTCTCGGAGAAGCCGGTAGTGGTCAAGGACGGCCGCTTTGGTCCCTACATCACCGACGGCATCACCAACATCACCGTTCCGCGGTCCATGGCCATTGAGGAACTGACCCGGGAACGGGCGCTTGAACTGCTCGCGGAGAAGCGCGAGAAGGGCCCGGCCAAGAAGCCGGTCCGCAAGCGCGCGACGGCCAAGAAGTAAGACGGTGCCGGCTGCCGCGCACATTTTCCGGTCCCCTGCACAGGGGCCCGGAAAGGTGTGCGGCCGGTACGGCCGCATAATGGGATCATGCGACTAGGAGTCCTGGACATTGGGTCCAACACCGTGCATCTGCTGCTGGTCGATGCACACCCCGGTGCGCGCCCTGTCCCGTTCGCGTCCCATAAACGTCCCCTGCAGCTGGTAGCCCACCTGGACGCCGGCGGGGCGGTAACGCCCCAGGGCCAGCGCCTGCTGGCGGACTTCGTGGCTGAGGCCCGCGACTTCGCCCTCCGCCACCGCGCGCAGGACATGCTCGCGTTTACCACCTCCGCGATCCGCGAGTCCGCCAACGGCCAAAGCGTGCTGGACTTTGTGGAGCTGGAAACCGGCGTGACGCTCAAGGAGCTCAGCGGCCGGCAGGAAGCTTCCATGACCTACCTCGCGGTCCGCCGCTGGTTCGGCTGGGGCGCCGGCACCCTGCTGGACCTGGATATTGGCGGCGGGTCCTTCGAAATGGCGCAGGGACAGGATGAACTGCCCGACGTCGCTGTCTCGGTGCCGCTGGGCGCCGGACGGCTCACCCGCGACTGGCTGCACGAAGACCCGCCCGGTCCTGCCGCCGTCCATGCCCTGCGCAGCCATATCCGCGGCGTCGTGCAGGAAGCCGCGGCAGAGTTCAAGGAGTATGGTTCCCCCCACCTTGCTGCGGGAACCTCCAAGACGTTCCGGTCCCTGGCCCGCCTCACCGGGGCCGCGCCTTCCGGTGCCGGGGTGTACGCACGCCGCAAGCTGCGCCGTGCCGACCTCTCCGCCCTCATCCCGCGGCTGGCAGGGATGACCGCGGCCCAGCGGGCGGAGCTTGACGGCGTTTCGGACCTGCGCGCCCCGCAGGTCCTTGCCGGCGCCCTGGTAGCGGAAGCAGCAATGGAAGCCTTCAGCATCAAGTCCCTGCGGATCTGCCCCTGGGCACTTCGGGAGGGACTCATCCTGCAGCGTTTCGACACGCTGCGCTTCGACACAGGAAATGCCGGCCCTCTGGGCAGGCCGCCTGCCGGTCCCCACATCCTCCCGCCGGGACCGGCCGGGGCACTGGTCCTGGCTGCGGCCGGCGAACCGAACGGAAGTGCACCACTATGACACTGACCTCCCCCCAGAACGTGCAGCCCGCGGCGAACCTACCGCAGATCCCCGTGGCGCTGTCCAGTTCGTCCGTATACCCGCTGTCCGTCCATGACACGTTCGCCGTGGCACACGACCTGGGCTACGACGGCGTGGAAGTGATGGTCACGGGCAGCCAGATCAGCCGCAACCCGGAGACCATCCGCGGCCTGATCGAGCGGTACCAGATGCCGGTGCTTGCCATCCACGCGCCGACACTGCTGCTGACGCAGCAGGTATGGGGAAAGGCCTGGACCAAGATCGAACTCTCCGCCGCGATGGCCGCGGAAGTCGGAGCGACAACCGTAGTGGCACATCCGCCCTTCCGCTGGCAGTCCGGCTACGCGGAGAACTTCGCTGAGGGTGTCCGCCGAATCGCAGAGGAATACGGCGTCACCATCGCGGTGGAGAACATGTACCCGTGGAGGGTCCGGGGCAGGGAGGCAAAAGCCTACCTCCCGCACTGGAATCCCCTGCCGGAACCTTATGAGCATGTGACCTGGGATTTCTCCCACGCCGCCATCGCCGGAATGGACTCTTATGAGGAGATCCGCAAGCTGGGCAGCCGGCTGAGCCACGTCCACCTCACCGACGGAACACCCAACGGCAAGGATGAGCACCTGCTTCCGGGGCAAGGCACCCAGCGCTGCGCGGAAACCCTGCAGTATCTGTCCGAAACCGGATACACCGGCACTGTGGCGATCGAAGTCAGTACCCGCAAGGCAAAGGAAGCAGGGGAACGGGAAGAGATGCTGCGGCAGACCCTTGAATTTGCCCGCGTGAACCTGAACCAGGTGCTGGACGAATAGCCGCCGCTTAAACGAGTGGGTGCCGGCGGTCAAACGGGACGGTTGGGGGGAAACGTCCGCGGATCGCCGGCACCACCGGGCCGGTAAACCGGCCCTTCATCACTCGCACCTCCAAGAGGCAATAATTACGATACGCACCAAAGTTGTGGACCGGCACAGAGCTGCCTGAATGTCTGCTTGGAATCTTCGTATTCGGGCGCTGCGGGGCACCGTGCGAGAATCGGGGCATGCAGAATCTTCCCCGACTTTCTTTCCTGGGCTGCGGCTCCATGAACGAGGCCATCCTTGGCGGCATCCTTGCCGGCGGCTTCCCGCCCGAACTCATCACCGCCACGGTGCGGCGGAGCGAACGTGCCGGGCAGCTCCGCGAACGACACGGCATCACCGTGCTGGCCGAGTCTGAGGACGCCGGCGCCAACCGCACCGCCGCGGAATCCGCGGACGTCGTCATCATCGGTGTTAAGCCCGTGGGCGTGCGCGCCATGCTGGAAGACGTTGCTGCCACGCTTCGCCCGGAAGCCGTCGTCGTCAGTGTTGCAGCGGCCGTCCCGCTGGAGCTGATGGAGGCTGCCCTGCCCGCCGGCACCCAGGTGATCCGAACCATGCCCAACACGCCAGCAAAGCTGGGCCGCGGCGTGACCGCACTTGCGCCGGGTTCGGCTGCAACTGCGGACTCCGTGAAGCTGGTGCGTTCCCTGCTGTCGGGCACCGGCCGGGTATTCGAGGTGCGCGAAGACCAGATCAACGCCGTTGGCTCCGTCAGCGGATCCGGCCCCGCGTACGCCTTCTACCTTGCCGAGGCAATGGCGAAGGCGGGAGCAGACCTGGGCCTGGATCCGGAACTGGCAGCACTGCTGGCCGCTGAGACCATTGCCGGAGCAGGCGCGATGCTGGCAGAACCCGAAGCGGACGCCGCAGCCCTGCGGAAGGCCGTGACCAGCCCCAACGGCACCACGGAAGCAGCGATCGGCGTTTTTGACGCCCGGGGGCTGCCAGGCATCATCGCCGGCGGCATGCACGCCGCAGCGGACCGCTCAGCGGAGATCACCGCCGGGCTCAGCGCTGCGCGGCAGCCCTAGGGCCGGGAGGCGAAGCGTTCCAGCAGGTCCACGTGGCCGGACACGATCAGCACGTCCCGGCTGGAGACCTTGGTGTCAGCCTGCGCATAGGTGAAGTCCTCGCCCGGGGACTTCACCCCCACCACCGTGACCCCGTACTTCGAGCGGACGTTGGATTCGCGCAGGGTGAAGCCCTGGGTTTCCTTGGGCGGGTACATCTTCACGATTGCGAAGTCGTCGTCGAACTCGATGAAGTCCAGCATCCGTCCACCCACCAGATGGGCGGCACGCTGCCCGGCGTCGGCCTCGGGGTAGATCACATGGTTGGCGCCGATCCGGGTGAGGATCTTTCCGTGGGCCGGGGTAATGGCCTTTACCCACAGGTGCTCGATGCCCAGGTCCACCAGGTTTACGGTAATGAGCACGCTTGACTCGATGGACGTGCCCACGCCCACGACGGCGGCAGAGAAGTCCTGCGCGCCAAGCTGCTTGAGCGCATCGATGTTGGTTGCGTCCGCCTGCACCACGTGCGTGAGCTTGCCCGACGCTTTCTGCACCAGGTCCGGGTCCCGTTCGATGGCCAGGACTTCACGGCCCTGCTTCACCAGCTGCTCGGCGGTGGCGGAACCAAAGCGGCCCAGTCCAATAACCAGGACGGGGGCATTGTGCGGCGGTCTCTCAGCCAATGATGGGCCTTTCCTCAGGGTAGTGGTACAGCGGCTTGCGCTGGCGCAGGGCCAGGGCGGCCGCCAGCGTGATTGTTCCGACGCGGCCGGCGAACATCAGGCCGGCCAGGATGTATTTGCCCGACGGCGGCAGCTCGGGACTGAGCCCGATGCTCAGGCCCACGGTGGCAAACGCGGAGATCACTTCGAACAGTACCGGCTGGAGGGTTTCCTCCGTGACGACCAGCAGTCCGATCGTGGCCACTGCCACCATGGTGGCGCCCAGGATCACCACCGAAATGGCCACCCGCAGCGCTCCGGCCGGAATGTTCCGTCCGAAGGCCCGCACATCGGTATCGCCGCGTGCCTCCGCGACGATGGCCAGGAAGATCACGGCAATGGTGGTGACCTTGATGCCGCCCGCGGTGGAAGCGGAACCGCCGCCGGCGAACATCAGCATGTCCGTGATCAGCAGGGTGGAAGCGTCCTGGTCCGCCATGTCCACCAGGCTGAACCCGCCGGAGCGCATCATCACGGAGGCGAACACCGCATGCAGGATCTTCTCGCCCACTCCCATCCCGGCGATCGTGCGCTGGTTGAACCATTCAAACAGGGCCCACAGCACTGAGCCGGCGGCCAGCAGGATCAGGGAGACCAGCACCGTGAGCTTGGTGTGCAGGTTCCACCTCCGTGTCCGCATGCGGCTCTGCAGCAGGACCATGATCACCGGGAAGCCCAGGCTGCCGATGAAGACGCCGGCCATGATGGGGATCAGCACCCACAGGTCATATTCGTACGGCACCAAACCGTCCGAGTGCGGCGTGAACCCGGCGTTGTTGAAGGAAGAGATGGAGTAGAAGACGGCGTGCCAGATGGCCTCGCCCGGAGACTCGCCCAGGATCATGAACCGGGGTGCGAGCACGGCAGCCAGTGCGAGTTCGATGAGCACGGTGGTACTCACGACGATCCTCAGCAGGTTGCCCACCTCACCCAGGCGGCCGGTGTTCATGCCTTCCTGCGCGATCAGCTTGCCGCGGACGCCCAGGCGGCGGTTCACAGCCAGCGCCAGCAGCGATGCCATGGTCAGGATGCCCAGGCCGCCCACCTGGATGGCAATCAGGATGAGGACCTGGCCAAAACCGGACCAGTAGGTGGCGGTAGAGACCACCGTCAGCCCGGTCACGCACACTGCGGACACCGCCGTGAACAGGGCATCGTGCAGGGCTGTGGCCTCACCGGAGGACGACGCTACAGGCAGGGCCAGCAGCGCCGTAAAGAGCAGGATCACCAGCGAGAAGACGATCAGGGCCAGTCTCGCCGGGGAAGAATTGGCCACGGCGTCAATGAAGTCCCGGCCTGCGACGATGAAGCCGAAGGGACGGCGCTGCCGCGTCTGCAGCGTGTGCTGCGGTTGGGATGCCATGGGTCGAAAAGTCCAGTTCTGTGCGCGGGGTCCTGCCAAGTAGTAAACCACTTAACCGGGCGTCCGGCGGTGCAGGCCGTCCGGGGCGGATCGCGTAGCCTGTGAGCATGACGAGTACCGGGCTGGGCCTCACCGCTGTGCCCACGCACATCGTGTGGGACGAATCGCTGCTGGCGTATAACTTCGGCTCCACGCATCCCATGAGTCCGCTGCGGCTGGACCTGACCGCCCGCCTGGCGAAGGAGCTCGGTATTTTCGATCTTCCCCAGGTCACCCTGGGTGCTCCGTACGTCGCGGAGGACCGCCAGCTGGAGCGGGTGCACGATACCGCTTACGTAGCAGCCGTGAGGGAAGTCAGCCGGAATCCCCAGACGTCCAACGCTGCCCTGGGCCTCGGAACGGAGGACGATCCCGCGTTCGAGGGGATGCACGAGGCCAGCGCCAGGCTGGTGGGCGGTTCCCTTGCCGCGGCTGAGGCCGTGATCTCCGGCCGGGCCCGCCACGCGGTCAACTTTGCCGGCGGAATGCACCACGCGTTTGCGGGAAAGGCATCCGGTTTCTGCATCTACAACGACGCCGCTGCGGCCGTCGCGCGGTTCCTGGACGCGGGCTACAGCCGGGTCCTGTATATCGACGTCGACGCGCACCACGGGGACGGCACCCAGTCCATTTTCTGGAACGACCCAAGGGTCATGACCATCTCGGTCCACGAAACCGGGATCTCCCTTTTTCCCGGAACGGGGTTCGCCAATGAATCCGGAGGGCCTGACGCGCCGGGCACAGCCGTGAACGTTGCACTGCCGCCCGGCACCCGGGATGCCGGGTGGCTGCGCGCCTTCCACGCCGTCGTCCCCCAGCTCACAGCCGCCTTTGCGCCGGAAGTGATCATTAGCCAGCACGGCTGCGACGGCCACCGCGATGACCCGCTCTCCAACCTGCGCGTATCCGTGGATACGCAGCGGCAGGCAGCCCTGACCATTTCCGGGCTGGCAGACCAGTTCTGCGAGGGACGCTGGATTGCCACAGGCGGCGGCGGATACAACGTGGCCAGCGTGGTTCCGCGGTCCTGGACGCTGCTGCTGGCAGTGGCCGCGAATACCCGGATGCCGCTGACCACCCCCGTGCCCCAGCCGTGGCGGGAGTACGTCCGCGAACGGCACGGAATCGACACCCCGGCAGAGATGGGTGACGGCGTGGATATGTGGTGGCGGTCGTGGGAGGTTGGATACGACCCGAATGACGACATTGACCGAACGGTCATGGCCACCCGCAAGGAAGTCTTCCCGCTGCACGGTCTGGACCCCTGGTTCGACTGAATGGACCGCTCTCCTGCCGAAACTGAGACAGCACAGATATGCCGCTAAGGTAATGCATATGGTCATTGACGATGTTTTCGCTGTCATAGCAGAGGGAACCCGGCGGGAAATCCTCGGCGCGCTGCGCTGCGGCGACAAGTCCGTAGGGACATTGGTCCAGGAACTGGAGGTCAGCCAGCCCACGGTATCCAAGCACCTGAAGGTCCTCCGCGAAGCGGGACTGGTTGATATGCGCGCTGAAGGCCAGCGGCGCTTCTACTCCCTGAAGACCGGCCCCCTCGACGAAGTAGTACTATGGCTAAGCGCATTTGATCTGCCATCACTTACAGCCGCCCAGGCCACCACACCTCGCCTGGCGGGCGTCGCCGCCGGACACAGCGGTGAAGCCCGCGGCCGTTCCCTGTTTGCCGGCCTTCCCGGTACAACACGGCAAACCACTGCTGCAGCAGCCGCGGCCAAGATGCCGTCCGGTGCCGCCGAAACCCCGGCAGCAGCAGTCGATGCCAGTGTCCAGCAGCAGCTGGGCCGAACTGTAGGCCGCGCCGCGGAACGCGCAGCCGATCTGTTGGGAGCTCTACCGAAGTTCCGCCGGCGCCGCCCGTAGGCGGCACCCCAACCCGATCCTGGATCGCTTACCGGCGCTGACCGGTCTAGCGTGGTTAACGGGTGGGGGCATCGATAAGGAGCAACACATGGACGCAACACTCACCCGCGTGCGCGACGAAGTTTTCCGCCGCAATCCCGGCGAAACAGAATTCCACCAAGCAGTCGTCGAAGTCTTCGAATCCCTGGAACCGGTGCTGCGCAAGCACCCCGAGTTCGGTGAAGCCGCAATCCTGCAGCGGATCTGTGAGCCCGAGCGCCAGATCATTTTCCGTGTGCCGTGGGTGGACGACCAGGGCCATGTCCGCATTAACCGCGGCTTCCGCGTCGAATTCAACTCCGCCCTCGGCCCGTACAAGGGTGGTCTGCGCTTCCATCCCAGCGTCTACCTGGGCATCGTCAAGTTCCTCGGTTTCGAACAGATCTTCAAGAACGCCCTGACCGGCATGCCCATCGGCGGCGGCAAGGGCGGATCGGACTTTGACCCGCGCGGAAAGTCCGATGCCGAAGTCATGCGCTTCTGCCAATCCTTCATGACGGAGCTCTACCGGCACATCGGTGAATACACTGACGTGCCCGCCGGGGACATCGGCGTCGGCGGCCGGGAAATCGGTTACCTCTTCGGCCAGTACAAGCGGATCACCAACCGTTATGAATCCGGTGTGCTCACAGGCAAGGGCGTCAGCTGGGGCGGCTCGCTGGTGCGCCCCGAGGCAACCGGCTACGGCGTGGTCATGTTCGTCGAACAGATGCTCAAGACCCGCGGACTGAGCCTGGACGGGCAGCGGGTGATCGTCTCCGGCTCCGGCAACGTGGCCGTCAACGCAATCGCCAAGGCGCAGGAACTGGGCGGCAAGGTTGTAGCCTGCTCCGATTCCTCCGGTTATGTGGTGGATGAGGCAGGGATCGACGTCGACCTGCTGCGCCAGATCAAGGAACACGAGCGTGGACGCATCTCCGAGTATGCCCAGCGCCGAGGCGGCAAGGTCTCCTTCGTGGCCGGCGGCTCGGTGTGGGACGCCGGTGCCAATGTTGCCCTGCCCTGTGCCACGCAGAACGAACTGAGCGAAGACGATGCCACCTCGCTGCTGAAATCCGGCGTCGTGGCCGTGGCAGAGGGCGCCAACATGCCCTGCACCCCCAAGGCGATTGAGGTCTTCCAGGAGGCGGGCGTGCTCTTCGGCCCGGGCAAGGCGGCGAACGCCGGCGGCGTGGCCACTTCCGCCCTGGAAATGCAGCAAAACGCCAGCCGGGACTCCTGGTCCTTCGAGCACACCGAGCAGCGGCTGAGCCAGATCATGGTCAACATCCATGACCGGTGCGCCGCGACGGCCGACGAGTACGGATCCCCCGGGAACTACGTGGTGGGCGCCAACATCGGCGGCTTCGTGAAGGTTGCCGACGCGATGCTGGCCCTCGGCGTTATCTAGCGCACGGCACCGAGCCGGACGTGGTCCGGTGTCAGCTCGCTGACGCCGGCCACGCCCATCAGCGCCATGGTCCGGGCGGCCTGGGCAGCGAGGATGCTGATGCTGCGGTCTACACCCGCCCGCCCTCCGGCCATGAGGCCGTACAGGTAGGCGCGGCCAATAAGGGTGAAATCAGCGCCCAGGGCCAAGGCGGCGACGATATCCCCGCCGTTCATGATTCCGGTGTCCAGGATGATGCTGGTCTTGCCCTTGAGCCGCGCCGCGACCTCCGGAAGCAGCTGCAGGGGAATGGGCGCACGGTCCAGCTGGCGTCCGCCATGGTTGGAGAGCACGATTCCGTCAGCGCCGTGGTCCACGGCCTGCTGCGCGTCGTCAAGGGTCTGGACGCCCTTGACCACCAGGTTCCCCTTCCACACTCCGCGCAGCCAGTCCAGGTCCTCATACGTGAGGGTGGGATCGAACATGGAGTTGATGAGTTCTGCCACCGTCCCGGAGTACCGGTTCAATGAGGCGAAGGACAACGGCTCATGGGTCAGGAAATTGAACCACCACGCCGGCCGGTAGGAGGCATCAAGCACGGTCTTCAGGGTCAGCGCAGGCGGAATGGTCATGCCGTTGCGTACATCCCGCAGCCGTTCGCCGGCCACCGCGGTATCCACGGTGACCATGAGGGTGTCGAACCCGGCGGCTGCGGCCCTGTTGATCAGTTCCAGGGACCTGTCCCGGTCCGTCCAGAGGTAGAGCTGGAACCAGTTCCTGCCGTCGGGCGCGGCCGCTGCAACGTCCTCGATGGACGCGGTCCCCATGGTGGAGAGTGTGTACGGGATGCCTGCTGCCGCGGCAGCCTGTGAACCCGCGTACTCGCCCTCGGACTGCATCATGCGGGTGAAGCCCGTGGGGGCGATGCCAAACGGCAGGGCCGAGGACCGGCCAAGCACTGAGGTGGAAAGGTCCACCGTCTCAACGTTCCGCAGCACCCCGGGACGGAACTGCAGGTCCGCGAAGGCCTCCCGTGCCCGCCGCAGGGTGATCTCGGCCTCGGCCGCGCCGTCCGTGTAATCGAAGGGTGCCTTGGGGGTGCGCCTCTTGGCCATGTCCCGCAGGTCCCAGACGGTGCTGGCGCGCTGCAGCCGGGCAGTGGTTCCCAGCTGCGGCTTCTTGAACTGCATGAGGGGAGCCAGATCCTGGACACGGGGAATCCGGCGGGTCAGGGCCCGGGGTTTGGACGTCACCAAATACTCGCTTTCACTGCAGGCTGTTCTTGGCACCCGAGCCTACGCCGTCCGCTGCGGGACCCGCGTCACAAAGAAAGATTGTGAACATGTGAACTTGCGGTGCTTCCGGAACCGGCCTACGGTCTTACCCATGACTAACCGTTGGTATGCGTATTTTTCGTTGGCTCTGGAGGAGCCCGCGCGATAATACGCTGACGCCAACCTTCAGAGCCAACAGGACAGGGATCATTCCCTGTCCTTCGCCATATCCGGCGGGTTCTGGAGACGAGTCCCGCCGGTCCACCCTCAAACGGATACGGGACCATGAACCTCACCGCCACACAGCACACCAAGACCACCTCAGACCAGCGGGTACGCGAATTCCGCCCGCTGCCGGCACCGGAACAGCTGCTGGCCGAACTGCCGCTTTCTCCTGAACTGGCCGCCACTGTGCGCAGCGGACGGGAAGCTGTCCGGGCGGTGCTCGACGGCGTTGACGACCGCCTGCTCGTCATCGTCGGGCCCTGTTCCATCCATGATCCGGACGCTGGCCTGGAGTACGCCCGGCGCCTGGCAGCCGTGGCGGAAGAGCACCGCGATGACCTGCTCATTGTGTTGCGGGCCTACTTCGAGAAGCCGCGGACCACGGTGGGCTGGAAGGGCCTGATCAACGACCCGCACCTGGACGGCAGCCATGACATCGAGGCCGGCCTGTACGCCGCCCGGAGGTTCCTGATTGCCGCCGGTGAGCTGGGACTGCCGGTCGCCACCGAATTCCTCGAACCCATCAGCCCGCAGTACGTCGCGGACCTGGTCAGCTGGGGAGCCATCGGCGCGCGGACCACAGAAAGCCAGATCCACCGCCAGCTCGCATCCGGGCTGTCAATGCCGGTCGGCTTCAAGAACGGGACGGACGGTTCGCTGCAGATCGCCCTGGACGCCTGCGCGGCAGCGGCTGCTCCGCAGTCCTTCCTGGGGATCGACGGAGCCGGCCGCGCCTCCATGGTCCGCACCGCCGGCAACGCGGACACCCACCTGATCCTGCGCGGCGGAAGCGCCGGCCCCAACTACTCAGCGGCCGACGTCGCTGCCGCCTCGCAGGCGCTGGCGGCCAGGGAGCTGAACCCGCGGCTCATTGTCGACGCCAGCCATGCGAACTCCGGCAAGGACCACCACCGCCAGGCGGAAGTTGCACTCCAGCTCGCCGCCCAGCTGGAATCGGGAACGGAAGGCGCCGGTATCCTGGCAGGGATCATGCTGGAGAGCTTCCTGGTGGGAGGTGCCCAGGCGCATGACTCCGCCAACCCGGGGCCGCTGGTCTACGGCCAGAGCATCACTGACAAGTGCATGGACTGGGAAACTTCGGCAGGGATCCTTACTGTCCTGGCCCAGGCAGCACGCAGCCGGCGGAATGCGTCATAGGAGCCGCAGAATGAGCGGCAAAACTTCCACTATGGTTACTCCAGCCACTAGAGTAGAGTGCTAGACGGTCACGAGATGGTCATCAAGGCGACACGCCGCCTTCAGTTGTATGGCGCAGGTTGCTTCCGAGCGAAGGAACAAGAGATAAATGGCAGACGAGAGCAATTTCTCGGACGTGCGGTTTCTGACGGTGTCAGAGGTCGCGGATGTCATGCGCGTGTCCAAGATGACCGTTTACAGGCTGGTGCATTCCGGGGAACTCCCGGCAGTCCGTTTCGGGCGGTCCTACCGCGTTCCGGAGTCTGCGGTGCAGCAGGTTCTGCGCAACGCCGTCATCGACCGGCAGTCCGGAACGGCTTAGGCACTTTTCAGTCCGTAACCTGATTCGGGGCTGCTCCCGGCGCTGTCCATCAAGGCTGCGCGGAGGCGGTACCCTGTTAAAGAACGTTTCATTCTGGCTAGTAATTGCCGGAACCGATGCTGGCGGGCCATGAGGCCTGACGGAAGCGGGGACCGGCATGGCTCCTAATTTAAGTTTGTGAGGACTCTGTGGGTTCAGTAATCAAGAAGCGCCGCAAGCGTATGGCCAAGAAGAAGCACCGTAAGCTGCTTCGTAAGACCCGCCACCAGCGCCGCAATAAGAAGTAAATTCTTCTTAGCTGCCGCGAAGCCCGCCGTCCGAACAGGACCTGGCGGGCTTCCGCTTTTAAGCCACTGCTGCTCCAGTGCTCCGGCGGGCTGCTGTTAGCGGGAACGTACCCAGGAGAATCCGCGCCACAGCCCGTAAGCCGCACCTGCGAGTGAAGCCGTCTTCAGGCCCAGCGTTGCCGCCCGGCGTCCGGAGCGGAAATCATAAACCGGCCAGTTGTGGTCACGGGCATGGCGGCGCAGCCGCGCGTCCGGGTTGATCGCCACGGGATGCCCCACCATGCTGAGCAGCGGCACGTCGTTGTAGGAGTCGCTGTACGCCCAGCAGCGCTCCAGGTCCAGGCCCTCCTGTTCGGCCAGTTCCTTCACACCGGCTGCCTTCGCCGGTCCGTGCAGGAATTCACCCACCAGGCGCCCGGTGTAGAGCCCGTCCGTGACTTCGCTGACGGTTCCCAGTGCACCGGTGAGGGAGAGCCTGCTCGCAATCACAGAGGCGACTTCAACCGGGGTACCGGTAACCAGCCAGACCGGGCGGCCCGCTTTGAGGTGCTGTTCGGTCAGTGCACGGGTTCCCGGCCAGATCTTGGAGACGATCATCTCGTCATAAACTTCTTCGCCCAGGATGCGGACGTCCTCGGCGGCCAGTCCGGTGGCGAACGCCAAGGCGGCGTCCCGGACGCTGTGCACGTCCTTCAGGTTCTCGCCTTGGAGCATAAAACGCAGCTGCTTGACGGCGAACCCCGCCGCTTCGCGGAGCGTAAAGACCTTCTTTTGGTACATTTTCCGGCCCACGTGGAACAGGCTGGCACCGCGCATCAGGGTGTTGTCGACGTCGAAGAATGCTGCTTCTCCCGGGTTGCCTGCCGCGGCCGGAGAATCGGCGGCACGGACGAGCGTGGGACGGGGCATGCAAGAAGTCTACTGAAAAACCTCACCGGAACGCGGAAGCGCGGCTTGGGAGGCTAAGTTGGAAGTCATGAAAGATGCCTCTTCCGGAGCCCATGTACCTGAGCTCCTTCTGCTGACCCGCCCAGGCTGCCATCTTTGCCAGGCCGCCCGTGAGGTTCTGGACCGGGTCTCGGCCGATCTCGGAGTCCCCTGGCAGGAACGCTCGATCGAGGAGGACCCCGAGCTTCAGGAACGTTTCGCCGAAGAGATTCCAGTGCTGATGATCGACGGCGTGCAGCGCGATTTCTGGCAAATCGATGAAGCGCGCCTGCGCCGCCTGCTGGCAGCGTAACCGGGCGCTACACACACTTGGACGCCGGGAGAACCGGTCATAAAGTGGAGAATCTCTCGGGGCCGCCCCGCCTGCAGGAGCCGCACCGCAGCCCATAGCTAACGAAAGTTGCCGAAGTGAGTATGCCGGATGATCCAGACGCCGCGGGTCCTGCCGTGTCTGCGCACGGGCGGCACATTCCGCCGGCCTCCCTTGCACGGCTGACGGTTTACCTCAGGGTCCTGGGGACCATGCTGACTGAGGGCGTTGAGCGGGTGTCGTCCGAGGAGCTCGCGGAAGCGGCGGGGGTGAATTCTCCCAAGCTGCGCAAGGACCTTTCCTATCTGGGTTCCTACGGAACGCGCGGGGTTGGCTATGACGTGCCTTATCTCAGCGGCCAGATTTCGGCAGCCCTGGGCCTGACCCTGGACTGGCGGGTGGCGATAGTTGGTGCCGGGCACCTGGGACGTGCCCTGGCCGGGTACCCGGGTTTTGGGTCCAGGGGCTTTGAGGTGGTGGCGCTTTTTGACGCCGATCCGCTGACCGTGGGGCAGGAAGTAGGCTGGCTGCGCATTTCTGACGTGCAGTCGCTGGAAGCCGTGCTGGAGAAGACCCGGGCCAACATGGCTGTCCTCGCGGTTCCCGCTGATGCGGCGCAGGAGATGTGCACACGCCTGGTGGACGCCGGAATTACGAGCATCCTCAGCTTTGCGCCGGTGGTCCTGCAGGCGCCTCCGGAGGTCCAGATCCGAAAGGTGGACATGGCCACTGAACTGCAGATCCTTGCTTACCACGCGCAGCGCGCCCAGGTTTCCGCACTCGCAACCGATGCCCAGGCGCGCCTGATGCGCTGAGAGCCTAGGCGGTCCTTCCGCCATGGGTTGCGAAATACCGGCTGCTGGCCGGCATGAACGCAAGACCGGTTCCCAGCCCAGCCAGCAGGGCCCCGGCCACATGGACAAAGGAACCATCCCGGAACCCAAAGAACAGGGCTGCGGCCACCACCACGCAGGCACCGGTCCGTGCCCAGCTCCTGCCGTCCCGTACCAGGGAAGCCAGCAGCAGGAAGATTCCGAACGCGACCGCGGCAACGGCAACATCCGCAACCCTGGCAAGCGAAAGGATCGTCTCAACCGGAACGCGCAGCTCCGCCAGCTGGGCAGCTGCCTGGGGGGCCGGCCGATCCGGATCCAACGCCGCACGCAGGCCGGCAATCAGGCCCAGCACACCCCCTGCAGTGATGAACAGGACTGCGGCCTTCACGGGAAAAGGAGCCGGACGCCTGGTCTTGCGGTCGGAGATCCGCGGCGGCCGCGGTGCTGCTGCAGGAGCCGACGGCATGTGGCTCGGGCGGGACGGCGTTTTGGCTGCGGGGCGCGGCAGTACCGGCGGTTTGGCAGGTTGCCCTGCGGGGACGGCTGCCGGGCTGGACACCGTCCGGGCGGTACTGTCTGCGGGCAGGTTCACCGATCCGTTGAGGACAGACTCGCTCCGGCGCGGGCGGTGGGCAGCGGGCGAGGAAAGAGCCAGTTGGATGACTGCGTCCGGGAACCGGGCCCAGCCGAACAAGCGGCCCATGCCGGCGTGGCCGGCAGCGGGTTTGGGCGGATGCGGGGCAGCATCGCCGGTTTGCAGATCCCGGCCCGGGGACGAATCATCCTTTTCGGCGGGCCGGTGAAGACCGGGATGCAGGATGCGGTTGGCGAGGGAGTTGGTGCCTGCTCGGGATGAGCGGGGCGCTGCGGGAGGAGTCGTCATAATCGTCGCCGCCTTCACAAGACCGGGAGAATCGAAGCCCCGCCGTGCTCCCGAGGGTGCCCGGCGGAGACTCAACGCTACGCGTCACTGCTTCTGCTGTGACCTGTGCCGGCCTGAACCCGTGCGCGGACTGCCCAGATTCTCTTGCATGGGCCCGGGGCCCGGCACGGATTCCCTAGTAGGCACGGTAGGGATTGAACTCCCGGCGCCGGAAGTAGGGGTTGCTCGGGCGCAGGTAGAGCATGACGATTCCTGCGATTCCGGCCAGTGAGGACAGCAGTGAGAGCCAGCCAAGCAGTGAGGTGACATAGACCGGCAGGGAAACCAGCAGCCCGACGGCGGAAAAGGCGGCAAACACTGTGCCCAGGATCCGAGCCCAGTTATGTCCCTTCAGGATGAACCAGGCGATCAGGACGTACAGGCCGAGTCCAATGATGCTCAGGACCACGGAGAACCAGACGACGAAGCCTCCGGCGTCCTGGATGTCCACATTGGCGTCCCGCAGAGAATCCAGCTGGGCAACGGTGAGGACGTCCGGCAGGCGGAAGGAAGTCACGAGGTTGCTAATCAGGGACAGCACCCCGGCGGCGATGATCAGCCAGAAACCAATGACGACCTCCCGGGGCGCCGGTCCCTTTGGCTGGCTTTGCTGCGGTGCCCCCGGGTAGCTGTAGCCGGAGGGCTGGGCCGGCTGGTACCCGTAGGACTGTCCGTACTGGCCCTGTCCGTACGGACTTTGGCCGGACTGCCCCGGGGGCGGCCCCTGCTGGCCGTACGGCGTGCCCTGGGGATCGGATCCCTGTGCCGGATGCTGCCCGGGCTGCGGAGGAATGTGCGGCTGGGCCTGCTGCTCAGGCGTCTGGCCATACTGGCCATAGCGCGGTTCGGGCCGGGGATCGCCTGCGGAGCCGTCGCCGTGCGCGGGGTTTCCTTGATCCTGGGGATCGGGAACGTTGGGAGTGCTCATTGGGGCCCGCCTGCCGTGTGGATTGGCCTGCCGGCAAGTCGCCGGCAGGGCAGATAACCCATCTGCGAAGTCGGAAGCCAGTCTATGCCTCCAGACTGTCCCTCCACACGGGGAGCGGAGCATTTCCCGCGGCTCGGCAGCGCTTAAAGAACGCAGATCCGGGGCGCGTTCAGCGCTCCGGATCTGCGTGGATGTCCTGTGGAGGATCAGGCCTTTACGAAGGCTGCGTCCACGTTGATGGTCACCTTGTCGCCCACGAGGACGCCGCCGGTCTCCAGCGCTGCGTTCCAGGTCAGGCCGAACTCCTTGCGGCTGATGGCCGTGGAACCGGAGAAGCCGGCGCGGGTGGCGCCGAAGGGGTCAACGGCCACACCGTTGAATTCGACGTCCAGGGTCACCGGGCGGGTGGTGTCCTTGATGGTCAGGTTGCCGGTGAGCTTGTAGCTCTCACCCGAGCCTTCAATGCCGGTGGCGGTGAAGCGCAGTTCCGGGAACTGCTCCACGTCGAAGAAGTCTGCGCCCTTGACGTGTGCGTCGCGGTTGGCATCGTTCGAGTTGAAGGACGCGGCGTCGATCACGGCTGTGATCTTGGAGTCGCTGAGGTCCTGGCCAACCTCCAAGGCGGCGGTCACCTTGTCGAAGTTGCCGCGGACCTTGCTGATGCCGGCGTGGCGGACGGTGAAGCCAACCTCGCTGTGGGAGGAGTCGAGGTTCCAGGTGCCTGCTGTCAGACCGGTGGGGATCATGTGTTTCTCCTTGGTTTTAGTTGGTGGCAGGCACTTTGTGCCATCGCCAGTAGATGCATTTGCATCCACTATTACACACATTGGTCAAAGGTTCAAGCGTTTGTGAAGATTTAATCTTCCCCGGCGTGTCTGCGAGACTGGGAAGCATGTCCCGCGCCTCAATCCACCTCGTCCGTCACGGTGAAGTCTTCAACCCGGACGGCGTTCTCTACGGCAGGCTGCCCGAATTCCATCTCTCCGACCTCGGCCGCCAAATGGCGGACCGGGTAGCAAAGCACTTCGAAGAACGCCGGAACGACGGCGCGAAGCTGGTTTACCTGGTCGCTTCACCGCTGACCCGCGCCCAGGAAACGGCGGCTCCCATCGCCCGCGCCCTCGGAGTTGAAACGGTCACCGACGAGAGAATCCTCGAAGCGGAGAACCGCTTCGAAGGGCTCCCCGGGGTGAAGCGGCAGCTGCGCAATCCCAAGTACTGGCCGCTGCTGCGCAATCCCATGAAGCCCTCGTGGGGCGAGCCATACGCTCAGCAGGTGGACCGGGTCATGGCTGCGGTGCATGAGGCGAGGATCCGCGCACTGGAGCTGGGCGGCAGCGGCGCCGAAGCCGTCCTGGTCAGCCACCAGCTGCCCATCTGGGTCACCAGGCTCGCCGCGGAAGGACGCAGGCTTTGGCACGATCCCCGGAGCCGGGAATGCACACTCACCTCCGTGACGACCCTTGACTTCAACGACATGGAACTCACCGGGGTCCGGTATGCCGAGCCGTCAGCCGACCTCCTGCCCGGGGCAGCGAATCTGCCGGGCGCATAATACAATTACTACGCGTTGTAGAAGTGGCCGCCCCCTGCCGCGATGAAAGCTGGAGATCCGTGAAGAAACCGACAAGCGAAACACCGCCCTCCGCCATGCACCGCAGGTCGTTCCTGCGCCTTGGTGCCGGGCTGGCGGTTGGAGTGCCGCTTGCGGCTGCACTGGCCGGATGCTCGGCGGACGATCCGCTGGCTGAACAGGCCAAGGCCGGAGACAACAAGAACTACATCGCCGGTGACGGTTCCGTCACTGAATATGCCCCCTCCGAACGCGGTGAGCCGGTTCGGCTGAGCGGAACCCTCTTCGACGGCACGGAAGTCAGTGCTACGGACTGGGCCGGCGACGTCGTCGTCCTGAACTTCTGGTACGCCGCCTGCGCTCCCTGCCGGAAGGAAGCTCCGGACCTCGTGGAACTCCATGACACGTATGCCCCGGAAGGCGCCCGCTTTTATGGGGTCAACATCCGGGACGAGGCCAAGACCGCAGAGGCTTTCGAGCGGAACTTCGCCATTCCCTACCCCAGCTTCGAGGACCGTAACGGGGGAGTGCTGCTGGCCATGACCAGCTTCGTGCCGCCGCAGGCCGTCCCCACCACGCTGGTCCTTGACCGCGAAGGCAGGGTTGCCGCGCGCATCCTGGGCCTGGCGGACAAGGGCACCCTGAAGACCCTCATCGCCGACGCGCTGGCCGCGTAGCCAAGGTGCCGCCCGTGCTTCCCGCTGCCGCCGTGCCGGCAGCCAACGTCTTCGCCGAGACGATCCTGAACGGATCGATGCTTCTGGCGATCCCCGTTGCCGTGCTGGCCGGGCTGGTTTCCTTCCTGTCCCCGTGTGTGCTGCCCCTGGTGCCGGGCTACCTCGGCTACGTCACCGGCCTGACCGGAATCGACCTGCAGAAGCAGCGCCGCGGCCGGATGTTCACCGGGATTGCCCTGTTTGTCCTGGGTTTCTCCGTGGTGTTCGTGGCCATAGGTGCCGGAATCGGACAGCTCGGTGCCTGGCTGCGCGGTGCCGAGCAGGCCTGGATACAGCAGGTGCTCGGCGCGTTGATCATCCTGCTGGGCATCATCTTCATGGGCGGCCTTTCCTGGTTCCAGCGGGACCGCAAGATCGAGGCGCGCCCTCCCGCCGGGCTCTGGGGCGCCCCGCTGCTGGGAGTTACCTTTGGGCTGGGCTGGGCTCCGTGCCTGGGCCCCACCCTCTCTGCCGTGCAGCTGCTCTCCTTCTCCGGGGATGACGCCTCCGCCGCCAAGGGTGCCCTGCTGACCTTTGTCTACTGCCTCGGCCTGGGCCTGCCGTTCCTGCTGATCGCACTGGGCTTCCGGCGCGGCATGGGAGCCCTGGGCTTCTTCCGCCGCTACCGCGTGGGCCTGCAGCGTTTTGGCGGCGGCATGCTGATCGCCCTTGGCCTGCTGATGGTCACCGGCATCTGGAATCTTTGGATCAACCAGCTGCAGGGCTGGCTGGACAGCGTGACCCTGCCGATCTGATGAATAAACCTCCAAACCCGTCCCCAGAGAACAATGAGAACCAGTTGAAACCTGAACCGGAGAGCGAAATGACGCCACAGCCTCCCGTGGAGAACACGGAAGCGGATACCGCTGCTGCGGACCGCCCGGGAGAAAAGGCTGGCAACGACGTCGCCCTTCCCGCCCTGGGCCTGCGCGGCACCCTGCGCTGGGCGTGGACGCAGCTCACCAGCATGCGCACGGCGCTGTTCCTGCTGCTGCTGCTCGCGGTGGCCGCGGTGCCCGGCTCGCTGTTCCCCCAGCGCCCGGCCAACCCCGGGGCGGTAACCCAGTACATTCAGGACAATCCGGACACCGGGCCCTGGCTGGACCGGTTCCAGCTGTTCGACGTGTACTCCTCGGTCTGGTTCTCGGCAATCTACCTGCTGCTGTTCATCTCCCTGATCGGCTGCGTCATTCCCCGTGCCAAGGTCCACTGGAAGGCGCTGCGCTCCAAGCCGCCCCGCACACCCACACGGCTCTCGCGGCTGCCCGAATACGGGACCCTGGCCGTGCCTGCGGGCACCGGACTCACCGCTGCCGGCGCCGCCCGCGACGCCGCAGCCGTGCTCCGCAAGCGGGGATACCGGGTTGAGGCCCGGGACCTGGACGGTACCCGTCCGTCTGTCGGTGCCGAGCGCGGTTTCGCCAAGGAAACCGGCAACCTGATCTTCCACGTCTCGCTGATCGGCGTGCTGGCCTCCGTCGCCGTCGGCGGGCTGCTGGGCTACAACGGGCAGCGCATCGTGGTCGAAGGGGATACCTTCGTCAACACCCTGGTTGGCTACGACACCTTCAGCCCGGGCACGAACTTCTCCGAATCCCAGCTCAGCCCCTATTCCCTGACCCTTGATGACTTCGATGTCACCTTCGACCGGCAGCCGAACGGCAACGTCCAGCCGCTGGACTTCACTGCAGGTGTCACCGTGCAGGAAGACCCGGAGGAGGAACCCCGCTCCGAGACGCTGAAGGTCAACGAGCCGCTGAACGTTGGCGGCACCAAGGTCTACCTGGTCGGCAACGGCTACGCCCCGGTTGTCACCGTCCGCGACGGTGAGGGTGAGATCGCCTTCCAGGGCCCGGTGGTGGGTGTCCCGACCGACGGCGTCTACACCTCGCTGATGGTCATCAAGGCACCGGACGCGAAGCCGGACCAGCTTGGATTCGTCGGGTTCTTCCTGCCCACGGCCATGCTGGATTCAAACGGTGTCTCCTTCTCAGGGGACCCGGATCCGGTCAACCCCCAGCTGAACCTGAACTCCTACTACGGCGACCTTGGCCTGGACAACGGGGTACCCTCCAACGTCTTCGTCCTGGACACCGAGGACCTCACGGAGCTGAACAACCGCGACCTTGATTCCGGCGGCATTGTCCTGGGCATGAACCAGAGCTACGACCTGCCTGAGGGCAAGGGGTCCATCAGCTTTGACGGGCTGCTGCGCTACGCCGCGCTGGATGTGCACTATGACCCGGCGAAGACGGCGGTGGGCATTTTCGCCGCGCTCAGCCTGGCCGGGCTCTCTGCGTCGCTCTTCATTGCACGCCGCCGCGTTTGGGTTCGTACCGGAACCGCCGACGATGGACGCATAATGGTCGAGTACGGATTGCTGGCCAGGGGCGAAGACCCGCGGCTGGAAACTGAGGGCGAAGCACTGCGGACCCTGCTTGAAAAGAAGTGGCTGGCGGGCGCCCCCGCCGCAACCCCAGCGGAAGGCCCGGAAACCCTGGCCGATGCATCAGTGACCGGCAGCACCGGACGCACGGAAGAAACAGGTAAGGACTCCTAATGCCCTCCATTGACTACCAGCTCGCGGAATACAGCGACCTCTTTATGCTGCTGGCGGCGTTCACCTATACGGTCGCGCTGCTCGCCTTTGCCTGGGATCTGGCAAAGAGCAGCAAGACGCTGAAGGCGATCGACCAGAAGGCCGCAGTCCAGGCCGCTCCGAAGGTCATGGCGACTGCGGGAGCTCCGACGGGACCGGCGGACTCCAGCCGCCAGTGGAACACCGGCGAAGCAGTAACCGCTGACGACGCGATGGGCTACACCGGTGCCCGCCGCAACGCTGCCCGCGTCGCCGTCGCCCTCACCGCGCTGGCCACGCTCATCCACGCAGCCGCCGTGGTTTCCCGTGGACTCGCCGCACACCGCGTGCCGTGGGGCAACATGTACGAGTTCTGCACCACCGGCGCCCTGGTGGTCTCGGTGGTCTTCCTGCTGGTGCTGCTGCGCCGCGACATCCGGTTCCTGGGCACCTTCGTGGTTGGCCTGGTGCTGATCATGATGATGGCAGCGACCATCGGCTTCCCCACCCCGGTTGGGCACCTGATTCCGGCACTGCAGAGCTACTGGCTGATCATCCATGTCTCCGTTGCCGTGATCGCCTCCGCCCTCTTCACCCTGACCTTTGCCATGTCCGTGCTGCAGCTGCTGCAGGCTGACCGCGAGGCCAAGGCCCGCGCCGGCGGCAAGGAGCGCTTGGCGTTCCTGAAGATCGTTCCCTCGGCCCAGTCCCTGGAGAACTTCTCCTACCGCATCAACGCTGTTGCCTTCGTGCTGTGGACCTTCACCCTGATGGCCGGCGCCGTGTGGGCCGAGCAGGCCTGGGGCCGTTACTGGGGCTGGGACACCAAGGAAGTCTGGACTTTCGTGATCTGGGTTGTTTACGCCGGCTACCTGCACGCGCGCGCCACCCGCGGCTGGACCGGCACCCGTGCCGCCTGGCTCTCGATCGTCGGCTACCTCTGCGTGGTCTTCAATTTCACGATCGTGAACGTCTACTTCGCCGGCCTGCACAGCTACTCCGGCGTCTAGGATCTCCACCTCAAAAACCCCGCTCCGGCTCCTGCCGGGGCGGGGTTTTTGCGCCGGACCCACTCCGCAAACGCTCTGAACGGTGCCAGACTGGGCCAATGAGTCTCCGCGCAGGGTACATCCGGCGAGCAGCACTTGTCCGGGTCGACACGTCTGGGCGTTCATGAAGCCGGCGGGCAAAGCCGTCATCGCGCTGACCGCGTGCTGCATCGCCCAGTTCGTCCTGACGGTCAACGGCTCGATCGTGAGCATCGTCCTTCCCGACATTGCGAGGGAGTTCGGCTCCTCGATGACGTTGCTGCAGTGGACGGTAGGAGTCTACGTCCTCGCTTTCGCGTGCCTCCTGACAGCGGCGGGCAACATGGCCGACCGGCTCGGCCGCCGCCGCATCCTGATCGCCGGACTCGCCGTAATCCTGATCGGCTCCCTGGTCTGCGCGCTGAGTTCCGATGCCGCTGTGCTCATCGCCGGGCGCGTCGTGCAGGCCGTCGGCGCAGCAATGCTCGCTTCGTCGGGGCTCGCCGCTGTCTCGGCCGAGTCAACCGTCACCGCGGTGCGGGTCCGCGCGATCGCGTGGTGGGCCGCGATTGGCGGTGTCGCCCTGGCCGCCGGACCCTTCATCGGTGGCGTCCTCAGCGAGTACTTCGGATGGCGCGGCGTGTTCTGGATGAGCGTCCCGGTCGCCCTCATCGGCCTGATCCTGGTGCCGGTCTCCGTCAAGGAGTCACGCAACCCCTCGCCGCAGCCGTTCGATGCCGTCGGGCAGATCCTGCTGTCGGGGTTCCTCGCTGCGCTGGCCTTCGCGATGATCGAGGGCACGCAGCTTGGCTGGACCTCGGCGCCTATCCTGATCGCGCTCGGGGCCGCGGCTGTGCTCCTCACTGTCGGGCTGCTGCGTGCCCGGCGCCGGCCGGATCCCCTGATCCCGCTCCGGCTCTTCGCCGACCGCCCCTTCGTCCGGGCCTCGCTCACCTCGATCATCGGCTTCGCCGCCGCCGCAGGCTTCTTCTATGTCGCCCCGCAGTATCTGCGCTCGATCCGCGGGGAGAGCGCGCTGGAGGCGGGCATCTTCCTCCTGCCGCTCGCGATCGCCGCTCTGGCTTCCGCCCAGCTGTCCGGGCGGATCGTCGCGGCCGGGCGGGCGGGCCAGGACCTGGTGGCGGGCGGAGTGGTCATGGCACTCGGTTCGGTGATGCTGCTGGTGTGGTCGGACGGCTCGCTGTGGGTGGTCGCGGCGGCGTTCATCATCTTCGGATTCGGCTACGGACTGCTCAACGATCCGCTCAGCGTGGAGGAGCTCGCATCGCTTCCCGACTCGGAGGCGGGCCTGGCTTCGTCGCTGTTCTCGACGTCGAAGCAGACCGGTCAGCTCTTCGGCATCGCGGCGGTGGGCACCATCCTGTCCGCGGCCTCGCCGGACTTCGCGCCAGCCTACCGCGATGCGGGCGGGTGGGGCTGGGCTGCACTGGTAGTCTGCGGCGTCGCGGTCTCCGCCCTCAATGTCCCGTCCCTGGGAAGCCGCGCCAAACCGATCCGCACCCGCACCACCACGACACCGGACGGGCCTTCCCGTTAAAGGCGGCTAGCTGCTGCTGGGCTTCTCGTCGTCGTTCTGCTTGGAGCGCTTCTCACGGTCGGCGATTTCCTGCTCGCGGCGCTTGAGCTCTTCTTCCTTCGCCTTCTGCCGGCGTCGGATCTCCAGGTTGCGGAGGAACTCGGGATCGTCGTCCGGGGCGGTGGGACGCCGGGGCGCGCGGGGCTTGGGCTCAGGTCCGTGGCCGGGGCGGCCAAAAAGGAACCAGAGGATCGCGCCAAGGACCGGCAGCAGCAGGATCACCGCGAGCCAGAAAGGTTTGGAGATGCTGCGCACTTCATGGGCCCGGGACATAAGGCAGTCGATGACGGCGTAGATAATTACGGCTGCGACGACGATGACGCCGAGGAGTACGAAGCGGGGCATGCCACCCAGTGTAGTGGAGCCAGCTGGAGGCGGCCTGAATGGTTTCCAAAGGCACCCAATTCGTGATCCCGTGAACTGTCTGGGAACCGGATCAGGTGCGTACCCGTAGAATGGGGACGTGGCTTTCTGGAAATTTACCGCTCTCCGCCTTGGTCTGGTGGCAATCTTCTTCGTTGCAGGCATTTACCTGCAGCTTGGGCTGGTGCTGTCTGCCATCGTCTCTGCCGTCCTGGCGTGGTGCGTGACGTACCTGTTCTTCCGGGACATGCGCGACGCCGCGGCCGTAGGCCTGCAGAGCCGCTTCAGTGAAAAGACGCCTCCCTCCCGTAACCGTGCCGAGCTGGACGACTCCGCTGCCGAGGACTCGCTGCATGACGCGAACCCCGACGTCACCATCGACGCCGACCGCAAGCCCCGCGAAAACTAACCCACCCCTGCCTCCGCCGGCATCTTTGCTAGGGTCGACGGACAGTATTGCCCGGCTTCAGCCGCCGGGCCGCGGCAGGGGGAGCGCTTGGAGAATTCAGAACTGAAGGACCGCCCTGGGCAGGGCGAAATCGCCTACAACCGGCGTTGGCTGATTGGTCTTGTAACCGGACTCTTCGCACTCGGAATTGCTGCGGCGGCATGGATGGCGAGCGTGGCCGGCCGCCTGCCCGATCCGATGGCAAGCCACTGGGGCCCGAACGGCGTGGACGGTTACATGTCCCTCTGGGGCAACGCAGGTATTGCCGTGTTCGTCGGCGGGGGCAGTGGAGCGCTCATTGCCGGACTGTCCATCCTGACCCGCGGCTATTCGGCTTTTACTGCCCGGCTCGGTGTTGGCTTCGGAGTCGGTTTCGGAATGCTCATGACGGGCCTGGCGGTGGCTGTCGCCGCAGGCCAGCTCGATCTGGCAGACGCCTCACAGGCGGAGATCTCCGGTCCGGTGATGTGGGCTGCCGCCGTGGCCGGCTGCATTGCCGGTGGCGTGAGCGGCTGGCTGTACCGGCCCGCAGAAGTGGACCGGACTCCCAGCCCGGCTACGGACGCTGCGGCGGCTGAGGCAGCCAGTGAAGAGTCGGCCCTGGCCGCCGATGCGCGCCGGGCCGCTGCCAGCGGGGAAAGCCTGGTCATCAAGGTCTCCATGGGACCGGCCAAGTGGCTGCTCTGCCTCGGAACCGGCGCAGTAGTTGCGCTGAGCCTGGTGTTCCTCCATCCCGCCCTGGCCCTGCTGGGGATTCCAACCGCCGTGCTGCTGTGGATCTTCTGCTCGGGCAAGGCCGTGATTGACGACGCCGGCGTGCGGGTGTTGGCTGGCGGGTTCTGGAAGCTGATGCCGCTTTCCCACAGAGAGATCCAGGCGGCTTCCGTCCAGGACATCCAGGCGATGGACTTTGGCGGCTGGGGCTACCGGCTGACCGGCGGCAGCGTCGGCTTCATCATGCGCAGCGGTCCGGCCCTGGTCCTGACGGCAGGATTCAAGCAGCGTTTCGTGATCTCGATGCCCGACGCCGGGACTGCCGCCCTCGCCTGCGCGCTGGTAAACGCGCACCGGACTGGCCTCCGGGATGAATCCCGCCCACCTGGGGTCTGAATTGACGGCTCCATGCCGGGTTTCGCCACTTTGGGTCCCTAAGCGTCGCTAGGGTGGCTGCTATGAGGTCACTTCTCTCCATCTCAAGGCGCTGGGCGGCTCCTGCTGCGGCTGCTGTCTTTTTCGTCGCCTGGTGTGTGGCCGAGTGGGGAGAGATGGGGCCGATCATCGGTTTCTTTCCGACCTATTGGACTGGAACCGTGCCGCTGCTGGTGCTGACGGCGGCAATCGGGACAGCCGTCCGCTGGCCTGTCCTGTCTCTTTGCCTGACTGCGCTGCTCCTGCTGGGCCAGCTCTTGCGCGCCGTATCATCGATGGATTCCTCGCATTGGGCCATGTATGTTGGCTCGTTTATAGCGCTGGGCCTGATCGCCTGGACCGGCAGCAGGCGGATACGGATTATCGCCGCCCTCTCCAACGTCTTCTTCGCTGCCGTGATGACCTTCCTGATGCTCTCGTGGCGCTATGGGCACGGCCGCGGATTCGGGGCGGACTGGCTTCCTACGTTTTATGCCGGCGACAGGGCAACCCTGGCAACCTTCGCACCCCAGCTGTTCCTGCAGCTTCTTCTTATCGCAGGGTCGTTTTTCGCCGCAGGCCTGCTGCTGGCACTGGTCCAGGAACGGGGAAGTCTGTTCCGGGCCCGTGAGCTGGCCCAGTCCACGTTGAAGGACCGTGAAATCGACCTGGTGGTGGAGCAGGAACGGACCCGCATCTCCCGCGACCTCCATGATGTCCTGGCACATTCTCTGGCAGTCATCGCCGCGCAGGCTGATGGCGCACGCTATTCGGTGAAAGACCAGCCCGAACCGGTGCTCAAGGCGCTGGAAACCATCGCCTCATCCGCCCGGAGCGCCCTGGTGGATGCCCAGCGGGTCATCGAGGGAGTCGAGGATGACGGGATGAGAGCACCGCAGCCGAGGCTGAATGACATCACAGAGCTTATTGACGGCATGAGCAGCAGCCTGGAAATCACCCGGGGGACGTCCGGGCACCCAGTCGATCTCTCCGACGGCCAGCAGCTTGCCGTCTTCCGGATTGTGCAGGAATGCCTGACTAATGCCTTGAAGCATGTGGGCCGGGGAACAACGGTCCGTCTGCACTTCGACTGGAGCGGTCCGGGACTGACGATGCACGCGGCCTCGGGCCTGCCGGAGCGCCACGGGTCAGAGGAGGCCCAGGCGCGCCGGCCGGGGCGGGGGATACCCGGGATGCGGGAACGTGCGCATCTGGCCGGCGGCTGGCTTACGGCGGGTCCGGATGGAGAGCAGTTCCGGGTGACTCTGTTCCTGCCGTACGGCCCGGGGGAGAACCGTCCCGCTGCGGCAAGCCTGGCTGAAGACCCGGCACCTGACGAGCCGGAGCACGAAGACGCGACAAGGCTCGCCTTGAGCACTGGCGAAGAACGGAATAACAAGAATGCCTGAGTCGAATACGCGGATCTCGGTAGCGCTGGTCGATGACCAGCCCCTGTTCCTGGCCGGGATCCGGATGCTGGTGGAGAGCCAGAAGGACATGGTTTTCAGCTGGGAGGCCGGCGATGGACTGAAAGCGGCAGAGCTGGCCGCCGAACTGCGCCCCGACGTGATCTTGATGGACCTGCGCATGCCGGTCGTTGATGGGGTGGAGGCCACCCGTCGAATTGTTGCCGAAGCGGAGGGCACGGGATCAGACCCGCCCCGGATCATTGCCTTGACAACTTTCAACCGTGACCAGGCCGTTGTCCAGGCCGTTCAGGCCGGAGCCAGCGGCTACCTGTTGAAGAGCGCCGAACCCGAGTTCCTCCTCGCAGCGATCAGGACAGTGCACACTGGCTACTCGGTGATCGCACCGGGATCGATCCACTCGCTGTTCGAGCATGCGGCCCGCAGTGCTCTTCCCCGGGAACCGGATCTGTCCGCTATCGAGGTGCTCTCGGCGCGGGAGAGGGATGTGTTCCTGCTGGCCGCCAAAGGGCTGAGCAACCAGGAGATAGCGCAGAGCCTTTTCATCTCGGAAGCCACGGTCAAATCCCACCTGAGGAATGTGCTCGACAAATTGGAACTGCGTACCCGGATCCAGCTGGTGTCCTTCGCCCACGAGCACCGATTGCTGGGTACCTGAGGTGGAAGGGGGCAGGCGGATTCCGCGGGGACGGCAGTGTGTGTCCGGCCACCTGGGTGTCCTGGCGGCAGCAGCACACGCTCTTTCCTGGTTTGGTGCGGGCGCACTTATGGCGGCATCAGGCATGGGAACCTCGAACGGATGGAACCAGGCTGCCTGGATTGTCATCCTCGTTGTGCTGCTCGGATCTGCTGCCCTGCTGCTGGGCGTAGTCCTCGGCGTCGTCCGTTCCGGCCCGCCGGGGCTGCGCCCCGCCAATGTTCCGGTGTTAGGCCAGCAGCCGGGTCAGCACCAGCGCCAGGCCGTAGATCACGCTGAAGCCAAGGTTGATCAGGCCGGTCTGCTTTAGCACCGGAATCAGGCTGCGGCGCTTCTTGCCCTTGAGCATCAGCCAGCTCGGCATCAGGCACGCCGGCAGCAGCAGCAGGACCAGCAGCACCCAGGGGTAGTCACCCACCAGGAGCAGCGGAAGCAGCAGTGCCAGGGCCAGCATCATCACGTAGCTGATCCGGGCGGCGTCGTCGCCCAGTCGAACGGCCAGCGTCCGTTTGCCCGACTCCCGGTCGGTGGGGATGTCCCGCACATTGTTGGCCATCAGCAGGGCGGTGGCAATCAGCCCGGTGGAGACCGCACCGATCCAGGCGGCGGCATTGACCGAACCGGCCTGGGTGTAGGTGGTGCCCAGCGTGGCTACGAGCCCAAAGAAGACAAAGACAAAAACGTCGCCCAGGCCCAGGTACCCGTACGGGTTGCGGCCTCCGGTGTAGCCCCAGGCCGCCGCAATGCAGCCGACCCCTACGAGCAGCAGGAACCAGGCCTGGGAGAGGATCACCAGGGCAAGCCCGGCAGCCATGGCCAGGCCGAAGCAGAGGAACGCTGCGTACTTCACGTGCTTGGCAGCTGCTGCGCCGGATCCGGTGAGGCGCAGCGGGCCAACGCGGTTGTCATCGGTGCCGCGCACGCCGTCGGAATAGTCGTTGGCGTAGTTAACGCCCACTTGCAGCAGGACTGCCACCGCGGCGGCGAGCACAGCGTTGAGCCAGCGGAAGCCGCCCAGGTCGAACGCAGCCGCGGAACCGATAATCACCGGAGCAACCGCCATTGGAAGTGTCCGGGGGCGTGCCCCCTCGAACCATTGCGCCGCTGTGGCCACAGTCAATTCCTTCTATGTTGGCTTGGTGCTGATGCTCTCCGGCAGGAACCGCACCTGCCGGCCAGCTACATTCTCCCGCACCTCTGCCGGGAGCGCGAAAACGCCCCTCCGCGCGCCGAGATAGCAGAAAGTGCACGTCCCAGCGCTGAGACGTGCACTTTCTGTCATCTCGATGAGAGAACAGGGCAGTCCTAGCCGCGGGCGGCAGCGAGCAGCCGGCGGACGGCCAGCCGGTCGGTCTTCCCTCCGGGCAGCTGGGGGAGGCGCTCGAGCTCCACTACCACCTTGGGCACGGCGGGGGCTCCGAGTGCGGAGCGGACGGCGCTGCGCAGCAGGCCCGTGTCCACGGAGCCGACGACGACGATTCCCACCACCGCGCCCCACTCCGGGTCATCCAGTCCCATGGCCACTGCCTGATGCACCTCGGGAAGCTGTTCAGCTGCAGCGGCTACCGCAGCACCGGAGACTTTCACGCCGCCGGTGACGATCACGTCGTCGAGCCGGCCCGTCACCGTGACGATGCCGCGGGCATCCACCGAACCGGTGTCATCGGTACGGAACCAGCGCTTCCCGGAATGGAAGGCAAACCGCTCGGCGCTTAGCTCCGGCGCACCCAGGTACCCTTCGGCCAGCATATCTCCGGCGATCCAGAGCCGGCCCTGGTCCTCCTGGACCTCGACGCCGGGCAGCGGAACGCCGTCGTACACGCAGCCCCCGGCTGTCTCGCTCATGCCGTAAGTGCGCACCACGTTCAGCCCGGACTCCGCTGCCTGCGCCAGCAGGGAACGGCTGGAGGCAGCGCCGCCGAGCAGGATCGCGTCGAACCGGCGAAGCACGGCGAGCGTGTCCGGCGCCGGATCGGTGAGCAGGCGGTGCAGCTGGGTCGGTACCAGGGACGTGAGCCGGGTCCGGTCCGTCAGCGCCTGGGCCGCCGTGGTGAAGGCCTCGGGGCTGAAGGGCGCCCCGGTGTCCATGAGCACGGGTTCGGTTCCCGCGTAGAGCGAGCGCACCAGCACCTGCACCCCGGCAATGTAGTGCACCGGCAGGGCCAGCAGCCACTGGCCGTCCCGGCCCAGATGCATCGCGGTCGCCATGGAGGACGCCGCGAGGGCATCGGTGCTGAGCATGGTCTGCTTGGGCGTACCGGTGGAGCCTGAAGTGCTGATCACCAGTGCCACGTCGTCATTGGGCAGTTCCCCGGTGAACGTCTGCGCCGGATCGGCATGCGGGGCGACGGCGGGGCCTTCCCCTGCCAGCGCGGCAGCAAGCGGCGGCAGCAGGTCCCCGGCATTGAAACCGGCCGGTGTGTGGACGGGAAGCAGTTCCATGACGTCCTAGAAGTAGTAGGGGAAGTTGGACCAGTCCGGGTCCCGTTTCGCCAGGAACGCTTCCTTGCCCTCCACCGCCTCATCCGTCATGTACGCCAGCCGGGTGGCTTCGCCGGCGAAGACCTGCTGGCCAGCCAGTCCGTCGTCTGCGAGGTTGAAGGCGAACTTGAGCATGCGGATGGCCTGCGGGGACTGCCGGGCAATGTCCGCAGCGTATTCCAGGGCCACCTTTTCCAGGTTCTCGTGGTCCACCGCTTCGTTGACGGCGCCCATGGCAACCATGTCTTCGGCAGAGTATTCGCGGGCCAGGAAGAAGATTTCCCGCGCACGCTTCTGGCCGATCTGCCGGGCCAGCAGCGCCGAACCGTAGCCGGCGTCGAAACTGCCGACAGTGGCGTCGGTCTGCTTGAACTTTCCGTGCTGGCGGGAAGCGATGGTCAGGTCGGAAACAACATGCAGGCTGTGCCCGCCACCGGCTGCCCAGCCGTTGACGACGGCGATGACCACCTTGGGCATGGTGCGCATCAGGCGCTGCACTTCCAGGATGTGCAGCCGGCCGGCGCGGGCCGGATCAATTGTTTCCTGGGTCTCGCCGTCGGCGTACCGGTACCCATCCCGGCCGCGGATCCGCTGGTCTCCGCCGGAGCAGAAGGAGTGCCCGCCGTCCTTGGGGGAGGGGCCGTTGCCGGTGAGCAGGACGGTGGCAACATCGGGAGTCATGCGGGCATGGTCCATGGCCCGGTAAAGCTCGTCCACGGTGCCCGGACGGAATGCGTTGCGTACCTCCGGGCGGTTGAAGGCGATCCGCACGGTGGGCAGGTCGCGCACCACGGCGCCGTCGGCGTCGCGCTCCACCTGCCGGTGGTAGGTCATGTCGGTGAAGTCGTCGAAGCCGCCAACCACCCTCCACTGCATGGGATCGAAGATGTCAGAGACCTGCTCGGGTAGTTGTGTGCTCACGGATCGAGTTTATCGCGGTCACAAAAGTCGGCTTTCGGAGCGGCAGCCGGAGCATCTTCGCCGGTGCCGGACCGGAATCCGCACGCACGCTGTTGACCCCGGAAGACGGCGCGTAGCTTGAGTAAATGGCTAGCAGCTCCGTGACGGGGACAGACGGCCCCGCTTCCGATGCACTCCTGAAACTCGGCAGGTTCTTCACCCGCTGGGACGAGACGGCCGACGGCCGTGCGGTCTTCCGCGAAGGCGGGCGGAAGGGCGACGCGTTCTACCGGAACCGGTGGAGCCACGACAAGGTGGTCCGCTCCACGCACGGGGTGAACTGCACCGGGTCCTGTTCCTGGAAGGTGTACGTCAAGGACGGGATCATCACCTGGGAAGCGCAGGAAACCGACTATCCCACGGTGGGCCCGGACCGGCCGGAGTACGAACCCCGCGGCTGCCCGCGCGGCGCTGCGTTCTCCTGGTACACCTACTCACCCACCCGGGTCCGCTACCCCTATATCCGCGGCGTCCTGCTGGAAATGTACCGTGAGGCCAAACGCTCTTCCGGCGGGGACCCGGTGCTGGCCTGGGAAGCGCTGGTGGCTGATCCCGAGAAGCGCCGCACCTGGCAGCAGGCGCGGGGCAAGGGCGGGCTGGTGCGCTCCAGCTGGCAGGAAGCCCTGGAAATGACGGCGGCGGCGCACGTTTCCACGATCAAGAACTTCGGCCCGGACCGCTGTACCGGCTTCTCCCCGATCCCGGCCATGTCCATGGTCTCCCACGCTGCCGGAGCCCGGTTCATCAACCTGATCGGCGGGGTGATGAACAGTTTCTACGACTGGTACGCGGACCTGCCGGTAGCGTCCCCGCAGGTTTTCGGTGACCAGACCGACGTACCTGAATCGGGGGACTGGTGGGACGCGACCTACCTGATGATGTGGGGCTCCAACATTCCGGTGACCCGCACCCCGGATGCGCACTGGATGGTGGAAGGACGCTACCGCGGCACCAAGGTGGTTTCTGTCAGCCCGGATTACGCGGACAACACCAAGTTCGCCGATGAGTGGCTGCCGGTCCAGGCCGGCTCCGATGCGGCCATGGCGATGGCCATGGGGCACGTGATCCTGAAGGAGAATTTCGTGGACCGGCGGGTGCCGTTCTTCGAGGACTATGTGCTGCAGTTCACCGACCTGCCGTTCCTGGTCACCCTGGTGGACGGGCCGGACGGCACAACAGTTCCGGGTAAGTTCCTCACCGCACAGGACCTGGGCGGCGAGAGCGCGCAGGCTGCGGACGCCGCGTTCAAGACCGTCCTGCTGGAGCGGTCCAGCGGCGCCGCGGTGGTGCCCAACGGTTCACTGGGCTTCCGGTACAACGACGACGACGCCGGCAAATGGAACCTGGACCTGCAGGGCGTGGTTCCCTCGCTCTCGCTGGGGGACACTGCCGGGTGGTCCGGAGAGACCTCGGGCGTGGACCTGCCCGTTTTCTCCGATCCATCCGGTGCCGGATCCGTGGTGCACCGCGGCGTGCCGGTCGCGGAAGTTGCAGGCCGGAAGGTCACCACGGTCTTCGACCTGATGCTCGCCCAGTACGGTGTGGGCAGGGAGGGGCTGCCGGGAGACTGGGCGGCAGGGTACGACGACGCTGCCACCGCCTGCACCCCGGCCTGGCAGGAGGAACTGACCTCCGTCAAACCCTCCGCAGTGATCCGCACCGCCCGGGACTTCGCCGCGAATGCGGAAAAGTCCCGCGGCCGGTCCATGATCATCCTGGGTGCCGGGATCTGCCAGTGGTACCACGGGGACGTCACGTACCGGGCCATCCTGGCCATGCTCATGCTCACCGGCTGCGAAGGACGCAACGGCGGCGGCTGGGCACACTACGTGGGGCAGGAGAAATGCCGCCCCATCACGGGCTGGGCGGCTATGGCGTCGGCGGGGGACTGGAACCGCCCGCCGCGCTTTATGATCGGCACCGCGTTCTGGTACATGCACACGGACCAGTTCCGCTCCGACGGCTATTCCACGGACGGCGTGCAGTCCCCGCTGGCGGAAGGCCACCTGCGCGGCATGCATTCAGCCGATGTGATTGCCAAGTCCACCCGGATGGGATGGATGCCGTTCTTCCCGCAGTTTGACGCGAAGAACTCACTGGACGTGGCCGATGAAGCCGCCGCCGGCGTCGAACGCGGCGAAGCCGAAACACCGGCCCGCTGGGTGGCGGACCGGCTGAAGGGCGGGCAGCTGCGCTTCGCGGTGGAGGACATTGACGCCCCTCAGAACTGGCCGCGGACACTGATCCTCTGGCGCTCCAACCTGCTGGGCTCCTCAGCCAAAGGCGAGGAGTACTTCCAGAAACACCTCCTGGGCACCCTGAACAACGTGCTGGGTTCTGATCACGGGGACGCCCGGCCCAAGGATGTGGTGTGGCGGGAGGAAGCACCGCAGGGCAAGCTGGACCTGCTGGTCTCAGCCGACTTCCGGATGACCAGCTCCACCCTGCTCTCCGACGTGGTTTTCCCGGCCGCCACCTGGTACGAGAAATACGACCTCTCCTCTACAGACATGCACCCCTACGTGCATGCGTTCACCCCGGCCATCGCGCCTCCGTGGGAATCAAAGTCGGACTTCGAGCTGTTCCGGCTGCTTTCCGTGGAATTCTCCCGTCAGGCACAAAAGCACCTGGGGGTCCGCAACGACCTGGTGGCCACCGCACTGACGCATGACACCCCGGGGGAGATCGCGCAGCCCGGCGGCCATGCCCCGGACTGGAAAGGCACGGACATCCCGGCTGTGCCTGGAAAGAACATGCCGAGCCTCGCCGTCGTCGAACGCGACTACACGGCCATCGCGGACAAGTTCGTTGCCATGGGCCCGCTGGCGGAGAAGCTGGGTTTCACCACCAAAAACATCACGTACAAAGTCGACAAACAGGTGCGGCAGCTGGCGCAGAAGCACGGTGTCTTCGATTCCGGTGCAGCCCGCGGCAGGCCGGCTGTGGACACCGACGCACGGATGGCGGAGGCAATCCTGCTCTTCTCCGGCACCACCAACGGCGAACTGGCGGTCCAGGGCTTCGAAACCCTGGAACAACGCACCGGCACCCCGCTGGCCGACCTGGCGATCGGCGCCGAAGATAAGCTGATCACCTTCCGTGACACGCAGGACCGCCCGACGCCGGTCATCACGTCCCCGGAATGGTCCGGTTCGGAGTCCGGCGGCCGCCGCTACGCCCCGTTCACCATCAACATTGAACGGCTGAAACCCTTCCACACGCTCACCGGGCGGATGCACTTCTTCCTGGACCATGACTGGATCCGGGACATGGGGGAGGCCCTGCCGGTGTTCCGCCCGCCCCTGGACATGAACCGGCTCTTCGGTGAACCCAAGCTGGGCACCAAGGGAGAACTGTCCGTGGCGGTGCGGTACCTGACCCCGCACAACAAGTGGTCCATCCACTCCGAATACCAGGACAACCTCTTTATGCTTTCGCTCTCCCGCGGCGGCACTGCGGTCTGGATGAGTCCCCAGGACGCGGACCTGATCCAGGTCGCGGACAACGACTGGGTGGAGTGCGTGAACACCAACGGGGTGCTGGTGGGCCGCGCCATCGTTTCCAGCCGGATGCCCGCCGGGGTGGTCTACGTCCACCACGCACAGGAACGCATCATCGATACGCCGAAATCCGAGGCCACCGGACGGCGCGGCGGCATCCACAACTCCGTCACCCGGATCCTGGTCAAACCCAGCCACATGGTCGGCGGATACGCCCAGCTCTCCTGGGCCTTCAACTACCTGGGCCCCACGGGCAACCAGCGGGACATTGTCTCCGTGGTCCGCCGGCGCTCGCAGGAGGTGAGCTACTGATGAGGATCATGGCGCAGACGGCGATGGTCATGGCACTGGACAAGTGCATTGGCTGCCACACCTGCTCGGTGACCTGCAAACAGGCCTGGACCAACCGGGCCGGTACCGAATACGTGTGGTTCAACAACGTTGAAACCAGGCCGGGGCAGGGCTACCCCCGCCGCTACGAGGACCAGGAGAAGTGGCGCGGAGGGTGGGAACTCAACCGGCGGGGGAACCTGAAACTGAAGTCCGGCGGCCGGGCGGCGAAGCTTTTTGGCCTGTTTGCCTCACCCGTGCAGCCTGAGCTCAGCGACTACTACGAACCCTGGACCTACGACTACGAGAACCTGATCCAGGCCCCGGCCGGGAACGATTTTCCGGTGGCCCGGCCCAAGTCCCTGATTACCGGGGACAACATGAAAATCCAGTGGTCGGCGAACTGGGATGACAACCTGGGCGGCGCACCGGAGACCGCGCAGCAGGATCCCGTGGTGGAAAAGCTGCGCCGGGAGGCCGAGGACAAGGTCAAGTTCGAGTTCGACCAGACCTTCATGTTCTACCTGCCGCGGATCTGCGAGCACTGCCTCAACCCGTCCTGCATGGCATCCTGCCCCTCCGGCGCCATCTACAAGCGGGAGGAAGACGGAATCGTCCTGGTGGACCAGGACCGCTGCCGCGGCTGGCGGCAGTGCGTCACCGGCTGCCCGTACAAGAAGATGTACTTCAACCACCGCTCCGGCAAGGCGGAGAAGTGCACGTTCTGCTACCCGCGGATCGAAGTGGGGCTGCCCACGGTGTGCGCGGAGACCTGCGTGGGGCGGCTGCGGTACATCGGCATCTTCCTGTACGACGCCGACCGCGTTACCGAAGCGGCGGCCACCCCCAACGAGCAGGACCTCTACGAAGCGCAGCTGGACCTGATGATGGATCCGAATGACCCGGAGGTCATTGCCGCCGCCCGCGCAGAGGGCATCCCGGAGGACTGGCTGGACGCCGCACGCCGGTCACCGGTGTACGCGCTCGCGAAGGAGTTGCGGGTGGCCCTGCCGCTGCACCCGGAATACCGGACCATGCCCATGGTCTGGTACGTTCCGCCGCTGTCTCCGATCGTGGATGTGCTCAAGGACCAGGGGCACGACGGCGAGGACGCCCGCAACCTGTTCGGCGCTATTGAGGCGCTGCGCATCCCGGTGGAGTACCTTGCCGAACTCTTTACCGCCGGGGACACGGACCTGGTGACCGCAGTGCTGCGCAAGCTGGCGGCCATGCGTGCCTACATGCGGGCCATCACCCTGGGCGATGCCCCGGACGAATCGATCGCCGCCGACGTCGGAATGACCGGGGAATCCATCGTGCGGATGTACCGGCTGATGGCTGTGGCCAAATACGAGGAACGGTACGTGATTCCCAGCGCCCACCTGGAGGACGCGCACAACCTCGAGGAAATCGGCTGCTCACTGGATACCGACGGCGGGCCGGGCATGGGCCAGACCGGAGTTTTCGGTGAAGCGTCCGGGCGTCCCATGCCTGTGGCCGTTGAGAACTTCAACGCACTGGAAGCCCGGCAGCGCGGCGACGACCCGGCCGGGAACCGGGACATGACGGGCCGGGTCAACCTGCTGAACTGGGACGGCCGGGGAGGCACGCAGGGGCTGTTCCCGCCCGGTCCCCAGGACGGGGGCGAGCGGAAATGAGCCTGCTGGAGAAGCTGCTGGGCAAACCGGGCAAGGGCACTCTCGCGCCCGAAGCGTACGCGGACAGCAATCCCCGGCGCAGCGCCGTCGTACGCCAGGTCGCGTCCCTGCTGCTCCAGTACCCGGACGAGGACCTGCTGGCGTCCCTGCCGCTGCTGCGCGGCGCCCTGGAAGAGGAAGGCGCGCTCACCGACGGCATGGAGGAATTCCTGGACTCGTTCACGGACCGGCCGCTGACGGATCTCCAGAGCGAGTACGTCCAGGAATTCGACCTGTCCAAACGGCACAGCCTGCACCTGACCTACTGGACCGACGGCGATACGCGCCGCCGCGGCGAAGCGCTCGCCGCCTTCAAGGAGGTCTACCGGGAGCACGGGCTGCTGCCCGAGGGTACGGAACTGCCGGACTACCTGCCGCTGGTCCTGGAGTTCGCGGCCAAGGTCTCACCGGCGGACGGCTATGAACTGCTGCAGCGCTACCGTCCGTCCGTGGAACTGCTGCGGCTGGCGCTGCGGGACGCCGGCCTGCCCTACAGCCACGTCCTGGCGCTGGTCTGTTCCACACTGCCAGGGGTCTCGCCGGAGGACGCGCAGACGGTGATGCGCACCGCCGGCTACGGCCCGCCCACTGAAAGCGTGGGCCTGGAACCCTACAGTTCGCGGCTGCTGCCGCTCTCTGAGAGGAACCGGACATGATTGCCACAGGATCGCGTTTCCCCGCCGATGTGCTGCCGCCCGAAAACGTGACCGTCACCCTGGGCGACGTCATGCTCTGGGGAGTGCTCCCGTATGTGGTGATAGCCGTCCTGGTGCTGGGTTCCATCTGGCGGTACCGGTACGACCAGTTCGGCTGGACCACCCGGTCCTCGCAGCTCTATGAGGCGCGGATCCTTCGCATCGCTTCTCCGCTGTTCCACTTCGGGATCCTGGCAGTAATCGCCGGGCACTTCATCGGGCTGGTGATTCCCCAGTCCTGGACAAAGGACGTGGGGATCTCCGAGGGGCTGTACCACGCGATGGCCCTGGGGATCGGTCTCATCGCCGGGATCGGAACCATGGTGGGGGTGGTCCTGCTGATCTACCGGCGCCGCACCACCGGACCGGTGTTCATGGCCACGACCCGGAACGACAAACTGATGTACGTGGTCCTGGTCGCGGCACTGTTCGCCGGCCTGGCAACAACCCTTATTTCCGTGTTCGACCCGAACATCACCGATTACCGCGAAACTGTCTCGCCCTGGTTCCGGTCCATCTTCATCTTCCAGCCGGACATCGCCGCGATGACCGCTGCGAGCCTCTCCTTCAAGATCCATACGCTGTGGGGCCTGGCCCTGTTCGTGATCTGGCCGTTCACCAGGCTGGTGCACGCCTTCACCGCTCCGCTGCAGTACATTTTCCGCCCGTACATCGTCTACCGCTCCCGCGGGAAGCGGAAGACGCCCGGCGCGGTGGCGCCGCGCCGCGGCTGGGCGCCGGTGGGTACGCCGGACCGGGACCGCAGGGGAGTTCCCCGGCAGTAAGGACTTCGCGAAAGGACAGCCATGGCATCCGCACCCTCCGCACCTGCCGCCCCGGACCTGAAATCCGGGCAGCTGCTGAACCTGGTTACCGCCACCGTAGCCTCCACCGTGGGTTTCTGGGCCTGGACCATCATTGGCCCGCTTTCCGCCCGATACACCCAGACACTTGACCTGAATCCATCCCAGGCTTCCATCCTGGTGGCCATGCCCATCCTGGTGGGTTCCCTGGCCCGGATTCCGGTGGGTGCCTGGACCGACCGCTACGGCGGAAGGCGCATGTTCACGCTGGTCCTGGGCGCGACGGCGCCGCTGGTGCTGCTGACTGCGCTGGCGGGTGAATCGGAAAGCTACGCGCTGCTCATCATCGTCGCGTTCTTCCTCGGCATCGCCGGTACGGTCTTCGCGATCGGCATTCCGTTCTGTTCCGCCTGGTATGACCGCAGCCGCAAGGGCTTCGCCACCGGCGTCTTCGGCGCCGGAATGGTTGGCACCGCCGTGTCCGCGTTCTTCACGCCCCGGCTGGTCACCGGCGTGGGGTACTTCAATGCCCACCTGATCATTGCGGGGGTAGTGGCGCTGATGGCGGTGATCAGCTGGCTGGTGCTGCGTGAATCCCCGGCCTGGAGTAGGCCCACCGAGCCAACGCTGCCCAAGATCCGGCATGCATTCACGCTCAAGGCCACCTGGCAGCTGTGTTTCCTCTACGGCATAGTCTTCGGCGCATTCGTTGCCTTCTCCAACTACCTGCCCACCTATCTCGGCAACGTCTACGACTGGGACGCCACGGACGCCGGAACCCGCACCGCAGGCTTTGCCGTCGCTGCGGTGATTGCCCGGCCCATCGGCGGTACTGTCGCAGACAAAATCGGGCCCAGGATCGTCACCCTCGTATCCTTCGCCGGAACCGTGGTCCTGGCCATGGTGGTGGCGTTCCAGCCCAGCCAGGAGCGGGTCTACGGGACGGCGTTCCTGCTCATGGCGCTGTTCCTGGGGCTGGGCACGGGCGGCGTCTTCGCCTGGGTGGGACGGGCCGCTCCGCCCAAGGACGTGGGTACCGTCGGCGGGATCATAGCCGCTGCCGGGGGACTGGGCGGCTACTTCCCGCCGCTTGTCATGGGTGCAACCTACGACGCCGAGAACTCCAGTTACTTCGTGGGACTCACCCTGCTGGCGGTCTTCGCGGCGCTGGCGCTGCTGCTGACCTTCACCGTGCGCAACGGCGGAAAAACCGACGAACGGGCGGCGGCGCCGTCGTCGTAGCCCTTGGCCCCGGCGGGCGCCGGAGTAGAGTCGGACGATGGGTGCAACAGAGCTGATCCTCATCCGCCATGGCGAGAGCGCCGGCAACGTCGCCGCAACCCACGCCCAGCGCACCGGAGCCGAGGTGATCGACGTCGGGCTCCGGGATCCGGATGTGCCGCTCAGCGCTGACGGGGAGCGGCAGGCCGTGGCCCTGGGCGCATGGCTGGCGTCGCTGCCCGCCGAGGAGCGGCCGGATTCAGTATGGTGTTCCCCGTACCTGCGGGCCCGGCAGACAGCTGAACTGGCAGGGCTGTCCCCCTTCCGGGTGGATGAACGCCTGCGGGACCGCGAACTGGGAATACTTGACCTGCTGACTTCCCGCGGCGTCGCCGCACGCTATCCGGTGGAAGCCGAACGTAAACAGTGGCTGGGTAAATTCGCGTACCGCCCGCCGGGAGGGGAGTCCTGGGCAGACGTTGCCCTCCGGCTGCGCTCGCTGCTGCGGGACCTGGACGACGCCGAGGACGGGCGCCGGGTATCGGTCGTGTGCCATGACGCGGTGATCCTGCTGCTGCGCTACGTCTGTGAAGGGCTGCTGGAAGCCGAGCTGCTGGATATCGCTGCCGCGAACAGTGTGCGCAATGGTTCGATTACCCGTCTGGTGCGTCCCTCCGGTACCGGTTTCTGGAACGTTGCCGCCTTCAACGGAGTGGACCACCTGGCCGCTGGCGGCGCCCCGGTCACCGAACATGCAGGAGATGAAAATGTCCACCCGCGCTGAACTGGTCACCCCCGCGCTGCTGCGCTCCTGGCAGGTCTCCCGGGATGCCGAAGGCAAGGATGACAGGGGTACCGTCCTGGTGGTGGGCGGTGCGCGGCGGACACCCGGTGCTGCGATCCTCACCGGCCGGACGGCGCTGCGTGCCGGTGCCGGCCGGCTGACGCTTGCCGTGGCCGAAGCGGCCGCCGTTGCCTCCGCCGTTTCGCTGCCTGAGTGCGGCACTGTGGGCCTGCAGGAAAAGGGGCAGCGCATCGACGGGAGCGCTGCTGCCGACGCACTCGGTGCGGATCTTGAAACCGCGGACGTCCTGGTGGTGGGACCCGGCCTGGACAACGCCGAGGACACCGCAGACCTGCTGCGCAGTATCAGCCCCAAGATCCCGCAGGACGCAGCAGTGGTGCTGGACGCGTACGCGCTGGGTGTGCTGCCCGGTCTGCCGGAACTGGGGGAGCTGCTCTCGGGGCGCCTGGTGCTCACCCCCAACCGAACCGAAGCTGCACGCCTGCTGGACACCGATGAAATAGAGGACGCCGACGCCGCAGCCCTGGATATCGCCCGCCGCTACGGTGCGGTCGTGACCAGCAAGGGGCGGATCACCGCCCCGGACGGCCGTGCCTGGGAAATACCGGCGGGCAATCCCGGCCTGGCCACCTCGGGAAGCGGAGACGTCCTGGCCGGAGCCGTGGCCGGCTTCCTTGCCCGGGGAGCATCTCCTGACCAGGCAGCCTGCTGGGGCACGTACCTGCATGCTGCGGCGGGTGACCGGTTGTCTTCTTCCAAGGGCCCGCTGAGTTTCCTGGCAAGTGAACTGCTCGAAGCCATGCCGCAGGTGATGACGGAACTGACGGTGTAATACCGGAGCGGCTGGCTGTGGACCTGCTCGTCACGTTCCGGAAACCGTCATCACGATGCTTCCCTGTACCTGGCCGGATTCGAGTCTTGCCATGGCAGCCGCGACGTCGGCCAGCGGGAACCGGCTGTCAATGTGCGGTACAACAGCGCCCGATTCCAGCAGCCCGTTCAGCCGCTCAAGTTCCGCGCCGCTCTCCTTCGCCAGCACATTCCTGAAGCGCCTGTGGCCCCGGTCCAGCATTGAGAGGAAGCGTCCGGCCAGTTGGCGCTCGATCATTCCTCCGGTCACCCTGCCGCCTTCCTCACCGCCCACCAGTGCAGCGGTTCCACCCGGTTTCAGTGCCCGCCGGAGCCTGGCGAGGGAAGGGTTGCCTGCGATGTCGATGACCGCGTCATAAGCACCTGCTGACGCGGCGAAGTCCTCCGACTGATAATCCAGGACGTTCTGCGCCCCCAGGCCACGCACAAAACCGGCCTTGCCGGCAGAGCAGACGCCGGTCACCTCCGCACCGGCCGCAACCGCGAGCTGCACGGCGAGACTGCCCACCCCTCCGGAGGCGCCGGTGACCAGCACCCGCTGCCCGCGGGACACCCGTGCGGCGTCGGCCACTGCCTGAAGCGCGGTAAGCCCGGAGACCGGAACGGCAGCAGCCCGCTCGAAATCCAGGCCCTCGGGCATCGGCGCCAGCTTGCGTTCCAGTGCCGCGGCGTAGCCGGCGAAGGAGCCCTTCCCGATGCCGTACACCCGGTCTCCGGGTTTGAACCGCGTGACATCCTCGCCGACGGCCATGACGGTGCCGGCCAGATTGTGCCCGGCCACCTGCTGACGAGGGGAACGGAGACCAAAGAACACTCTGAGCAGATAGGGAGTACCCGTCATCACGTGCCAGGCTCCTTTGGCAAGTCCTGCGGCGTGCACTTGGACGAGGACGTCGCCGGCCGAGATCACCGGAATCGGCACCGTTTTTATCGTGAGTACGTCAGTGCCGCCGTAACCGTCCTGAACCACGGCGGTCATCTGTGGAGGCAGGGCGGCGCCTTGCCCCGGCACAGTTCGGCTGAGCGGAGATCGGGAGCTGGTTCCAAACATAAGAAGCCCTTCTTTGTCTCGTTGCCTTACTTAGTAAGGCTGACGCTACCGTACAAAGTAAGGCGGCGGTAGAGTTGGCGGAAATGAATGAACAAACGGATTTCTCCCGCCGCCCGCTGACCCGCGAACTGGTGCTCCGCCGCGCCGTCGAACTCGCTGATGAAGGCGGCCTCAGTGCGCTCACCATGCGCTCACTGGCGCAGGCCCTGGGGGTCAAGCCCATGTCCCTCTACCACCACGTTGCCAATAAGGATGACATCCTGGACGGCCTTGTGGACCTCGTCTTCGCGGAAGTCGACCTGCCGTCGGACGGGCCGTGGCGCCGGGAGATGGAACACCGGGCGGCATCCCTGCGGAGCGCCCTTGCCAGGCATCCCTGGTCGGTGGGGTTGCTGGAAACGCGCACGTCTCCGGGCGCTGCCACCCTGCAGCACCACAATGCCGTGCTGCGTGTGCTGCGGGAGGCCGGTTTCAGCATTGAGGGAGCAGGGCATGCGTATGCGCTGCTGGACAGCTATATCTACGGGTTCGCGCTGCAGGAGGCGGGCCTGCCCGTTGGCACTCCGGACTCAGACCCCGAGGTCGTGGAAGCAATGGCGAGGTCCTTTTCCCCGTCTGACCTGCCCTACCTCGCCGAAACGGCCATGTACCGCGTGATGCAGCCGGCCTATGCCTTCGGAGACGAGTTCGGATTTGGTCTGGGGATCATTCTGGACGGGCTGGAGGGACTCCTGGCACGCGAGCGGGAATTGGGTGCGGAATAGCGGCCGGCTGATGCCTGCGCGCGGCCTGGCCGATAGTGTGGATTGATGGCAACACCTGACCTCCCGGCCCGATCACGCCGCACTGTCCTGCAGGAAGCGCCGCTGTCCTACCGCTTCACCAAGACCGACGGCGCGGCCCTGGCCTTCTATGTCGGTGCGATGCTGCTGCTGAGCCTGACGCCGGTGGCGCTCGCGGTGACCGCCGTGATCACGGACCCGGTAACGGCGTCGTACGCCGTGAACTTCACGTTCTACCTGATCGCCGGAATCCTCGCACTGGTTGCCGCCCGGGAGTACGTGGTGCGCGAAACCAGGATCCTGGCGACGCGGCCCTGGCTCACGCTGGGCGTGATCCCGCTGTCCATCATCGCGATGCTGGTCGCCACGATGATCCTGGTACTCCTGACCGGCCCGCCGGAAACCGCAGTGAACCAAGTTGCGGCACAGGACCTGATGACGTCGGTGTCCCCGTGGCTGATCGTGCCGCTTTTCGTAGTGCTTGCCCCGTTTGTGGAGGAGTACATCTACCGCCACCTGCTGATTGGAAAGCTGTCGCGGCGGGTGAATATCTGGGTGTGCAGCCTACTCTCCGTGCTTGTCTTCTCCGGCATCCACGTGCTGGGGGAGTCTGAGTTCTCCCTGGCCGTGCTGGTGCCGTACCTGGCCATGGGAGCTGTGCTGGTGGGAGTCTACGTCTGGGCAGGAAATAACTTCATGCTGTCCTACTTTGTGCACGCGGCGAAGAACCTGCTGGCCGTGGTCCTGACCTACGCTGTGCCGGCGGAGCTGCTGCAGCAGTAAGGCAATCCAGCGGCCGCCTAGCTGATGCAGAACTCGTTGCCCTCCGGGTCCGCCATCGTGTACCAGAGATGCGGACCCTGGCTGGCCTCCCAGAGGAACGTGGCGCCGCGGGCTTCAAGGGCTGCGCGGGTGGCGTTGATGTCCTCGCCCGAGAGCCGGATGTCCAGGTGGATCCGGTCCTTGACCGTCTTGGGCTCCGGAACCGGCTGGAACAGGATGCGCATGGGAGTCACCGGGGATCCCGGCGGAACCGGCTGCAGGACCGCTGATCCGGCCGCCCACATTCGGGTTCCGTTGTGGTCAATGACGTCATCCGGGGAGGCAAAGCCCTTCGCGAGCATTTCGTCGATGAAGTCCTGGTTGGTTTCCTCGACCGGCCAGCCGAGGGTTTCCGCCCACCAGTCGGCCTGGTCGTGGGCGTTCTTGCAGTCGATGCAGATCTGGATGTCGTAAGCCATAGGGCCAAACCTAGAGCAGCTTCGGCCGTGCGGCCTTCATAATGCGGACAAGTGCCGTCCGGAATCGGGCCTGCCCCTAAACTGGGCGGCACATATGGCAGGGGGAATGATGCTTGAGTTCCACGACGACGCAATGCTGCGGCTGCAGGGCATGCAGCCCAACTGGATGGCACCAAAACCCATTCCTGCAGGCTTGGACGCCCTTCTGAGGTGGCCGGCGCTTTTTCGGAACCTGCCGCAGCGCGAGGCCACTGCTGTGCGGGAGGCCTGTGCTGCCGTCTGGTGTGCGGGATGGACTGCTCCGGACCGGCGGGACGTAGCGGACCTTGTGGCGGAGATCGAGGGCGGAATCGACCTTACGGAGTATCGGCGTCGTATGCGGCTGCGTTACCCGAATGCCCCGGAAGAACCGTCACGTGTTTGACCGCCCCTGCCTGTTCTGCGAAGTCCGTGAGATGAGGACGAGACCCCGGTTTCGACCGCAATACCGCCGAGGACGGCTGATGCCACTGCCAACTGCCCACTGCCTCACGAGCATCATCTCTGTGTTGAACGGTTTGCGCTTGTTTGGGGAACGATGGTCAGTGAACGGGCCGCCGGTTGATGCCAAGCCAACATGGTTCCGCTCTGCGGAAAAGGGTTCCGGGCATTTTCATTGTGGCTGGTCAGCCGCTCTTCCTAGGCTGAAAGCACATTGGAGTACAGCCACAGGGGAGTGTAGATCGTGCGGGTTGGGGTCGTAGGGGCAGGGGTTATGGGGCGGGGCATCGCTGCCGCCTCGGCAGTCGCAGGACATGAAGTTCTGCTTTACGACGTCATTCCAGGCGCTGCACAGACTGCCCTGGACGGAATTGAACAGAGCCTGGCGCGCCGGGCGCTCAAGGGCAGGATTACGGAGTCAGAGGTTGTCCTCGCCCGTGGGCGGCTCCGGGCAGCTGGTGCACTGACTGAGCTCAGCCTCTGCCGTATCGTCGTCGAGGCAGTCATCGAGTCGCTTGAGGCCAAACAGCAGGTTTTTGCAGCACTGGAGGACAACGTCAGCACGGATGCGATCCTGGCCACCAACACCTCGTCCCTGTCCGTGGCAGCCATCGCCCGCGGAACCGCGCATCCGGAACGCTTCCTGGGAATGCACTTCTTCAACCCCGTCAGCGCCATGGACCTCGTGGAGATCGTCCCGGGCCCGGCCACGGGACCCGAGGTACTCGCCGGCGCACAGGCCTTCATCCGGGGCCTGGGCAAGACGGATGTCGTGGTTAGGGACAGCCCAGGTTTCCTGGTGAACCTCGCTGGTCGTGCACTCGCCACGGAAGCCCTGCATATCGTCCAGGACGGCGCGGCCAGTTTCCGGCAAGTGGACACCGTCGCCCGGAGGAACCTTGGTTTTCCGTTGGGGCCCTTCGAGCTCATGGACCTAACCGGCATGGACGTGAACTATCCGGTGACAGCCAATCTTTTCGAACACAATTTCGCAGACGACAGGCTGCGGTCGACCTGGTATCACCGCTGGTTGTTCGAAGCCGGCATGCTGGGCAGGAAGACGGGGCAGGGATACTACGCGTACCCCGAGCGGACGCCTGAGCCATCTGCTCAGGACGTACTGGCGCCATCCGGCAACGACGTGCCTGCGGTAACGGTCGCGGGCGGATTCGCCGCGCTGCTTAAGGACTGGCTTACGGAACGAGGAGTGCCTGTCACCGACGTCGTGGCAGATGCGGCCCTCTGTGTGGTGGCAGCGGAGGGCCTTGATGCCTCCCGAACGGCCGCGGCCCTGGGGGTTGACCCCAGACGGACCGTTGCCCTTGATCTCTGGGATCCCGACGCGCCCGTTACGGTCCTCATGGTTCCGCCCGGTGTCCCCACTGAGACCGTGGGAGCCCTGGCGGCGCATCTGCGTCGCAGGCAGGACGTGGAGGTGATCGCCGACACTCCCGGATTCATTGGCCAGCGTTTGCTGGCCGCGGTCATTAATCTGGCTTGCGACATTGCCCAGCGGAGGATCGCTTCGCCGGCTGACATCGACACTGCCGTGACACTCGGACTTGGGTACCCCTACGGACCCCTGGCCTGGGCTGATCAAGTGGGGCCTGAAAGGATCGTCCGTGTTCTCGATGGCATGTTCGAGGCGACTCGGGACCCGCGTTACCGCTGCAGTCCCTGGCTGCGCCGCCGCGCAGCGGCCGGCCTTTCCTGTCTCGAACCGGACTATGAACCCGGGGCTCCGCTTTCCCAGCTTTGAACCCAGCAGCAACAACCGTTACAACACGAAGGAATGACCAGATGTCGGTATATGACGCATACGAGCACCTGCTGATCGAGGAAGTTGAGGAGGGCATTCTCAGAGTCACCATGCACAGTCCGGGACGGCTTAATGCCGCTCACGCAGGAATGCACACCGAGCTGGCCCGGATCTGGAAAGACATAGACGAGGATCCGAACGTCAACGTCGCCATCCTGACCGGATCCGGGGGAGTCTTCTCAGCGGGCGGGGACCTGGACCTGGTAAAGGACATGTCGGAAAATTTCGATGTCCTGACCCGGGTCTGGAAGGAAGCCCGTGACCTCGTCTACAACGTCATTAACTGTTCTAAGCCGATTGTCTCCGCGATGGAAGGTCCAGCCGTGGGCGCCGGGCTGGCCGCTGGCCTGCTTGCCGACATTTCCATCGCCGCGAAGGATGCTCGCATCATCGACGGACACACCCGCTTGGGCGTGGCGGCGGGGGACCATGCGGCTATCGTATGGCCTCTGCTCTGCGGCATGGCCAAGTCGAAGTACCACCTCATGCTTTGTGAGCAAGTGACAGGTGAGGAAGCCGAACGCATGGGCCTCGTTTCGCTGACCGTCGACGCCGGCGACGTTCAGGACCGGGCGCTTGAAGTGGCTAGGAAACTGAACCGCGGTTCCAAGACAGCACTTCGTTGGACCAAGTACGCGCTCAATAACTGGCTGCGGATGGCAGGGCCAACCTTTGACGCAAGCCTGGCGCTGGAGTTCATGGGTTTCAACGGGCCGGACATCAGGGAAGGCCGGGCCTCCGTGCTGGAGAAGCGCCGTCCGCAGTTCGGCGCTCCGGCAGAGACACGCTGAACATGGTTGCAAGCGACGTGGGCGCTGTGGGACATATCCTCGTCGAGGCGCCTGCCCCGGGAGTAGCGCTGGTGCGCATCTGCCGGCCGGAGGCGCGCAACGCCCTGTCCATGCCACTGCGTGAGGAACTTGCGGACGTCTTCCACGCGCTGGAAGCGGACCACGCCGTCCGGGCCGTGGTCCTGGCCGGGACGGATGGGTTCTTTGCCGCCGGCGCGGATGTCAGGAGCATGGTCGGGGTTGGGCCCATTGAGATGTACCAGCGTCACACAGAGCGGCTGTGGGGAGCGGTGGGTTCCTTCAGCCGCCCGGTCATCGCCGCCGTTAACGGGCATGCTCTCGGTGGCGGACTTGAACTGGCGATGAACACTGACATCATCATCGCCGCCGATTCAGCGAAGCTCGGTCAGCCCGAGGTCCGCCTGGGCATTATGCCGGGCGCAGGGGGGACCCAGCGGCTGCTGCGGGCAGTTGGAAAATTCCACGCAATGCGGCTGTGCCTGACGGGTGAGACCATCACGGCCACCGAAGCGCGGGATATGGGACTCGTCTCGATGGTGGTCCCGTCCGCCGAGGTGGAAGAGACCGCTGTCCGGATGGCGCAGGATATCGCGGCCCTTCCGGCGGTAGCGGTGGAACAGATCAAGGAAGTGATCACTCTGGGCGCGGATGCGCCGCTGGAAGCAGCCATGGCTCTGGAGCGCAAGGCGCTGCAGCTGCTATTCGCCAGCGCGGACAAGGAAGAAGGACTGGTCGCTTTCACCGAAAAACGCCGTCCGAACTTCACGGGCCGGTAACAATGATTGTGGGGCAGCTGCTGAAGCAGCTGCCCCACAATCATTCCCAGTTAGTCGGCGAGGTAGTCCGCGGACTGGAGCAGCGGCGGGACCAGTTCGGCGGCGATATCCGCCGCCTCAAGCTGACTGGTCCGGGCGATGAGGGTCAGGGCATACAGTTCGCCGCTGCACCGGACAGGAACAGCTACGCCGCCGAGGTCCGTGTTCCAGCCTCCGATGCTGGACACATACCGACCCGATGCCGCCGCCAGACGTTCCTCGAAAGGTGTGACGGGCTGGCCGCGGCGTTCAAGGTCATAACGGATGGATGACGTCAGTCGGCTCTTCTCGGGTTCCTCCGACGCTGCGACAAACGCCAGCCCTGCCGCCGAAACCGAGATGGGCAACCGTCCGCCAACTGCGAGGTTGACACTGCTGGAATTACGCGGACGCGTAACGCTCATAAACGTCATGTGCAGGCCGTCCCGGGTTGCCAGGGCAGCAGTGAGCCCGGTCGTATCGGCAAGGCTGTCCAACGCCCTGCGCGCCCGTCCGGCGATCGGAAGGTTCACCAGGACCGGGTAGCCCAGACGCAGGTTTTTCGGAGTCAGATAGTAGGCGCCGGAATCAGAACTGACTCTGAGATACCCCAACTGGACCAGACTGTCCGTGAGCCGGGAAACAGTGGAAGGCGGGAGTCCGGTGGCACGTGAAAGCTGTCCGTTGCCCATGGAACCCGTTGCGCGGGAGAGGACTTCAAGGATCTTTAGCCCGCGGGCGAGGGCTTCTATGGGTCTGGTAGGGGAGCTCACATATCTGATCGTAGCGATCAACCGCTGCCCCGGCTGAAACTGGACGCACGTTCCGACAGGCGGAAATAGCTTCCGACAATTTTCATTGAAGCCTGCGACAGTGCCTCATTAGCGTGATGGGACGGGCAATGCCGAGAACCCCGTATCCACTCCGAAACGAAAGTCGAGCTGTCCATGTCAATGACGACTGCGCGCCGAAAGCTCTCCCTCTCAGAAAAAGTTGCGACCGGTTACTCACGTTATTTTCCTGATTCTTTGATATTTGCGCTTGTACTAACCGTCATCGCCATGATTCTGGCGCTGATCTACACCGACTCGGGGGTAGGGGAGGTGATGGACGCCTGGTTCGTGGGTATTCCCATGCTCTTCACCTTCGCGTTCCAGCTGGCCTTCACTTACGCCGCAGCCCTAGTCCTCGTTGACACTCCCAGAATCCAGCAGCTCATCCGGCGTCTTGCACAGCTGGTGCGTACGCCGCAGGCGGCCTACATTTACACCGGTATCTTCGGTGCGCTGACGTCATTCGTCGGGTGGTACATCGGTCCAGTAGTCACCGCCATTTTTGCCCGGGCCGTGGCCAAGGAATTGAAGGGTGTCGATTACCGTCTCATCTCGGCCATTGCTTATTCATCCTTCGTCATTTCCCTGACTGGTATTTCCGGAACGATTCCGCTGTTCGTGGCATCGGAAGGCCCGCTGACGGAAACCCTGGGTGGGCTCATCGGCCTCCAGGACACTACGTTCTCCGTCATGAACCTGGCCTCGGCCGCCATGATTGTCCTGGCCACGACGGTCACGTTTTACTTTATCGCCCGTAACAAGAAGCACGTGGTGTCCTTCGCTGACCTTGCCGTCGGTGCCGCCGACGAGCGGACGGACCGTGTTGAGGACGAAGAGAGCGCCGACCTGGCAGACGGTGGCAGCTTCGCCTCCCGGGTCAACCGAAGCCGGCTGCCGATCCTCATCATCGGTCTGCTGGGCCTTGGCTACCTGGTCTTCTACTTTGTCCAGAACGGCCTCAGCGGCCTGGACCTGAACACCGTGGCCTTCATTGCTCTCGTCATGGGACTGCTGGTCCAGCGAAACGCAGTGACATACTCCGCGTCCTTCGCCCGCAACCTCGTCTCGACCGGCTCAATCATGCTGCAGTTCCCCATCTACGGGGGAATAGCCTCAATTTTCGCCGTGACGGGCCTGGCCGGCGTGCTCACCGAGGGTCTGGTGAGCATCTCTAACGAGTACACCTACCTGACGATCACATTCCTCATCACGGGGGTGCTGAACCTCTTCGTCCCCTCTGCGGGATCACAGTTCGTTGCCACAGCTCCCTTCTTCATTCCGGCGGGTGAGAGCTTCGGGATCGACAACACCTTGACGGTGATGGCCATCACCTATGGTGACATCTGGACCAACCTGATTCAGCCGTTTTGGGCACTGCTGTACTTTCCGATCCTTGCCGCTGGTACTCGCCTGAGGGTTCGGGACTTTCTAGGGTACTGCCTCCCCATTCTGGTGGTGGTCGGCATCATCTGGATCATTGCCCTGAACTTCATTCCGCTGCATCTGTGACCGAGAAAAACCAAAATAACCCTGAAACAACGTACGTGAGGCCATAAGCATGACCACTCCCCACCGCCCTGCGGTCCGCCCGCCCTACTACTACGAGTCCCTGGACTGGGCAGGGCTCGTCAAGGAGTACGAGCCGCCCTTCGAGTTCATGACCGGGGCCCGTCTATGGTCCCGGGACCAGATTGCTGAGGAGCAGCTCAAACGGCTGCGGGGTGCAATGTCCCGCGCCGCGACGGTTCCGTTCTACCAGCGGTTGTGGGGGGAAGCCGGTTTCCATCCGGAGGACGTCAAATCGCTTGAGGACCTCTCCCGGATGCCCCTCTACACGATCGACGACATCCGGGACAGCATCGAACGCCGGCCGCCGTTGGGCGACTATCAAGGCTTGGGCTTCGAAGACGGGGCAGCCACCCCCTTGCGCCTCTACACCAGCGGCGGTACCACCGGGGCGCCCCGGCCGACCATCTACAGCCAGTGGGACCGGGAGGTAGGCGCTATCCTCAGTGCGCGGACCTTCTACATGCAGGGGGTCCGCCCTGGCGACGTCGTGATGAATGCGTGGGCATACTCGACCCACAATGCAGCATGGATCATGGACCATGCGCTTTGGCACTGGTTAGGGGCCACCCCCCTGACCACCAGCACCGGAAATGTCACGCCCACGGAGAAGCAGGTGGAGCTGGCACACCTCTTTAAGGCATCCTCCATCACCGCCACCTCTGATTATCTTCTGCACATCGCGGACACAGCACGGAAGATAGGCCTTGACCCGAAACATGACCTCTCCCTGAAAACCCTGCTTTCGTTTGGGGACACAGCGGCCGTAGAAGAAGCCTTCGGGGTACCCACGTACGACTCGTACGCCTTCCATGAAGTCCAGTACGTGGCCGCCGAGTGCCACGCAAAAGACGGACTGCACGTCTTCGAGGACGCCTTCATTGTGGAAGTCGTCGATTTCGAAACAGGTCAACCGCTGCCACCCGGCCATCGGGGCAACCTCGTGGTTACAGCGCTTTACAAGACTGGAACATCGCAACTGCGCTACAACATCCAGGATATTTCTGCCGCGTATGAGGATGTCGAGTGTGCGTGCGGGAGCCGGCACCGGAAATTGGACTACTTCCAGGGACGAAGCGACACCATGGTGAAGCTGCGCGGTGTCAATGTCTGGCCGGAGGCGTGCGGCAGGATCGTCCGTGAGCACCCGGGCGTGACCGGTGAATACTTCTGCATCGCCCAGCGGGTTCAGCCTGAGGGCAAGCCAGCTCGGGACGCCATGACGATCATGGTCGAAACGGTAGAAGGAGCGGAGGGCTCCTTCCAGCTGCGCGCGGAATTGGAGAAACTGCTCAAGCAAAAAGTCGGAGTCCAGATCGACGTGGAACTCGTCGGCCGTGATTCGCTTCGTGGCCTCACCGGCCACGGAGAACGTGCCAAGCTCAAGCGGTTCGAGGACCAGCGGACGGTGAACCGGTGAAGGCGTACGTTCAGCAGGAGCACGGCCGGCCCGTGGAGGCTGTCGAGATGCCCGATCCTTCTCCGCAGCACGGAGAGATCGTGGTGTCCGTGGCCAGCTGCGGCCTGAACCATCTGGACCTGTGGCTGAAACAGGGTTCCACGGGCGATGACCTGAGACTGCCGCGGGTTCCCGGGAGTGACGTTGTTGGGCGCGTCACTGAGCTGGGAGCGGGCGTTGATCCCGCGCTGGCCGGGAAGAACGTGGTCCTCTACCCGGGTAGAGGCTGCGGAAACTGTGACTGGTGCTCGTCCGGGCATCCCAGCGCCTGCCGGGGGTTCCGGATCATGGGATATTCCTTCGACGGGGGATATGCCGAGCAGGTCGTCGTACCTGCTGAATCAGCCATGGTGTTGGGCGATGACCCGGATCCTGCCTGGGCTGCGGTGCCGGTGGCCTACGTGACGGCTTGGAACGCCCTGGTGACTAAGGGCGGGCTGGAGAAGGGAAAGACGGTAGCGGTCTGGGGAGCTGCGGGAGGTTTGGGTAACGCCGCGCTCCGCCTTGCAAAGGCCATGGGCGCCATCCCATTGCCGATCGTCGGTTCCGAGGAAAAAGCCTCCTGGTTGGCAGCCACGGGATGGTCCGGGGACATTGTTGTCAGAGGAGAAGACGTGGCGTCCGAAGTCCGGTCCCTCACCGGCGGACGAGGCGTAGACGTGGTCCTGGATCATGTCGGCGCCGCTGCGGTCAACAGCAGCCTGCGGATGTTGGCGGTACGTGGACACCTGGCCTTCTGCGGGGTCACCACAGGGCACAGCGTGGAGATGGATCTGCGGCAGATTTTCGGAAAGCAACTTACGGTTGCGGGAACATGGATCGGTGATCCCTCGGACATGCGTGATGTCGTGCGTTTCCTGGACCAGAATCCGCAGGCACTGCCAGTCGTCCAAGCGTCCTATGCATTCGATGACGCCCGCGCTGCGCAGGACGCCCAGTCCGATCCCGGACGCAGCGGAAAGGTAGTACTGCGTTCGAGTGGACCTGCGCAGGCCTAGTGGGGAGCTGGCGGATGTCACCTGTTTGACCGCCCCGCCCTGTTCTGCGATTGTTTATAGAACGATTGGTCGGTAAATCCGGCAGCCGTGCGGGCAGCGAAGCCCGGCGGCGAACTGGCAACTCTTTGGGAGCAGACATGGCTGAGGCTTTTCTCGTTGGCGGAGTGCGGACCCCGGTGGGCCGCTACGGAGGTGCGCTGTCCAGCGTCCGTCCCGATGACCTCGCAGCACTGACACTGCGTGAACTCGTAGCCCGCGAAGGCCTGGACCCCGCCGTCGTGGACGAAGTCATCCTCGGCAATGCCAACGGTGCAGGCGAAGAAAACCGCAACGTGGCACGCATGGCTGCCCTCCTGGCAGGGTTCCCGGACACCGTCCCGGGCATCACCGTGAACCGCCTTTGCGCCTCGGGCCTCTCCGCGATCATCATGGCCTCGCACATGATCAAGGCAGGCGCCGCGGACATCGTCATCGCCGGCGGCACTGAGTCCATGAGCCGTGCTCCCTGGGTAACCGAGAAGCCGACCAAGGCCTTCGCCAAGCCCGGAGACACCTTCGACACCTCGATCGGCTGGCGCTTCGCCAACGAACGCTTCGTCTCCGGCGATCTCTCCCGCGACGGGAAGATGACGTACTCGATGCCGGAAACCGCCGAAGAACTGGCTTCCACGGACAGCATTTCCCGCGAAGACGCCGACGCGTTCGCCGTCCGCTCGCACGAAAAGGCCCTGGCTGCCATCGCCGCCGGACGCTTCAAGGACGAAATCGTTCCCGTCACCATCAAGGGCCGCAAGGGCGATACCGTCGTAGACACCGACGAAGGACCCCGCGAAGGCACCACCCTGGAGGTCCTCTCCAAACTGCGCCCCGTGGTCAAGCCCGGGGGCATCGTCACGGCAGGCAACGCCAGCTCCCTGAACGACGGCGCCTCGGCGATCATCATCGCCTCCGAGCGCGCTATCAAGGAATACGGCCTCACCGCCCGCGCCCGGATCGTCGACGGCGCCTCCGCCGGTGTCCCGCCGGAAATCATGGGCATCGGTCCTGTTCCGGCCACGCAGAAGGTCCTGCAGCGCAGCGGCATCAGCCTGGACCAGGTTGGCGCCTTCGAGCTCAACGAAGCCTTCGCCACCCAGTCCCTGGCCTGCATCCGCCGCCTCGGCGTTGACGAGGGAATCGTGAACAACGACGGCGGCGCCATCGCCCTGGGCCACCCGCTCGGCTCCTCCGGCTCCCGTATCGCCATCACGCTGCTGGGCCGCATGGAACGCGAAGGCGCCTCCCACGGCATCGCGACCATGTGCGTGGGCGTCGGCCAGGGCACTGCCATGCTGATCGAGGCCGTGTAGTGCAGGACTTTTCGCACTTCACCACGCTCAAGGTCACCGTCGGGGAAGACCGCATCTCTGCGGTCCTGAACCGGCCGGAGGTCCGCAATGCCATTGACCAGGCCATGGTCGATGAGCTGCACGCCCTCTGTGCGGAACTCGAGAACAATCCGAAGATCCTGATCCTCTCCGGCACCGACGGCATTTTCGCCTCCGGCGCGGACATCGCGCAGCTGCGCGAACGCCGTCGGGACGACGCACTGCGCGGCATCAACTCGACCATCTTCCACCGCATCGCCAAGCTGCCCATGCCGGTGATCGCCGCGCTGGACGGCTACGCGCTGGGCGGGGGAGCGGAGCTGGCATTCGCCGCCGACTTCCGCATCAGTACGCCGTCGGTGAAGATCGGCAACCCGGAAACCTCGCTCGGCATCATGGCCGCAGCCGGAGCCACCTGGCGCCTGAAGGAACTCGTCGGAGAACCCCTGGCTAAGGAAATCCTGCTGGCCGGACGCATCCTGAACGCTGAGGAAGCCCTGGCCGCGCGGCTGGTCACCGAGGTCCACGACGCGGAGAACCTGCTGGACGCTGCCAATGCACTGGCTGACCGGATCGCCAAGCAGGATCCGCTGGCCGTCCGCATTACCAAGTCCGTGTTCCATGCGCCCGCCGAGGCGCACCCCGTGATCGACACCCTCGCCCAGGGCATCCTCTTCGAGTCCGAGGCGAAGTTCGACCGTATGCAGGCATTCCTGGAAAGGAAGAAAAAGAAATGACAGTTCCCTCCAAGGTTGGTGTCCTCGGCGGCGGCCGCATGGGTGCGGGCATCGCCCACGCCTTCTGCACGGCCGGTGCCTCCGTCGTCGTCGTCGAGCGTGACGAGCAGGCCGCCAGTGCAGCCTACGAGCGCGTTGCCTCCAATCTCGCCAAGAGCGTTGAGCGCGGCACCACCGAGGAGACCCTCGATGCCCTGGTGGCCCGGCTCAGCGTCTCCACAGACTATGCAGACTTCGCCGGTGCCGGCCTGGTGGTCGAGGCAGTTCCGGAAGACTTTTCCCTGAAGGCGACCGCGCTGACGGCTGTGGAGGAACAGCTCGACGCCGATGCCTGGCTCGCGTCGAACACCTCCTCGCTGTCTGTTTCGGAGCTGGCGGAGAAGCTGCAGCGCCCGGAGCGGTTCTGCGGACTGCACTTCTTCAACCCCGTTCCCGCGTCCACCCTCATCGAAGTGGTCCTGGGCAAGCAGACCTCCGAGGAGCTGGCTTCCGCCGCCCGGACCTGGGTGGCCGACCTGGGCAAGACGCCCGTCGTCGTCAATGACGCTCCCGGTTTCGCCAGCTCACGCCTGGGCGTGGCCATTGCCCTGGAGGCGATGCGTATGGTCGAAGAAGGCGTTGCCTCTGCCGAGGACATCGACGCTGCCATGGTCCTGGGCTACAAGCACCCGACCGGCCCGCTGAAGACCACGGACATTGTGGGACTGGACGTGCGCCTGGGCATCGCGGAGTACCTCGCGTCCACCCTTGGCCCCCGCTTCGAGCCGCCGCAGATCCTCCGGGACAAGGTTGCCCGCGGCGAACTCGGCCGCAAGACCGGCAAGGGCTTCTTCGACTGGAGCTAGTTTGCGCCTGGCAGCAGCCCGCATGCGTCGCCTGTTGAGGGAGCATGCGGGCTGCCGCTTTTAAGGTCTGCGATGTCCGCGAAGCCGGCGCCGTCAGCGGGCGGCGTCGATCCCTGCACGCCACCCCGGAGCCCGGCCACCGCGCGGCGGATGCAGCTCGGCGGCATCGATGCCTGAGGTTTGAAGCAGCCAGGAGATCAGGGAGTTCGAATTCCACATGTCTCCGCCGGGCATCTTCGCACCCCACACCAGGCACGGTACCCGGGGCACGCGCTGCAGCAGCGCCCCGGCGTCCCCGGCGGGCAGGCTGAACAGGTCCGGAGGTTCCAGGGCGTAGGCGAGATCGGGAATATCACCGTCCCGCCAGCAGCGGACCTCATACCGGAACAGTTTCAGTACCCCGAGCCGCTGCGCGCCTACGGGGCCGGTTGCCACCACTCCCCGCGGTTCGGAGCCCTGGCCCCACGCCGGCGTCATCTCAATCGTGTACCGGGTCCCGGCGGTCACTTCCAGGGCTGCATGGAACAGCGGCTGGGGGCGGCGGTGCTCGCGGGCGGAGCGCCAAAGCTCCCACCACCGGCTCGTGTGGATCACCACGTGCCCTCCGGCACCGACGGGCAGCCACCATAACTTCACCTCGGCCCTGCCCATCCGGTGCCTCCCTGGTTCCGGCGCGAAGGCCCGAAGGCTAAGACCTGGCCACCGGCTGCTGCAGCTCAGTCACCCAGTCCGCCTGGTCCGCTGACTCCGACCGAAGGTACACCTCGCGGCACGGACCTGACAGGGTCAAACCCCGCGCAATGATCTCTGCGTGCACTGCCTGCCAGCTCTCGCCGATGCGCTCCATCGAACCGAGGTGGACTCCGCAGACTGCCTCCGTAACCGCCGGCAGCTCTACCGCCTCGGCGCCGTCGGGCACGGGGCCCGTGTGCGCGAACCCGGCGGTGATCCGCAGGCCGTCCTCGCCCATATCGTATTCCGCCACCGGCACACCGCCCGGTGTGCCGGAGGCGGACAGGAGGGTTGCGACGGCATCGAAGAGGGGCCCGACGACGCCGGGGACCTCGGGCTGTTCGGACACCACGGCGCTGCGGGCAGCGAGCCGGATGGCCGGGAGGGGCTTTTCAATGATTTCGATCTGGGCCATGGCATTTTCCTTTTCAATAAGGTGGAGCCTGCGCTCAACGTCGATGAGCCGTGCCGCCGCTACCCTCGCCTCTTCGGCGACTTCCGCTCTCCGGAGGCGAAGCAGGCCGGCGATCCGGCCGGAGTCCACCCCGGAAGCGAGCATCGCGGAAATATCGTCCAGGCCGAAGCCCAGGGAACGCAGCGCCACAATCCGGTGCAGCCTCTCAAGCTGGGACGGATCGTAGGAGCGGTAACCGCTGAACTCATCCACGTGAGCGGGCACGAGCAGGCCGGCGGTGTCCCAGTGCCGCAGCATGCGGTGGGTTACCTGGCCGATCTGCGCGAACGCTCCGATGGTTAACATGTCTCAGTTCTCCTGCCTGCCACAGTGTCAGGGTCAAGTATCGCCTCCGAACGGCTTTCCGGGTGCCCGGCAGCGGTACCGCCTACGCTGGAGGAATGGGGAACCCGTCGAACCGCACTGTTGACTGGGAGGGCGCTGCCAACGCCCGGGACCTCGGAGGGATCCCGGCTGCCGGCGGCCAGGTCCGCCCCGGCAGGTTCTACCGGATGGGCCGCTCTGAATGGCTCACTGCCCGCGGCTGGCAGCAAGCGCGCGACGCCGGTGTCCGCACCGTCATCGACCTGCGCAACGCAGCGGAGATCGGCCGCAGGGATACGGATCCCGTGGTGCCGCCGTCGGCAGTCCACGGCGTCCGGTTCCTCAACCTGCCCACCCAGGAAGCCAACGATCCCGACTTCACCGCACTCACGGGCCCGTACATGAGCTCACCGCGCTTCTACCCGGAGAACCTGCGGCGCTGGCCGGAAAAGTTCGCGGCAATCGCGCAGGCCGCCGCGGATGCCCCGCCCGGCGGCGTCGTAATCCACTGCTCCGCCGGACGGGACCGTACCGGGCTGGTGACGGCACTGGTGCTGGGCATGGCCGGTGTGGAGCCGGCGGACATTGCCGCCGACTACCGTGCTGCCCTGACCGGGATCAACGACTGGCACCGGACCCAGCAGCGGCCCAGGGAGCGGCCGCTGGATGCCCCTGAGCTCGCGGCCCGGGCCAACGCCGCCGAAGCGGAGCTGCTGAGTTTCCTGGCGGATTTCGACGCCGCAGCGTACCTGCGCCGGGCCGGTGCCGGCGAGGAAACCCTCGCCCGGCTCCGGTCCAGGCTGCTCGACTCCTAGGCTGACCCGTGGTCCTGCATGGTCACGTCATTCCGCGGAACCCGGCCGCGGCACGGAACCACCCTCTCAGGAGTGGCTAAGTAGAAAAAAGAGCTCCGGTTCCGGCCCTCGTACGCACCGGGAACCATCAGGGAGGAATAGCGGGAGCACCACTGCGGTGTTCCGGGGCTCGCGGCCAGGGCCTCGGCCACCAGGGGAACGTCGTGGTGCCACATGATCTGCTGCCGGCCGTCGAGGACCAGGTAGATCAGGTCCAGTTCCGGATCGGCGTGGACTTCGACGTCGATCCAGTCGTCGTACCTCATGAGGCGGCCGCCGTGGATCCAGTGGATCTTGTGGCCGGGGTGGAAAGCGGTGCAGCGCGGGTCACTGGAGGGAATCACAGCGTGTCCTTCGAGATGAGTGTCCTTGCCCGCTCCGGTTGGACGCGGGCCGCTTCGTCATCCGAACCACCCGCCGAACATTGGGGTTGGTGCATGGCCAGTCGGAGCTTTTCCGCACCCTGCGGGTGCGGAGGCCATGTCTCGTGAAGCACTGATTACGTTAGCAGGCCGGGGGGACACTGGTACATCCCCCGGGATGCGGCGTGCACGGGCTGAGCGCCAAGGTAGGTATATGTGTATGCATGTATGGTGAAGGAAGTGGGTAACCTCCACTGAACCGATTCAAAGAAGAAGGCATCATGCGTGCAGTTGTATTTGAGAAGTGGCAGACTTTCCCGTCCCTGACGGAGGTCGAGAAGCCGAAGCCGGGCCCGGGCGAGGTCCTGCTGAAAGTGGCGGGCGCCGGCGCCTGCCATTCCGACGTCGCGCTTTACAAGGACTTCGCTGAAGGCGCCCCGGGGTCGATCCCGCCGGCCTTCGTCCTTGGCCACGAGAACTCCGGCTGGGTTGAAGAACTCGGCGAAGGGGTGACCGGCGTGGAAATCGGCGGTGCCTACCTGGTCTACGGCCCGGTGGGCTGCGGTCACTGCAAGGCCTGTTCCCGCGGCCAGGACACGTACTGCGAGAACGCTGCCGAGATGCCCTACCTGGGCATGGGCCTGGGCCGCGACGGCGGCATGGCGGAGTACCTGGTGGCCCCGGTGCGCAACCTCGTGCCGCTGGGCGACGCCGACCCCGTTGCCGCAGCTCCGCTCTCGGACGCGGCCCTGACCCCGTACCACGCGATTAAGAACTCCCTGCCGAACCTGGCTGGCGGCGGCAAATACGCCCTGGTCATTGGCCTGGGTGGACTCGGCCAGATGGCAGTGCAGATCCTTAAGGCCCTCACCGGTGCCACCGTGATCGCAACTGACATGAAGGAAGACGCCATGAAGAGGGCCGAGGACGCCGGCGCCATTGTGGTGCCCGGCGGTGAAGGCCAAGTGGAACGGATCCGCGAGATCACCGGCGGACGCGGCGTGGACGCGGCATTCGACTTCGTTGGAGTGGGGCCGACCATCAAGACCGCGGCTGCTTCGATGGCCCCGCAGTCCCGGTTCACGGTGGTCGGTATTGCCGGCGGCGCGTATGAGTGGAGCTTCTTCACTACGCCGTACGAGTCGACGATGACCAACACGTACTGGGGCACCATCGAAGACCTGCACGAAGTGGTTGCCATGTACCGCGCCGGGCAGATCAAGCCCGAGGTTGAGCTCTACGCCATGGACAACGCGCTGGAAGCGTACCGGAAGCTGGAAGCCGGCGAGCTCAGCGGCCGCGCCGTCGTCGTCCCGCACATGAAGTAACCCTTCCGGCCCCCAAAGCACGACGGCGGTGCCCGCGTTTGGCGGGCACCGCCGTCGTGCCGTTGGACCGGGTTTAGCTCAGCGGCGGCCGCGGCAGGGCTGGCCGCCGCCCGGATGCAGGTCGACGTCGGCGGTAATGGCCGCGAGGTAACCGTCGCGGTAGCCGGTGGCGTTCGGATGCAGGTCGAACGGGCCCCGCTCGAAGATGATCCATGGGTCGGACGAACCAACGCCGTGCCCGGCGAACTCGTCCACCACATCCACGTAGGTGGACCGCCGGTCCAGCAGCTGGGCAGCCAAAACCGTATTGAGCGCATCTGTGCCTGCGTTGAACAGGGCGGCTGCTTCGGGACTCAGCAGGCCGGGGACACCGGCGTCGTCGAAGAGATGCGGATAACCCACCAGCACCAGCTCGGCCTTCGGCGCCAAAGCCCGCAGCTGCTCCAGCGACTGGCGGACCTGGGGGGCCAGGGTCGTCTCGGCGTACGCCTGAGCCGCGGCAAGAGCGGGAGCGCAGGTGGCCGGCAGGGCAGCACCGGCGCAGGCAGCGACTATTTCCGTGAACCGGACGTCGTTCCCGCCGATGGTCAGGGTGACCAGGTCGGTGTCCCGGTTGATGCTGCCCGCAGCCTGCAGCGAGGCGATTTGCTCCGGCAGGTCCACCGGTCCGGCCGGAGGAGATGGGGGAGTGCTGGCTGCCGTGGCCCCGGCGCAGGTCACATCCGCGTCGAGCTCCACTTTGCGCTGTGCGTCCAGCAGGGCCGGGTAGCCCTCGGCTGTCCGCCCGCAGGCATCGAGTACTGCGCCGCCGCCATAGCCCGCTGCATAGGAGTCCCCAAGTGCCACGTAGTCAACGTTCCTGCCGCCTCCGCCGTCCCAGCCGTTGTGCGGTCCATGGGGTCCGTGCGGGCCATGGTGGCCGCGGCCGCGCTCATTGCCCGCGGCGGACCAGCCGGACGGAGCCTCCGCAGCGGCACCGGGTGCGGGCAGCACCAGGGACCCTGCCGTGAGCAGGCAACCTGCGGACAGCAGCGCCGCTGCCCGCCCCCACTTGCGCAACCAGAACATGTCCTTGCCTTCCGCCGTCGTCATCCGCAGTGCAGTGCTAACGGAACACGGTAACGGCCGTCCTGTGCCGGTGGAACAGGAGAGGCGTGCCCGGGTGCGAGAAGGCGAAATGTAAGGAAAGCCCGGGTCCTTGGGTGGTGTGCCGCAGCGCACTCTCATGTAGGCTGGATTCATTACCGACCGTCCGGTCAGTTATCGGGGTGTGCCGCAATTGCGGCGAGCGGCCCGGACCGGAAAACGAACGTCCAGTATCGAAAGGGTCCGTCAAAGATGACCTCAACCGCCATAGACGTGCAAGTCGTCCCCAGCTTCGTCCAGGACGAATGGTGGACCCCGGAGAGCACCTCCGCAAAATCCGCTGAAGTCCGCGACGCTTCGACCGGCGAACTGCTCGCCCTGGTCAGCACCGACGGACTGGACACAGCTGCCGCGCTCGAGCACGGCCGCACAGTGGGCCACCGCGGACTGGCCGGACTCACCTTCCACCAGCGCGCACTGAAGCTCAAGGAACTGGCCCAGTACCTCAACGGCCGCCGTCCGGAACTCTATGAAATCTCCGCCCGCACCGGCGCAACGAAGATCGATTCCCTCGTGGACATCGACGGCGGCATCGGCGTGCTCTTCACCTTCGGCTCCAAGGGCCGGCGCGAACTGCCGAACTCCACCGTCGTGATTGACGGAACCCCGGAGGTCCTGTCCAAGGACGGCTCCTTCATCGGCGAGCACATCTACACGTCCATCCCCGGCGTCGCCGTGCAGATCAACGCCTTCAACTTCCCGGTCTGGGGCATGCTGGAGAAGTTCGCCCCGGCGTTCCTTGCCGGCGTTCCCACGATCGTGAAGCCCGCAACCCCCACCGGCTACCTCACCGAAGCCGCCGTGCGGATGATGATCGAATCGGGCATCCTGCCCGCCGGCTCGCTGCAGCTGATCTCCGGCTCCGCACGGGACCTGCTGGACCACCTTGATTACCGGGACATGGTCTCCTTCACGGGCTCGGCCTCCACCGCGAACAAGCTGAAGAACCACCCCAACGTTATTGAGGGCGGCGTGCGCTTCACCAGCGAAACCGACTCGCTGAACGCCTCCATCCTGGGCCCGGACGCTGTTCCCGGAACCCCGGAATTCGATGCGTACGTGAAGTCCCTGGTCACCGAAATGACCGTCAAGGCCGGCCAGAAGTGCACCTCCATCCGCCGCGCCATTGTGCCTAAGGCCCTGGTGAACGACGTCGTTGCTGCCGCTGCCAAGCGCATCGAAGAGCGCGTTGTGCTCGGCGACCCGCGCGCCGAAGGCGTCACCATGGGTGCCCTGGCCTCGGTTGAGCAGCGCGACGGCGTCCGCTCTTCCGTCCAGACGCTCCTGGACGCCGGCGCCAAGATTGCGTTCGGCAGCCTGGATGCACCGGAAACCGTGCAGGCCGACGGCAGCCGCGGCGTCGTCGAAGACGGTGCCTTCATGGCGCCGGTGCTGCTCACCTGGGACGATCCGAACGCAGAAGCACTGCACTCGGTTGAAGCGTTCGGTCCGGTTTCCTCGGTGGTCGGTTACGAAGACACGGCCGACGCCGTGCGGCTGGCCGCCCTGGGCGGCGGCTCGCTGGTAGCCACCGTCTGCAGCAACGACCCGGAAACTGTCCGCGAAATTGTCACCGGGATCGCCGGCCACCACGGCCGCGTCCACGTGCTGAACCGGGAAACTGCCCGCAGCTCCACCGGCCACGGCTCGCCCGTACCGCACCTCGTGCACGGTGGACCCGGCCGCGCCGGCGGCGGCGAGGAGCTCGGCGGCATCCGCGCCGTCAAGCACCACATGCAGCGCACCGCCATCCAGGGTTCGCCGAACATGCTGACCGCGATCACCGGTGTCTGGCACACCGGTGCCGACCAGAACTTCGACGAGACCCACCCGTTCCGCAAGGACCTGGCCACGCTGAAGATCGGAGACGCGATGGCCTCTGAGCTGCGCGAAGTGACGCTCGAGGACATCACCGCGTTCGCCAACAGCACCGGCGACACCTTCTACGCGCACACCAACCAGGAAGCTGCCGAGGCGAACCCGTTCTTCCCGGGCATTGTGGCTCACGGCTACCTGCTGCTCTCCTGGGGCGCCGGGCTGTTCGTGGAACCCGCTCCGGGGCCCGTGCTGGCCAACTACGGCCTGGAGAACCTGCGCTTCATCACTCCGGTGGCCGCGGGCGATTCGATCCGCGTCACGCTCACGGCAAAGAAGATCACCCCGCGTGAGACCGACGAGTACGGCGAGGTTGCCTGGGATGCCGTCCTGCACAACCAGAACGACGAGATCGTGGCCACGTACGACGTGCTGACCCTCGTGGAGAAGAAGCGCGCCTAGCCTCCACCTCACCTCTCCATCGAGATCGCAGAAACTGCCCGTTAGAAGCTTCTAACGGGCAGTTTCTGTCATCTCGTTTGGGAGGTATGAAAGGGAACGGGATCAGGGCTTGCCGTGCAGGCCGTCGAACATCATTGAAATAATGTCGTCGGCGAGCTTGTCCGCACCGATCGGGCCGCCTGGCTTGTACCACTCAACAATCGAGTTGATCGTGCCGAAGAGCAGCCGGGTGGTGGTGCGCGGATCGATGTCGCTGCGCAGGGACCCTTCGGAGCGGGCGGCGTCTACGAGCTCCGCCACGCGGCGGTCGAACTGGCGGCGCCGTTCAAGTGCGTCGCGCTCAATATCGGTGTTGCCCCGCAGCCGCAGCAGGAGGGTGACGAACGGAAGCCGTTCGGTCAGGACCTTGATGGTGCCCCGGAGTACGAACTCGAGCCGGGCGTCGGCCGGGCCGGTGGAAGCCCGCGGGTCATCGAGAACCCCTTCAAGCCCGCCCAGCGCGTTTTCCAGGGCCAGGCGCAGCAGGTCGCCCTTGGACGGAACGTGGTGATAGATCGCGGACTTGGTGATGCCCAGGTTCTCCGCGAGGATGCCCATCGACGTCGCTTCGTAGCCGTGGCGGTTAAAGACGTCGACGGCGATGTTCAGCACGGTCTGCTGGTCGTAACCCGGGCGTCCACGGCGTGAACCGTTGCCGGCTGCGGAGGACGGGGAAGTCGCGGAACTCGAGGGACTAGGCATCTGCATATTTTCGCATGAACGTTCGGTTGGCCGGGACATGCCCGGCCAACCGAATGATCATAACGGCTGCTAAGCCGGCTTGTTCTCCTGCTTGCGCAGGTCGTAGATGCGGCGCAGCTTGCCGCTGGAGCGTGCCAGCGAGCCGGGCTCCACAACATGGATGGCGCAGGAGGATCCGATATGGATCTTGATCTGGTTCTTCAGCTCAGCCGCTGCCTTGCTGCATTCATCGGCGGACGATTCAGCACGGCGCTCGATCTTCACAGCCAGCTCGTCCATGCGGTCCGGGCGGGTGATCTCCAGCTGGAAGTGCGGGCTCAGGGCCGGAATCCGCAGCGCGATTTCCTCGATCTGGCTGGGGAAGAGGTTCACGCCGCGCAGGATGATCATGTCGTCATTGCGGCCCGTGATGCGGCCCATGCGGCGCATGCCCGGACGTGCCGTGCCCGGCAGCAGCCGGGTCAGGTCGTGCGTGCGGTAGCGGATGATCGGCAGCGCTTCCTTGGTGAGGGACGTGAAGACCAGCTCACCGTGCTCGCCGTCGTCCAGCACCTTGGTGTCATCGAACGGGTCGATGATCTCCGGACGGAAGTGGTCCTCCCAGATATGGGCGCCATCCTTGGTTTCCACGCATTCGCCTGCCACGCCCGGGCCCATGACCTCGGAAAGGCCATAGATGTCGCAGGCGTCGATGTCCATCATCTGCTCAAGCTCATGCCGCATTTCCTCGGTCCACGGCTCGGCGCCCAAGACGGCGTTCTTCAGTGAGGTGGAGCGCGGATCAATCCCGGCGCGCTTCATGGCATCGGCGATGGTCAGCAGGTAGGTGGGGGTAGCCAGGATGGTGTCCGGCTGGAAGTCCTGGATCAGCTGGATCTGGCGTTCGGTCTGGCCGCCGGACATCGGAATGACCGTGCAGCCCAGCTTCTCGGCGCCGAAGTGGGCGCCAAGGCCGCCGGTGAAGAGACCGTAACCGTAGGCGTTGTGGACCTTGTAATTTGACTTCACGCCGGAGGCACGCAGCGAGCGGGCCACCAGTGTTCCCCAGCGGTCAAGATCGCCCTTGGTGTAGCCGACCACGGTGGGGCGGCCGGTGGTGCCGGAAGAGGCGTGGATGCGGGAGACCTCGTCCATCGGCACGGCGAACATGCCAAACGGATAGCTCTGGCGCAGGTCTTCCTTGGTGGTGTAGGGGAACTTGGCCAGGTCGGAGAGTTCCTTGAGGTCGTCCGGGTGGACACCGGCGTCGTCGAACTTCTTCGTGTACAGCGGCACCCGCTCATAGGCGTAGCGAACCGTCTCCTTGAGGCGGGTGAGCTGCAGGGCCTCGATCTGGTCCCGGCTCATGAGCTCCTCGGCGTCGAGGGTGGCGGGATCTGCTGCGGTGGCCTTGATGGCGGAGGCGGTATTCATTGCATAGAACCTTTGGAAGAGGGGTGGGGCTTGATTGTGCAGTGCTGGGAAGGAAAACGAAAGAGCGGGATCCTGCGGGCCGAACCCTAGCTTCGGCGGGCAGGATTGGGAATGGTGCGGGAGCGTCCCCTGAATTCAGCGATGACGCGCGTGGTGCCGTCAGGGGACTCCGCGGTGACCTCGATGTCGTAGACGCCGCTGCGGCCTGCTGCCGCCCGGCGGCTGGCTTCTGCCCGGAGCTTATCGCCGGCACGGGCTGAGGAGATGAAGTTGATGTCCGCGCCGGAAGCCACGGTGATGGTGTCCATGTTCGCCAGGGAATCGGCGCCGCTTGGGTTGCAGGCCAGCGCGAACGCGGTGTCGGCGAATGCGAAAACCATGCCGCCGTGGGCGATTGAAAACCCGTTGAGCATCTCGGGGCGCAGGTCCATGGTGATCACGGCGTAGCCGTCCGCCAGGTCCTGGACCGAAATGCCAAGCCATTCAGACGTCGCGTCGTGCTCAAGGATGGGATGTGCCAGGCGCATTTCGCGGGCCGGGGCAGTGACGCCGGTGTCAGCCATGGGAACCCTCTCTTTTCTTTACCGAATGTTCATTAGGTAATCCTGTGAGCGTTATCACTGTCAAGTCGAGACGGGACTGCGCCGCCGTGGGCCCGTCCCGCTGCGTAACAACCCGGCACTCCCAGCCTGCACAAAGGGTCATGGACTAGCCTGTTGTGGTGATCTCCGCCACAGCTGCTCCCGCTGCGCTGCAGCCAAAGTCCTCGCTCTTGCCGGAATGGCTGGATCCCCAGGTCTTCCTCGCCGACCCCGCAATCGGTCCGTGGGTGGTGCTGCTGATCTGCGGCATCGTCTTCGTGGAGACCGGATTGCTCATCGGCTTCTTCCTCCCCGGAGATTCCCTGCTCTTCACCGCGGGACTGCTGGTTGCCACGGGGGCCGTGCAAATCAACATCTGGGTGCTCATCCTGCTGATCGCCCTCTGCGCGTTCGCCGGAGACCAGCTCGGGTACTTCATCGGCCGCAAGGCCGGGCCCGTGGTCTTCAACAGACCCGAATCCAGGTTCTTCCACCAGGAGAACGTGGAGCGTGCTGAGGCCTTCTTTGCCCGCCACGGCGGCAAAGCCGTGGTGCTGGCCCGCTTCATCCCGGTGATCCGCACCTTCACCCCGGTGGTGGCCGGCGTCGGACGGATGCACTACGCCACCTTCATTGCCTACAACGCCATCGGCGGAGCCGTCTGGGCGCTCTCCGTCACCCTGCTGGGCTACATCCTGGGGGACCGGGTCCCGTTTGTGCGGGACAACCTGGACCTGATCTTCCTGGGCGTCATCGGCCTGACGCTGGTCTTTGTGGTCGCGGGCCTGTTCCGGCCCGGCCGCCGGACGCAGCGTACGGCGAAGCAGCAAGATGCGCCGGAGCAGAAAGGCGTGCGGAAGCCGCGGCCAATGCCCCGCCCCCGGCCCGAAGCTGCCGCCGGGGAGGACTGAAAACGGCGCAGGCCGGGCACCCACAGGGGCACCCGGCCTACGCCGTCGTTCTTCGCTGCTTCCTACCGGGCCGCAGCCGCCGGTGAGCTGACCCCGGGAAGCAGATCCCGGGCATCCAGCGCCGAGAGCACAAAGGCGTAGTCCCAGGCACGGTCCTTCCAGGCCTCGTAGCGGCCGGAGGCACCGCCGTGCCCGCCGTCCATTTCGATCTTCAGCACCACAGGCTCGGAGCCGGTGGTGGTTTCGCGCAGCTTGGCCACCCACTTGGCCGGCTCCACGTACAGCACGCGGGTGTCGTTGAAGCTGGTGACGGCGGCGATACGCGGATACTCGACGGCTCGCACGTTCTCATACGGGCTGTACTCGCTCATGTAGCGGTACACCTCGGGATCGGTGATCGGGTTGCCCCATTCCTCCCACTCCAGCGCGGACAGCGGCAGGTTGGGATCCAGGATGGTGGTCAGCGCATCCACGAACGGCACCTGCGCCACGATCGCCCGGTACTTCTCCGGAGCCAGGTTCGCCACGGCGCCCATGAGGAGTCCGCCGGCGGAGCCGCCCATGGCCGCGATCCGGGCCGGGTCAACCCAGCCCGACGCCGCCATGTGGTCGGTCGCTGCCACGAAGTCGGTGAAGGTGTTCTTCTTGTTCAGCTTCTTGCCCTGGTCGTACCAGGCCCGGCCCATCTCGCCGCCGCCGCGGATATGGGCAACGACAAAGATGACGCCGCGGTCCAGCAGGGAGAGCCGGGCAATGTTGAAGGCCGGGTCCATGGAGATTTCGTAGCTGCCGTACGCGTAGATCAGGGCGGGATTGGAACCGTCCCGGGCCACCTCGGCCCGGCGCAGCACAGAGAGCGGAATCCGGGTGCCGTCAGCCGCCGTCGCCCAGTCACGCTCCGCCACGTACTGTGCGGGATCATAGTTCCCCCGCACCGGGGTTTCCTTCCGCAGCTGCAGTTCGCCGGTGGCCAGCACGTAGTCGTAGACACGCGGCGGTGTCAGGTAGGAGGTGTAGCTTAGGCGGATGATCGGCGAATCGTATTCTGCGTTGGTCAGGCCTGCGGTGTAGAGCTCCTCGTCGAAGGCGGGTTCCGACGGCGCTGCCTGCTCCGGGGTGCCGATGCCGGCCAGCGGCAGGATCTGCACGCGCTCGGTGGTGTCCTTGCGGACCGAAACCAGGAGGTGCGTGGAGGTGACGGACACCCCGTTGACCCGCACGGCGTCGTCGTGCGCCACCACGGTTTGCCACTGCTGTTCGCTCAGCGGCTTGGCGAATTCACCCTCCGCGACCAGGGACACCATGGAGTTCAGGGCGTTCCTGTTGTGGGTAATAAGGTACTGCCGTTCCCCGTTTCGGGTGAACGGTTCTGCTTCATAGAGGATCCGCTCGCTGCGAGGGATCAGGGTCCGCACGGTGTCCGACGCGTCGTCGAAATCCATCACCCGGTACTCGCTGTATTCGGAGCAGCTGACGCCGATCAGCAGCTGCTTCCGGTCTGCGGAGAGGTCGAAGCCCGTCCACATGGCGACGTCGTCTTCCTGATAAAGAACGGTGTCCTCACTGACATCGGTGCCCAGGGTGTGCGCCTTGATCTGGTAGGGACGCCAGGAATCATCGACGACGGTGTAGAAAACGCGGGTGCCGTCCGGTGAGAAGGCGAGCGAGTAGAACACGTTGGAAACGACGTCGGGCAGCAGTTCACCGGTGCGCAGATCCTTGATCCGCAGCGTGAAGCGCTCGTCTCCGGCATTGTCCTCACAGTAGGCCAGCAGGTTGCCGTCCTCGGTGACGGCCAGCCCGCCCAGGGAGAAGAAGGGCTTGCCTTCGGCTTCGGCATTGCCGTCAATCAGGATCTGTTCCCCGGGCACGGGAACGCCGGGTTCGACGACGGGAGGGGTCCAGTCCGCGTGCAGGTCACCGGTGTCCCGGGCTGCGGTGCGGCAGTGGATCGCGTACTGCTGGCCTTCCTCGGTGCGGGTGTAGTACCACCAGCCGCGCTTGCGCGCCGGAACTGAAAGGTCGGTTTCAACGGTGCGGGCCCTGATCTCGTCGAAGATCTCCTGCCGCAGCGGCTCCTGGTCTGCGGTAACGGCCTCGGTGTAGGCGTTCTCCGCGTTGAGGTGCTGAACCACCTCCGGGTTTTCCTTCTCCCGCATCCATTCGTAGTCGTCGGTGAACGTTTCACCGTGGTGGGTACGTTCGACGGGGACTTTTTTCGCGGCCGGGGGAACAGGTGTAGTCATGTCCCGAATATATCGATCCCTCAACCAGCCCGCGATGGGCCGCGCCCCCTTTATGCTGGCGGCTTATGCGCCGCCGCGGCTGCCCCGCGGCGTACCTAGCGGCCCAGCAGGATCCAGGCACTGAACATGCCCGCAGCGGCGAAGAACACCCAGTTGGCCAGCACCAGTGCCAGGGTGTGGGCGAAGGGCCTGTGGCCGTGCAGGCTTCTTACGTGGGCGGGATCCTGGCTGGCAGGCCCGCGGCGGAACTGGGACCACAGGGAGGTGGCCAGCAGCAGGCCACCGCCGGCCGCGGCGACCGGAAAAGCCGGCAGTGTCAGGATCACCGTGGCGCCCGCAGTCCAGAACAGGAGGACGTGCGCCACGACGACGCCGGCCAGGACGGCCAGCGGGCGGCCGGGCCGTCCCGCGAGGGCCGCGGGCAGATACCGGGGTGTGGCACCCGCCGCTGCCAGGAGTGTCAGAACTATGGCCAGCCCGCTCACTGTGATGCCGAGGGTGCCGCCGGTGGACGCCACGGCAGCGGCCACGGCGCAGAACCCCAGCAGGCCCAGCAGGATCGGCACCAGCAGGTGTGCGGCCATGCCGGGCGCGGAAGCCTGTGCGGAAGCCTCCGCGGCAGCCGGACGTATCCGGGTGCGCTCGGACGCTTCACTGCCTGCCATGCTGTGGTTCCTCCTGCCTGGGCTGATAGATCAAAGGTAGCCGCTGCCCCGCCTCCGTGCCGCCACGGCGTCTCCCGCCGCCTCGCCGTCACGGCCGCGCAAAACGGATTCCGCCTTGACGTGCCGTCGCTCACACGCATATCCTGAACGAACGGTCGGTAATTATTGGCCGAACGACTTCCGCGGAGCTGTCCGCGGCCACGTGGAAAACAGTGAGGTGACATCTATGGCTACGCAGGCAGAGTTGTACGCAGTCCCGGCCCAGCAGGACGATGACGCAGCCGGGCAGGCAGCATTCGACGCGATCATCGCCGACGACTCGCGGATCGAGCCCCGCGACTGGATGCCGGAAGGCTACCGGAAGACCCTGGTCCGCCAGGTCTCCCAGCACGCGCACTCCGAGATCATCGGCATGCAGCCTGAAGCCAACTGGATCACCCGTGCCCCCTCACTGAAGCGCAAGGCCATCCTCCTGGCCAAGGTCCAGGACGAAGCCGGCCACGGCCTCTACCTCTACTCCGCCGCCGAGACCCTCGGAACGCCGCGGGACAAGATGACCGAAGACCTCATCGCCGGCAAGGCCCGCTACTCAAGTATCTTCAACTACCCCACCCGCAGCTGGGCAGACATGGGCGCCATTGGCTGGCTCGTTGACGGCGCCGCCATCTGCAACCAGGTCCCGCTCTGCCGCGCCTCCTACGGACCCTACGGCCGTGCCATGGTCCGTATCTGCAAGGAAGAATCCTTCCACCAGCGCCAGGGATTCGAGATCCTGCTCGAGCTGGCCAACGGCACCGAGGCGCAGAAGCAGATGGCCCAGGACGCCATCAACCGCTGGTACGCCCCGGCCCTGATGATGTTCGGCCCGCCGGATGATGATTCTCCCAACTCCCGCCAGTCAATGGCCTGGAACATCAAGCGCTTCTCCAACGACGAGCTGCGCCAGCGCTTTGTCGGCATGATCTACGAGCAGGTCAAGGTCCTTGGCCTGACCCTCCCCGATGACCAGATCCGGTTCAACGAAGAAACCGGCAAATGGGAGCACGGACCGCTGGACTGGAACGAGTTCAAGGAAGTCCTTGCAGGACGCGGCCCGTGCAACTCGCAGCGGCTGGCCCGCCGCCGCGAAGCACACGAAGACGGCGCCTGGGTGCGCGAAGCAGCAGCTGCGTACGCGGCAAAGCAGGCACGAAAGACAGAGGTGGCATAAGCATGGTTTCCGGTTCCACAACGGGCGATGACGGCACGAAGACGGCGGCAACGTCCGGTTCGGTGGCGCCCGACACGGGCGTAAACGCGGCCTGGCCGCTCTGGGAAGTGTTTGTCCGCTCCTCCCGCGGACTCTCCCACGTCCACGCAGGTTCGCTGCACGCGCCCGACGCCGACATGGCGCTGCGCAACGCACGCGACCTATACACCCGGCGCAACGAAGGCGTTTCGCTCTGGGTGGTTCCGGCCGAGGCGATCATCTCCTCCGACCCCGATGCCAAGGGCCAGTTCTTCGAGTCCCCGCAGGGCAAGGACTACCGGCACGCAACGTACTACCGCAAGTCCGAAGGGGTGAAGCACCTGTGAACACGGACAGCGCCACCCGCATCACCCCGGGCAACGCCCTCCGCCCGGAGGACATTGCAGCCTCTGATGCCAAGGCCCCCGAAGCCGTCGCGGAGTACGCGCTCCGCCTGGGCGACGACGCACTGATCCTGGCCCAGCGCCTGGGCTGGTGGGTTGCCCGGGCCCCGGAGCTGGAAGAGGACATTGCCCTTTCCAACATCGCCCTGGACCTGATTGGTCATGCCCGGTCCTTCCTCACCTACGCCGGCACTGCCTGGGACAAGACCGAGGATGACCTGGCCTACTGGCGAGGTGAAGAGGAATACCGTTCCGCCCACATCGTGGAGCAGGAAAACGGCGACTTCGCCAAGACGATTGCCCGCCAGCTGGTGGTCTCCTTCTTCCAGTACGAGCTTTACACCGCCATGCTCTCCTCCAAGGACGAGACCCTGGCGGCCATCGCGGCCAAGGCCGTGAAGGAAGTCGACTACCACCGCGACCACAGCGCCCAGTGGGTGCTGCGCCTGGGCCAGGGAACCGAGGAATCACGCACCCGGATGATCCGCGCCCTGGAACTCATCTGGCCGTACGTGGGCGAGCTGTTCGAGGACGATGACCTGGTTCGCTCCCTCGACGGAATCGCCGTCGTGCCCTCCACGCTCCGCGCTGCCTTCGATGAGAAGGTCGGTGCCGTGCTGGCCGAAGCCGAGCTCGAAGCCCCAGAGGTGCAGCCCGCACCGGGCGGCGGACGCCGCGGCGAGCACAGCGAGTACCTCGGCTACATCCTGGCTGAGCTCCAGGTGCTGGCCCGCCAGCACCCCGGTGCAACCTGGTAACAGCTATGAACGAGACTGAGGCAGCACCCCCCGTCGACGCCGCAGCCAGTACGCAGCTGCGACCCGCGGACCCCGCATCAGCGGCCGCCTGGGACGTAGCGGCGACAGTCTGCGACCCGGAAATCCCGGTCCTGACCATTGAGGACCTGGGTGTTCTGCGGGCCGTTCAGGTCCAGCAGGACAACTCGGTGCGGGTGGCCATCACCCCCACTTACTCCGGCTGCCCCGCCATGGACGCGATCCGCGACGACGTCACCGCCGCGCTCGTTGCCGCCGGCTACGGACCGGTCCGCGTGGACCTGGTCCTGGCCCCGGCCTGGACCACGGACTGGATGAGCGAATCCGGCAAGACCAAACTCAACGAGTACGGCATCGCCCCGCCCACCGGCCGGGCCGCTGCCGGACCCGTCCGGCTGGGCCTTAGCGTCAAGTGCCCCCAGTGCTCCTCACTCAACACGCGTGAAATGACACGCTTTGGCTCTACTTCCTGCAAGGCGCTGTACGTCTGCCGCGACTGCCAGGAACCCTTCGACTACTTCAAGGTGCTCTAAACCATGACAACCTCCACCACCGAGGCGGGCGCAGCTCCCGCCTCGCGCCGCACCGCCTTCCACCCGCTGACGGTCAGTGCTGTCCGCCGGCTCACCGAAGACGCCATCGAAGTCACCTTCGCGGTTCCCGAAGAGCTGACCGGTTCCTTCGATTACCTGCCCGGCCAGTACGTTGCCCTGCGCACCACGCTGGACGGCGCGGAAATCCGCCGCAGCTACTCCATCTGCGCGGAGCCGAAGCCCGGTGAAATCCGGGTCGCCATTAAGCGCGACCTCGGCGGCAAGTTCTCCACCTGGGCCAATGAAAACCTGAAGGCCGGGGACGTCCTGGACGTCATGAGCCCCACGGGCGGCTTCATCTCCAAGCACCCCATGACGGCGCTCAACCACCCCGAAGACATCGATGTCACGGATGAGAACGTGTTTGTCGCCGTCGCCGCCGGGTCCGGCATCACCCCGGTAATCTCCATTGCACGCACCGTGCTGGCAGCGTCGGAGAACGTGCGCTTTGACCTGGTCTACGCCAACAAGGCCGCCATGGACGTGATGTTCCTGGAGGAACTGGCGGACCTGAAGGACAAGTACCCGGCCCGCTTCGCCGTCCATCACGTGCTCTCCCGGGAACAGCGTATTTCCCCGCTGCTCTCCGGCCGGATCGACGCGGAGAAGCTTTCCGCACTCATCGAGTCCGTGCTCCCCACCCGCGACGTGGACGAGTGGTTCCTCTGCGGCCCGTTCGAACTCGTGCAGCTCTGCCGGGACACCCTGGCCGAGCGCGGCGTGGACTCGGAGAAGGTCCGCTTCGAACTCTTCACCACGGGCCAGCCCGGAAAGCCGGAAGGCCAGATCGGCCGCCCCATCCAGGTTGATCCGTCAGCCGACAACTTTGAGATCAGCTTCCGGCTGGACGGGCTGCAGGGCAAGGTGGCCAGCCCCACCCACGCCCGTGAATCCATCCTGAACGCCGCGCTCCGCGTCCGCCCGGATGTTCCGTTCGCCTGCGCCGGCGGCGTCTGCGGCACCTGTCGCGCCAAGGTGGTCTCCGGCACCGTGGAAATGGAAGAAAACTACGCCCTGGAACCGGATGAAATCGAAAAGGGTTACATCCTGACCTGCCAAAGCCGCCCCACCAGTCCCGAAGTCACCGTCGACTACGACGCCTAGGAGCGAAGCCACCGATGAGCGAGCAGAACCAGCCTGAGTCCATGGTTGAACTCAGCATTAACGACGGCGTTGCCGAGGTTGTCCTCAACGCCCCGCAGAAGCTCAATTCACTGGATGAAAAGGCCCTCGCGGACCTGTCCAAGGCCTATGACGACGCCGCTGCCGCCGGAGTGCGCGCGCTTCTGCTGCGCGGGGAAGGCAGGGCCTTCTGCGCCGGACGCGATATCTCCGGCGTCGTACCGGCCGAAGACGACGCTTATGCCTACCTCGGTGACCTGGTCACCCCGCTGCTGAAGAAGATGGCAGCCTTCCCGGCACCCACCTTCGCAGCCGCGCAGGGTGCCTGCCTCGGCGTCGGGCTGGGCCTGCTGGTGGCCACCGACGTGGTCTACGTGGCGGACAATGCGAAGATCGGCTCGCCGTTCGCGAACCTGGGGGCAACCCTGGATTCGGGCGGACACTGGCTCTTCACCGAGCGGCTGGGCGCCCACCGCACGCTGGACCTGATCTACACGGCAGACCTGATGAGCGGAACGGAAGCCGTAGCTGCTGGCCTGTTCAGCCGGGTCTTCCCGGCCGACGAGCTGCTGGACACCACCCGGGCCACGGTTGCCCGCGTGGCCTCCGGTGCCACCGAAGCGTTCCGTGCTTCCAAGGAACTCGTGGCACAGATTCGCGATGCCCGCCTGGGACTCTGGGAGTCGGTCGAGGATGAGAACAAGGCCCAGGGTGTGCTTTGCGGTACCGAGGACTATGCCGAAGGTTTCGCCGCCTTCAAGGAAAAGCGCAAGCCAGTGTTCAAGGGCTAGCTTTCCCCTCTCGTCGAGATAGCAGAAACTGCACGATACAGCCCTGTAACGTGCAGTTTCTGCCATCTCGATGGGAACGGGGAGCGGATATTCGACACGGCGTCGAAACTTCGGGAGAATTGCAGGGCCGGATGCGATCCCGCCCGGTACACGGTGCCTGAGGAGGACCGATGACAGCGCGTGCCGCACGCTTGGTGCGCGGCTGGGCCGGAGCATTCGCGGCCACGGCCGTGGCTGCTGCGTCGCACGTGCTTGGCGGCGGTGCCGCTCCCGAACCGGCCCTCGTGCTGTTCTGCCTGGCAATTTCCGGCATGGTCAGCTGCCTGCTCGCCGGACGCGGGCTTTCGCTGCCCCGCCTCAGCACCGCCGTCGTGTTCAGCCAGGGGCTGTTCCACCTCATTTTCAGCTTCGGTTCCGCCCCGGCCGCCGTCGGTGCAGGCTCGGGCCACGCCCACCACGCGGGTCCCTCGCTGACAGAGACCGGAACTGCTGCCGCCGCGGCCGCCGCATCGGCTCCCGCACACGGACTCCTGATGTGGGTCAGCCACGCCCTTGCCGCCGCGGCCACGGTGTGGATTATTGCCCACGGCGAGCGGACCCTGGTGCGCCTCATCGAAGCGCTCGGCGTCCGACCCGGTGCGCTGCTGCCCCTGTTCCGGCCCGCACACCTTCGCCGTCCCATCACTGCCGTCCTGGCTGTGCGGCCCCTTGGGCTGCGCAACCTCGGCATCCCCCTTCTGACGCTCCGGCACCGGGGCCCACCTGCTGCATTCGTGTCCAGCTAGGCGCACTCCGCGCACCCACACGAATCCCAGTTCCTTCCCGGAACGGAAAGCAGTTATGCCTACCACTTTTTACCGCCAGGCCCGCACCCGTGCCTCGCTCCTTGCCGCAGCTCTCCTCGCAGCCTTCGCAGCGGTTCTCTTCCTTGCAGCACCGGCACACGCGCACGATGAACTTGTGTCCTCCAACCCGGCGGACGGTGCCGTCCTGGATGCCGCTCCCTCCGAGATTGAACTGGTCTTCAGTTCAGAACTCATGGACCTGGGCAACCAGGTCATCGTCGAAGACTCTGCCGGGAAGAACCTCGCCGAGTCCGAGCCGGTCCTGACACGCGAAACCCTGGTCCAGTCCGTTCCTGCCCTCGACGCGGGCGAATACAAGGTCAACTGGCGTGCGGTATCCAGCGACGGGCACCCGATCACCGGCACCTTCAGCTTCACCGTGAACGCTCCTGCCGGGGAAAGCCCCTCACCGGCTGCAACGGAGTCCGCTGCCGCCCCGGCGCCCAGCGAGCCCGCTCCCAGCGCGTCAGCAGATCCGGCAGAAGCAGAGCCGGCAGCGCAGGAGTCCAGCGTGGCATCCCACCTGCCGTGGGCCCTCGCCGGTGTCGGCGCAGGAGCAGCTGCAGCCCTCGCAGCCTGGGCAATCGTGGTCCAGGTCAAGAAGCGCCGCGGCGCCAGCGCCTAACTGAAACTGCCGTCACGCGGCAGTCCCCTCCAGGCCCTGCCCCGGCAGCGTCTGCCCTTTCATTGACCGCGCCTAGATGCGCGGAACACACCTTTGGAGTACCCGAAAATCATGAAGAAAATCACTCTCGCCGCAGTCGTCCTTGCCGTCTCCGCTGCGGCCCTCACCGGTTGTGGCTCCTCCAGCCCCGCAGCCGAAACGGCCCCTGCTCCGGATGATGCCGCAGCGCTGTCCATGACCGGAGCCTGGGCGAAGGCCGCAGAAGCAGACGAAATGACCGGCGCTTTTGGCACGCTCGAAAACTCCGGCGACGAGGACCTCACCATCGTCGCCGCCAGTTCGGCGTCCGCCTCAACCGTTGAACTGCACGAAGTGGCAATGGACGACGACGGAGCGATGGTCATGCGCGAAATCGAAGGAGGATTCGTGGTCCCCGCCGGAAGCGACTACCTCCTGGAGCCCGGAGCGAGCCACCTGATGCTGATGGGCCTGACGGACGGACTGCTCGCCGGAGACACGGTGACGATCACCCTCGAGCTGGCTGACGGCTCCACCCTGGACGTCGACGCCGTGGCCAAGGACTTCGCGGGCGGAAACGAAAGCTACGGATCCGGCGAAGGCCACGACGCCGGGGGCCACGGGGCTGGATCACACGGCACTGAGACACACGGCAATGAGACCCACGGGACTGAAACCCATGGGACTGCGGACCACTAATGAGCGCTGAAACCACACCACGGGGCGTGGGCCGGCGCCGCCTGCTCTTCGGCGGTGCCGCGGCGGGCCTGGGGGCGGTTGCGGCTGCCGGCGGCCACCTGGCCGGCAGCCGGGGGTTCGGGCAGGGAAGCGCGGAGATGGAACGGACAGGGCTGGATGAGGCGGGAAGCAACGGCCGCCAGACAGTTCCGTTCTACGGCCGGCACCAGGCCGGCATAGCCACCCCGCCCGGGTCCTGCGCAGCTTTCGTTGCCCTGGACCTGCGCGACGGCGTCGGCCGGGACCGCATCCGGTCCTGGCTGCGGATGCTGAGTGATGACGCAGCCGCGCTGACCCAGGGTGAACCTGCGCTGGCAGACACCGAGCCGGAGCTGGCCCGGAACCCGGCGCGGCTGACGGTGACGTTCGGGTTCGGGCCCGGCCTCGTGGCCGCCGTGGCTCCGGAACTGGCCCCTGCCTGGCTCGGCCCGCTTCCCGCCTTCGGCATCGACAAGCTCGAAGAGCGGTGGAGCGGGGGAGACCTGATGCTCCAGTTGTGCGCCGATGACCCGCTGACCCTGGCCCATGCCCAGCGGATGCTGCTGAAGGACAGCCGTGCGTTCGCCGTCGTCCGCTGGATCCAGCCGGGCTTCCGCCATGCCTACGGCAGCGAACCTGCCGGCACCACCATGCGCAACCTGTTTGGACAGGTGGACGGTTCCGCGAACGCGCTGCCGGGGACGCCGGAGTTCGAACGGGTGGTGTGGGGCGACGCGGAGATTCCGGCCTGGCTGGAAGGCGGCACCTCGATGGTCGTCCGGCGGATCGCGATGAACCTGGACACCTGGGATGAACTGGACCGGCGGGGCAGGGAAGAAGCGGTGGGCCGCAGGCTCGCCAACGGTGCGCCGCTGACGGGTGAAAATGAGCGGGATGAGCCGGACTTCGACGCCGTCACCGGACTCGGGTTCAAGGTCATCCCGGAGTACGCCCACATGCGCCGTGCACGTCCGGAGAATCCGCGGCAGCGGATATTCCGCCGCGGCTACAACTACGACGACGCTCCGGAACCTGGTGGCGCGGTCTCCAACGCGGGTCAGATCTTCGTTGCCTTCCAAGCGGATGTCGCCGAGCAGTTTGTGCCGATCCAGCAGCGGCTGGACAAACTGGACCTGCTCAATGAGTGGACGACGCCCATCGGATCGGCTGTATTCGCCGTGCCGCCGGGTGCATCGGAGGGCGGATTCGTGGGAGAGGGGCTCTTTAGGTAGGGATTGCCCGGCGGCTGGTAGTCCCGCTAGGTTGGAAAGGTCAGCATGCTGACTAATTGTTTTCTCCCTTGCGGGACATCACCGAAAGGCCACGATGACGCAAAGCTACGATCCGAACAATGATCCAGCCAACCCGGACAAGCCCAAGGAAGCTGACCACGCTGCCGCGCAAAAGGGGCCGGAAACCACGGAAGGAACCGGCAACCATGCCGGCAGCGGCGAAAAGGGCCGCCGGGTGAATCCTGATCCGGCCGAAGGGAACATCACCGGGCTGGAGCCGGGCGGCGGAGTTCCGCCGGGGGAGACCCCTCCCGCCGAGGATCAGATGAGCATGGACCAGGGGCACGACGAGAACTGACGTCCCGTCCCTGGAAATCGAGATGACAGAAACT
>NZ_BAAALV010000002.1:900809-921461 GCF_039528575.1 Arthrobacter gandavensis
ACGGGCAGTTTCTGTCATCTCGGTGGGCTAACGGACGTCGAGGTCCTCGAAGACCAGGAATGTCTGTGTATCCAGGACCCCCGGAGCGGACTGCAGCTGGTCGAAGATCACCTGCCGCAGGTGCAGGTTGTCCTCTGCCCGGACCAGCAGGATCACGTCGAAAGACCCGCCCACCAAGGCCACGTGGTGCACCTCCGGGATCTTGCGCAGCACTTCCTTCAGCTCCCGCCAGGACTGCTGCCGCACCTTGAGGGTGACGTACGCGCTGGAGCGCAGGCCGGCCTTGACCGGGTCCACCAGTGCCGTGAACCGGGTCAGGACACCGGACCCGGTCAGTTTGGAGATGCGCGAGTAGGCGTGCGCCCGGGAGATGTGGACCGCTTCCGCGACGGCGCTGACCGAAGCGCGGCCGTCCTTCGTGAGCTCTGCAAGGATCCGCTTGTCGATCTCATCCAGTGCCGCCTGCGTCTGGGCCATAGTGTCTACGTCCTTCAAAGTAATCCAGCTCACTTTTGCAACTTGTCCATCACAATACGCAGAGGGATACAAAAAATCTAGGATTTCCGCCTGAGCTAGATGCGAATCGTCAGCTTCCGCATACTGGGCTTACAGAAATTCCATCCACGCTGGAGGAACCGGGACGCCCGGGACGCCTTCGGCATCCGCCGCGGCAGACGGAGATTCAAATGACAATTCCCACCGGCAACACACGCGCCGGGTCCGCGGAGGGCACGCGGCCGGAGGACAATGAGGACCGCACCGCGACCATGCTGCCCTCCGCCGAGCCCGTCCAGCTGATCGACGCTGACGGTACCCACCGGCACAGCGAAAAGTACCCGCTGCCCGACGGCGACGCGCTGAAGGCCGCCTTCGAAGGCCTGGTTGCCGGACGGCGCATCAACGACCAGGCCAATGCACTTGTTCGCCAGGGCCGCCTGGCGGTCTACCCCTCCTCCCACGGGCAGGAAGCGTGCCAGGTTGCCGCTGCCGCGGTACTCGCCGACGGCGACTGGCTGTTCCCGACCTACCGCGACACCGTCGCCGTCGTCCACCGCGGCGTTGACCCGCTGCAGGTCCTGACCCTGCTCAAGGGCGACTGGCACGCAGGCTATGACCCGTACGAGCACAACGTGGCACCGCAGGCGACTCCGCTTGCCACCCAGCTGCTGCACGCCGTCGGCGTGGCCCACGCCGCCAAGCTGCGCGGGGAGAACACCGTGGTGCTGGCCATGTGCGGCGACGGCGCCACCAGCGAAGGCGACTTCCACGAGGCCCTGAACTTCGCCGCCGTGTTCCACGTACCGGTGGTCTTCTTTGTGCAGAACAACGAATACGCCATCTCCGTGCCGCTGAAGAACCAGAGCGTTGCCCCCTCCCTGGCGCACAAGGCCATCGGCTACGGCATGCCCGGCGAGCGGGTGGACGGCAACGACGCCGCGGCCCTGCTGGCCGTACTCGGTGCCGCCGTCGAGCGTGCCCGCGAAGGCGGCGGCCCCGCACTGGTGGAAGCACACACCTACCGCATGCAGGCCCACACGAACGCCGACGACGCCACCCGCTACCGCTCAGACGACGACGTCGCCAAGTGGGTTCCGCGGGACCCGCTGACCCGGCTGCGCACCTACCTCACCGGCCTGGGGATGCTGGACGAGGACGCCGAGGAAGCCATGACGGCGGCGGCCGAGACCGTGGCTGCCCGGATCCGTGAAGGCCTGAACACGGACATCGTGCCCGAGCCCATGGACCTCTTCAACTTCGTCTATGACAGCCGCACCCCGCAGCTCGCCGAGCAGGCAGCACTGCTCGCTGACGAGCTCTCCCGGGCACAGGACTAACAGGAGCCACCAATGACAGTCACAGCACAGGCGCCTGCGCCCGAAGATACCCGCGTCAGCCTGACTTTCGCGAAGGCACTGAACACCGCCCTGGCGGACGAAATGGCCGCGGATTCCGCCGTGGTGATGTTCGGCGAGGACGTCGGCCCGCTCGGCGGCGTCTTCCGCATCACCGACGGCCTGACCGCACGCTTCGGTGAAGAACGCTGCTTCGATACCCCGCTGGCCGAGTCCGGGATCATGGGCATGGCCGTTGGCATGGCCATGAACGGGATCCGTCCGGTCGTCGAAATGCAGTTCGACGCCTTCGCATACCCCGCCTTCGAGCAGGTGGTCAGCCACGTCGCCAAGATGTCCAACCGCACCCGGGGCAAGGTCAAACTGCCCCTGGTGATCCGGATTCCTTACGCCGGCGGGATTGGGGGAGTGGAGCACCACTGCGACTCCTCCGAGTCCTACTACGCCCACACCCCGGGCTTGACCGTCCTGGCTCCGGCCACGGTCGCGGACGCCTACACCATGCTCCGCGAAGCCATCCGGTTCCCGGACCCGGTGGTCTTCCTGGAACCCAAGAAGCTCTACTGGACCAAGGAAGACGTTGACCTGGCCGCCCTGCGTGCGCCTTTCGAGGACGGCGCCCCGGCCGCAGACCCTGCGGTCGGTAAGGCAGTGGTTGCCCGCGAAGGAACCGACGCGACGCTGGTCGCCTACGGGCCTTCTGTTTCCACGGCGCTGTCCGCCGCGGAAGCCGCCGCCGCCGAAGGCCGCAGCCTGGAAGTCATCGATATCCGCAGCATCGTCCCCTTCGATGACGAAACCGTGTGCGCCTCGGTCCGGAAGACCGGCCGCGCCGTCGTCATTTCCGAAGCTCCCGGGTTTGCCTCCGTGGCCTCGGAAATCGTGGCCCGCATCCAGGAACGCTGCTTCCACTCACTCGCAGCGCCCGTGCTGCGGGTAACAGGCTTCGACATCCCGTATCCGGCCCCGAAGCTGGAGCACTTCTTCCTGCCCGGCGTGGACCGGATCCTGGACGCCGTCGATGAACTGCAGTGGGAGGACTAATGAGCGTGCGTACTTTCCTGCTCCCGGACCTGGGCGAAGGCCTGACCGACGCGGAACTGGTGAACTGGCTCGTTGCCGAGGGCGACACCATTGCGGTGGACCAGCCCGTTGCCGAGGTGGAGACCGCCAAGTCACTGGTGGAGGTCCCCTCACCGTTCGCGGGCGTGGTGCAGACACTGCACGGCGCCGCGGGGGAGAGCATCGACGTCGGCAAGCCGCTGATCTCGGTACGCACGACGGCGGACGCCCCGGCCCCGGGCGAAACCTCGCCGAGTGCCCCCGGTGACCCGGATCCTGCCGGTGAGGCCTACCGGCAGGAGGAACGGGCCGGTTCCGGCAACGTGCTGATCGGTTACGGGACTCCCGATCAGACCAGCCACGGCACTAACCGCCGCACCCGCGCCCCGCGCCGCGCTTCGGCTGTGCAGGCCGTCCCCGCAGCTCCGGCTCCTGCAGCCGTTGCAATCGCTGACCCGGCTCCGGCAGCAGCCGCAACCCTCGAGGCTCCGCGCTGCATCAATCCGCTGGTGCGCCGCCTGGCCCGCGAGTCCGGAATCGCCCTGCGCACCGTGGACGGCACCGGCCCGGACGGCCTGATCCTGCGCCGCGACGTCGAACTGGCCATCAGCGGCGGCTCGCCAGACACAGCGGTAGCACCTGTCCCTGCGTCGCCGGCTGCTCCTGCAGCGGGCGATACGGACCCCCGATCGGGCCTGGGCGTCGCTTCCCGCACCCCGGTCAAGGGACTGCGCCGCACCGTGGCTGCGAATCTCAGTGCCAGCCGCAGTGAAATCCCGGAAGCCACCGTTTGGGTGGACGTGGATGCCACCGCGCTGCTGGAGCTGCGTGCCGACCTCAAGCGCCGGGACCCGGAAAACACCCCGGGCCTGATGGCGTTCCTGGCCCGGTTCACCCTGGCCGGACTGCGCAGGTTCCCGGAGCTGAACACCCGTTACGTCGCGGGAACCGGCCCGGATGCCGAGCTGGTTGCCTTCGACGGCGTGAACCTGGGCTTCGCCGCGCAGACGGACCGCGGACTGATGGTCCCCTCCATCCGGCATGCGGAAAAACTGAGCGCCCGGGAACTGGACGCGGAGATCCGGCGGCTCACGGCGTCGGCCCGGTCCGGCGCCGCCACCCCGGCGGAGCTGACCAGCGGCACTTTCACGCTGAACAACTACGGTGTCTTCGGCGTCGACGGCAGCGCCGCCATCATCAACTACCCCGAGTCAGCGATCCTCGGCATCGGCCGGATCATTGACAAGCCGTGGGTCGTGGACGGCCAGGTCGCCGTCCGCAAGATGACCGAGCTGACCCTGGTCTTCGACCACCGGGTATGCGACGGCGGCACGGCAGGCGGGTTCCTTCGTTACGTCGCGGATGCAATAGAGAACCCGGGCAGCGTCCTGGCTGACCTGTAACCGCCGGCACACGGTAGGTTGGTTAGCGCAGATACCTGAAGGACGGATGCCATGACCCAGACCCACCCGCAGACCCCCGATGACTGGCTGGAGCTGGCGCCGCACACTTATGTGCGGTCGAGCCCGGGCTGGGGCATGAATTCCGGCCTGATTATTGGCCGGGAACGGGCGCTGCTGGTGGATACCGGGGCTGGTCCTGCCCAGGCGAAGGCGCTGTTGGACGGCATCCGCAAGCTGACTGATCTGCCGGTCATCGCCGTAAACACACACGCGCACTTCGACCACTACTTCGGCAACGCCTACCTGATGGACAACGGCGTCGAGGAGATCTGGGCAACCAGCGACTGTGCACGGACGATCGCCGCCTCGGGTGAGGACCAGCGTTCCTCCGTTGCCGCCGTCGAGCCGGACATGGCCGCCGGAACCGGGCCGGGAACCGCCATCGCGGCGCCGCAGAAGCTCGTCGACGGCGCGCCGGTGGACCTGGACCTGGGCGGCATTTCCGTGACGCTTTTCCACCTGGGCCGCGGGCACACCGACCACGACCTGCTGGTCGGTGCCGGGGATGTGCTCTTCGCCGGCGACCTCGTGGAGCAGGGCGCGGATCCGAACTTCGGGGACTCCTACCCCAAGGAGTGGATCCGCACGCTGGGGAAGATCGTTGCCCTGGAAGACCTGTACAGCACGGTGGTGCCCGGACACGGCAAACCGGTGGACATGGACTTCGTGACCACCCAAATGAACAAGATGCGCACTGCCGTCGCCGTTACGCGCAGTGCCATGGACCAGGCCTCGACGGACATGACCAAGGCCATCCCCATCCTTCCTTACGGCCCTGAGCAGTCCCGGGCGCTGCTGACCCGGCTGCGGACACTGGCACGCTGGAAGTGGCTGAAGCAATAGATACCTTCAGCCTGCGGAGCATCGCCGTCCCTGCCTTCGGGCCCACCGTGCTGTACGGGGCGGCGATCGGGGCGATCCTGCCGGTAGTTGCGCTCACCGCTCGTGACCTCGGCGCCACCGTGGCCCTGGCGGCTGCGATCGTCACGCTGACCGGCATCGGTTCCCTGCTCACCAACGTCCCCGCCACGCTCGTCACCACCCGTTTCGGAGAGAAGTGGGCCCTGGTCGGCGCCGCAGCGTGGTGTTCGCTGGCCATGGTGCTTGCTGCCTCCGTGCCGGTGCTCTGGGTGTTTGCCCTGGCCGTTTTTATGGTTGGCATGGCCGGTGCCGTCTTCGGACTCGCCCGCCAAAGCTACGTGACTGAGGCAGTGCCGGTGCACTTTCGGGCACGGGCTCTTTCCACCCTGGGCGGCTCCAACCGCATAGGTGTGTTCGTAGGTCCGTTTGCCGCAGCCGGGGTGATGTCCTTTGCGGGGACGTCCGGTGCCTATTGGGTGGGCGCGGCGGCCGCACTCGCCGCCGGACTGCTGAGCCTCACCGTCCCGGACCTGAGTGTCCGCGGGCCCGGAACCAGGAAGCCGGATGAGCAGCTGGAGGAAGCGGTGGAGGCCGCGGCTCCTCCTACGATCGGCTCCATCCTGCGCAGCCATTCCCGGGTGTTCGGCACGGTGGGCATCGGGGTGCTGCTCATCGCGGCTGTCCGGGCCACCCGGCAGGCGGTGATCCCGCTCTGGGCCCAGCACCTGGGTATAGACCCCGCGCAGACGGCGTTGATCTACGGCATCTCAGCCGGTATTGACATGCTCGTTTTCTACCCCGCAGGACGCGTCATGGACCTGCGCGGCCGCCGGGCGGTGGCCGTGCCGTGCATGCTGCTGATGGCTGCGGGGCTGGGACTGCTGCCGCTGACCTCGACACCGCTGCAGCTGCTGCTGGCCGCGCTGCTGATCGGCTTTGGCAACGGAATCGGCTCCGGAATCGTGATGACGCTGGGCGCGGATTTCTCCCCGCAGCCGGGGCGCCCGCAGTTCCTGGGGCTGTGGCGGCTGCTCTCTGACATTGGAATCCTCAGCGGCCCGGGACTGCTGGCGGCCGTGACGGCGGCGGTATCACTCTCCGCCGGGATAGCGGCGACTGCGCTGATGGGGCTGGCCGGGGCCGTGGTGCTGTGGAAGTACGTGCCCAAGGGCCGCCGAACCGGGCCCTAGCGGTCGCCGGCCTGCTGCGTGAACAGCCAGGACCCAAGTGCTGACAGCACGTAACCAACTCCGACGATCAGCGAGAGCCCGCACCAGAAGTACAGCGGACGGTCATCGAGGCCCGCCACTCCGCCGCCCCAGCGGGCATAGGCGTAAAGCACTGCCGAGAGAGCCAGGGCCAGCAGGCCTGCCGCGGCGGTGAGCCCGGTCCAGAGCCGCCCGCCCGCACCGCGGCTGCCGGCGGGCAGCGTGTTCCAGTCCCGGTTGGTGCGCATCATGACCAGTCCACCCACCAGGGTGCACGCCGAGACCACAAAGAAGGCCGCGACGACGTCGGCGGGTCTGTGCCAGAGATTGAAGAAGGTCGCCGATCCGGCGAGCACCGCGTAGGTGCCTCCGAGCGCTGCGGCGGCAGGCCGCCAGCGTGGTGATGACACCAGGAACACCGCGGCCATGGCGGAGGCCGCCATGGTGGTGTGGCCGGAGGGCAGGGAATTGAACGCCAATGTGATGACGCCGCGGTCCGGCCGGTCCAGCAGGAGGTTTTTCAGCAGCTGCGTGGCCAGGTTCGCCCCGGCCATGGTGGCGACGGCAACGACGGCAGGGGAGAAGCGCCTGCGGTACAGGCTCACCGCAATGATTACCGCCAGGGCAATGAACACTGAAGCCAGCGGCAGGCTGTCCAGGAACCGGAGCGCGGGAAGACGGGTTCCCGGTGCCACGAGCTCCGCCTCCCGCCAGGCCGATTCATCGGCCAGCTGGCCGGTGGTGGTCCGGACAAAGCCAAAATACGTCACGGCCGCCCCGGCAGCCGCCAGCAGCGCCGCGAAAAGGAAGAGTGCGGGGTTGTGCCCGGCCTGGCGCCGGACCGGCTGCCGCTTGTTCAGGAGATTGCGCGTATCCATCCCTTCCAGCGTGCCATACCTCGGTGCAGGTTTCCTGTGAGCAGGGCGGCTGCGGGCTGTGTTCCGTGCCGCTCTGTGGCGAACCGCGTCCATGCACCGCCGAGGCGGCAGCCGGCGCCGGGCCAAACACGTTCAGTCCCGCCGCCGCGGCAGCCCGGCGCGGTAGGCTGGCCGGGTGGAAAACACGATCCCGTCCCTGTCCGATCTGCAGGAAAACGCCCATGTAGTCACCCTGCCAATGCGGGTGAAGTTCCGCGGCATCCTGCACCGCGAAGCCCTGGTTTTCCGCGGTCCGGCCGGCTGGGGCGAGTTCTCGCCCTTCCCCGAATACGGTGACCAGGAAGCAGCCGCCTGGCTGGCAGCGGGGATCGAGGCCGCCTGGGAGGGCTATCCGGAACCCGTGCGCAGCTCGGTGCCCGTCAACGGGACCGTTCCTGCCGTGGGCGTGGAACAGGTCGAAAAGGTCCTGGCCCGGTTCGGCGAGGTCCCCGCGGTCAAGGTCAAGGTGGCAGAGCGCGGGCAGAGCGTCGCAGAGGACCTGGCCCGTGTGGCGGAGGTGCGCCGGCTGCTGCCGGACGCCGGGATCCGCGTCGACGCGAACGGCGGCTGGGACGTTGCCACCGCCGTCGGCGCCCTGGAAACGCTGGCCGAAGCCGGCCTCGAATATGCCGAGCAGCCAGTCCCTGATATTCCCGGGCTGCGGGCAGTGCGGCTTGAACTGGCCCGCCGCGGGATTCCGGTGCTGGTGGCCGCGGATGAAAGTGTCCGGAAGGAAACTGATCCGCTGCTGGTGGCCCGCGAGGACGCCGCAGACCTGATCATAGTGAAGGCTGCCCCTCTCGGCGGAGTGCGCCGTGCCCTCAAAGTTGTGGCGGCCGCCGGGCTTCCCGCCGTCGTCAGCTCCGCACTGGACACCTCAGTGGGTATCCGCACCGGGGTGGCGCTGGCCGCCTCGCTGCCGGAACTGCCCTACGCCTGCGGTCTGGGAACCCTGTCGCTGATGGAAGGCGACGTCACCGCTGAGCCGCTGGTGCCCGACGGCGGTGCGCTGCCGGTGCGCGATGTGCCGGTCTCCTTGGAACTGCTGGAGCGCTGTGCCGCAGGCCCGGAGCGCCGGCAGTGGTGGCTGGACCGGCTGGAGCGGGTGCACGCACAGCTGGCGTCCAGGACTCCCTGACGGCGAACCGCGCACAACGCCAGCCGAAGTGTGCCGGGAGTGCCCCGAATGCGTCGAAACAGGCGGGGTGGGGCAGCTGGAAGTGACACTATGGAGACGTGACCGGATCCTCCTTATCGTCCAGCCCGTCCGCCTCCGGGCCCGCCGAAGGCAGTGCCCTCAGTTCCCTGCAGGCGGCACGGTCGGCCATCGCGGCCTTGGCCCGCACCGGGGTGCGGGATGTTGTCCTCGCTCCCGGATCCCGCAGCGCACCCCTCGCGTATGCCCTGGCTGAAGCCCAGTCCCAGGGCCTGGTCCATGTGCACGTCCGCATCGACGAGCGGGTTGCGGGTTTCACCGCCCTGGGACTGGCCCGCGGCGGCGCGCGCCCGGCTGCAGTGGTGACCACGTCCGGAACCGCTGTTGGCGAGCTGGTTCCCGCCGTCATGGAAGCGCACCACGCCGGTGTCCCACTCGTGGTCCTCTCCGCTGACCGCCCGGCGGAACTTCACGGAACCGGAGCTAACCAGACCACGGTCCAGGACGGCATCTTCGGCCGGTTCCCGGCAGCCGCAGCGGACGTCGAAGCCGGCATGGACCCCGCCGGCCCCATTGCCGCTGCCTTCGCGAGGGTCGGCGGAGCCGCACCCGCGGGGCCGGTCCACATCAACCTGCAATTCCGTGATCCGCTTACTCCGACGGAGGCGGACGTGCTCGAGCCCGCAGGGCAGGGTCCCTTTGAGTCGCTGCAGGCGGCCGCAGCCGATGAACCCCCCGGGGCGCTTGCGGAACTGGGCGGGACACACCGCACGGTGGTCATCGCCGGCGATGGTGCGGGGGAGACGGCGGCCATCTTTGCGCGCCGTGCCGGCCTGCCGCTTCTGGCCGAACCTTCCTCCAACGCACGCTTCGGTCCCAATTCAATTACTGCGTACCGGCTGCTCCTGCAGGATCTGGGACCGGAGATAGAACGGGTGGTCGTCTTCGGGCGGCCAACGCTCTCCCGCCCGGTGTCCGCACTGCTGGCCAGGCCCGAGGTGGAAAAGGCACTCTACGTGCCCAGGCCGGTGAACTGGTTTACACCCGGCAAACGTCCCGAGAGGATCGTCTCGGACCTGGCCTCCCTGCTCGCCTTCGCCGGGCGGGGAGCTCCCGGGTGGCTCGAAGAATGGCAGCGGGCCTCGAACGCTGCCGCTGCCGCCATCCGGGACCTGCTGGCCGGGGAGAAGCAGCTGAGCGGTCTCCATGTCGCTGGCCTGGTGTGGGATAACTCCGACGCCAACCTCGTGCTTGGCTCCTCCAACGCTATCCGCGACGTTGACCTGGTGGCCGCCGGGAACTGGCATCCGCTGGATGTCTACGCCAACCGCGGACTGGCCGGAATCGACGGAACCATCTCCACGGCGTCGGGCATTGCCCTGGCCCACGGTATCCCCACCCGCCTGCTGCTCGGTGACCTCACCTTCCTGCACGACGCCGGCGGCCTCCTCCTTGGCGACGGCGAGGCGGAGCCTGATCTGCAGCTGGTGGTGCTGAACGACGCCGGCGGCGGTATCTTCACCACGCTGGAGCACGGTGAACTGGGTGAACGTGAGGAGTACCGCGACGTCGTCGAACGTTTCTTCGGCACCCCGCACCGGGCCGACCTGGCCGCCCTGGCGGCGGGCTACGGAGTGCGGCACCAACTGGCCCGGACCGCGGAAGAACTCGCGGCCGCGCTGGAGGCGCCCATCCGGGGACGTTCGGTCATTGAGGTCCCGGTGCAGCGCTCCGGGCTCCGCTCCCTGCACCGGCGTGTGCGGGAAGGGGTTCGGGGAGCGGTGGCGGGATAGAGACCCTCTACTCGAAGGCTAAGCCGGTCGCACGAATAGCGGCTATAGCTGAGATACCCGGCACGCTCATTGGAGGAGTTTGCCGGGTATCGCTGTTTTCCCGGGGCCACCGGTACAGATAGTTAAACTTCTTCTCCGGCTGTGTAAGAAACGCCGATTCCCGCGAAACTAAGTGGTTAGAACATCACATCGCACTAGCCGGGGGACAGAACAAGGATGTTGGCTTCCAGAGAGCAGGAGCTGATTGCTCTTCACGCTGAGCACTTCAGCCGCATCTACAAGTACATCGCGTGCCGGATCAACGACCGCGAACGGGCCGAGGAACTGGCCAATGACGTGTTGCGGATCGTGTGGGAAAAACAACCGACCGAGCCACCCGGCGTCGGATGGCTGATAGCTACAGCCAGGAATGTGCTGGGCAATGAGTACAAAGGCCGGAGTCGTCGCGAACAACTCATGGAGCGTCTGGCTGAAGAAGCCCGAGTCCAGGCCGTCATCACCAACGATGATGAGCAGCAGGACAGCGTTGCGGAGATCCTTTCCCGGCTCAAGGACCGAGATCGGGAAATCCTGATGCTCTCCTACTGGGATGAGCTCACCACCGCAGAACTGGCTGAAAGCCTTGGATGCACACCATCGGCGGCCGGGGTCAGGCTCCACCGCGCCCGTAAAGCCTTCGCGAAAGCCGCGCCACAACACCTCATGACAGAACGGGAAGTCTAACCATGGACCGCATCGAACAACTCATGAAAAATGCCAAACCGTCCATCCCCGACCCCGGTACCACCCCCGGTGTCCTGCCGGGCAGGTCTTATGTCTTCTCGGATGATCCCAACGCTGTGTCCCTCGCCGACCGCAAATCCCGACGGACCGGCTGGACGGCCACAGCGGGTGTGGCACTCGCCGCTGCCGCCGTCGTCGGTGCAGTTGTCGTAGCAGGCAACTTTGTCCCGCAATCGGCACCGGCACCGGCCACTACCGTCACGGCCTCGCCAACGGTTACCCCTTCCGCGACGGCCAGCCCCACACCGACAACCACCCCAACGGAAACCCCGGTAGGGGGCCCTCATCCAACCCCGGAGACCACGGAAATCGCTCCGCCCCCGGCACCGCAAACCGTAGGCCCAGCTGCGGGCGAATGCACTCCGGCCAATATCGACATCCAGCGTTACGACCCAGCCGGGGCAATACTCAAGCCCATCCCCGCCGAGCAGCAGCAGTACTACACCGTCCTTGGCTGCGCCGAAGGCTGGCTCGCCTACGCCATCGCGACCGAGGGCGGCAGCGTCATTGGTCTGGACGGCGGCGACGTCTTCTACAACCTGGCCACACTCCAAAGCGACGGCCGGTACTTGACCGACTTTGAACAGTTGTGGACCAGCGTCCATAACTGGGAATTCCTCCAATATAGCGTCCAGGACGGGAGATGGGCCACCGTGCAAGATGCCATGGACAATGAATTCGCCACCAACGGCATACCAGTACGGTTGAGGGAACAACTCGTCGGCACCGGACCCTCAGCTCCAAGTGGAACCGGCACCCCCTGAACGCTCACTTAAGCCTGAACCCGCCCAAAGCCGCCGTATATTTGGTCGCCGTTGGGGTCGGATCGGTACTGACCCGTAGCTTGCAGAAGGCCCAAAACGGTAGGCATGCACGTCGCACCGGTCACTGCTGAGACGGCCTGAATCCGCCGATCCCCATACGAGGCAACTCAGTCCGGAAAGTTACTGCGGATCCGTCCGCGTTTCGTCATCAGGGTTGCCTGGCGGAGGTGGCGGAGGTGGCGGAGGTGGCGGATTGCGGACCATATGCGCACCAAGATTCGCCATGTAACCGACGAGAATAAATCCCGGAATGCCCAGAACCAAAGCTGCGTACTCGGTTGGTACGAGGAGTCGCAGCACGAGGAATACAGTCAGGCAGATTACGAACAAGAGAAGGATCTTGCTCGGCGCTTTCCAATTCTTCATTCCTGGAGTCCCCTTCGTAAAGCAGCTAACTGTTACTTTTCAGTAGTGAGTCAGCTATACCCCCTTCGCAAAGCCCAAGCGAGCGTACCCGGGGTGAGGTGATCGGCCTTGCGCGTTAGGGGATCCTTGAGCGCACATCCAGGACTGGGCACGGATGAAAAGCGCCGATACTTATGACCGAAAATGAAAGCAGCTGCGGCCTGCACCGGTGAAGGTGCAGGCCACAGCCGTTTTTGGAGAAAAGCTAGAGAACCTTGGAGAGGAAGGAACGCGTCCGTTCGTGCTGCGGGTTGCCCAGCACGGCTTCCGGCGCTCCCTGTTCAACCACGACGCCGCCGTCCATGAACACCACCCGGTCGCCAACCTCGCGGGCGAAGCCCATCTCGTGGGTCACCACCATCATGGTCATGCCCTCCTGGGCCAGCTGGCGCATGACCTCCAGGACGTCACCGACCAGTTCCGGGTCCAGGGCGGAAGTCGGCTCGTCGAAGAGCATCATGTCCGGGTCCATGGACAGGGCGCGGGCAATAGCCACGCGCTGCTGCTGGCCGCCGGAGAGCTGGGCAGGGAACGCCTTGGCGCGGTCGGCCAGGCCCACCTTCGCCAGGTTCTTCATCGCGGTTTCCTCAGCCTCAGCCTTGCCGCGCTTCTTGGCCCGGCGCTGGGCCAGGGTCAGGTTCTGCAGCACGTTCAGGTGCGGGAAGAGGTTGAACTGCTGGAATACCATGCCGATCCGGGTCCGGACGGCGTCCAGGTCCGTCTCCGGATCCGTGATGTCGGTGCCCTCAACCCGGATGGTTCCCGAGGTGGGTTCCTCCAGGCGGTTCACGCAGCGCAGCAGGGTGGACTTGCCTGAACCGGACGGGCCGATCACGCAGACGACTTCGCCCTGGTTGACGTGGAAGTCGATGCCCTTGAGAACTTCGTTGTCGCCAAAGGACTTGTGCAGGTTCCGGACTTCAATGGCGGGGGTGTTCGGGGACGGAGTGAAGGCAGCAGTGCTCACGCTGGGTTACCGGCCTCTCTGGTTGTGGCGTTCGAGTTTGGCGACCAGCTGCGTCAGCGGCAGGGTAATGATCAGGTACATGATCGCAGCCAGGACCAGCGGAGTTGAGTTGGCGTTCTGCGAGACCGCATCCCGCGCGAAGGTGGTCAGCTCCCGGTCCTGCATCGCCATGCCGGCAATGAACAGCAGCGAAGTGTCCTTGATCAGGATGACCAGCTCATTGGTCAGCGGCGGGGTAATGATGCGGAAGGCCTGGGGCAGGGTCACGGAGACCATGGTCCACGCCGGACCCATGCCCAGCGAACGTGCTGCTTCGGTCTGGCCTGCGGGTACGGCCTGGATACCTGCACGGATGGTTTCGGCGATGTAGGCGCCGGACACCATGATCAGGGCGATCAGGCCGGCTCCCGCGTTGCCGCCCGGCGGGCGCCAGGAGAACGCGATCGGGACGGCAAAGGCCATCGCGAAGATCACCAGCAGGGCGGGCAGGCCGCGGAAGATCTCGATGTACACGGTTGCCGCCCACCGGTAGGGGCCCACCGGGGAGAGCTTCATCAGGGCTAGGATCAGGCCCAGGATCAGGCCGCCGATGAACGCGATGACCGTGTAGACGACCGTGTTCTTGACGGCGACCGTGATGATGGTCGGGAAGGCCGCTCGGGCCACCTCCGGGTCGAAGAAGTTCACGCCGATGGCCTGCCAGTCAGCGAGCAGGACTACGGCAACGACTGCCAGGACGAAGACGGCGTACAGGATGCCCCGGGTGAGGCGTCTGCGGGTGGACGGTTTCAAGTAAAGGCCTTCCGCGGAAGTTAGGGCCGTCCCGGGCGGGATGTGCCTGGGACGGCCGTGGGTCAGTCGATGTTATTCGGTGAAGTACTTGTCGTAGATTTCCTGGTACTTGCCGTTGTCGCGCAGAGCGGCCAGTTGTTCGTTGACGCCGGATACGAGTTCCTCGCTGGCGTTCTTCGCCATGGCGAAACCGTAGGATTCATCCGTCTCGAACTTCGCTGCGATGGTGAAGGCACCCTCCTGGGTGTGTCCCAGGTTCACCGGAAGATCCTGCAGCACGGCGTCGACGTTCCCGGCCTGCAGGGCGGGGAACAGCTCGGCGTCCGAAGGGTAGGAGATGATCTCGGCGTCGGCAGCGTTGTCCCGTGCGTAGGCCTCGCCCGTGGTGCCCTGCTGGACCCCAACCTTCTTGCCGGCGAGGTCCTCGATGCCCGTGATGTCCGAGCCTTCGGGAACCAGGATGGACTGCAGCGAATCGTAATAGGGATCGGAGAACGTGAGGTTCTTCTGGCGTTCCTCGGTAATGGTCATGGCGCTGGCGCCCAGGTCGCACTGTCCGGCGGCCAGGACGGTGCCGCCCTGCAGGCCGTCAAAACCGACGTCCTGGATGGAGGCCTCCAGGCCCATGCCGGATGCGATTTCCTTGACGAGGTCCATGTCAAAGCCCACGTACTCGCCGTTTTCTTCGTATTCGAAGGGCGGGTAGGGAATGTCGGAGCAGACGGTGAGTTTCCCTTCGGAAACCAGGTTCATTCCCGAATCAGACGCGCTGTCGCTGCCGCCGCCGCAGGCGGAGAGGGCAAGCGCGGACAGTGCCGCAGCGGCCAGGACGGAGGATCGTGCTTTGTACGGCATGTATTGGTACCTTCTCTTGGTGCCGGGCAGGACCGCCGGCGGTCCCGAACAATGTTGGTAAGCAGTCTCGATTGTACGCATCCATCCGGTTCGGGGTGCCGCAGCTCACAGCGCGGGGCGTGCCCTGCACAGCAGACGGCGCTGGCCTGTGAACAAGGCCGGCGCCGTCATGCAGCAGCAGATGGGTTATTCGGTGAAGTACTTGTCGTAGATTTCCTGGTACTTTCCGTTGCTGCGCAGTTCTGCCAACTCTGCGTTGACAGCAGCCACCAGATCTTCGCTTCCGGTCTTCTTCATGGCGAAGCCGTACACTTCATCCGTTTCGTACGTGGCGGAGATGGTGAAGGCGCCGCCGTCCGTGTGGTCCAGGTTGACCGGCAGGTCCTGGAGGACGGCGTCGATGTTCCCCGCCTGCAGTGCCGGGAACAGCTCGGCGTCGGACTGGTAGGAGACGATTTCGGCGTCGCCGGCGTTCTCCCGGGCATAGGTCTCTCCGGTGGTGCCCTGCTGCACGCCGACCTTCTTGCCCGCCAGGTCCTCGAGGGACTTCACGGAGGAGCCCTCGGGAACCAGCAGCGACTGAAGGGAGTCGTAGTACGGGTCGGAGAAAGCGAGCTTGTCTTCGCGCTCCGGGGTAATGGTCACTGCGGCGGCGATCAGGTCGCACTGGCCGGCCGCCAGGACGGTGCCGCTCTGCAGCCCGTCGAAGCCCACGTTCTGCAGTTCCCAGTCCAGGCCCATCCCGGCAGCGATCTCGCGTGAGAGATCCATGTCGAACCCGGCGTATTCCCCGTTGTCATCCACGTATTCGAAGGGCTGGAACGGCAGGTTGGAGCAGACAGTCAGCGTGCCGTCATTGACCAGTCCCAGGCCGGACTCATCAGCTGAATCGGACCCCGAGCCGCAGGCTGCGAGGCTGAGGGCACCGACGGCCAGGACAGCGGCGACGGCTTTGCGTGCTTTGTGGTGCATGGGTTTAGAACCTTAGGTCGGAACGGAGCGCCAGGCTCCGGTTGGGGGCAGGAAAAAGGCGGCAGAAAGCCGCTCTCCGGGAATAAATTGTACGCGCCGCTCAGGAAGCCTGGCCGGAGAGCACCCGGGCACGGTCCAGTCCCAGGGCTTCAAGCATGGGACGGAACTTGGACCAGGTCTCCTCCAGCTCTGCGGCCGGATTGGAGCCTGAGACAATCCCGCAGCCTGCGAACAGGCGGACAGCCTGCGGGTCTTCGATCACGGCACCGCGCAGGGCGATGCCCCATTCCCCGTTGCCGGCGGCGTCGAACCAGCCCACCGGGCCGGCGTACGGACCGCGGTCCATGTGTTCAAGTTCACTGATCAGTTCCCCGGCAACACTGGTGGGATAGCCGCAGACGGCGGCGGTGGGGTGAAGCGCTTCGACCAGGTCCAGGGAGGTGGGCACCGCGCCGTCTTCCATCCGGAGTTCGGCGGTCACGTCCGAGGCGAGGTGCCATACGTTAGGCAGCTCCAGCACAAACGGTTCGCTGTGCGAGGTCATGGAGGAGGTGAAGGGCTCCAGCTGCCGGGTCACTGAGTCGATGGCGATCGCGTGTTCGTGCTGCTGCTTCTGTGAGCCCGCCAGCACGCGCTTGGCGTAGTCCGGATCATCCAGCGGTGCGGTGGCGCGGTCCAGGGTGCCGGCAAGGACGCGGGCGCGGGCCTTGCCGTCCTCCACCTTGATCAGCATTTCGGGGGTGGATCCGATGAGCCCGTCCACGGAGTAGGTCCAGCAGCTCTCGTAACGCAGCGCCAGTTCCCGCAGGACCTGCGCCGTGGCAATGGGAGCTGACAGGCTGGCAACGATGTCGCGGGCCAGCACGATCTTGCTCAGTTCCCCGGCTGCAATGTGAGCCACGGATCGGGCGACGGCGTTCTTCCACTCGGACTCGGACAGCATGCCCGGAAGGATGCTGTCGCTGCCCAGGGAGAGCGAATCCGCGGAGATTTCCTCCAGGTAGCCGGCCAGGGCAGCCGCCACGGACTCACGGTCCAGGACTGCGTCCGGATCGAGCGTGGTCTGCGTGACCCAGGCGGTGCCGTTTCGGGAACCGACGATGATTTCCGGTACCACTACGCGGGAAAGGAAAGGGGAGCGCTTGGAGAAGGCAAAGGACCCGAAAGCCGTGAGGCCGGTTCCCGGTACCTGGACCTCGTCCTCGACGGCGGCCTCCGCGCTGACTGCGTTCCACCAGGTGCGGGCGGAGCCGAAGCGGTCCGGGCCGGTGGAGGTGTGGCGCAGGACCTCGCCGAATCCAACCAGGCCTTCGCCGTGGCGGATCCAGCACAGCTGGTCATTGCGGACCAGATACTCCAGCAGACCGATGGCGGCCGACGGCACGCCCAGGGGAATGGTTAGGGAACGCAGGGTGGTCATAATGCCTCCAACCCTACTCCGCCTCCCTGATACCCCCACATTCATGCGCCCCGGCCGAGTCCGGGAACACACGGGTGTGTGGGCAAATGCAAACCGGAAGCAGCCGGTTCGGCGGCGTGAACATTGTTTGAGACAATGAGCGGGTGAAGCGCGCAACTTTGGAAAAACGCCCGGATGAAGTCGCTGCCATGTTCGATGAGGTGGCCCCCAAGTACGACATCGTCAACGATGTGCTGTCCATGGGCCAGACCCGCCGCTGGCGCCGCCTGGTGGTGGACGCCGTCGGCGCCCGCCCCGGATCCCGTGTCCTTGACCTCGCAGCCGGTACCGGCACTTCCAGCGAGCCCTACGCCGACGCCGGCGTTTCCGTCGTGGCCTGCGACTTCTCCCTTGGAATGCTCAAGGTGGGCAAGCGCCGCCGCCCGGACATCGACTTCGTGGCCGGCGATGCGACCAACCTGCCGTTCGAGGACAACTCCTTCGACGCCACCACCATTTCCTTCGGCCTGCGCAACGTGAACGAGCCCAAGAAGGCCCTGGCTGAGATGCTCCGCGTGACCAAGCCGGGCGGAAAGCTGGTCATTGCCGAGTTCTCCTCGCCGGTAGTTCCGCTGTGGCGGACCATGTACACCGAATACCTGATGCGCGCCCTGCCTCCGATCGCCCGCAAGGTGGCGTCCAACCCGGACGCCTACGTCTACCTCGCAGAGTCCATCCGCGCCTGGCCGAACCAGGACGAACTGGCGGCCTGGATCGCCGCCGAGGGCTGGGACGACGTCGCCTACCGTAACCTTTCGGGCGGAATCGTTGCCATCCACCGTGCTGTTAAGCCGGCAACGAAGCCGGCAACTAAGCCTGCGGAGGCAGCCGGAGCGTGAGCGTCCTCATCGTCGGCGCCGGCCCGGCCGGCTCCACCGCCGCCTATTACCTGGCCTCGGCCGGGATCGATGTGACGGTCCTGGAGAAGACTGCTTTCCCGCGGGAAAAGGTCTGCGGCGACGGCCTGACACCGCGTGCCGTCCGGGAAATCCAGCTGCTGGGCCTGCCGCACAAGGAAGCCGACGGCTGGCGGCGGAACAAGGGCCTGCGCCTGATCGCTTCCGGGCGCACCATCGAGCTGGCCTGGCCGGATCTGGAGGACTTCCCCTCCTACGGACTGGTCCGCACCCGCCTTGGCTTTGACGAGGAACTGGCGCAGCATGCCCGCGCGGCCGGGGCCCGCATCCTTGAACGCCACAGTGTCACCGAAGCCATCCGGGACGATTCCGGCCGGGTCTGCGGCGTCGTCGCGAATGTCCTTGATGAAAACGGCCGGAAGACGGGCGAAGTACGCAGCTTTACTGCCGACGTCGTCCTGGCGGCGGACGGTAACTCCACCCGCACCGCGCTGAGCCTGGGGCTTGAAAAGCGTGATGACCGTCCGCTCGGCGTTGCCGTTCGCACCTACTTCACCTCACCGCGTACCAATGATGATTGGATGGAGGGCTGGCTGGAGCTGCCCGACGCAGCGGGCAACCCGCTGCCGGGCTACGGCTGGGTCTTCGGCGTCGGCGACGGGACCTCCAACGTGGGCCTGGGCATCCTGAACTCCTCGAAGGAGTTCGGCAGGCTGGATTACCGCCAGGTGCTGCGGGACTGGACCGCCGGAATGCCCGAAGAATGGGGCTTCACTCCCGGAAACCAGGTGGGGGAGATCCGCGGAGCGGCCCTGCCCATGGGATTCAACCGGACCCCGCACTATTCCCCCGGATTGATGCTGCTCGGCGACGCCGGCGGTATGGTCAGCCCGTTCAACGGTGAAGGCATTTCCTACGCCATGGAGTCCGCACGCTTCGCTGCGGATTACATTGTTTCCGCCGAACAGGCCCGGCGGACCCCGGGTGTGCTCTCACCGCAGGCAGCGTACGACGCCGCACTGGCAGGTTACGCCGAGCGGGTCCGGTCCGAATGGGGCAGCCATTTCACCCTGGGCCGCGTTTTCGCAGGCCTGATCGGTAAACCCGCCGTGATGAAGCTGGCGCTTCGCACCGGCATGCCGATCCCCGTCCTCATGCGTTTTGTGGTGCGGATGCTGGCCAACCTCACGGACGCCTCGCCGCGGCGGATCGAGGATAGAGTGATTGCGTTGATGGAAATGCTCGTTCCTGCCGCCTCCAACCAGGACGGCGCGCCCCGGCCCGTACCGGGCGCGGGCAGCAATGCCAGAGTTTGACCCTGCCAACCCGTCCCCACGAGAAGTTAGCCTTGAAAAGTGACTGAATCCACCAATGCCAGCCCGGATGCCCTCGGGGACGCCGAGATGGCGCTGCCTCCCGGGTTCACCCCCCTCGCGGAAGATCCCGTCCTGGGCCCTGCCATCGTGTCCGGCCTGGAAAAGGTTGAGGAAGAACTGCGCGAGGCGATCGCCAACTCCGACCCGTTCGCGGACGCCACCTCCCGGCACCTGATGGAAGCCGGCGGCAAGCGTGTCCGCCCGCTGCTGGTGCTGCTGGCCTCCCACCTCGGCCCCAACCCGGGCAACGAGCAGGTGCGCATGGCCGCCGTCGTGGTTGAACTGACGCACCTTGCCACGCTCTACCACGACGACGTAATGGACTCCGCGCCCGTGCGCCGGGGCGCTCCCACCGCACACGAGGTCTGGGGCAACTCCGTAGCCGTGCTGACCGGCGACCTGATCTTCGCCCGGGCTTCCTCGCTGGTCTCGCTCCTGGGAGCCCAGGCGCTTGGCATCCAGGCGCGCACCTTTGAACGCCTGGTCATGGGCCAGCTGCACGAAACCATGGGACCGGCCGACGGCGAAGATCCCCTGGCGCACTACCTCTCCGTCATCGCAGGGAAGACCGGATCCCTGATCGCGGCATCGGGCCAGCTCGGTGCACTGTTTGGCGGAGCCGACCCGCAGACCGTGGAAATCATGGTGGATTACGGGGAGAAGGTCGGCGTCGCCTTCCAGCTCGCCGATGACGTGATTGACGTGGCCGGCCTGCAGGACAAGTCCGGGAAGACCCCCGGAACGGACCTGCGGGAGGGCGTACCCACCCTGCCGGTGCTGCTGCTGCGCCGCAACGCTGCCGCCGGAGACGCCGAAGCTGCCGCCGTGCTGGAACTGGTGGACTCAGACCTGACATCTGACGAGGCACTGGCCGCTGCCGTCGCGGCCGTCCGGGGCAACCGTGCCACCGCCGAAGCCTGGGAAGTTGCCCGCCAGTGGGCGGCCGACGCCGTCGCGGCGCTGGCACCGATGCCGGACTCCGTCATCAAGTCCTCGCTCGCAGCCTTCGCCGAAGCCGTCGTGGAGCGCGAAGCCTAGCCACCTGTTCC
>NZ_BAAALV010000002.1:921498-943828 GCF_039528575.1 Arthrobacter gandavensis
CAGCCGTTCTTTGTTAAGCCTTAGTCTTCTTCGTCGTCTTCGAAGATCCACTCAAACATGTCGAAGACGTATTCGCTGAACGTTCCCTCTTCGCTCTGCCACTCGCCGCGGGCATTGTTCCGCCGCCAGACGATGGGGTCCGGGACGTCCAGCTGGTCGGCGCGGAAGCCCCAGGCGAACTTCTCGTCCTCATCCTCCAGGAACAGCAGGAACCCGTCCTCCAGCTCAAGCTCATCGGGATCCCAGAAGAAGTGGTAGGCCTCCATGAGGTCCTCGCAGCCGCCCAGCGCAAGGTAGAACTCACGCAGGACCAGCGGGATGGAGAAGTCATGCTCCTCGAGCATCTCATCGAGTTCATCAGCGCTCAGCCCGTCTTCGGGGCGCCAATTGTCCTCGAGGTACTTCGGGACCAGGGCACGGAACTTATCGAGGAACATTTCACTCATTGCGGGGGCTCCAACGTTGCAGGCGGACGTACTTCTATCCTAGCCGCGGGCGGGGACGGTCCCTGACGGGGCCGGGTGCACGGCTGGCCGCTCAGGCGGTGCGGCGGGCCAGGCCCGGGTATTCCAGCACCACGCCGTCGGAATCCACGGTGATCTCGGCAGTAAAGCCGCCTGAATCGGAAGAGAAGAGGACAATCGCGTTCCCCCGTTCGCTCCGGTAGGGGGAGACCTGGGAGTACACCTGCTCGCTGGCCAGGACCCGCAGGCTGGGCATTTCCACCCAGGCCATGGTCAGCCTGGTTTCATCCGGCGGGGCTGCGTTGTTGAGCAGGTCCAGCCGCAGGATGGGCATCGTGTTGGTCAGCGGGCACAGGCCAAGGTCGCAGTCCTGGGCATTGTCCAGCGCCCGGGGGTCTTCAATCCCGGGCGCGGGAAGATCCACGGTGCCGCTGGTGCTGACGTGGGAATCCCAGCGCCCGTCAAGTGAACGGACCAGCTCCAGCGAACGCGACCAGCCGTCGCCGGTAACCTTCACCTCCAGCCTGCTGGTAACCCAGCCGGGGGAGGTGGACAGTGACCAGGTGGCGCAGTAGTCGTCGCAGGTTGACGTGCCGCTGGCTGCCAGCTCGCTTTCGCGGAAGGATACGACCGCGGAATCCCGTCGTCCGGGGTCGTCAATGCCCGCCCAGTGAAGGGTCCTGGCGGGCTGAGCTGGCAAGTCCATCCCTACAGCGTAAAGTCCGGCTCAAACCGGCACAAAACCGCGGTGCCCGGCGGAGGCTGCCCGCAACGCCGGGCTGGCGCCGCGCTTCCCGCCGGCGGGCTGCCTAAGCGGTGAGCCGCCGCACGTTCAGCGCCAGGTACAGATGCACGCGGTCCGCGGTCACGGCAGGGTCGTAACCGGAAAGGTCGGCGATCTGCGTGAGCCGGTAGCGCACGGTGTTCCGGTGCAGCCCAAGGGCCTGGGCCACCTTCGCAACGGAGCCGTTCACCGCCAGGTATTTTTCCAGTGTTGGGACCAGTTCGGCGTCGTGCGCTGCATCGAAGGCCAACAGCGGATCCAGTGCCTCCGCAGCCAGGTCGGCCAGCGGGACGTCACGGCTGGCCATGAGCAGCGAGGCCAGGCTCAGCCGGTCCGGTTCGTTCACTGCGGCGCCGCGCAGCAGGCCTTCCTTGGCCTCGTAATACCCCCAGCGCAGCCCGGCCGGTTCGGCATACGCGCCGCCCACGCCCACTTTTGCCTGGAGGCCGGCTTCCTGCAGGTAACTGCCAAGCTCCGCGGCGAGGACCGCCGGATCGCCGTCGGGAACCCAGACGGCCAGCCGGTCCTCGCAGGTGGCGCTTACTGCGTCCTGCAGGGACGGAGGCAGGGGCAGGGATGCAAGCAGCTTGGCCTGAGCCCCGCCGGCTTCCACCAGGAGCGTCAGCTGCCGCCGTTCCGTGCTGACGCCGGCGGCCCGCAGCCGGTGGACGGCATCCTGGCCGGTGAGTTTGCCCGCCACGATGTCATCGAGCAGCTGGCCGTTGACTGCCCGTTCACGCACCCGCCGCCGGGCCTGGTTGTTCAGCTCCACGCTGATGAGGCTCTGGGCGTAGGCGATGAGGTCCGGATGCCCGAAGGGTTCGGCGACGGAAAGGGTGCAGCGGTCCCGCATTCCGGTGGCGATGGGCACCCGGTGCCAGGCGGTCTCCGCCTCGCCTGGCGCCAAACCAGTGGAGAAGACCTCGGCGCCGTACTGGTGCAGGGCAACTTCGGCTCCTAGGATCCCTGCCAGGTCCTTCAGCAGCCCGGTCAGCCCGCGGCCGGAAAGGAGCGCCTTGGCCAGGACCTGGTGCCCGGAGAGCAGCTCCTGGAGCTGCTCGACATGGTCCGCGGACAGGGCATCGGCCACCAGCTTGCCCACCGCTATGAAGGGGGTGCGGTAGGGGACTTCGAACACAGGCAGTCCCAGCCGGTTGGCTTCCTCCAGCAGGGGGCCGGGCACCCGGTCCAGGCTGAGCCCCGTCCCAAAGCCGATCGCCAGCGCGCCGGCACGGTGCACGCTCTCCACGAACCGGCGCTGCACCGCTCCGGTCCGCTGGCGCATTCCGGTTGTGAGCACCACTTCGCCGCCGCTGAGGAAGGGGGAAGGGTCTTCGAGTTCAGTAACAGCAACCCACTGGACCGGCACCGGGGTGATGGCAGCGCTGCCGCGGATGGCCAGGTCCAGGTCCTTGGCGGACAGCAGGTCGGTGAGCGAGATAGGCACGCAACAACTATAGGGGCATTCTTTTGGGCGCTTGCACCGCAACAGCAACATGTCATTGTGCGGGTGTCCGTGCCCTAACGGGGCGGCGGCGCGTAAATTTGGATCACTGCGGCCCAGTGCATCCATCACTTTTCGCATTTCCGATCCCCCGTCGAAAGAGGCAACACCCATGAGCACCTCAGCTACCGCCCCGGCCTTCCGGCTGGAACAGAAGCGGAACATCACCGGTTCCTTCCCGGGTCCGAAGTCCGCCGCCCTCAATGAGCGCCGCGCCGCTGTGGTAGCCAAGGGCGTAGCCTCCAGTGTCCCCGTTTACGTCCAGGATGCCGACGGCGGCATCATCGTTGACGTGGACGGCAACTCCTTCATCGACCTCGGCTCCGGCATCGCAGTGACCAGCGTCGGTGCGTCCGACCCCGCCGTCGTGGCAGCTGCCCAGGAGCAGGTTGCACACTTCACCCACACCTGCTTCATGGTTACCCCGTACGAGGGCTACGTTGCCGTGGCTGAAAAGCTCGCCGAGGTCACCCCCGGAACGCATGAGAAGCGCACCGTGCTCTTCAACTCCGGCGCCGAAGCAGTCGAGAACGCCATCAAGATTGCCCGCTCCGCCACGGGCCGCCAGGCCGTCGTTGCCTTCGACCACGCGTACCACGGCCGCACCAACCTGACCATGGGCCTGACCGCCAAGGCCATGCCGTACAAGACCGGATTCGGCCCGTTCGCTTCCGAGATCTACCGCATGCCCATGAGCTACCCCTACCGCGAAGAGAACCCGGAAATCACCGGCACCGAAGCCGCGGACCGCGCCATCCTCGCCATCGAAAAGCAGATCGGCGCCGACCAGCTGGCTGCCCTCCTGATCGAACCGATCCAGGGCGAAGGCGGCTTCATTGTCCCGGCCGCAGGCTTCCTGCCCCGGCTGGCCGAGTGGGCCAAGGCGAACGGCATCGTGTTCATCGCGGACGAGGTCCAGTCCGGCTTCTGCCGCACCGGCGAGTGGTTCGCCGTGGAGCATGAGGGTGTTGTCCCGGACATCATGACCATGGCCAAGGGTATTGCCGGCGGCATGCCGCTCTCCGCAGTCACCGGCCGCGCCGAACTGCTCGACGCCGTCCACCCGGGCGGCCTGGGCGGCACCTACGGCGGCAACCCCGTTGCCTGCGCTTCCGCACTGGCGGCCATCGAGACGATGGAAAGCCAGGACCTCTCCGGCCGTGCCCGCCGCATCGAGGAAATTACGGTGCCGCGCCTGCGCAAGGTTGCCGAAGAGACCGGAGTGATCGGCGAGGTGCGCGGCCGCGGAGCCATGCTCGCGCTGGAACTGGTGAAGCCGGGCACCAAGACCCCCGACGCCGCTGCCGCCAAGGAAATCGCGGCCGCCTGCCTGGCTGAAGGTGTCATCATCCTCACCTGTGGCACCTACGGCAACGTCATCCGCCTGCTCCCTCCGCTGGTCATCGGCGACGACCTGCTCTCCGACGGCCTGGACGTGCTGGAAGCGGCCATCCGCGCCCAGGCGTAACAAGCGCAGCAGCTGTGAAGGGCGGCATCCGGGAAACCGGGTGCCGCCCTTTTGCTGTGTTTTCCGGCAGGAAGCTACCTGTTTGAGAGCACTGCGAAGCCGCGGATCAGGGCATCGAGACCGGTCTCGAAGGCCTGTTCGGCTGCCTTGCCGCTTTCCCGGCCGGGCGCTGCGGCAACGGCGGCAGTGAAAAGCGGGCTCTCCGAGGCCAGGGAACCGGTGTCGAAGATGTCTGCGGGGGCAACGGCGTCGAAAGCCGAACCGAAGATGAAGGACTCCAGTGCCACGATCGCGGGGATGATCCTCGCCTGGTCCCAGCCTGCGCGGAGGAAACCTTCGGTGACGGCTTCGTACATGGCCAGCGTCCGGGGAGCCCCCGAGACCTGGAGGACGGCAATCACGGCGATCAGGGGAGTGTGGCGGGCAAAGACTTCCCGGTAGGAGCGGGCCCACGTCCGCACCGCGTCCTCCCAGTCCAGTTCCGCAAAACAGGCAGTGTCCACTTTTGCCATCAGGCCGTCCTGGATCCAGCGCAGCACTTCTGCCTTCGAGGCGGCGTGGTTGTAGAGGGCCGACGGCGCCACCTGCAGCTTTGCCGCCAGGGAGGACATGGTGAAACCTTCATAGCCGCGGGCAGTGATGACCTCCAGGGCCGCGGCGGTGATGTTCTCCTGCGTCAGGACACGCTGGGACGGACGGCCGGCACTGCGCCGCGTGCGTACTCCCGCCATCGCGCTCCTCCAAAGGTCTGCGGCACCCGGGTGCCCAAAAATTAATATTCGCACAGACTCTCCCCGCACGGCCGGGGGTCGGCTAGAGTGTCGGTACAAAATGAACGCTATTCATTTACATGTCATTTACATGGATCCCAAGAGAGCGTTCGGTTTGAGCGGCCGGAGGTCGGCCGCTGGAGAGAGGAAACACAGTGCGAACCCTGGAACGGAACGTCGTCATTATTGGTGCAGGCCCCTCCGGCCTTACCGCGGCGCGGAAACTGAAAGCTGCCGGCCTGAGCGTGGCAGTGCTGGAAGCGCGGGACCGCGTGGGCGGACGCACCTGGTCGGACACGATCGACGGCGCCTTCCTGGAGATCGGCGGACAGTGGATCTCCCCGGACCAGGAAGCGTTGAGCGAGCTCGTCGAAGAGCTGGGACTTCAGACTTTCCCGCGCTACCGCGACGGCGAATCCGTCTACATCGGCTCGGACCACCGCGCGGTGCGCTACTCCGGGGACATGTTCCCGGTAGCCGAATCCACGGCGCAGGAAATGGAGCGCCTGATCGCGCTCCTGGACGAGCTCACTGCCAAGACCGATCCGGCAGCACCGTGGACACACCCGGACGCACGGGCCCTGGATACCATCTCCTTCTCCGCCTGGCTGCGCGAACAGTCCTCCGACGAAGAAGCGTGCAACAACATTGGGCTGTTCGTTGCCGGCGGCATGCTCACCAAGCCGGCGCACTCCTTCTCCACCCTGCAGGCGCTGCTGATGGCTTCCTCCGCAGGCTCGTTCTCCAACCTGGTGGATGAGAACTTCATCCTGGACCGCCGGGTCGCCGGCGGGATGCAGCAGGTCTCCGAGCGCATGGCCGCTGAACTGGGCGAGGACGTCGTCCTGGGCGCCCCGGTCCGCACGCTCCGCTGGAACGCGGAAGGTCCGTCCGTAACGGCAGAAGCCGACGGCGTCACTGTCCACGCGCGCTACGCCATCATGGCCGTGCCTCCGAACCTGTACTCGCGGGTCTCCTTCGATCCGCCGCTGCCGCGCCGCCAGCACCAGATGCACCAGCACGTCTCCCTGGGCCTGGTCATCAAGGTCCACGCCGTGTATTCGAGGCCGTTCTGGCGCGAGGCCGGGCTCTCCGGCACCTGCTTCGGTGCCCATGAGCTGGTCCAGGAGGTCTACGACAACACCAACCATGAGGACAGCCGCGGCACCCTGGTGGGCTTCGTATCGGATGAGAAGGCCGATGCAATGTTCGAACTCAGTGCCGATGAGCGCCGGCAGGCCATCCTTGAATCCATCTCCGGCTACCTCGGCGAGGAAGCGCTGACCCCCGAGGTCTACTACGAATCCGACTGGGGGTCCGAGGAATGGACCCGTGGTGCCTACGCTGCCAGCTACGACCTGGGCGGCCTGCACCGCTACGGTCCGGACCAGCTGGCACCGGTGGGCCCCATCCACTGGTCCTGCTCTGACCTGGCAGCAGAGGGCTACCAGCACGTCGACGGCGCAGTCCGCATGGGTGCCAAGACTGCCGAGCGCATTATCGCGCGGTTCAAGGGCTGAGAACCGTGCGCTATGTAGTGGGCTACACGGCCACCGAACGGGGCAGGGACGCACTGTTCCTGGCCTGCTCCATCGCCCGCACCCAGGGCGCCTCCCTGGACCTGGTGATCGTGGACCCGGAAGAATCGCCCTACACCGCCGTCTATCCTCCGGAGCGGACCTACTCTTCGCTGCTGGCACGCCAGCTCCGGGACTGGCTGGATGAAGCCCTGGCCCTCGTGCCTGCAGACATCGAAGCCAGGGGTCACATCCGGACCGCCGACTCCGATGCGCGCGGACTCATCGATGCTGCAGAAGAATTCGGTGCGGGCCTGATCGTGGTGGGCGCCGGAAGCAACGGACTGTTCAAGCGCTTCACGGTGGGAAGCGTGGCCAACGCCCTGCTCCATGCCGCGAGCGTGCCGGTGGCCCTGGCACCCCGCGGCTACAGCAGGCTTGACCCGCTTTCCCGCATCACCTGCGCAGTAGGGGAGCGGCGCGGCGCCGAGGACGTCCTGGAAGTTGCCTGCGCCTCGGCGGCCCGCCGTGGCCTTCCCCTGCGCCTGCTCTCGCTGCTGGCGCTGGATGCGCCCGGGGACGCAGCAGTGGAGGAAGCGCAGCTGCACATCTCCGACCGGGTCCGCCGTGCCCAGGAGCTCACCGGAGGCAGGAGCGAGGTCAGCGGCGTGGTGGCCCAGGGCCGGACCATCGAAAACGCCGTGGACGAGCTTGAATTCGACGACGGCGAGGTCCTCATCATCGGCTCCAGCCGGCTCGCCCGGACCAACCAGCTCTTCCTGGGCGCCACGGCATCCAAGGTCCTAAGGAGCCTGCCGGTTCCCATGGTCGTTGTGCCCCGGAACTACACCCCCGCCCCGCAGCGCCAGACGTCAGGAGATCCGCAGTGAGCAACCGCACCAGCGCCAAAAACACTGCCGGAGGCACCGGACTGAGCAGCAAGGGACTGAAGGGCGGGCAGGTCGGGCTGATCGGCGCCGTCGTTATTGGCATTTCCTGCATCGCACCGGCGTACACGCTGACCTCCGGGCTGGGCCCCACCGTTTCGGAAGTTGGGGTGCAGCTGCCGGCGATTTTCCTGGTCGGCTTTATCCCCATGATCCTGGTGGCCCTTGGGTACCGCGAACTGAACAACGCGATGCCGGACTCGGGCACGTCCTTCACCTGGGCCACGCGTGCCTTCGGGCCGTGGGTCGGCTGGATGGGCGGCTGGGGGCTGATCGCCGCGACCATCATTGTGCTCTCCAACCTCGCCGCGGTGGCGGTGGACTTCTTCTACCTCATGCTGGCGCAGGTCACGGGCAATGATTCGCTGGCGGACCTGACCCTGAACCTGCCGTTGAACATCGCCACCACTTTGGTGTTCGTGGCCATTGCGTGCTGGATTTCCTACCGCGGCGTCGAAACCACCAAGACCGTCCAGTACGTACTGGTGGCGTTCCAGCTGATAGTGCTGACGTGGTTCTCCATCGCAGCTTTCGCGCACGTGGCCGGCGGCACCGCCTTCGACGCCACGCAGATCAGCTGGGACTGGTTCAACCCGTTCGCCGTGGAGTCCTTCTCCGCGTTCGCCGCCGGGGTATCCCTCTCAATCTTCGTCTACTGGGGCTGGGACGTCACCCTGACCATGAACGAGGAAACCAGGGACCCGGACAAGACCCCCGGCCGTGCGGCCACGGCCACGGTCTTTGTCATTGTGCTGATCTACATGATGATCGCGCTGGCAGTAATCTCCTATGCAGGTGTCGGTGACGGGGAGCTCGGTGCCGGCAACCCGGAGAACCAGGAGAGCATCTTCGCAGTCCTGGCCACTCCGGTGATGGGACCGTTCGCAATCCTGATGTCGCTGTCCATCCTGTCCAGCTCCGCAGCCTCGCTGCAGTCCACGTTCGTCTCCCCGGCGCGGACACTGCTGGCGATGGGCCACTACCGTGCCCTGCCAAAGCGGTTCGGCCGGATCAGCCCGGCCTACAAGTCCCCTGGCTACGCCACCGTCGCTGCCGCCATTGCGGCGTCCGCCTTCTACGTGGTTACGCGGCTGCTTTCGGAGAACGCCCTGTGGGACACCATCACGGCCCTTGGCCTGATGATCTGCTTCTACTACGGCATTACCGCACTGGCCTGCGTCTGGTACTTCCGCCGCGATGCCTTCGAGAGCGTGCGGTCCTTCCTGCTGAAGTTCCTAGCGCCCGCCCTTGGCGGAATCATCCTGTTCATCATGTTCATCAAGACCGCCTTCGACTCAATGGACCCCGACTACGGATCCGGTTCCTCCGTGGGCGGCGTTGGCCTGGTGTTCGTGCTGGGCATGGGCGTGATCATCCTGGGCGCTGTGCTCATGCTGGTGATGTACCGGATAAACCCCGGATTCTTCCGCGGCGAGACGCTCCGGACCGGCGACTCACGCTCTGCTGCCGAAGCTGAGCGCTCCGCCGTCCTGTAACCCGGGACCGGATCTGCGCCCCGGCCCTCCGGAAGGAAGGCCGGGGCGCACTCACACTAGACGGCGGCGGCAGCCCGGCGGATGCGTGCCCGCCGGGGCGAGCCGAGCATGTCGATGCTCAGCAGCAGCAGTGCCAGCCAGACCAGTCCGAATCCGGCCCAGCGCTCGGCCGGCATGGCCTCGTTGAAGACCAGCAGGGCCAGCGTGAACTGGAGGATCGGCGCCAGGTACTGCAGCAGGCCCACAGTACTCAGCGGCAGGCGCCGTGCTGCGGCACCAAAGAACACCAGCGGAACCGCGGTGGCGATGCCGGAAGCGGCCAGCAGCCAGAAGTGGGCGGGCCCCTCGGTCAGCAGGGTTCCGGAGCCGGTCGCGGCAAGGACCACCAGCACGACGGCGGCGACGGGCGTCAGTACGGCGGTTTCAATAGTGAGGCTGGAGACGGCATCCACTTTCCCGCCGACGTTCTTCTTCACCAGCCCGTACAGGCCGAAGCTGAAGGCCAGCGCCAGGGCGACCCAGGGAACCGTTCCATAGCCGAAGGCGAGCACAAGCACAGCGATAACCCCAACCGCCATCGCCGTCCATTGGAGGGGACGCAGGCGTTCCTTCAGGACCGCCACCCCCAGCAGGACGGAGATGAGCGGGTTGATGAAGTACCCCAGTGCCGCTTCGACCGCATGTCCGTTCAGGACCGCCCAGGCGAACACCAGCCAGTTCACCGCAATGAGCAGGGCGGCTGCGGTCAGGGTTGCCAGCGCCCTGCGGTCCTTCATTGCGGTCAGTGCACGCCGCCATGAGCGCATGACCGTCAGCAGGGCCGTACAGAAGACCAGGGAGAACACCACGCGGGCAGCGACGATTTCCACTGGTCCGGCGGGCTCCAGCAACAGGAAATAAAGCGGCAGCACGCCCCAAATGCCATAGGCGCCAATGCCGAACAGCAGACCGGAGGTACTTGGCTTCTCGTCGGCCCCGGAAGCGGTCGGGGCGGGGACACCCGGCGTGGTTCCGGCTGAAACAGGGGCGGCGGACCGCGCCGCTCCTCCGGCCAGCTGCGCGCTGGAAGAATTCTCATTGGCCATGTGGGTTGCAACCGGCTACGCCGTGGGCGTATTCCCGCCTCATCACGCCACTCCGTTTAGACGACGGGTAAGCGGGCAATTAGAATATAAAAATGTGCGCCATTTGCGTGCCACGACTCCCAAGTAGAAGGACTCTAAGTGTCTAACTCAGCTCCGGACAGCTCGCAGCGTCCCATGCGAGTCGCAATTATCGGCGCTGGTCCGGCCGGCGTTTACGCCGCAGACATCCTGACCAAAGCGGACCGCGACTTCGAAGTCAGCATTGATCTTTTCGATCAGTACCCGGCACCCTACGGCCTGATCCGCTACGGCGTCGCCCCGGACCATCCCCGCATCAAGGGGATCGTCAACGCACTGGAGAAGGTGCTGGATCGCGGCGATATCCGCTTCCTCGGCAACGTGAACTACGGCCGGGACCTCACGCTGAAGGACTTCCGGCACTTCTACGATGCCATCATCTTCGCCACCGGCGCCCTGAAGGATGCGCCCCTCCGGATTCCCGGCGTCGATCTTGAAGGCTCCTTCGGCGGCGCGGACTTCGTTTCCTGGTACGACGGCAATCCGGACGTGCCGCGCGACTGGCCGCTGGATGCCAAGGAAATCGCCGTCATCGGCAACGGAAACGTGGCCCTCGACGTCGCCCGCATTCTCTCCAAGCACGCCGACGACCTGCTGACCACGGAGATCCCCGCCAACGTCTACGAGGGACTGAAGAAGTCGCCCGTCACGGACGTCCACGTCTTTGGCCGCCGAGGCCCGGCGCAGGTTAAGTTCACTCCGCTGGAACTTCGTGAGCTCTCGCATTCGCGCGATGTGGACATTGTCCTGTACCCGGAGGATTTCGAATTCGACGAAGCCTCGGATGAGCAGATCCGCACCAACAACCAGACCAAGACCATGGTCAACACGCTGACCAACTGGCTGGTCGAGGAACAGGACACGGGTGCTTCGCGCCGTCTGCACCTGCACTTCCTGCACTCCCCGGTGGAGATTCACGATGATCCCGCCACGCCCGGTAAGGTCGCCGGCATCAAGATGGAGCGCACGGAACTTGACGGAACCGGCAACGCGCGGGGCACCGGGGAGATCATCGATTACCCGGTCCAGGCCGTCTACCGTGCGGTGGGCTACTTCGGTTCCGAACTGCCGGAGGTTGGTTACGACTCCCGCCGCGGCGTCATCCCCAACGAGGGCGGCCGGGTCGTGGACACCGGCGGCGCACCGGTGCCGGGTATCTACACCACCGGCTGGATCAAGCGCGGCCCGGTTGGCCTGATCGGCCACACCAAGGGCGACGCCCTGGAAACCATCGGCTACCTGCTGGAAGACCGCCGCACCCTGCCTGCCGCCGAAGAGCCCGAACCCGAGGCGATCATCCGGCTGCTGGAGGAGCGCGGCGTGGAGTACACCACCTGGGAGGGCTGGAAGCGGCTTGACGCCCACGAGAAGTCCCTGGGCGCCGGCTACATCCACGGCGATCCCGGAATCGGAGACCTGGTCCGCGAGCGCGTCAAGGTTGTGGACCGCGAAGAGATGACCCGCGTCTCCCGCGGTGAAAACATCTAGAACCCAGGCAGCATCAGCACCTAACCGAAGCCAGGTACCGCACAGCGGGCCTGGCTTCGGTGCTCTTGTAACCCAGCCTTCCCAGGCACGGCGCAGGCAGTCAGTGCACTGCTCTGGAACTGCAGGGTGTGCCGTGTCACTATGGACGGGCAGCCGCTGGCTGCCCGGAACAGCGATGCGGATCCGCTCCTGCTCCGGCCCGAACGGTCTCCTTATCAACGCGGATAGGTTGGACGGTGCAGCTGTCTTCCAGTGCCCTGCAGGGCAGGGTTCAACGGAACCCCGAGACACTCCAGCGTGATGCCTGGCGGGCGCACGAAAGCCTGCGCTCCCAGGGGGAAGTCCTTGATGTGCTGCGCCCCGGGGTGCGCGAATCCTGGCAGCGTTCCCTGCGCCACCACCCCGATCCCGACGCTGCGAGGTCCGCACTGGTCCTTGAAGGCGCGGAACTGGAGGCGTACCGCCAGTCCCATCCGCTGGCCTCGATCATGCCCGTCATCCAGCGGCTGCTGGTTGAACCCGGCAGGGATACCGGGCTGCTGGTGGCCGTCGGGGACCAGCTGGGACGGCTGCTGTGGGTGGACGGAGATCCTGAGCTCCTGCGCCGGGCAGAGGACATGATGTTCATGCCCGGGGCGGACTGGTCCGAGCATGCGGTGGGAACCAGTGCCCCCGGCACCGCCCTGGCCACCGGCCGCAGCGTACAGATTGCCGGTGCGGAGCACTTCAGCCCGCAGGTCCATCCGTGGTCCTGCACGGCTGTGCCGGTACAGGATCCCGAATCCGGCAGCGTACTGGGCGTGGTGGACATCACCGGTAAGGAAGAAGCCGTTGCGGTCCACACGCTTGCCCTGGTCCAGGCTGCCGTCGCTGCAGCCACCGCCCAGCTGCGGGTCGAGCGCCTGCAGACCAGCGCTGCCCGGCCCGCCCGGCGCGGCACCGAGGCCCGGTCTGCCCGGTCTACCCTGTACCAGGACAGCCTGCAGGTCCTGGGAACAGATACCGCAGACCTGTGCGTGGACGGGACCCGGGTGCAGCTCAGCCAGCGCCATTCGGAACTCATGACCCTGCTGGCGCTGCATCCGCGCGGGCTGAGCGCCGAAGAGCTTGCGGTGCTGGCCTACCCGGAGGAAGCCTCGGTGGGCAGCGTGCGCGCGGAGATGCTCCGGCTGCGCAGGTTTCTCTCCCGCTCGGTCTCAGCGCGGATTGTTCCCGAGTCCCGGCCCTACCGCCTGCCTGCGGAGCTGGTGCTGGACGCAGGCCAGGTCCGCGCCTGCCTTTCCCGTGGCGCCCACCGGCTCGCCCTGAACATTTACAAAGGTCCAGTGCTGCCGCATTCCCAGGCCCCGGGCATTGCGGCGCTGCGCCGGGGCCTGAGCGCTGAGCTGCGCGAAGCGGTTTTGGCTGAGGCCGGAATCGAGACGGTGCTGCAGTACCTCAAGCTCGAGGAGGCAGCGAACGACGCCGAGGCGTGGCGCCTGGCGCTCCAGCTGCTGCCGCCTCGATCCCCCCGCCGGGCAGGGATAGTCGCCGGGCTGCAGCGGATAGAGCGCGACCTCGCCTAAGGGCGGGTATCTCCGCCGCGCTCCGGCGCCCGCACCCCGGCAGGCTCGCCGGCCTGCGGGCCGATCGCCGGCTTGATCCGGAGGCTGGTCAGGAAGCCGATGAGCAGGGCCCCTGCAGCGATCCAGCCGGCCAGGGATGCGCCGCTGGTCATGGCGTCCCGGGCGGCGTCGGCTATGAACGCGGTCTGGGGATCGGCGGCCAGCGCCGTGATGCTGCCGCCGGAGGTGGCATTCACCGAGTCCACGGCACCGGAAAGCTGGGGGGCACCGGCAACCGCGTCAGCAACCTCGTTCTCCGTTCCGGTGCGCAGCGTGGTGAAGAATGCCGTGCCCAGGACGGCGATGCCCAGGGCCGAGCCGGTCTGCCGCGCGGTGCTCTGCGTTGCGGAGCCCTGGCCGCTCTTCGCGAGGGGAACTTCGGCCAGGATTACGGAGGTCAGCTGGGCGGTGGCCAGCCCCACACCGATGCCGTAGAAGAGCAGGATGGGGGAGGTGAGCCAGGCGGTGCTGTCCGGGCGGATCAGCAGGGCAAGCGCGGAGATGCTCAGGATCTCAAGGGCCAGGCCCATCCGCACCACCACCACGGGACTGTACTTCCTGGCCAGCGAGGCAACGCCGCCGGAGGCAAGGAAGGAGCCGGCCGCCAGGGGCAGCAGGGCAAGTCCGGCTTCGAAAGCCGTATAGCCCAGCACGTTCTGGAACCACAGCGGCAGGGAGAGGATCAGGCCGAACTCGCCGAAGCTGACAATCAGGGCTGTCACGTTGCCGTTGGCGAAGGACGGGATGCGGAACAGGGAGAGGTCCAGGATGACGCCTTTGCCGGCTGCGGTCCGCGAGCGCTCCAGCAGCACGAAGCAAACCAGTGCCACCACGGCAACCAGGAAGGCCAGCGGGACGGGGGAGAGCGTCCCGGCCTGGAACGGCGCGTCCTCGGTGGCGTCCCACCAACCGTAGCTGCGGCCTTCGATCAAACCGAAGACCAATGCCCCGAAGCCCAGAATGGACAGTGCCGCACCGCCGAGGTCCAGGCGCTGCGCAGCCCCGGTGACGGCTTCGGATGATTCGGCCACGAAGAGCAGCAGCCCTGCAACCACCAGCACACCTACTGGGATGTTGATGCCGAAGGCCCAGCGCCAGCTGGCGTTCTCGGTCAGCCAGCCGCCCAGCAGAGGGCCGATCGCGGCCATGCCGCCGATCGTGGAACCCCAGACCGCGAACGCAATGCCCCGCTCCCGGCCCTGGAAGTTGGCGTTCAGCAGCGCGAGCGTGGTGGGCAGGATCATTGAGCCGCCCAGCCCCTGTATTGCGCGGCCGAGGATCAGGACGCCTCCGGATTCCGCGACGGCGCACAGCACCGAGGCCGCCACAAAGATTACGACGCCGGTCAGCATGATCCGCCGCCGGCCCACCCGGTCCGCAATCCGGCCCCAGGTCAGCAGCAGCGCAGCGAACAGCAGCGTGTAGATCTCCTGCACCCACTGGATCTCGGTGCTGGAAATCCCCAGGTCCGCGACGATCGAGGGAACGGACACGGACACGATGGTGGCGTCCATGATGATCATTGCCACGCCGAGGCTGATGGCCAGCAGGCCCCACCAGCGGTAGCGGATGTACCGGCTCGGCTGCGGTTCTTCCCCGCTGCCCGGGAATTCGGAAGTCATTAGCGTTCCTTATATCTCGATTACTAAGAAATTGCCCTAGGTAACCATAAACCCGCCTGTGGCACGCCGCTAGCCGGTCCGCAATGTCCCTGCTACGCAGATGCTACGTCTGCCTGCGTAGGGTTCACCACACCGGCGGACACGACACCGAGGTCGTGTACCAACGCTCGAAAATGAGGAGCAGACAAGTCATGACCGTTTACGCGCAGCCCGGCCAGGGCGAGGCACTTGTTTCATTCAAGCCCCGCTATGAGAACTGGATCGGCGGAGAATGGGTAGCCCCGGTGAAGGGCGGCTACTTCGAGAATGTTTCACCCGTAACGGGCAAGGTCTTCTGCGAAGTAGCCCGGGGCACCTCCGAGGACATCGACCTCGCCCTGGACGCAGCACACAAGGCAGCGCCGTCGTGGGGCAAGACCTCAGTTGCGGAGCGGGCCAACATCCTGAACCGCATCGCTGACCGGATCGAGGAAAACCTCGAAATGCTCGCCGTCGCCGAGACGTGGGACAACGGAAAGCCGGTTCGGGAGACCCTGGCCGCAGACATGCCGCTGGCAGTGGACCACTTCCGGTACTTCGCCGGCGCCGTGCGGGCCCAGGAAGGCACCCTCTCCCAGATCGATGACAACACCACCGCTTACCACTTTCACGAGCCGCTGGGCGTAGTTGGCCAGATCATCCCGTGGAACTTCCCCATCCTCATGGCGGTCTGGAAGCTTGCTCCTGCGCTCGCAGCGGGCAACGCCGTTGTCCTGAAGCCTGCCGAGCAGACACCCGCCTCGATCATGGTGCTGGCTGAGCTGATTGCGGACCTGCTCCCTGCAGGCGTACTGAACATCGTCAACGGCTTCGGAGTGGAAGCCGGCAAGCCGCTGGCGTCCTCCAAGCGGATCCGCAAGATCGCGTTCACCGGCGAAACCACCACCGGCCGCCTGATCATGCAGTACGCCAGCCAGAACCTGATCCCGGTGACGCTGGAACTGGGCGGCAAGAGCCCGAACATCTTCTTCGCCGACGTCGCTGCCCGGGACGACGCGTTCTACGACAAGGCACTGGAGGGCTTCAACATGTTCGCCCTGAACCAGGGCGAGGTCTGCACCTGTCCTTCGCGGGCGCTTATCCAGGACTCCATCTACGACTCCTTTATGTCCGATGCCCTGGCCCGCACCGCTGCGATGGTGCAGGGAAATCCGCTGGACACCAACACCATGGTGGGAGCGCAGGCCTCCAACGACCAGCTGGAGAAGATCCTCTCCTACATGGACATTGCGGGCCAGGAAGGTGCCAAGGTCCTGGCCGGAGGCAAGCGGAACATGCTCGACGGCGACCTGGCCGGTGGCTTCTATGTTGAGCCCACCGTCTTTGAGGGCACCAACAACATGCGCATCTTCCAGGAGGAGATCTTTGGACCGGTGGTCTCCGTGACACGGTTCTCGGACTATGGGGAGGCACTCTCCATTGCCAACGACACCCTGTACGGACTCGGTGCCGGCGTCTGGTCCCGGGACGGCAATACTGCCTACCGTGCCGGCCGGGATATCCAGGCCGGCCGTGTCTGGGTGAACAACTACCACGCCTACCCCGCGCACGCGGCGTTCGGCGGCTACAAGTCCTCCGGCATCGGACGCGAGAACCACGCCATGATGCTGGACCACTACCAGCAGACCAAGAACCTGCTGGTCAGCTACGCCGAATCCAAGCAGGGCTTCTTCTAGACAGCCCGGTTCCACCTGCCAGTCCCCAGAAACACCACCCCAAACAAGGAGATCGACATGGAACACATGCAGGCCGCAGTCGTCAACACGCTCGGTGAACCGCTCACCGTAGGAGAGAACGATATTCCGGTCCCCGGGCCGGGGCAGGTCCTGGTCAAGCTCATGACGACCGGGGTTTGCCACACGGACCTGCATGCGGCCCAGGGGGACTGGCCGGTGAAGCCCAGCCCGCCTTTCATTCCCGGACATGAAGGGGTGGGCCGCGTCGTGTCGCTCGGCGAAGGCGTGACCGAGCTGAAGGAAGGGGACATAGTGGGCAACGCCTGGCTATGGTCCGCCTGCGGGGTCTGCGAGTACTGCCGCACGGGCTGGGAGACTCTGTGTGAGCAGCAGCAGAACGGGGGCTACAGCGTCAACGGGTCCTTCGGGGAGTACATGCTGGTGGACGAGAGGTTCGCGGCCCACATCCCTGAGGGCGCGGATCCGGTGGAGGTGGCGCCCGTGCTCTGCGCCGGTGTCACGGTCTACAAGGGGCTGAAGGTGACCGAGGCCCGGCCGGGACAGTGGGTGGTCATTTCCGGTATCGGCGGGCTGGGGCACGTTGCCGTGCAGTACGCCAAGGCAATGGGACTGCGGGTCGCGGCCGTGGACATCGCGGAGGACAAGCTGGCGCTGGCACGCGAATTCGGTGCGGAGGTAACGGTCAATGCCCTGAACGAGGATCCGGTGGAGGCAATCCAGGCCCAGACCGGCGGAGCGCACGGCGTGCTTGTCACGGCAGTGCACCCCTCAGCCTTCGGGCAGGCCATCGGCATGGCCCGCAGGGGCGGAACCATCGTCTTCAACGGACTGCCCCCCGGGGACTTCCCGGCACCGATCTTCGACATCGTGCTCAAGGGCCTGACCATTCGGGGCTCGATCGTCGGCACCCGCCAGGACATGGTCGAGGCCCTGGACTTCTACGCCCGCGGCCTTATCCACCCGAAGGTCTCGACCCGCCCGCTGGACGACATCAATGATGTCCTGGATGAACTTGCCGCCGGCCGGATCGACGGACGTGTGGTGGTCCAGTACTGATGGACGCGGTCACAGGAGCAGTCCTGGATGCTGCGCCGGCCCTGCCCGGGGAGACCTCTTCCCGGGTGGGGCTGACGCCCGCCGCCCAGGCGCTGCTCAGGACACTCAAGGAGCAGCACGGCCCGCTGATGTTCCACCAGTCCGGCGGGTGCTGCGACGGTTCTTCCCCCATGTGCTACCCCGAGGGAGACTTCATCACCTCCGAAGCGGACGTCCTACTGGGCATCTTCGACCTGGACGGGGAGGACATTGGGTTCTGGATGTCCGCCGACCAGTTCGAGTACTGGAAGCACACACACCTGACGGTCGACGTCGTCACCGGCCGTGGGAGCGGATTCTCGCTGGAAGCGCCGGAGGGAAAGCGGTTCCTGATCCGCTCACGGCTGCTGGATGTGCCCGAATAGCCCCCAAGTAGTAAGGTTGCTGTTTAATTCCTCTGCGTCCGCCGGCGGCGGAGGATTGGACGGTACATCATGATGCCTCGAGCGGGGCGGGAATGAGGAACACCATGGTTAAGAAGATGACTTTTCTGGCAGGGATCGGCGTCGGTTACCTGATTGGTTCCAAGGCCGGCAGGGAGAAAATCATGTCCCTGTGGAACGACCCCAAGGTGCAGGACAGCGTAAGCCATGGCACTGACTGGGCAAAGGAAAAAGTTCCGGGACTGCAGGAAAAGGTCACCGGTGCCGCCAAGGACGCTGCCTCCTCGGCTAAGGATGCTGCCGCTCAGGCAAAGGACAGTGTCTCCGGGGGTTCATCCAGCAGCCCGAACAGCTCCAATGGCTCGTCCTCAGTAGCGGGAACCGCCAATCCTGCGGACAAGTCCCACACTTTCGGCGGCGGCTCCACCATGGATCCGGCACGCCCGCAGCCTGAAACCCGCTAAACAAACGGGGCTCCGGCCCCTGTGCAGTGAGCTGATGCCCGCCCCGGGAAACCGGTGCGGGCATCTTTTTGCCTGGATTGAACCCCTGTCGCGAAGAATTTGCCTCTCGTGCAAACTTGCACATAGTGTAGCGATGTGACGGACCAGCAGCTTTCCCGCAGGGAGCAGAACAAAACGGCGACCCGCCGTGCGATCGCCGACGCCACGCTGGGGCTGGTCCGCAGCAAAGGCGCCGGCCAGTTCACTATTGACGACATTGCCGAAGCTGCGGGAATCTCCCGCCGGACGTTCTTTAATTACTTCCCCAGCACCTCGGCAGCGCTCAACGTTGCCATGGAGGACTTCCTGGACGGGGTGCTGGGCCATTTTCAGGCACGTCCGCAGAACGAGAACATCGTTGACTCGATGCTTCATGCGCTCTCCCAGCCTGCGGATCCGGCGAACCTGGCCGTCATGGCCGAGCTGCACGGCCTGGCCGAAAAACATCCGGATATGGCGCGGGTCCACCTCGAAGCATGGGACCAGGCCGAACACCGGATCGTGGACTCCCTGCGCACGCGCCTGGGGCAGGAAACAGACCCGTTCTACACCGGTACCCTCGTCGCCGCAGTGCTCGCGTGCGGGCGCAGCGCGTTTGCGCAGTGGCAGTACCGCACGCAGGGCGAGATCACGCCGCAGACCCTCAAGCTGCTCGAAGAACTCTTTACTGAAGCCATCGGTTTCCTCCGCGACGGCTTCAGCCGCTAAACCACACAACCCGACCCGCTCAACGAAAGACAGTTCATGGCATCCCTGCTTTACCGGCTCGGTAAATTCAGCTTCCGGCACCGCTGGTGGTTCCTCAGTTCCTGGCTTGTGCTGCTCCTCGGCATCGGCGGGGCGTTCGCAGCATTCAGTGCGCCTACGACGAACAACTTCACAATTCCCGGGTCCGAGAGCCAGCGCGTACTGGACGAGCTGCGTGAGCGGGTGCCTGATGTCTCCGGCGGGTCCGGCCGAATCGTTTTCGAAACCGAATCCGGCGAGGCCTTCACGGAGGCGGAGCCCCAGGCGGTCACGGACACGGTGGCGGAACTGAACAAACTCGACTTCCTCAAGTCAGTCAGTGATCCCTTCGAAATGCAGGCCCAGCTTGACGGCAGCCCGGAGCAGCTCGCCGCCGGCCAGGCAGAGCTCGACGCCGCGCGGGCGCAGCTTGAGGCCGGCAAGCCCCAGCTGGAGGCCGCGGCCGCGCAGCTCACCGCCAGCCGGGACCAGCTCTCCCTGGCACAGATGCAGGCCGACCAGCTCGAGGCCGCCGGGCAGAGCCAGCAGGCAGATGCGGTCCGCGCACAGCTCAGTGCGCAGGAAGAGCAGCTGGCTGCCGGGGTAGCGCAGCTTGCCGAACAGCAGGCCGCCTATGACGACGGCGTTGCCCAGCTGGCCCAAGGTGAACAGGAACTGCTGGATGCACAGCGTATGGCCGACGCTTCGGACGGGCTGCGCTTTGTCTCCGAGGACGGCGTCACCGCTTTCTCGGAGGTCCAGTTCCAGGAGCAGTCCTACTCGGTTACCCCCGAGCAGCGCCAAGAGGTACAGGACACCGCCAACCGGATCACCGATTCCGGTGTCCAGGTGTTCTTCAGCAAGGAAATCGTGGAGGACGTTTCCTCCCTGTTTGGGCCCTCTGAAGCGATCGGTGTGGCCGTCGCCGCCGTCGTGCTCATCCTGATGCTCGGCACCCTGGTGGCTGCCGGACTGCCCCTGCTCATGGCACTGGTGGGCGTGATCGCCGGTGTGGGGACCACCATGGCCCTCACCGGCGTCGTGGAGATGACCTCCATTTCCCCCATGCTGGCACTGATGCTGGGCCTCGCCGTGGGCATCGACTATTCCCTGTTCATCATCAACCGGCACCGCACGCAGCTGCTGCACGGTATGGCGCTGGAGGAATCAGCCGGTGTCGCCACCGGAACCAGCGGCAATGCCGTGCTGTTCGCCGGCCTGACCGTGGTGATCGCGCTGGCCGCGCTGGCCGTCCCCGGACTGCCGTTCCTCAGCGTGATGGGCCTGGCAGCAGCCGGCACCGTGGCCATGGCCATCCTGGTTGCACTGACGGTGACCCCCGCCTTCCTGGGCTTCATCGGCAACCGCATCCTCTCGAAGAAGGCCTGGGCCAAGGCCGGAATCACGCCCCCGGCCCCGCACGCAGCCCTGACCCAGGAAGACCAGGCCGCGGCCGCTGAACACCAGGAAAACGGCAACCCGCGACGCTGGGGACGGCTGGTCACCAACCACCCGGTGATCACCGTCATCCTCAGCGTCCTGCTGCTGGGCACCATGGCCATCCCCGCCGGTTCACTGCGCGTGGGACTGCCTGACGGCGGGTCGGAACCGGTGGACTCCACCGCCTACCAGGCCTACCAGCGGCTGGGGGACAGCTTCGGTGAGGGAATCAACGGTCCCGTGATTGTGGTTGGCTACCTGCCTGACGGGCTCACGGACGACGAGGCTTCCGACCTCACCTATGAGGTCGCCGGAAAACTGCGCGAGCTCCAGAACGTCACCACCGTGGTCCCGGCTTCCACCAGCGATGACGGAACGATGGTTGTTTTCCAAGTCATCCCCGAGGGCGGGCCCGCCGCGGAAGGCACCGAGGACCTGGTGCACACCATCCGCGACGATGCAGGCCAGATCAAGGATGACACCGGCGTCGAAATCGCCATCACCGGCCAGACCGGCATCAACATCGATGTCTCGGACAAGCTGATGGATGCCATGCCGGTCTACCTGCTGATCGTCGTGGGCCTGTCCCTGGTCCTGCTCCTGCTGGTCTTCCGCTCCATCCTGGTGCCGCTGATCGCCACCGGAGGGTTCCTCCTTTCCCTGGCCGCCAGCTTCGGCGCTGTCGTCGCGATCTACCAGTGGGGCTGGCTGGGCAGCATCTTTGACGTACACAACCCCGGAGCGGTGCTGAGCTTTCTGCCGATCATCCTGATCGGGGTGCTTTTCGGCCTCGCCATGGATTACCAGATGTTCCTGGTATCCGGCATGCGCGAAGCCTACGTACATGGTGAAGATCCGCGCCAAGCCGTCCGCACCGGATTCGACCACGCCTCCCGGGTTGTTACGGCGGCGGCGATCATCATGGTCTCCGTGTTTGCCGGATTCATCTTCGCCCACCTGACGATGGTCCGTCCGATCGGTTTTGCCCTGGCCATCGGCGTCCTGCTGGACGCGTTCGTCATCCGCATGACCCTGATTCCGGCAGTGCTCCATCTGCTGGGTAAATCAGCCTGGTGGATTCCGAAGTGGCTGGACCGGATCCTTCCGGACGTCGACGTCGAAGGCGCCCGCCTGCTGAAGGCGTCCCAGGCCCCGGGCGGCGTGGAAACGGAGCAGGAACTCGCTTCGGCCGGACGGTGAGCCGAAATATGTCACACTTGTTGCGCTTCTGACCTGCACAGCAGACAGTACCGGTTACCATCGGGGTGCACCGCCCCGTCCCACAGCCCCCCACCAAGCATTGGAGAGTGAGCCTGAATATGGCTACTGATTACGACGCACCGCGCAAGGTCGAAGAGGATGCAGGAACCACTTCCATCGAAGAGCTTCAGGCCCGGCGGAGCGACAAGCAGTCAGCCGTAGTGGACGTGGACGAATCGGAGGCGGCGGAAGCCTTCGAGCTGCCGGGCGCGGACCTTTCCAGCGAGGAACTGCTGGTTCGCGTCGTGCCGGCACAGGAAGACGAATTCACCTGCGGCTCGTGCTTCCTGGTCCGCCATCGCTCCCAGTTCGCCGTGGAGAAGAACGGCACCAAATACTGCAGGGACTGCGAGGGGTAGA
>NZ_BAAALV010000002.1:943850-960941 GCF_039528575.1 Arthrobacter gandavensis
GATTCGGGTGCGGCGGTTGTGGTTAAGGCCGCTGGTGTGCTTTTGTTCCATGCATGGTCAGTGCGGTTCTTCTGGCAGCGGGGGCAGGGATCCGGCTGGGCCGCGGTCCGAAAGCCCTGCTGCCCTTTCACGGACGCCCCCTGGTGGAACACCTTGCGGCGGAGCTGCGGTCCGGCGGCTGCGCACGCGTCGTCGTCATCCTCGGCGCCGGGTACGCGCGGGTGCACACGGAAGCCAACCTGGCCGGAATGCACGTTGTGATCAATCCGGACTGGGAGACCGGAATGGGATCAAGCTTCAGGGCAGGCATCGCGGAGGCCATGGCGCTGGCCCCGCGGGATCCGGTGCTGGTGGCCCTGGCCGATCAGCCCGGAGTGAGTGCTTCAATGGTGGCTCGGCTGATTGCGCGTGCGGCTCCGGCCCGGGTCTCCTGCGCCGCCTACCGCCTCCCCGGCGGGAATCTGATGCGGGGCCATCCTGTCCTGTTCGCACCCCAGCTGGCCCGGGCGGCCGCCGCAGGGGCCATGGGTGATTCCGGTGCCCGCTCTTTCCTCGCCGCCCATCCAGGCCTGGTGGACCTGGTGGAATGCGGGCCCGAAGGTGACGGGCGGGACATCGATACCCCGGAAGATCTGGACCTGCTGCAGGGCAGGGCACCTAACGGACCCCAGGAGTAGGCCGTGTCCGTCGGAGCCCGCAGCGCGGATCAGGTAGAGTGGACGGTTCGTAGGGGAGTATCCACCCACGCTGAACCTCGTCAACACGTAGGGCACCGACGCCCGGCCGGGGCCAGCGGGCAGCCACAGGCTGCCGGAGAGACTTGCGGTCCCTTGGCGTACCCTACGAAAGCAGAGACACCATGACTGTTTCCCCCCTGATCTGGGGCGTGACGATCGTCGTCATCCTCGGCCTGCTGGCCTTCGACTACTTCTTCCACATCCGCAAGGCCCATATTCCAACGTTGAAGGAAGCGGCCGTCTGGTCCTCCATCTACGTGGGCCTGGCCATCATCTTCGGTGTCCTGGTGCTGGTCTTTGGCGGAGTCACCATGGGCGGCGAGTACTTCGCCGGCTACATCACGGAGAAGGCCCTGTCGGTGGACAACCTGTTTGTCTTCCTGATCATCATGGCCTCCTTCCGGGTGCCGCGTGAGGACCAGCAGAAGGTCCTGCTCTTCGGCATTGTCTTCGCGCTGATTGCCCGTACCGGGTTCATCTTCCTTGGCGCGGCGCTGATCAACTCCTTCTCCTGGGTTTTCTACCTGTTCGGCCTGATCCTGCTGATCACTGCAGGCAACCTGCTCAAGCCCGAGGACAGCGAGAAGGATGAAGCGAACAACTTCATCATCCGGATCGCCAAGCGCGTGCTGCCCACCACGGACCACTACGACGGCGACAAGCTGATGACCGTCGAGAACGGCAAGAAGGTCCTCACCCCGATGCTGCTGGTCATGGTGGCAATCGGCGGAACTGACATCCTCTTCGCCCTGGACTCCATCCCGGCAATCTTCGGCCTGACGCAGAACACCTTCATTGTCTTCACTGCCACGGCGTTCTCGCTGATGGGCCTGCGCCAGCTCTACTTCCTGATCGACGGCCTGCTGGACCGCCTGATCTACCTCTCCTACGGACTGGCAGCCATCCTCGCCTTCATCGGCGTGAAGCTTGTGCTGCACGCCCTGCATGAGAACACGCTCCCGTTCATCAACAACGGTGAGCATGTGGAAGTCATCGAGGTCAGCACCGGTCTGTCGCTGAGCGTGATCGTCGGCGTCCTGGTTGTCACCGTCATTGCCTCGCTTATCAGCCCGGCAGGCAAGGCCCAGACTGCCGTGAACAACGCCCGCCGCCACGCCAACGCCTACCTGGACCTCTCCTACACCTCGGATGACGCTGAGCGGGAGCGTATCTACCGGGCGCTCTGCGACGAAGAGAAGCAGATCCTGCAGATGGACAAGAAGTACCGGGACAAGGTCAAGGACATCGAGGATATCCGGGCCGAAGTAGCCCGGGCCCACGAGGAACACTCGCGTTACTCCAGCAAGTAGCGGATCACGGAAGGGCCCCTCAGCTGCAGTGCTGAGGGGCCCTTCCTGCGTTAACGCGGGGCTTCTTCGGGGCTCAGCCCTGAAGACGGCGCTGGAGCGGAGCGGCGGCACTGCCTGCGGCTGCGGGCGGGTTCCGCCGGACCAGGCGCGCCAGCAGGATGCCGGAGAGCAGCGAGCCGAGTCCGCCTGCAGCGAGGTCTCCAATGGTGTCCCTGTAGCCGACGTTGATGGTGGCATCCACGTAGTTGTGCCCCCACCACTCGCCGAACTCCCACAGCACGCTCAGTGCCAGTCCCAGTGAGGTCACCACGGCGGGAACCGCTATACCGGGCACCGGACGGCCGGAACCCTGCCAGGCGGTCACCGCACCGTAGGCAGCCAGCAGGTACCAGGCCATGACGGCGATGGTGCCCGTGGCAGCGAAGTGAACTGCCAGGTCCCACCAGGAGATCCGCGCGTACAGGTCCATCACGCTGCTCCAGGCGGCCAGCAGCAGGGTGAGGCCGTAGAGGGAAGAAAACAGCGGGGCTGCAGGCAGGCAGCGGGACACCAAAAGTCCCAGCAGCACCAGTGCAAACAAGGCTGCCTCAACCGGGCCGTGCCACAGCAGGGCCACGAGCAGGCTCACCGCACCCAGAAGGCGGATGCCGTCCGAAGCCACCTCGGCAGCAGAGGCCGGACGGCGCAGGAGGGCATCGATCATGTACTCACGGTAGCGGAGCAGGGTCAGGGCCGCCCAGACGCCGTGACCGGCGGACGGCTCGGAATTGCACGTAGGATCACTGGCATGCCAGCCCCTGCCCTTCCAACCGTCAGCGTCGTTATTCCGTGCCTGGATGACGCCGAAGCCCTGCGCGCATGCTTGGCCTCGCTCACCGCACAGAGCGTGCAGCCGGCTGAAATCGTGGTGGTGGACAACAACAGCACCGACAACAGCGCCGAGGTGGCCCGCCAGTTCGGTGCCCGGGTGGTCTTTGAAGCACGGCCGGGCATCCCGGCTGCCGCCGCGGCCGGCTACGACGCGGCGGAATCGGAAATCATTGCCAGATGCGATGCCGACTGCGTCCTGCCTCCGGACTGGATTAAGCAGTTAGCTGAACATTTCGCCGCAGATCCACAGCTCGCAGCGGTCAGCGGGCCGGGCCGGTTCTATGGTTTTGCTCCCTGGCCAGGGCGGATCCTCTCGGGGATCTACCTCGGTTCCTACTATCAGGCGATGACCCTGGCGCTGGCCCACCGCCCCCTCTTCGGGTCCAACATGGCGCTGCGCACAGCCACCTGGCGGGAGGTGGGACCGGCCGTCCACCGGGAGGACCCGGAACAGCACGACGACGTCTGCCTCAGCGCACACCTGGGCCTGGACTACCGCTGCGCCTGGGACCGGACACTGGTGGTGGGCATGGCGCCGCGGGCGGTTATCGGCTGGCAGAACCTGGTCCGCCGGTTCCGCCGGGCCTTCCACACCCTCGCGGTGCACTGGCGGGCCGAGCCGCCGTGGGAGAGATGGATCAGGCGTTTTCGGGGTAAAGCAGGGGAAGCTGCAGCACCAGCCAGGGGCTGAAAGCCCACGGTGTCAGGCGCACGGACTCAACCAGCGAAGCAGGATCCGCCCAGGTCCAGTCCATGACTTCATCCGCGGCCGGGACCGGGTCGGCTTCTGCCACTGCGCGGTACACGGGACAGATTTCGTTCTCCACGATGCCGGAGGCGTCCACCGCCCGGTAGCGGAAGTCCGGGAGGGCAGCTTCGATGCTGCGCAGCTTCAGTCCAAGCTCACGTTCAGCCCGGCGCACCACGGCAGCCTCGGTGGCCTCACCGGGGCCGGGGTGGCCACAGAAGGAGTTGGTCCAAACACCGGGCCAGGTCAGCTTGGAAAGGGCCCGGCGCGTCACGAGAATGCGTCCGTCCGGATGGTAGACGTGCGTGGAGAAAGCCAGATGCAGGGGCGTATCCCGGGTATGCACGGTCATCTTGTCCGCGGTACCTATCATTTGGCCCCCATTATCGACCAGAATGACTTCTTCCCGGCGTTGCGGCATTTCTTCCCCTAACGTTCAGCGTGTTTACTTTATGCATGGAGACAGAACACTTGCCTGACGAGAGAATTGGCCATCAGCAGGTGGACCGTGTCCTGGACGGGTTCTTCACCGCGGCCAAGGAGCGCGCCGAGCGGATCAGTCCCAGCTACCTTAGCCTCTGGGAGACGCTCGAAAAATCCACGGTCGGCGGCAAGCGGCTCCGTCCGCAGATCGTGATGACGGCCTACGCGCAGCTGGGTGGAACCGATCTTGAAGCCGCCGCCCGGGTAGGAGCAGCGTTCGAACTGCTGCACACGGCGCTGATTGTCCACGACGACGTGATTGACCTGGACTTCGTCCGCCGCGGGCAGGACAACGTCTCCGGGGTCTACCGCAGGATGGCTGAAACGGCCGGTGAACCTGCCGACGTAGCCCGGCACCGCGGCTTGTCCGTCGGCATCATCGCCGGCGACCTCGCCCTGACCGGCGCTTTTCGGATGCTGGATTCAGTCTCAACAGATCCGCTGACCCGCGAAATCCTCGCCGGGATCCTCGACGAAGCTGTCTTCGCTTCCGCCGGAGGGGAACTGATCGACGTCGACTTTTCCTTCGCAGCCGGCTCGCCGCCGCTTGCCGAGATCCTGGACATGGAACGGCTGAAGACTGCCGTCTACTCCTTCGAAGCCCCGCTTCGCGCCGGAGCAGTTCTGGCCGGAGCCGGCACCGAGGTTGCCTCGGCGCTTGGCCGGTTTGGCCGGGACATCGGCATTGCCTACCAGCTGGTGGATGACCTGCTGGGTGTTTTCGGCAACGAAAGCGCCACCGGCAAGTCCAGTATGGGCGACCTCCGCGAAGGCAAGCGCACCGTGCTGATCGCCTACGCAGCACAGACCCGCTGCTGGCCGGAACTCTCCGGCATCATCGGCCGCCCGGACATGGATCCGGCGGACGCCGACCGCGCCCGGCGCATCCTGGTGGACTGCGGCGCCCGGCAGTACGCCCAGGAGCTCGCTGCCGATTACGCCGCAAGTGCCCGAAGGCACCTGGAATGCGCCGAGGTGCCCGCGGGACTCGCGGCGGTGCTGGACGACGTCGTATCTTCCTCCGTGAACCGGGGCCGGTAGCCGTGGGACAGGTAACGGGGCTTCCGCTCTACAACCAGGCTGCCGTACAGACGGCGGCAGTCATGATCCGCGCCTACTCGACGTCCTTCGGCCTGGCTTCGCGGCTGCTGGCTCCGCGGACCAGGCAGCAGATCGAAACCATCTATGCCCTGGTCCGGCTGGCGGACGAGATCGTGGACGGGGTGGCCGCGGCAGCGGAGATTCCCCCTGCCGAGATTCGGCGCATGCTTGACGAGCTGGAAGCCGAAACGGCGAACGCCCTGCGCACCGGCTACAGCGTGAACCTGGTGGTGCATGCCTTCGCGCTGACCGCCCGCCGCACCGGAATCGGCACGGACCTCACCGGTCCCTTCTTCCGTTCAATGCGTGCGGACCTGACCCGGGCCGAACACACCCAGGCCAGCTTCGAGGACTACGTCTACGGTTCCGCCGAAGTGATCGGCCTGATGTGCCTTCAGTGCTTCCTGGACGGGCGGACTGTTCCCGCAGACCAGGAAAAGCGGCTGCGCGAAGGAGCCCAGCGGCTGGGCTCCGCCTTCCAGAAAGTGAACTTCCTCCGCGACCTGGCGGAGGATTTCGAGGCCCTGGGCCGCAGCTACTTCCCGGGCATCACCGTGGATGCCTTCACCGAGGCCGACAAGCACCGGCTGCTTGATGACATTGAAGCGGACCTCCTCGTCTCCGGCGCAGCCATCGCCGAGCTGCCCAGGAACTGCCGTCCCGCCGTCGCCCTGGCCCAGGAACTGTTCGCGGAGCTGGCCCGCAGGCTGCGCCGGACCCCGGCATCCCGGCTGCGCACCACGCGGATCCGGGTGCCGAATCCCGTCAAGCTGCGGATCGCGGCCGACGCGCTCTACCGCCATCGGCTGCGCCGCGTGTCCGGGCCGGCCCTCTCCACCCCCGACGCCGAAAGGGCGCCATGACCTCCGGAAATTCCAACCACAGTCCCCGTACCGCCGTCGTTATTGGCGGGGGAATCACCGGCCTCGCCACTGCAGCCCTGCTGGCCCGTGAGGGGCTGGAAGTCACGGTCCTGGAAAAGAACGGCACTCTCGGCGGGCGCACCGGCAACTGGGAAGCGGACGGCTTCCGCTTCGACACCGGGCCCTCCTGGTACCTGATGCCGGAGGTGTTCGACCACTTCTTCCGCATGCTTGGCACCAGCGCAGAGGAACAGCTGGAGCTGGTGCAGCTGGACCCCGGATACCGCGTGTACTTTGAGGACGAAGACGCCCCGGTGGATGTGCAGGCCACCCGGGCGAAGAACGTTGAATTGTTCGAGACCCTGGAACCCGGAGCCGGTGCCCGGCTGGAGAAATACCTGGATTCCGCGGCCGAGGTCTACGACATGGCCAAGAAGCGTTTCCTGTACAGCACCTTCGCTTCCTTCCTGCCGCTGCTGCGCCCGGATGTGCTCTCCCGCGGACCGCGGCTGGCGAAGCTGCTGCTGCAGCCGCTGAGCTCCTTCGTGGCGAAGCGGTTCACCGACCCGAGGATCCGGCAGATCCTGGGCTATCCGGCAGTGTTCCTGGGGTCATCACCGTTCACGACGCCGAGCATGTACCACCTGATGAGCCGGCTGGACCTGCAGGACGGGGTCCTCTATCCGCGCGGCGGCTTCCACCGGCTGATCACGGTGATCGCTTCGCTGGCCGAGTCCGAAGGCGTGAAGATCCAGCTGGAAGCCAACGTCACCGGGATTCGGACCGAACCTGCGGGTAAAGGCAAGGCCCGGGCCACCGGGGTTGAATACCGCGACGCCGCTGGCATGCCCGCAGCGCTCGACGCCGACCTGGTGGTTTCCGCGGCGGACCTGCACCACACGGAAACCCGGCTGCTGCCCGCCCAGCTGCAGACCTACCCGCCGAAGTACTGGGAATCCCGGATCCCCGGCCCCGGCGGCATCCTCCTGCACCTGGGAGTTCGCGGCGAACTGCCGGAGCTGGCGCACCACACCCTGCTCTTCACGAAGGACTGGAAAGCGAACTTCGAGAAGATCTTCGGCAGGCACACTTCAGTTCCGGATCCGGCATCCCTGTATATCTGCAGGCCATCCGCCACGGATGACGATGCTGCCCCGGCAGGACACGAGAACCTTTTCGTGCTGGTTCCGGTCCCGTCGGACCCGGCGCTGGGGATCGGAGGGGTCGACGGCGCAGGCGATCCGCGGCTCGAAGCGATGGCGGACACCGTGATCGGGCAGATCGCAGCCTGGGCGGGCATCCCGGACCTGGCCGAGCGGATTACCGTGCGCCGCACGGTGGGCCCGGGGGACTTCAGCGCGGACTTCAACTCCTGGCGGGGAACGCTGCTGGGCCCGGCACATGTGCTGAAGCAAAGTGCCTTCCTGCGCGGAACCAATGCCAGCCGCAAGGTGGACGGCCTGCTCTACGCCGGTGGATCCACCCTGCCGGGCATCGGACTGCCGATGTGCCTTATCAGCGCGGAACTGGTGCTCAAGCGCCTGCGCGGAGACACCAGCACCGGAGCCCTGCCCGAACCGCCCCGGGCAGGGGAGAAGACCCGCTGATGGGTGCCTTGTACCTGCTGTTCCTGCTGGCATCCATCGGCTGCATGATGCTGCTGGACCACCGTTTCAAGCTGTTCTTTTTCTCCGGCGCACCGTGGCGTGCCGCGGCTGTCCTGGCTGCGGGGCTGGTGTTTTTCCTGGTCTGGGACCTCTTTGGCATTGGCCTGGACATCTTTTACCGGGGCGAAACCGAGTTCATGCTCGGCGTTGAACTGGCGCCGCACCTGCCGCTGGAGGAAGCCTTCTTCCTGGCGTTCCTCTGCTACCTGACCATGGTGCTGTTCGGGCTGCTGAAAGTGGCCGCGGCCCACTTTGGTTCCGCCCGGTCCCGGACGGCGGTCAAGCGGTGACCTACTGGCTGCTTAACCTCTGTTTCCTTCTCCCCGCGGCCCTGGTGCTGGCCGCGGCACTGCTGCGCCGGCGTCGTTCAGGCATCCGCAACCGGCCCTTTGTCCTGCGGCTGGCCGGAACCGCAGCGGTGCTGCTGGCGCTCACCGCAGTCTTCGACAACCTGATGATCGCCGTGGACCTGTTCGGCTACAACCCCGACCGCATCTCCGGCGCGTTCCTTGGCCTGGCCCCGCTGGAGGACTTTGCCTATCCGCTGGCGGCCGTCCTTGCACTTCCAGCGCTCTGGGAACTGCTGTCCCCACGAGCGCCTGCCCTTTCCGAGGAGAACCAATGAGCGCCCCCGCCACCCGTACGCCCGGCACCCTGCGGATGCTGCTGCTCTCCTCCCGGCCGCTTTCCTGGGTCAACACTGCATACCCCTTTGCCGCCGCGTACCTGCTGACCACCGGCGGCATCGACGCCGCATGGGTGATCGGCACGCTGTACTTCCTGATCCCGTACAACCTGGCGATGTACGGCATCAATGACGTCTTCGACTACGAATCCGACCTGCGCAATCCCCGCAAGGGCGGCGTGGAGGGAGCCCTGCTGGACCGGCGGTTCCACCGGATCACCCTGTGGGCGGCGGTGGCCACCAACGTGCCGTTCCTGGCCGTGCTTGCGCTGATGGGATCCCCGCTGTCCTGGCTGGTGCTGGCCGTCAGCGTCTTCGCGGTTATCGCTTACAGCGCCCCCGGCCTGCGCTTCAAGGAACGTCCCTTCCTCGACTCACTTACCTCCAGCACACACTTCGTGTCCCCCGCCGTGTACGGACTCGTGCTGGCAGGTGCCCAGTTCACGCCCGGACTGTGGGCCGTGCTGGGCGCCTTCTTCCTGTGGGGGATGGCAAGCCAGGCCTTCGGAGCGGTGCAGGACATCATTCCGGACCGGGAAGGCGGGCTGTCTTCCATTGCCACAGTGCTGGGCGGCAAGGCTGTAGTGCGGCTGGCCTTCGGTGCCTACGCCGCGGCCGGGGCGCTGATGCTGTTCACCCCGTGGCCCGCGCTGCTGGGTTCATTGCTGGTAGTGCCGTATCTGCTGAACCTGGTGCCGTTCCTGGGGATCACGGACGAACGGTCGGAGGAAGCCAACGCCGGCTGGAAACGGTTCCTGAAGCTGAACTTCCTGACCGGTTTCCTCGTGACGATGCTGCTGATCTGGTATTGGCCCTCCCGCTAATCCCCCGCCCCCCATCCATCGAGATAGCAGAAACTGCCCGTTACAGCGCTGATACGGGCAGTTTCTGTCATCTCGATGTGTGGAGCCGGAGTCGGGGAAGACGAAAGCGGCCGGCCCCCGAAGGGACCGGCCGCTTTCGTTAGCGGAAGGGACGCTGATTAGTCAGCAACGCCGACGAACTCAGCCTGCTCGTTGGCCGTGGTCTCGCCGGTGGCGAGGTTGGCACGCAGCTTGGCGCCGAGGTCGGCGTCAACGTTGGTCCAGTACTGGATTGCAGCTTCGCGGATGTGCGGGCGCTGCACACCGGAGACTGCACCGGTGATGGTCTCCAGGAAACGGGCCTTGGCGGCGTCGTCGAACACCTCGCGGTACAGCGTGCCGGCCTGGCCGAAGTCGCTGTCCTCGGAGTGCAGGGTCGCCGCGGAACGCACCAGGGCGCCGTCGTTCTCCCATGTGCCTTCGCCGGCGAGTGCCGGATCCGCCACAGGGCCGCCCAAGGTGTTCGGGGCGTAGACCGGGGTCTCCGGGGAGTTGAAGGCGAAACGGCCGTAGCCGTCCTGGGAGTAGTTGTTAACCGGAGCCTTCGGTGCGTTGACCGGGAGCTGGTTGTAGTTGGTGCCAACGCGGTAGCGCTGCGCATCCGGGTAGGAGAAGATGCGGGCCATCAGCATCTTGTCCGGGGAGGCTGCAATGCCCGGAACCAGGTTGGCGGGGGAGAGTGCCACCTGCTCGATCTGGGCGAAGAAGTTCTCCGGGTTGCGGTTCAGGGTGTGGGTACCCACCTTGATCAGCGGGTAGTCGGCGTGCGGCCAGACCTTGGTCAGGTCGAACGGGTTGAACCGGTAGTTCTTGGCGTCGTCGTACGGCATGACCTGGACGTGCAGGTCCCAGGACGGGAAGTTGCCGGCAGCGATGTTCTCGTAGAGGTCGCGGCGGTAGTAGTCGGCGTCCGCGCCGGCGATGCGCTCTGCTTCTGCACCGGTGATCTCGTGGTTGCCCTGGTTCGAGGTGAAGTGGTACTTCACCCAGAAGCGCTCACCGGCAGCGTTGATCCACTGGTAGGTGTGCGAGCCGAAGCCGGGCATTTCACGCCAGGAGCGCGGGATGCCGCGGTCGCCCATCAGGTACGTGACCTGGTGGGCGGACTCGGGGGACTGGGTCCAGAAGTCCCACTGCATGTCGGCGTCACGCAGGCCGGAACCCGGGAGGCGCTTCTGCGAGTGGATGAAGTCCGGGAACTTGATGCCGTCGCGGATGAAGAACACCGGGGTGTTGTTTCCGACGATGTCGTAGTTGCCTTCGGAGGTGTAGAAACGCAGTGCGAAACCGCGGACGTCGCGCCAGGTGTCGGGCGAGCCCATTTCACCGGCAACAGAGGAGAACCGCTGGATGGTTTCGGTGGTGGTGCCGGGCTGGAAAACAGCGGCACGCGTGTACTTGGAAACGTCTTCGGTGACGGTGAATTCGCCGAACGCGCCGCCGCCCTTGGCGTGCACGATGCGCTCCGGGATGCGCTCCCGGTTGAACTGGGCCAGCTTCTCAACCAGGTAACGGTCGTGGAGGACAACCGCGCCGTCAGCTCCGTGGGACAGCGAGTGTGCGTCGCTGGCAACCGGAGTGCCGGTCTGGGTGGTGGTGAAGTTCGACATTCTCTCTCTTTCTTCTTTGGGGTGGAGTGGTAAGTCGATGGGGTCAGGAAGTCTTGCCGGCGGTGTCCGGCTTCGCTGCGCAGTCGGCGCAGAGGCCCTGGTAGAGCACATCCGCAATCTGGATGGTCATGCCGTGGGTGTTGCTGGGGGTCAGGCACGGCGCGTGTCCGACGGCGCAGTCAACGTCCTCGATGCGGCCGCAGCCGGAACACATCGCGTGGTGGTGGTTGTCATCAACGCGCGTCTCATAAAGGGCAGGGGAGTGGGGCGGCTCGATCCGCCGCAGCATCCCCGTTTCCGTGAGGTCGTTGAGGACTACATAAACAGACTGGAGGCTGATGTCCGGAAGGGTGGTCCGCACAATAGCTGCGACTTCATCCGCACCTGCGTGGGGTGAATGGTCGACGGCGTCCAGCACGGCCAGGCGCTGCTTGGTGACCCGGCGTCCGTGTGCACGCAGCTGCGCTGACCACTTGTCAGTGGCTGCCGCGGAGGCTGCTGTGGAAGTCATGGAACTACAGTAGCGCTTATTTTGAAGTATTCATAATAAGGTCCGCCTAACTGTTGCGGCTTAGGGTGGTGGTGCGGCCGTGAGTGCAGCCGCGAACCAGGAGGCGAAGTGTCCGCAACAGCTGCCCGGCCCCAGATGCGCCGACTGCGCACGGGTGACGCAGAGGTAGGGCTGCGTTCATCCGGCACACCGGGTCCGGACGTGGTGCTGGTTCACGGAATCGGCGCTTCCTCGCGCTACTTCGAGCCCCTGGCGCACGAACTCTCCCGGGACCACAACGTGCATCTGGTGGAGCTGCCCGGCCATGCCGGGATGGAGCGGCCGCAGACAGGCCTCACCATGGCCGGTTACGGAGCGGCCGTTACCGGAGCCCTGCGCCAGGCCGGTATTGAAGATGCCCTGCTGGCCGGCCACTCCATGGGATGCCAGGTGGTGGTGGAAGCCGCGCTCGCGGATCCCGGGCTGGTCGCTTCGATGCTGCTCCTTGCCCCTACCGTGAACCGGGCCGAGCGGAATGCTGCCGCCCAGGCATTCCGGCTAGCCCAGGACACCCTGCACGAAACCCTCGCCGTGAACCGGATCGTCTTCACCGACTATCTGCGCACGGGCCCGCGCTGGTACCTCGGCACCCTCCGCAGCATGCTGGACCACCGGATGGAAGCGCGGCTGGCGCTCACGCACTGCCCGGTGGCGGTGGTCAGCGGCAGCAGGGATCCGATCGTTCCCCGCTCCTGGCTGCTGCGGCTTGAAGAAGCCAGGGACGGCGTCGGGCTCGGCGAGATACCCGCTGCTCCCCACGTGCTGATGTGGAACCGCCCGGAGCAGACCGCTGAGTGGGTGCGCAAACTCCAAAAGGCCGTGCATTGACCGGCTCGGCGTCCCGGCCGGACGCCGTTCGCGCAGTGAAGCACCGGCTTCGGCTTGCCGCCGCGTGGGCGGCAGACTATGCCTATGTGGCCCGCTGGCAGGTCCAGGGTCTGCTGTGCCGCGAAGATCCCTCCGGCTACCTGCACCCTGGCCCCGACGCCGGACATCGGGAGCCGGTGGTGCTGATTCCAGGGGTCTACGAGGACTGGCGGCTGCTCCGTCCGCTCGCCGAGGCGCTCGCTGCCCGGGGGCACCCGGTCCATACCGTGAAGACTCTGGGCTACAACCGGGGCAGGATCGATGAAATGGCGCGGCGGGTGGAGGAATACCTGGTTGCTGCGGACCTTCAGGGCGCGGTGATTGTTGCGCACAGCAAGGGAGGGCTGATCGGCAAGCGGGTCCTGCTGCAAGCCCAGGGCTACCGTATCCGCCGCATGATCGCCGTGAACACACCGTTCTCCGGCTCCCCGTACGCCCGCTACTTCCTGGTTCCGTCCATCCGCGCGTTCTCCCCGCGCAACGAGCTGCTGCGCGGACTGCAGGCCAGCCTGGAAGCAAACGCCCGGATCACCTCGATCTACGCGGCTTTCGACCCGCACATACCCGGCGGCAGCAGGCTCGACGGCGCCCGCAACCTGCAGCTGGAATCAATGGGACATTTCCGCCCGCTGGGCGATCCGGAGCTGCACCGGCTGGTAGTACGTGAACTGGAGACCGAAGAAGGCTAGCCGGCTCCCTGCGCGAGCGCCTGGCCTAGCTGGCTCCCTGCGCGAGCGCCTGGCCTAGCTTGCTCCCTGCGCGAGCGCCTGGCCTAGCTTGCTCCCTGTGCGAGCGCCTGCGCTAGCTTGCTCCCTGTGCGAGCGCCTGCTCGACGGCTGACTGGATGCCGGAGGTCCACGGGTCCCCATGCCCGGTGAGCACCGTGGCTGCTCCGGTCTCCGCGAGTGCCTCCAGCGAGGACAATGCCGCGGCGCTGTCCGCCGTCGCTGCCCCGGAAACAATCTGCGGTCCCCGGCCTCCGGTATACGGATTCAGGGTCACAAGGGCGTCCCCGGCAATCAGCGCTCCGCGGTCCGGGAAATGCAGGGCAGTATGGCCGGCAGTGTGTCCCGGGGTCGGTATCGTCACCGGTGCGCCGGGCAGTGCCGCGGCAGCTGCCGTATCCAGGTCCAGTACGTCAGCCACGCCTCTGACCAGCAGTGCGCCGGCCATCGTCATGGCACCTAGCTGGCGCAGGGACGCCGGGAAACGCAGCGGGTACTGGAAGCGGGCCCGTTCATGGCCGTAGCGGTAGGGGTGTGCAGCAATGTAGTGGTCGGCCGGGTGGGCCAGGACCGGTGCGCGGAATTCCGTGCGCAGTTTCGCGGCGGTGCCCACATGGTCAAAGTGCCCGTGTGTCAGCACGATCGCGCTGACGGAGCCCGGCCCGTATCCGAGCGACCGGACAGCCGAGGAGATCGCATGCTGCGAGGCGGGGAGCCCGGTGTCCACGATCAGCACCTCGCCGTCGCCCTCCACCAGGTAGGCATTGGTGTAGGCGTGCTCAATCAAGTGGATGCCGTCGGCAACGTTGCGGGTCAGCATGGATCCTCCTGGTGGACAGTGCGGACGTCCCGGGCGAAAGGCCCGGAGGAATATGGTAAGCATGCTTTGCCTCCGCAGGGGACGTTTTGCCCGGACGCACGGCGTAAGGCGCCGGGGTGCACCGACGGTGCTCGCCTAGACTGCTCTGGTGCCCAGACTGCTAGCTGACCTCGCCCCGCTGCGTGAAAGCCGGGATTTCCGCCGGCTCTGGACCGGAACCGCGCTCTCAGCCGTCGGCACGCAGCTGACACTTGTTGCCGTGAGCCTGGAGGTCTACGAGCTGACGCAGTCCAGCCTCTACGTGGGCATGCTGGGTGTGGTGGGGCTGGTGCCGCTGGTCCTGGCCGGACTCTACGGCGGTTCGGTGGTGGACGCATATGACCGCCGGAAAGTAGCCCTGTTCTCCGCTGCCATTCTCTGGCTGACCACCATCGGCATTGCCGTTCAGGCCTGGCTGGGCCTTGAGAGCGTGTGGCTGCTGTTCGCCCTGGTGGCCGTCAACGCCGGAGCCGGCGGACTGAACCACCCGGCACGCAGCGCCATCATTCCCCGCCTGGTACGTCCTGAACTGCTCCCCGCCGCCAACGCACTGAGCATGATCACCTTCGGCATCGCGATGGCAGCGGGTCCGCTGCTGGCCGGGGTGCTGGTAGGGCAGGTGGGCTACGGCTGGACCTACACGATCGACGTCGTCACCTTCACCGCAGCCATGTGGGCGCTCTACCGGCTGGACCCCATGCCGCCCATCGGAGAGGTCCAGAAGGCCGGCCTGAAATCCGTCCTGGAGGGATTCACTTTCCTGGGCACGCGGCCCAACATCCGTATGACGTTCATCGTTGACCTTGCCGCCATGGTGCTGGCCCAGCCGCGTGCGCTGCTGCCCGCCGTCGGGGCGCTGATGCTCGGCGGCGGAGCCGAAACGGTTGGCATACTGCTGGCGGCCACTGCCGCCGGTTCCTTCCTGGCCGGACTGTTCTCCGGCCCGCTGGGCCTGGTGCGCCGGCAGGGACTGGCCGTGATGTGGTCGGTGGTCGCCTGGGGGCTTTCCGTCTCGGCCTTTGGAGTGGTGGTGGTGCTGGCAGGGGAGCACGACGGCGGCGGCGTCTCGCCGTGGCTCCTTCCGGCCGCGCTGGCCATGGGAGCAGCCGGCATCGCGGACTCGATCAGCGGCGTCTTCCGTTCCACGATCCTCCAGGCGGCGACGCCGGACGCGATGCGCGGCAGGCTGCAGGGCGTGTTCGTGGTGGTGGTCGCCGGCGGTCCGCGGCTTGGTGACCTGGTGGCCGGCGTCGACGCGTCCTTCCTGGGCGAGGGCTGGGCCGCAGTGGCGGGCGGGCTGGCCTGCGCCGCCGCCGTCCTGGTCCTGTCCCGCCTCCAGCCCGGGTTCGCCCGTTACGACGCCCGCCATCCGACGCCCTAAACACCCAATCCGGCCCCGGCCGGCCATGGAACAGCACAGCGGGCAGATACGTTAACGCTTAGGAAAAGTACCGCGGAAGGTTTTGGACCTGCGCTCCTGATGGGAGGGCGGGGCCTTCCGCCCAGGAAGGATCGTGTACACGTGCACCGACATTTCAACGGTTTGAAGACAGCAGCCCTGTTCGGGGTGCTCTTCGCTGTGCTGCTGGGTATCGGCGGCCTGCTGGCCAGCGGCACGGGCAGTTCCTCGTTCATCTGGATTTTCCTGTTTATCGGGCTCGCCACCACCGCCTACAGCTACTGGAACAGCGACAAGCTGGCCATTCGCGCCATGCACGCGGTCCCCGTCACGGAGGCGCAGGCCCCGGAAATGTACCGGATCGTCCGTGAACTCTCGGCCAAGGCCAACCAGCCGATGCCCCGGCTCTACGTCTCGCCCACCATGGCGCCGAACGCGTTCGCCACGGGCCGCAACCCGCAGAACGCTGCGGTGTGCTGCACCCAGGGGATCCTGGCGCTGCTGAACGAACGTGAGCTGCGCGGGGTGCTGGGCCATGAACTGATGCATGTCTACAACCGGGACATCCTCACCTCCTCGGTTGCCGCCGCGATTGCCGGCGTCATCACCTCGCTCGGCCAGTTCCTGCTGTTCTTCGGCGGCGACCGCCGCAACCAGAACCCGCTGGCCATGATCGCCATGGCGGTCCTAGCCCCGCTGGCCGCTTCCCTGATCCAGATGGCCATTGGACGAACCCGGGAGTACGACGCCGATGAAGACGGCGCAACCCTGACCGATGATCCGCTGGCGCTGGCTTCGGCCCTGCGGAAGCTGGAAACCGGAACCCAGCAGGCTCCGCTGCCCAACACGGACCAGAAACTGGTCAACACCTCCCACCTGATGATTGCCAACCCGTTCCGCAACGGCGTGCGCGGCCTGCTGGCCACCCACCCGCCAATGGCCGACCGGATCCGGCGCCTGGAAAACATGGCAGGCCGTCCGCTCGGTTCCTAAGCGCAGCGGCACCAACACAGAGAGCGAGCACACATGCGGCTGATCCTCGTCCGCCACGGCCAGACGCCGTCGAACATTGAACGGCTGCTGGACACCGGAGCCCCCGGGCCCGGGCTGACCGAACTTGGGATTGCGCAGGCCGCAGCGCTGCCGCAGGCCCTGGGGCATGAACAGATCAGCGGCGTCTATGCCTCGAACCTGGTGCGCACGCAGCTCACCGCCACACCGCTTGCTGATGCGCTGGCCCAGCCGATCGAGGTCCGGGACGGCCTGCGGGAAATCTCCGCCGGCAACTTGGAGATGCGGGGGGACAGCGAATCCATCCAGGCTTACCTGCGCACCGTCTACGCGTGGGTTCAGGGCGACTTGTCCGTCACGATGCCCGGGGGACCAGACGGCGCAGAGACATTGGGCCGCTTCGACGAGGTGGTGTCCGAACTCCAGCGCACCGGGCAGCAGACCCCGGTCATCTTCAGCCATGGCGCGATCATCCGGGCCTGGGCCACCGCACGCGCCCGCAATGTGGGGCCGGACTTCATTGTCCACAACACGCTGAGCAATACGGGAATCGTGGTGCTTGAATCAAGGCCGCGTCCCGAAGCCCACGGCCATGCCTGGGAGCTGCTCACCTGGCAGGGAGAAGCCGTTGGCGGATCGGCCCTGGAGGATCCGGATACTGACGGACCTGCAGCGGAGGACGTCGAGCTGGCTCCCTGAGCCAAGCGGAAACAAGACAACGACGGCGGCGCTCCCGGATTGGG
>NZ_BAAALV010000002.1:960964-989519 GCF_039528575.1 Arthrobacter gandavensis
GTTGTGTGCGGACGGATCGAAGGTTTAGCGGAAGTTGATGAACTGCAGGTCAACGTCCAGGTCTGCGCCCTTCAGCATGGCCATGGTGGCCTGCAGGTCATCGCGGGACTTGGAGCTGACGCGCAGCTCGTCGCCCTGGATCTGGGACTTCACGCCCTTGGGGCCTTCGTCGCGGATCATCTTGTTGATCTTCTTGGCCTGGTCCTGGGCGATGCCTTCCTTCATGGAGGCTTCGATCCGGTACTCCTTGCCGGAGGCATAGGGCTCGCCGTCATCGAGGGACTTCAGGGAGATTCCGCGCTTGACCAGCTTGGACTGGAAGACATCCAGGACGGCCTTGACACGTTCCTCGGAGTTCGCCTTCATCAGGATCTTCTCGCCGCTGAAATCGACCTCTGCGCCGACGCCCTTGAAATCGTAGCGCTGCGCAATTTCCTTCTGCGCCTGGTTCAGGGCGTTCGCGACTTCCTGCTTGTCGATCTTGCTGACGACGTCGAATGATGACTCGCTGGCCATAGTGCGCTCCTTATGTACATGGATAGGTGGACTTCTCCTGTGCACCAGCCTAATAGGTGGGCGCAGCCCACGGGCAGCTCGGATGCTCACAGGAAGTATCCAGCCGCGGTGGACAGTCCTCCCATCTGGCTGGGAAAGGGTGGGATTCATGAGCACGCACCCCACCGAACCGAAGGAACCTCCGCGTACAGCCGTGCCGGCTGCCGAGCAGGGACAGGCTCCCGTGCCGCCGGGAAAGCCGCTCCCTCCGGGGGCGGCAGCGCAGGTGTCCGCCGCGTCGCCGCGCCGCTCTGCCGGAATCCGGCTGCGGCAGGCTGCGGCATCCTCAGTGCTCGCGGCTGTCTCGGTGACCGGAGTGGGCACGGTATCGGCGCAGGCCCGCGAACCTCAGGAAGCGGCCGTCTTTGTTCCTGCCGGGGATGACGCCGCCGTGACGGTTCTTCCGGTCCAGGACGCTGAGGCCCGGGAGCGGACAGAACGCCTGGCGGGTGTCCGGCAGGACCTCGCCAACGCCGTTGCCTGGGGCAGCGTGACGGCGGCGCAGGCAGAGCATTTCTACGCCCAGATCAGCGCCCGGATTGCCCGCGGACTGTAGCCCGGAGGCCCGATTCGATTCTTGGCCGAATGTTCTGTAAAGTTGTCTTGCCCGCGGTTACCGCGGACAAAGTCTTCGCAAGAAGGCCTTCGGCAGATTACCCGAGCGGCCAAAGGGGGCTGACTGTAAATCAGCTGGCAATGCCTACGGGGGTTCGAATCCCTCATCTGCCACCGAAGAGAGAACATCCCCGGTCCCAGGACCGGGGATGTTCTTTTTTGTTTTCGCAGGTCCCGGGGGCACAGGAAGCAGTCCGCAGCAAAATCTCGGCACAAAAGCAGCCGTTATGGGCACGCCCCCCAGAACTATGTGACTAGGCCGTCTAGTGTTTCTAAGCATGAAAGAGGACCTGGCTCTGGACCGCCTTGCCGAAGAATTCCGGGAAGCGCTGCGCGAAGCCGTCTTCCTCGTGCGCCACATGGACACGGAGTTCGGAATCACCTCCAACCAGCTCGGTACGCTGCGGATGGTCGCTGCTGAGGGCATGCGGGTCTCGGATATAGCCAGGAACCTGGGCGTCAAGGTTCCCAGCGCAACCGAGCAGATCATCCGCCTTGAGCATGCCGGCCTGGTGCGGCGCAGCCCGGACCCCGAGGATTCACGCGGCGTCCGGGTCAGCCTCACACCTGACGGGCGCCACAAACTGGCAGTGGAGACCCAGCGGCGGGAATCGCTGCTTTCGGACCTCCTGGGCCAGCTGGGCACCGGCGAGCGCGAAAAACTCCGTGAGGCGCTGCCCGTGATCGCCAAGGTGACGCACATGGGATTCTCCACCATCAGCTGATCCGGTTCTTCACCGCAGAGCGAACAATTGCAGACATCGTCCAGCTGGGGGGATAGCGTGGCTGGTATGGCAACTATTGACATCACCGAGGCAACGTTCCCCGAAACCATTGAGGAAAACGACATTGTGTTCGTTGACTTCTGGGCGGACTGGTGCGGCCCGTGCAAGCAGTTCGCACCGGTTTACGACGCCGTCTCGCAGCAGCACGAGGACATCACCTTTGCAAAGGTGGACACCGAGGCAGAGCAGGGCCTGGCCGCTGCCGCCGGGATTACCTCCATTCCCACCCTGATGGCGTTCCGCGAGAAGGTGCTGGTGTTTTCCCAGCCCGGCGCGCTCAACGCCAACCAGTTCAGCGAACTGGTTGAAGCAGTTAAGGGACTGGACATGAAGGCTGTCCACGAGCAGATTGCGGCCCAGGAACAGGGCCAGGCAGCAGCAGGCCAGGACGGGCAGGCCAGCTAGCCGCCCACAGCACAAGCTTCAGCAGGGAGCTCCTCCAAGCGGAGGAGCTCCCTGCTGTGCTTTAACGTCCCGAACCGTGCACGGATTGGGATTTCACGGGCACATATTCGCCCTAGCCGCCCGCACTTTTGGGTTGTAGTCTCGGACAACCCGGGGGGCTGTGCGGCCGCCGGCTGCCCGCCTGCCGGGGAACCCAGTCAACGTCGACCAAGGTTACAAGGCGAGGAATACCAATGAGCGGTAATCGAGCAGTTGCTTATATCGAACCCGGTGTTGTGGAAGTCCAGGACATCGACTATCCCACCTTCGAACTGAAAGACGGCCCGGGCGTCAACCCGGCCAATGTGGGGCGGAAACTGCCCCATGCAGCCATCCTGAAAGTCCTGACCACCAACATCTGCGGCTCCGACCAGCACATGGTCCGAGGACGCACCACGGCCCCGCCCAACCTGATCCTGGGCCACGAAATCACCGGCGAGGTGGTGGAAACCGGCCCCGACGTCGAATTCATCAAGGTGGGCGACGTGGTTTCCGTCCCCTTCAACATTTCCTGCGGCCGCTGCCGCAACTGCAAGGAACGCAAGACCGGGATCTGCCTGAACGTGAACCCGGACCGGCCCGGCAGCGCCTACGGTTACGTGGACATGGGCGGCTGGGTAGGCGGCCAGGCGGAGTACGCACTGGTTCCCTACGCAGACTGGAACCTGCTCAAGTTCCCGGATTCAGACCAGGCGATGGAGAAGATCATGGACCTGACCATGCTCTCCGACATCTTCCCCACCGGATATCACGGAGCCGTCACCGCGGGCGTGCGCACAGGTTCCACGGTCTACATCGCCGGCGCCGGCCCGGTGGGTCTGGCAGCCGCTGCCGGCGCGCAGCTGCTCGGTGCCGCCGTCGTCATAGTCGGTGATCTCAACGAGGACCGGCTGGCACAGGCACGCAGCTTCGGCTGCGAAACCGTGGATGTCTCCAAGGGCGATCCCAGGGACCAGATTGAGCAGATCCTGGGAGTCCCGGAGGTTGACTGCGGTGTCGATGCGGTGGGCTTTGAAGCCCGCGGGCACGGACACGGAGCGGGACAGGAAGCCCCCGCAACGGTGCTCAATTCGCTGATGGATATCACTGCGGCCGGCGGGGCGCTGGGCATTCCCGGGCTCTACGTCACGGGCGACCCGGGCGGTGTGGACGAGGCTGCCAAGGTTGGCTCGCTGTCCCTCAGCCTGGGGACCGGCTGGGCGAAGTCGCTGTCCTTCACCACGGGCCAGTGTCCGGTGATGAAGTACAACCGCGATCTGATGATGGCCATCCTGAATGACCGGGTGCAGATCGCCAAGGCCGTGAACGCCACCGCGATCCGCCTTGACGACGCACCGGAGGCCTACCGGGAGTTCGACTCCGGCGCCGCCAGGAAGTACGTCATCGATCCGCACGGGGTCACGGGCTCCAACGCCAACTAGGCACGTTCCGCACAGGGCCGCCGGGACGGCACGAGCTCGAATTGCGTTCCCCGGCGGTCCTTTGCGCGCCCGCACCTTCCGCCCGCAGAACACGCGTCGCTAGACTCGATGGGCCGGAGACACCCCTCCAGCTTCATGGACCTCCGGCAGCACCACTCATGCGGGACACGAGTTGGAAGCGGGGACACCATGCGCGAACTCCTCACACGCCGGGATGCTGTGACAGCCCTGGACCGGGGCACGTCCCCGCCGCCCCCGGACAGAGATGCCCACGGGCCCGGAGCCGCGCAGTGAACGGGGCGGATACCGCCTGGGTGCTGGTATGCGCCGGACTGGTGCTGTTCATGACGCCCGGCCTGGCACTGTTCTACGGCGGAATGGTTCCCGTGCGGAACGTCCTGACCATGATGATGCAGAACATCATTCCGCTCGGCGTCATCACTCTCACGTGGGTGCTGGTGGGCTACACGCTGGCCTTCAGCAACCAGGGGAACTCAGTCCTGGGAGAGTTCGATGCCTTCGCACTGATCGATGTGGATACTCCCCAGTTCCACACCGTAACGGCGGGTGTGACTATCCCCGCCCTGGCGTTTGTGGCCTACCAGATGATGTTCGCCATTATCACCCCGGCCCTGCTTACGGGTGCCACTGCCGGAAGGCTGAAGTTTGCCGGCTGGACCATATTCCTGGTGGTCTTCTCGATTGTGATTTATCCGCAGGTGGCGCGCTGGCTGTGGAATCCCAAGGGCTGGCTAACGCAGCTCGGTGCCCAGGACTGGGCCGGCGGCCTGGTGGTCCATGCTTCCGCGGGCGCCGCAGCGGTGGCGGTCCTGCTGGTGGTGGGACGCCGCCGGGGATGGCCCAACCTCAAGACCTCACCCAATAACCTGCCGCTGATGCTGGTCGGTGCGGGCATCCTGTGGTTCGGCTGGTTCGGGTTCAACGCAGGAGACGGCCTGCAGGCAAATGACATCGCAGCGCAGGCGCTGGTAAACACCCACGTGGCTGGCGGCTCCGCCATGCTCACCTGGCTGATTGTGGAACGCCTGACCAGCGGCCACTCCACGCTGGTCGGCGCGGTGTCCGGGGCGGTCGCCGGCCTGGCCACCATCACCCCGTGTGCCGGCTACGTGAACACGGGGTCCGCGGTGCTCATCGGACTGATCGCAGGGTGCGTCTGCTGCTTCGCCGTCCGGCTCAAGCACCTGCTGCGCTACGACGACGCGCTGGACGTGATTGCCGTGCATTTCGTGGGTGGGTTGATCGGTTCGTTCATGCTGGGGTTCTTTGCCGACAGCAGGGTCAACCCGGTCAGCGCGGACGGTCTGTTCGCCGGGGGAGGCGGGATCCTGCTGTGGCACCAGACGGTGGCGATCGTCTGTGTGGTGGCCTTCTCATTTGTGCTCAGCTGGCTTGCGGCAGCGCTTATCAACCGGACGATCGGGCTGCGCGAACCGGGGCCGGAGCAGGATTCCCTGGACAAGGTGCAGCAGGGCCAGGCCGCTTATTCCCTCAGCGGGGTCACCACCCACCCGACCACCAGCGGCCGCGGTGCGGATGCGCCGGAAGCCAACGCGGTTCAGCCGGGCGAGCCCCGGCATGTAATCAGTGCGATCGTCAACACCGATCGGATCGACGGGCTGCGCGATGCACTGCTAATGGCCGGTGCACGGTCCATCGAACTGATGGAAACCACCGTTTACACCGGCCGGGTGCATACCGAAATATTCCGCGCCGACGTGCGGAAGCTGGATTTCGAGGACCGGATGCGCGTGTACGCGTCAGTGGATGACGAGCACGAAGAAGCAGTGGCTGCGGTCCTGCGGCGCTTCGGCGCTGAACCGGAGTCCGTCCACCGGCTTGAAATCAGCCCGTAGCAGGCCCCGGCTTCCGCCGGAAACAGTTCCCGGGCCGCCGCGGCGCCCCGGGAACTGCTCCGTGTACCGGGCCTAGCCGCGGTGCAGTGCCACCGGTTCTGCCAGCAGGGCGCTGAGGGACTCATCCAGGTCCTGTTTGGCGGCCCCGCGGGAGTGCCGGGCGAGGTCATCTTCGGATGCCCACTGCTCGGTCAGGACGATCCGGTCTTCGGACTCCTCGGTGATCTCATAACGGAGGCAGCCGGGTTCGGCCTGGACCTGCTCGATCGCGATCTCCAGGGCCAGCTTGACCCGGAAGAACTCTCCGGGGTTGGGAATGAATACGGCTGTCAGGTCTACGGGTGCGCTCATTTACCCAACTTTAGGCGAACCGGTGGCCGGGGGAGCGGTCAGTGCCTGCGGTGGTCCTGCGGCGTGAGCCGGGGTCCGTAGGCCTGTTTGCGGAAACCGGTGAGGATGATCAGGCGCACCACCCGCTGGCGATGTCCGCGCCACGGCTCCAGCAGCGCCAGCATGCCGGCGTCGTCCGTCCGCTTGCCGGTGAGGGCCGCGCCCACGTACGCGGCGAGGTGGAAGTCGCCCACTGAAACGTGGTCCGGTGAACCATGGGTGCGCTGCAGGATCTCCGCCGCAGACCAGGGGCCGATGCCGGGCAGGGACTGGAGCCTGGCACTCACCGCGTCCCCCAGCGGTTCGGCTGCCAGGCGCTCCAGGCCCGACGCCGATCCACAGGCGCGCAGGATGGTGCGGGAACGGTGTGAATCCACTCCGGCGCGGTGCCAGTCCCAGCTGGGGATGCGCCGCCATCCGGCGGCATCGGGAGGGAGCATCAAACCGGGGGGAACCGGTCCGGGTGCGGGTTCGCCGAAGCGCCGTACCAGGTAGCGCCAGGCATGGACTGCCTCCATCTGCGTCACCTTTTGGCCCAGCACCACCGGTATGAGGGTTTGCAGGATCCTTCCGGTGCTGGGCAGCCGAAGGCCGGGATGATGCCGTCGGGCATCCTGGATTCCGGCAGGCAGGGTCGCGAGGAAACCAGGATCGTCGAAGGAGGACCAGTCGTCCTGTTCACCGAGCAGCGCTGGGACGGAGGCGAGTGCTTCCTCGGCGCCCGGCCCCCAGGCCTGGGCGGAAACCCGGGCGGGGGAGCGCAGCGCCCCGGCGTGCTGCCGAAGGCAGAGCGCGGCGGGCCCGGCAGCGGTGCGGAACGCCAGCCACGCCCCGGTTGGGGAAACCTGCACGGTGGGGTCGGAGGCACCGAAGGCCACGGTCCCCAGGGTTCGGCTCATATCCAGTGGGCGGGAGGATTCAAACTCACCGCGCATGCAGGCCGAACCGGAAGACATGCCACCATGCTCGCACGTCCGGTGTGAACTTCTGTCCCAAAACAACGCCGACAGTAAGCAAGTTTGCTACGCCGTGTTCAGCACGGCCTGTTCCTTCGCGGCCCAGCCAGTAACGTGGTGCCCATGAAGTATGCCAACACTGTCCTGGACCTGATCGGCAACACCCCGCTGGTGAAACTCCACCACGTCACCGAAGGCATTGAAGCCACGGTGCTGGTGAAGCTGGAGTACCTCAATCCCGGCGGATCCATCAAGGACCGCATCGCCGTGAAGATGATCGAAGCGGCCGAGGCGGAAGGCAAACTCCGCCCGGGCGGGACGGTGGTTGAACCGACAAGCGGCAACACCGGCGTCGGGCTGGCACTGGTGGCCCAGCAGAAGGGCTACAACTGCATCTTCGTCACACCGGACAAGGTTGGTGTTGAAAAGCGCGACGTACTGCGTGCCTACGGTGCCGAGGTAGTGGTGACGCCCACCGCCGTCGCCCCCGAAAGCCCCGAGTCCTACTACGGAGTATCCGACCGCCTGGTGCGGGAAATCGACGGCGCCTACAAGCCGGACCAGTTCTCCAACCCGGCTGCCCCCGCCAGCCACTACGAGTCCACCGGTCCCGAGATCTGGAACGACACCGAGGGAAAGCTCACCCACTTCGTCGCAGGTGCAGGCACCGGCGGAACCATCACCGGCACCGGCCGCTACCTGAAGGAAGTCTCCGCGGACCGCGCTTCCGGACCGGTTCGGATCATCGCCGCAGATCCGGAAGGATCTGTGTACTCCGGCGGCACCGGACGCCCGTACTTCGTCGAGGGTGTGGGCGAGGACATGTGGCCGGGCAACTACGACCCCTCGGTTCCTGACGAGGTCATCGCCGTCAACGACGCCGAGTCCTTTGCCATGACCCGCCGCCTGGCCCGTGAAGAAGGCCTGCTGGTGGGCGGATCCTCCGGCATGGCCGTTGTAGCCGCCCTGCGCGCCGCCAAGGACCTGGGCCCCGAGGACGTCATGGTGGTCCTGCTGCCGGACAGCGGCCGCGGCTACATCGGCAAGATCTTCAACGACGGCTGGATGAAGTCCCACGGTTTCCTGGCCGAGACGGAGCAGGACGCCACTGTTGCGGACGTGCTCGCTGTCCGCGGCGGCGGGGATGCCCCGTACGTCCCGAAGACCGCCACCGTCCTGGAAGCCGTGGAGCTGCTGTCCCGGCACGGCGGCAGCCTTCCGGTGCTGTCCCACGAGCCGCCGGCAGTCCTGGGCGAAGTGCACGGCTCGGTGGACGAGCGCTCGCTGAGCGAAAAGCTCTTCCGCGGCGAAGCAAAGCCCGGGGACCCGGTCGGTGACCATCTCTCGGCCAAGCTGCCGCAGATCGGTGCCGGTGAATCCGTGTCAGCTGCCATGGAACGCCTGGCCGAAGCGGACACCCTGCTGGTCGCCTCCGGCGGCACCTGGCACGGCGTCCTTACCCGCCGCGACCTGCTCTCCTACCTCAGCGCCTAGACCCACAAGCCCCGACCGCCGCCGCGCCGGCACAGGAGGAAAACCATGACTGAAGGCTTCAACACCCGCGCCATCCACGCCGGACAGACCCCGGACCCCACCACGGGTGCCGTGATTCCGCCGCTGTACCAGAGCACCACCTACGCCCAGGACGGGATTGGCGGACTGCGCAACGGCTATGAATACGGCCGCGGCACCAACCCCACCCGGGATTCGCTCCAGGAACAGCTCGCGGCCCTGGAAGGCGGACGCCATGCGTTCTCCTTCAGCTCCGGCCTGGCGGCCGAGGATGCCCTGATCCGCGCCCTGCTGGCGCCCGGGGACCACATTGTCCTGGGCAACGATGCATACGGCGGAACCTACCGGCTGATCAACCGGGTGCTTTCAGCGTGGGGCATCACCAACGCAGCCGTGGACATGTCCAATACCGCGGCCCTGCAGGAGGCTATCGCCGCGGGGAACACCAGGATCGTGTGGCTGGAAACGCCGTCGAACCCGATGATGAAGATCTCCGACATCGCCGCAGTTGCGCAGGCAGCACACGACGCCGGTGCCCTCCTGGTAGTGGACAACACCTTCGCTTCTCCGTACCTGCAGCAGCCGCTCTCCTTCGGAGCGGACATTGTGGTGCATTCGACCACCAAGTACATTGGCGGCCACTCAGACGCGGTTGGCGGGGCAGTGATCCTGAACGACGACGACGCCGCCGAGAAGATCGGGTTCATCCAGTACGCCGTGGGCGCCGTTTCGGCTCCGATGGAAGCCTGGTTGACCACCCGCGGGCTGAAGACCCTGGGGGTGCGCATGGACCGGCACTCTTCCAACGCCATGGCGGTGGCCCGGTGGCTGAAGGAACAGCCTGCTGTCGAGTCGGTGCTGTATCCGGGGCTGGAAGAGCATCCCGGGCATGACCTCGCGAAGGCCCAGATGAAGGACTTCGGCGGCATGGTCTCGGTTAGCTTTAAGGGCGGGGAAGCGGCAGCCCGCAAGGTTGCGGAGTCCACGAAGGTCTTCACCCTGGCTGAGTCGCTGGGCGGCGTCGAATCCCTGATGAATTACCCCTCGGAAATGACCCACGCGTCTGTAAAGGGTACTGAACTGGCCGTTCCGGAGAACCTGCTGCGGCTCTCCGTTGGCATTGAGGACATTGAGGACCTCATCGCGGATTTGGACCAGGCGCTGAAGCAGCTCTGATTCCGCCGGCGTGCTGCGCTCAGCGGCGCCCCGTCAGCCGGCGCCGCCGGACCCTGGGGTCCGTCGTGGCGTAGAAGCGGGTGCTCTGCGGCAGCCAGAGCAGCACGGCACAGGCCAGGAGCAGTGCGCCCAGCGCAATGAGCGAAGGGCCGCGGAACAGCAGGGGAACACCGGCTATGAGCCCCAGGGTGGTTAGGGTTTCCCGGCTGCTTCGCTTTCCCCGGCGGAGCCGCAGGGCATAGAAAGCGGTCAGGGCGCCGAGGGCGATCCCCAGGATTCCCAGGGTCAGCAGGCCCTGGGAATCCTGCCGCTGCGTCTGCGCAGTAAACAGGAAAGAGCCACCGGCCAGGATCAGGACGACGGCGGCAACCAGCCAGGCCGCCGTGGCCAGCCGCATGGTGGCGGGCATCGGGGTCAGTGGATGTGTCTTGCTCACGCTGGGTCTCCTTTGTGGGATCCGTCCGCCGCTGCAGGCTGCGCAGGCATCCCGTTCACTGACTACGGTAGCGGCAGTCGGGGCCGGACTGCCTGAACATGACCTGCGCCGCGGCAGGACCCCGCCCGGCTGTTTACGGGACATCAGGGCCAAAATCCCCCTCTTCAGCCATCTGCGCCGGAGCAGGCAGGTAGAGTGTCCCTCGCTCGCCCGCTCGCCGAACGGCGGCAGCACAGGAGGGAAGCAGATGGCGCAGGGACTGCGTTCTCAGGCCGCGGGGGCGGCGCTGGTGCTCGGTGCGGCTGCGGTCTGCGCCGGCCTCCTGGCCCTCGCCATGGTCCTTGCGCCGCGGGACGGCATCGACTTCCGGGTTTACGTGGCAGGTGGCCAGACGGTCCTGAAAGCCAGCGGCGAACTGTATTCCGTCGGAATCCCCAACCCGCCCAATCCCTCCCTCATGTTCACGTACCCGCCTGCGGCTGCCCTGCTGTTTGCGGTTCTCGCACCCTTTGGCGACGTCATCGGCTTCAACATCTTCCTTGGTCTCTCCCTGGCGCTGACCGCCCTGACTGCGCTGTGGCTCGTGGCGCACTTCAGCGGTTCCGGAAGCATCAGGTCCGTGCTGAGGGGGTTCTGGCTCCGGCCGGCAGCCATCGTGGCGTTCGGCCTGATAGCTGCCCTCGGGCCGTGGCGGGACACCCTGGCCCTGGGACAGATCAACATCATCCTGTTTGCGATGGTGATGGTCGACTTCCTGAACCGCAGCGAGCAGTGGCCGCGGGGCCTGCTCACCGGAGTGGCAGCCGGACTGAAGCTCACACCGCTGGCCTTCGCGTTCTACTATCTGGTGCGCGGTGACTGGCGCGGCCTGCGGAACATGGCCTTTGGTTTCCTTGCCACCTTCGGTCTGGGGTTCCTGATCCTGCCCCGGGAATCAAAGACCTACTGGGGGGAACTGCTCCCGGACACCTCCCGGGTGGGCGGAGGAGCGTATGTGGACAACCTCTCCTTCCGCGGAGCTCTGCTGCACTTCGCCGGTCCGGAGGCGGACGTTACCGTTCCGTGGCTGCTGCTGTGCCTGGCCGCTGCGGCGGCCGCCGCCGTCATCATCCGGCTGGCAACAATGGCCGGGATGGATCTGCTGGCCCTCACCGCGGCGGCACTGCTGATGCTGCTGGCCTCGCCGGTCTCCTGGTCCCACCACTGGGTATGGGCGGCACTCTTCCTGCCCCTGGCTGGTGCAGCGGTTCGGGGACTGCCCCGGCAGCGGCGGGCCATGCGTCTCACGGGATGGGTTCTGCTCGTCGCCACGGCCGCGGCCTTCTACCTCACGCCCAAGGGAATCGGCAGGCTGCTTGGCGCAGAGAGCCTTGATTCCCAGATCCCGGAACCGTGGCTGATGGCCTCCAGCGCGGGGGTCTTCTGCGGTGCCGCCATGCTCGCCTGGTTCCTTGCCCTGCTCTGGCCGGACCGGCCTCGCCGCTGGTGGCGCGCCGCACCGGTCTCCGGCGCAATCCAGGTACCGCGCACCTAGACTATTGCCCATGACTACCGGATCCCTCCTGGCTATCTGCCGCGTGCACGCCCTGCGGCCCACCACCGACGCGGTCGGAGTTAGCGCCATCGACAAGCGGGCGGTTGAAGGACCCGTGAAGGTTTACGCACTGGGGCTGACCGGCGACGTGCAGGCCGACCGCAGGCACCACGGCGGTGAGTCCAAGGCCGTTTACGCCTACTCGCAGGAGGACGCGGATTACTGGGCAGCGGAACTGGGTGAGCCTGTGCCGGCGGGCCGCTTTGGCGAGAACCTCCGGGTGGCGGGGATTGATGCGTCCCGAGCAGTGGTGGGGGAGCAGTGGCGGATTGGCACGGACGTTGTGCTGGAAGTGACGTGCCCGCGCACCCCCTGCCGCAACTTTGCCCAGTACATGGGCCAGCCGAAGTGGGTGGCACGGTTCGCCGCGGCCGGACGGCTGGGAACCTACCTGCGCGTTGTTTCCCGGGGTTCAATCCACGCCGGAGATACAGTGGAAATCATCTGCCGCCCGGAACACGGTGTCACCGTGGCAGACGTGTTCGAAGGGCTCTCCGCTGAGCAGCATTCCCGCTTGTCAGAGGCGCATTCGGAGGGCATGTACCTGTCGCCCGAAATTCGCAAGGTACTGCGTCGGCAGCCCGCTGCCCAAGACGCATTTTAGGCTGTGTGCCGGACCTCACTGCGCTATTCTGCGGGGGTACCGGCCGCAATGCCGTACACTTGAGGAATCCCCCACTCCGGTATTCCCTGATTTTCCTGCGGACTAGAGTCCATTTGCAGGTACGTTGTGTTGGGGCCCGCATAAAACATGCGGGCAGATTCATCTCCTGGGAGCGCCGGCAAAGAAATCGTCACACCGAGCCGCGAATCGCAACCCAGTGATACAGGCCCACAGCTGTGACGGAGAGTCCTGCCTGGGATTGCAACAGTGCCCGGACTTACGTACTCACAGCCGTCAAACCGGCTGTCCGGCCCCACTGATGAGGAATATCCCTTGCCTGAAAACACCCAAGAAATTGTCGAAGAAAACACTGCCGTTGAAGCTGAAGAAGCCCAGGTATTGTTCTCCGATTTCAACCTGGATGCACGCATCCTCGCCGCGCTGACCGACGTCGGCTACAAGACCCCCTCGCCCATCCAGGCAGCCACCATTCCCGTTCTGCTTGAAGGCCGCGACGTCGTGGGCCTGGCCCAGACCGGTACCGGCAAGACCGCAGCCTTCGCCGTTCCCGCACTCTCCCGCATGGCAGAGCTCGCCGAGGTCAACGGACCCACCAAGGACACCCAGATCCTGGTGCTGGCCCCCACCCGCGAACTCGCCCTGCAGGTAGCCGAGGCCTTCACCTCCTACGCCGTGCACATGGACGACTTCACCGTCCTGCCCGTCTACGGCGGCTCCCCCTACGGCCCCCAGCTGGCCGGCCTGCGCCGCGGTGCACAGGTTGTTGTGGGTACCCCGGGCCGCGTGATCGACCACATCTCCAAGGGTTCCCTGGACCTGTCCAACCTGCAGTACCTGGTCCTGGACGAAGCAGACGAAATGCTGCGCATGGGCTTCGCTGAAGACGTTGAGCAGATCCTCTCCACCACCCCGGATGAGAAACAGGTTGCCCTCTTCTCCGCCACGATGCCGGGCGCCATCCGCAAGATCGCCAAGAAGTACCTGAACGATCCGGCTGAAATCACCGTCAAGTCCAAGACCACCACCGGCGTGAACACCCGCCAGCGGTACGTGCAGGTCATGGGCCCGCACAAGCTGGACGCCATGAGCCGCATCCTCGAGACCGAGGACTTCGACGGCGTCATCGCCTTCGTGCGCACCAAGATGGCTACCGAGGACCTGGCTGACAAGCTGAAGTCCCGCGGCTACAAGGCGGCCGCCATCAACGGCGACATCCCGCAGCAGCAGCGCGAGCGTACCGTCGAAGCACTGCGCGACGGCAAGATCGACATCCTGGTTGCCACCGACGTCGCCGCCCGCGGCCTGGACGTCGAGCGCATCAGCCACGTCTTCAACTACGACATCCCGCACGACACCGAGTCCTACGTGCACCGCATTGGCCGTACCGGCCGTGCAGGCCGCAGCGGCGACGCCATCCTCTTCATGACCCCGCGTGAGAAGTACCTGCTGCGTGCCATCGAGAAGGCCACCCGCCAGCCCGTTGAGCACATGCAGCTGCCCGGTGTTGACGTTGTCAACGCCAAGCGCCTGGCCAAGTTCTCCGAGCGGATCACCGAAACCCGGAACACCGAAGACCTCTCCGTCTTCCGTGACCTGGTCACCAAGTACATCGCCGAGAACGACGTTCCCGCCGAGGAAATCGCCGCTGCACTGGCCGTTATGGCCCAGGGCGGACGCCCGCTGCTGATGGAAGAGATTCCGCAGGCACCGGCCCGCCAGCGCGAGCGTTCCGAAGGCCGCAACGACGGTTTCGGCTCCCGTGGCCCGACGCGCCCGCTGACCGAAGGCAATGCGACCTACCGCATCGCCGTCGGACGCCGCCAGCGCGTTATGCCCGGTTCGATTGTCGGCGCCATCGCGAACGAGGGCGGCCTGTCATCCTCGCAGATCGGCGGCATCGACATCCGCGCCGACCACACGCTCGTGGAACTGCCGGCTGACCTTTCAAAGGACCAGCTGCGTGCCCTGTCCCGCACCCGGATCGGCGGCGAGCTGATCCACCTGGAACTGGACAAGGGACGCCGTCCTTCCCGCGAAGGCGGCTCCTACGACCGCGCTGACCGCGGTTTCAAGAAGGACTTCAAGAAGCGCGACGGCGAGCGTTCCTTCGGTGACCGCGGCTCGGACCGCCCGTACAAGAAGAAGTTCGACGGCGACCGCAGCTTCAGCAAGCCGGCCGGCGCCGGCGCCGGTGCGCGCAAGCCGCGTTTCCGCGACTAAGAATCACTGGCAGGTTGGGCGTCCTTCGGGGCGCCCTTCCTGCGTTTAAGCCCGGTTGATGCGCTCCGTTGCCGGTTGGGTCCGGGCTCGCCGGGAGCGGTAGCGATGGAAGAACCACGCGGCCGGTCCCAGGACGGGGAACGCGAGGATACCCAGCAGGCACAGGAGCTTCACTCCCGCGGCCAGGGTCTTGTCCCGGGCCAGTGAGATGACGGCGGCGACGGTGAGCGCCAGGATGGCAGCTCCGATGGCCATGGTCAGGAACTCCCACGTTGCCGGGATAACCGGGTTGCTGTCTTGTTCCACGCTGCCCCTTTTCGCTCGTTGCCGTTGCCGGCGCGGTTTCGGGTCAGTCTGCCACAGTCAGCTCGCCGGACAGGGGTGCTTCGCTGTTGCGGACGTTCCTGACCGTCCGGCGCAGCTGCAGCACGTCCGCCGCCAGGGCGGCGAGGTCCCGCAGAGTTGCTTCCTGTTCGCCGGTGAGGCTGCGGGCCTTGCGGTCCATGATGCACAGGGTGCCGATGGCAAGGCCCTCGGTGGTGCGCAGCGGTACTCCGGCATAGAAGCCAAACCCGGGGGAGGTGACCACAAGCGGGTCGCCCGCGGTACGCGGATCCTGCTGTACGTCATCGACAATGAACGGGGTGTTCTCACGCACGGTCACAGGGCAGAGGGATGCGCCCGCCGGGGCAGAACCGCGGCTCGTGCCGCTGCCGGACATGGTCCACACCCGGTCCTTGCCCACGATTGAAACTGCAGCCACCGGTACACCCAGCAGCCGGGCAGCGAGTGCGGTGATCCGGTCCAGCACCGGATCTGCTTCCGCCTCCGAGGCAGCACCGTGCTCCTCCGCCGCACGGATCCGGTCGGGATCCTCACCTGCGGCGGTGCTGCGGCGTCCGCGGCCTGCGGTGGCCAGATCCTGCATCGCCTCTGACACCTCATGGGCCGAGGGCCGCTCAGCGGGGTCTATGGAGGTCATGGGGCGGAGGATCCCAGTCCACTGCGGTCCCAGGGACTCAGGGATCTGAGGGCCGCGGAACAGGCGCGCCAGGGCGCTTTCAACCGCCATGCCCGGGAAAGCACGTTCTCCGGTCAGGCAGCGCAGCAGCACAAGGCCCAGCGAGTAGACGTCGCTGGGCGGGCCGGCCGGTTCGGAGCGGACCTGTTCAGGGCTCATGAACCCTGCGGTCCCGGTGAACTCGTCGCCCTGCGGGTTGGGGTCCCCGGCCATCTGGGCTACGCCGAAGTCCGTCAGTTTGGCGCGCAGCCGGGTTTCGTCTTCGCGGTAGTCAAACAGCAGGATGTTCGCGGGCTTGATGTCCCGGTGCACAATGCCGCCGCGGTGCATGTAGTCCAGCCCGATTGCCAGGTCGTACGCCAGGTGTGCCACCTGGCGGGAGGGCAGCTTGCCCTTGGCCAGCCGGCGGCTCAGATCCGAGCCCTGCACCAGTTCCATGGCCAGCCACACGATCGAGGTGCCGGACGGCGAGACCTCCGTGCCGGCGTCGAACAGAGTGATCAGGCTGTGGTGGTTGAGCTGGGCCAGGACTTTCGCCTCGGCTTCGTTCCGTCGGCGTTCTTCCTCCGTACGGGCAAGGGAAGCAATGAGTTTTACGGCGACGTCGCGGCCAAGCAGTTCATCTACCGCACGGTGCACCGATCCCATGGAACCGGAACCGATCCGCTCCTGCAGGCGGTATCTGCCGCCCACTACCGTCCCGGGACCCATTTGCCTTGGCATCCGCGCACTCCTGTATGAATCTGGTACTGCCGGCGGGGAAACGGCGGTGTGGAAACCCTGTTGTTTCCTGTCCTTAAGTCTATGTCCGCAGTAGCTTCCATGGGCCGTAAGACAGGCCGCTGACCTGCGAAGAGAGTGTCTTCAATCACAGATGCCGGGTTTGGTCCGAATCGATTTCGTGATGCGGAGAAAGTACTGGTAGAGTCTTATGTCGTTGCCCCGGTGAGGGGCGATGCCCCGATAGCTCAGTGGTAGAGCGCCATCTTGGTAAGATGGAGGTCCCGGGATCGATTCCCGGTCGGGGCTCTCAATGGGAGGGTCCGCGTTTGTAAGCCTGTTGTTCAACACTAGGCGAAGCACGCGGGCTTGACTCATTTATGGCGGTGTAGCTCAGTTGGTTAGAGCGCACGACTCATAATCGTGAGGTCGGGAGATCGAGCCTCCCCACCGCTACAGAGCAAAACCCCCGGGATCTTCGAGATTCCCGGGGGTTTTCTGGTTTCCAGGGTGCTTCAGGGTGCCCGGTCCCGGGAAGCCGCACGCCGGCCCGCCGAACGAGGCCGCCGGAAAGTGGCGGTGACACGCAGTGCCCCGCCCGGCGCGAAGGGGGCCGGCTTGTAGGATCACTGGAAGAACGCCGTCCTAAGTCAATCGCCCGAGCACGGAACGAAAGATGCAGACCCGATGACAGAGAACAACCCCGCCGCTGACGAGCAGGCGCTGCCGACCCGGCGAGCCCGGCGCGCAGCGCAAAACCGTGCCGTGCCCGGCACTGCGGGCGGCGCCGAGCGGCGCGCTTCGCAGGGCAGGGAGGCCCGGGATTCGGACAGCGCCGGCCAGGGGGCAGGGGCGCAGGACGAAACGCTTCCGTCCAGGCGCCGCGCCCGGGCGGAACTGCGTTCCTGGGGAATCGGCCCGGCAGCGGAGCCGGCCGGAGCGCAGGACGGCGGGGACGTCCATACTTCTGCCGCCTCTCCGGGCGTGCTGCTCGAGGACTCCTATCCAGACGGCAGGAATGGCGGTTCAGGCGGCGGGAATGAAGGCCGGGAGCCGGACGCTGTGTCCGCGGCGGATGAAGCAGCAGTGACGCCCGAAGCCGAGCCGGTAACGGAGGCTGGGCCCGTAATCGGCTATGAGCCGCTGGTTGAGGCTGAACCGCTTTATCAGGCCGAGCCGGTTCCCGCGCCGGAGCCCGTACATGAGGCCGGGGCGGCATTTGAGGACGTACCCGAGCCTGAGCCCGCAGCGGATCCGGATCCGGATCCTGAAGCGGAGGTTGGAGCCCAGCCGGCGCCCGAGTCCCCGGGAATCTTCCGGGCCGAGCCCGCGCCGGAGCAGGCCTTCCCGCCGGAGCCTGAGCCGGAACCCGCTTATGAGCCCGGCATAGGCACCGGCGGCCAGCCGCTCGCCGTCGTACTTCCCGAACTTCCGGTAGCACCGCCTGCCGGCGCACAGCAGGAGATTGAGATCCAGGACAGCGAATCGACTGAAGCCGCTGCCGGGCATCCAGCAGGCCTGCCGCTGGAGCCCGCCCAGATGCCGGGCGACCTCCGCGAACGTACCCGTGCCGCGGTGCGCGGGGAACCCAACGACGTGCGCCGTGCAACCTTCCTTGACACCCAGACTGCCCGGATTCCGGCCGCCCGTGGATTCCGCGGTTTCCTGGCATCCCTGGGCATCCGGATAGCGCCGTCTGCACGGGAACTGGAGGAGCGCCGGGATACCCGCATCGTCAGCCAGCACTGGCCGGGTCCGCGGACCATCTCCGTGGTCAACGGCAAGGGCGGTGCGAACAAGACGCCCACAACGGTGATGCTCGCCGCCATCTTCGCCCGCAACGGGGGCGGCCCGGTCCTGGCCTGGGACAACAATGAGACCCGTGGCACCCTGGGCTGGCGTACTGAACAGGCCCAGCACGATGCCACCGTCATGGACCTGCTGCCGGAGACCGGGCTGCTGCTCTCCCCGGCAGCCCAGTCGGCAATGCTCGCCAAGTTTGTCCATCACCAGACGGATGACAAGTACGACGTCCTGCGCTCCAATCCGAACGTCCTGGCCTCGGAACAGAAAGTCACCAGGGCTGACTTCGATGCGCTGCATTCCGTTGCGTCCAAGTATTTCCGCCTGAACGTGGTGGACTCCGGCAACGACGAAAGTGCGGAGCGATGGCTGCGCATGATCGATCACACCGACCAGCTGGTCATCGCCACCACCACGGTCGAGGAACATGCCGAGGCGGGGGCCCTGCTGCTTGAAGCACTGCAGGAACGAGGCGGGAAGTACGCGGAGCTGGCACGCGGCGCCGTCGTTATTGTTTCCCAGGCCGACCGCAACGGCACCGAAGCGCAGGCGCGGAGGGTCGCCGAGGCGTTCAAGGTGCTTGCGCGGGCCGCGGTGACCATTCCCTATGACCCTGCGCTGGTGAAGGGGCAGATCCGGTATGCCTCGCTCCGTCCCGCCACCCAGCGCGCCTGGCTAAGGGCTGCGGCAGCAGTAGCCGGAGGACTGTAGAAAGATCAGCTTGCTTATCTTTGCCTCTTTTTCCTAGGGTAGAGGGCAGAGGCGGTTCAGACCGGACCGCCTGACCACGAACGGAGGCAAAATGTCAGCACATGATATTTCCGGCAAGAAGGTCGCTTTCCTGCTCACGGACGGCGTGGAGCAGATCGAACTCACCAGCCCGTGGGAGGCAGTGAAGGAGGCCGGGGGATCGCCCGTCCTGGTTTCGCCCTCCAGCGGCAGCATTCAGGGTTTCAACGGAGTGGATAAGGGTGACACTTTCTCCGTGGATCTGGACGTGGCGGATGCCAATGCCTCGGACTTCGACGCGCTGGTCCTGCCCGGCGGCGTCGTCAACGCCGACTACCTGCGCGTGAACAAGGACGCCCAGCGCTTTGCCCGGGACTTCTTCGAAGCAGGCAAGCCCGTTGCAGCGATCTGCCACGGACCGTGGCTGCTGATCGACGCCGAGGTAGTCAAGGGCCGCGACCTGACGTCCTTCCACACCCTCGCCACCGACCTGCGCAATGCGGGTGCCAACTGGAGTGACGAAGAGGTTGTGGTGGACCAGGGCCTGGTTACCAGCCGCACCCCCGACGACCTTGAGGCGTTCAACGCCAAGGTGGTCGAAGAAATCTCCGAAGGGCAGCACGCCGGTCAGCACGCCTGACGTCCCCCTCCCGCACCGCCCCGGAAGCCGGCAGGCTCCCGGGGCGGAGTGCTGTCTGCCGGCGGATGCGTTCTGTGCGTGTTGACCCTGTGGTTTGGATGAGATGACCAGGTTCTCCCGGCCCAGAGTACTTAGGGTGGGGGAAACCGTGGAGTCTGAAGCAATCTGAATCAAAGGGGAATCCATCCGTGACCAGCAGCGACGCGACGCCGAAGGTCCAGCGGCCGCTGGAGGGAATCCTGGTGGCTGACTTCTCCCGGGTCCTTGCCGGTCCACTGTGCACCATGACCCTGGCGGACCTTGGAGCGCGCGTCATCAAGGTTGAACGTCCGGGAACCGGTGATGACACACGCAGCTGGGGCCCGCCCTTCTCCGGCACCGGTGCCACGTACTTCGAAGCAGTGAACCGCAACAAGGAATCGGTCTGCCTTGACCTGGCGGACGAGCGCGGGATCCGGCTTGCCCGGGAACTGGCGCTGCGGGCCGATGTTCTGGTGGAGAACTTCAAGCCCGGCGGACTCGACAAACTGGGGCTGGGGTACGCGGAGCTGAGCGAGGCCAATCCCGGCCTCGTCTACGCGTCGATCTCCGGTTTTGGCGACGAGGGCGGCCGTGACCTGCCTGGCTACGACTTTGTGGTCCAGGCCCTCGGCGGGCTGATGAGCATCACCGGTGAGCCCGGGGGAACGCCGATGAAAGCCGGGGTAGCCCTGGTGGACGTGCTCACCGCAAAGGACGCCGTGACTGCGGTGCTGGCGGCATTGCTTTCCCGCCGGGCGACCGGCCGGGGAACCCACGTCCGGCTCAACCTGCTCTCCAGCCTGCAGGGGGCCCTGGCCAACCAGGCGCAGGCTTTCCTTGGCGCCGGCGTGGTTCCGGGCCGCATGGGCAACGCCCATCCCTCCATAGTTCCGTACCAGCTGCTGGCCTGCGAGGACGTCCCGCTGGCGGTGGCGTGCGGCAACGACTCGCAGTTCGCCCGGCTGGCCCGCGAACTGGGTGCTCCCGAGCTGGCCCTGGATGGACGGTTCGCCACCAACAGTGCCCGGGTGCAGCACCGGGAGGAACTGATTCCGCTGTTGGAGACATACCTCGCCGCCGCGCCGGCCGCGCACTGGCAGGAACGCCTGAGCCGGGCAGGAGTGCCCGCGGGCAAAGTTGCCGGCATCGATGAGGGGATCGCCTACGCCGAGTCGCTCGGCCTGGACCCGGTACTTGAGCTGACGGATTCCGACGGCGCTCCGGCCGGGCGGCAGATCCGTCACCCTGCCCAGTGGGAGCCTGCCCTGGCTCCGCGGACGGACGCTCCGCCCAGGCTTGGACAGCACACGGAAGACGTCCTGAAATGGCTGCAGGAGCCGGCTGCCGGAAGTGCGGACGCCGGAGGCTACCTCTCCCGCTGACGCAGCTCCAGCCACAGCGGGGCGAAGACATCCGGGTCGTCCAGGTCAACGCCGAGCAGGGACGATGCGAGGGCCATCCGGTGCCGCAGGGAGTTGCGGTGGATGCCCAGGGCGCGCGACGCGTTTTCCCAGTGGCCCCGGTGCCGCAGGTATTCGGTGACGGTGCCCACCAGATCCGCGCGGGGATATGCCGCCAGTGACTGTACCCAGACCTGTGCCGCGGCGTTGGCGGGCGCGGCCAGGCCCGCGAGGGTTCCGGAAGGGGCTTGGCTCAGTGCCCGCCGGAGCCCGGCCAGGACGCCCGGTACTTCCGCCAGGCTAACTGGATCGCTGACGGCGCCGGAGAGCCCCGGGACCGTTTCCGCGTACGGGGCCTCCTTCGGGTTGTCCGCTCTCCCGTCTTCGGGCAGGAGCACGTACAGCACGCCGTCCCGCTCGTGGCGAAGCGTGCAGCCTGTGACTCCGTTGGGGACCGGCTGCACCCCGGGCGCCGGAGCAAGGGCCGGGGCAGCGGCTGCCAGCTGTTCCGGGGCCGCGGAATCTCCGGCGCTAAGTGCCAGGACCCGCACGCGGCGCGGCAGCTCGGGATGCCCTGCATCCTCAGCCAGGATGCGCGCTGCCTCTGTGTGTCCGTGGAGCACCAGCTTGGCGACGGCGGTTTCCAGTACGGAAGCGGCACTGGACGCTGCCTCCCGCTGACGGGCCTTCAGCGCCAGGAGGGTGCAGACGGTCATGATGACCTGGCGGTCCGGTGCAGCGAGCTTCCGGCCGGGCCCCACGGCCAGGAAGCCGTGGATCCGGCTGCCGGCGGCGATGGGGTACTCCACCACCGGTTGGCCGTGCAGTTCGAAGGTCGCCGCCGAATGGGTGCCGGCCCGGTTCAGCCGGATGGTCTCCTCCCGCAGCAGGGGGAGCAGTGCGCCGGTGCTCTCCGGCCAGTACCTCTCCGGTTCCGTGTCCGAGGGCAGGAAGGCTGCCCATCCGCCCAGGGCCTGGGCGAGGCCGCGGATGACGGCGGCTGCACCGCCGGGGCGCATGGCCGCCTGTGCAAGGGAGGTCTGGGTTCCCAGGCTGCCCAGCAGCTCTGCCTCGCCGCTGCGGGCCGAGAGCCGCCAGAAGGAGCGGGACACATTCTGGAAGGGCACGCCGTCGGGCACCGCCAGCAAATGGATCTGCGCCTCGTCGCAGGCTTCGGACAGGTAGCGGGGCACATTGGTGAGCCAGGGGCCCAGTCCGATGCCCAGGGCGTGGACTCCCTTGGTGCGCAGCCGGTCCACGTAGCGGGCCGTGGCTGCCGGACTCCCGCCCAGCGGCATGCCCGTGGTGAGCAGCAGCTCTCCGCCGTCCAGATAGGGGGTGGGGTCCTCAAGCTCCGAAACGTGGACGCCGGTCAGTTCCCGGGCCGGTAGGGAACGGCCATTGACGGGTACCAAATGCGCTCCGAGGACGGCACAAAGCTCAGAAAGGGAAACCATGGGATAAATCATCCGGTATTCACGCGACAATTGGGCCAAATGTTCAATGACGCATGTCGCAGGCCTCCGTAGCGTGTGCTCATGACCCTGGAACCTGCCCTGGCCCGGCGCAGGCAGGCTCCACAGCCGTCAACCCGAAAGAGAAGATCGCCATGAGCACCACCGCAGTCCCGTCCACGGAAACCCTGGAACCGGCAGACCTGATCAGCTTCGATTCGCTGCTCAGCAGCGACGAGCTTGCGCTGCGGGCCAAGGTCCGCTCCTTCGTGGACGAGGCGATCCGCCCCAATATCGCCGGCTGGTACGAAGCCGCCCATTTCCCGCTGGAGATCGTGCCGGAAATGGGAAAGCTCGGGCTGCTGGGAATGCACCTGCACGGTTATGGCTGCGCGGGGCGTTCCGCCGTTGAATACGGGCTCGCCGGAGCCGAGCTTGAGGCCGGTGACTCCGGACTGCGGACCTTCGTCTCCGTGCAGGGCTCGCTGGCCATGAGCGCCATCTCCAAGTGGGGGTCCGAGGAGCAGAAGTCACGCTGGCTGCCGGGGATGGCCAAGGGCGAGGAAATCGGCTGCTTCGGACTCACCGAACCAACGGCCGGGTCCGATCCGTCTGCCATGAAGACCTTCGCCCGGCGCGACGGCGAGGATTGGGTCCTCAATGGCACCAAGCGCTGGATCGGGCTGGCCAACGTCGCCTCGGTGGCCGTGATCTGGGCGCAGACCGACGACGGCATCCGCGGCTTCGTAGTGCCCACCGAGACGGCCGGCTTCACGGCTACCCCCATAGAGCCGAAGCTCTCCATGCGTGCCAGCATCCAGTGCGAGATTGAACTCAGCGGCGTGCGGCTGCCTGCTGACGCTGTGCTTCCCGGCGCCCGCGGCCTGCGCGGGCCCTTCTCCTGCCTCAACGAAGCGCGCTACGGAATCATCTGGGGGTCCATGGGCGCCGCCCGGGATTCGTTCGAAGCCGCTCTGGCCTACTCCAAGGAACGGCTGCAGTTCGACAAGCCGCTAGCGGGCTACCAGCTGACCCAGCAGAAGCTCGTGGACATGGCCCTTGAGATCAACAAGGGATTCCTGCTCGCTCTGCACCTGGGCAGGCTCAAGGATGCCGGGACACTGCAGAACCACCAGATCTCGGTGGGCAAGCTGAACAACGTCCGGGAAGCGATCGCCATTGCCCGGGAAGCCAGGACCATCCTCGGCGGCAACGGCATCACCCTGGACTACTCGCCGCTGCGCCACGCGAACAACCTCGAATCCGTGCGGACGTACGAGGGCACCGATGAGGTGCACACCCTCATCCTGGGCCAGCACCTCACCGGCGTTCCCGCCTTCCGCTAACCGGCACACCACTCCACCGAACACAGGAGAAGTCCTTGGCCCCCAACATCCCCGCCGCGGCCCTGCGGCAGTTCATCGCAGGCAAATGGGAAGACGGCGACGGCGCTGAGCTAACCTCCGGTAATCCCGCACGGCCGGAAGAAACCGTGGCTGCCGGGCGGCAGGCCACTGCGGAGCAGCTGGAGCGTTCTGTTTCCGCAGCGTCCGAAGCGGCAGCGGCATGGGCGGCGGTACCTATGCACGAACGCGGGGCCGTCCTGCTCCGCGCTGCCGCACTGCTTGAGGGTTCCGCCGGTGACCTCGGGCTGGAACTCGCACGGGAGGAGGGCAAGACCCTGGCCGAGGGCAGGGGAGAGGTTGCCCGCGCTGCGCAGATCCTGCGCTACTACGGGAATGAGGGGGACCGTTCCGCCGGTGAGGTCTTTTCCTCCCCGAGACGCGGAGAACAGATCCTGGTGGTGCGCAAACCCCTGGGAGTTGTGGGCGTCGTGACGCCCTTCAATTTCCCCATCGCGATTCCGGCCTGGAAGATCGCCCCCGCCCTGGTGTACGGCAACACTGTCGTCTGGAAACCGGCCAGTACGGTTCCCCTCCTGGCACAGCGCCTGGCGGAGGCACTGGATGAAGCCGGCCTGCCCAAAGGTGTGCTGAACCTGGTGATTGGGCCCGGTGCGCTCGGCACGGCACTGGTGGAGCACCCGCTGCTGGACGGACTGACATTCACCGGGTCCACCGGAGTCGGCCGGCGTCTCGCCGCCGCCGGCGCCGGACGCGGGGTGCCGGTGCAGGCTGAAATGGGTGGCAAGAATGCCGCCATCGTCCTGGCGGGCGCGGACCTGGACCTGGCCGCCGAGCAGGTGCTGTTCGGCGCGTTCCGGTCAACGGGACAGAAATGCACCGCCACCTCCCGGCTGATCCTTGAGGAGCCGGTGGCCGATGACTTCCTGTCCCGCCTCGCCAGGCGGCTGCAGCAGTGGAACACCGGTGATCCGGCTGATCCGTCCGTCCACATGGGCCCGCTGGTCTCATCCGCGGCCGCGGATGACGTCCGCCGGGGAATCGACGCAGCACTTTCAGCGGGGGCTGCACTCGTGTTCCAGGGCGAGCTGCCCGAAGGCGCCGGATCAGCGTTCGTGCCGCCCACCATCCTTGAATTACCGGCAGACGCGGCGGAGGCGGAGGCGAACCCGGCGTGGACCGAGGAGTTCTTTGGGCCGGTCCTCGCCGTTCGAAGGGCCCGCAGCGCCGCCCAGGCCTTCGAATGGGCAGGGCAGGGCGAGTATGGGCTCTCCGCCGCCGTCTTCACCCAGGACATCACCCGGGTGCTCGACGCCGTGGAGGGCATCGACGTCGGAATCCTGCATGTGAACTCCGAATCCGCCGGAGCTGATCCCCATGTTCCGTTCGGCGGCGCGAAGAAGTCCGGGTACGGCCCCAAGGAACAGGGCCAGTCGGCCAAGGAGTTCTTCACCCACACCACCACCGTCTACCTGCGCGGAGGCGCCCCCGCGTAGGCAGTACCTGCCCGGCACCCGGCACCCGGCACCCGCCTTCCCGCCGGATGCCGGTTCGGTCTCCGGCACAGGAAATCCCCTCATCTGCGGGTGCGGTACCGTGAAATGGACCCCTAGCTCCCGGAGGCTGCGCTGAATGACTAACGCCATGTACCTTTGCGGCGGCACGGCGTGGGACGACGACGGCGCGTTCCTGCGCCTGTCCCAGCCCGGCGGAAGGTCAACGCTGAGGCTCGGCCCCGGAACTGAGCTGCGCTTCCGGATCCGCTCCGAGGCTCCGCGCTACTGCCTGGGTTACGAGCTGCTTGGGGAAGAAGGACGAGCCGCTCAGCCCTGCCCGGGCAACGCCCCGGCCGAGCGGGGTTACCAGTGCAGGCGGTGCTTCTTCCAGGACGAGGGACGGCTGGTACACAACAGCCACCGCGGCGGCGAACTGCCGGCCGGGCTGAAGAACTACCTCGCCCGGCCGCAGTGGCTTTATATAGCCACCTTCGCGGACGGAACCACCAAGGTGGGCACTGCAGCCGACCAGCGGAAGATGCTGCGCCTCACCGAGCAGGGTGCGATGGCCGCCCAGTACGTGGCCCGCGCCGCCAACGGGCAGGCAGTCCGGGTCCTGGAGGACGTGGTATCCGGTGCCCTTGGCCTGCCGCAGGCCGTGCGCGCCGGACACAAGTGCGCAGCCCTGGCCTCCCCGCTGCCTGACGAGGAGCTGAAGACCATCAACGCACACCATGCCGACGCGGCCCGGGCAGTCCTGTTCGACCGGGACCCGGAAGGATTCGAGGTCGTAAAGGACACCTGGCAGCGTCCGGCGGCCTTCGGGAACGTGCTGCTGCCTCCGGCCCCCGCCCTCTACCCGGTTGCACTGTCCGCCGGGGAACACGGGCTGGTGATCCGCGGCATGCTGGGCAGCACCGCGCTCGCAGTCACCGACGAGCCCGGCCTGCTCTTTCTGGCGGACCTCACCGCCCTGAAGGGCCAGCGGGTCGAATTCGGTGACTTCCGCACCCACCTGCCCGCTCTCCAGCAGCCGCTCTTCTGACCGGGCCGCAGGCCACCCCCGTTTCGGCGCCCACGGTGCCGCGACTGTATTCTGAAGCCATGCTTAACACCCCCTGGGAAACCGGTTCTCCGCTTTACCGCCGCCTCGTCGTCGTCGCCCTCTCTGTCACCGGCGCCGGCATCCTGATGGTCATTCTGGGTGCGGTGACCAACCAGCAAATCATCATGTACCTGGGCCTGCCGGTAATTGTGGTGGGCATGAGCGCGCACCTGAGCGGTATGGTGGTGCGAGCCCGCGACGCCCGCCGCCGGATGAAGGGAAACAAATGAGCATCAACCCAGAACTGGCCGGCCGGAGGTACCCGGCCGGTGAGTCCTACCAGGTTGGCCGGGAGAAGATCCGGGATTTCGCCCGGGCCGTGAAGGCAACCAATCCCGCCCACTTCGAGATCGCTGCGGCGCAGAAGCTGGGTTACGCAGACCTGGTTGCCCCGCCCACCTTCGCGATCATCGTGGCCCAGCAGGCCGACGCCCAGCTCATCAGGGACCCGGAAGCGGGCATCGACTTTTCCCGGGTAGTCCATGCGGACCAGCGCTTCACGCACCACCGTCCGATCGTGGCGGGGGACGAGCTGCTCGCTGAACTCCATGTGGACAACGTGCGGGCAATGGGCGACGGCGCCCTCATCACCACCCGTGCGGAAATATCCACGGTGGAAGGCGAGAAGGTCGCCACCACACTCTCATCGATCCTCGTCCGGGGAGAGGGCCAGTAGCCATGTCCATTGCACTCAGCGAACTGCAGGCCGGACAGGAAATCGGCCGGACCACCCTGGAAATCAGCCGTGCGGACCTGGTCCGTTACGCCGGTGCCTCGGGGGATTTCAATCCGATCCACTGGAACGAACGTTTTGCGCGCTCCGTGGACCTGCCCGGCGTCATCGCGCACGGCATGTTCACCATGGGTGCGGCCGTGCAGCTGGTCACCGACTGGATCGGAGATCCGGGAGCTGTCCTGGATTACCAGACGCGTTTCACCCGCCCCGTCACCGTAGAAGACGTCGAGGGCGTCCCGGGCGCCGTCGTCGAAGTCACCGGCACGGTCGGTGCCGTCGACGCTGACAACTCCACGGCCCGCATTGACCTGGCAGTGACTTTCAACGGCCAGAAAGTGCTGGTCAAGGCACAGGCGGTTGTGCGGGTCTGGTGAGCGCTCTGACCTCGATGCAGCTTGCGTCCCTGACGACATCCCGCGTGGGCGGACCGGCATACCGCTACCTGAACGCCGAAACCCCCGATGAACTGATCTCGATGGTCCGCGCGGCAGACGAGGCGTCGGAGCCCCTGCTGATCGTGGGCGGCGGTTCGAACCTGCTCATTTCCGACGACGGCTTCGACGGCGCGGTGGTGCACGTTGGCCACCGCGGCATCGAGTTCCGCGAAGGCGACGGCGGCACCGCCGTCGTAGACGTGCAGGCAGGCCACCCGTGGGATGACCTGGTGGCAACAACCGTGGCCGAAGGCTATTCGGGCCTTGAGGCGCTCTCCGGTATTCCCGGGCTGGCAGGTGCGACGCCGGTACAGAACGTGGGTGCCTACGGTGCGGACGTCTCGCACAGCATCGTCTCGGTACTCACCTGGGACCGTCAGGAACGCACCCGGCGCCGCTTCGGCGCCGCAGAGCTGGAGTTCGGCTACCGGGATTCGCTGCTCAAGCGCACCACGGTGAACGGCTCGCCGCGCTACGTTGTCCTGAGCGTTGAATTCGCCGTGGCCAAGGGAACCGCCAGCGCTCCGGTGCGTTACGCCGAGCTCGCCCGCGCGCTGAACGTTGAAGTGGGCGGGAGCGCGGACATCGCCGATGTGCGGCGGGAAGTCCTGCGGCTGCGTGCAGGCAAGGGCATGGTCCTGGACGCGTCGGATCCGGACACCTACAGCACCGGGTCCTTCTTCACGAACCCCATCCTGCCCGCACCGGAGGCTGACCGGCTGCCCGCGGACGCACCGCGGTACCCGGTGGCCGAGCCCGGCATGGTCAAACTCAGCGCCGCCTGGCTGATCGAACACGCAGGGTTCGGCAAGGGTTTCGGCTTGCCGGGTACCGCCGGGGCGGATCTCGCCGGAGGCCGGGCATCACTCTCCGCCAAACACACCCTGGCGGTAACCAACCGCGGCAGTGCCACCGCCGAAGACCTGCTGTCCATTGCCCGCGCAGTGGCCGACGGCGTCGAACAGCGCTTCGGCATCCGGCTGCATCCGGAACCGCTGCTGATCAACTGCGCGCTGTAGCACCCGC
>NZ_BAAALV010000002.1:989545-991437 GCF_039528575.1 Arthrobacter gandavensis
AGCTCCAAACGGGCAGTTTCTGTCATGTCGGGGTGCACAGCCAGGATTGTGCTTAGGGATTCTAATACTTAGAATCTTTAACTATGAGTTTTGATGAGTCCCTCCAGCTGTCGCAGGAACTGCGCCCCATGCTGCCCCGGCTCTACCACCTGAGCCGCCGCCGTATCCCGGGATGGGACCTGACGGCTTCCCAATCCTCGGTCATGAGCACCCTGGTGGACCGCGGCCCGCTCCGAATGGGTGAACTTGCCGCCCTGGAAGGCGTCCAGCTGCCCTCCGCCACTTCCGTGGTCAACGGACTGGTCAAACTCGGCCTGGTGGAACGCCGGGCAGACCCAGCCGACCGGCGCGCCGTCGTTATCGACCTCACCGCCAAGGGCCGCAGCCAGGTGGACGAGCTCGTGGACCGCCGAAACCACTCCTTCGCCCTGCTGCTCGAGCGGCTTCCGGAACAGGACCGCAGGCTCCTGCAGGACGCCATCCCTGCAGTAGTTCGGCTTCTGTCCCTGGGACCGGACACGCCGGAAGCGGACCAGCCCGGCAACCGTCCCTCAGCGGACGACTAAAGACTTCTTACCCGAAAGGCACCACAGACATGAGCAGAGCTGCAGCCGTGCGGGAGGCTCCCGCACATCCACGGCTCGCGGACGCACTGCGCGGACAGCCGAAAACAGTGTGGGTCACGGCCTTTGCCGCTGTGATCGCGTTTATGGGTATTGGCCTGGTGGACCCGATCCTCAACACCATCACCGAGGAACTCGGCGCTTCCCCCACGGAAACCACCCTGCTGTTCGGTTCCTACCTGGGCGTCCAGGTCCTTGCCATGCTGCTGACCGGAGTGATGTCCTACCGCTTCGGTGCCAAGCGCACCCTGGTGACGGGGCTGGTGCTCATTGTGCTCGCCGCGGGGGCGTGCGCGCTGGCGAACAGCATTGAGACGCTCGTGTGGCTGAGGGCCGTCTGGGGACTGGGCAACGCCTTCTTCATCGCCACGGCACTCTCGGTCATCGTTGGTGCCGCAGCCGGCGGGCAGGCCGGAGCCATCCTGCTGTATGAGGCCGCACTGGGCGTGGGCCTCGCCGTCGGGCCGCTCCTGGGCGCCGCGCTGGGCACCATCTCCTGGCGGGGGCCGTTCGCCGGCACCGCTGTGCTCATGGCTGTTGGGGTGATCCTGTGCCTGGCCATGCTGGCCAAGGACAAAGACAAATCCGCGCGGCAGAAGATCCGGCTCGTGGATCCCCTCCTGGCACTGCGGAACCGGAACCTGCTGATGACATCCCTCGGTTCGGCGTTCTACACCGCTGCGTTCTTCTCGATCATTGCCTGGTCGCCGTTTGTGCTGGAAGAAGGAGCCTTCTTCGTTGGCTTTGTCTTCTTCGGCTGGGGCCTGTGCGTGGCGGTTTCATCAGTGGTGCTGGCACCGAAGGTGGCCGGCTGGTTCGGTGAGCGCGGGGGAGCGGTGCTCACGGTGCTCATCTACGCGCTGGTGCTGCTGGGCATGGCTGCCGGAAACAAGACCGTGGTGGTGATCGGGATCGTTGTCTCAGGCATCTTCTCCGGCATCCTGAACACCCTCTTCACCGGCACCGCGATGAGCTCGGGTACGGGACCACGGGCGGTGAACAGCGCCGGCTACAACTTCCTGCGCTGGTTCGGCGGAGCTGTCTCGGCCATCCTTGTGGGCCACATCGCGCAGTGGCTGGGCATGCGCGCACCGTTCTGGGTCGGCGCCATCTGCTGCGCCGTAGCTGCGGGACTGCTGCTCCTGCGCAGCGGTGCCGGCGATCCGGATCCGCACGACGTGCCGGACGCCGCAGCCGCCGTCGGCGCCGACTAGCGCGCCGCCGTCGGGCGTCCCTTCCCCTAAACCGACGAGAGGCCACTTACGGCTC
>NZ_BAAALV010000002.1:991489-1016070 GCF_039528575.1 Arthrobacter gandavensis
AAAAGAGCCGTAAGTGGCCTCTCGAAGCTGGCGGTGAATTTCTAGAGGTTGCCGGTCGCGATGCGCAGCATCCGGCGCAGCGGCTCGGCGGCACCCCAGAGCAGCTGGTCGCCGATGGTGAACGCGCTGATGTACTCCGGGCCCATTTCAAGCTTGCGGATACGGCCCACCGGAATGTCCAGCGTTCCGGTCACAGCCACCGGGGTGAGCTGTTCCATGGTGGCTTCCTTGGTGTTCGGAACCACCTTGGCCCACTGGTTGTCCGCGTCGATGATCCGTTCAATCTCGGCGACGGAAAGGTCTTCGGTGAGCTTGAGGGTCAGGGCCTGGGAGTGTGAGCGCATGGCGCCGATGCGGACGCAGAGTCCGTCGAAGGGAATCCTGCCGGAATCGGAGCCGAGGCCGAGGATCTTGTTGGTCTCCGCGCCGCCCTTCCACTCTTCCTTGGACTGCCCGTTGCCCAGGTCGGCGTCGATCCACGGGATCACGGAACCGGCCAGCGGAACGCCGAACTGGGAAGAATCCATGGACGGATCCTTCTGCTGGGCCAGCACTGCGCGGTCGATTTCAAGGATGGCCGACGCCGGATCGGCGAGGTTCGCTGCCACGGCGGAGTTCAGGGCACCGAACTGGTTGAGCAGCTCACGCATGTGCCGGGCACCGCCGCCGGACGCTGCCTGGTAGGTCATGGAAGTGCCCCACTCCACGAGGCCGTTGCGGAACAGTCCGCCCAGGCCCATGAGCATGCAGGAGACGGTGCAGTTGCCGCCCACGAAGTTCTTCACGCCGCGGGCCAGCCCGGCATCGATGACGTCCCGGTTGACCGGATCCAGCACGATGATGGCGCTGTCATCCATGCGCAGGGTGGAGGCGGCATCGATCCACAGGCCGTCCCAGCCGGCGTCGCGCAGCTTCGGGTAAACCTCGGAGGTGTAGTCACCGCCCTGGGTCGTAACAATAATCGGCAGCTTGGCCAGCGTCTGGACGTCGTAGGCATCCTGCAGGGGGCCCGCACCTTCAGCGAAGGACGGCGCTGCGCCGCCCGCGTTGGAGGTGGAGAAGAAGACGGGGTTGATCAGGTCGAAATCGCCTTCCTCCTGCATGCGCTGCATAAGGACGGAACCGACCATGCCCCGCCAGCCGACGAAGCCCGCGGTAGGGACAGAAGAAGCTGCTGAAGTCATGCCTTCAGTCTAGGGCAGGGGTTCTCAGCCGTCCTGCTCGGTTACGTTCCGGTTCCGGGTCCACAGCGCGAACCTGTACTGCAGTCCGTTCGCGGACGTGTACCAGTCCTGTGCCGGGCTGACGCCGCTGAACGTCCAGTCTGCCCCCAGATGAGGGGCATAGCTGTCGCCCTCAGTCTCGGTGTTGATCACCGTGACCACCGCAACATCCGCCAGGGGCTCGGCCTCGGCATATACCTGGGATCCGCCTACGATCCAGATTCGGCTGCTGCCTTCACTTCCTTCAGCGGCTTCCAGCGCAGCTTCCAGGGACGGCACGACGACGGCGCCCGTCGGTTCCAGCTCGGCGGCCAGTCCCTCACGGGAGGAAATCACAATGTTCTTCCGCCCCGGCAGCGGCCGGAACGCTTCCGGGAAGGACTCCCAGGTGCGCCGGCCCATGATGACGGGGTGTCCCAGTGTGCTGGCCTTGAAATGCGCGAGGTCTTCAGGCAGGTGCCAGGGCATGCCGCCGTCCTTGCCGATGACGCCGTCGGTGGTCTGCGCCCAGATCATGCCAACGAGCGGCACGCCGGTGTTCCCGTAGCCCCGGGCTGCCAGGGCGTCGTTGAGTTCCAGCCCCTCTTCGCCGGCGCGGCCGACGGGGTAGTAGCGGGTTGAATCTGCGAACCTGTTCGATTCAGTCAAGACGGGTGCCCTTTCACACGGCGATAGGTGCCTTGATGCCGGGGTGGTGCTGGTAATCCAGGACCTCGAAGTCATCAAGCTCATAGTCGAAGATGCTGGCAGGCTTCCGCCTCAGCCGCAGTTTAGGATACGGGAACGGTGAGCGGGACAGCTGTTCCGTTACCTGGTCCAGATGGTTGTCGTAGATGTGCACGTCGCCGCCGGTCCAGACGAACTCGCCCGGCTCCAGGCCCACCTGCTGCGCCACCATCAGGGTGAGCAGCGCGTAGGAGGCAATGTTGAACGGCACGCCCAGGAAGGTGTCCGCAGAACGCTGGTAGAGCTGGCAGGAGAGCTTGCCGTCCGCCACGTAGAACTGGAACATGGCGTGGCACGGAGGCAGCGCCATGTTCTCCACTTCTGCCGGGTTCCAGGCAGTGACTATGTGCCGCCGTGAATCCGGGTTGTTCTTCAGGCCGTCGACCAGCTTCGCGATCTGGTCGATCTGCCCGCCGTCCGGCGTGGGCCAGGAGCGCCACTGGACGCCGTAGACCGGCCCCAGCTCGCCGTCGTCGTCCGCCCATTCATCCCAGATGGTGACGCCGCGTTCCTGCAGCCAGCGGACATTCGAGTCTCCGCGCAGGAACCACAGCAGTTCCAGCGCCACGGACTTGAAGTGCACGCGCTTGGTGGTGATCAGCGGGAAGGACTCGCTGAGGTCGAAGCGCATCTGGCGGCCAAAGACACTGCGCGTACCGGTGCCGGTGCGGTCGGACTTCGGGGTGCCGTGCGCCAGGATGTCGCGCAGCAGGTCTTCGTACGGAGTGGGAATCGTGGTCACGGCTCCAGTCTAGTGTCGAAGCGTCTCCGGGACAGCGAATCCGCCAGGAGCGAGAGCACAAGGGCGTCGGGAAGCCCGTGCCGGTGCGCAGTGGAGACAAGGTGGCCGACGGCGGCGCCCACCTCGGCTGGGACACTGCCCGGGCCACTCGTAGGCGTGGCAGCACGCTGCGCTATGGCCGTGCCCCGGCGGCGCAGCGCGGTGACGGTTCCCTCGGCTTCGAGTTCCTTGTAGGCCCGGGCGACCGTACCCGGGGCCACGCCAAGGTCAGCGGCCAGCATGCGGATGGTGGGCAGCCTCTCACCCGGTGACAGGACTCCTGCTGTTGCCAGGGCGCTCACCTGTGAGCGGATCTGTTCGTACGGAGGAACAGGGGAGGCCAGATCCACCCGGATCTGTGCGCTCATGCCCGCTGCGCCGGGGGAAGCTCTGCCTGCTCGGCGTAGCGCGGATCATCCGGGAAGTGGGACGGACCAAACTGGCGCCAGGCAACCACGACTGCGGCGAGCAGCAGAAGGGTGCTCGCCGCGCTGGCCTGCTGGACCAGCGGCGCCAGCCAGTCCAGGGGAGGTTCGAGAGGGATGTCGGGGTTATAGGTGCTGGCCCAGCGGCTCTGGCGGGAGACATCGGTGAGCACCAGCCCGGCAGCGGCCAGGCACGTGGCGGTGCTCGTCCGGGCCAGACGGAACAGCGCCACCCTTCGAAGCCTGAGGTCAGTGTCCCGGTCACCGGACAATGCAGGCCTGGCAAGGACCTTACGGGATACCAGGTCGGTCGCCAGCGGCAGGAGCAGGACCAAAAGGGCAGAGCTGAGGGCAAACCGCCAATCGAAAAAGGGCTCGGGGATTATTGCACCGCCCGCCGAAGGGGCATCCTGGTGGCTGCGGATGCTGGCTTCAGCCTCGGCGTAGCCTAGGGCCGCGCGGTCAATTGACGGGCCGAGCAGTGCTGCACCCAGAAGGACGCCGAGGGTCAGCGCTGCCCCTGCCGTCCCGGTCCACATCAGCCAGCGGGGCGTTCGGAGGAACTCTGCGGAGTCCGCGTCCATCGGCTCCGCGGCGGCCAGAGTCCTGCGGATGCGACGGGTATGGTTGTACTCCGCCGCGGCGCACAGTGCCGTGAAGGTTACCGCCGCCGCAGCCAGGGCGAGGACCGCGGCAACACGGTGCTGCATCGCCAGGGCGAAGACGATGATTCCGACGAAGCCTGCAGCTGCCGGTCCGGCAATGGTCAGGCGCAGGCTGGCGGCCATGGACTTCACCCCGAGCGGGGACAGTGCGGGGGCGTCCGGGCTGCCGGAACCGGACGGTTCCGGCAGGGGGACCCGGGGCGCCCGCGCCAGGAGGGTCAGGATGCCGCCGAAGACGATCCAGAGGGATACATACCGCAGTGCTTCACCGCCCGCGCTGAGTCCGGGTGGATCCGGGTAGTTCGAGAGGAAGACGCCCCCGGACGAGGCCAGCATGATCATGACGCCGGCCGCGGTGCGCATGACCCGGTGGGCTGAGGCGAGGCGGAGCACGGCGTCGGCTTCCGGTGCCGTACCCGGAACGACGGGCCGCACGGAGATGAGCTTGAGGACCCCGGCGACCGCGGCCACGGTGAGCAGCAGCCAGGGAGCCCATCCCGTCAGGAGGTGCTGAGTGGAAGCGGAGCCGGGGTCGCGGGCCAGGGTGGTCCCCAGGATGAGCAGGTTATAGGCCAGGAAAAAACAGGCCACCCAGGTCATGTAGCGGGGGATCAGCCCGCGGACTCCACGGTGCTGCAGCCGGGCAGTGCGGACGGTTCCCCGCGGGCGGGGCCAGGTCAGTTCACCAACGGCCAGCACAGCCAGGGAGAAGACTGTGGGAGCCCCCAGCTGTACCAGGGCGGAGGAAACGGCATAGTGTCCGTCCCACCAGAGTTCGCCGCCCGTTTCCCGGAGCACGGGCTGGAGCACTCCCGGGAGCCACAGAGCCGTGCCCAGGGCCACTATACCGATGCGGCGGGCGTACTTTTGGGCAGCTTCCGTCACGGTCCGCGTTTCACTTCCCGGCCTGGGCCGGACGGTAAGCACCACAAAAGCGACGACGGCGGCGCAGAAAAGGATGGTGCCAAGAGCCGATATTGCGGCCGCAGCCATAGGATCCCCCGGGACTCTGGATGTCAGATTGTGCCAAGTCTCTGGTACATAACTCCGTCCGTCAATCCCCGAGATGACAGAAACTGCCCGTATGAGCGCTCATACGGGCAGTTTCTGTGATCTCGAGGGGTTAGAGGGCGCCGCCGGCCGCCTCGGGTGCACCGGCGTCGTCCCCGCCGTCTCCCACGCGTTCGCGGGCCATGAAGTTCTCCAGGTCGAACAAGTTGTCCGCCCGGCGGGCCACGGTCAGCAGCGTGCTCATCGAGGCGACCTCCTCCACCTGTTCCTTAAGGAACCAGAGCATGAACTGTTCGCCCAGCGCATCGCCTTCCGCGCGTGCTGCTGCGAACAGGGCTTCGATCTGGGCGGTGACCTGCTTCTCCTGGGCCAAAGCCAGGGCGATCGGCTCGACGACGTCACTGAAGTCGTTCTTCACGGGATCGACGCCGGGAATCCGGACGGGCAGGTCGCGGTCCAGCATGTACTGGACCAGCATCATGGCGTGGTTCCGCTCTTCGACAGACTGGGCGTAGAAGTGGCGGGCCAGCTGCGGAAGGTCTTCGCCGTCGAAGTACACGGCCATGGCCACATACTGCTGCGACGCGTTGAACTCGTTGCCAATCTGGGCTTCAAGGAGATCAGTGAATTTGCTCATGGGGACACAATATGCCCGCTGACCTGCGGAGAAAAGGACGGATAGGCTTAGCTCGCCAAGGTTTGGCTTCCCTCAGCACCGTGCCCGGAGAAGCTAGTCGTCGAACGGCCGGTACCGCTCCAGCGAGATGATCCGCCGGGGATTCCGCCGGCTCACCTGGCAGACCACCACCTCGCCCGGGGCAAGGTAGGGATCCTTGTCCGGCAGGAGCGCCGCCATCCAGTCCTCCATCTGCTCGGCGAGAACACCGAAGACCAGCGGCAGCACCGGGCGATGCGTGCATAATGCCACCGGGCGGGCCTTCTCGAACAGATTGTCCACCGCCAGCCGTGCCTTGCCAGGCTTGCGCTTGGCATTGTGCTCGGTGAGGGCATCCACGGTCTTGAACTTGGGTTTGCGCGTATTCACATACGGACCCATGGTCTGCACGCAGCGAAGCCACGGGCTGGATACCACCCGGTCCGGATGCCAGGCCTGCAGCAGCCGCGACACGGCCTTGGCCTGTCGCTGGCCGGTGGCAGCCAGCGGACGGTCGCCTTCGGCACGTGCCCAGGACGAACGCGGTTTTGCTTTGGCATGGCGGACAATGATGAGCGGCCAGGTGTCCAGGTCGCCGTCCTGATGGGCGGTGACGAGTGCCTCGAGGGGAAGCCGGTCCGTGGGATTGGTCAAGAGGGCCGCGGCTTCCTCCGGGGGGCACCACCGAACGCCGTCCACTTCTTTTCCGTCGGGACGGGGTTTGGCGTTGGTTCCGTTGGCGGCCCAGTAATGCACGGCCTTGATTCCGGAAGAGACCGGATATCGGGTTTCCGGCAGCGCGATGCCAAGCCGGATGTCCAGCCCGATTTCCTCTTTCACTTCCCGGACCGCACATTCCGGAATGGTCTCGCCGGAGTCCAGTTTTCCTTTCGGCCAGGACCAGTCGTCATACCGCGGCCGGTGGATCAGCAGTACTTCAAGCTGGTCGCCGCGCACGCGCCAGCACAGGGCCCCGGCAGCGACAACCTTGGGGTCGCCGGCCAGGTCGAGTGCTGTCGCTTTGCCGTTCAGCAGCAGGGCGGCAGTGTCTTCCGGCGTATCCCGTCCATCGCCGGGAGTGTCCAGCGGCAGGCGTTCCGCAGCGGGCTCCTCGGTGTGCATCAGCGGCGGGCCAGTGCGCGCTGGCGCGAGCGGGAGGCGAGCAGCCAGGACTGCACATCCTCAAGCGGGTTGCCTTCACCATCCTTGTGGTGCCGGGTCCAGATGCCGTCGGCGTCCAGGTGCCAGCTCGCCGTGCCTGGATCGAGGTAACGGTCCATGAGCTCAATCAGGTCTGCGATGTCCTCGGTGGATCCCAGCTGGACCAGGGCTTCCACCCTGCGGTCCAGGTTGCGGTGCATCATGTCTGCCGAACCGATGTAGACCACGGGGTTGCCGCCGTCGGCGAAGGCGAAGACCCGTGAGTGCTCCAGGAAACGCCCGAGGATGGACCGGACGGTGATGTTCTCGCTGAGGCCGGGCACCCCGGGCCGCACCGAGCAGATGCCGCGCACAATCACGTCTACGCGGACTCCGGCCTGCGATGCCCGGTACAGGGAATCGATGATGGCCTCGTCCACCATTGAATTCACCTTGATGATCACCCGGGCGTCCAGTCCGGCTTTCTTGTTGGCGATCTCGCGTTCAATGCGGTCGATCAGGCCTGAACGCACGGAGCGGGGTGCCACCAGCAGCCGTTTGAAGGTGGACTTGGGGGCGTAGCCGGAGAGCTGGTTGAACAGCTTGGTGAGGTCTTCTCCCACCTTTTCGTTGGCGGTCAGCAGGCCCAGGTCCTCGTAATAGCGGGCCGTGCGCGGATGGTAGTTACCGGTGCCGATGTGGCAGTAGCGCCGCAGCCCGTCGACTTCCTGCCGCACCACCAGGGAAAGCTTGCAGTGGGTCTTCAGGCCCACGATTCCGTACACCACGTGGACGCCGGCCTGCTCCAGCTTCCGCGCCCAGGAGATGTTGGCCTGTTCATCGAAGCGCGCCTTGATCTCGACCAGGGCGAGGACCTGCTTGCCCGATTCCGCGGCGTCGATCAGTGCATCCACAATGGGGGAGTCACCCGACGTCCGGTACAGGGTCTGCTTGATGGCCTGCACCCGGGGATCGGCCGCAGCCTGTTCAAGGAATGCCTGGACGGAAGTGGAGAAGGAATCGTAGGGGTGGTGCAGCAGGATGTCCCGGCGGCGCATGGCGGCAAAGACGTCGGCCGGCTTGGACGTCTCGGATTCCTTCAGGTGCAGGGAGGTGTGCGGAACCTGCTTGGGGTAGTGCAGGTCCGGCCGGTCAATCTGGCTGATGGGGCTGAGCCCGCGCAGGTCCAGCGGGCCGGGAAGGGTGTAGACCTCGTCGGCCTCCACCCCCAGCTCGCGGATGAGCAGCTGGCGGATGCTGGGATTGATGTCCGGGGTTACTTCAAGCCGGACGGGCGGGCCGAACCGGCGGCGCAGAAGTTCCTTTTCGAGTGCCTGCAGCAGGTTCTCGGCGTCGTCTTCTTCGACCTCAAGGTCCTCGTTGCGGGTGACCCGGAAAGTGTAGTGCTCCATTACGTCCATGCCGGGGAAGAGCTGGTCCAGGTGCTCGGCAATGACGTCTTCGAGCGGGATGAACCGGGCCGTGCGTCCCGCAACGTTTCCGGCGCGCGGTCCGTCCACGGAGATGAGGCGCGGGAGCTGGTCCGGGACCTTCACCCGGGCAAAGAATTCCTTGCCGCTGACCGGATTACGGACCACGACGGCGAGGTTCAGGGAGAGTCCGGAGATGTAGGGGAATGGGTGGGCCGGGTCTACGGCCAGCGGGGTGAGGATAGGGAAGACCTTGGCCGCGAACTGCCGGTGCAGCTGGGCCTTGGAAGCGTCGTCGAGGTCCCGCCAGCCCACCAGATGGATGTTCTCCTTCTCGAGGGCGGGGCGGATCTGCCGGGCGAAAACCTCGGCATGTCGCTGCTGCAGCCGGTAGCCGGCCTCAGTGATTTGTTCCAGCTGTTCCACCGGGCTCAGGCCCGCAGCGGACGGCACTGCCAGCCCGGTGGCGATGCGCCGCTTCAGCCCTGCCACCCGGACCATAAAGAACTCGTCCAGGTTGGAGGCGAAGATGGAGAGGAAATTGACCCGTTCCAGCAGGTAGAGGTCCGGATCCTCGGCCAGTTCCAGCACCCTTGCGTTGAAATGCAGCCAGCTGATCTCCCGGTCAAGGAAACGATCGGGGGTTATGTCGCCGCTGGGCAGCAGGGCGGGCCCGAAATCCGGAATATCGATGCGGTCCTGTGTGGCCCGCGGGGCAGGCATCGCCTCGGACGACCCAAAGGGCGACCGTGCGCCGGCTGCGGTATCGGAATCCATAATGTTTCTCCCTGGCAGTTCTGGCAGGCCCGGTGCCCCTGCAATGCAGGGGCACCGCGCCCTCTCCTCAACCCTACAAGCAGCCGGCGGCTATTCGGCCGCGTACATCACGTCCACGTCCCAGCGCACAAAACCGAGCTTGCGGTAGAGGGCCACCGCTGCCGTGTTGTCTGCGTCCACGTAGAGCATGACGGCGTCCAGGCCGGATTCGTGCAGGTAACTGATTCCGGCAAGTGTCAGCGCTTTCCCAAGGCCTGTTCCCTGGGCCTGCGGCGTCACGCCAACCACGTAGACCTCGCCGATGGCCGGGTGGCTCCCGCTGCGGGGATGGACCTTGGTCCAGTGGAAGCCCAGCAGCTCGCCGTCGGATTCGCGGACGGCGAGCAGGAAGCCGTTGGGATCGAACCAGTCTTCGGCCATTCGCGCTTCCAGGTCGGCCCGGGTCATCGATCCCTGCTCCGGATGGTGGGCGAAGGCCGCAGCATTCGCTGCCAGCCACGCGTCCTCATCCTGGCCGGGCACGAACGTACGCACCAGCACGCCGTCGGGCACCTCGGCGGTTGGGAGCCCCTGGGACAGTGCGTCGTGGGAGAGCCGCATGCGCCAGAGTTCGCGCACCGGGTGGAATCCGAACCGGGCGGCGAGTTTCACCGCAGCTTCATGGTTCCCGTGTGACCACGCCTTGAAGTCCTGGCCGGCGTCCTGCCTCGCGGCCTGGGCTAGGGCGGTGCCAACTCCCTTATTGCGGTAATTGGGGTGCACCACAAGTTCCAGCACGCCTGTCTCATCCTCCGCGGAAACGGTGAGCACGGCTGCCCCGGCGAGCTCCTGCGCCGTGGCGGGGTCCGAATGCTCATCGTGGGTCAGCGCCAGGAAGACACGCACCCGGTCGGGGTCCGCGGTGGTTGAGCGCAGGTCAACGAGGGTCTGCTCGGAGAAGGGGGGATTGCCGTCGGCCTCGGCAGCAGCAGCGGCCAGTTCCAGAATGCCGCGAAGGGCGGCTTCTTCCGGGGTGCCGCGCGTAGTGAGGACAGGCCATGTGGTCAGGGGGTTCTCGCTCATTGAAGAAGACTAACCACTCAGGCCGCCGGACGGGAGACGGCTTACGCTTCGTGCCCCGCCACCGCTGCCTGCTCCTCGAGTGTGCGTGCCTTCGCGAAGCGGTAACCGACGTTGCGGACGGTGCCGATCAGGTTCTCATGATCCGGTCCCAGCTTCGCCCTCAGCCGCCGCACGTGGACGTCCACCGTGCGGGTGCCGCCGTAGTAGTCGTAGCCCCACACCTCATGCAGGAGCTGGTCACGGGTGAAGACGCGGCCGGGGTGCTGCGCCAGGTACTTGAGCAGCTCGAACTCCTTGTACGTCAGGTTCAGTGCCGTACCGCTGACGCGTGCGGTGTAGCTCGCTTCGTCGATAACGACGCCGGAGGCATGGATCTCGGTGCTGGATTCCTCCGCAGCCGCCTGGGTCCGGGAGACGGCCAGGCGGAGCCGGGCTTCCAGCTCAGCCGGACCTGCAGTGTCAAGGACGACGTCGTCGGCCAGCCAGTTGGCGGCGACGGCGGCCATGCCGCCTTCGGTGAGCACCAGTACCAGGGGGGTGTCCAGGCCGGTGGCCTTGAGGAGCTGGGTCAGCGACCGCGCTCCCACCAGGTCCTTGCGTGCATCAACCAGCACGACGTCGCAGGGGTCGCTGTCCAGGAGAGCAGTGGGCTCCGCGGGGAGGATGTGGACTTTGTGGTTGAGCAGCTCCAGGGCAGGGAGGACCTCAACAGATGACCCCGGACTGTTGGTCAGGAGCAGAATGTGCGACATGGATCCTCCGAAAGTTGGGCGCACATCATTGGGCACGTTATCCCGTCCGGTCCCCAGCGGCCGAAGAGTGGTTGAAAGTATACCCAGCGGCGGCCCGGCAGCCCGTAGCTTTTATCCACGCTGCGTAATAAGGCAGTATGGCTAGGGTGAAACCTTGGAGCATAGCGGTGCCGGCGGCAACTGTACTGGTCGGAATCGTGGCGGCATCCTTTGTTTCCCCGGAAGCCGTGGCGCTGTTCACCGGAGCTGCAGCCGCGGCAGCCGGCTTCGGCTGGCCGTACCTTCTGGGTGTTCCAGCCCGCAAGAGCCAGGGCCTGGTGCTTGCGCTCGTGGGCGCCGGCGGAGTTGCGGCCGCCTACTTCGCTCCTGCCACCGCCATGCTCACCTGGATGCCCGGCATTGTTGCCGTTGGAGTAGGGGCCGTGTTCCTCATCCAGCTGCTGCGCGGCACCGGGCAGCCGCACCGCCTTGAATCCACCATCGGCGTGATCGGCGGATCCCTCGTTGCCGGGATGGCCGCCGGCTGGGTCGCAGCCGACCGCCTGCCGGGAGGGGAAGGGTCCGCTGGACTCATCTCGGCCGGAGCCGCAGCCATCGCTGTGGCCATCCTCATCTCCCTCATACCGCTGGCGGACCGTATCACCGCACCGTTCGGCGTCGTTGCCGGCGCCCTTGCCGGTGCCGGCGCAGCCGCCCTGGTTCCCGGCCTGCCCATCCCGGCGGGTGCCTTTGTGGGCGCGCTCTGCGCAGCGGTGATTGTTGCCGTGCGCCGGCTGTCGCTTAGCCGGGATGGTTCTCCCGGCGTTTTGGGGATCGTTGCGGCCGGTGCGTCCCCGGTCCTCGCGCTGGGTACCGCCGTGTACTTTGCCGGCCGGCTCCTTCTCCCCTAGGCCCCGCGGCGGGGGAGTCACAAGAGACAAAGCACCCGCAGACCGGGTTAGGATGGAGGCATGTCGCTTCTTGCTCTTGAAATCTTCTTCATTGTCCTTCTGGGTGTCACTGGCCTGGCCATGGCAGGTTTCGCAGCCCTTGTTGTTTCCCGCCTGTACAAAGGCCAGAAGTAACTCGAAACCTTAAAACCGCCCGAACTGACCAGGGAAGGGTCCGGCCATGCCAATGGAGATCCCCACAGACCTCACGCCCGAACTCGTTCCTCTCTCCTGGCTCCTGGGAGTCTGGGAAGGAACCGGCCGCCTTGGTGAAGGCGACGCGGAGTCCGAGCATTTCTCCCAGCGTGTTACGTTCCGGCAGAACGGTCTGCCCTACCTGCAGTACACGGCGGAGAGCTGGCTGACGGACGAGGCAGGCACAGTGCTGCGCCCGCTCGCCGTGGAGACCGGCTTCTGGGCGCTGGACCGCCCGCTGAACGACGCCGACGGCGGTCCGGGCCTCATTCCCGCGGACATCGTCCCGGCCCTGCGGAGCGCCGACGAGGTTGAAGAACTGCGCAACGATTCCGGTGGCTTCGACATTACCGCCACCATCGTGCACCCGGGCGGCATCGCGGAACTCTACTACGGCCAGATCAAGGGCCCGCAGATCCAGCTCACCACGGACCTTGTGATGCGCGGCGTGAATTCGAAGGAATACACCGCGGCAACCCGGATCTACGGGCTGGTCAACGGTGACCTTTACTGGCGCTGGGACGTCGCGGCCGAAGGCAAGGCACTCGAAGCGCATGCCTCCGCGATCCTCAAAAAACAGGACTGATCCCCGCAGCCCGGGGACCGGAATACCCTTACCTGGCAGGACGTTGCACCTGACATGAGCATCAAAAGCCCCCTCCTTAACCGCCCTGGAGCCGTCGAAGCTGCCGGCGCCGATGCCGGTACGGCAGCCCACTACGGCGACCCCCTGCGTGAGCAGCGGGCCCTGGCCCGCGGCGAAGCCGTTACCGACCTCTCCAGCCGCGGCGTCGTCACGGTCTCCGGCGAAGACAGGCTGAGCTGGCTCAACACCCTTTCCTCCCAGCAGGTCGCTGCCCTGAAACCCGGTGAGAGCTCCGAGCTGCTGCTGCTGAGCGTGCAGGGAAGGATCGAACACGACGCCCGTGTGCTGGATGACGGCGAACGCACCTGGCTGATTGTCGAGGGAGACGAGGCCCCGGAGCTCAGCGCATGGCTGGACAGCATGAAGTTCATGCTTCGCGTGGAGGTCAGTGACGTCACTGCGGACTGGGCCGTGGCTGGTTCCGTTGCGCCGGTGACTGCCTGGTCGGACTTCGCGGTGTGGACCGATCCCTGGCCCCGGGTTTCGCCGGGAGGGCATGCGTACACCGCAACTGACGAACCGGCACACCCGGGACACGAACGCCCCTGGCACGAGTACCTGATTCCGCGGGAAGGCCTCGAGGACGCTGTGGGTGCCTCCGGGCAGGCCCTGGCCGGATCCATGGCCGCCGAAGCACTCCGTATCGCGGCCTGGCGTCCGCGCCTTGGCGCGGAGACCGATGACAAGACTATTCCGCACGAACTGGACCTGATTCGAACCGCCGTCCACCTGGCCAAGGGGTGCTACAAGGGCCAGGAAACCATTGCGCGCGTCCATAACCTTGGGCATCCGCCGCGCCGGCTGGTTTTCCTGCAGCTGGACGGTTCGCAGCACACCCTCCCAGCCGCCGGAAGCCCGGTGAAGCTCGGTGAGCGGGTAGTCGGCCGGGTGACCTCCGTGGCCCAGCATTACGAGATGGGGGCCATTGCCCTGGCCGTCATCAAGCGTTCGGTTGACCCGGACGAGCAGCTGACGGTCGACGACGAGGGCGAGCTTTACGCCGCAGCCCAGGAACTGGTTGTTTCCCCGGATGCAGGCCAGGCTGTGGGCCGGCCCACCGGTTTGCTGCGGAGCCCGCGCCCGCGCTAGTACCCGGCGGGCAGGGGAGAGGACTCACGAGGGCCGGCAGCGGCCGGCACGAAAGGACAAGAGCTGGATGACTGACTCACCGGACCAGGCGCAGGGCAGCGCAGCAGACCAGGAAATGCTGGAGCTCGCCGAACGGCTGTTCAACGGCGCCCGCCAGGGGGACACGGACCTGCTGCGCACCTACATCAGCGCCGGTGTTCCCGTCACGCTGACCAACGCCGCAGGGGATTCCCTGCTCATGCTTGCCGCCTACCACGGGCATGCCGGGACGGTTCAGGCGCTGATCGAGCTTGGTGCGGACGTCAACACACTCAACGACCGGGGACAGTCTCCGCTGGCAGGGGCAGTTTTCAAGGGTTATGCGGACGTTGTCCGTACCCTTTTGGGTGCCGGTGCCGATGCTGACGCCGGCAATCCCTCAGCCCGCGCCACCGCTGCCTACTTCCAGCGCGCGGATCTCCTCGAAAGCTAGCACCCCGGAGCTGCGGGGCACCGGAGGGCCGTCACGGATCCACCGGCAGCCGCCGCGGCTAAGCCGGAAGCGATACCGAGGTGCACAGGCCCGCAGAGACAAACCCGGCCTGTGCAGCTGTCCGGCTGGCACCAAGATTATTGGACTGGATGCGGGACTGGGGGATCAGCCCGGCAGCCATTGCGTCTTCCACTGCGACGGACGTGATGTAGGAGCCCAGCCCCCGCATCCGGTGGTCCGGGGCGGTCAATGTTCCCACGTCGGCCAGGATCCCCTCGCGGATGCTGTAGCCGGCGCCGGCTACCGGGACCGGAGCGCCGGGACCTGTGTCATCGACCAGGACGAAGAGGATTTCGCGGCCGGAGAGCTTGGCTTCCACGACGTCGTCCGGGGGGCAGAGCCGCTCGAGGGCTTCGGCATAGTGGTAGTCATCGGCCACGGCCAGCTCTTCTGCCCCCGGGATCGGCGGATATGAATCCGTGTAGTACAGGTGCTCCTCCGCCATTCCCCGGCCACCGTGGTCCAGGGAAAGCCGCAGCAGCCCGGAGAAGCTGCTGAGTTCAGCCGTGCTTTTGGAGCGAACCTGTTCGGCTGCCCACTCGGGTCCGGAAAAAACTTCGCGGCCGAACAGCCGGACGAACTTCACTTCGTTCGCTTCGTCGTGCACGTCGTAAATGCGCTCTTCATCCTCCGCAGCCGAGAGGGCGTCGTCTTCCAGCCCCAGCCTGCGGGACCAGGCGAGCTGGATGATGGCAATAGTGCCGGGGTCAAGGTCCATAGGATTCAAGCTACACGTGTGTGCGCAGGGCGGCGCAAGGTGCGGATGCCAAACTGATAGGGGGCCTAACCAAAAAGAATGGCCGCTTCGTCGTAGCGGTGCTCCGGAACGGTCTTGAGGTTATCCAGGGCCTTCTCGAACCCTACCCGGACAATGTCGGTTCCATGCAGGGACACCATGGTTCCCCACAGCCCGTCCATGACCGAATCCACGGCAGCCATGCCCAGCCGGGTGGCCAGGACCCGGTCAAAGGCGGTGGGGACACCGCCGCGCTGGATGTGGCCCAGGACGGTGGCACGGGTTTCGATCCCTGTTCGCGCCTCGATTTCCGGCGCCAGGAGCTCGCCGATCCCGCCGAGCCGCGGACGGCCGAAGGAATCCAGCCCACGCTCGGAGTGCGGGGCTTCCATGTCAGTGGTGACGAAGCCTTCCGCCACAACCACCAGGGGCGCACGGCCGCGGTCCCGGGCCTCGGTTACCCACTGGGCAATCTGGTCCAGGCTCACGGGCTTTTCGGGAATCAGGATGGCATGGGCACCGGACGCCATGCCGGAGTGCAGCGCAATCCAGCCGACGTGGCGGCCCATGACTTCGGCCACCATGCAGCGGTGGTGGGACTCGCCGGTGGTGCGGAGACGGTCGATCGCTTCGGTGGCAATTTGGACGGCCGTGTCGAACCCGAAGGTGAAGTCGGTGGCATCCAGGTCATTGTCCACGGTCTTGGGGACACCCACGATCTTCAGCCCGGCGTCGGTCAGCCGCTGGGCGGCAGCGAGCGTGCCTTCCCCGCCAATGGCGATGACGGCGTCGATCCCGAGCCGCTCAAGCGTTTTCCGGATGTTCTCGGGTCCGCCGTTGGGACCTTCGAAGGGGTTGGTGCGGGAGGTGCCCAGAATGGTTCCGCCCTGCTTGGAAATGCCGCGCACCCGGGTACGGGGCAGGTCGATGACGTCGCCGTCGACTACCCCGCGCCATCCGTCGAGGAAACCGACGAACTCGACGTTATGGGTCTTGATCCCATTGAGTACCGCTCCGCGGATCACCGCGTTGAGTCCGGGGCAGTCGCCCCCGCTGGTAAGGATGCCGATCTTCATTACGTGACCCCTGGATCTGGTAGGTGGGCGGCGGCCTCCATTGATTCTAGCCACGCTCAGGCTGGCGCCCGGTACCCGGCACTCCGACCGGGCGCGGCATTACGCGGATTTGTTGCCGCTGCGCACGGGGAGTGCCGGGCCCGGCCATGATCAGCGCCTGATGAACTTCTGCAGCAGTATGGTTCCGTCCGTGGTGGGCAGCAGGAGCCAGGCCACCAGGTAGGTGCCGATGCCGATGAACGGCAGCAGGAAGCTCAGCAGGACCACAATGCGGACCAGGGAGACATCCCAGCCAAATTTTTGGGCAATGCCGGCGCAGATTCCCGCCAGCCAACCGCCGCGGGCCCGTTTGATGGGTGAGGAACGCAATACGTCGAAAAACTTATCCATCAGTTGATTCTTTCCTTCTTCTTGGACTTCTTGGATTCGTACACTCTTTGCGGGCCGGTTCGGCCAGGGGCGGAAACCCGGCAGGCAGCCCTAGGCGGAGCGGTTCTTGCCCAGGACAGCCAGCAGGCCCCCGATGACCAGGGCCGCCCCGGCTCCGATGAGGAGGCCCAGCAGGACCATGCCCGTGTCCAGCCGAATGCCGGTGAGCTGGACCGCGAGGACCAGGGCTCCCGCCACAGCCAGGACCAGGCCCCAGACGATTGTGCCAACGCGCAGGGGCCGGCGCTCGGGTTCGGTTTCCGGCACATACCCTGCTTCCGAAGGTGCTCCAAAAGCAGCCGGATCGGCGTCGAAACTGCGTGGTTCGTTTTGGGATTCGCTCATCGGTCCAGGCTGCTTTCGTCCGTGGTCACCAGCACGTTGCTGGCGACACCTTTGATTTCGATGATGATGCGGTTGCCCCGCGCCTCAGGGTTGAGCTGCCGCTCCTGCGGTCCCACCCACAGACCCCCTGCGGAGCTGTACCTGCCGTCGTGTTCGAGCTCCACATTGCCGAGGGCCATTTCGGAGTAGACCGAGACCGGCACGTCGTCGGGAACCAGGATGCTGAGGTCCCCGGCCGCCACGCTCACCGGAACGGTGATGTCTCCGTCCTTGAGTTCACTCGCCAGGCCGCGCAGGTCCAGGTTTCCGTCGGCAGCGGCAACGCTGTAGCCCTCGGACGCCGCTGTGGACTGGCTGGCACTCCAGTCGGACTGGTTTGCCACCACGAGGTTGCGGTAGGCGAAGCTGCCGTTGAACAGCAGGGCAGCAATCAGGGTGAGGACACCGAGTCCGCCTGCCAGTCCCGAGGACCTGCCGGCCGCGCCCAGCCCCACGATTCCCAGGCCAAAGACAACACCGGCTGCAGCCAGGGCAACAGTCACCGGGGAACCGGTCACGTAGATGCCGCTGTAGTCCAGCGCCAGCAGCACCCCGGCGGCCAGGAGCGCAAACCCGCAGATCAGGGCGACCCACGACGCCGGCGGATGGCAGCTGACCGGCTTGGGCTCCTTGCCCGGAGGCGGGAACTGTACGTAGAAGCCGTCGAAGCCCGGGCCGGCGGGGTTGGCGTGCCCGGCCGGAGACGCGGAATGTGCACCGTAGGGCAGTGGCATCGTCGGCGCCTCCGGGCCGGGATAGCCCACGGGCGGCGGGCCGGCAGGCGCAGAGCCGGCGGGCTGGGAGGTTGCGTTCTGGCCGGTCTCGGTTCTGCCCGCGTATGAGCTTGCAGAGGACCAGCCGTGCTGGTGAGCGGGCGGCTGGTTCGGATCGGGCTGGCCCGGCTCCGCGTAGGCGGACGGACCTCCCGGACGATTCCCCGTCCCCGGGCCCTTGTTGTTGTTCCGAGTGGTGAGCCAGTAGATGCCCAGCAGCACCGCTGCTACCCAGAACAGGCCCCAGAACACGGACCCCAGCCACCCGTCGTTGGCCCAGAAGGAGATGCCCGGACCACTCAGTCCCAGGACGGTAAAGACCAGCGCTCCGGTCATCCCGGCGGTCCAGGTGCCGCGGACAGCCTCTTCGAGATGGATCCGTCCGTCCGGCTCGGGCAGCAGCGCCCAGGCAACGCCATAAAGGACGACTCCGATACCGAAGATCGAAAGCACGATCACGAGCCCTCGGACAAGGACCGGGTCCAGGCCGGTGCGCTGGCCGATTCCTCCGGCCACGCCGCCTATCCACCGGTCCGGGGAGCGGCGGATCCCCAGTTGGCGGATCCAGGCAAAAAAGGAGTTCTGGGCAGGTGCGCCGGGGGGCGGCGTGCCGGGCATGGCCGGCGGCACTGGCGGGGTGTGTTCCCCGCCGGGGGTTCCGGGGTTAGTTGAGTGCGGGTTCATGCTTCCAGTCTTCCAACCGGGGGACGCCCGCACATCCGGGTTTCCCCTGAGCGACCCCTGAACGTACCCCTGACCCGGGAACCGGAAAGGAAATATGTGCCGGTTCCCGGCCGCTGCCGTGCTTGGATTGGAGCATGAGACCTCCCCTGCTCCGCGCCCCCGAGAAGGTGGTTGCCGGTGTCTGCTCCGGGCTGGCAGTCCACCTCGGCATGCCCGTAGGGACTGTCCGCATCCTGATGGCGGTGCTCTCGCTGGTGGCCGGTGCCGGCGTCGTGCTTTACGGCTGGCTCTGGATTATGGTGCCCACCGCCGAGGAACAGGCAGCGGCGGGGGAGAAGAACCCGCGCAGCGTAGCTGAGAACTTTGCCCGGTACCTGCAGCAGGGCCAGCCGGCCCGGACGGGCGCCGGTGCGGGGCTGATCGGCAGCCGCGAGATCCTGATCGGACTCGCCCTGCTGGGGGTTGCTGCCGCAGTGGTGGCACAGGCACTCGGAGCGCAGATCAATCTCCAGATGATCTTCCCGTTCGCCGTGATCGCTGCCGGTGCAGTCCTGGCCTGGTCCCAGCTGGATGCCAGTCGAAAGGCCGGGCTTGTTGCCGGCGCCGGAGCAGACCGGAAGATGGGGCTGCTGAGGCTTATCGCCGGACTGGTCCTGGTCATTTCGGGGTTCCTGCTGGTTGTCTCCGGATCCATCACCTGGGACGTGCTGCTCGCTGCTTCCGTGGCTTCGCTGGCGGTCCTCGCGGGCATCGCGCTGGTGCTGGCGCCCTGGGCCGTTCGGTGGTGGCGTGCTTTCCAGACTGAACGCGCCGGGCGCATCCGGCAGACCGAACGGGCCGAAATCGCCGCCCACCTCCATGACTCGGTGCTGCAGACGCTGGCGATGATCCAAAACCGCGCCGGGTCCGAGTCCGACGTCATCAAACTGGCGCGTGCCCAGGAACGGGAACTGCGCCAGTGGCTCTACGCGGACCCGGAGAAAGGCACGGGAACGCTGGCGGACGCGCTGAAGGCCGTCGCCGCCGAGGTCGAAGACGCCTACGGGCATCCGGTGGACTTTGTTGCCGTGGGGACCGCGGAGCTCACGGTCCAGAGTTCCGCACTGGTGCAGGCTGCCAGGGCCGCACTGTTCAATGCGGCCCAGCATGCAGGCGGCCAGATATCGCTCTACCTGGAGTGCAGCCCCGAATCCGCTGAGGTGTTCGTCCGCGACCGCGGCTCGGGCTTCGATCCGGACTCCGTACCTCAGGACCGGCTGGGCCTGAGGGAATCCATTATTGGGCGTATGCAGCGCCACGGCGGCACAGCCCGGATCCGAACCAGCCCAAACGGCACCGAGATACATTTGGCATTGCCCCTGACCGGTACGGACGCACCGGCAGCGCAGCAGAAGGAAGCGGAGAACACGTGAGCATTGCGGCAGAACCCATTGACGTGGTGGTGGTAGATGACCACGCCATCTTCCGGTCCGGACTCAAGGCAGACCTGGACGCACGGGTCCACGTCGTGGGGGAGGCGGCAACCGTGGAAAGCGCCGTCGCGGCCATCCGCAGCGCCCGTCCGCAGGTGGTCCTGCTGGATGTCCACCTCCCAGGGGGTTCCGGGGGAGGCGGTGCGGAGGTCATCGCGGGTTGCGCGGATCTCCTGGCCACCACGCGGTTCCTGGCCCTGAGCGTTTCCGACGCCGCTGAGGACGTCGTCACCGTCATTCGCGCCGGGGCACGGGGCTACGTCACCAAGACCATTTCCGGTGCGGAGATCTCCGACGCGGTAGTCCGGGTGGCAGGCGGCGACGCCGTCTTCTCTCCGCGTCTGGCCGGATTCGTCCTCGATGCTTTCGGGGCATCAACGACCGTCAGCGTGGAGGATGAACTCGACCGCCTCTCGGTCCGCGAACGCGAGGTCATGCGGCTGATTGCCCGCGGCTACAGCTATAAAGAGGTGGCCCGGGAACTCTTTATTTCCGTAAAGACCGTGGAAACGCATGTTTCTGCGGTCCTGCGGAAGCTGCAGCTCTCATCCAGGCATGAACTGACCCGGTGGGCTGCAGCCCGCAGGCTGCTCTAGGGCTTGGCCTGGCCCAGGAATTCCTTCAGCCGGTCCATGCCGGTGGCAAGGTCCTCATCGCCCAGGGCGTAGGACAGGCGCAGGTACCCGGAGGGACCGAAGGCTTCGCCCGGGACCACGGCGACTTCGACGGCGTCCAGGATCAGCGCGGCAAGCTCCGCTGAAGTCTGCGGACGAACCGGGCCTGCGGCATTCGGGAATTCCCGGCCCAGCAGCCCCCGCACGTCGGGGTAGGCGTAAAACGCGCCCTCGGGCATCGGGCAGAGCACGCCGTCGATCGAGTTGAGCGCCTCCACCATGGCCCGCCGGCGCCGGTCGAAGGCAATCTTCATCTCATCCACTGCGGTGAGGGGGCCCGAGACAGCTGCCAGCGCAGCCATCTGCGAGATGTTGGAGACGTTGGAAGACAGGTGGGACTGCAGGTTGGTGGCTGCCTTGATGACGTCGGGGGCGGCGATCATCCATCCGACCCGCCATCCCGTCATGGCGTAGGTCTTGGCAACTCCGTTGAGGATGACCACCTTGTCGCCCAGCTCGGGGCAGCGGGTGGCAATGGAGGTGAAGGGCACTCCGCCGTAGGTGAGGTGCTCGTAAATCTCATCCGTAACCACGAACAGGCCATGGTCCGCTGCCCACATGCCGATCTCGGCGACGTCGTCGGACGGATACACGGCACCGGTCGGGTTGGACGGGGAAACGAAGAGCAGCACCTTGGTCTTCTCCGTCAGGGCTGCGTCCAGCTGCGAGACAGTGACGCGGTAATCCTGTTCCGGGCCCGCGAAGATTTCCACCGGAACGCCTCCGGCGAGGCGGATTGCCTCGGGGTACGTGGTCCAGTACGGAGTGGGGACCAGGACTTCGTCGCCCGGGTTGAGCAGCGTCGCAAATGCCTCGTACACGGCCTGCTTGCCGCCGTTGGTTACCAGGACCTGGGACGGTTCCACGGAATAGCCTGAATCGCGCAGGGTCTTCTCCGCAATCGCCTTCTTCAGCTCCGGCAGGCCGGATGCGGGGGAGTAGCGGTGGAAGCGCGGGTCCTGCGCGGCGGCGACGGCGGCGTCGACGATGTACCCGGGAGTTGGGAAATCGGGCTCACCGGCACCGAAGCTGATGACCGGGCGGCCGGCAGCCTTCAGGGCCTTGGCCTTCGCGTCGACTGCAAGGGTGGCGGATTCCGCAATGGAGGCGATGCGCTCTGAGATTCGGCCGTTGGAAGGCATGGCGTTCCCGTCTGGTTTGATGCTGGATGCGTGCTGTATTGAGTTCGTACCTGCTGGTGGCCTGCGGTTTCTTTCGGGGACCCTGGGTCCGTCCGGGAAGCGCCGCGGCGTCACTTTATGCAAGCCAAGCTTAGGCGTGCCTGGAACACATTGCAGTCTTTTACAGTTCCGGGGCCGGTCGCACTGCACGGATTTCCTCCTCCGGCGCCGGCCGGTTCCGCCGTGTGCAGGCGGGGATTGGGCCCTGTTCCACCCCCGGTTCGACTCGGGGGCAAAGATTGCGTAGACTTGTTCCTCGGTGTTGTTCTCTTGATGCTGGAGCATGCCCGCGGACCGGTTAGGTTATGTGCGGGATGTGCCGGTAAAGTGGAACTCTCCCGAAGGGTAGTGGCGCAATTGGTAGCGCAGCGGTCTCCAAAACCGCAGGTTGCAGGTTCGAGTCCTGTCTGCCCTGCGCATGACGTCGGTTTCGCCGTCTAAAGCAGTCCTTCATGAAGCAGCGGTGCCCAGCCTGAGGCTGCGGAGCCGTGAACCGAACAGATGAGTGAGGCGAAAGGTGACCGAGACAGCTGCCAGCAGCTCCAAGGGACACCCCTCCGGCAAGCCTGCGAAGAAGCGGGGCTTCTTCGGCGCCATCGCTCTCTTCCTGCGCCAGGTTATTGCAGAACTGAAGAAGGTTGTAACCCCCACCCGCAAGGAGCTGGTCCGGTTCACCATCGTGGTTCTCGCCTTCGTGGTGGTCATGATTATCATCGTGTCCCTTCTGGACTTTGTCTTTGGTGCTGGCGCACTGTGGATCTTCGGTTCGGGCGGCGGCGAAAGCTAGCCATCGAATTCCCTGTCGCCAGCCGTGCGGGGAAGGTCCGTTCGAAGAACTGAGCTAGTGACAGACCAATAGAGCTGAAGAAGAAAGCAGGAATCTACGTGTCCGAGCAAGAACTCGATTCACAGATCAATGACGAAACCGCTGATCTGGATACCGAGGATCAGGTGACCGAAGCAGCCGCTGCGGCGGATGCCGGTGACGCATCGGCCGAAGACGCGGAGAATGCTGAAGAGGCTCCCGCCGAAGAAGCAGAGGCCGGGGACGAAACCGCCGCTGCTGCCGAGCCCGAAGAAGATCCCGTTGCCGCCTTCAAGGCCAAGCTGCGCCGCCAGGAGGGTGACTGGTACGTCATCCATTCCTACGCAGGTTACGAAAACCGCGTAAAGGCAAACCTCGAGACCCGCATCCAGACCCTCGACATGGAAGAGAACATCTTCCAGATCGAGGTTCCGATGGAGGAAGTCGTCGAGATCAAGAACACCACCCGCAAGATCGTGAACCGTGTGCGCATCCCCGGCTACGTGCTGGTGCGCATGGAACTCACGGATGCTTCCTGGGGCGTCGTCCGCCACACTCCCGGTGTCACCGGCTTCGTCGGCAACGCCCATAACCCGGTCCCGCTGAGCCTGGACGAAGTCTTCTCCATGCTTGAGCACACCGTGGTGTCCCCGAAGACCACTGCTTCCGGTGCCCCGGCCAAGGCAGCCCAGGCTGCCATCGCCGTGGACTTCGAGGTCGGCGAGTCCGTGACCGTCAACGAGGGACCGTTCGAGACCCTCCCGGCCACGATCTCCGAGATCAAGCCCGAATCCCAGCAGCTGGTGGTGCTGGTGACCATCTTCGAGCGCGAAACCCCGGTTACGCTCTCCTTCGGACAGGTCACCAAGATCCAGTAAGAGACTTCGCTGCGTGCAGGACCGCTTTATCCTGCAGGGCAGCGTAAGGCCGCCGCGCCACGGCGGCCACCAACCCGGACGGACGCTCCTGTCCTTCGGGAACTTATTTCAGAGAAGGACCCTTTCATGGCCCCCAAGAAAAAGGTCACCGGCCTTATCAAGCTGCAGATCAATGCAGGCGCCGCCAACCCGGCTCCTCCGATTGGTCCCGCCCTTGGCCAGCACGGTGTCAACATCATGGAATTCTGCAAGGCGTACAACGCTGCAACGGAATCCCAGCGCGGAAACGTCATCCCGGTCGAAATCACGGTCTACGAAGACCGCTCCTTCACCTTCATCACCAAGACGCCTCCGGCGGCTGAACTGATCAAGAAGGCTGCAGGCGTTGCCAAGGGCTCCGGCACCCCGCACACCGTCAAGGTTGCGAAGCTGACCCAGGCACAGATCGAAGAGATCGCCACCGCGAAGATGGAAGACCTGAACGCCAACGACGTTCAGGCCGCCGCCAAGATCATCGCCGGCACCGCCCGTTCCATGGGTATCACCGTCGAAGGCTAATAAAGCCTTACCGCACGGCCGAATGGCCGGGCACAACCAAATTCATTCAGCCGAATCGCCCGCAATGGGCGTCACGGCACGTGGCAGGGCCGAGCGCGGTCCGACAGACCACAACTGCACAAGGAGAAAAAGCAGATGGCAAAGCGCAGCAAAGCATATGAAGCCGCTGTGGCAAAGATCGACGCGGACAAGCTGTACGCGCCGGTTGACGCCGTAGCACTGGCCAAGGAAACCAACCCGTCCAAGACGGATGCCACCGTTGAGGTTGCTTTCCGCCTGGGCGTTGACCCCCGCAAGGCCGATCAGATGATCCGCGGCACGGTCAACCTGCCCAACGGCACGGGCAAGACCGCCCGCGTCCTCGTCTTCGCCACCGGCGAGAAGGCTGAAGCAGCTATCGCTGCCGGAGCCGACTTCGTTGGTTCCGACGACATGATCGAAAAGGTCGCAGCAGGCTGGACCGACTTCGACGCCGCAGTGGCTACCCCGGACCTCATGGGCAAGGTCGGCCGCCTGGGCCGCGTGCTCGGCCCGCGTAACCTCATGCCGAACCCGAAGACCGGCACGGTGACCCCGAACGTTGCCAAGGCTGTCTCCGACATCAAGGGCGGCAAGATCGACTTCCGCGTCGACAAGCACTCCAACCTGCACTTCATCATTGGCAAGACGTCCTTCGACGCCCAGAAGCTGGCCGAGAACTACGCCGCTGCCCTGGAAGAAGTACTTCGCCTGAAGCCGTCCGCAGCTAAGGGCCGCTACATCCAGAAGGCCACCGTGACCACCACCTTCGGCCCCGGCATCGCCGTGGACCCGAACGTCACGAAGGTTCTCGCAGACGCATAGTCAGCGCATTGCTTCGGGAGGACTCCTCCCCACAACGGCCGCAGCTTTCG
>NZ_BAAALV010000002.1:1016093-1018542 GCF_039528575.1 Arthrobacter gandavensis
GTTTCCGTGGCTGAACCCGCTTTGGTTCCAGCGGGGTTCTCCGGCAGGATATGGGCCATGACTCCCTTGGCCGTGGAACCGTTCGTCCTGCCGCAAAGCTCCGAATCGCCGGACGCGGGCGGCTTCCTGGCTGTTGCCCGGCTCTTCAATGACCAGCAGCGCGAGATCTGGGGAAATGACGACTTTTGCGAAACGGCCCAGGCGCTGCGGGCCGGTCTCCAAAGCACGTCCACCCGCCGGCGGCAGCTGCTGGTTGCGCGGGCCGGTGCCGGGCAGGAAATCCTCGGCGTTGCCCGGCTCAACCTGCCCCTGACCGATAATCTGCACACAGCCACCATCAACGTGGTGGTGGACGCCCGTTCGCGGCGGAGAGGCATCGGCGCGGCGCTTTGTGCTGCGGCGGAGGAGCAGGCTGCCGCAGACGGACGGCGGACCCTGATAGCGGAGACCGACCATCCGCAGGACGGCGGGGAGGTAACCGCCGTCGACGTTCCGGCGTCGTTCATCCCGCAGGACGCAGCGGCTTCCTTCGCCTTGTCCTGTGGCTTCAGCCTGGAACTCATTGAGCGGATCAGCCGGCTCGACCTTCCGGTGCACGGTGCCGGCGACGGGCTCCCGGACAGCACGGGTTCCTCCGGCTACGAACTCGTCTTCTGGCAGGACGCGTGCCCGGAGGCACTGGTGGATGCCTACGCCCAACTACGGCAGAAGATGAGCACCGACGCCCCCCTGGGTGGCTTGGACCTGACTCCGGAGGTTTGGGACGCGCCCAGGGTCCGGGAAGCTGAGGAGAAGGCACGGGGTATGGGGTATGACGTGCTGGTGTGTGCCGTCCGCCAAGTGGCCTCGGGTGAGCTCGCGGGCCATACCGTGCTGGAAGTCGCCCGGAGCAACCCGGGCGTGGCCTACCAGGACGATACGCTGGTGCTCCAGCACCACCGCGGCAACCGGCTCGGCATGATGTTGAAGGCCGGAAACCTCCAGCAGCTGGGGCAGCTCTTCCCCGATGTGCGTCGGGTGTACACCTGGAACGCCGAGGAGAACAGGTACATGCTGGCCATTAACGACCAGCTCGGGTTCCGCCCCATCGGCTATGCGGGGGAGTGGCAGAAGGAGCTGCAGATCCGGTGATTTGGTCCCTGCCAGGATCTCCCGTACTCTTGAACTACCAAAGACCGTCGGTCGATGTGCCTTCAATCCCACAGTAAATGCTGAACCTTCAGCCTGCACGGGTGGAAACCGGTTGGAGAAACATCCGAAAGTCCCTCATGAGGGCGGCCTGCGCAGGTGAACGAACTGAACTCCGGAGCAATCCGTTGAGTGAAGCCCCGTGCATCTGCCCGGGGCGTTTTTTATGTTCGGGACCCGATCCACCGGCATTATTTCCCCGGAAGGAGGGTTATGGCAACGCCAACCAAGGTGTCAGCAGTTGAAGAAATCGCCAACGATTTCAAGGATTCAACCGCTGCTGTCCTAACCGAATACCGCGGGCTCACCGTTGCACAGCTCAAGGAGCTGCGCCGTTCGCTCGGCCAGGACACCAAGTACTCGGTCGTCAAGAACACCCTGACGGGCATTGCAGCCAAGGAAGCCGGCATCGACGCGTTCGATGGCCAGCTCTCCGGCCCCACTGCAATTGCCTTCATCAAGGGTGACGCAGTTGCCGCTGCGAAGAGCCTGACGGATTTTGCAAAGACCAACCCGCAGCTGATCATCAAGACCGGTATCTTCGAGGGCAACGCCCTTGACGCCTCCGGTGTTGCTGCCCTGGCTGCGCTCGAGTCCCGCGAGTTCCAGCTTGCACGCGTCGCCGGTGTCCTCAAGGCACCGATGTCCATGCTGGCCCGCTCGGTCGATGCCCTGCGCATCAAGCTCGAAGAAGAAGGCGGCGCTGCTGCTCCCGCTGCGGAAGAAGCTCCGGCTGCCGCAGAAGAAGCACCGGCCGCCGAAGCAGCCACCGAAGAGTAATAACTCTTCACCCTCACACTCCGGTGCCTTGGCGCACCACTTATAGGAAGGACGCCACATCATGGCGAAGCTCACCAACGAAGAGCTCATTGAAGCTTTCAAGGAACTGTCCATCATCGAGCTCTCCGACTTCGTGAAGCTCTTCGAAGAGACCTTCGATGTCACCGCTGCTGCTGTTGCAGTTGCCGGTCCGGCTGGCGGCGGCGCTGCTGAAGCTGCTGAAGAGAAGAGCGAATTCGACGTTATCCTCGAAGCCGCTGGCGACAAGAAGATCGCAGTGATCAAGGAAGTCCGCGCGCTGACTTCCCTGGGCCTGAAGGAAGCCAAGGACCTGGTTGACGGTGCTCCGAAGGCTATCCTCGAAGGCGCCAACAAGGAGACCGCTGACAAGGCCAAGGAAGCCCTCGAGGCTGCCGGCGCCACGGTTACCCTCAAGTAGTACTGCTTCTGCGGCACTGCCGCAGGCCAGCAAAAACCCCCG
>NZ_BAAALV010000002.1:1018575-1080211 GCF_039528575.1 Arthrobacter gandavensis
GAAGCGGGGGTTTTTGCGTTCGGTGGGTTATTGGCGCGCTAGGAGAGCGGGTCGGTGATGTCCGTGACGGTTGCGTCCAGGACCGCGAGGAGGGCGTCCCCGTCCACGAAGAGGCTGGCTCCGTGCTCGCCGGCTCCCATCGATACACGCCGGCCCCGAATGCCCGGAGCAGCAAAGACGGGCCACGCCACAGTACTGCCCAGCGGAGTGATGGTTCCGCGGGCGTAGCCGGTGGCCTCAAAGGCTTCCTCGGCAGGCGGAAGCATCAGTTTGTTGGCGCCCGCGGCCGCCCTGAGCTTGGGCCAGGAAATCTGGGCGTCTCCGGGAACCAGGACAAACAGGTACTCCCCGGCCCGGCGCCGGACAACGAGTGACTTCACGATGTCCGCCGCGGTGATGCCAAGCATCGCGGCTGCTTCGGCCAGGCTGGCGGCGGCAGGCCTGTCGATGACCTCAACGTCCAGCCCGAGGCGGTCCGCAGCCGCCAGCACCCGGTCACGGCCGGTTGGGGAAGACTCCAAACCTAGAGCCTGTACAGCAGCAGGGCTTCACCCTGGCCGCCGCCTCCGCAGAGCCCGACGGCGGCACGCCCGGAACCTCGCCGGTTCAGTTCGTGCGCCGCGTGCAGTGCCAGCCGTGCGCCGGAGGCACCGATCGGGTGGCCGAGGGCTATCGCCCCGCCGTGGATGTTGCAGTCCTCCAAATCGACGCCGAGTTCCTGCAGCGACTGCACGGCCACCGAGCCGAAGGCCTCGTTGATCTCGACGAAGTCGAGGTCCGCCGCGGTCCAGCCGGCCCGCTTGAGCGCCTGGGAAATGGCATTGGAAGGCTGTGAGTGCAGGCTGTTGTCCGGGCCCGCGACCTGACCGGGCATCCCGACGGCGGCGAGGACGGGCAGCCCCTGTTCCTCGGCGAAGGCGCGTGTGGTCAGGACCAGGGCGCTGGCGCCGTCGGACAGGGGAGAAGAGTTGCCCGCCGTGATGGTGCCTTCCGGATCGAACGCCGGCCGCAGCCCGGCGAGGGTGTCCACAGTCGTGGAGGGCCGGATACCTTCATCGGCTGTGAGCACCAGTGGATCGCCCTTGCGCTGGGGAACGGTGACCGGGGCGATCTCGACGTCGAAAATTCCGGCTTCGGCGGCTGCGGCAGCACGCTGGTGGGAGGCAGCCGCCACCTCATCCTGGGCGGTGCGGCTGATGCCCAGGGCGGTATTGCCCCGTTCCGTGGAGACGCCCATGGATTCGTTATCGAAGGCGTCCGTCAGGCCGTCGTGAGCGACCGAATCAAGGACGGACATACTGCCGTAGTTCCAGCCCTGGCGCGAACCGGGCAGCACATGCGGGCCGCGTGTCATGGATTCCTGGCCGCCGGCCACCACCACGGTTGCTTCGCCTCCGCGGATCAGGCGTGCCGCGTCGATGACCGCGGCGAGTCCGGAGAGGCAGACCTTGTTGACGGTCACGGTGGGTACATCCCAGCCAAGGCCTGCCTTGATGGCGGACTGCCGGGCCGGGTTCTGGCCGCAGCCGGCCTGTACGACGTGGCCCATGATCACGCTGTCCACCTGTGAGGCGTCCACACCGGAACGCTCCAGGGCGCCGGCTATGGCGAAGGCGCCAAGTTCGACGGCGGTGAAGGAAGACAGCTGGCCGTTCAGCCGTCCCTGGGGGGTCCGCGCCCCGCCGACTATGACAACCTCGGGCGCCGCCTCAGTTCCTGCGAATGCCTCAGTTCCTGGAAATGCCTCAGTGCTCATGCCGCTAATCCACTTTCATAGAAGGTGATCCGTTGGTCCTGCGGATTTTGCCTTTAGGCTACCCGCTTGCCGTGGCGTGGGACACATCCGGCCCCCGGCAGGCTTCCGGTTTTGCCTCCGCCGGGGAGCGGGCGCGGAATCCGCGGAAAGAAATCGCGCGGATCCGCCTGACTTGGGGTACTCTATGTGGGTAGCCAAGCGTCATATCGGTTCGCTGGCACCGCCCGCAGCTCCCCGACAGGAAGCCGCAGCGCAGGAACTTTGAAGTTTCCCGCTGCAGGATCCCGGGTTGAGCTGGCAGGGGTTTCGATTACCGGGTAGACTTCTGTGTCCCCAATGCCCTATAGTAGATATTTGCTTCCCTCTCTTAACCTTCAGCCTTCATATAGCGGTGGGCTGTGTCACGGGCCAGGCGGCGTCCGAAGTGTTCACGCAGGCGTTTTACGCCCAGCAAAGGACAATCACGGCGCCCGGGACCGCCAGGACGCACGCGGACCAGGTCCGTCAGTGCAGAGTGGGAGCGCGAAACACGCCTGAAGGTCTGTGGAAGGATCCCTCTTGGTCGCCTCGAGCACCTCTAATAATGCAACCGCTACCACTCCGGAGAACGCAGCTTCCCGGATTTCATTCGCAAAGATTCACGAACCGCTGGATGTTCCCAATCTTCTTGCCCTGCAGACGGACAGCTTTGACTGGCTCGTAGGCAATGAGCGCTGGAAGGAACGCCTGCGGAAGGCCCAGGAAGAGGGCGACGCAGGTTTCGCCACCACCTCGGGCCTCGCGGATATCTTCGAAGAAATTTCCCCGATCGAAGACTTCCAGGGCACCATGTCCCTGAGCTTCTCGGAGCCGGAATTCGCTGATCCGAAGTACACCATGGCCGAGTGCAAGGACCGGGACGCAACGTACTCGGCACCGCTGTATGTCAAGGCCGAGTTCATGAACAACAACACGGGCGAAATCAAGCAGCAGACCGTGTTCATGGGCGACTTCCCGCTGATGACAGACAAGGGCACCTTCGTCATCAACGGCACGGAGCGCGTCGTCGTCTCCCAGCTGGTCCGTTCCCCGGGCGCCTACTTTGAGCGCGCCGCCGACAAGACCAGCGACAAGGACATCTACACCGCGAAGATCATTCCTTCCCGCGGTGCATGGTTCGAACTGGAAATCGACAAGCGCGACCAGGTGGGCGTCCGCCTGGACCGCAAGCGCAAGCAGTCCGTAACCATCCTGCTCAAGGCCCTTGGCTGGACCGAAGGCCAGATCCTGGAAACGTTCGGCGAGTACGACTCGATCCGCGCCACCCTGGAGAAGGACCCCACGGAGACCCAGGAAGATGCCCTGCTGGACATCTACCGCAAGCTCCGTCCGGGAGAGCCGCCCACGGTCGAGGCTGCCAAGACGCTGCTGGAGAACCTGTACTTCAACCCGAAGCGCTACGACCTGGCAAAGGTTGGCCGTTACAAGATCAACCGCAAGCTCGGCGTCGAGAAGCCCATCGGCGACTCCGACGCCTCGGTCCTGAACATCGATGACATCGTCGCGATGATCAAGTTCCTCGTGGCACTGCACGCCGGCGAGAAGACCATCCCGGGCAAGCGCGACGGCCAGGACGTGGACATCCGCGTTGAGGTCGACGACATCGACCACTTCGGCAACCGCCGTATCCGCGCTGTCGGCGAACTGATCGAAAACCAGATCCGCACCGGTCTTTCCCGCATGGAGCGTGTTGTCCGCGAACGGATGACCACCCAGGACGTCGAAGCGATCACGCCGCAGACCCTGATCAACATCCGTCCGGTCGTCGCTGCGATCAAGGAGTTCTTCGGAACCTCCCAGCTTTCGCAGTTCATGGACCAGAACAACCCGCTGGCCGGCCTGACCCACAAGCGCCGCCTTTCCGCGCTGGGCCCGGGCGGTCTGTCCCGTGACCGTGCAGGCATGGAAGTCCGAGACGTCCACCCCTCGCACTACGGACGTATGTGCCCCATCGAAACCCCTGAAGGCCCGAACATCGGCCTGATCGGTTCGCTGGCTTCCTACGCCCGGATCAACGCCTTCGGCTTCATCGAGACCCCGTACCGCAAGGTTGTGGACGGCGTCGTCACCGACCAGGTTGATTACCTGACCGCCGATGACGAAGTTGAGCGCACGATCGCACAGGCAAACGCCCCGCTGCGCGAAGACATGCACTTCGAAGAGGACCTCGTCCTCGTCCGTGCCCGCGGTGGATCCGGCGAGCCCGTGCTCGTTGAGCCCGAAGGCGTGGAGTACATGGACGTTTCCCCGCGCCAGATGGTGTCGGTCGCAACGGCCCTGATTCCGTTCCTCGAGCATGACGATGCCAACCGTGCCCTCATGGGTGCGAACATGCAGCGCCAGGCCGTGCCGCTGCTCCGTTCCGAGCGTCCCGTCGTGGGCACCGGCATGGAGAAGTACGCAGCCATCGACGCCGGTGACTCCGTCACCGCCGCCAAGGCCGGCGTCGTCACCGAGGTATCGGCTGACCTTGTCACCGTCATGAATGACGACGGCACCGAGACCAGCTACCCGATCATGAAGTTCGCGCGCTCGAACCAGGGCAACGCCTACAACCAGCGCGTGATCGTCTCCGAAGGCACCCGCGTTGAGGTCAACGACGTCATCGCCGACGGCCCCTCCACGGACCAGGGCGAACTGGCGCTGGGCAAGAACCTGCTCGTTGCGTTCATGTCCTGGGAAGGCCACAACTACGAAGATGCCATCATCCTCTCGCAGCGCATGGTCTCCGACGATGTCCTGACCTCGATCCACATCGAGGAGCATGAGGTTGACGCCCGCGACACCAAGCTTGGCGCCGAGGAAATCACCCGCGACATCCCGAACGTGTCCGAGGAAGTCCTCTCCCAGCTCGACGAGCGCGGCATCATCCACATCGGTGCCGAGGTTGAAGCAGGAGACATCCTGGTTGGCCGCGTCACTCCGAAGGGCGAAACTGAACTCACCCCCGAAGAGCGCCTGCTGCGCGCCATCTTCGGCGAGAAGAGCCGCGAAGTCCGCGACACCTCCCTGAAGGTTCCCCACGGCGAGTCCGGAACCGTCATCGGCGTGCGCATCTTCGACCGCGACAACGACGACGAGCTGCCCCCGGGCGTGAACCAGCTGGTCCGTGTCTACGTGGCACACAAGCGCAAGATCACGGACGGCGACAAGCTGGCCGGCCGCCACGGCAACAAGGGCGTCATCTCCAAGATCCTCCCGATCGAAGACATGCCGTTCCTGGAAGACGGCACCCCCGTCGACATCGTCCTGAACCCGCTGGGTGTTCCGGGCCGAATGAACGTCGGACAGGTCCTGGAAATCCACCTAGGCTGGGCTGCCAAGCAGGGCTGGAAGATCGAAGGCGAGCCGGACTGGGTCAAGGACCTGCCCGCGCTGCCCCGTGAAACCGGTCCCACCACCGTTGCCACCCCGGTGTTCGACGGCGCCAGCGAGGACGAAATCACCAACCTCCTGGACTCCACGAACGTCACCCGCGACGGCGACCGCCTGATCGGTGCTTCCGGAAAGGCCCGTCTGTTCGACGGCCGCTCCGGCCAGCCGTTCCCGGATCCGATCTCCGTTGGCTACATGTACATCCTGAAGCTGCACCACCTTGTCGATGACAAGATCCACGCACGCTCCACGGGTCCGTACTCCATGATCACGCAGCAGCCGCTGGGTGGTAAGGCACAGTTCGGCGGCCAGCGCTTCGGTGAAATGGAAGTCTGGGCCCTGGAAGCCTACGGTGCCGCTTACACCCTGCAGGAACTGCTCACCATCAAGTCCGATGACATCCACGGCCGCGTCAAGGTCTACGAAGCCATCGTGAAGGGTGAGAACATCCCGGAGCCCGGCGTTCCGGAATCGTTCAAGGTGCTCATCAAGGAAATGCAGTCGCTGTGCCTGAACGTGGAAGTCCTTTCCACTGAAGGCAACACGATTGAAATGCGTGACTCGGATGAAGAAGTCTTCCGGGCCGCGGAAGAGCTGGGTATTGATCTGTCCCGCGCAGAGCCGAGCTCAGTAGAAGAGGTTTAGGTTTTCCATCCCGGCTGGCGCCGGGAGGCCCGGAACGGCGGCAACGAAATTCCGCAGCTCGCAGAGCTCGCTCGAAATATTAAAGCCGCCTAACCCGGACCACCCGGCGCCGTTGGGGTAGTCACCTTAGTTCTTCCCGTACCCGAGACATTCAGATTTAGAGAACAAGAGAGAACAGGGACCCATGTCCAACGATTCCACGTTCGGCCTCATGCGAATCGGCCTTGCCACTGCGGACGAAATCCGCAACTGGTCTTACGGCGAGGTCAAAAAGCCGGAAACCATCAACTACCGAACCCTGAAGCCGGAGAAGGACGGTCTTTTCTGCGAAAAGATCTTCGGTCCTTCCCGTGACTGGGAGTGCTACTGCGGCAAGTACAAGCGCGTACGCTTCAAGGGCATCATCTGTGAGCGCTGCGGCGTCGAAGTTACCCGCGCCAAGGTTCGCCGTGAACGGATGGGCCACATTGAGCTCGCCGCTCCGGTAACCCACATCTGGTACTTCAAGGGTGTTCCCTCCCGCCTGGGCTACCTCCTTGACCTGGCTCCGAAGGACCTCGAAAAGGTCATCTACTTCGCTGCCTACATGATCACCTCGGTCGACGAGGAGAACCGCCACGCCGAACTGCCGAACCTGCAGGCCGAGCACGACCTGGAGCGCAAGCACCTGGTTGACCAGCGCGACTCCGACATCGCCGCGATCGCCAAGGACCTCGAAGACGAGCTGGCTCGCCTCGAAGGCGAAGGCGCCAAGGCAGCGGACAAGAAGAAGGCCCGCGACTCCGCCGACCGCCAGATGGCCAAGGTACGCCGCGACGCCGACAACAACATCGAGCGCCTCGAGCAGGTCTGGGAACGCTTCAAGAACCTCAAGGTCGGCGACCTCGAGGGCGACGAAGGCCTCTACCGCGAACTGCGCGACCGCTACGGCCTGTACTTCGAAGGCTCCATGGGCGCCGAAGCCATCAAGAAGCGTCTTGAGGACTTCGACATGCAGCAGGAGTCTGAGAACCTGCGCGAAATCATCCAGAACGGCAAGGGCCAGCGCAAGACGCGTGCCCTGAAGCGCCTGAAGGTTGTCAACGCGTTCCTCACGACGTCCAACAGCCCCATGGGCATGGTCCTGGACGCCGTCCCGGTCATCCCGCCGGAACTGCGCCCGATGGTCCAGCTCGACGGCGGCCGTTTCGCGACGTCCGACCTCAACGACCTGTACCGCCGCGTCATCAACCGCAACAACCGCCTGAAGCGCCTGCTGGATCTCGGTGCCCCCGAGATCATCGTGAACAACGAAAAGCGCATGCTGCAGGAAGCCGTTGACTCCCTGTTCGACAACGGCCGCCGCGGCCGTCCGGTCACCGGACCGGGCAACCGCCCGCTGAAGTCGCTCTCTGACATGCTCAAGGGCAAGCAGGGACGTTTCCGCCAGAACCTTCTGGGTAAGCGTGTTGACTACTCCGGCCGTTCGGTCATCGTCGTCGGTCCGCAGCTGAAGCTGCACCAGTGCGGCCTGCCCAAGCAGATGGCCCTGGAGCTCTTCAAGCCGTTCGTGATGAAGCGCCTGGTTGACCTCAACCACGCACAGAACATCAAGAGCGCCAAGCGCATGGTCGAGCGTTTCCGCCCGCAGGTCTGGGACGTACTGGAAGAGATCATCACCGAACACCCGGTGCTGCTCAACCGTGCACCTACCCTGCACCGCCTCGGCATCCAGGCCTTCGAACCGCAGCTGGTTGAGGGCAAGGCCCTGCAGCTGCACCCGCTGGTCTGCGGCGCCTTCAACGCTGACTTCGACGGCGACCAGATGGCAGTCCACCTGCCGCTGAGCCCCGAAGCACAGGCTGAAGCACGCATCCTGATGCTGTCCTCCAACAACATCCTGAAGCCGTCGGACGGCCGTCCGGTGACCCTGCCTTCGCAGGATATGATCATCGGCCTGCACCACCTGACCACCAAGCGCGAAGGCGCAGCAGGCGAAGGCCGTGTGTTCTCCTCGATGGCTGAAGCCATCATGGCGAACGACCTTGGCGAGCTGCACCTGAACGCTCCGGTCAAGATCCGCGTCGAGGGCTTCGTTCCCAGCGACGAGCAGCCGGCTCCGGAAGGCTGGGAAGAGGGCACTCCTGCACTCATCCCGACCACCCTCGGCCAGGTGCTGTTCAACCAGACCCTGCCGGCGGATTACCCGTGGGTTGAGGCTGTTGCAGACAAGGGCCAGCTCTCCAAGATCGTCAACGATCTTGCCGAGCGGTACCCGAAGGTCGTCACGGCTGCAACGCTGGACAACCTGAAGGACTCCGGTTTCTACTGGGCCACCCGCTCAGGCGTCACCGTTGCCATCTCCGACATCGCTGCTCCGATCGACAAGCCGGCCATTATGGAGGTTTACGAAGCACGCGCTGCCAAGGTTGAAAGCCAGTACGGCAAGGGCCTGATCGCTGAAGACGAGCGCCGCCAGGAGCTCATCGACATCTGGAACCAGGCAACCAATGAGGTTGCCAAGGCTATGCGTGACAACATGCCGATCCAGAACAACATCAACCGGATGGTTTCCTCCGGTGCTCGAGGCAACTGGCTGCAGGTCCGGCAGATCGCCGGTATCCGCGGCCTGGTGGCCAACCCGAAGGGCGAGATCATCCCGCGCCCGATCAAGTCCTCCTACCGTGAGGGCCTGTCGGTTCTGGAATACTTCATCGCCACGCACGGTGCCCGTAAGGGTCTGGCCGATACCGCTCTGCGTACCGCCAACTCGGGTTACCTGACCCGTCGTCTGGTGGACGTTTCGCAGGACGTCATTGTCCGCGAAGAGGACTGCGGCACCGAGCGCGGCCTGAACGTTACGATCGCTGTTCCGGATCACAACGGTGAACTGGTGCTGCACGAAGAGGTCGAGAACTCGGCGTACGCCCGTACGCTGGCTACCGACGTCTCCGATGCGGAAGGCAACGTCCTGGCCAAGGGCGGCGACGACGTCGGCGATGTGCTGATCGAGAAGCTGTTCAAGGCCGGCGTCACCGACATCAAGGTCCGCTCCGTGCTGACCTGTGAGTCGGCTGTCGGAACCTGTGCCCTTTGCTACGGCCGTTCGCTGGCCACCGGCAAGACCGTTGACATTGGCGAGGCTGTTGGCATCATCGCCGCACAGTCCATCGGTGAGCCCGGTACCCAGCTGACCATGCGTACCTTCCACACCGGTGGTGTTGCATCGGCAGAAGATATCACCCAGGGTCTGCCCCGTATCCAGGAGCTCTTCGAAGCACGTACCCCCAAGGGCGTTGCTCCGATCTCCGAGACGGCTGGCCGGGTCACCATCGAAGAGACCGACCGCCAGATGCGTCTGGTTGTCACTCCGGATGACGGCTCCGAGGAAATCGCCTACCCGGTCCTGCGCCGTGCCCGCCTCCTGGTTGCCGACGGCGACCACGTCGAGGTTGGCCAGCAGCTGGTTGCAGGTGCAGTGGATCCCAAGCAGATCCTCCGCATCCTCGGCCCGCGCAAGGCACAGGAGTTCCTGGTGGACGAAGTGCAGCGCGTGTACCGCAGCCAGGGTGTGGGCATCCACGACAAGCACGTGGAAGTCATCGTCCGGCAGATGCTGCGCCGCGTGACCGTGATCGAATCCGGCGATTCCGACCTGCTCCCGGGTGAGCTGGCTGAGCGCCGCCGGTTCGAGAGCGAGAACCGCCGCGTGGTCTCCGAAGGACGCCGTCCGGCTGCTGGCCGTCCGGAGCTGATGGGTATCACCAAGGCATCCCTGGCGACCGAGTCCTGGCTGTCCGCTGCTTCCTTCCAGGAAACCACCCGCGTCCTGACGCAGGCGGCCATGGAAGGCAAGAGCGATCCGCTGCTCGGCCTGAAGGAAAACGTCATCATCGGTAAGCTGATCCCGGCCGGAACGGGCCTGCCCCGTTACACCGAGGTCACGGTTGAACCGACTGAGGAAGCAAAGGCCAATCTCTTCACCGGCCCGAGCGCCTTCAGCGACTTCGACTACGCCGGAGTTGACGGTGGCCTGAGCCCCGAGTTCCACGCCATCCCGCTGGATGACTACGACATGGGCAGCGAGTTCCGCTAAAGCTGAAAAGCCAAAGCCGGACCACGCACCGAAGGGAAGGACCCCGCCGAAAGGCGGGGTCCTTCCCCGTTTAACGGACCGGCCCGTTTAACGGACCGGCCCGTTTAACGGACCGGCCCCGCAGGCTGTCACACCCGTTGGCGCAGCGCGGCCGGAACGGGTGGAAGCGGAGGCAGCGCCGTCGTATGCCAAAGTACTGATATGGCCAATTCCCCTTCCGGAGACTCCATGGCGGAGCGCATCGTGCGTGTGATTTCGGCATTCGACGCTGAGCACGCTGCCATGCCCGTGGCGGTCCTGGCCCGCCGGGCAGGGCTGCCGCTCTCTACAGCGCACCGGCTGGCGGGGGAGCTGGTGTCCCTGGCGCTGCTGCAGCGCACGGATAAGGGTGAGCTCCGTCTGGGACTGCGGCTTTGGGAGCTGGCGAGCCGCAGCTCTGCGGCACTGGACCTGCGCCAGGTGGCTATGCCGTTCATGGAGGACATCCAGGCGGTGATCCGCCAACACACCCAGTTGTCCGTCCTGCAGGAGGATGAGGTGCTCTTCATTGAACGGCTCTCCAGCCGCGGCTCGGTGTCCAACTTCGCGAAAGTTGCAGGCAGGCTCCCGCTGCACATTTCCTCCTCCGGGATGGTGCTGATGGCGCACTCGCCCCGGCACGTCCAGGAGGAGTTCCTCAGCCGGCACCGCAATGACCCGCCGCCCTTTCCTGCTGCCGACGTACTCCGGCGGCAGTGGGCGGAGATCCGGCGGGCAGGGTGCGCAACACTGCCCGGGGTTGTCGATCCGGACACAACGGGGATAGCCGTCCCGGTCTTTGGACCGCAGGGTTCAGCGGTGGCCGCCCTGGGCGTGGTGGTTCCGCGCGGGAAAGAGAACACCTCCGCTACCGTGCCTGCGCTGATGACCGCTGCGCGGGGTATCTCACGCGGACTGGGCACCGATTCGGCAGAAGCCGGCCCGCGGAATGAAGGGCCCACTGCCTAGCACCCACGCCGAGAGGACAGTTACGGCCCGTTTGAGCCTTCATAAGAGCCGTAACTGGCCTTTTGGAGGACACGTCTTCTCATTGAATGGGAATGGGGTCGCGTCCGGCATGTGCCGGTCCTCACACTGGGAGTAAGGCCTTCAGGCCCGTTCCTCCCGCCTGTCCCCAAAAGGAGTCCTGCATTGGCTGCAGCCCGCACCGTCCTCAAGACCAAAGTCGGCATTGTTGGAGGTGGTCCCGCTGGGCTGATGCTCTCCCACATGCTGGCCAAGTCAGGCATCGAAAGCATCGTCGTGGAAAAGCGCGACCATGAAACCATCCGCACCACGCACCGCGCCGGAATCCTGGAACACGGCAGCGTCCGGATGCTCACTGAAGGCGGAGTCAGTGACCGGGTGCTGACCGACGGCTACAAGCATGACGGAATCGACCTGCGTTTCGGCGGCGAAAGCCACCGGATCGACTTCGAGGAACTGGTGGGGGAGTCTGTCTGGCTTTATCCGCAGAATGAGGTCTTTGTGGACCTGGCCGCTGCCCGTGAGCGGGACAACGGCGACGTCCGTTACGCAGTATCCAATACCGAAGTGCTCGACCAGACGACGCCGGTCCCCAAGATCCGCTTTACCGATGCCGAAGGCACGGACTTCGAAATTCACTGCGACATCCTGGTTGGCGCGGACGGCTCCCAAGGCATCTGCAAGCGCTCCATTCCCAAGGAACTGCGCACCGACAACTTCATCGAGTACCCGTTCGCCTGGTTCGGCATCCTCACCGAAGCTCCGCCGAGCGCGCCTGAACTGATCTATGCCAACTCTGACCACGGATTCGCCCTGATCAGCCAGCGCAACGACAACGTGCAGCGCATGTACTTCCAGTCCGACCCCAACGAGGACGCCGATGCATGGAGCGATGAGCAGATCTGGGATGAACTCCAGCGCCGCGTCGACGGTCCGGACGGCTTCCAGCTCAAGCGCGGGCCGATCTTCGAAAAGACCGTCCTGAAGTTCCGCTCCTACGTCTGCGAGTCGCTGCGTTACGGCAACATGTTCCTGGCCGGCGACGCCGGACACACGGTTCCGCCCACCGGCGCCAAGGGCCTGAACCTGGCTCTGGCGGATGTGAAGGTGTTGTTCGAAGCGATCGATTCCTTCTATGCCACGAAGTCTCCCGACCTGCTGGACGGTTACAGCGATAAGGCGCTCAAGCGGGTATGGCGGGCGCAGAACTTCTCCTACTGGATGACGTCCATGCTTCACACCCGCCCCGACGCCACGGATTTCGAGCGCAAGCGTGCCCTGGGAGAACTCAACGGCGTGGTCTCCTCCCGCCACGGCCAGGCTTACCTTGCCGAGGCCTACACCGGCTGGCCGGAACACTAGCCCCCGGACCGGTGAAAGCCGGCATATGTTCACAATGTGAACGTCTGTACTAAGAGTGAACACGAGGTGTACTGTGGGTTCCATCCACGGGATGCCTACCCACCGCGGGACGCGACGAGGCGTTCTGCCCTGACAGGAAGAAGGACCATGGACAAGAACACCATGGACACGGACAGCGGCTCCGCCCTTGCGGAAGACCTGTTCGCGGACAGCCACGTCGTCGAGCGCCTGGACGCCGCCGAGGCATCGCAGGACCAGATTTCCGAAGAGATCCGGACCATTCATGAGGCATACCGGAAGGGTGTGGAGAACGGTGCCGCTGAGGAGACCCAGCCGCGCGTGGACTTCCGTCCGTACCGCAGTTCGCTGCTTCGCCACCCCACCAAGAACCTGCACCACACCGACCCGGAGACCATCGAGCTCTGGTCGCCCGCGTTCGGCCACCAGGATGTGCACCCGCTGGAATCCAACCTGACCATCCAGCACAACGGCGAGCCCCTGGGCGAGCGCATCATCGTCCGCGGACGGGTGCTCGACGGCGACGGGCGTCCGGTCCGCAACCAGCTGATCGAGGTATGGCAGGCGAACTCCGCCGGCCGGTACATCCACAAGCGCGACCAGCACCCGGCTCCGATTGACCCGAACTTTACCGGCGTCGGCCGTGCCATCACCGGTGATGACGGCTCCTACGAGTTCACCACGATCAAGCCCGGCCCCTATCCGTGGAAGAACCACTTCAACGCCTGGCGTCCGGCCCACATCCACTTCTCCCTCTTCGGGACGGACTTCACCCAGCGCATGATCACCCAGATGTACTTCCCGGGTGATCCGCTCTTCGCCCTGGATCCGATCTACCAGTCCATTACGGACCAGAAGGCCCGGGACCGCCTCGTTGCTGCCTATGATCACAGCATCACCTCGCACGAGTGGGCCACCGGCTACAACTGGGACATTGTGCTGACCGGCAGCAACCGCACCTGGATGGAAGAAGAGGACGCAGAGTAATGAGCGAAAAACTCACCGCCACCCCCGGCCAGACCATTGGTCCGTTCTACGGCTACGCGCTTCCCTTCGAGAAGGGCGGGGAACTGCTCGCGCCTGGACTTCCCGGAGCCATCCGGCTGCAGGGCACCGTCCGCGACGGTGCCGGAGAGCCGATTCCCGACGCACTGCTGGAAATCTGGCAGGCCGACTCAGAGGGCAATATCCCGCAGCGGACCGGATCACTGGTCCGTGACGGCTACACCTTCACCGGCTGGGGCCGCACCGCAGTGGACAACACCGGCAACTACACGTTCACCACGGTGAACCCCGGTCCCACGGAAGAAGGCTCCGCACCGTTCATCTCCGTAGTGATCTTTGCCCGCGGCCTGCTGAATAAGCTCCACACCCGGATGTACCTGCCGGAAGACCAGGAAGCCCTGGCCAAGGATCCGCTGCTTTCCTCGCTTCCCGAGGACCGCCGCCGGACCCTGATCGCCACCCGCGAAGCAGATGGCGGCCTGCGCTGGGACATCACACTGCAGGGCGAAGACGAGACCGTCTTCCTCGCCTACCCGGGAGCGTAACCCCTTGGCCTTCGCGGAAACTGCCGACTACGGACTCCTGTCGCCGGCATGGGCCGGCACCCGTGCTGCCGCACTGACCTCGGACGAGGCGCTGCTGCAGGCCATGCTCGACGTCGAACTCGAGTGGCTGCGGGTGCTCGCTTCCGCGGGCCTGGTCAAGTCTGGGATTCCCGACGCCGTTGCACCTGCCTGCCAGGCAAGCCGCTATGACATAGCGGACCTGGCGGCCCGGGCGCAGGGCGGCGGGAATCCCGTCATTCCGCTGCTTGCAGATCTGCGGGCGATTGTCCGGGAAGAGGCCCCGGCAGCCGTTGGCCCCATCCATAAAGCTGCGACCAGCCAGGACATCCTGGATTCGGCGCTGATGCTGATGGCATCACGGGCGCTGGAAACCATCCTGGCCGATGCTTACCGTGCACAGGCAGCGTTGGCGGACCTGGCCCGCGAACACGCCGAAACCCTCAGCGTGGCACGCACCCTCACCCAGCATTCCCTTCCCTCCACCTTTGGGCTGAAGGCAGCCCAGTGGCTGCACGGCGTTGGCCAGGCGACTGCCGCCCTGGAAGCCGCCGCCGCGGCGCTGCCGCTGCAGTGGGGTGGTGCCTCCGGCACGATGGCCGCGCTCACTGCGGCCGCCGAATCCTCCTCTGCCTCCCCGCTTGAACTGTCCGCGGACCTTGCGGCCCGCCTTGGGCTCGCAGACCCGGTGGCTCCCTGGCAGACCAACCGCCTGCCGGTTACCGCCCTGGGCGGCGCCCTGGCAGACCTGCTGGCCGCAGCGGGCAAGGTTTCCAACGATGTCCTGCTGCTGAGCCGGCCCGAAATCGGCGAGGTCAGCGAACCGCGCGAGGAAGGCCGCGGCGGTTCTTCGGCCATGCCGCAGAAGCAGAACCCCGTCCTTTCCGTCCTGATCCGCAGTGCAGCCCTGGCCGCGCCCGGATACACCGCCATGCTCCAGGCCGCTGCTGGTGCCGCTGACGACGAACGCCCCGGCGGATCCTGGCACGTTGAATGGCAGGCACTGCGACAGCTGCTGCGGCTCGCAGGGGGAGCGGCCGCAAAACTGGCTGAGCTGTCCGGCGGACTGCATGTCAATACCAGTGCCGTTGCCCGGAACCTCGCCCTGGCCGGCCCGCTGGTTGTCAGCGAGAAGGTCATGGCACGGGTAGCTCCGCTCCTGGATGCAGGCACCCCGGGCCAGGGAAAGAAGAAAATCCAGGCACTCGTATCGCGGTCACTGGCAGGCGAGGACTTTGCCGCCCTCCTGCGCGAAGCGGTACCGGCGCAGGTGCTCAGCGACTCGGAAATCGCCGACCTGCTTGATCCGGCAAACTACATCGGCCAATCCAGCGCACTGATTGAACGAATCATCTCGGCTTACCCCGGAAGGAACAACGCGTGAGCGTCCCCCAGATCAAGGCAACCCAGCTCTCCAACGCCGGTCCCTCGGCGCCCGTGATGATCGCCGGGCCGTCACTGGGCACCTCCGGCACCGCACTGTGGGCCAGCACAGCGGCCCTGCTCGACGGCTTCACGGTTATTGCCTGGGATCTCCCGGGACACGGCAACAGCCCGGCGGCCACTGACGGATTCTCCATCGGGGAACTGGCTGCTGCCGTCCACCAGCTGGTCGAGGACGCCGCAGCGGCAGGGGACATTTCGCGGCAGGCGCAGATCCACTATGCGGGTGTCTCCCTGGGCGGTGCCGTGGGACTGCAGCTGGGACTGGATTTCCCCACCGCCTTCACCTCACTGGCCATCCTCTGTTCCGGCGCCAAAATCGGCGACGCCGAAGGCTGGGAAGCGCGGGCTGAAACCGTCCGGAACCAAGGCACTCCGGCAGTACTCATTTCCTCTGCCCAGCGCTGGTTCGCCGAAGGATTCATCGAGCGGGAGAAAGGCGCATCCGCGGCACTGCTCCATTCCCTGCAGGACGCCGACCGGTTCTCCTACGCCTTCTGCTGCCAGGCCCTGGCGGGTTTCGACGTCCGCAGCCGACTGGCCGAAATCAAGGTTCCCGTCCTGGCCGTGGCCGGGGCCGAAGACGTGGTCACCCCTGCCTCCTTCGCCGAACTGATTGCCGCCGGCGTACCCGGCGGCCGCTCCGCCGTCGTGCCCGATGCCGCGCACCTGGTGCCGGCAGAGCAGCCGGCAGTTACCGCGGAGCTGCTTGGCAGCTTCTTCCGCGCTGCCAAGTAAGAGTTGTGCAGCAAAGCAGCAAAGCAGCGAAGCAGAAAAATGGGTGCACACCGCACCTTGAAGCCCAGAGAACAGGCAAGACAGTGAACGAATCCTCCACCGGCAAAACCCAGCAGGAAATCTACGACGAGGGCATGGCAGTGCGCCGCGAGGTACTGGGCGACGCCCACGTGGACCGTGCCAACGAAGCCAAGGACGGCTTCACCACCGACTTCCAGGACATGATTACGCGCTACGCCTGGGGGACCATCTGGACCCGCCCGGGGCTGGACCGGAAGATGCGCAGCGCTATCACGCTGACCGCCCTGATTGCGCACGGACACATGGAAGAACTGGCTATGCACGTCCGTGCTGCACTGCGGAACGGACTGACCCGGGACGAGATCAAGGAAATCCTCCTGCAGTCTGCGATCTACTGCAGCGTGCCTTCGGCGAATTCGGCGTTCAAGGTTGCCCAGCACGTCTTCGCTGAACTGGACGCGGCGGAAAACTAAGGCTGGCACAAAACGCCAATCTCGGATAAATTCGCATCTTGTACGCATGTTCGCAGATTGAACACTAGTGGCGCTCGTCCTGCGCCGACGGTCCGCGAACACGGGTGCAGCAACCAGCCAAAGGAGCCACGGTGAACCAGGCCTACATTTACGACGCAGTCCGAACCCCGTTCGGACGTTTCGGGGGAGCCCTTGCAGGGGTCCGGCCCGACGACCTCGCCGCACAGGTGATCCGGGCCTCCGTCGCCCGCGCACCGGAACTCGACCCTGAACGTATTGACGAAGTCATCTTCGGCAACGCCAACGGTGCGGGCGAGGAGAACCGCAACGTGGCCCGCATGGCCACGCTGCTGGCAGGCCTGCCGGTGTCCATCCCCGGCACCACCGTGAACCGGCTCTGCGGGTCTTCCCTCGACGCCGCCATGATCGCCTCCCGGCAGATCAACACCGGCGAAGCGGACCTGATGCTGGTAGGCGGAGCCGAATCCATGAGCCGCGCCCCCTGGGTGCTGCCCAAGAACGAAAAGCCGTTCCCCGCCGGTGACCAGACACTGGCCTCCACCACGCTGGGCTGGCGCCTGGTCAACCCCCGGATGCCCAGGGAGTGGACTGTCTCCCTGGGTGAAGCCACCGAACAGCTGCGCGAGAAGTACGGGATCAGCCGTGAGCGCCAGGACGAGTTCGCTGCCAGGTCCCACGAGCAGGCCGCCCGCGCCTGGGACGAGGGACGCTACGACAACCTCACCGTAGCGGTCGACGGCGCCGAGCTGGCGCGCGACGAAAGCATCCGTGCAGGTTCCACCGTGGAGAAGCTCGCCACCCTGAAGACCGTCTTCCGTCCGGTCTCCGATTCCCCAGCCGGCGGCACCGTCACTGCCGGCAACGCCTCACCGCTGAACGACGGCGCCTCCGCAGCCTGGCTGGGCAGCGAAGCCGCGGCCGGGATCCTTGGCCTGGAGCCCCTGGCCCGCATCGCCGGACGCGGAGCAGCCGCCAACGAACCGCAGTACTTCGGCTACGCGCCGGTGGAAGCCGCCAACACCGCCCTCAAGCGTGCCGGGATCTCCTGGAACGACGTTGGTGCCGTTGAACTCAATGAAGCCTTCGCCGCACAGTCCCTGGCCTGTCTTGACGCGTGGGACATCGATCCCGCGATCGTCAACGCCTGGGGCGGCGCCGTATCCATCGGACACCCGCTGGGCGCCTCAGGCACCCGGATCCTGGGCACCCTGGCCCGCCGGCTCGAAGCCACCGGTGAACGGTGGGGCGTGGCCGCCATCTGCATCGGCGTCGGGCAGGGACTCGCCGTCGTACTCGAAAACACCAAAGCCTAGCTCCTGAGGAGAACCGTGCTGAACATTCTGCAGGACGTCGACGAAGCCGTCGCGCCGATCCATGACGGAGCCACCGTGATGATCGGAGGCTTCGGCAAGGCCGGGCAGCCGGTCGAGCTGATCGAGGCACTTCTGCGCCAGGGCGCAAAGGACCTCACAGTTGTGAACAACAACGCAGGCAACGGTGAACAAGGGCTCGCCGCACTGATTGGTGCCGGACGCGTCAGGAAGATCATCTGCTCCTTCCCGCGCCAGTCCGACTCACAGATTTTCGATGCGAAGTTCCGGGCCGGGGAGATTGAACTCGAGCTGGTTCCGCAGGGCAACCTGGCCGAGCGCATCCGCGCCGCCGGTGCCGGGATTGGCGGCTTCTTCACGCCCACCGCCTACGGCACCCCGCTGGCCGAGGGCAAGGAAACCCGCATGATCGACGGCCGCGGCTACGTCTTCGAAACTCCGCTGCACGCAGACTTCGCACTGGTGAAGGCACTCAAGGCCGACCGCGCCGGGAACCTGGTCTACCGCAAGACCGCCCGGAACTTCGGTCCCATCATGGCAGCGGCCGCGAAGAACGCGATCGTCCAGGTACGCGACATCGTGGAAGTGGGAGGGATCAATCCGGAGATCGTCGTGACCCCCGGCATCTACGTCAACACCCTGGTGCAGGTAACCCGCGAGAAAGAACCGGCAGCAGCATGAGCGAGAAGGCAGCGAATACCACCATGAGCGAAAAACTGGACCGCAACTCCCTGGCTGAACTCGTCGCCCGGGACATCGCGCCCGGCTCCTTCGTCAACCTGGGCATCGGACAGCCGACGCTGGTCTCCAACTACCTCAAGCCCGAGCAGCACGTCACGCTGCACACTGAAAACGGCATGCTGGGCATGGGTCCCGAGGCCCGGGGTGATGAGATCGACGGCGACCTGATCAACGCCGGCAAGATCCCCGTCACCGAGCTTCCGGGAGCATCGTACTTCCACCATGCCGACTCCTTTGCCATCATGCGCGGCGGGCACCTGGACGTCTGCGTGCTGGGAGCTTTCCAGGTTTCTGCAACTGGCGACCTGGCCAACTGGCACACCGGCGCACCTGACGCGATCCCCGCCGTCGGGGGAGCCATGGACCTGGCGACCGGTGCCAAGGACGTCTACGTGATGATGTCCCTGTTCACCCGCGAAGGCGTCAGCAAGCTGGTGAAGGAGTGCTCCTACCCGTTGACGGGCGTTGGCTGCGTCACTCGCGTTTACACTAATGAGGCGGTCTTTCTCCTGAAGGAGGACGGCGTCCACGTTCGCGAGACCTACGGGATCAGCTTCGAGGAGCTTGCCGCGAAGGTGGACGTGCCGTTGATCGGCCCGTCAGCCGGTACCGACTAAGACCATCAGCGGGGGAGACATGAGCGAAACCATCGCGGCCAGTGACCAGTTTGTCCAGTCACTGGCCCGCGGCCTGTCCGTGATCCGGGCGTTCGACGCCGAACACGTACAGATGACCCTCAGCGACGTCTCCCGGCGGACCGGCCTAACGCGGGCCACGGCCCGGCGGTTCCTGCTGACCCTGGTAGAGCTTGGCTACGTGCGAACCGACGGCCGGAGCTTTGAACTCACGGCGTTGGTCCTGCAGCTTGGCTACTCCTACCTGGCCGGGCAGTCACTCCCGCAGCTGGCCCAGCCCCTGCTGGAGGATCTTTCCCGCGAAATCCACGAATCGACGTCGGCCTCTATCCTGGACGGCAATGAAATCGTCTATGTTGCCAGGATCCATACCCGCCGGCTGATGACGGTGGGGATCACCGTGGGAACCCGTTTCCCTGCCTACGCCACCTCTATGGGGCGGGTGCTGCTTGCCGGACTCGACGACGCTGCCCTGGACGCGTATCTCGCCGAAGTGGAACTGGTTCCCCTGACCGAGCGCACCATTACCGATGATGCGGCCCTGCGCCGTGAAGTGGGCCGGGTCCGCGAACAGGGCTGGGCCGTGGTGGACCAGGAGCTTGAACGGGGACTGCGTTCAGTGGCGGTGCCCATCTTCAGCCCCGGCGGCGAAGTGATCGCGGCGCTGAATACCTCGATGCAGGCGACCCTGGGCCTGGACGGGCCTACACTGGAGGAGGCGGCGGCGCAGGTGCTGCCCCAGCTGCAGGAGGCGTCACGGAAGATCACCCAGGCGCTGGCAGCCCGTAGCTGAGACCGGCTCCCGCGGGGCCCGGCAGCCCCGGATTAAGTCTGCCGGGATGTCTGCTAGACTGTTAATAATTGTTTGTGTGGCAGTGGATGAAGGCCGCTCGCATGTTTCCTGGATTCCGTCTCCGGGGCGCGGGTGGGGGCCTGTTTCCGGGTTGCAGGGTTCTTGTGCAACGAATGCCACACTTTTGCACGCCTACGGTCGCTTCGGATCACGGAACGTCTCGGGGGTACTGCGGCAACAACTTTGAAAAGCCTCGCTCCGTGACCTGCGTCAAGCCGGCCGGAGCAAGCGCAACCAGAGAATTTTTCTCGAGATAAAACGGAGAACTGATAAGTGCCTACGATTCAGCAGCTGGTCCGCAAGGGCCGCTCACCCAAGGTCTCCAAGACCAAGGCTCCTGCCCTTAAGGGCAGCCCGATGCGCCGTGGTGTGTGCACCCGTGTTTACACCACCACCCCGAAGAAGCCGAACTCGGCTCTGCGCAAGGTAGCCCGTGTTCGCCTCAACGGCGGCGTGGAAGTTACTGCCTACATCCCCGGTGTGGGTCACAACCTGCAGGAACACTCCATCGTGCTGGTCCGCGGTGGTCGTGTGAAGGACCTGCCCGGTGTCCGTTACAAGATCGTTCGCGGCGCACTGGACACCCAGGGTGTCAAGAACCGCAAGCAGGCTCGCAGCCGCTACGGCGCGAAGATGGAGAAGAAGTAATATGCCCCGCAAGGGTCCGGCCCCCAAGCGGCCGCTCGCAGTCGATCCCGTCTACGGCTCCCCGCTGGTCACGCAGCTGATCAACAAGGTTCTCGTTGACGGCAAGAAGTCCACCGCAGAGCGCATCGTCTACGGCGCACTTGCCGGTGCTCAGGAAAAGACCGGACAGGATCCGGTTGCAGCCCTGAAGAAGGCCATGGACAACATCAAGCCGAGCCTTGAGGTCAAGTCCCGCCGCGTCGGCGGCGCCACCTACCAGGTTCCGGTTGAGGTTAAGCCGGGCCGCGCAACCGCCCTGGCGCTGCGCTGGCTGGTTGGCTACTCCAAGGCCCGCCGCGAGAAGACGATGACCGAACGTCTGCGCAACGAGATCCTGGACGCCTCAAACGGTCTTGGTGCTGCTGTGAAGCGTCGCGAAGACACCCACAAGATGGCCGAGTCCAACAAGGCCTTCGCCCACTACCGCTGGTAATTAGCACCACGAATATCTTTTCAGCCCAGGCCCTGCGGCCCGCTTCGGCGGGCCTCAGGGCCGAAGGCCGAATAGGTGACCGGCGGGGCCAGAACCAAAACTAGGGAGTAACCGTGGCACTGGACGTGCTTACCGACCTCAACAAGGTCCGCAACATCGGCATCATGGCGCACATTGATGCCGGCAAGACCACCACCACCGAGCGCATCCTGTTCTACACCGGTGTCAACCACAAGATTGGCGAAACGCACGACGGCGCTTCGACCATGGACTGGATGGCACAGGAGCAGGAGCGGGGTATCACCATTACCTCCGCAGCTACCACGTGCTACTGGGACAACAACCAGATCAACATCATCGACACGCCGGGTCACGTTGACTTCACTGTCGAGGTTGAGCGGTCCCTGCGCGTGCTTGACGGCGCCGTAGCCGTATTCGACGGCAAGGAAGGCGTGGAGCCGCAGTCTGAGACTGTCTGGCGCCAGGCTGACAAGTACAACGTTCCGCGTATCTGCTTCGTCAACAAGATGGACAAGCTGGGCGCCGACTTCTACTTCACCGTCGACACCATCATCAACCGCCTTGGCGCCAAGCCGCTGGTCCTCCAGCTGCCGATCGGTGCTGAAAGCGAATTCGAGGGCGTTGTTGACCTCCTCGAAATGCGTGCACTGACCTGGCGCGGCGACGCCAAGGGCGACGTGACCATGGGCGCCAAGTACGAAGTTGAGCCGATCCCCGCAGACCTGCAGGAAAAGGCCGAAGAGTACCGCGCCAAGCTCGTTGAAACCGTTGCCGAAGCCAGCGAAGAGCTGATGGAAAAGTACCTCGAAGGTGAAGAACTCACCGTTGAGGAACTGAAGGCCGGTATCCGCAAGCTGACCGTCAACTCCGAGGTCTACCCGGTGCTGTGCGGTTCCGCGTTCAAGAACCGCGGCGTTCAGCCGATGCTTGACGCCGTCGTCGCCTTCCTGCCGTCCCCGCTCGATGTCCCGAACATCAAGGGCCACGACATCCGCGACGAAGAGGTCATCCTCGAACGCGCCGCTGACGCAGAAGCTCCGTTCTCCGCACTGGCCTTCAAGGTTGTGACGCACCCGTTCTTCGGCCGTCTGACCTACATCCGCGTTTACTCCGGCAAGGCTGCTTCCGGCGCCCAGGTCATGAACTCGACCAAGCAGAAGAAGGAGCGCATCGGAAAGCTCTTCCAGATGCACGCCAACAAGGAAAACCCGGTTGACGAGATCACCACGGGTCACATTTACGCGGCCATCGGCCTGAAGGACACCACCACGGGCGATACCCTGTGCGACCTTCAGAACCCGATCGTCCTGGAATCGATGAGCTTCCCGGAGCCCGTCATTTCCGTGGCAATCGAGCCGAAGACCAAGGGTGACCAGGAGAAGCTCTCCACGGCTATCCAGAAGCTCTCCGAAGAGGACCCGACCTTCCAGGTCTCCCTCGACGAAGACACCGGCCAGACCATCATCGCCGGCATGGGCGAGCTCCACCTGGACATCCTGGTGGACCGCATGCGCCGCGAGTTCAAGGTCGAAGCCAACGTGGGCAAGCCCCAGGTTGCTTACCGCGAAACGATCCGCCGCACGGTCGAGCGCTACGACTACACGCACAAGAAGCAGACGGGTGGCTCCGGCCAGTTCGCAAAGATCCAGATCGCCATCGAGCCGCTGGATACTGCAGAAGGTGCGCTGTACGAGTTCGACAACAAGGTCACCGGTGGCCGTGTTCCGCGCGAGTACATCCCCTCCGTTGACCAGGGCATCCAGAGCGCCCTCAACGACGGCATCCTCGCCGGCTACCCGGTGGTGGGCATCAAGGCAACGCTGGTTGACGGCGCTTACCACGATGTTGACTCCTCCGAAATGGCGTTCAAGATCGCCGGCCGCCAGGCTTTCAAGGAAGCTGCGAAGATGGCCAGCCCGGTTCTTCTCGAACCGATCATGGATGTCGAAGTCCGCACCCCTGAGGAATACATGGGTGAAGTCATCGGTGACATCAACTCGCGCCGCGGGCAGATGCAGTCGATGGAAGACGCCAGCGGCGTGAAGGTCATTCGTGCCCTCGTTCCGCTGTCCGGCATGTTCGGGTACATCGGCGACCTGCGGTCCAAGACCCAGGGCCGCGCCGTTTACTCGATGCAGTTCAACAGCTACGCAGAGGTCCCGAAGGCAGTAGCCGACGAGATCATCCAGAAGACGCGCGGCGAGTAAGACCCCGCCGGCGTTCCGGTAATCCGGAACGCCGGCCATGTGCGGCCCGTCCCAGGGGGAGACCCGGACGGACGGGCCGCACGGCCAGACTGGGCGGAACCTGCGGGGACCGCGGCACAAGGCAATTTCATCAAATAAACAGCCCCAAGTAGACTTGTATCGGATCAGTTGCGAGAAGCGCGGCTGGTGATTGAGTCTTCTAACCTTTCTAGGAGGAACCCGTGGCGAAGGCAAAGTTCGAGCGGACTAAGCCGCACGTCAACATCGGCACCATTGGTCACGTTGACCATGGAAAGACCACGTTGACCGCTGCCATTTCAAAGGTGCTTGCTGACAAGTACCCTGACCTGAACGAGCAGCGCGACTTCGCTGCTATTGACTCCGCGCCGGAAGAGCGTCAGCGCGGTATCACCATCAACATCTCGCACATTGAGTACCAGACCGAGAAGCGTCACTACGCACACGTTGACGCCCCGGGCCACGCTGACTACATCAAGAACATGATCACCGGCGCTGCTCAGATGGACGGTGCAATCCTCGTGGTTGCCGCCACTGACGGCCCGATGGCTCAGACCCGCGAGCACGTTCTGCTTGCCCGCCAGGTTGGTGTTCCCTACCTGCTGGTCGCGCTGAACAAGTCCGACATGGTTGAGGACGAGGAACTCCTCGACCTCGTGGAAATGGAAGTTCGCGAACTGCTGAGCTCCCAGGAGTTCGACGGCGACAACGCTCCCGTCGTTCGCGTTTCCGGCCTGAAGGCACTGGAAGGCGACCCCAAGTGGGTTGCGTCCGTCGAAGAACTCATGGAAGCCGTTGACAACAACGTTCCGGACCCCGTTCGCGACAAGGACAAGCCGTTCCTGATGCCGATCGAGGACGTCTTCACCATCACCGGCCGTGGCACCGTTGTTACGGGCCGCGCCGAGCGCGGTACCCTCGCTATCAACTCCGAGGTCGAGATCGTTGGCATCCGCCCGATCCAGAAGACCACGGTTACCGGTATCGAGATGTTCCACAAGCAGCTCGACGAAGCATGGGCCGGCGAGAACTGTGGCCTGCTGCTCCGCGGCATCAAGCGCGAAGACGTAGAGCGTGGCCAGGTTGTCGTCAAGCCGGGTTCCATCACCCCGCACACCGACTTCGAGGCCAACGTCTACATCCTGTCCAAGGATGAAGGCGGCCGCCACAACCCGTTCTACTCGAACTACCGCCCGCAGTTCTACTTCCGCACCACCGACGTCACGGGTGTTATCACCCTGCCCGAGGGTACGGAAATGGTTATGCCCGGTGACAACACCGAAATGACCGTTGAACTGATCCAGCCGATCGCAATGGAAGAAGGCCTCGGCTTCGCTATCCGCGAAGGAGGCCGCACCGTTGGATCCGGCCGTGTCACCAAGATCATCAAGTAATTTGATGTTCTGACGCCGGGCCTTTTGGTTCAGCTTTGAAGGGCCCCGCTGCTACGGCAGCGGGGCCCTTCTGCGTTCCCGGGGCGCCGCTTGCCAGGAGGGCGGCGATGTCCGTGCCTGCCTCCAGGCCCTGGGCGAACGCCAGCGCAGCGTTGAGGCCGGCCGCCGAATGCGCCCCGCCGATGACCGTGTGGGGGAGGCCTGCGGCAGTGAGTCCCCGCTGCAGCACCGTGTTCTCCACCTGGCCGGCAGCGATGACGACCGCGTCCGCCGCGATCAGCTCAGCCGACCCGTCCGGTCCTTCTATGAGCAGGCCTTCGGGAACCAGTTCCCGGTAGCTGACCCCCGTGCGCAGGACGGCACCGGAATTGCGCAGAGCCTGGAGTACGGCCCAGCGGGTGGATGGCCCAATGCCTTCCCCAATGCGCGGACCCCGGCGCAGCAGGGTGATTTCCCGGAAGCCCGGCTGCTGCGGGCCGGAGGCCAGATGCTCGCGACTGAACCGGCGGACGGCACCGGACTCGGGCTCAGGCGGCGTGAACGTCCCTTGCTGCAGCAGCAGGTGTGCAAGGTCCACTGCTATGCCGCCGCCCCCGATGACGGCGATGCGGCGCGGCAGTCCTGCCGGGTCCGCGAAGGCCTGATGGTAGTCCAGCACCGTCACACCGGAGCCTGGCAGCTGCACTGTCCGTGGCCGGACACCGGTGGCGTCCACGACGTGGCTGAAGCCCGCCAGGGAATTCGCCGATGCCTTCACTCCGGTATGGACGTGCACTCCCAGCCTTGGGAGTTCGCTGGAAAAATAGCGGATGGTCTGGGCGAAGTCGGACTTCCCCGGCACAACCCGGGCCAGGCGGAACTGGCCGCCGATTTCAGCTTCGGCTTCGAAGAGATGCACCAGGGCGCCGGAGGCGGCCAGCGTCGCGGCAGCCTGCATTCCGGCCGGTCCGGCACCGACCACGGCAACCGGGGTTCCCGGAGGGCCAACGGCCCCGGGGATGCCGGCGGGGAAAACGGTTTCCCGCCCTGCCCGTGGATTCACCAGGCAGGACACCGGCTCGGTACCCAGGGACCGGTCGATGCAGGCCTCGTTGCAGGCAATGCAGGTATTCACCAGGTCGCTGCGGCCTGCCTTCGTCTTGGCGAGGATCCGCGGGTCAGCCAGGAAAGGCCGTGCCATGGACACGAAGTCAACGTTTCCGGCGGCGATCGCAGCGTCGGCCTGTGCCACAGAGTTGATGCGGTTTGAACCGATCACGGGAACCTGGATGCCGCGGCTGCGGAGGTCTGCACGGATCCGGGAAGCAATGGGCAGCCAGGTACCGTGGGGCACGAGTGCCTGGACCGTCGGGAGCCGGGATTCGTGCCAGCCGATGCCGATGTTCAGTGCATCCGCCCCGGCATCCGCGAGGGCCGCGGCCAAGGCACTGTATTCCTCCTGGGGCGCTTCGCCCTGCACGAGGTCTGCTCCGGACATACGGAAAATGACCGGAAAGTCCCTGCCTGCCGCAGACCGGACGGCGGCGAGGACAGCCAGGGGGAAGGCCTGCCGGCGGGCAGCGTCCCCGCCCCAAGCGTCGTGGCGCCGGTTAGTCAACGGGGAAGCGAACTGGTTGAGCAGATACCCCTCGGATCCCATGATTTCAACCGCGTCGAACCCCAAATCCCGGGCCTGCCGAGCAGCCGCGGCGAAGTCCCGGAGGGTCAGCCCAATCTGTTCCTCGTCGAGGGCGAGGGGCAGCGCCCTGGAATAGCCGGACCACACGGCCGAAGGTGCCAGCGGCTGCAGGCCGTAGGTCTCCCTGAAGGCATAGCGCCCGGCGTGGAACAGCTGCAGCGCCAGCATCCCGCCGGCGTCGTGCACTGCCCTCAGTGCCGCCTGCGCGGCCCTCGTGAAAGCCGGCTCACCGCAGACCAGGTAGGTCCGGCCGCCGGACCCCTCCCGGTTCACGGCGGCGCCACCGGTGACGATCAGGGCGGCTCCGCCCGCTGCCCGCTCGGCGTAGAACGCCGCCAGCGCTGCCGGGTCAGCTTCGAAGTTCAGGTGCATGCTGCCCATGATGATGCGGTGCGGCAGCGCCAGCGGACCGATGCTGCCTGCGGCGAACGCGTGCGGATGCCGGCGCACTCCCGGCCGCGGGTCCGAATGCACGCGGTGTCCTATCCCGCTGCCCCGCCGAGAATGGCTTTGGCTATGACGGACTTCTGGATCTCATTGGTGCCCTCTTCGAAGCGCTGGGCACGGGCGTCGCGGTAGACCCGTTCAATGGGCTGGGACTGCCAGTAGCCAATGCCGCCGTGCACCTGCAGGGCCTTGTCGGTGACCCTGCCCAGCATGTCCACGGCGGTCAGCTTCGCCATGGATGAGAGCGCCGGGGCGTCCGGTTCGGCATTCTGCCACGCGGCCGCCGCCGTGAGGGTGAGGGCCTTGGCTGCGGCGATGTCCGCAGCGTTTTCGGCCAGGCTAAAGGCAATGGCCTGCCGGGAGGAGAGCGGTTTGCCGAACGTGGTGCGCCGGGCAGCGTAGTGAAGCGCCAGCTCCTGCGCCCGCTGGGCCAGGCCCACACAGCTCATGGCCACCGAAACGCGGCTGGGGGTCAGGAAGCCGCCGAGGGCGACTGCCAGTCCTTCGCCTTCGGCGCCCAACCGGTTGGCTACCGGAACGGGTGCGTTCGTGAACGTTAGGGACGCGTGGTCGGTGCCGCGTACTCCCATGGTCCGGGACGTATCCTCCACCTCGGCCCCCGGGGTATTGCGGTCCACCAGCAGGGCGACCGTCCCTTCCCTGCCCGTAGTCCCTTCCAGCCGGGCGAAGAGCAGCCAATAGTCACAGCGGACTCCAAAGGTGATCAGGTGCTTGGCTCCGGAGAGGAAATACATGTCTCCGTCGCGCCGGACGGAAGACGTGATGTCCACGCCGCTGCCGTTGGCGGGCTCGGTCAGGGTGAAGGCCACCACCGATTCCCCGGCGACGGCGGGCACAACGAATCTTTGCCGCTGGGCCTCATCCGCAAAAGGATTCATGGCCCGCCAGGTTCCATTGACCACGTGCACGATCATCCGCACCGACGCATGGGAGCGGGAGAACACTTCCATGAGGCCCATCCACTGCAGGAAGCTCAGCCCGGCCCCGCCGATCTCCCGCGGTGCCGCGAGGGAGAGGAATCCTTCGGTCCGCAGCTGTTTCCACAGTTCATCCGGCACGGTGCCCGTCGACTCGATTTCATCCGCCCATGCCTCACCCGGCCCTTGAACCCAATCAGTGACGCGGGTAAGCAGCGCCTGGTACTGCTCTTCGGGGATCGAGCTGCCGCGTCCGTCAGCTCCCGCTGTTCCGGAATTGACGCTGCTGGTCTTCACGCCTCGCTCCTGTCTGTGCCGGCCGGGACATTCGGGGCAAATTGCAGTGCCCTGTCCCGAAGGACGAACTTCTGGACCTTGCCTACCGGGTTTCTGGGGATGGCTTCCAGCAGCTCCAGCCGCTCCGGCCAATAGTGCTTGGCGACCTGGCAGCTGTCCAGGTACCGGGAGATTTCTGCCAGGGTGGGGCTGGCACCCGGGACCGGAACCACAAAGGCACAGGCACGCTCGCCAAGGCGCGGATCGGGCATGGCCGCCAGGGCGACGTCGTCGATGGCCGGATGGCGGTACAGGAGCTGTTCGATTTCGGCGACCGGGATCTTCTCCCCGCCTCGGTTGATGACATCACGCACCCTTCCGGTGATGCGCAGGTACCCGGCATCGTCCAGCGTGGCCAGGTCTCCGGTGCGGTACCAGCCGTCGTCGGTGAAGGCTTCCTTGGTCAGGTCCGGCCGGTCAAGGTAGCCCTCGAACATGGTGGGGCTGAGCAGCTCAAAGTTGCCTTCGGCCCCTGCAGGCAGCCGCTGGCCGTCGTCGCTGACGATCCGGGCCTTCACCCCGGGAAGCAGCTGACCGTCAGTACCCCAGACCAGCGCAGTGTCGCAACCGGGGGAGGACACTGCACCCAGGCAGGTCTCCGTGGTGCCAAAGGCGCCGCAGACCCATGCGCCAAGCACCCGGGTGGCCTGCTCCGCGAGATGCCGGGGAACGCCGGCGCCGGTGTTCACGAAGATCCGCAGGCTCTCAGGGGCAGGCGCCCCGGCTTCCACAGCCTTCACGAGATCGGCCAGGAAAGGGGTGGCTGCCTGCACAAAGCTTCCCTTCCAGCCCTGCAGCAGGTTCAGGGCCCGGACCGGATCCCAGACCGGCTGCAGGATCTGCGGAACCCCCAGTACAAAGGAAAGCCACATGCCGTACAGGAAACCGGTCTGGTGCGCCAGCGGGGAGGGGATGAACACAGTGTCGCCTGCGTGCAGGCCCAGATGCTGTGCCTGCAGCGCGGCGGCACGCGAAAGGGTTGAATGCCGGTGAAGCACCGCCTTGGGCTCGCCGGTGGTACCGGAGGTTAACAGCAACTGGGCTGCGGCATCGGCGGCCGGTGCCGCAGCATCGATCCTCTCCCGGTCAACGATCGTCTCGCCCAGCTCCTGCTCCCAGCCGTGCCAGGTGACGCTTTGGTTCCCCTGGAACGCCGGGGCAGCGCCGCCGATCACCAGGACATGCCGGACATCGAGGTCATACCCAGGGTCCGTCCCGGTGCCGGCAGAGAGTATCCCGGCCAGTTCCTGTGCGTAACGGCGGCCGCGGAATTCTTCAGGGACTACGACGACGGCGGCGCGGGAACGGTGCAGGGCAAACGCCACTTCCCGCTCCCGGAAGATGGGCATGATCGGCGAAGCGACGGCGCCGATGCGCAGCACCGCGGTGCTCAGGAGCACGAACTCAGCCCAGTTGGGCAGCTGGAACGCGACCCGTTCCCCGGGACGCACCCCCAGATCCAACAGCAGGGCCGCCACCTTGTCTGCGCCGGCGTCGAGCTGGGCCCAGGTCAGGTGCCCGGAGTCCTGCGGACGTCCATCCACCACGGCTGTTTGACCCGGACGCTCACGGGCCCACCGGCGCACCCAGTCCGAGGCGGGAACCCGTGATGCTGCCTCAGGCGATGCTGCGGTGCTCCGCGCAGCCCGGGAACGGGAACTCCTGGCCGGGCTGCGCCGGGGCACCGGACCGTCCTCCACCTGCATCCGCAGGCCAAATGAATTCATGGCATCCAGGAACTCCGGATAGGAGATGCGATAGGCATGGGGATAGCTGAGGGTGCTGCGTCCCACGGCTCCGGAGGCAGCGACGGCGAGGGACATCAATACCCGGTGGTCGTTGAAGGAAGAGAGATTTGCTGCCGTGAGGGTCTCCGCGCCCCGTACCACCAGGTCGCTTCCCGCGGTCCTGATGCCCGCGCCCATGGAGTTCAGCTGGGCCATTGCGGCCACCCGGTCAGATTCCTTCAGCCGAACATGGCCGACATTCCGGAAGACACTCTCCCCGTCAGCGCAGGCGGCCATGACGGAGAGGACCGGAAGCATGTCCGGAACCAGCCTGCAGTCGATGTCCGTGCTCTGCAGCCGCAGCCCGTCGTGCCGGATCCGTACCCCGTCCCGGCCGGCGTCGTAATCCATGGGCAGTCCCATGGCAGCAGCAATGTCCAGGAAATGCGCTTCGGGATGGTCTGCCCCGCGGGCAGTGACGGACCGGAGCCCGCGCAGCAGGAGATCGGACGGATGCAGTGCGGCGGCGGCCAGGCCGAAGGCAGCCGAACCGATGTCCTCCGGCATCCGCAGCTGCGCGGGTACCGCCTCCTGGTTGGGTGGTATGTCAAAGCGGTGCCAGTCGTCCCCGACGTCGACCTGAAGGCCGAAACTGCGCATCATCCGGACGGTCAGTTCCAGGTAGGTGCGTTCATTCAGGGTCCCGTCCACCACTACGGAAGTGGGCTGTTCTGCGAACGGAGCGAGCAGCAGCAGACCGGAAATCCACTGGGACAGCGTCCCGGCAATGTGGACTTCGCCGCCGGCGGGCCGGCGGGCCCGCACGCGGATCGGGGGGCAGCCGGTGGGGGAGTCGACGTCGAGCCCCATCTGGGACAGGGCGGCGAGCAGGGGACCGATGGGGCGGCGCTGGAAATACTTTTGGCCCGTCACGGTGACGTCCCTGGTGCCCAGCGCTGCCAGTCCCACCATGAAGTACAGGGTGGTGCCGGAACTGCCCGCAGATACTTCGTTCCGGACCGGCCGGTACGGTCCGCCGTGCACTACGTACGTGCCGCCGTCGATGTCGATCCGGGTTCCAAGCTGGCGGAGCATGGCCACTGTGTAGCGAACGTGGCGGGCATCGGTAAGGCCAGTGATCCTGCTGATTCCAGGGGCTAGCGAGGCGAGAATCAAGGCCCGGTGGGCGTGGTATTTCGAGTTGGGCACCTGTGCTTCACCATAGATGCGCTGCTGGGTTCCCAGGACCGAAAGATACATGGCATTCAAGCCCTTCCGCCGGCTGTCCTTCTCTGGCGGCCACCCCGGGGCCGACGTTACCAGTTGCCCGGAGGGGCCGGAACAGGCCGGAGACGCAGCGGCCCCGAAGCGGCGGCATTGGCCGCCAAGGGACGGACTTTTGAACATGAGGGCATGCCGCCGAGCACCTTCGGCGAAGGCCATCTAGGATGGGCGGGTCTAGTTGTCTAGGGGGAAAGCAGCAGGTCATGGGGGAGTTCATCTTTTTTCTCGTCGTCGCGGGGGCGGGATTCGCGGTGGGACGGCTGACCTCCAGACGGAGGCGAGTTCCCGGCGGAAATGCCTCCGGCGCCTACGGATACGGCAGGACTCTGCCCCATCCCGCGCAGATCTTCGAGGAGGGCTATGCGGCCGGCCGGCGTGATGCCGCCCCCGGTGCGGAACCTTCCGTTACTCCCCACATTTCAGTTACTCCGCACGCTTCCCTTACCCGGCAGGGGACTCCTGCATCGCAGGCGGCGCCTGGACCGGAGACCCGGTTGCCCCCGCTGCTGCTGCCGCCCGTCCCGCCGGCGCCGCGGACTTCCCCCGTTGCCCCGGCTTCCGCGGTGCCTGAGTCCTATGTGCCTCGGCCCGCGGTGCCTGAGTCCTATGTGCCTCGGCCCGCGGTGCCTGAGTCCTATGTGCCTCGGCCCGCGGTGCCTGAGTCCTATGCGCCTCGGCCAGCTGCGCCTCAGTCGCCTAACCCGCCCCTCTCTGCGCCGTCGTCCGGCCCGCCGCAGCGGATGCCTGCCGGTCCCGGCGCACCGGGTCCCGGCAACCCCGTGCTGAGCGAACCGGTTTCCCGGGTTCCCCATGCACCGGTCATCCCGCCTCAGCGCCCGCCGCTGACGGAAGCGGAGCTGACCGAGCAGAAACGACGCAGGGACCTGCGCAACATCAACATCACACTGTATTCGGGCAGCCTCCTGCTGGTGGCGGCAGCTGCCTTGTTCATTGGGATATCCATCCCGGAGCAGGCACGGTTCGCGGGCGTGGCAGCACTGGCGGCGCTCTTCTACGCATCCGGGCTGGTGATTCACTCACGGAAAAAGGCCCTCCGGCCGGCGGCAGTTGCGTTTACCGGCACCGGGCTGGCACTCATTCCAGTCGTCGGCCTGGCGTTCTACAACCTGATCCTTCCGGACCCCGTACTGGCATGGCTCATCACCTCCGTGGCGGGAACGGCAGCCTTTGCCTACGCTGCCGCCCGGCTGGAAAGCCGCGTTGTGTCCTATCTGGCGCTGACGTTCCTGCTCTCCACAGCCCTGGCATCGGGTGCCACGCTGCGCTCCGGGATCGTGTGGTACTTCATCTGCACGGTCCTGCTGGCCACCCTGATCAGCTTGGCCGCCATTCGGAAACCGGGCTGGCTGCTCAATATCTATCTGGAAGCCTTCGTCACCTCACATCGGTTCCTGGTGCCGGCGACCGCCGCAGCCGCCGTCCTGACGGCCCCGGACCTGGGGGCAGGTCCACTTGCCCTTCTCTTCCTGGCCTTTGCCGCCTACTACGGCGTTCTGCTGTGGCAGGGGCCGCAGAACCAGACGCTGCTCCACAGCTACGGCTTGCGGTCGGCCGCTACGGCAGGCTTCGCCATACTCACTTTCCGCCTGACGGACAGCTGGCAGGCAACCCTGCTGGCCGCCGCAGTCCTGCTCGGCGCGCAGACCGGTCTGCTGTTCATAGGCCGGGAGCGGTATCTGCAGTCAGCGGCGGGAGCTGACCTGCCCGGTACGGCACGCAGCAGCCAGCCACCCGGGGACGTGGCAGGGGGAAGCAGGCAGAAGGAAAGGGCCGGGCAGATTTACCTGGCGGACCTCCTGGGCATCCTGGCATTGCAGTTCTTCACCGGAACGGCAGCCGCAGCGGTTTACGCCCTGGACTCACAGGCCGGTTCGGGGGAGAGCACACTGTTCGCCCTATCTGCAGCGGCAATCCAGCTGACCCTGTGCGCCTCGGCATGGCGGCTGTCACGGCGGGCCGAATTCCTGGCTCCTGCAGGTGTGCTGATTCCTGCTGCTGCCAGCCTGCTCACACCCGCGGCCCAGCTGTGGCCGGTACTGCTGAACCTCGGTATCCTCACGGGCTTCTTTGTCCTGCGCGCAGTGCACTCCCAAGGCCGACGGCGGGCTGGTTTCGTCCTGGCCGCCCGGGCCTCGGCCGCCGTCGTGCTTCCGCTGGCAGCCTTCCTGGTGCTTCGCAACCAGGCGCCGGACACGGCAGGGAGCTGGAGCGCGGCGGTTGCCTTCCTGGCAGCTGCGGGCAGCCAGCTCTGGTCCGTAGTGGCAGCAGCATCCGGCAGGAAGGAGCTGTTCGCGCGCGCAGTGCCCGCCGTGTCCGCTGCCGCCGCGCTCATGCTTGCCGCGGTGGTGCGCTTCGAAGACTTCCCCTCCGATGCACCGGCAGCAGCTGCGCTGTGGCTCATTGTGCTGCTCAATGCGGCCTATTCGCTGCTCCCCATGCGCAGTAACGGCCGGCTGGCCGCGGTGTACGCTCCCGCCGGTTTCTTCGCAGCCGCTGTCCTGGGTGCAGGGCTGCTCGGTGTGCGCGGGTATGGGCTGCTTACAGCTGCCGCCCTGGTTTACAGCCTGCTTCAGTCCCTGAAACCGGTAGTGCCGGGGCTGCGCGTCTGCCACTTCGCCGCAGCGCAGGTGCTGACGACGGTGCTGGCCGCCCTTGTGGCCCAGGACCTCGGCCTTGGCACGGACGGTGTGTTCATAGTGGTCGCCGCGGTCCTTGCGGCCCAGCACCTGGCCCGGACCCTGCTGGGAAGCCGGCTGGAAGAGTATGGGCCCATCCATGCCTTCCGCTGGGGCACCCTCCTGGCGCTGGCGGCAGTGCCGCCGGCGTACTACGCGGTGCTTTCGTTTGATGCCCGCGCGGAGACAGGAACCGTCCTGCTGCTGACAGCAGCCGGAAGTGCGGTGCTGGCCCAGCTCGCAGCTGCCCTGCGTCCCCGTGCGGCCGGAGGGTTCCGCGGCGCACCGGCCGCGGCTGCCTCGCTGGTGCTTCTGCTGGGCATGGGCCTGCGTACCGCGGAGACACCGGCCGCAGCCCAGACACTCTCGGTGCTCTGGGTGGCTTTTGCGGCCAATCTGCTTACGGCTGTCCTGCACCGGCACACCCGTCTCGCCTTCCTGGCGCCTGCAGGATTCGCCGCCGCGCTGCTGCTCGGAGCCGGGGTCCTTGGCATCCGGGGCTATGAGCTGCTCTTCGCCGCTGCGCTCGCCTACTGCCTGGTGCTGGTCCGGGACCGTTCGACCGGGTTCCGGGGCATCTACCTCGCAGGCGCACAGGCTACCGGGACGGTCCTCGCAGCGCTGCTGGCGGCCGATGCTGCAGGGAACTCCGTCAGCGTTTTCTTCGCCGCACTCAGCCTGGGACTGGCAGCCGGCCAGATCCTGCGGACCGTCTTCCATGACCGGCTGGTGGTCCTGGGTGCAGTCGAACCCCTGCGGTGGGGAGGGCTATCCGCGCTTGCACTGGTGTCTGCTTCCTGCCTGCTGTTCGAGGACTTGCTTGATTCGGCAGCGGTGCTCACTGCCGTACTCAGTGCCGCGGCGGTGTTTGTGGTGAGCCAGCTGGATGCGGCGCGGAGGAACGGCCTGGGCAGGCCTGTGCCGCACTCTTCGGGACTGATCCTGGCTGCGGCAGCGGCTGCAGCACTCGCCGTGCCTGCGGTGCGGGTGATTGATGGGCCTTACGCCCCCTGGGCACTTGGCGTGTTGTGGGTGGGGCTTGGTGCCAACCTGGTTTGTTCGCTTCTGCTTGGCGCGGGGCGCTGGGAGCTCCTGGCCGCGGCGGGTTTTACCGGCGCCGCCTTGACCGGGGCAGGACTGCTGGGACTGAGGGGCTACGAGCTGCTCGTCCTGGCAGCCCTGGTCTGCGGATTGTTCCTGTCCGGGCGTCGGAGAGCGCACCGGGGACAATACCTGCTGGCGGCGCAGCTGCTGGCTGGCGTGCTGGCACTGCTGGTGGCAAGGGACGCCGGCGCGGACATCCACGCAGTGGCGGCGGCCGGTGCCGCAGCGCTTGCAGCAGCACAGCTGGCCCGGACCGTCCTGGAGCCGAGGCCCGCAGCGGTTTGGGCACGGGCGGCATTCTGGACGAGCGTGGGCATCCTGGCCGTGGCACCTGCAGCGTACGCGGCCCTGCATGCGGGAACGGCCCATCGGGACGTCGTTGCCCTGCTGCTCGTTCTCCTGATGGCGGTCAGCGCGGCAGAGTTCGCCCGCGGCCGGGGCGTTCCAATGCTGTTTCCGGGGCTGTATGCCGTGGGGATCCTTCCGCTCGCCGTCTCTGACGCCGTCAGGCTGGCGCCGGGTCCCGTGCTCGCGGAGCCGATCATGCCGGCGGCAGCCGCGGGACTGGTTCTGGCTGCCCTGGGCGCGGGAGCCCTTGCGGGGCATATCAGGGTGCGCAGCGATGCCCGGCTGGCAACGTCCCTCCTTGCCGCCTCGGTGGCCTATTCCCTTGCCGTGCTGCCAGCGGCCTCGGCCGCTGGCGGTAACCTGCTGCTGGCAGCGCTGACCCCCGCCCTGCTCAGTGCTGCCGCGCTGGCCGTATCCCATACCCGCAGCATCCCGTGGCTTGCGGCCGGTATGCCGCCGCTGCTGCTGGTGGCAGCGCTGCTTACTGCTGCGGGCTTCGAGCAGGAACTGCTTAGCCGGCCGTACCCTCCGGGATACGGACTGCTCTGGCCGGTCTGGGGGACAGCGTTGGCGCTGCAGGCAATCCGGCTGGTCCTGTCCCTGGGAGGAAACGTCTCCAGGCTGCGTGTGCGCATCATGGGAGCCGGATCCTCCTTCGTCCTCATTTTGGGTGCGGTTCCGGCGATGGCGGAATACAACGCGTCAGCGGTAGCCGGGGCGCTGACCCTCACCGCGGCCCTCGCGCTTGCGGTCAGGGAAGTGCCAGGACCACTGCGAGAGTCCGCCCTCGAGGCAGCCTGCGTTCCTGCAGCGCTGGCCGTGGAACGGATTGCCTGGTTCGCGGCCGGGGGTGTGGATCCCTTCTGGTCGGTACAGTACTGGGCCGTGGTTCTGGCCGGGCTCGCAGCCTGGGAATACGTTCGGCGCCGCCGTCACCGGGGAACGTTCCTGCTGGCGGGGTCGGCAGTGATCCTCTCCTGCAGCGGACTGGGCACGGTTGCTTCCGGCGGGACGGGGGAGCAGCTGTGGGCACTTGTAGCCCACGCCGGACTCCTGGCATTTGGTTTGCTGGCCAGCAGGAAACTGTTCACGATCTGGGGAGCGGCGGGCGTGGCGCTCGCCGTGCTGTGGTACCTGCGCGGATACACCTTCCTGCTGCTTGCCCTGCTGGCAGCGGGACTGATCGCATTGGCGGTATGGCGCCTGACACGTGTGCGGACGGCACCGGAACAGCCGGCCGAAGAGGTTCTGGAAGAGCGCTGAGCCCAGGCCACAGCTGCACCTTTCTCCGCTGCCGGGGCAGCGGAGGCGGAATCCCGGGTGGTTTGGGAGAGACCTGACAGGGTGCCGTGCGTTCCGATAGTCTCGGGGGATGGAACTACTGATCTTCCTGATCGTTGCCGCAGCCGTTGTTGGCGGGCTGGCCTGGGGCCGCCGGCACTTCTCCCATGAGATTGACCGGGCCAAGCGCATCCGCCGGTCCAACCGGAACGGGCGCTGACCGCCCGAAGCGGGCCATTGTCCGCACCGGTCCGGCAGGACGGGATTTCAGCGCCGAACCATGCTGGGCTAGACTGGGAAGAAATGACGCGCCATGAACCGGGAAATTAAGGTTCATGGTGACTCCATATGCTAGGAGCCACAGGCATCCGCTGGGCGCTGATTAGCGTTCTGGCCGCTAATCTGGCAGACTAGAGAAGTTGTTCAAGCGCTTTTGTGCCCGCACGCGCTTCAGCAGGCCGCTAACACGGCACTGTGTGCGTGATGAGATTGCGTCCCGGTCAGGATAATGCCTGGCGCAGGGTCGGATCCTTCAGGGGAAAAGCCCATATATAACCCGCCCCCATTCTTGAACGGGTGTTGCCAGTTTCGAATCTGCGACACGCCCGAGCGCGGGGGTCGGAGCCTCGGCAGGTTGAGGAACCCGGAGCTTCCGGATTCAGCTTGTTGGAGGAGCGCCGGGGCCACCATGGCCGCCAGGGGCAAAAACTGTACAGAGAGCAATACTCGAAGAAAGAGGCACGACGCCATGGCGGGACAAAAAATCCGCATCCGGCTGAAGTCGTATGACCACGAGGTCATCGACGTATCAGCACGGAAGATCGTTGAGACGGTCACGCGTGCAGGCGCAACGGTAGTAGGCCCCGTGCCGCTGCCCACGGAAAAGAACGTGTACTGCGTTATCCGTTCGCCGCACAAGTACAAGGACAGCCGCGAGCACTTTGAAATGCGCACGCACAAGCGTCTGATCGACATCATTGACCCCACGCCTAAGGCCGTTGACTCGCTGATGCGTCTTGACCTGCCTGCAGACGTGAACATCGAAATCAAGCTGTAGGGGGGAGCAGATACTTATGTCTTCTTCACTTACCCGCCAGGTTAAGGGCCTCCTGGGCACCAAGCTGGGCATGACCCAGGTCTGGGACGAGAACAACAAGCTCATCCCCGTCACCGTGGTCCAGGCTGATTCCAACGTCATCACCCAGCTGCGCAATGCGGAGAAGGACGGCTACACCGCCGTTCAGATCGGCTACGGCCAGATCGATCCCCGCAAGGTCACCAAGCCGCTGGCCGGCCACTTCGAGAAGGCCGGCGTTACGCCTCGCCGCCACGTTGTTGAGCTGCGCACCGCTGACGCTGACACCTACGAGCTCGGCCAGGAACTCTCCGTTGAGATGTTCGAAGCCGGCCAGAAGGTCGACGTCGTCGGTACCTCCAAGGGCAAGGGCTTCGCCGGTGTCATGAAGCGTCACGGCTTCCACGGCGTTGGCGCTTCCCACGGTGCCCACAAGAACCACCGCAAGCCCGGCTCCATCGGTGGCGCATCCACCCCCGGCCGCGTCTTCAAGGGTCTCCGGATGGCCGGCCGCATGGGCGCCGTCCGCCACACCACGATGAACCTCACCGTCCACGCTGTGGATACCGAGAAGTCGCTGCTGCTGATCAAGGGTGCCGTTCCCGGCGCCCGCGGCCAGGTCGTCCTCGTACGCACCGCCGTGAAGGGAGCTTAGTCTCATGGCTAACAAAGCAACTGTTGAATTCCCCGCAGCAATCTTCGACGTTCAGACGAACGTTCCGCTGCTGCACCAGGTAGTTGTGGCCCAGCTTGCTGCTGCCCGCCAGGGCACGCACAAGACGAAGACCCGCGCCGAGGTTTCCGGTGCAGGCCGCAAGCCGTTCAAGCAGAAGGGCACCGGCCGCGCCCGTCAGGGTTCAATCCGTGCTCCTCACATGACCGGTGGCGGCGTTGTCCACGGACCGACGCCCCGCGACTACAGCCAGCGCACCCCCAAGAAGATGATTGCCGCCGCACTGCGCGGAGCTCTCTCTGACCGGGCACGCAACGGCCGCATCCACGTGCTGGAAACCCTGGTTGCCGGCGAAACGCCGTCCACCAAGGCTGCACGCGAAGCGCTGCGTTCACTTACCGACCGCAAGAACATGCTCGTTGTCATCGAGCGCGCCAACGATGTTGCTGCACTCTCCGTGCGCAACCTCACCGATGTTCACGTGATCTACGTAGATCAGCTGAACACCTACGACGTGCTCGTTGCTGACGACGTGGTCTTCACCCAGGCCGCCTACGACGAGTTCGTCGGCAAGAACACTGTCAAGGAGGACGCCAAGTGAGCGCGACCACCGCAAAGGACCCTCGCGACGTGGTGCTTGCACCCGTCGTCTCGGAAAAGAGCTACGGCCTGATCGACGAAGGTAAGTACACCTTCCTGGTCGACCCCCGCTCGAACAAGACCGAGATCAAGCTGGCCGTGGAGAAGATTTTCTCCGTCAAGGTCGACTCGATCAACACCATCAACCGTGCCGGTAAGCGCAAGCGCACCAAATTCGGATGGGGACAGCGCAAGAGCACCAAGCGTGCGATTGTCACCCTGAAGGAAGGCACAATCGACATCTTCGGCGGTCCGCTCAGCTAGGGCGGAGACCACTTTAACGAGGAATAAATAATGGGAATCCGTAAATACAAGCCGACTACCCCGGGCCGCCGCGGCTCGAGCGTAGCCGACTTCACCGAAATCACGCGGTCGACGCCGGAAAAGTCGCTGGTACGTCCGCTGCCCAAAAAGGGCGGCCGTAACAACACCGGCAAGATCACGACCAGGCACAAGGGTGGCGGACACAAGCGCCAGTACCGCCTGATCGACTTCCGCCGGCACGACAAGGACGGCGTCAACGCTCGCGTTGCCGAGATCGAATACGATCCGAACCGCACCGCCCGCATTGCGCTGCTGCACTACGTTGATGGCACCAAGCGTTACATCATTGCGCCGAACAAGCTCAAGCAGGGCGACTTCGTCGAGGCCGGCGCCGGGGCTGACATCAAGCCCGGCAACAACCTGCCGCTGCGCAACATCCCCGTGGGTACCGTTATCCACGCCGTTGAACTGCGCCCGGGCGGCGGTGCCAAGATGGCCCGCTCCGCCGGTGCATCGGTTCAGCTGGTTGCAAAGGAAGGCCGCTTCGCCCAGCTGCGTCTGCCTTCCGGCGAAATCCGCAACGTCGACGTCCGCTGCCGCGCCACCATTGGCGAGGTCGGCAACGCCGAGCAGTCCAACATCAACTGGGGCAAGGCCGGCCGCATGCGCTGGAAGGGCGTCCGCCCGACCGTCCGTGGTGTCGCCATGAACCCGGTTGACCACCCGCATGGTGGTGGCGAAGGCAAGACCAGTGGCGGACGCCACCCGGTCAACCCGAACGGTAAGCCCGAGGGCCGTACCCGCCGCCCCAACAAAGAGAGCGACAAGCTTATTGTGCGTCGCCGTCGTTCCGGCAAGAACAAGCGATAGGAGCCTGGAAACATGCCACGCAGCCTGAAGAAAGGCCCCTTCGTCGACCAGCACCTCTTCCTTAAGGTGCAGGCCGAAAACGAGAAGGGCACCAAGAACGTCATCAAGACGTGGTCCCGCCGCTCGATGATCATCCCCGACATGCTCGGGCACACGATCGCCGTGCACGACGGACGCAAGCACATTCCGGTGTTTGTCACCGAGTCGATGGTCGGGCACAAGCTCGGCGAATTCGCTCTGACGCGTACATTCCGCGGCCATGTGAAGGACGACCGCAAGGGCAAGCGCCGCTAGGCGCTGCTCTTTCGGCAGAAGACGAGAGAAGGAAAGCAATGGAAGCCAAGGCAATTGCGCGTCATATCCGCGTAACGCCTATGAAGGCCCGGCGCGTCGTCAACCTTGTTCGTGGCAAGCAAGCGAATGAGGCATTGGCAATTCTGAAGTTTGCCCCCCAGGCAGCTTCGGAGCCGGTATTCAAGGTAGTTCAGTCGGCAATGGCCAACGCACGTGTCCTCGCGGACCGTGACGGCGTGGCCTTCGACGAAGGTGACCTCTACATCAGCGAAGCATTCGTTGACGAAGGACCCACCATGAAGCGGTTCCAGCCGCGGGCCCAGGGCCGCGCCTACCGCATCAACAAGCGGACCAGCCACGTCACCGTGGTTGTCGCAACCCCCGAGAACGAGGAGGACCGTTAAGTGGGACAGAAGGTAAACCCGCACGGGTTCCGACTCGGCATCACCACTGACCACGTTTCGCACTGGTTTGCTGACAGCAACAAGCCGGGCCAGCGTTACAAGGACTTCGTCCGCGAGGACATCAAGATCCGTCAGCTGATGTCCACCGGCATGGACCGCGCCGGCATCGCCAAGGTTGAGATCGAGCGCACCCGCGACCGTGTCCGTGTGGATATCCACACCGCACGTCCGGGCATCGTGATCGGCCGCCGCGGCGCCGAAGCAGACCGCATCCGCGGCGAGCTCGAAAAGCTCACCGGCAAGCAGGTCCAGCTGAACATCCTCGAGGTCAAGAACCCCGAGATGGAAGCACAGCTGGTTGCCCAGGGTGTTGCAGAGCAGCTCTCTTCCCGCGTGGCTTTCCGCCGTGCGATGAAGAAGGCAATCCAGTCCGCACAGCGTGCAGGCGCCAAGGGTATTCGTATCCAGTGCTCCGGCCGCCTGGGCGGCGCTGAAATGAGCCGCTCGGAGTTCTACCGCGAAGGCCGTGTGCCCCTGCACACCCTCCGCGCGAACATCGACTACGGCTTCTTCGAAGCCAAGACCACCTTCGGCCGCATTGGTGTGAAGGTTTGGATCTACAAGGGCGACGTCACTTCCAAGGAACTGGCTGCACAGCAGGCTGCTGCACCGTCCCGCGGACGTTCCAACGACCGTCCGGGCCGCGGCCCGGCCGACCGTGGGGACCGTCGTCGTCGTAACGACCGCGGCGACAAGGCCGCCGCGCCTGCTGCAGAGGCTCCGGCCGCTGAGGCAGCTGCCCCCGCAGCAGAAGGAGGACAGGCTTAAATGCTTATCCCACGTCGAGTCAAGTACCGCAAGCAGCACCACCCGGGTCGTTCCGGCGCTGCAACCGGTGGCACCGCTGTCAGCTTCGGTGAATGGGGTATCCAGGCTCTCACGCCTGCATACGTAACCAACCGCCAGATTGAAGCTGCACGTATTGCCATGACGCGCCACATCAAGCGCGGCGGCAAGGTCTGGATCAACATCTACCCGGACCGTCCGCTGACGAAGAAGCCGGCCGAAACCCGCATGGGTTCCGGTAAGGGTTCGCCGGAGTGGTGGGTTGCAAACGTCAAGCCGGGGCGGGTTCTGTTCGAACTCTCCGGTGTTTCCGAAGAGGTAGCTCGCGAGGCACTGCGCCTGGCGATCCATAAGCTGCCGTTGAAGGCACGCATTGTGCGTCGCGAGGGTGGTGAATAGCAATGGCTATCGGTTCAAAGGAACTTGCAACTGATCAGCTGGACGGGTTCGACAACGAGCGTCTCGTTGAAGAACTGCGCAAGGCTAAGGAGGAGCTGTTCAACCTCCGCTTCCAGTCCGCCACCGGGCAGCTGGAGAACAACGGACGGCTCCGTGCCGTAAAGCGCGACATCGCCCGCATCTACACGGTGCTGCGTGAGCGTGAACTGGGAATTCGTCCCGAGGCAGTTGCTCCCGTTGAGGAAGCAGCCCCCGAGAAGAAGAAGTCCAAGAAGAAGGCTGCGGAGTCCGAAGCTGCGGTTGCCGAGGATGATGCCAAATGAGCGAAAACAAGAATGAGGCAGCAGTGACAACTGACGCAAACGGAGCCGATGCCCGCGGGTACCGGAAGACCGCTCGCGGCTACGTGGTCTCCGACAAGATGGACAAGACCATCGTCGTCGAGGTCGAAGACCGCGTGAAGCACGCACTGTACGGCAAGGTTCTTCGCCGCACCGAGAAGCGCAAGGCCCATGACGAGCAGAACGCTGCCGGCATTGGTGACCTGGTGCTGATCGCCGAGACCCGCCCGCTGTCCGCTACCAAGCGGTGGCGCCTGGTCGAGATCATCGAAAAGGCCAAGTAGCCAAAGGCCGTAAGGCATTAGCTGCAAAGCACATAACAGGCCGGAGCGTGTGCCGGGGGAGAGGCTGCAAAGCAGCTCCTTCGGCACACAGGCGCCGTCCACAGCGTCAGGGCCCCGGCGGCGGAATCATTCGATTTCGTTTCCGGGGCCCTTTCGCGGTAAACTTGAAATCTTGTCTGTGTGGTGCGGAAGCATGTCCTCTTTCGGACGCCCTTCCTCACCGCCGAATAAGGCAAAAGCCCGATAATCTTGTTCAGCATGGTGCTGCGGCTTGCGCTGCAGAGCGGCCCGGAGGGGCCGGTGCTGAGTACCAGTATTACGGGGTCCACCCATATCCGTTCCGCAAGGCTCAGGAAGACTGAGAACCGGCGCGACGACAGGAGTAATAAGTGATTCAGCAGGAGTCGCGACTGAAGGTCGCCGACAACACGGGTGCCAAGGAAATCTTGACCATCCGCGTTCTCGGTGGATCCGGCCGTCGCTACGCAGGCATTGGCGACACCATTGTTGCCACCGTCAAGGATGCAATTCCCGGCGGCAACGTCAAGAAGGGCGATGTGGTCAAGGCCGTCATCGTCCGTACCAAGAAGGAACGCCGCCGCCAGGACGGTTCCTACATCAAGTTCGATGAGAACGCTGCAGTGATCTTGAAGAATGACGGTGACCCCCGCGGTACCCGTATCTTCGGCCCGGTCGGCCGCGAACTTCGCGACAAGAAGTTCATGAAGATCATTTCGCTGGCTCCGGAGGTGCTGTAGATCATGGCAAAGATCAAGAAGGGTGACCTGGTTCAGGTCATCACCGGTGCCAAGGCTGAGCGCGGCGGAGACCGCGGCAAGCAGGGCAAGGTTCTGAAGGTTTTCCCGGAGACCAACCGCGTGCTCGTTGAGGGCATCAACCGCGTCACCAAGCACACCAAGGTTGGCCAGTCCTCCCGTGGTTCCAAGACCGGAGGCATCGAGGTTGTCGAGGCCCCGATCCACGTTTCCAACGTGGCCGTCGTGGATCCCGAGACGAAGAAGCCCACCCGTGTTGGCTACCGCACCGAAATCGTCGAAAAAGACGGCCGGACCCGCACTGTGCGCATCCGCGTCGCCAAGGGCTCTGGGAAGGACCTCTAATGACTGAGACTGTCACCAAGATCGTTCCCCGTCTGAAGACCCGCTACGCAGCGGAAATCAAGAAGACTCTGCAGGACGAATTCAACTACGCAAACGTCAACCAGGTTCCGCGCCTCGTCAAGGTCGTTGTGAACATGGGTGTTGGAGATGCCGCCAAGGACTCCAAGCTCATTGACGGTGCTGTACGCGACCTGACGGCCATCACCGGCCAGAAGCCGCAGATCACCAAGGCACGCAAGTCGATCGCACAGTTCAAGCTGCGCGAAGGCATGCCGATCGGTGCGCACGCTACGCTGCGCGGTGACCGCATGTGGGAATTCGTGGACCGCCTGGTCACCCTGGCGCTTCCGCGTATCCGCGACTTCCGCGGCCTGAGCGGCAAGCAGTTCGACGGCAACGGCAACTACACGTTCGGTCTGACCGAGCAGTCGATGTTCCACGAAATCGATCAGGACAAGATCGACCGCGTACGCGGCATGGACATCACCGTGGTTACCACCGCAAAGACCGATGACGAGGGACGCGCGCTGCTGAAGGCGCTCGGCTTCCCGTTCAAATCCGAAGATTAATTACTACGTAAAAGGTCTGTTGCTTAACGCAGGGCACGCTCGGCGCCGAGCAGCAGAAACCGTTACGAGGGAGGGCTAGAGCCCACATGACAATGACAGATCCTGTCGCAGACATGCTTACGCGTCTGCGCAATGCAAACTCGGCATACCACGACACCGTGTCCATGCCGTACAGCAAGCTGAAGGCACGCGTTGCCGACATCCTGAAGGCCGAAGGCTACATCGCCGGCTGGAAGGAAGAAGAGGCACAGGTTGGCAAGACGCTGACCCTGGACCTCAAGTTCGGTCCGAACCGCGAGCGTTCGATCGCCGGCGTACGCCGCATCTCCAAGCCGGGCCTGCGTGTATACGCAAAGTCCACCAACCTGCCGCGCGTTCTCGGTGGGCTGGGTATCGCCATCCTGTCGACGTCGTCAGGTCTGCTGACCGACCGCCAGGCCGCCAAGAAGGGTGTGGGTGGGGAAGTCCTCGCCTACGTCTGGTAGCAGGGAAGGGAAAGAATAATGTCACGTATTGGACGTCTGCCCATCTCTGTCCCCGCCGGTGTCGACGTTGCCATTGATGGCAACACCGTCACGGTCAAGGGTTCCAAGGGCGAGCTGAGCCACGTTGTGCCCAGCCCGATCTCGGTTTCCATGGACGAGAACACCATCACCGTCGCCCGCCCCAATGACGAGCGCGAATCCCGTTCCCTCCACGGCCTGACCCGCACCCTGATCTCCAACATGATCACCGGTGTGACCGAAGGCTACAAGAAGGACCTGGAAATCGTTGGCACCGGTTACCGTGTGCAGGCCAAGGGCTCGGACCTCGAGTTCGCCCTGGGCTACAGCCACCCGGTATCCGTGAAGGCTCCGGAGGGCATCACGCTCACCGTTACGGGCCCGACGAAGCTCACCGTTTCCGGCATTGACAAGCAGCAGGTGGGCGAGGTTTCCGCCAACATCCGCAAGCTGCGCAAGCCTGACCCCTACAAGGGCAAGGGCATTCGTTACGCCGGCGAGATTGTCCGCCGCAAGGTCGGAAAGGCTGGTAAGTAATCATGGCCATCAGCATCAATAAGAAGCGCAATTCCAAGAGCAAGTCCGCTTCCCGGAGCCGCCGCCAGCTGCGGATCCGCAAGCGCATTGCCGGCACCGCGGCCCGTCCGCGCCTGGTCGTCAACCGCTCTGCCCGCCACGTATTCGTCCAGGTTGTCGATGACAGCCGCGGCGTAACCGTTGCATCCGCGTCCACCATGGAAGCAGACCTGCGTTCCATGGAGGGCGACAAGACTGCCAAGTCCAAGCGCGTCGGCGAGCTCGTTGCCGAACGCGCCAAGGCTGCCGGCGTCGAAGCCGTGGTGTTTGACCGCGGCGGCAACCGCTACCACGGCCGCATCGCGGCTGTCGCAGACGGCGCACGCGAAGGTGGGCTGGCACTGTGACCGAGGCAAACAAGGAAAAGGAAAATCAGGTGACTGAAGCTACATCTGCTGAGGCAACTGAGACCAAGGAAACCGCTGCCGCAGGCAACGACGACCGCCGCGGCGGCCGCCGGGGCGAGCAGCGCTCTGACCGTGGAGGCCGTGACCGCGGCGGACGCGGCGGACGCGACGGCGGACGCAATGATGACAAGGACAAGTTCATTGAACGCGTCGTGACCATCAACCGCGTCGCCAAGGTGGTCAAGGGTGGTCGTCGCTTCAGCTTCACCGCCCTGGTTGTTGTCGGTGACGGCAACGGCATGGTCGGCGTTGGCTACGGCAAGGCAAAGGAAGTTCCCTCGGCTATCGCCAAGGCAGTCGAGGAAGCGAAGAAGTCCTTCTTCCGCGTTCCCCGCATTGCCGGCACCGTCCCGCACCTGGTGCAGGGCGAGGCAGCCGCAGGCGTCGTCCTGCTCCGTCCGGCTTCCCCGGGTACCGGCGTTATCGCCGGTGGTCCGGTGCGTGCCATCCTCGAGTGCGCCGGTATCCACGACGTGCTTTCCAAGTCGCTGGGTTCCTCCAACGCGATCAACATCGTGCATGCCACGGTTGACGCGCTGAAGCGCCTCGAAGAGCCCCAGGCCGTGGCTGCCCGCCGTGGTCTGCCGCTGGACGAAGTTGCTCCTGCAGCGATGATCCGCAACATGCAGAAGGCTGGTGCATGATGACTACTCCGAAGCGCGTTGCCGTCAGCTCGGCACAGCTGGAAATCACCCAGATTAAGTCCACCATCGGTGGTAAGCAGAATCAGCGCGACACGCTGCGTTCACTCGGCCTGAAGCACATCGGCGACACCGTCGTCCGCAGTGCAGATGCCGTGACCGTTGGCATGATCAACACGGTTCCGCACCTCGTGAAGGTTGAGGAGGCGAAGTAACATGGCCGAAGATAACAAAGCTCTGAAGGTCCACCACCTGCGTCCTGCTCCGGGTGCCAAGACGGCTAAGACCCGTGTTGGCCGCGGTGAAGGTTCCAAGGGTAAGACCGCTGGCCGCGGTACCAAGGGTACTGCCGCCCGCTACCAGGTCAAGGCCGGTTTCGCAGGCGGGCAGCTGCCGCTGCACATGCGCCTGCCGAAGCTGCGCGGCTTCAAGAACCCGTTCAAGGTCGAGTTCCAGGTTGTAAACCTGGACAAGATCTCCGAACTGTTCCCCGAAGGAGGCGAGGTCACCGTAGAGGCCCTCGTTGCCAAGGGTGCCGTGCGCAAGAACCAGCCCGTCAAGGTGCTCGGCACCGGCGACATCACCGTCAAGGTTGATGTTAAGGCGGATGCGTTCTCTGCAAGCGCCGCTGAAAAGATCGCTGCAGCAGGCGGATCGACCACGGCGCTCTAAGCACCGTGTTCTTCCGCGCACTCACCGAGCTGCCGGCCCCGGGTTTCCCCGGTGTCGGCAGCTGGTTGTGCGCCTGCCAGCATGACACTAAGCTCCCGGAAGGCCCTCAAATGGCCGGCCGGGGGCTTGGTGCCTTTAACGCTCCCGCCGCTGTTATGTTCAATAACGCAACAGCGGCCCTGAGCGGATAGACTCAGGTTTTGTTCGAGTCCCGCCGGGACTCATTTCCACACTTTTCTTCAGGAGGACGCTTGCTTAGCGCTATTGGCCGGGCTTTCCGGACGCCAGACCTGCGACGCAAGCTGTTGTTTACGCTGGGAATCATCACTATCTTCCGCATGGGTGCTTTTATCCCGGCCCCGGGTGTTGACTACGGCAATGTGCAGCAGTGCTTGGCTCTTGGTGCCACCTCGGGTGGCCTTTACGAGTTCGTAAACCTCTTCAGCGGCGGCGCCCTGCTGCAGGTCTCAGTCTTCGCCCTCGGCATCATGCCGTACATCACCGCCAGCATCATCGTGCAGCTGCTGCGCGTGGTGATCCCGCACTTCCAGGCACTCTACGAGGAAGGGCAGCAGGGCCAGTCCACGCTCACGCAGTACACCCGCTACCTGACCATCGCCCTGGGCCTGCTCAACGCAACCACCGTCGTATCCCTGGCACGCTCCGGTGCACTGTTCAACAACATGTGCTCCGTGCCGATCATCCCGGACGACAACATCATCACCATCCTGCTGCTGATCATCACCCTGACGGCCGGCACCGGCCTGATCATGTGGATGGGCGAGCTGGTGACGGAAAAGGGCGTCGGCAACGGCATGTCCCTGCTGATTTTCACCTCGATCGTCGCGAGCTTCCCCAGCGCCCTCGGCGCCATCCTGACCGCGCAGGGCTGGACCATCTTCCTCGGCGTGATCGCCATTGGCATTGTCACCGTTGCGCTCGTGATCTTCGTGGAGCAGTCCCAGCGCCGCGTTCCCGTGCAGTACGCCAAGCGCATGGTTGGCCGCCGCACGGTCGGCGGGACGAACACCTACATTCCGATCAAGGTCAACATGGCCGGCGTGATCCCTGTGATCTTCGCGTCCTCCATGCTCTACCTGCCGTCGCTGCTGGCCCAGTTCAACACCCCGTCGGATGGATCCGCTCCGCCGGAATGGGTTGTCTGGATCAACAACTACCTGACGTCAGGCGACCACCCGCTGTACATGGCCGTGTACTTCCTGATGATCGTGTTCTTCACGTACTTCTACGTGTCGATCACGTTCAATCCCGAAGAGGTCTCGGAAAACATGAAGAAGTACGGCGGGTTCATTCCCGGCATCCGTGCCGGGCGCCCCACCGCCGAATACCTGCAGTACGTGCTCTCCCGCATCACCCTGCCCGGCGCCATGTATTTGGGCATTGTTGCCCTTATTCCGCTGATTGCCCTGGTGCTGGTCGGGGCAAACCAGAACTTCCCGTTCGGCGGAACCTCGATCCTCATCATGGTTGGTGTGGGACTCGAGACGGTCAAACAAATTGACGCGCAGCTCCAGCAGCGTCACTACGAAGGGTTATTGCGATGACACGTCTGCTCATTATTGGGCCTCCAGGTGCCGGCAAGGGAACACAGGCAACACGCATCTCCGAACGCCTCGGTGTCAGCGCTATCTCCACCGGCGATATCTTCCGCCACAACGTGAAGAACATGACCCCGCTGGGCATCGAAGCGAAGAAGTACATCGACGCCGGAAACTTCGTGCCGGACGAGGTCACCAACAACATGGTGCGCTCCCGCCTCCTGGAAGAGGACGTCACTGACGGTTTCCTGCTCGACGGCTACCCGCGCACCGTTGCGCAGGTCGAGGAACTCGATGACATCCTTGCAGCCAGCGGAGACAGCCTCGACGCTGTGCTGCTGCTGACGGCCGACGACGAGGAACTGGTTTCGCGCCTGCTCCGCCGTGCGGAGATCGAAGGCCGCGCTGACGACAACGAGGAAGTCATCCGGCACCGGCTGGAGCTGTACAAGCAGCAGACAGCCGACGTCGTCGCCCGCTACGAAGAGCGCGGAATCGTGACCCGCGTTGACGGCCTCGGAGACATCGACGAAGTCACCGAGCGTGTCATGCAGGCACTCAAGCAAACCAGCTAGAACAGACAGAAGGCGAGACGTTGGCCCAGCCGCGGATCCAGTACAAGACGAACGCCCAGATGCGCACCATGCGCGAGGCAGGCCTGGTGCTTATCAAGGCACTGGACGCGGCGGTCGCCGCCGCCCGGCCCGGCATCACCACGGCGGAGATCGACAAGGTCTTCGCCGCGGTGCTGGCCGAGGCCGGGGCGACCTCCAACTTCCTCGGGTACTACGATTTTCCGGCCACTATCTGCACCTCGGTCAACGAGGAAGTGGTGCACGGCATCCCGGGAAACCGGGTGCTGGCGGACGGGGATATCATCTCGATCGACGGCGGCGCCATCGTGGACGGATGGCACTCCGATTCGGCGCGAACCGTAATTGTCGGCAACGCTGATCCGGAAGACCAGCGGCTCTCCGATGTCACTGAGAACGCCATGTGGCACGGTATCGCAGCTGCTGCCAAGGGACGTTTCGTCGGTGACATCGGTGCAGCCATTGATGACTACGTGAGTTCCGTTCCGGGGAAGCCCCTGGGCATCCTCGAGGACTACGTGGGCCATGGCATCGGATCGGAAATGCACCAGGCCCCGGATGTGCTGAATTACCGGACCAGCCACCGCGGCCCGAAGCTGAAGCCGGGTATGTGCCTGGCAATCGAGCCCATGCTTGTCCGTGGTGGCATCGAGACCGTGACGCTGGAAGATGACTGGACAGTGGTGACTACCGACGGCGCGCGGTCCTGCCAGTGGGAGCACACCGTTGCCATCCATGAGAAGGGAATCTGGGTCCTCACGGCTCCCGACGGCGGTGCCTCGCGGCTTGCGCCGCTGGGCGTCACGCCGGTTCCCGTTCCCTAGGGCAGTGTGCCGGGAGGGCCTGTTCCGCGATCAGCGGGACGGGCCCTTTTGCGTTGCAGGGGAAGGCACCTCCGCGGCCGGCGAGGGCTCCCGTGGAGTTGACCGGCGGTACCACTGAAGGCAGAAAACAATCATCACCGCCAGTTCCACGGCACCGCCGGCGTAGTACATGGCCATTGCGCCGGCCTCGGCTTCACGGGAAGGATTTCCTGCGGGCGGCTGCGCATACAGCGACTTGGCCAGGATGTTATGGGCTGCTGCGGTAAGGACCAGGACGCCGGCCCGCAGCCGCAGGCCGGCGCGGTGGGGATTCGGGTCGCGCCCGATCAGCGCCGCGGTCCACAGGTACCCGGCTGCCACCACATGGAATGTCACCAGCCAGTGCACCGGTGCGTAAGTGCGCATCGCCTCAAAGAGCGGAGTCCGGAACATCAGGTACATGCCGCCGAAGTTCAGGACGGCAGCGGTAACCGGGTGGGCGAGGAAGCGTGCGGGCGGGCTGCGAAGTATTCGCACTGTGCGCCGGGCAGGTCCCTTATCCATCACCCGTAGTGTCAGGGTCAGTGGACGGGACAGGACCAGAAGCAGCGGAGACAGCATTCCGGCGACCACGTGGGACAGCGCCAGCCAGGTGAAGTCGGCGTGCGCCAAGGCGGGCAGCGGTCCCAGGACCGTCACCAGGGCAAGGGCAATCCCCAGGACAAAAAGCACGGTCCGGCGCGCGGGCCAGTGGACAGCCCGAACAGAACGTGCGCCGGACACGTAGGCCACGGCAGCTGCAATGGCCGGGAGCAGGAAGAAGGCCTCTGCCGGAAAAGCGCCCGAGGAGTGGTGCATTAGCGCTGGCGCGCTGCCGCGAAAACCGGGCGCGTGCGGACGAGCAGCCGGATGCCAACGCCGAGCATAAGCACTGCAAGGGTGTTCCAGGCTAGGTCGTAAGGCAAAAGCTCAACGTCGTAGCGGATCTGATGGAGGGTCAGCAGCTTGTGCTGGATAGTGCCGTCGTAGAGCTGGAAGGCACCGGCGCCCAGGAGCACTGCACCGGCCCAGCGGGCAGGAACCAGCACCCGGTGGCGGCGCAGGTCGGCGAAGAGGAAGAGGCCTGCAACTATGGCGAACCAGCCGAATGCGTGGAACAGGCCGTCGGAGAACAGGCCAACAGAAGCAGTGGATTTGTCATAGAAGTGATGCCACTGCAGCAGCTGGTGGAAGACCACCTCGTCGAGGAACGCTGCGACGCCAATACCCACCAGGGTTCCGGACAGCACGTTCCTGCGGGCCGGCTTAAGTACTGCGGTAGTGGGGGAATTCATGGCCCCGACCTTAGCAAATGTGCTTGGGCCAGGCAGCAGGCCCGGGGCACAGCGACTCGGACGGCCAGCAAGAACCGCGCCGTGCGACGGAGTTAGCACTGGGGCCTTGTCACAAAATGAACGCTCGCTTAACGCCTGCTGAAAGCAGTTCCAACGGACGCTGAAGTCTTCTCCGCTTGGTCCGTTTGGGCCCGTTTGATGCCGATCCAATACCTACGCTGAAGGCGTCAACCAGCTCCCGACGAAGGTTTGCACCTGTTATGTCATCCACCACTTTGTCCCCGCCGGGGCAGGCCGGGACCACCGGCCAGGGAACCGGATCTGTTCCGGACAGCCCGCCTCCAGGCCGCAGCCGGACTTCGCACCGGCCTGCTGCCCGGCGCCGGAACAAAACCTCCAACTGGCTACTGTTCGCTTTGCTGGCCGGACCGAACATCGCCCTGCTGCTGGTCTTCACGTACAAGCCGCTGCTGCAGTCCCTGTACTACTCAACACTCCAGTGGAACATCGGGTCGGCGGTTGCCCGGCCGGTGGGGCTGCGGAACTACACCGACTGGCTGAGTGCGCCCGGTACGCCGCAGGTCATTGGCGTCACTGTCGTTTTCACGCTGGCCACTGTGGGCGGAGGCATGGTCATTGGCCTCGCACTCGCCCTGCTCCTGAACAGCAGGCTAAAGCTCAGGGGAGCGGCGCGCACCATCATCGTGGCGCCTTATGTGCTCTCCGGCGTAGCCGTCGGCCTGCTGTGGCTCTTCGTTTTCGACCCGAACTTCGGGGTCACATCCGCGCTTCTGCAGGCTGTGGGCCTGCCCTCGCCGGACTGGTACAACGATCCGGGCTACTCGCTGGCCATGGTCATCATCGTCTACCTCTGGAAAAACGTGGGCTACGTAGCCCTCATTTATCTGGCGGGCTTGCAGGCAATTCCCAGGGACCTGCTCGAGGCCGCGTCCCTGGACGGGGCAGGACGAGTGAGGACCCTGCTGGGTATCACCCTTCCGCTGCTCGGGCCCATCACCTTCTTCCTCTCGGTGACAACACTGCTCAGCTCCCTGCAGTCCTTTGACATCATCCAGGCCATGACCAAGGGCGGGCCCCTCGAAGGCACCACCACCATGATGTACCAGATCTACCAGCAGGGGTTCGTGGCCGGAACCGCCGGATACTCATCCGCCATCGCCACGATCCTGTTCCTGGTGCTCCTGGCCATCACCCTCCTGCAGCTGAAATTCGTTGAACGGAAGGTGCACTACTCGTGAGCACCGTACTGACCCCCGCCCCGCCTGCCAGCGCCCAGCCAGGCCCCGGCACACGGCGGAAGATCTCCGCTGGCGGCTACACAGCCATGGCCGCCGCAGTGGCCGTGATGATCCTGCCGCTGGTCTGGATGATGCTGGCCAGCTTCAAGGAACCGGATGAGATCTATACGGTTCCGATCCAGTGGCTGCCTGCCGGCTGGGACCTGTCCAACTACGCAGCTGCCTTGGAACGTGTGCCCTTCGGCTCCTTCTTTGCCAATTCACTGCTCGTGACGGTCATTGGAGCCGGCCTGAAGATCTTCCTGGGCTTGACCACAGCGTATGCGCTGGTGTTCGTGGACGTGCCGTTCAAGAAGGTGTTCTTCGCCGTCGTGATTTTCGCCCTGCTTATTCCGCAGCAGATCGTGATCATTCCGAACTACACACTGGTGGCCGAACTCGGCTGGCTGAACACCTACCAGGGCATCATCCTGCCCGGACTGGCTAGCGCCTTCGGAACCTTCCTGTTCCGCCAGCACTTCCTTTCACTGCCGCCGTCGGTCATGGAAGCCGCAGTGCTCGACGGCGCCGGCCACTTCCGCAGGCTGTTCCAGTTTGTGGTTCCCATGTCCGCGCCGACGATCGCCGCCGTCGCCCTGGTCTCAGTGGTCAACGAATGGAACGAATACCTCTGGCCCCTGCTGGTGGTGGACCGCGCGGAAATGATGACGCTGCCGGTGGGGCTCACCCTCCTGCAGAACAACGACGGCGTCACCAACTGGGGCGTGCTGATGGCCGGAACGGTACTGGTCACCGTGCCCGTCCTGGCCCTGTTCTTTGTCCTCCAGCGGCGGATCGTCTCCGGTCTGACTGCAGGCGCCGTAACCGGCTGATCCCGTTCCACCCACCCCAAAAAAACATCCCGATCCGCACAGCATTCCGCATCAATCCGAAGGAAATCATGAAGAATCGTCTTGCCCCTGCCCCTGCCGTTGCCGCAGCCGCCCCTGCAGGCCTGTCCCGCCGGAACATCCTTGCCCTGGCCGGCATCCTGGGCGGTTCTGCCGCACTGGCCGCCTGCGGCGGGCCGTCCACCGCCGGCACACCGGGAGCGGCGGAAACAGCGGGCACCGACTGGGCGTCCGTGACCCCCGCAAGGAAAATCACCTGGTGGTCAAACCACCCCGGAGCTTCCAAGCCGATCGAAGAAGAACTCATCCGCCGGTTCACCGCGGAAACCGGAATCGGAGTTGAACTGGTGACCGCCGGCGCCAACTACGACGAGGTTGCCCAGCGCTTCCAGGCCTCAGCCGGCACCAACAACGTGCCCGACCTCGTAGGCGCTTCCGACGTCTGGTGGTTCCGCTACATGATCAACGGCCAGATCCTCCCGGTCGACGACGTGGCGGCGCACCTGGGAATCGACACCGCGGACTACAACACCGGCCTGTACAACGACTACGAGTTCAACGGAAACCACTGGGCCTTCCCCTACGCCCGTTCCACACCGCTTTTCTACTACAACCGCGACCTGTTCAAGGCGGCCGGACTGCCGGACCGTGCCCCGAAGACCTGGGACGAATACAACTCCTGGGCGCCGGCACTCGCAACAGCGAACGGCGGCGCGGTTCCCATGGCACTGGGCTCAGACACTTCCTGGTCCGCCTGGTGGTTCTGCAACATCATGTGGGGTCTGGGCGGCCAGTACTCCCAGGAATGGAACATCACCCTGGATGATCCCAAGACCCTGGAAGCCGGGGAGTTCCTGCGCCGGATGATCCACCAGGACAAGTCCGTAGCCGTCTCCTCTGCGGACTATGTTGCCGACTTCACCGCCGGCGTCAGCACCTGCACCATTGCCTCCACGGGATCACTGAGCGGCATCATGGAAGCTGCCACGTTCGACGTCGGCACGGGCTTCCTGCCCGAAGGGCCTGCAGGCCCGGCATGCCCCACCGGCGGCACCGGCATTGCCATCCCTGCTGATATATCCCCGGAGCAGCAGCTGGCCGCAGCCATGTTCCTGAAATTCATCGGTGAGCCCGAGCAGACGGCGTACTTCTCCGCCAACACCGGCTACATGCCGGTGCGTACTTCCGCCGCGGACGGCGCCGAGATGCAGGCGGTCTACGCCAAGGCACCGCAGTTCCGCACCGCCGTCGACCAGCTGGCGACCACCCGGGTCCAGGACTGGGCTCGTGCCTTCGTTCCCTCCGGCGACCAGCACTTGACCACGGCACTGGAGAAGATCATGCTTCAGGACACACCCGCAGCGGACGCATTTGCCGCCGCAGCGGCAGCCATTGCCAAGTCCTTTGAGCAGAACGTTGAGCCGTACCTGTGACCCTGGTGAATATCGCGCACCGAGGCAACTCCGCGCACACACCTGAAAACACCCTGGCCGCCTTCGCCTCTGCGGCGGCGGCCGGGGCCGGGATGATCGAGACAGACCTGCAGCTCAGTGCTGATGGCACCGTAGTGCTGATCCATGACGAGACCCTGAACCGGACTGCCGGACGGAACGGCCGCGTAGCGGACCTCACGGCGTCCGAGCTGCAGAGTGCAGACGCCGGATCCTGGTTCTCCCAGGACTATGCAGGGGAGCGCGTGCCGGTCCTGGCAGACCTGGTGGACTTCGCCGGCGGGCATCCGGAGCTGGGCTGGCTGCTTGAATTCAAGGGGGAGTGGAACCCGGACCAGGTTGCCGCTGCGGCAGGTACCCTGCGGGAAGCGGGGATAGCCGGGCGCTGCGTGCTCCAGGGTTTCTCGCGGCACACGGTTCGAAGCCTGCACGCGGCCGCGCCGGACATCGACCGCGGGCTGCTTCTGCCGGCCGCACCGGAACCTGCCGGGGAAGGGACGCTCCTGGAATTCCTGGCAGAAACCGCAAGCTCATATTGCAACCCCCACGGCGGGGTGCTGCAGGCATCTCCGCACCTGGTTTCCGTGCTGCAGGCCGCCAACGTCAAAGTCCTTGCCTGGACGCTGAACGAACCGGCCCAGTGGGAGCAGGCGGCCGCCGCGGGTGTGGACGGGGTCATTACCGACCGTCCCCAGGAGCTTGCAGACTGGTCCAGGACGTTCGCCTAAGCTGGAACCCCGTCGTGCCGCGGCCGGAACCGGATGCGGGATTTAACTTATCCGGGGCTGTGCCGTAGAGTTATCTGTTGGTTGTCTCTACATTCGTGCCCTTTTCCAACCGGCTTCCGCCAGCTGGGACGGCGCTTGGGGAGAGACCATCAAACACCAAAAACCGCCGCCTAAGGCAAATAAGGGCGGCACAGACGTTAGCGGAGGATATGGCCAAGAAAGACGGCGTCATAGAGATTGAGGGCTCGGTCAACGAAGCCCTGCCCAATGCGATGTTCCGCGTTGAGCTGGCCAATGGCCACATTGTGCTCGCACACATCTCGGGAAAGATGCGTCAACACTACATTCGCATCCTCCCCGGAGACCGCGTTGTGGTGGAACTTAGCCCGTACGACCTCACCCGAGGCCGTATCGTCTACCGCTACAAGTAACAACCAAGGCTCCGGTCCGCTCCTTCAGGAGGGGGCTGGAGTTCAACCCTGCAACCACGCAAAGGAAAACCATGAAGGTCCAGCCGAGCGTCAAGCAGATCTGCGATAAGTGCAAGGTGATTCGCCGTAACGGCCGAGTCATGGTGATCTGCGAGAACCCGCGCCACAAGCAGCGCCAGGGCTAAATAGCGGCTACTGTTCCGGCCCCCGCGGCCGGAACGCGCTCCCAGCCCACGCGTAGTAATTGAATATGAGCAGTACAGCGTCTGATACGCGTGACGCATACCCCCGGTACGGAGGCCGGGGACCTGGAAACAGGGACGTACTGCTTCAGACCTCCGGTAACACCAAAGGAGAACCGCCAATATGGCACGTCTCGCCGGCGTAGACATTCCCCGCGAAAAGCGGGTTGTCATTGCGCTTACCTACATCTACGGCGTGGGCAAGACCCGTGCAGAGCAGACCCTGGCAGAGACCGGCATCAGCCCGGACACTCGCGTCAAGGACCTCACCGATGCTGAACTCGTTCAGCTGCGTGACTACATCGAGGGCAACTTCAAGGTTGAGGGTGACCTCCGCCGCGAGGTGGCCGCCGACATCCGCCGCAAGGTAGAGATCGGCAGCTACCAGGGCATCCGCCACCGCCGCGGCATGCCTGTCCATGGCCAGCGCACCAAGACCAACGCTCGTACCCGCAAGGGCCCGAAGCGCACCGTTGCCGGTAAGAAGAAGGCCGGCCGCTAAATAACGCGGTCCAGGCCATGACCTGCACAGCCAGGTCACCTAAACCAAACTCTTTGTAGGAGAAGTAATGCCCCCCAAGACTCGTGGAGCGGTACGCAAGCCGCGTCGCAAGGATAAGAAGAATATCGCGCTGGGCCAGGCGCATATCAAGAGCACGTTCAACAACACCATCGTGTCCATCACGGACCCGACCGGTGCTGTTATCTCATGGGCTTCCGCCGGTGAGGTTGGCTTCAAGGGCTCCCGTAAGTCCACCCCGTTCGCCGCGCAGATGGCTGCTGAAGCCGCTGCCAAGCGTGCACAGGAGCACGGCGTCCGCAAGGTCGACGTCTTCGTGAAGGGTCCGGGATCCGGGCGCGAGACCGCGATCCGTTCGCTGCAGGCCACCGGCCTGGAAGTTGGCACCATCCAGGATGTCACCCCGAGCGCACACAACGGCTGCCGTCCCCCGAAGCGCCGCCGCGTCTAATTCGCATTCGTTGCCGGTGCCTGTGCCGCGCTTCGGTCTCCTGTACAGCAGGGGACCGGGCGCGGCACAGGCCCGGGTGCGAGGCTGCTAGCCGTCCAAGACGCGCGCGGGGTGTCCCCGTCGTCGTCGTTTCCACCATTTGTGTTGCGTCATATAGCGGACGCTCGCTGAAAGGAAATGCAAGTGCTCATTGCACAGCGCCCCACCCTCACTGAAGAAGTAGTAGCCGACAACCGCTCCCGGTTCATCATCGAACCGCTGGAGCCGGGCTTCGGCTACACGCTTGGCAACTCGCTTCGCCGTACGCTCCTTTCCTCCATCCCCGGTGCTGCCGTAACCAGCATCCGGATCGATGGAGTTCTGCATGAGTTCACCACCGTTCCGGGCGTTAAGGAGGATGTCACTGAGATCATCCTGAACGTCAAGAACCTCTCGGTGTCCTCCGAGCACGACGAGCCCGTCGTGGCCTACCTGCGCAAGCAGGGCCCCGGCGTCGTCACTGCCGCGGACATTGCTCCGCCGGCCGGCGTCGAGTTCCACAACCCGGATCTGCACATCGCCACCCTGAACTCGAAGGGCAAGTTCGAACTCGAACTGACCATCGAGCGTGGACGCGGCTATGTTTCCGCAAGCCAGAACAAGTCCGGCGACCAGGAGATCGGCCGCATTCCGGTTGACTCCATCTACTCGCCGGTCCTGAAGGTGACCTTCCGCGTGGAAGCCACCCGTGTCGAGCAGCGCACCGACTTCGACCGCCTGATCGTCGACGTCGAAACCAAGGACGCCATTGCACCGCGCGACGCTGTCGCCTCTGCAGGCACCACCCTGGTTGAGCTTTTCGGCCTGGCACGTGAACTGAACACCGCAGCTGAAGGCATCGAAATTGGCCCGAGCCCGACGGACGCCGCACTGGCAGCCGACATGGCCCTGCCGATTGAGGACCTTGAGCTGACCGTGCGCTCCTACAACTGCCTCAAGCGCGAAGGCATCCACACCGTGGGTGAACTCGTAGCCCGCTCCGAGGCTGACCTGATGGACATCCGCAACTTCGGTGCGAAGTCCATCGACGAGGTGAAGGCGAAGCTGGTTGAACTGGGTCTGTCCCTGAAGGATTCCCCTCCCGGGTTTGATCTGGCCGCCCACGCCGCAGCCATCGAAGAGGACGAGTCCGAGTTCTCGGACGACGAGCTCTAAACACGCAAAATCTTGCCGTAAGTGCCACGAGGTACTTCAGCGGCACCGTTTGAGGAGAAAATGTAATGCCTACACCCACCAAGGGTAAGCGCCTCGGAGGCAGCCCGGCTCACCAGCGCCTGATGCTGGCGAACCTGGCAGCCCAGCTGTTCGAGCACAAGCAGATCACCACCACGGTGACCAAGGCCAAGCGCCTGCGCCCGTACGCCGAGCGCCTGATCACCTTCGCAAAGCGTGGAGACCTGTCTTCCCGCCGCCGCGTCCTGGCTCTGATCTCTGACAAGGGCCTCGTTCACGAGCTCTTCACCGAGATCGCACCGGCCGTTGCACAGCGCGACGGCGGCTACACCCGCATCACCAAGATCGGCAACCGCAAGGGCGACAACGCTCCCATGGCCGTCATCGAACTGGTGCTGGAACCGCTTTCCGCCAAGCAGTCCGTCGTAGCAGAGGCATCCACCGCTGCTGCTGCCGCTGCTCCGGTTGCCGAGTCCGCCGATTCGGCTGACTCCAGCGATTCCGCTGAGTCTGCAGACTCCGCAGAGTCCGCTGATTCCGCAGAGTCCGCTGATTCAGCAGAGTCCGCTGACTCTGCTGATGAAGCTGCTGAGGAAACCGAAGAGAAGAAGTAATTCTCTGATTTCAACGCTGTGCCCTTAATATTGGGGTATGACGATCGAGAGGCCCGCTGTCCCTAACCCGGACGGCGGGCCTCTTCGTGTTCGGCTGGACCTCTCCTACGATGGAGGACCCTTTGCCGGCTGGGCCACCCAGCCAGGCCTGCTGACAGTTCAGGGGACACTGGAGACTGCCCTGGCGGTCCTCTTCCGCCGTCCCGTGCGTGTCACGGTAGCGGGAAGGACCGACGCTGGAGTTCACGCACGCGGCCAGGTGGTCCACTTTGACGCCACGGCCAATGAATGGGCGGCCCTTGCCCGGAGCACGGACCTTCAGCCTGCAGAAGCCTTCAAACGCCGCCTGCGCGGGGTCCTGAACCGCGAGCTGACAGTGCCCCTCAAGGCAGCCGGCTTGTCCCGGCGCGCAGTCGAGGCCATGGCCGGTGCCGTCGAGGTCCATGAAGCATCAATCGCGCCGGAGGGCTTCGACGCCCGCTTCTCGGCGCTGTGGCGCCGCTACAGCTACCGCATCGCGGACCGCCAGCAGGACTGGGATCCGCTGCAGCGCGGCATCATCCTGTGGCATAAGACGGAGCTGGATGAAGCAGCCATGAACGAGGCCGCTTCGGGCGTGCTCGGCGTGCAGGATTTCCTTTCCTTCTGTAAACCCCGTGAACGTGCCACGACTATCCGTGAACTGCAGGAGTTCGAGTTCACCAGACGGGACGACGGCATCCTCGAAGCACGGCTGAAGGCGGATGCCTTCTGTCACAACATGGTTCGGTCCCTGATTGGCGGAGCGCTGCTCGTTGGCACGGGGGAGAGGCGTCCGGGGTGGCTGGCCGAGCGGATGTTCGCTCGGATCCGGGATTCAAAATCCAAGCTGGCCCCGCCCCACCCGCTGGTCCTTGAAGAAGTGAAGTACCCGGGAGCCGCAGAGCTCAGTGCCAGGGCGGAAACAACACGGGCACTCAGGGAATAGAATGGTCCCAGGCAGTGGCATGCCTGCCGGGACTTTGACCAGACCCGGCAAGCAGGCTATTGTTTATAGTCGTTGTGCGTGTCCTACCTCGATAGGCCTATGCCCACGGGAGCGGCTCAGTTGCAGAGCCACCTGGCCCCGGGGAGATAGCCGAGATCTCAGGACCACTGGTTAATTCAGTCCTCACCTGACCATCCGGTAACGCATAGAGAAGCTGCACTGCGTATGGCATCCATACGCGGCGCGCCACCTAAGAAGAAGAAACGAAGGCAAAAACCGTGCGTACGTACACCCCGAAGCCCGGCGACATCAACCGCCAGTGGCACGTCATTGACGCCACCGACGTTGTCCTAGGCCGTCTTGCCAGCCAGACCGCAACACTGCTGCGCGGAAAGCACAAGCCGACCTTTGCTCCCCACATGGACATGGGCGATTTCGTCATCATCATCAACGCTGAGAAGGTTGCCCTGACCGGCGCCAAGCTCGAACAGAAGCGTGCCTACCGCCACTCGGGTTTCCCGGGCGGCCTGTCCTCCGTCAACTACGCCGAACTGCTGGAGAAGAACCCGGTGCGCGCAGTTGAGAAGGCCATCCGCGGCATGCTGCCCAAGAATTCCCTTGCTGCACAGCAGATGGGCAAGCTGAAGGTGTACAAGGGTGCCGAGCACCCGCACGCCGCCCAGCAGCCCAAGACCTTCGAAATCACCCAGGTCGCCCAGTAGTTCTGGCCCGCCAACTAAGAAATTAATTCAAGGAGAATCGTGGCTCAGAACACTGAAGAGCTGAATGAAAACACCGAGGAGCTCACCAGCTACACCTCGGAAACCCCTGACGCTGCCGAATCGGCCGTCAAGGAACGCCCGGCCCTGACCGTTGCAGGTTCCGCAGTTGGCCGCCGCAAGGAAGCAATCGCCCGCGTGCGCGTTGTCCCCGGCACCGGCAAGTGGATCGTTAACGGCCGCGAACTGGCTGACTACTTCCCGAACAAGCTGCACCAGCAGGAAGTTAATGAGCCGTTCAAGCTCCTCGACCTCGACGGCGCCTACGACGTCATCGCCCGTATCCACGGCGGCGGCGCCTCCGGCCAGGCCGGCGCACTGCGTCTCGGCGTGGCACGCTCGCTGAACGAGATCGACCGCGAAAACAACCGCCCGGCACTGAAGAAGGCCGGCTTCCTGACTCGTGACGCCCGCGTCATCGAGCGCAAGAAGGCTGGTCTCAAGAAGGCCCGCAAGGCGCCTCAGTACTCCAAGCGCTAAAACGCGCCTACCCAATCGGCTGCCGCTGGCGCGTCAGCCGATTGGGG
>NZ_BAAALV010000002.1:1080225-1117676 GCF_039528575.1 Arthrobacter gandavensis
CCCCCGGCATTTGCCGGGGGCCTTCTGTGTACCTGCCTTCTGCGTGCCTGGCAAGCAAACGCACTATAGGGACGTGGCGGCGGGTCCGCGAGCCGGCGCGGAGTGGACACGGAGGCGACAGGCCGCGCTGGACGCCGGCAGGCGGCTGTGCCGCATCGGACATCGGCGCACTGTTGCCCCAAGCCAGCGCAGGAGTGCCCGGTCCGTGCAGGACGAAATCCGTCCGTCTCACCTGGCGGGAGGGCCCCAGCGTTTCGCCGCAGGTGATAGGGAAGTGGCAGAATAGGCGCGGGGGTTACGCCTGAACCCCGGCCGGGCAGTCCCCATGTTCCCGGTTTTTCCTGGCGGCCGCATGCTTTAAGGACATTTTCTATGACACGACTGTTTGGTACCGACGGGGTTCGGGGCCTGGCCAACGGACTCATTACCGCAGAGGTCGCCCTTGGCCTGGCGCAAGCCGCAGCAGTGGTGCTCGGACACCGGCAGGTGCCCCACGGTAAGCGTCCGGTCGCAGTGGTAGCCCGGGATCCGCGCATTAGCGGTGACTTCATCTCCGCAGCCGTAGAAGCTGGCCTGGCCAGCTCCGGAGTGGACGTCTTCGACGCCGGAATCCTTCCCACTCCCGCCGCAGCGTTCCTGGTGGCGGACCTGGAAGCAGACTTCGGCGTCATGATTTCCGCGTCGCACAATGCCGCACCCGATAACGGCATCAAGTTCCTGGCCCGTGGCGGACAAAAGCTCGACGACGCCCTGGAAGATGCCATCGAAGCTGAGATGCAGGTACCCAGCCTCAGGCCCACGGGAGCCGCAGTCGGCCGAATCAAACGGTTCGCGGACGCGGAGGACCGGTACGTCGTACACCTGCTGCAGACGCTTCCCAACCGGCTTGATGGCATCAAAGTCGTGCTGGACTGCGCGCATGGTGCCGCAAGCGGCTGCTCGCCCCAGGTCTTCGCAGACGCAGGGGCAGAGGTAATTGTGATCGGCGCCGATCCCGACGGCGTGAACATCAATGACGGATATGGTTCCACCCACCTGGGCCCGCTGCAGGCCGCGGTCCTCGAACACGGAGCCGACCTCGGCATCGCCCATGACGGCGACGCGGACCGCTGCCTCGCCGTGGACGCCGAAGGCAGCATTGTGGACGGTGACCAGATCATGGCCATCATGGCCGTAGCCATGAAAGCGTCGGGTGAGCTGAAGGACGACGCCCTCGTAGCCACTGTCATGAGCAACCTCGGCCTCAAACTGGCCCTGCGCGAGGCCGGCATCAGCATCCGGGAAACCGGTGTTGGCGACCGCTACGTGCTGGAGGCCATGCGCGAGGGCGGCTACAGCCTGGGCGGTGAGCAGTCCGGCCACGTTATCTTCTCCAAGTACGCCACCACTGGTGACGGCGTCCTGACCGGCCTGCAGCTGGCAGCCCAGCTGGCCAAGACAGGCCGCAGCCTCAAGCAGCTTGCCAGCATCATGGACAAGCTTCCGCAGGTCCTCATCAACGTGAAGAACGTAGACAAGACGGCAGCAGCCACCAATGAGGCTGTCCGCCAGGCCGTCATTGACGCCCAGGAGAAACTCGGGGAAACCGGCAGGGTCCTGCTGCGTCCCTCAGGTACGGAACCGCTGGTGCGCGTTATGGTGGAAGCCGCAGACATGGACACCGCACAGAGCGTTGCGGCCAAGCTGGCCGCCGTCGTCGAAGCGAACCTCTCGCTGAAGGCCTCCGAAGGCGCAGGAGTCTAACGCTGCCAGGCCCGGGCGGTGCTAGTGTTTGGGCCCGCCCGGTGCCTGGGCTGCCCCGTTGGGCGGCTGCGCGGTGAGCGCATCCCGGATCTCGGTCAGCAGCATCACCTGAGGATCCGCACTCTGTTCCGGGGTGATCCCCAGCCTGCGGTTCCGGCGTTCAATCATCTTGTTCATTGGCAGCACTATCGCGAAGTACACGGCTGCTGCCACGAGCAGGAAGTTGACGACGGCGGTCAGCAGGACGCCGAACTGAATCTGGTTCCCGTTGAAGTTAACCACCGCGAAGCTGTCGAAATTCGGCGAACCGACGAGCCCGGAAATGAACGGCATAAGCACTGAGTTGACCAAGGCGTTCACAACTGTCGTAAACGCAGCACCGATGATTACGGCAACGGCCAGGTCCAGGACGTTGCCCTTCATGATGAAGTCTTTGAATCCCTTTAGCATCTCGCCAGAGTAACCGCCCCAGGGCCCCCGGCACCGCACTCACCGAAGATTTCAGGTTTTGCGCAGCAGCATTCGCCGGACCGAGTGGTCAGCGTCCTTGGTGAGTACCAGCTGGGCGCGCCCGCGGGTCGGGAGCACGTTGGTCACCAGGTTGGGCTCGTTGATCCGCTTCCAGATATCCAGGGCCGTCTCGCGGGCCTCATGGTCGGTCAGGGCCGCATAGCGGTGGAAGTAGGACGCCGGATTCGCGAATGCGCCGCTGCGCAGTGACTGGAAGCGCTGGACGTACCACTCCTCTATGTAGGAGGTACGGGCGTCAACGTAGATCGAAAAGTCGAAGAAGTCGCTAAGAGCCAGGCCGGACCGGCCGTCCGGACGGGTGCGGGCCGGGGCCAGCACGTTCAATCCCTCGACGATGAGCACATCGGGGCGCCGAACCACGATTTCCGAGCCGGGAACAATGTCATACGTCAGGTGGGAGTAGCGCGGCGCCCGCACCTCCTCCGCCCCGGACTTTACCGCGCTGACAAAACGCAGCAGCCGGCGGCGGTCGTAGCTTTCCGGGAAGCCTTTGCGCTCCATCAGCCCGCGGCGCTTGAGCTCCGCGTTCGGGTACAGGAATCCGTCGGTCGTGATCAGTTCGACGTTCGGGGTGTCCGGCCAGCGGCGCAGCATTTCCCGCAGCACGCGGGCGGTAGTGGACTTTCCCACCGCGACCGAACCGGCCACGCCAATGACGAAGGGCGTGCGCGTGGTCTGCTCGCCGAGGAAGGTCGTTGTGGCGCTGTGAAGCTTCCCGGCGGCTGCTACGTAAAGGTTCAGCAGCCTGGAAAGCGGAAGGTATACCTCCCGAACCTCGTCCAGGTTCAGCTGGTCGCCCAGTCCCCGGAGGCGGGTAATGTCCTCCTGGTTCAGCGGAGATTCGATCTCATGGGACAGTCGCGACCAGGTTTGCCGGTCCAGCTCAACGAACGGAGTGAAGTTAGTCTCATGGCCGTTGCCGGGCGCCGGCTTCGGAGTTGGTTCGGTCACTCTAGGAATTGTGCACTGCCCCGGCGGGCAATCCAAACGGAGCGGGCTCCCGGCAGGTGCGGGCCAGGGGTGCCGTTTAGACCGGCAGCGGCTCGTGCCGGTAGTCTTAGCACCATGTGTGGAATCGTAGGTTATACAGGCCGCCCGGGTGCAGCCGCAGCAGTCGGACACAGTGCCCTGGACGTTGTCATGGAGGGCCTGAAGCGCCTCGAGTACCGGGGCTATGACTCCGCTGGAGTCGCTGTACTCACCCCCGGGGGAGTCGATTCCAGGAAGAAGTCCGGCAAGCTGGCCAACCTTGTCGCCGAACTGGACTCCGCGCCCCTGCCCGAGGCAACCACCGGCATCGGCCACACCCGCTGGGCCACCCACGGCGGACCCACCGACGGCAACGCCCACCCGCACCTTGCGGACAACGACCGCCTTGCGGTGATCCACAACGGAATCATTGAGAACTTCGCCGAGCTGAAGGAAGAACTCCTGGCAGCCGGTGCGGTCTTCCGCTCCGAAACCGACACCGAGGTCGCCGCGGCGCTGCTGGGCAGCATCTATGCCGGTGCCGGCAACAAGGACCTTGCCCTGAGCATGCAGCTTGCCTGCCAGCGCCTGGAAGGCGCCTTCACCCTCCTCGCCGTCCACGCCGACTCCCCGGACACCGTAGTGGCCGCACGCCGCAACTCGCCCCTCGTCGTCGGACTTGGCGACGGCGAGAACTTCCTGGGCTCCGATGTTTCAGGCTTCATCGACTTCACCCGCCGTGCCGTGGAACTGGGCCAGGACCAGATCGTCACCATCACCCCGGACAGCGTGGAGATCACGGACTTCTACGGAGTGCCCGCAGAAGGTACCGAGTTCGACGTGAACTGGGACGCTGCCGCCGCCGAGAAGGGCGGTTATGACTCCTTTATGGAAAAGGAGATCAACGACCAGCCCCAGGCCGTGGCAGATACGCTGCTGGGCCGCTCGGACGCAGACGGCCGGCTGACGCTGGATGAACTGCGCGTGAGCCCTGAGGAACTGAAGTCGATCAACAAGATCATGGTCCTGGCCTGCGGAACCTCCGCTTACGCCGGCCAGGTGGCCAAGTACGCCATTGAGCACTGGTGCAGGATCCCCGTGGAGGTCGAACTCAGCCATGAGTTCCGCTACCGGGATCCGATCGTTGATGCCAACACGCTGATCGTGGCGATCTCCCAGTCCGGAGAGACCATGGACACCCTCATGGCTGTCCGCTACGCCAAGGAACAGGGCGCCAAGGTGCTGGCCATCTGCAACACCAACGGCTCCACGATTCCGCGCGAGGCAGACGCCGTCCTCTACACGCACGCCGGACCGGAAATTGCCGTCGCGTCCACCAAGGCCTTCCTCGCCCAGATCACCGCCACCTACCTGCTGGGGCTGTACCTCGCGCAGATCCGCGGCAACAAGTTCCAGGGCGAAATCAAGGACATCCTTGCGGACCTTGCCAAGGTCCCGGCCAAGATCCAGCAGGTGCTGGACAGCGCCGAAGACATCAAGGAACTGGGCAGCCTGATGGCAGATACGTCTTCCGTCCTGTTCCTCGGCCGCCATGTGGGCTTCCCCGTCGCCATGGAAGGTGCCCTGAAGCTGAAGGAACTGGCGTACATCCACGCCGAGGGTTTCGCCGCCGGCGAGCTGAAGCACGGTCCGATCGCACTGATCGAAGAGGGCCAGCCGGTCTTCGTGGTTGTGCCTTCGCCGCGCGGACGGGATTCACTGCACGCCAAGGTGGTTTCCAACATCCAGGAGATCCGCGCCCGCGGCGCCAAGACGATCGTGATCGCCGAAGAGGGCGACGACGCAGTCAAGGCCTACGCAGAGCACATCTTCTACGTGCCCGAGACCCCCACGCTGCTCGCTCCGCTGCTGACCACGGTCCCGCTGCAGATCTTCGCCTGCGTACTGGCAACTGCCAAGGGATACGACGTCGACCAGCCGCGCAACCTGGCCAAGTCCGTCACCGTCGAATAAGCACCGTCAGCCAAGGGACCAAGGGGGAACACCATGATTGTCGGTATCGGAGTGGACGTGGTGGATGTCCCGCGCTTCGGGCGCCAGCTTGAACGTACGCCGGGCCTGCGGGCACGGCTGTTCGTCCCGGCTGAACGGGAACTGAACCTGCGTTCGCTGGCAGCCAGGTTCGCCGCCAAGGAAGCGGTGGCCAAGGCACTCGGCGCGCCGGCAGGCATGAACTGGCAGCACTGCCAGGTCGAACTGGACGCTGCCGGGGCACCCAAGATCCGGGTCGAAGGCACGGTTGCTGCGGCCGCCGAAGCACGCGGAGTACGCGTTTGGCACCTGTCCCTGAGCCATGACGGGGACTTGGCCACTGCCATGGTGGTCGCAGAAGGCTAGTCTGGTACGCATGATCAGTGCGTACTCCGGGACCGCGGTCCGGGCAGCCGAGCGTCCGCTCCTGGACGCAGGCACCGGCGCCGAGCTCATGCAGCTGGCAGCTCACGGACTCTATGCAGTTTGCGTGCAGCTGCTCAAAGATCGGCGCGGCCGAATCTACGGGTCAACCTGTGTGGTCCTTGCCGGAGCCGGGAACAACGGGGGAGATGCCCTGTACGCAGGATCCCGGCTGCTTCGGCGGGGCTGCGCAGCCACCGCTGTCCTCACCTCGTCCTCCGCGCACACTGAGGCCCTAGCCGCGTTCCTGGCCGGAGGAGGGCGGGTACTCACGCTCAGCGAAGACAACACTGCCGAGGCCAGGCAGCTCTGTGAAGACGCGGACCTGGTCCTGGACGGGATTCTTGGAACCGGAGGCAAGGGAGGCCTGCGCGGCCCGGCAGCCGGCCTGGCCGGCCTGGCACCTGCGAGAGCGCGCCGCGGGCACGCTCCCGCCGTCGTCGCCTGCGACCTGCCCAGCGGCATCGATGCCGACACCGGGCAGGCTCCGGGACCGCATCTGAGCGCCGACGTCACCGTTACCTTTGGTGCCGTGAAAACCGGACTGGTCGCCGGGCCCGGCGCGGAAGCCTCCGGACGCATCGAGGTCGTGGACATTGGGATCACCCCGAATCTTGGAACGCCCGCCGTGCACCGGCTCCTTGCACCGGACGTCGCATCCCTGCTGCCCCGGCCCGCAGCCGGAGACCAGAAATACAGCAGGGGAGTTCTCGGCATCGCAGCCGGATCTGACACGTACCCCGGTGCTGCCGTACTCGCCACCGGCGCCGCCCTGGCTGCCGGAACCGGCATGGTCCGTTATCTGGGGCCGGAACCGGTGCGCAGACTCATCAACCAGGCGCATCCGGAGGCCGTCTGCGCGGACAGCACCGTTGCGCTCACGCATGTGCAGGCCTGGGTCGCCGGACCGGGCGCAGGTACGGATGAGGCGCAGCGCCGCCGCGCCGCCGATGCGATGGCCTCCGGGCTCCCGTGCGTCATCGACGCCGATGCGCTGTCCGCCGTCGAGCCGGGGACAGGCGAACAAGTGATCCTTACCCCTCACGCCGGGGAACTGAGCACTCTGCTGAACCGGCTGGGAGAACAGGCGGACCGCGAAGCGATTGAAGCCGATCCGCTCACCTGGGTGCAGAAGGCAGCAGCCCTGACCGGCGCAACAGTCCTCCTGAAGGGATGGGCAACACTGGTGGCAGCTCCCGGCGGGCAGGTCTTCAGCCAGGCGGAAGCCACTCCGTGGCTGGCCACGGCGGGAAGCGGGGACACCCTCTCCGGCATCCTCGGGGCGATGCTCTCCACTGCCCGTGTGTCTTCGCCCTCACCCGGGTACTACGCAGCGGTGGCTGCCGCGGCCGCCAGCATCCACGGCCGTGCCGGCAGGCTCGCCGCTGAGCAGGGACCTGTGCAGCCTTCACTGCTTCCCGAGGCCATCCGCCGGGTGGTTTCAGCCATGGAACAGTGGCGTCCCGGGCCCGGGGAAGCTGGCATACTGTAGAAAAGTAAGCAGGCATAGTATTTTGCCTGCTACCCACCGCAGTGAGGAGCTTTGAATGGAAGTGTGGCCCGGAGATGCCTACCCGTTGGGAGCAACTTACGACGGAAACGGCACCAATTTCGCCCTCTACAGCGAGGTCGCGGATTCCGTAACCCTCTGCCTCTATGACGACGACGGCGCTGAGACGTGCATTCCGCTGACCGAAGTGGACGGCTACGTGTGGCACTGCTACCTCCCGCACGTGGTCCCGGGACAGAAGTACGGCTACCGTGTGGACGGGCCCAACGACCCCGAGCAGGGTAACCGCTGCAACCCCAGCAAACTGCTGCTGGACCCCTATGCCAAGGCGGTCGCAGGCCAGATCGAGTGGAACCAGTCCCTGTTCGGCTACAACTTCGGTGACGAGGACTCCCGCAACGACGACGACTCAGCACCCCACATGATGAAGGCCGTGGTGGTCAATCCGTTCTTCGACTGGGACGGAGACCGGCGTCCGCGCACCGAGTACCACCAGTCCGTGATCTACGAGGCGCACGTCAAGGGCCTCACTGAGCAGCACCCCGAGATTCCCGAGGAACAGCGCGGAACCTACGCCGGCATCGCCCACCCGGCCGTCATCGCGCACCTGCAGAAGCTGGGCGTGACGGCCCTGGAACTCATGCCGGTCCACCAGTTCGTGAACGATTCGACCCTGCAGGAAAAGGGGCTCTCCAATTACTGGGGCTACAACACCATTGGCTTCTTCGCTCCACAGAACACGTACGGCTCTACGGGAGATGACGGCGGGCAGGTCCAGGAATTCAAGGCCATGGTCAAGGCCCTGCACGCTGCCGGAATCGAAGTCATCCTGGATGTGGTCTACAACCACACGGCGGAGGGCAACCAGCTGGGTCCCACGCTTTCCTTCCGCGGAATCGACAACGCTGCCTATTACCGGCTGGTGGAGGACGACAAGCGCTACTACATGGACTACACCGGTACCGGAAACTCCCTGAACGTGCGCAACCCGCATTCACTGCAGCTGATCATGGATTCCCTCCGTTACTGGGTAACCGAAATGCATGTAGACGGTTTCCGCTTCGATCTTGCCTCCGCCCTCGCCCGCGAGTTCTACGACGTCGACCGCCTCTCCAGCTTCTTCGAACTGGTCCAGCAGGACCCCGTTGTCTCCCAGGTGAAACTGATCGCTGAGCCGTGGGATATTGGCCCCGGCGGCTACCAGGTGGGCAACTTCCCGCCGCAGTGGACTGAGTGGAATGGAAAGTACCGGGACACGGTTCGGGATTTCTGGCGCGGAGAGCCCTCGACGCTGGGCGAATTCGCCTCCCGCATCACCGGTTCAGCGGATCTCTACGAGTCCTCCGGCCGGCGTCCGGTCGCTTCGATCAACTTCGTCACCGCCCACGACGGGTTCACGCTGCGCGACCTGGTCTCCTACAACGAAAAGCACAACGAGGCCAACGGGGAAGACAACAACGACGGCGAATCCCACAACCGTTCGTGGAACTGCGGCGCGGAGGGTCCCACTGACGACCCGAAGGTCCTCTCCCTGAGGGCCCGGCAGCAGCGCAACTTCCTGGCCACGCTCCTGCTCTCCCAGGGCGTTCCCATGATTTCCCACGGCGATGAGCTGGGCCGGACCCAGGACGGAAACAACAACGGCTATGCCCAGGACTCCGAACTGACCTGGATCGACTGGGAAAACATGGATGCGCCGCTGATGGAGTTCACGGCCGCGGTGAACAAGCTGCGCGCCGAACACCCCACGTTCCGTCGCCGCAGGTTCTTCGACGGACGTCCGGTGGAGCGCGGGGAAGAAGACGTCCTGCCGGACATCGTGTGGCTGAACTACGACGGCACCCCCATGAACCCTGAAGACTGGGACAGCCAGCTGGGCCGCTCCCTGGGCGTGTTCCTGAACGGAGAGGGCATCCGCGGCAACGACCGCAGGGGCCAACCGATCACCGACGCCAGCTTCCTGCTGTACTTCAATGCTGACGACGAAGCCGTGACGGTAAGCCTGCCGCCGCAGGAATACGGCGACCTGTGGGACCAGGTCATCGACACGGCCGGCGAAGGAGCGGATGCGGATCCGCTTGGCAGCGACGGCAAACTGCAGGTAGCTGCGAAATCCATGGTTGTTCTGCGCGCCCACTCCCAGGAGGAAGAAGTCCACGACCACTCGGTTGCGGCTTCACTGGCAGCGCTGGCCGGGGCAAAGACCCGGGAGAGCAGCGTATGAGGGCGCCCCGCTCCACATACCGGCTGCAGTTGCATGAAGGCTTCACCCTGCACGACGCCGCTGCCCTGGTCCCGTATCTGAAGGACCTGGGCGCGGACTGGGTATATCTCTCGCCGCTGCTTGCCGCAGAGCGGGGCTCCACCCACGGCTATGACGTCACGGATCCTTCCACCGTCGACCCGGCACGCGGCGGTCCGGAAGGACTGCAGGCGCTGGCGGACGCAGCGCACCAGGCGGGCATGGGTGTGCTGGTGGACATTGTTCCCAACCACATGGGCGTTGCAACGCCGTCGGCCAACCGATGGTGGTGGTCGGTCCTTGAAGAAGGCCGCGGCTCACGGTATGCGCAGGCCTTCGACATCGACTGGGAGGCTGGCGCTGGCCGGCTGCGGCTGCCGGTACTGGGGGAGAGCAGCGATGCACTTCTGGACCTGCGGATCGAGGACGGAGCGCTGCACTACTACGAGCAGTCGTTCCCGATCGCTGCGGGAACCTATACCCCCGGAGACACGCCCCGTGAGGTCCACGACCGCCAGCATTACGAATTGGTGAGCTGGCGCCGTGCCGATGATGAGCTCAACTACCGGCGGTTCTTTGGCGTGAACACCCTCGCCGGTGTCCGCGTGGAAGTTCCCTGGGTTTTCGAGGAAACCCACGCTGAAGTAGGGCGCTGGTTCCGCGAGGGACTGGTTGACGGCCTGCGGATCGACCATCCGGACGGGCTGGCGGATCCGGCAGGGTACCTGGAGCAGCTCAGCGATCTCACGGGCGGAGCCTACGTCCTGGTGGAAAAGATCCTTGAGCCCGGCGAGAAGCTTCCCGAACAGTGGCCCGTAGCCGGAACCACCGGCTACGACGCGCTCGCCGAGGTGGACCGGCTGTTCGTCGATCCGCAGGCAGCGGCGCTGCTCACGAACGCCTCCGACGCCGAGCCTTACCGCCACATGATCCACGACACCAAGAGGGCCGTTGCCGATGGCCTGCTGCAGTCGGAGGTGCAGCGGCTGGTGCGGCTGTTGCCCGAAGAATCCGGCTTGGATGCGGCCACTTCCGCGGATGCCATTGCCGAACTGCTGGCCTGCTTCCCGGTCTACCGGAGCTACCTTCCCGACGGTGCCGCCTATCTGGAGGAGGCCGCGCTGAATGCACGGGTGCGGCGCCCCGACCTGGAACCGGCCTTCGACGTGCTGCTGCCGCTCCTGCGCGGAGAGGGGGACGAGCCCTCCGGCGGACTGAACGAACTGCCGGTACGGTTCCAGCAAACGTCCGGAATGGTGATGGCGAAGGGCGTTGAGGACACCGCGTTCTACCGCTACTCCCGGCTCACATCCCTGAACGAGGTGGGCGCTGATCCTTCCCTGTTCGCCCTTGAACCGCATGACCTGCACCTTGCCATGCTGGTGCGGCAGCAGGACGCTCCGCTGGCAATGACCACCCTCAGCACGCACGACACCAAACGCAGCGAGGACACCCGGGCGCGGATCAGCGTCCTGTCCGAAATGCCGCAGGAGTGGACCGAGGCCGTGACGGCCCTGGAAGAGTTTCTGCCGCTGGGCGACCGTCCGCTGGCAGACCTGCTGTGGCAGGCCCTTGCCGGAACCTGGCCGCTGGAGCGCGAACGCGCCCACGCTTACGCCGAGAAGGCCGCCCGTGAGGCCGGGCAGAGCACCACCTGGACTGCCCCGGATGAGGCGTTCGAAAAGCAGCTTCACGCGCTGGTGGACGGTGCCTATGACCACCCCGGGGCCAACGTTGTCCTGTCCTCAGTGGCTGAACACATCACCGGGCCAGGGTGGTCCAACGCATTGGGAGCCAAGCTTGTGCAGCTGACCATGCCCGGTGTCCCTGACGTTTACCAGGGGACGGAGCTGTGGGACCACTCCCTGGTGGACCCGGACAACCGACGTCCGGTGGACTACTCGCTCCGCACGGCAGCGGCTGCAGCCGGCCAGAGCGCACCTGGGCCGGTAGATGATTCGGGAGCAGTGAAGTTCCACGTCACCAGGGAGGCGCTGCGCCTGCGCCGGGAACAGCCGGAACTCTTCAGCGGCTATTCAGCCCTGGGCACTGAGGGGCCGGCTTCGGAACACGTTTTTGGATTTGACCGTGGCGGTGCGCTCACCTTGGTGACCAGGCTTCCCCTGGGGCTCGCAGCCGCAGGCGGATGGAGGGGAACGATCGTGCACCTGCCGCCGGGCACCTACACCGACCGGCTGACCGGCAAGAGGCATGACGGTGGACGCGTGGAAGCTGAAGAGGTGTTCGAGCACTATCCCGTGGCGCTGCTGGTTCGTCAGGAGGAATCATGAGCACGAAATTCAGCGTGTGGGCTCCCCAGGCGCAGTCCATGCGGCTGATTGCTGACGGAGACGAGGTGCCCATGAATGCCGGTGCCGGGGGATGGTGGCATGCCGTCCATGCCCCGGGTGCGGAATCGGCAAGTAAGGAGATCGACTACGGCTACCTGATCGATGACGCCGCAACCCCGGTCCCGGATCCGCGCTCCCGGCGGCAGCCCGAAGGAGTCCACGGCCTCTCACGGACCTTCGATCCCTCCGGATTTCAGTGGACGGACTCTGGATGGGTCTCTCCCGGCATGGCCGGCGGAGCGATCTACGAACTGCACATAGGAACGTTCACGCCCGAGGGGACACTTGATGCCGCCGCCGCTAAGCTCGGCTACCTTGCGGATTTGGGCGTGCAGTATGTGGAGCTGATGCCGGTCAACGCCTTTAACGGCACCCATAACTGGGGGTACGACGGCGTGCTTTGGTACGCGGTCCACGAGGCCTACGGCGGGCCGGAGGCTTACCAGCGCTTCGTTGATGCAGCCCATTCCCGCGGGATCGGAGTCATCCAGGACGTTGTCTACAACCACCTTGGTCCCAGCGGCAACTATCTGCCGCTGTTCGGTCCGTACCTGCAGCAGGGCAGCGCCACCACGTGGGGCGATTCACTGAACTTGGACGGTCCGCTTTCCGATCCTGTCCGCCAGTACATCCTGGACAACGTGGAGATGTGGTTCCGCGATTACCATGTTGACGGCCTTCGCCTGGATGCGGTGCATGCCCTTCGGGATGAGCGTGCCCTCCATATCCTGGAGGAAATGTCCACCCTGACGGATGACCTCTCGGCGGACCTGGGCGGAACCCTTTTCCTGATTGCCGAATCAGACCTGAACAACCCCCGGCTGATCACGCCCCGGAACCTCAACGGCTACGGTATTGCGGGCCAGTGGTCCGATGACTTCCACCACGCGGTTCACAGCAACCTCACCGCTGAAACACAGGGGTACTACGCGGACTTCGATTCGCTGGAGGCCATCGCGAGGGTCATCACCAACGGGTACTTCCATGACGGCAGCTTCTCCTCCTTCCGGCAGCGCAGCCACGGCCGCCCGCTGGAGAAGTCAGTGATCACTCCACGGCAGCTGGTGGTTGCGGTGCAGAACCACGATCAGATCGGCAACAGGGCCGCCGGTGACCGGAACACGGCTGTCCTCGGCTATGACCAGCTGGCCCTCGCCGCTGTGCTTAACCTGTCGTCCTCGAACACCCCCATGATCTTTATGGGCGAAGAGTTCGGGGCCTCCACCCCTTGGCAGTTCTTCACGTCCCATCCGGAAGAAGAGCTGGGCAAGGCTACGGCTGAGGGACGGCTCGCCGAATTCGCCAGGATGGGGTGGGACCCGTCCCTGGTTCCCGACCCCCAGCACCCCGATACTTTCACCCGGTCAAAACTCGACTGGTCCGAAGTGGGCAATGACGGGCATGCCAGGCTGCACCGGCTCTACCGCGACCTGCTGTCGCTGCGCCGGACAGTGCCGGAACTGACAGAACCTGATTTCCGGAACATCAGCGTGGACTTTGACGAAATATCACGCTGGTTGACCATCCACCGCGGAGGCGTCGTCGTCGCACTGAATTTCGCGGACTCTGCCCGCGAGCTGCCCGTGCCCGTCAACGGCACTGTGCGGGTCCTGCTGGAGACAGCGCCGGTCCTGACCTACGACGGCGCCGTGGAGCTTCCCGCCTATGGTGCTGCCATTCTCTCCGGCAGCAACGGACAGGACTGACGCCACGGCCTCCTCGATTCGAGCGGGCACCGGTGGCAGGATGGAGCCATGACCTTTACTCCCGCGGAAGACCGTTACGACTCCATGCCCTACCGCCGTGTTGGCCGCAGCGGACTGCACCTGCCCGCAGTGTCGCTGGGCCTGTGGCACAACTTCGGAGACGACGTGCCGTTCGAAACCCAGCGCTCCATCCTGCGCAGGGCCTTCGACTTGGGAGTCACGCACTTCGACCTGGCCAACAACTACGGCCCGCCTTACGGCAGTGCGGAAACCAACTTCGGCCGGCACCTGAAGGACGACTTCCGGCCCTTCCGCGATGAGCTCATCATTTCCAGCAAGGCCGGTTACGACATGTGGCCGGGCCCCTACGGCAACTGGGGTTCCCGGAAGTACCTGCTGGCGAGCCTGGACCAGTCGCTGGAGCGCATGGGACTGGACTACGTGGACATTTTCTACAGCCACCGACCGGACCCCGAGACACCGCTCGAGGAGACCATGGGGGCGCTGGATACGGCTGTGCGTTCCGGCAGGGCACTGTACGCGGGCATTTCCTCCTACTCTGCGGAGAAGACCATTGAGGCTGCCAGCATCCTGCGGGAGATGGGCACGCCGCTGCTGATCCACCAGCCCTCCTACTCCATGCTCAACCGGTGGGTGGAGCAGGGCGAACCGAACCTGTTCCAGGCCCTGGAAGAGACCGGTGCGGGGTCCATCGCCTTCTCACCGCTCGCGCAGGGCCTGCTGACAAACAAGTACCTCGGCGGTGTTCCGGAGAATTCCCGCGCCGCCGCCGGGAAGTCACTCGACCCGTCGCAGCTCTCGGACGAGAACCTTGACCGGGTGCGCGGATTGAACCGCATTGCCGAGTCCCGCGGCCAGACGCTGGCACAGATGGCGATCGCCTGGGTGCTCCGGCCCCAGCGGAACGGCAATTCCATCACGTCGGCGCTGGTCGGAGCATCCAGCGTCAAGCAGCTTGAAGACAGCCTGGCGGCGGTGCGGAACCTTGACTTCACGGACAAGGAACTGGCGGACATCGACACTTTTGCCCAGGACTCGGACATCAACCTCTGGGCCGCCGCCCTCGACGCCTAAGCCGAACTTTGGGAATAGCGATCCGGGAAGCCGCGGAAGGAGACTGGCCGGGCATCTGGGCACTGATGGAGCCAATTGTCCGCGCCGGCGAGACGTACTGCTGGGACCGGGACCTAACGGAAGCAGCCGCGCGGGACGTTTGGCTTGAGCCGCGTCCCGCGTACGTCTACGTTGCCGAGGAAGCCGGACGGATCCTCGGTACCGCCCAGCTGCACCCCAACCGGGGCGGCGCGGGCAGCCATGTGGCCAACGCATCGTTTATGTCTGCGGCGTGGGCAAGCGGCCGTGGAGTGGCCCGGGCGCTCGCCGCCCATGTGCTGGACCAGGCAGCCAGCCAGGGCTACCGTGCCATGCAGTTCAACGCTGTTGTCCAGACAAACGAGCGCGCCGTGGCGCTGTGGCAGTCCCTGAGGTTCAGGATCCTCGCCACAGTTCCGGACGCCTTCGCGCATCCAGTTCACGGCTTCACCGGCCTGCACATCATGCACAAGCACCTCGCGGATCCCGGCCTGTGATTCCCTGCCGGGTCCGCAGTGAAAGAATGGACCCGTGAATTACCTCGAAACTGTCCCCGCGGCGGAGCGCAGCGCCGTCGTCGATCTCGCCGCGATCCGGCACAATGTCCGCCACCTTGCCGAAATCGCCAAGCCCGCCCGCCTCATGGCGGTGGTCAAGGCTGACGCCTACGGACACGGAGCGCTGGAAGTAGCCCGCGCGGCGATCGACGCCGGAGCCTCCTGGCTGGGGACGGCACACATTTCCGAAGCCCTTGCCCTGCGCACAGCGGGAATCTCGGCACCTGTGCTGGCCTGGCTGCACACCGCAGACAGCGACTTCTCCGCCGCCATCGCTGCCAATATCGACATCGGTGTTTCCGGCTGGGAGCTGGAAGCCGTGGTGGCCGCTGCCCGCGAACTGGAAGTACCGGCCCGGGTTCACCTGAAGATCGATACCGGGCTGGGCCGCAACGGCTGTCCGGAAGAACTGTGGGAGTCCTTCGTTGGTGCTGCCCTGGCCTACCAGGAAGACGGCCTGCTTCGGGTGGTTGGCATCTTCTCCCACCTGGCAGTAGCTGACGAGCCGCGCAGGCTGGAAACAGACCAGCAGCTGCAGAAGTTCCGCGAGGCTGTGGCCGTGGCAGAGGACGCAGGCGTGGACCACGAGGTACGCCATATCGCCAACACACCGGCTGTGCTCTCCCGGCCGGATTCGCACTTCGACCTGGTGCGTGTAGGGCTCGGCATGTTCGGGCTGTCCCCGTTCCCGGGCCAGAGCGCCCAGGAGCTGGGACTCGTCCCGGCCATGACGCTCAAGACCACCATTGCCAATTGCAAGGAAGTCCCGGCGGGACAGGGTGTTTCCTATGGACTGCACTACCGCACCGCTGAACCCACCACACTGGCACTGGTGCCGGTGGGATACGCAGACGGTATTCCCCGCGTCGCCACCGGAGGCCCGGTCATGGTCAACGGCGAGGTTTTCCCGGTGGTGGGCCGCATCGCCATGGACCAGATGGTTATCGACCTTGGCCGCATTGGTGTGGCCGGAACCCCTGACTCGTTCCTGGGACAGGAAGCGGTTCTCTTCGGGCCTGCCGGATACCCGAGCGTGGACGAGTGGGCGCAGGCCAGCGGTTCCATCAACTACGAGATCATTACTCGGATCAGCGGCCGGGTGACCCGCAGCTATGTGGACTCAGGAACTGCGGAACCCGCTGTATCCCTCGATCCGGACTCCGAAGCGGCGCTGCCGTGACAGCCGAGTTCGAAGCTCCGGCCTGGGAGCATGAGTACAAGACATCCAGCGCTGGGCAAACGCAGGAACTCGCCCGCGCCCTTGGCGGCGCACTGCGCTCCGGTGACCTGCTGCTCCTGACGGGGGAGCTGGGCGCAGGGAAGACCACCTTCACCCAGGGTCTCGGCGAAGGCCTTGGCGTGCGGGCAGGGATCATTTCCCCGACGTTCGTGCTGGTGCGCATCCATCCCGCTCTGGGTACCGGCCCTGACCTGGTGCACGTGGACGCCTACCGGCTGGGGTCTGCTGCGGAGATCGACGACATCGATCTTGAAAACACCATGGACTCTTCAGTCACGGTGGTGGAGTGGGGGCACGGACTGGTGGAGCATCTCTCCGAGAGCCGCCTTGAAGTCACCCTGCAGCGTGCCACCGGCGGAGAATCGGCCGGAACCGGCGAATTGGTCACCGACTTCTCGGCGGAGGACGACGACGAAGAACGGACCATCCGAATCGCCGGGTATGGTCCACGCTGGGCAGAAGCCCCTGTGCTGGCTCCCTAACCGGACATCCGGGATCACGCCATGGGAATCTTTGCGGGGCTCATCCTGAGCGTGGTGGTGCTCGTCATGGGATGGCGAGCCCACACGGGCCGGTGGGGCACCTGGGTGGGACATCCCGGTCTCCTGCCGCGGGTGAAGGCCTACCCCGCCCTGGGCCTGCTCTACGGAGGCATTGGCCTGCTCACGGGTACCCTCCTGTGGGATGTGGACGCAGATTCCCTCCCCAAGCCGATCCTCGGGGTGCTCCTCGCGGTCATGCTCGGCGGGATCTGGACTTTTTTGGTCAGCCTGGTGTGGCTTCCGCGGTTCATGGTGCCCGGCTGGGTCAAATCTGCCGAGCAGGCCAGGGAAGAGCCGGGATGACGAAAGGGTTCACCGTTTCCTGAGGCCCGCCTTGGGACCGCCCTGATGTCCGTTCCCTGTGACCGTTCCCTGTGACCGTCCTGAGGCCCGTTCCCTGTGACCGTCCTGATGCCCGTCCAGCTCAGGGCCCATCCGCCGAGCGCGTAAACTGGACACCGTGCTTATCCTCGCCATCGATACATCCGCCATTGCCAGTGCGGCGCTCCTGACCGGTGAGGGAGAGACGCTTGCGGCCTTCGCTACCGAAGACACCAGATCCCATGCCGAGGTCCTGGCACCGGGCATCCAGAAACTGCTCGCCGATGCCGGTGTGTCCGGGGGACAGGTCGATGCAATAGTCACCGGGGTAGGCCCCGGGCCCTTCACGGGACTGCGGTCGGGCATAGCCACCGCACGCACGCTCGCGTTCGCATGGAACAAGCCGCTGCACGGCGTCATGAGCCTGGACGCTATCGCCGTGGACGCCGCCCTGGATGCCTGGAGGGCCGGGGTTGATGAGTTCGTTGTGGCCACTGACGCCCGGCGCAAAGAGGTCTATTGGGCCCGCTACCGCAGTACCGGCGGCACTGCCGAACTCCTTGAGGGCCCCCATGTCTGCTCTCCGTCCGAGGTTCCGGGGCTGCCTGCCTATGGTGCAGGTGCAGGCCTCTACCCGGACGTGATGCGTACTGTGCAGGACTTTGCCGCTGCCCAGCCGACGGCTGAAGCGCTTGGCCGCACCGCCGTCGTACGCCTGGTCCGTGGTTTGGAGCTGCTTCCGGACCTGCCGCTTTACCTGCGCGAATCCGATGCGAAGGTGCCCGGCCCGCGGAAGCGCGCACTGTGAGCGGACAGGCCGCCGTGATCCGGGCGATGACCGAGGACGATATTCCTGCTGTGGACGCGCTGGAGAAGGCGATGTTCCCTGTAGATGCCTGGCCTACTGAGATGTTCTACGACGAACTGCGCCAGCGCGATACCCGTTCCTACTATGTGGCAGAGGGACCGGACGGCGCGGTGATCGGGTATGCCGGGCTCATGTGTGTGCTGCCCATCGCGGATGTGCAGACCATTGCCGTGGACAGCGCCCATGAAGGTGCCGGTACGGGCTCCAGGCTTCTCGCCACCCTCGTTGAGGAGGCGAAACGGCGAGGTGCAGATGATGTGCTGCTCGAAGTGCGTGCCGACAATCCCCGGGCACAGCGGCTTTACCGCTGGTTCGGCTTTGAACAGATCCATGTCCGTCCGCGGTATTACCGGGATGGCGCGGATGCCCTGATTATGCGTCTGGAGCTCTCCTCCTGGCACGGTGCTCCGGCGCGCGAATCCAACCCTGTGAAGGACGTCCAATGAACCGCACCGCTCCCTTGGTGCTTGGCATCGAATCCTCCTGCGATGAGACGGGTGTGGGAATTGTCCGCGGCGATACGCTGCTGACCAATGCCGTGTCTTCCTCGATGGAGGAGCATGTCCGCTTTGGCGGTGTCATTCCGGAGATCGCTTCGCGTGCGCATCTGGATGCCTTTGTCCCTACGCTGCGTCAGGCCCTGAACGAGGCCGGTGTGACGCTCGACGACGTCGATGCGATCGCCGTGACTTCCGGTCCCGGTCTGGCCGGAGCGTTGATGGTTGGTGTTTGCGCGGCGAAGGCTTTGGCTGTGGCCACGGGCAAACCCCTGTATGCCATCAATCATCTGGTGGCACATGTGGGCGTTGGCGTTCTTGACGGCGGCAAGCTTCCGGAGAACCTTGGTGCGCTGCTGGTTTCCGGCGGGCATACCGAGATCCTGCGGGTTGGGTCTTTGACTTCGGACGTGCAGCTGCTCGGTTCCACTATTGATGATGCTGCGGGTGAGGCCTATGACAAGGTTGCCCGGATTCTGGGTCTGGGATATCCAGGTGGCCCGGCTATCGACAAGCTTGCACGGCAGGGGAATCCGAAGGCTATCCGTTTCCCCCGTGGACTGACACAGCCGAAGTACATGGGTACTGTGCAGGCTCCGGGCCCGCACCGGTATGACTGGTCTTTCTCCGGTTTGAAGACTGCTGTTGCCCGTTGTGTGGAGCAGTATGAAGCTGCCGGCCAGGAGCTTCCGGTTGCGGATATTGCTGCCTCGTTCCAGGAAGCTGTTGTGGACGTGATTACGTCCAAGGCTGTTCTGGCGTGTACTGAGCAGGGGATTACGAATCTTCTGCTTGGTGGTGGTGTTGCTGCGAATTCCCGTCTTCGTGAGCTGACTGCCGAGCGCTGTGCTGCTGCCGGGATTTCGCTTCGTGTTCCTCCTATCCGTTTGTGTACTGATAATGGTGCGATGGTTGCTGCCTTGGGCGCGCAGATTGTCATGGCTGGTGGGGAGCCTTCCGGTGTGGACTTCACTCCGGATCCCTCGCAGCCTGTGACCAGCATTCACATTCCTGCTGCCTAGCTGGATGCTGGGGCACTTGCGTCTTGCGTCTTGCGGCCTGCGTCTTGCGGCTGGTGCGGTTGGCGGAGCCGGGAGCCGGAGCCGGCTGCCACTAACCGGGAGCCGGGGGGCCGGGAGCCCGGAGCCGGGCTGCCACTAACCGGGGGCCGGGAGCCGGAGGCTACTAGCCGGCTGCCACTAACCGGGAGCCGGGGGCCGGCTGCCGCTAACCGGGAGCCATTAGCCGGGAGCCGGGAGCCGGCCGCTGCTAGCCGGGAGCCTGGAGCCGGCCGCTACTAGCCGGCCGCGGCCCTGTTGTGCTGCGGGGGCCTGAGCTCCCGGTCCGCGCTGACGCCGCCTCCTCCTGACTGATACCCCGGCCCGCCGCAGCCATCGTCCCTCCGGTCTGCCGCCCGCCGGCTCTGATGTTGCTGGCCGCTCCGCTAAGCGGACCTATCCATCGAAGGGACTTGCCCGAGACTGACCCTTTCCTTCGGCGTCGAGGGAGAGCCAGCTGGAACGGCTTGGACCTACGGGGGCTAGAAGGGTGGCGGATCGTCGTCTGGCGGTTGGGGCGTGGTTTCGGGGCGGGGATCCGATGGCCTGAGATTTCGTGGACTCGGCAGGTATCCCAGTGTGGGGTCGGTGGTGTAGGTGCGGCCGGTGGGTGAGTTCCATTCGATGGTTCCGGCCTCTGGTTGGCGTGCTTTCCAGTGGCCGAGGGTTTTGAACCGGTGGTGCTTGGGGCAGAGGTGTTCCAGGTTCGTGTGGTCTGTTGGTCCACCGCGCGCGTACGGGGTGGTGTGGTCGATCTCTGCGTGGGTGACATTTACTGAACAGCCGGGGAACCTGCAGGTTCCGTCCCTGGCCTGGAGCCAGCGTTTGAGTCCTGCAGGGATACGCCGTGTCCGTCCCACGGTGAGGATTTCACCGGTAGCCGGGTCCTGAAGCAGGGGTGTCCAGTGCAGGGCCTCGAGGATCATCGAGCGTGCAGTCTCGGCACTGATGGGTCCGTAGCCGTTGAGTTCTGCCGGGTTTTCGTCCAGTCCGGCAAGGGTGTCTGCGTTGATCAGGACCATGACTTCGGTGCGGACTTTGGAGCGGTCGCGGTTGTTGGTGCGGTTCCGGTTCTGGGTCCGGTATCTTTCGGCCCGGCGGGGTCGTTTGTCCTGTCTGGAGTTACCGGCGGCAGTGCTGGTGGTACCGGCGGCGTCGGTGCGGCCCGGTGCGGAAGGGATTTCCCCGGCAGCGCCCATGGATGAGGTATCTGGTCCGCTCAGGCGGTGGCCGGCCGGGTCGAGGCCATGGGTTTGAATGCCGGGGGCGCAGCAGGATTCGTAGAGGGAACCGGCGGCGCCTCCCCAAGTCCCTCCGTCTGCAGTCCCGGATCCGGTTGGTGAACCTGTGCCTGTGGAACTCGTCCCTGAGGGCGGGGGTGGAGCGTCCTCGGGCTCGGTGGGCTGTGTGCCGGCCTGCTCCGTGAGGAGCAGTTCGGTGAGGGTGTCTGCGCGGAGCTGGTCCATGGTGCGGGGGTCTCCGGCTCGTTTGCCGGCTTTCGCTGCACCGGTGAGCGCGGCGAACATAGCCTGGCCCTTCTCAGCGGCGATGATCGCGCTGAGGCAGGACATGCCATCGGGCAGGGGCTGGAACATCACACGGCGTTTGTCCTTGGCCTCACGGTGCCGGACGGGGATCAGATCGGGGAAGCGGGACTCGCGCAGCCTGCGGGCACGGCGCCCGAACCCGGCAGCAGTCCTGCCCTCGGCTGCTGCCAGCAGGTCCCGTTCGAACGCAGCACGGACTGTGAGGACAGGACTGGCCTCCCGATCGCCTGCGCTGGCTGCATCCCCCGGCCCATCCTGCACTCCATCTGCCCCATCCGGTCCGGCTGCTCCACCGGCTCCGCCTGGCCCCTCCGGTCCGCCTGGCCCCTGCGGTCCGCCCGGCCCGGTTTGCCCGAACAGCGTGCTTGGGTCCTCGAGGCCGAGGTCCAGTTGGCCGGGCTCCCCGTCAGGGGGTGTTCCGTTGCCGGTTGGTGCGGCTGCGTCTTCTGAACCCGCGCAGGTCTCCGGTTCCGGCTGCGGTTCGAGGATGTCGGTGGGGAGGTTTTGGGTCTCTTCGAGGATGATGCGGGCGTGCTGGAGGGCGATTTTCCCTTCTGCCAGACGGGCGAGAGTCTGGGGTGCGTCGGTGCAGAGCCGGGTGGATTCGCTGATGAGCTGCATTGCGGTCATGTGCGGGATGTTCAGGACAGTGGAGGCTTCGGCTGCGGCAAGGCTCATGGCCAGGGCGGGTTCTTTACGTCCGGAGGCGTCGGTAATGTCCCTGGCAAAGAGCACTTCCAGCCGGGCTGCAACACGGGCCTGCTGGGCCTGCGCCCAGGAGATGAGTATGCCCAGACGCTCAAGCGCGGACACGGTTTCCGCATACCCCAGGGACTCCGGACCGCGGAGGGATAACTGCCCGGCGAAACCCTCAGGCAACGACTCGGGCGCATGGTCTTCAACCAAGGCAGGATCAGCGCAGAACACCTCGCCGGAAGGAACGGGGAAACCGGGGTCAGGATGAGACGAGGACAGGAAGTCGGTACGCGCGGCCGGATCATCCTGCCCGGCCCGGCCAGCACCCGGAACACTATCGGCGGCACCCGGGGAACCACCCTGTCCGGCCCGGACAGCACCCGGAACACCACCCGGCGCACCCTTCCTTTCCCGGTCAGCTGACCGGGAAAACGGGGTGTCCGAGGAGCGGTTCATACCCCTAACACTCTCAGCTGCCACCGACATTCCAGGGCCTAAATCAGCCCTTTTCAGGCCGCTCAAATACCGGTCATTTACCTGCTTTTTGGACCTTCCACGTCAGCGCCTACGGGCACAGAGACCCGTGTATCCAACCAATCCCGGGTAATGGGAACGCTATAGGTGACTGGGGAGGGGGCGTACGTCTTTGGTCAGCGGACGATCCCAACCGGGAACACAACGGGGATGTCTGCTAGATAGGGGCCCAGAGCGCCAGAGCGCCAGAGCGCCAAGGGCACCAAGGGGCCAAGGGGGAGGGGGTACGTGAAACCTAGCCTCGCCCCGGAAGCTCGGCCCGGCCCGGAACGCCTAGCCTCGCCCCGGAAGCTCGGCCGGCCTGAACCCGACTCGGCCTGGAACAGCCAGCCTCGCCCCGGAAACCCGGCCCACACTCGGAAGGCTAGCCCTCGCCGCGAAGCTGGGCGACGCCGTCGTGCACCACTGCACGCAGATCCCCGCCGTTAGCCTCTGCAACTCGGCGCTGACGCTGGTAGCCCGCACCGCGTTCGATAATGCCCGCAACATCAGCAAGTTCGGCACTGCAGCCGAGCTTCTCCGCGACGGGAGCAAGACGCGGCAGAACGTCTTCCAGGAGGTGCTCGGTGACCAGTTTCTCGTTGCCGGCGGCGTCGAGGATGATGATCGCATCGAGCCCGTAACGGGCAGCCCGCCACTTGTTCTCCTGCACGTGCCACGGGGGCATGGTCGGAATCGTTCCGCCGTTGTCCAGGATGGTGGAGAACTCATCTACAAGGCACTGGGTCAGAGCAGCGATGGCTCCGATATCGGTAGCCGTAGATAGCCCGTCGCAGACACGCAGCTCAATGGTTCCCAGTGCAGGAACCGGACGGATATCCCAGCGGATCTCACTGATCGAATCAATCACACCGGTGGTGAACATGTCCTGCACATAGGACTCGTACTCGGCCCAGGAACGGAACTGGAACGGCAGCCCCGCAGTAGGAAGCTGCTGGAACATGAGTGCACGCTGGGAGGCGTAGCCGGTATCGTCACCGGACCAGAACGGAGAGGACGCAGACAAGGCCTGGAAATGCGGAAAGTAGTTCACCAGGCCATCGAGAACCGGCAGCACCTTGTCCCGGGAGTCCAGACCGACGTGGACGTGGACACCGTAGATGAGCATCTGCTGGCCCCACCACTGGGTGCGGTCAATGAGCTTGGCGTAACGTTCCTTGTCCGTCACTGGCTGGGAACGCGGCACGGCAAAGGGGTGGGTGCCGGCGCAGAACAGCTCAACACCCATCTCATCGGTGACCCTGCGGACAGCAGCCATGGAACGGGCAAGATCAGCCTTGGCCTCGGCCACGGTGGTGCAGATCCCGGTCACCAATTCAACGGTGTTTTCAAGCAGTTCCTGTTTGATGTGCGGGTGCTCGTCGTCCGGGCTAAGGTCCGGATCGTTGGCATTTACTGCCCGCAGGACTTCATCGGCTACCGAGAGCAGCTCACCGGATTCCCGGTCTACCAGGGCCAGTTCCCACTCAACCCCAAGGGTCGACTGCGGTGATGCTGCGAACTCAATATCCAATACGTCTCCTGCTGTGCGCTGCGAAAGTTAGTGTCTCCGGTGCCGCACCATTGCGTTCTTAGAGCTGACTTCAATCGTAGCCCGGACATCAGCCTGCTCAGTCCCGCTGCGGAAGCTCCGTCAGAGGGTGCCGCACGCCATAATGGACCAATGCCGATCCTGAACAAAGACATGACCCTGTGCATCTCCCTGGCCGCCCGCCCGAGCAACATCGGCACCCGGTTCCACAATTACCTGTATGAGCAGCTGGGGCTGAACTTCATCTACAAGGCCTTTGCACCCGCAGACCTGGCCCAGGCAGTGGCAGGGATCCGGGGCCTGCCCATCCGCGGTGCGGCAGTCTCAATGCCGTATAAGGAAGAGGTCATTGCCCTGGTGGACCGCATGGATCCCTCCGCGGCGGCGATCGATTCGGTGAACACCATCGTGAACGACGACGGCGTGCTCACCGCCTACAACACCGACTACCTCGCGATCGCACGGCTGCTCGCGGACCACGAGGTCTCCCCGGCCGACTCAGTGCTGCTGCGCGGCTCCGGCGGTATGGCCAAGGCCGTTGCGGCTGCACTGCGCGACGCCGGTTTTGGCGGTGTCACGATCGTGGCCCGCAATGAAGGCACAGGCAGGGCCCTCGCCGACCTCTATGGATTCAACTGGATCCCGGAACCCGGCGATGCAACCGCGGACCTGCTCATCAACGTCACACCGCTGGGCATGGCAGGAGCCGACGAGGACATTCAGTCCTACGAAAACGAAACCATTGCCGCCGCGCAGACGGTGTTTGACGTCGTCGCCCTTCCCTCGGAGACGCCGCTGATCCGTGCCGCCCGTGCTGCCGGGAAGAAGGTCATCACCGGCGCCGAGGTCATCGCGATCCAGGCAGAGGAACAGTTTGTGCTTTACACCGGAGTCCGCCCAACGCCCGAGCAGGTGCGGGAAGCCAGCGAGTTCTCCCGCAGCTAGCTGTCCACCGACGAAGGAACGGGCTCCACAACGATCGCCACACGGTCCTCACCGATCCGGGTGAGGACCAGGGTGGCTTTGTTCGGACCCTTGCCTGAGCCGGTAAGCAGCTGCTTGCGCAGCTCCTCGGGTGTGACGGCCATGCCGCGCTTCTTGATGTCCAGCACCCCGATGCCGTTGGCACGGACCCAGGCCTTGAGGGCCTTGACGTTGTAGGGCCGGACTTCAAGGATCCGGTAGGCGCGGGCGAAGGGGGTCTCCACCAGTTCCGGCGCGGCAATGTAGGCGATGTGCGGGTCCAGCAGGTGCCCGCCCAGGGAACGCGCGACGTCGGCCACCAGACCCGCGCGGATCACCGCGCCGTCGGGCTCATAGAGATAGCCTTCAGCCGGGCCGGTCCGTACGTCCTGTGCACCTGGAACGTAGTCTTCGTGCGAGGTCAGCTCCGCGGCACCATTGGGGCCGATGACCAATGCCGCGCGGCGAATGCCCGGACGGCGGAGTTCGTTGAACCACAGGGTGGCTTCAATAACGTCCCCGCCCACGGATACCCACTGGACTTCGCAGCCCGCAGGGACCGATTCGTGCGGAATCCCCGGGCCAAGCTTCACTCCGACGGGCATCCCGCGATCGGCGAGGGACTCCACGAAGGACAGGGGAGGGGAGAAGGCTTCCGGGTCAAAGATGCGGGAAGTGCCCGACGTCGACGTGGTACGCCGTGCGGGATCCAGCCACACGCCGTCGAACCCGGTCAGGTCGAAGGACTCCGCATCTCCCTGGACGACTTTGGCCTCTGGCCACGGCATGAGGTTGATGGTCGCCACCGCGGCAGTGATCTCATCAAGCTCGACGGCGGTGACCTGGCGGTCCAGCGTGGCCAAGGCAAGGGAATCAGCACCGATGCCGCACCCCAGGTCAGCAACCCGTTCCAGTCTGGCTTCCTGATAGCGCTGGGCGTGCAGGGCTGCAACATTCAGGCGGGTGGCCTGTTCAAGGCCGGCAGGAGTGAACAGCATGTGCTCTGCGAACGGTCCGAATTTCGCACGGGCCTTCATCCGCAGCCTGGCCTGGGTGAGGACGGCGGCGACCAGCTCGGGGGAATGCCCGGCCTTGCGCAGCTCGGTGTTCAGTTTCAGGGACTCGGACTCAAGATACGGGCCAAGAGAGTTCAGCAGCGCCCATCCCTCGGGGGTCAGGACATGGGCAAGGGAGGTATCGGGCATGGGAATAAGCCTAGTCTTCGAGAGTGCGGGCCGTTAGCCGAAGAGCCGCCGCCCGCCTGCAGCCGGCATCCGATGGGTAGAACTCCCCATTGCGGAGGTAACCGAACTGTCCATAGTGTTGCTTGGGACTCCGCCGCGGAGGATTGCAGCCGCGGCACGCGAGGATTGTGGAGGGGGAAGCAATGCCCGTCAGCGGGTACGACATTGACCTGGCAGGCTGCCGGTCCATCCTGAACCAGGTTGGATCGGACACCGGTCCGGCCGAGGCAGCGGACGCCCTGAGGACCGGGATGGAGTCCGCGGTGCAGGCCGTAAACAGCACCGTCATCACCATGGCGCTGGAAGAGATTACGAGCCGGCTGCTGCTCCCTCAGGCCGGCGGGGTCCAGGACCGCATTTACGGCGCCGTCGAGGGAGTCAGTGCGGCGCTCAATGCCTACACGGATGGGGACGCCGGCATGGCGCAGTCCGCGAGAGATGCCGCTGCTGCAGTTCCGCACGGTTTGGCAGGCATGCAGTGAACGGGCACCAGGCAGTCCTGGCCGGCTGGGCAGATCCCGCTGCGGTGGATGGTGCAGCCGGCGAGATTCGTGCCAAAGGCGCAGCGTTCAAACAATCGGTCGACGCCTTGTCCTCCACATGGAAGGGCCTGGACGGTTGCTACCAGGCGCCCGAGAGAGCTGATGTCCTCGTAGCCTTTGACCCCATCACGGCCCAGGCCGAACTGCTGGAAGCAGCCACCGAAGCCGTGAGCAGTGCCTTGTCGGACTTCGCCGAAGGGGTGCGCGGACTGCTGCCCGCCAAGGAAGCCTTACTGACCGACCTGGCCGCCTACCAGACCGAACCCGAGCCGGTTAACTCTGACGATGAACCTGCGGCTGAGGCATTTCACTTTGCCCGGGGCGAATCCCTGCAAAGCCGCCTCACGTACCTCTCCGGACGTCATGAACAGCTGGAAACCGAGTGCGCGGCAGCCCTCCGCTCGGTAGACGGTTACGAGGGCGGGGCGCTGGCCTTCTTGGCCGGTCCTCTGTTCGCGGCGGTTGTGGGCACGGTCCAGGAGTTCGGCGATCGGCACACGGCCCGAACCAGAGTGACCGTGGACGCACTGGAGCTTCCGGCCTGGGCTGCACCTTTTTACAGGGACGGCGAGCGTATTTCAGTCCTGGACCCGAGGCATCCGGACTACGGCAGCACCAGGCGATTCTGGTATACGACGAATGTCGTGGAGACCGTTCGTGAGTGGCGCCCCACGCTCAACCGCACCATGTACAACCAGGATGAAACGTACCGCCGTCGGGTGGACGCCAACCCGAACCGGTGGGCAGTGCCGGAATCCATCAAGTGGGCAGACCAGCCGGGATCCCTGAAACTCATCAAGGGGGTCGGCTGGGCCGGTGCCCTGGCCATGACCGGCGTGACTTACGGGGACAATCTTCGGCAGAACCGCAACGAGCTGCTCCGGGCAGACCCCGGTATGGACGCAGAAAGGCTCGAGGGCCGGGCCAGGGAAATGGCGACGGTACAGACGGCAGCCTCAACAGGTGTGGATTTTGCTGCCGGTGTCACCGGCGCGATGATCGGCACGGCCATCGGAGGGCCCCTTGGAACAGCGGTCGGATTTGGGGTAGGCATGGGGATCTCCGTGATCACAGACCTCGACCTTTTCGACGGAAGAAGCATCAAGGATTTCACCGCAGACATTGCTGTACAAGGTTGGGATACGACCAAGGAATTGGCTGTTCAAGGCTGGGACACTGCCACAGAGCTTGCCGGGTCTGCCGCCGAGGAAGCAGAAGCGGCTGCAGAAGCGATAGCTGAAGGAACCGTAGCGGCTGCGGAAGCGATAGCTGAAGGAACCGAAGCTGCTGCAGAAGCCATAGCGGCTGGCTGGAACCGGCTCTGGGGCAATTAGAACCGCCGGTAGAGTCGACACCACGGACAGCGGATGGATCCGGGAGGCCGGCCGCGAAACGGCCGCGAAACGGCCGCGAAACGATAGAACGGATTGATAAGTCGTGAATGATCTCCTGCCTTCGGCAGTGCTGGTGCTCGGCGGGGCTGCCCTGGCCGTCTCAGGCGTCATGGTGCACCGGAAAAGGTGGCTTGGCTGGCTTCGCCTGGACCGGCTGGTGCCGGGGACCCCTTCCCTCGCCATCACCTGGCTGGGGCTGTGGCTCGCGACCCTGCCGCTGCTGCCGCTGGTACTGGACTACGGAATGCTCGGGGGATTATCCGCTCTGGTGAGCAACCTTCTCCTGGCCGCGGGTATCCTCGGTTTCCTCTGGTATCCAGTCAGGCTGATGCCCCGCTGGATGCAGGAGGAACGGAAGAGAATTCTCGCCGGTGATGACCTGTTCGCCAGGACATATCTGCAGGACAGACACCCGGCGCCCCGTCCCGGAGACCCGCTCCCGGAGCCCCGCCGCGGTCAGGACACGCCGTGAGCACAACCCTTCCTGTTCTCAGCGTTTTGGGCATGGAGCTGCCCTGTCCCCCGGAATGGGACATCACCAGCGGCCCGGGCGGCACGGAGATTATCGCTCATCCTCCAGTGCCCAGCGGGCACTTCCGGCCCAATCTCGTGCTCCGCCGAATGAGGGTGGCTGAATCGCTGCCGCGCTTGTCGACTGCTGCGCTCGCAGCCACACTGCAGCTCCCGAAGACATACATCTTCGCCAACGACCTCTGGACCCAGTCACCTGGCTCCGAAGGGGAACCGACACACGGACGCCGGCAGCGGTTCGTCCGCGAGGCCGAGGGGCAGGTTGTGTGCACCGACCGGTGGCTGTTCAGCGATGGAACTGACGCAGTGGAAGCCACAGCGAGCTACGCCGTGGAACAGTCCGTCGGTATGCGTCCGCTGTTCGAGCACATGGTGGCGGGGCTGAGGCGCCGGGAACCTGTGGCGGAAACGTCGGCGGATCCCGGCATCGGTGCGGTTGCACCAGCGGAGCCACGGCTGGATTCACAGGCAACCCAACTGTTCGGCGAACCGGTCGAGGACGTTGTGCCCCTTCGGGAAACCCAGCCCTACCGTGTGTCGGGCACGGTGCTCTCCCGCGCGGCCGGTGAGCTCTTCCTCTCCATGTCGAAGCGGGACCGCCTGGGACCGTTCGACCGTTCGGGGAACCGCGCTGCGGTCGCTGAACTTGTGGGGGCGGGACTGCTCACGGACGCAGGACGCCTCACATCCAGGGGCTTGGCGTATGTGGCGCCGCTCCGCACGGGGGCATCCGTTGTCGATTTCCACGCTGTTGGCGGAGCGGTTTCCACGGGAGTCCGTGCCTGGCTGGGTGGCGGACCTGCCCTGGCCTGGGCCGGGCCTTCACCTGCCTTGTCCGGTGAGCCGCCGCAGGACAGGTTCGAACTGCGGCTGGGCGACGCCGCCGCACTGCCCGGGGAACTGGCCGGATGGGCCGGTCTGGCTCCGTCCTGGTCTTCGACCGCTGAACCTGTCCTGATGTCCGAGGAAAGCTTTGGCCGCCGGGTTTCAGGAACCCGGGAGCCTGCACCGGCGGGGGTCCCGGCGAGTCTCTGGTCCGCACCGTGGACGGCGTGGAACCTGGGCCTGAATGGGACCGGCCAGCTGAGCGTGCTGAGCGCCGGCAACGCCGGTTATTTTCGGATAACCGCATCTGAAGGGATGATCAGGCTTGTGCCGGAACAAGCAGGTGACGTGTGGGATCTTCTGCTGGAAATCATCCACCGCGCCGTTGAAGGCAGCTGGCGCTGAAGCCGGACCGCACGTCCACAACAATGCCGGCCAGCCATGCCAGACCAGGGTTGCCCGGACCCCGGCAGCAGGTAGGTTGGGCTCATGACTGAGCTGGCACTTGAACCCCTGGATGTCCTCCGCCGCCGCACCAGCGCCAAATGGCGCACCTTTCCCAGTGACGTGCTGCCGCTGTTCGTAGCGGAAATGGACTATCCCCTCGCGCCCGCCGTGGCCCGCGCGATGATTGGGCGGATCGAAGCGTCCGACGTTGGCTACGTTTCCGGGCCCGGTCCGGTGGGCCCGGCGTTCGCAGGCTTTGCGCAGCGGCGCTGGAACTGGAAACTGGACCCGGAGGACGTGCGGACCACAACCGACGTCAGCGTGGCCATCGTGGAGACCCTCCGGCAGGTTCTCGACCCGGGTGACGAAGTCATCATCACTCCGCCTGTTTATCCGCCATTCTTCGATCTTCCGGTGGAAGCAGGCGGAACGATCCGCGAGGTGCCGTTGCTGCAGGACGACGCAGGCTGGTCCCTGGACCTGGACGGACTCGAAACAGCGTTCGCAACCGGTGCGAAGGCACTGCTGCTGTGCAACCCGCACAATCCCCTGGGCCTGGTGCATTCGCGGGAGGTGCTCGACGCCGTCGCCCGCCTCGCGGGCAAGTACGGAGCCACTGTGGTCAGCGACGAGATCCATGCTCCGCTGGTCTACACGGCGAAGGATTTCACCCCGTTCCTTTCTGTCTCCGAAGATGCCCGTGCCCACGGCGTCTGCGTCACCGCGGCCAGCAAGGGATGGAACATTGCCGGGTCAAAGTGTGCGCTGATGATCGCCTCAGCCCCTGAGACCCGGCTGCTGCTGGATGAAATGCCGGAGGAAGTCGGCTTCCGGACCTCGATTCTTGGTCTGCACGGCGCCGCCGCCGCGTATGCGGAGGGGGAGGAATGGCTCGACCGCGTACTGGCGGTCCTGAGTTCCAACCGGGAACTGCTCCGCGCGCTGCTCTCCGCAGAACTGCCGGAAGTGGGATACCGGATCCCTGACGCCAGCTACTTGGCTTGGCTGGACATGCGTGGACTGGGCTGGGGAACGGACCCGGCCGCTTATGCCCTGGAGAAGGCACGAGTGGCACTTGAACCCGGTCTGAAGTTCGGTACGGCGGGCGCGGGGTATGCCCGGCTGAACTTTGGCTGCGCGCCTGACGTCCTGGAGGAGGCCGTGGCGCGGTTGAGCGCTGCCAGAGCATTGTGACCCGCAGCCGCGGTGGAAAGTGCGGGGCTTCTGGGGCTCTTCCGGATGTCCTGAATGGATACGGCCAAAAGTCCGGATGGTAGCCGGAGCCGCCGCTTGAGCTGCGGATCAGGCGAAATAAACGCCGATCCGGTTGCCCTCGATCTCCTCGATCCGGATATCGATCTCGTAGATGTCCTTCAGGACTTCCGGCTGCATGATCGTTGACGGCGGCCCCTGGTGGAGCAGCTTGCCGTCCGCCATGGCAATGATGTCGTCCGAATAGCAGGAGGCGAAGTTGATGTCGTGGATGACCAGGACAACGGTCTTGCCCAGCTCATCGGTGAGCCGCCGCAGCAGCCGCATCATCTCCACCGAGTGCTTCATGTCCAGGTTGTTGAGCGGCTCGTCCAGCAGCAGGTAATCGGTGTCCTGCGCCAGCACCATGGCGATGAACGCGCGCTGCCGCTGGCCGCCGGAAAGCTCGTCAACAAACCGGTCGGCCAGCTCGGTGAGATCAAGGAAGGCCATGGCCTGCTCGATCTTTTCCCGGCACACCGCCGTCGGGCGCCCGCCGTTGTGCGGGTAGCGGCCAAAACCGACCAGGTCCCGCACAGTGAGCCGGACGGTGAGGTGGTTGTCCTGCCGCAGGATGGCCATTTTGCGGGCCAAATCCTTGCCCGGTGCGGCAGAGACGTCCAAGCCGTCCACGGTGACGGAACCGGCGTCGGACTTCAGGAGCCGGCTGATGATGGAGAGCAGCGTGGACTTGCCGGCTCCGTTGGGGCCGATGATTGAGGTGACACCGCCTTCCTTGATGTGGCAGCTCACCCCGTCCACCACTGCGGTGGAACCGTAGGTCTTGGTGACGCCGGTGACCTGGATCATTTGAGGGAGCCTTTCAGGAGCAGGATCAGGAAGACGATCCCGCCAACGAATTCAATGACAATGCTCAGCGCGGTATCGAAGGCGAAGATGCGTTCGAGGACCAGCTGGCCGCCGACCAAGGCGATGATGCCCAGCAGGACGGCGATGGGAACCACTGCTTTGTGGGAGAAGTGGGAGCACAGCTGGTAGGCCAGCGAGGCCACCAGCAGCCCGAAGAACGTAACCGGGCCAACCAGCGCGGTGGAGACGGCAACCAGGACCGAGCAGATCACCAGGACGCCGGTCACCGAGCGCTTGTGGTTCACGCCCAGATTGATCGAGGTGTCCCGTCCAAGGGACATCACATCCAGTGAGTGCCGCATCCGCCAGGCCGGAACGCTGACGATCGCCACGGCAATCAGCGAATACCCCAGCAGCGCGCCGTCCACATTATTAAAGGAAGCGAAGAACAGGTCCTGCAGGATGATGAACTCACTTGGCTCGATCAGCCGCTGCAGCAGGGAGGACATGCCGCGGAACATCGTTCCCAGGACAATGCCCACCAGCAGCATCAGGTGCAGGGACTTGCCCCCGCCGGTGAAGAGCCAGCGGTAGAGCAGGAAGGAGAAGCCCACCATCAGGGCGACTTCCATTCCGTAGCGCAGGGGCTCGGACATGGAAAGCACCAGCCCGCCGCCGAAGGTGAACACCAGGACGGTCTGGATCAGCACGTACAGGGCATCGAAGCCCATGATCGACGGCGTGAGGATCCGGTTGGCGGTCACGGTCTGGAAGAGCACGGTGGAAACCCCGACGGCGTAAGCCACCAGGATCATCGAGCCCACCTTGATGGCGCGGCGCGGCAGAACATAGCCGATGTTTCCGCGCAGTTCGATGGTCATAAAAACGGCGACGAGGGCTGCGGCCACAACGGAGAGGGCAATGATCCAGAACCTGGGGGAGAGGTTTCGCACCGGACGGCGGCGCTGCACCGTCATCGCCGAGGGCAGGACGCTGGTGGGGGAACTAGGCACGGGCGGAGCGCTTTCGAAGGAGCAGGTAGAGGAACAGGACGCTGCCCACGGCGGCAACAATCACGCCCACGGGGATTTCATAGGGGTAGCGGATGGTCCGGCCGATGATGTCGCAGGCGAGCACAAAGCCCGCACCGAAAATAGCGACCCAGGGAATGGCGCGGCGGACGTTGTCACCTACGAGCAGGGAGACAAGGTTAGGGACGATCAGTCCCAGGAACGGCACGGAACCCACACTGACAACCACGACGGCGCTGATCAGGGACACGATGATCAGGCCCAGGGTCATCACGCGGTTGTAGTTCAGGCCCAGGTTGGTGGTGAATTCCTGGCCCATGCCGGCAACCGTAAACCGGTCCGCAGCCAGGAATCCGATCAGGGTCAGGGCGCCCACGATCCACAGCAGCTCGTAGCGTCCGCGCAGCACGCCGGAGAAGTCCCCGGTCATCCAGGAGTTCAGCGTCTGCAGCAGGTCGAACCGGTAGGCGAAGAACGTGGTGACGGCGGCAATGACACCGCCCAGCATGATGCCGACCAGAGGCACGATCAGGGTGTTGCGCAGCGGAATGCGGCGCAGGATCAGCAGGAAGAGTGCGGTGCCGGCCACGGCGAAGAGGGTTGCCGTGGACATTTTCATAAACAGCGAAGCGCCGGGAATGAGCACCGTCACCACGAGGATGCCCAGGGATGCAGATTCGATGGTGCCCACGGTGGACGGTTCAACGAACTTGTTCCGCGCCATCAGCTGCATGATCAGCCCGGCCACGCTGAGCGCCATGCCGGCGAGGATGATGCTCAGTGTCCGCGGCACCCGGCTGACCCAGAAGATGTTCCAGGCGTGTTCGTCCCCGGCCAGCAGCGAGGACAGGGAAACATCGCTGACCCCCACGAACATGCTCACGATGGCGAGCAGAAGGACGGCGGCGCCGCCCAGGACCAGCATGACTGCCGGGCCGGGGACCCGCCGTCGTGGTCCGGATACGGCAGCGGCCCCGGCAGTGGCCGGAGCTGCGGGGCTGATCTGTGTTGTCATGAGGGTTCCGTCTCCCTCGCTGGCCGGGGCCACCCGAAGGCGGTCCCGGCCAGCGAGGATCTAGCAGGTAAGGGGACGGTTAGGAGATGCCGTCCTGGACAGCGCTGACCATGGCGTCAACGTTGTTCAGGCCGTAGCCCACCAGGTACCAGCTGGAGGAATCGAGCATGGTGATGCGGTCGTTCTTGGCAGCCTTGGTGCCCATGACAAGCTCGTTGTCCAGCACCGCGGAGGCTACTTCACCGGCGTTGCCGACTGCGACGTCGCGGTCGATGACGAACAGGTTGTCCGGGTTGATCTCGGCGACATATTCGAAGGACACGGATTCGCCGTGCTGGGCTTCGGACTTGATGTCAGCAGCCGTGGCAACACCAAGGACGTCGTGGATCAGGCCAAAGCGCGACCCTGCACCGTAAGCAGTCATTTCGCCGCCGCTGGTCATGATGATCAGGCCGTTGCCGGCGTCGGCTGCGGTTGCCTTGGTTTCTTCGACCTTGGAGTCGAGCGCGGCGAGCTTCTCCTCGACTTCGGCTTCCTTGCCGAAGATCTCACCGATGATCTCGGTGTTGGAGATGAAGGAGTTCCAGGGATCCGCAGCGTCAGTGCTGAGGTTGATCGTGGGGGCGATCTTGGAGAACTCTTCGTAGGAGTCGGCGGTGCGGCCGGACATGATGATCAGGTCCGGAGCGCCGGCGCTGATTGCCTCGAAGTCCGGTTCCTTCATGCTGCCGATCTTGGCGTAGTCATCCGAGCCGTACTTGGAGAGGCTTTCGGGGAAGTTTGCTGCCGGGACGCCGTCAACCTCGATGCCGAGGGCGTCGAGGGTGTCGAGTGCACCGAGGTCGAACGTGTAGACGACCTCCGGGTTCACGGGAACCTCCGTGGTGCCCTGGGTGTGCTCCACGGTGACGGTGGTCGACTCTGAGGCTGCGGGTTCAGCGGCGGCGTCGGTCTCCTGGCCGCAGGCGCTTACAGCGAGCAGGGAAACCAGGGCGGTTCCGGCCAGCAGCCGGGACTTGAGGGTGGTCTTCACTTTGGGGGTGCTCCAGATGATCTCTTCGGTTTGGCCTGCCGGCGGATGCCTCCGCCATTAGGTCACAAAATCGTTTGCTAATTTCGCGCGCCATTGAAAACTATCTTGTTAGGCAAGGCTAAGCAACTTACATGAAGGCCTTTGGGTAACGTCCGTTCATCGGGCCGGTGGCCCTGCCCTGGCCTCGAAGGAGAATCTTGCAGACTTTGTTGGCACTCGCCTTGACCGAGTGCTAACCGTTGCATAAAGTCGGAGCTAGCACTCCCCATGTGAGGGTGCTAATTCCTGAGGGAAGCGCCCACCGGCACCCGCGACGACGGCAAGCGCCTACCGACGGTCCACAAACCCGTTAGTAACTAAGCAAAGGAGAGCCCGAGTGTCGGTCTCTATTAAGCCCCTTGAGGATCGCATCGTTGTTCGCCCGCTCGAAGCTGAGCAGACCACGGCCTCCGGCCTGGTTATCCCGGACACCGCTAAGGAAAAGCCCCAGGAAGGTGAAGTCGTAGCAGTCGGCCCCGGCCGCGTTGACGACAACGGCAACCGTGTGCCGATCGATGTTGCTGAAGGCGACGTCGTCATCTACTCGAAGTACGGCGGAACCGAGGTCAAGCAGGGCGGCCAGGAATACCTGGTGCTCTCCGCACGCGACGTGCTGGCCATCGTCGTCAAGTAAGTCTTTGAAGACCCCGGCCAGATTCGGCCGGGGTCTTCTTTTGTAGATGTAGTTCTCGAAAGGACACGCACATGGCAAAGCAGTTGGAGTTCAACGACTCCGCCCGTCGTTCACTGGAAGCCGGTGTCGACAAGCTCGCCAACACCGTCAAGGTCACCCTCGGCCCGCGCGGCCGCAACGTGGTGCTCGCCAAGACCTGGGGCGCACCCACCATCACCAACGACGGCGTCACGATCGCCCGCGAGGTGGAACTCGACGATCCGTATGAGAACCTTGGCGCCCAGCTGGCCAAGGAAGTTGCCACCAAGACCAACGATGTTGCCGGCGACGGCACCACCACCGCAACGGTCCTGGCCCAGGCACTGGTCAAGGAAGGCCTGCGCAACGTAGCCGCAGGCGCGGCTCCCGGTGCCCTGAAGCACGGCATCGAAACCGCTGTTGAAGCAGTGGCCGCACGCCTGCTGGAAAACGCCAAGGAAGTTGAAGGCAACCAGGTTGCGCACGTGGCAGCCATCTCCGCGCAGAGCGAGGAAGTTGGCCAGCTGCTGGCCGAAGCGTTCGACAAGGTCGGCAAGGACGGCGTCATCACCATCGAGGAGTCATCCTCGACGTCCACCGAACTGGTCATCACCGAGGGCATGCAGTTCGACAAGGGTTACCTCTCGCCGTACTTCGTCACCGACGCCGAGCGCCAGGAAGCCGTCCTCGAAGACGCGCTGATCCTGATCAACTCCGGCAAGATCTCCTCGGTTGCCGAATTCCTGCCGCTGCTGGAAAAGGCCCTGCAGGCCTCCAAGCCGCTGTTCATCATTGCCGAAGACGTGGATGGCGAAGCCCTCTCCACCCTGGTGGTCAACAAGATCCGCGGCACGCTGAACGTGGTTGCCGTCAAGGCACCGGGCTTCGGCGACCGCCGCAAGGCCATGATGCAGGACATCGCCACCCTGACCGGTGCCCAGGTTGTGTCTCCGGACCTCGGCCTGAAGCTGGACCAGGTTGGCCTGGAGGTGCTGGGTTCGGCCCGCCGCATCACCGTCACCAAGGACAACACCACGATTGTGGACGGCGCCGGCTCCGAAGCCGACGTTGCCGACCGCGTGGCACAGATCCGTGCCGAAATCGAGCGCACCGATTCCGACTGGGACCGCGAGAAGCTCCAGGAGCGCCTTGCCAAGCTCTCCGGCGGCATCGGCGTGATCAAGGTTGGCGCTGCAACCGAAGTTGAACTGAAGGAAAAGAAGCACCGCATCGAGGACGCAGTGTCCTCGACGCGTGCTGCCCTGGAAGAGGGCATCGTAGCCGGCGGCGGTTCCGCCCTGGTTCACGCGGCCCGTGCCCTGGACACCGATTCCGAGGTTGCGAAGCTCGACGGCGACGCCGCCACTGCCGTTGGCCTTGTCCGCCGCGCGCTGGCCCAGCCGCTGCGCTGGATCGCTGAAAACGCCGGCGCCGAGGGCATGGTTGTTGTGTCCAAGGTTGGCGAGCTGGAAGTCAACAACGGCTTCAACGCCGCTACGGGCGAATACGGCAACCTGATCGAAGCCGGCGTCATTGACCCGGTCAAGGTCACCCGCTCCGCACTGCGGAACGCCGCATCCATTGCCGCGCTGGTCCTGACCACCGAGGCACTCGTCGTCGAAAAGCCGGCTGACGATGAAGATGACCACGGCCACAGCCACTAAATCCAGGCTGGCCTAAAGGCCCCGTCAGACGCGGATTAC
>NZ_BAAALV010000002.1:1117691-1151668 GCF_039528575.1 Arthrobacter gandavensis
TGTCCTTTCCGGGAGTTGTCGCGGGACCGCTGGATTCAGGCCTGGCGGGCTCCTGCCGGTAAACTCGTGCGGTATTTGCCGCTTTGAAAGGACACCAGCAAGTGTCAGCACCCGCGCAGCACGCTGCCGCTTCGGACTCCCCGCAGGCTCCGGCCCTGCGGGCCGCAGAACGACGCTACCGGCCCGAAGTGCAGGGACTGCGTGCCCTGGCCGTGGTGCTTGTTGTTCTCTACCACGTGTGGCTTGGCAGAGTGTCCGGGGGCGTGGATGTCTTCCTGCTGATCTCCGCCTTCCTGCTGACCGGGTCCTTCGTCCGCAAGGCAGAAAGCGGGAAGGCCCTGGCCCTGGGCCGCTACTGGCTGCACCTGTTCAAGCGGCTGCTCCCCGCCGTCGCCGTCGTCCTGCTGGCAGTGCTCGCCGCCGCTGCGGCACTCCTGCCGGCCAGCGCCCGCCAGGACCTCATTGGGCAGACCTGGTCGTCCCTGTTCTATTTCCAGAACTGGACGCTTGCCAATAACGCGGTTGACTACCTGGCAGCGGACCACAGCGCGGCCAGCCCGCTGCAGCACTTCTGGTCCCTCTCCATCCAGGGGCAGGTCTTTATCCTCTGGCCGCTGATCTTCGCCGCCGCGGTCCCCGCGGCCCGGCTGATTGGCAGAAGCTACCGGTCCGTGCTGGCGGTTGTCTTCACCGCTGTTTTCGCTGTGGCCCTGGCATACTCCATCTGGCAGACCGGAGCCAACCAGGCCTACGCGTACTTCGACACCCGGACCAGGCTGTGGGAATTTGCGCTGGGCTCCCTGCTGGCACTTGCCCTGCCGTACCTGCGCCTGGACAGGCGGATACGCATCCTCGTCGGCTGGACGGGTGTGATTGCCATGCTGAGCTGCGGCATCATCCTGCAGGTCCAGCAGCAGTTCCCCGGCTACCTCGCCCTGTGGCCTACCCTGGCCGCGGCCATGGTGATCGCCGCCGGAGACACCGGCAGCCGGGCCGGCGCCGACCGGTTGCTGAAGGCCAAGCCGCTGGTGAAACTGGGGGACAATTCCTACGCCCTGTACCTGTGGCACTGGCCGGTGCTGGTGTTCTGGCTGATCGCCTCCAAGCAGGAGAACGCCGGGCTGGTTGACGGCGCCGTCGTTATTGCCGTTTCCCTGCTGCTGGCCGTGCTCACCACCAAACTGGTGGAGGGACCGCTGCGCAGCTGGTCCTGGCCGCAGGTCTCGCCCTGGCGCTCCGCAGTGGTGCTCGCCGCTTCGTTCGCCCTCGTTGCGGCACCGCTGGCGGGCTGGCAGGAACGGGTGGATGCACAGGCAGAAGCCGTGCGGCTGCAGTCCATCGCGGACAACCCCGGTGCGCTGTCCCTGGACCCGGACTTCCAGATCGCGTCCTCTACCCAGGCACTCGTGAAGCCCGCGCCGTCGGAGATGGACCAGGAATGGGCGCAGCTGGACGAGGCGTGTGAGGAAGGCACGGCACCGGAGGCGGGCAGCGTGCTGGAAAAGCACTGCAAGCAGATCGGCTCCGCCGAAGGCGCACAGAAAACCATAGTGGTGCTGGGAGATTCCCACGCCATGCAGTGGACCGCAGCGCTGGGTCCGGTGGCACTCGCCAACGGCTGGCACGTGGTCACTGTCCTGAAGATGGGCTGCCGGTACGGGGCCGAAGACCCCGAGCGGTCCGAAGAGTGCAACGCCTTCAACCAGGCCGCAGGCCAGTACGTCCTGAACCTGATGCCGGATGCGGTGTTCACCGTCGCGTCAGTCACTCAGGAGTCCCTACCGGACGAAACCCTGGCCGGAGGCTACGACGACGGCGTCCGCGGCTTTGCCGAGGCAGGCATCCAGGTCCTGGCCATGCGGGACAACCCGCGGTTCGAGTTCGACATGTTCAAGTGCCTGGAGTCCAACGGCTTCGACGCGCAGGCCTGCCACGTTCCGCGCAGCCAGCTGCTGGCGGACGTCTCTCCGCTGGAAGGACTCGAGGCGCGGATTCCGGGCGTGCGCGTCCTGGACATGAGCGACCAGTTCTGCTTCGACGACGCCTGCCCGGGAATCATCGGCAACGTGATCGTCTACAAGGACCACGACCACCTCAACCGGACCTACATGGAGACCACGTCCCATGTACTGGCGGAACGCATCCTGGCCGCTACCGGCTGGGAAGGCGTCACAGTGCCCGGAACCACATAGCCCAAAGCACCCGAAGGAATAGGGAGGGGTGCTGATTTCGTTCTACGATTAGATAAACGCGGGCGTGTTGTCCCAGCCACCCCACAAAATCTCCGGTCCCGAAAGAGGCGCGCACTTGAGCCAGCAGTCCCCAGAACACGATCCGTTCGGCTTCGTCGGACTTACCTATGACGACGTCCTTCTGCTGCCCGGTCCCACGGACGTCATCCCGTCCGAGGCGGACACCAGCTCACGCCTGACCAAGCGCATCACCGTGCAGACCCCGCTGCTTTCCGCTGCGATGGACACTGTCACCGAGTCGCGCATGGCCATCGCCATGGCCCGCCACGGCGGCCTGGGCGTGATCCACCGCAATCTTTCGATCGCCGACCAGGCCGAGCACGTAGACCGAGTCAAGCGCAGCGAATCCGGCATGATCACCAACCCGGTGACCATCGACCCGGACGCCACGCTCCAGGAGCTCGACGACCTCTGCGCCCACTTCCGCGTCTCCGGTCTGCCGGTCGTGGACCCGCAGAACAAGCTGCTGGGCATTGTGACCAACCGCGACACCCGCTTCATTCCGCGCTCCGAGTACCCCACCCGCAAGGTCGGGGAAGTCATGACCCGGATGCCGCTGATCACCGGCCGCGTGGGCATCACCCCGGAGGAGACCGTTGAACTCCTGGGCAAGAACCGGATCGAGAAGCTCCCGCTGGTGGACGATGAGGGCCGCCTCCAGGGCCTGATCACCGTCAAGGACTTCGACAAGGCCGAGCAGTACCCGTTCGCCACCAAGGACGACGAAGGCCGGCTGCGTGTCGGTGCCGCCGTCGGCTTCTTCGGCGACGGCTACGAGCGTGCCATGGCCCTGGTCGACGCCGGAGTGGACGTCCTGGTAGTGGACACTGCCAACGGCCACAGCGCCGGTGTGCTGGAAATGATCGCCCGCCTCAAGAAGGACCCCGCTGCCGCCCACGTGGACGTCATCGGCGGCCAGGCAGCCACCCGCGAAGGTGCCCAGGCACTGATCGATGCCGGTGCTGACGCCATCAAGGTTGGCGTGGGCCCAGGCTCCATCTGCACCACCCGCGTGGTCGCCGGCGTCGGCGTTCCGCAGGTCACCGCCATCTACGAGGCGGCCAAGGCAGCAATTCCAGCCGGTGTTCCGGTCATTGCCGACGGCGGGCTGCAGTACTCCGGTGACATCGGCAAGGCAATCGTCGCCGGCGCCGACACCGTGATGCTCGGCGGCCTGCTGGCAGGTTCCGCCGAAAGCCCCGGAGACCTGGTCTTCGTGAACGGGAAGCAGTTCAAGACCTACCGCGGCATGGGCTCCTTGGGCGCCATGCAGACCCGCGGAAAGAACACCTCCTACTCCAAGGACCGGTACTTCCAGGCCGATGTGCCCAGCGACGAAAAGCTGATCCCCGAAGGCATTGAAGGCCAGGTGCCCTACCGTGGCCCGCTGTCCGCCGTCGCGCACCAGCTGGTTGGCGGCCTGCGCCAGACAATGTTCTACACGGGCGCCCACACCATCGCCGAGCTGAAGGCCAAGGGCCGCTTCGTCCGGATCACCCCGGCCGGGCTGAAGGAATCCCACCCGCACGACATCATGATGACCGCCGAAGCACCGAACTACGGCCGCCGCTAAGCATGCCGATACCAGAAGCAGGCACTGTTCCCTCCGGAACGGTGCCTGCTTCGTTTAACGACTGGGATAACCTAGAGCAGTGACTAACGAGATAGAGATCGGCCGTGGCAAGCGTGGGCGCAGAGCCTACTCCCTGGATGACGTAGCGATTGTGCCCTCACGGCGCACCCGTGACCCGCAGGACGTCTCGGTCAACTGGCAGATAGATGCCTACCAGTTTGAAATGCCCGTCATCGGTGCCCCCATGGATTCGGTGATGTCTCCGGCCACCGCCATTGCACTGGGCCGCCTGGGCGGACTGGGCGTCCTTAACCTCGAGGGCCTGTGGACCCGGTACGAGGATCCACAGCCGATCCTGGACGAAATCGCCGTCCTCAGCGAAGAGAACTTCAACCCCGCGGCTACCCGCAGGCTGCAGGAGATCTACGCCGCACCGATCCAGGCCGAGCTGATCACCTCCCGCCTGGCGGAGATGCGCGAAGCGGGCGTCACCGTAGCCGGTTCGCTGACTCCGCAGCGCACCCAGGAGTTCTACAAGACTGTCCTTGCCGCCGGCGTGGACATCTTCGTGATCCGCGGAACCACCGTCTCCGCCGAGCACGTGTCCAAGAACGTTGAACCGCTGAACCTCAAGCAGTTCATCTACGAACTCGACGTCCCCGTGATTGTCGGCGGGGCCGCCGGCTACACCCCGGCCCTTCACCTGATGCGCACCGGCGCCGCGGGCGTCCTGGTCGGCTTCGGCGGCGGCGCAACGACGACGACGCGGCGCGCCCTGGGCATCCACGCGCCCATGGCCACGGCGATATCCGACATCGCCGAAGCCCGCCGGGACTACATGGATGAGTCCGGCGGCCGGTACGTCCATGTAATTGCCGACGGCGGCATGGGCACCAGCGGCGACATCATCAAGGCCATTGCCATGGGTGCCGACGCCGTTATGCTCGGTTCGGCCCTGGCCCGCGCCGAGGAAGCGCCCGGACGCGGCTGGCACTGGGGACAGGAAGCCCACCACAGCGAACTGCCCCGCGGCGACAGGGTCCACCTGGACACTGTTGCCCCCCTGAAGGAAGTCCTGTGGGGTCCCTCACACCACACCAACGGAACCTCCAACCTGATGGGGGCCCTGAGGCGGGCAATGGCCACTACCGGATACTCTGACCTCAAGGCGTTCCAGCGGATCGACGTGCTGGTATCGCCATACCTTTACAACACCTGAGCACGTCCAACCCCACCACCCCCGGGGCACGCTTCAGAGAGGAACTAGACCATGGCAACAGATGCACTCAGCCCGGAATACCGCGAAGAAGCCCTGAAAAGACTGCGTTCGACGTCGGAACCCGGCGGCCAGCTGGACGTCCTGATTGTCGGCGGCGGGGTGGTGGGCGCCGGCGCGGCGCTGGACGCCGTGACCCGCGGATTGAAGGTCGGCATGGTGGAAGCCCGGGACTGGGCCTCCGGAACGTCTTCACGCTCCTCCAAGCTCATTCACGGCGGCCTGCGCTACCTTGAAATGCTGGATTTCGCGCTGGTCCAGGAAGCCCTGAAGGAACGCGGGCTGCTGCTGCAGCGCATCGCCCCGCACCTGGTGAAGCCCGTGCCTTTCCTGTATCCGCTGACCAAGCGTTTCGTGGAGCGGCCCTACGTGGGTGCCGGCATTTTCCTCTACGACACCCTGGGCATGACGTCCGGCAATTCCCGCGGCGTGCCCATGCAGAAGCACCTCACCCGCCGCGGAACCCTGCGGGCTGCCCCCAGCCTCAAGGATGACGCCATGATTGGCTCCATCCGCTACTACGACGGCCAGGTGGACGACGCCCGCTACGTGGCGAACATGGTCCGCACCGCCGTGCATTACGGCGCCAGTGCCGTGAACCGGCTCGCCGTCGTCGACTTCCTCCGCGAGGGGGAGCGCGTGGTGGGCGCCCGCGTACGCGACCAGGAGACCGGCGAAGAGTTCGACATCGCCGCCAGCCAGGTGGTCAACGCCACCGGCGTCTGGACGGACGAGACCCAGGCCATGGTCACCGACCGCGGCCAGCTCAAGGTCCGGGCTTCCAAGGGCATCCACCTGGTGGTTCCCCGGGACCGGATCCAGTCCACGGTGGGCATGATCCTGCGCACCGAAAAGTCGGTCCTCTTTGTCATTCCGTGGGGCCGGCACTGGATCATCGGCACCACGGACACGGACTGGAACCTGGACAAGTCCCACCCGGCAGCCACGTCCGCGGACATCGACTACCTGCTCGAACACGTGAACAAGGTCCTGAAGCGGCCGCTCACCCGCGAAGACGTTGAAGGCGTTTACGCCGGACTGCGCCCGCTGCTGGCCGGAGAGAACGATTCAACTGCGAAGCTTTCCAGGGAACACGTTGTGGCACATCCCGTGCCCGGCCTGGTGGTGGTTGCCGGCGGCAAGTGGACCACGTACCGCGTGATGGCCAAGGACGCCGTGGACGAAGCGGCACGGGCGCTGGATGAGAAGGTGCCGGAATCCTGCACGCAGACCATTCCGCTGCTTGGCGCCGTCGGCTACAAGGCTGCCTGGAACAGGCGGCACCGGACGGCTGATGAATACGGCATCCATGTTGTGCGCGTGGAACACCTGCTCAACCGCTACGGAGCCCTCGCCGGTGAGGTCCTGGACCTGATCGCTGCCGACGCCTCGCTGGGCGAACCGCTCCCCGGAGCCGACGATTACCTCGGCGCCGAAGTCGTTTACGCCACCACGCACGAGGGCGCCCGCCACATCGAGGACGTGCTTGCACGCCGCACCCGGATTTCGATCGAGTCCTGGGACCGCGGCGTCTCGGCGGCCCCGGTCGTAGCGGAGCTGATGGCGCCCATCCTCGGCTGGGACGAAGCCCGGGTCGAGGAAGAGGTACGCCACTACCTCGCCCGTGTGGAAGCAGAACGGCTGAGCCAGGAACAGCCCGACGACGTCTCCGCCGACGCCGCACGGCTGGCTGTCCAGGACATCACCCCGCGCTGACCGGGAGCACCGACGCATGAGTGAACTCAGCCTGAACGCGTCCGGCGCCGTCCTTACCGAGCCGGAAATGGTCATCCTGGAAATGGAGGCCAAGGACAGGGACGACGCCGCTGCGCAGCTGGCGGAGCGGATGTACGCCCAGGGCCGCCTGCTGGACCTGGATGGATTCCTCAAGGACGTCGCCGCCCGGGAGCACCAGATGGCAACGGGGCTGCCCGGCGGTATCGGGCTGCCCCACGCCCGCAGCAAGCACGTGGTAAAGCCCTCAATCGCGGTGGGTGTCTGCAAATACGGGCACAGCGTGGACTTCGGGGCCTCCGACGGACCGGCAACGGTGGTGCTGCTGATCGCAACGCCGGCGGCAGCCTATTCGGAACACCTGGAGGTCCTGGCCACGCTCGCCCGGTCACTGTTCAGGCCGGCTTTCCGGGAATCCCTGCGCCGTGCGCAGGACCCGGAGGTCCTGGCGGAACTCATTAATTCCTCTCTGGTGTTCTTCGACCACTGAGCAGCCCAGGAGGCGGCATTGGGTTTTCTACACGACTACGAAGTACCGTTAAGCCGTGCTTAAGACTGCCCTGAAACCGCGCTGGATCGCCGGACTCCTCTTTGCCCTGGCCATATCCACCGTGTTCGTGCTGCTCTCCGAGTGGCAGTTCTCGGCAGCCGAAAGCGAGGGCCCGCCGCCGGCGGAGGACACCGAAACGGTCCGTCCGCTGACCGAGGTCTTCACCCCCGGCGTACCCCTGTACGGCAGTCAGGCAGACCAGATGGTCACCTTTACCGGCTCCTTCGATCCCGAAGACCAGGTCCTGATCGAGAACCGGCTGCTGGACGGCGAAGAGGGCTACTGGGTAGTCACGGCGTTCGACGTCGACGGCGCCCCGCAGGAAGCCTCGATCCCCGTGGTGCGCGGCTGGACGGAAGAAGCAGGCGACGCCGGAACCGCCCCTGAGGGCGAAATCACCATTACCGGCCGGCTGCTGCCGCCCGAAGCACCGATCGCCGGACCGGTGCCCGAGGGCACCGTTGCCGCGCTGTCCAGCGCGGAGCTGAGCAACATCTGGGACAAGCCGCTGTACTCGGCCTTTGTTACGGCGCACGAAACCGCGGTGGACGGAGTTCCTGCCCAAACCGGCCTGCAGACCGTGACCGTGGCACCGCAGCCCCAGGAAACCACGGTCAACTGGCTCAACATCTTCTACGCCGTGGAATGGGTCGTCTTCGCAGGCTTCTCCGTCTTCCTCTGGTGGCGCCTGCTGGCGGACTCCTACCAGCGCAGCCTCGAAGAGGATGAGTACGAGGACGACGAATATGAAGACGACGAGTACGACGAAGAACCAGGCACTACTAGCAGTGAGGTAAAGAATTGAGCGACCCCGCAGTCACCCGGCCGCCCCGCCCCAAGAAGAAGAAGCGCCGCTTCGGAGGCACCCACGCGCAGATCCGGACTGCCCTGGCCTTCTACAAGGTCTCTTCGTGGGTAACGGGTATCTTCCTGCTGCTGCTCGTGGCCGAAATGGTCATGAAGTACATGCTCCAGATCCCCCCGGTGATCGTGGGCGGCCTGAACCTTTACACGGCGGTCCTCATCGCGCACGGCTGGCTGTATGTGGTCTACCTTTTCGCTGATTTCCGGTTGTGGCAGCTCATGCGCTGGCCGTTCTCGAAATTCATCGTGATCGCACTCGGCGGTGTGGTGCCGTTCCTGTCCTTCATCGTGGAAGCCCGCACCCACAAGCAGGTTCTCGCGGAACTCGAAGCCCACCCGGAAGCCGCCAAGCGCTACTAGGCGCCTTCCGGGGGAGCCGGCAAGCCGCCCAATGTGCAGGCGGTGCGCTGTGGCGACTATCCTTGAAACCGTGACTAATCCCGCGACTGCTCCCAATGAAGAGCGCCCCGTCCTGGTTGTGGACTACGGTGCCCAGTACGCCCAGCTGATTGCCCGGCGCGTACGCGAAGCCGACGTCTACTCCGAGGTCGTGCCGCACACCTACACCACCCAGGAAATCCTGGCCAAGAATCCGGCAGCGATCATCCTTTCCGGCGGACCTTCCAGCGTTTACGCCGAAGGCGCCCCCAAGGTGGATCCCGAACTGTTCGACGCCGGCGTTCCGGTCTTCGGCATCTGCTACGGCTTCCAGGCCATGGCGGCAGCCCTTGGCGGCAAGGTCGCCAGGACCGGCATGCGTGAATACGGCTCCACCGATGCCTCTGCAGTAAACGGTTCACGCTCCATCCTTGAGGGCACCCCCGAGCACCAGAACACCTGGATGAGCCACGGTGACAGTGTCCACGAAGCCCCCGAGGGCTTCGAGGTCCTGGCCAGCACCGCAGGTGCTCCCGTGGCCGCTTTCGCCAACGAGGAAAAGAAGCTCTACGGCGTCCAGTGGCACCCGGAGGTGAAGCACTCGGCGCACGGCCAGCAGGTGCTTGAAAACTTCCTGTTCAAGGGCGCGCGGCTGGACCGCAGCTGGACCACCGGCAACATTGTCGAAGAGCAGGTGGAACGGATCCGCGAACAGATCGGCTCCTCCCGCGTGATCTGCGGCCTGTCCGGCGGCGTTGACTCCGCCGTGGCCGCCGCCCTGGTGCAGCGCGCCGTCGGCGATCAGCTGACCTGCGTGTTCGTTGACCACGGGCTGCTGCGTGAAGGCGAAGCCGAGCAGGTTGAGCGCGATTTCGTCGCCGCTACCGGCGTCAACCTTTACGTTGCCAACGAGCAGGAGCGCTTCCTGAGCGCACTGGCCGGCGTCACCGACCCGGAAACCAAGCGCAAGATCATTGGCCGCGAGTTCATCCGCGCCTTTGAAGAAGCCGAACGCGCCATCATGGCCGAGGCCAACGCTGCCGGCGAGCCGATCCGGTTCCTGGTCCAGGGCACCCTGTACCCCGACGTCGTCGAATCCGGCGGCGGCGAAGGCGCGGCGAACATCAAGAGCCACCACAACGTTGGCGGCCTGCCGGAGGACATGCAGTTCGAACTGGTGGAGCCCCTGCGCCTGCTGTTCAAGGACGAAGTGCGTGCCGTAGGGCGCGAACTTGGCCTGCCGGCCGAGATCGTTGGGCGGCAGCCGTTCCCGGGCCCCGGCCTGGGTATCCGCATCATCGGCGAAGTGACCAAGGACCGTCTGGACCTGCTGCGCCGCGCAGACGCCATTGCCCGCGCCGAGCTCACCGCAGCCGGCCTGGACGAGGAAGTCTGGCAGATGCCGGTAGTCCTGCTGGCAGATGTCCGCAGCGTGGGCGTGCAGGGTGACGGCCGTACCTACGGCCACCCCATCGTGCTGCGTCCGGTCTCCAGCGAAGACGCCATGACGGCGGACTGGTCACGCCTGCCGTACGATCTGCTGGCACGGATCTCCAACCGCATCACCAACGAGGTGGACGGCGTTAACCGGGTGGTGCTGGACGTCACCAGCAAGCCGCCGGGAACCATCGAGTGGGAGTAGCATCATAGAGCGCGGGGGACGGCTGAACAGCCGTCCCCCGCGTTGCTATCCGGAGCTATTCGGGCAATTGACGATAGCTTGGAAGGTATGCCAGTTTGGTCGAGATCGTCGCGCGGAAGTGCAGGAAAGAGGGCATCAGTGTCTGAGCAGAATCCCGGGGACAGCGCCTCGGACTTCCTGCTGCCGTGGCTGGCCGGGCTTGGCCAGCACGCCGGGTCGGACACGCTGCTGCATTTCACGGTGACCCCGGAGAACAGCATCGACCTGACCCATGCGCACCCCTCCGGCCTGGCCCAGCTGCTGGCCGGGAGGAAGACCAGGCTCTCAACCCTGCTGCGCGATGCAGACCACTACAGCACCGCGATGCGTGCAGCCCGTGCGCTGCGCGCCAAGATCTACGAACTCGGCTCCGACCGCGGCATCGACGTGGGCTATCTCGCCGCCGGGACCGCATCCTGGCGCTACGCCTCGGATGAAGCGCTTCGCCCCGAATCCCTGACTGCTCCCGTGCTGCTCACGGCCGTCAGCCTCACCGTCCACGCCTCCCAGGACGACTACGAGCTTCAGCTCACCGGCAAGGCCGAGCTGAATCCCGCCCTCATCCGTCACCTTGAGAACCAGCAGGGCCTCGACGTCGACGCGGAGTCGCTGGCACGGCTGGCCTACGGTACCGCCCGGTTCGATCCGCATCCCGTCCTTGAACGGCTGCGCGGCCTCACCGACGGGGTGCGCGGCATGAACATCGAGCACCGCCTGCTTGTCTCCACCTTTGCGGACCTGCCCGACCTCGCCGAGGATACGGCCCTGGATCCTTCCCACCCCGTCCTCCGGGCACTGATGGATGCAGCGGTCGACGGCGGCGCGTCAGTGCCGGAACCCGCGGACCCCGGGCTCCCGCCCCTGGACGACCGCGCCCCGGCTTCCGAGCTCCTGGTCATGGATGCTGACCGCGAACAGCAGGATGTGCTGGACCTCGCCGGTGCCGGCACCTCCCTTGTAGTCTCGGCACCTCCGGGAACCGGCCAGACGCAGACTGCCGTCAACGCTGTTGCCGCACTGGTCAACGCCGGCAAATCCGTACTCGTGGTTGCCGAGCGCCGCGGGACGCTGAACGAATTCGTCTCCGCCCTGGACAGCCTCAACCTCGGTTCACTGGTGCTGCAGCTGGGCGCCGGACTCAGCGAAGAGGCCCTGCGTGACAGGCTGGTCCGCGCCATCGTGCGGAGCGAGAAGGCAACTGAACCGAACCTGGGCAACCTGCACAAGGTGCTCCAGGAGAGCCGCCACCAGCTGCGCGACCATGTGAAGTCCCTGCACAACGTCCGCCAGCGCTGGGGATGTTCCCCCTACCAGGCAATGCAGTCCCTGGCCGAACTCACCTCGCTCACGCCGGCCCCGGCGACCACCGTCCGGCTCAAGCGCAGCGTCCTGGACAGCATCACGGACCGCACCGAACTGACCGGCCGCCTGCGCCGCGCCGCGGAGCTGGGAAGCTTCTCCCGTGCCGCCGTCTCCAGTCCCTGGTTCGGCGCCAAGCTGCTGAACCGCAAGGAAACGGAAGCGGCGCACAAGCTCACCGAGGAACTGGCCGAGGCGCTGCCGCAGCTGCGCACCCGGGTCCAGGAAGTGGCCGAGCACTCACAGATCAGGCTGGGGGAGACCTTCGCGCAGTGGGGCGAACAGCTCCAGCTGCTGGTTGCGGTACGCGAGAGCCTGGACAAGTTCACCCCTGACATCTTTGACCGACCCGTCACGGACCTGATCTCCGCCACGGCGTCCTCTTCCTGGCGGCGCGAGCACGGGGTGGACATGAGTTCCATGACCCGTTCGCGGCTGCGCCGGGTGGCGAAGGAGTACATCCGTCCCGGTGTGCATATTGCGGACCTCCACACCTCGCTGGTGCAGGTTCAGCAGCAGCGCGGCATCTGGACGCGCTATGCCACAACCCAGCGCCATCCTTCCGTTCCCACCGGCCTTGCCGACCTGAACCGGACCTACCTTGAGGTCAAGGACCAGCTCGATGAGCTGACCCGCATCCTTGCCGGAACGCCGGAGAAACCGAACCTCGCCGACCAGTCACTGGATGATCTGGAGAAGAAGCTGCGCGCCCTCGCCGGTGACAAGGAAACCCTTGAAACCCTGCCTGAGCGCACCCTCCTGGTGGACGAGATGCGCGGACAGGGGCTTGGCGAACTGCTGGATGACCTGGAAGCGCGCGAGGTGACGCCGCGGCAGGTCGGCTATGAGCTGGAGCTGGCGTGGTGGCAGTCCGCACTGGAAGCCATGATCAGCGGTGACGACTACCTGGCAATGTCAGACGGCGACAGCCTGCGCCGGCTCGAAGCTGAGTACCGCCTGGCCGACAACGCGCACATAGCCTCCGGTGCTTCACGGCTGCGCTGGGAGCTTGCCCGGCGCTGGCGCGAGGGCATCAAATCCCGGCCCAAGGACGCAGCGCAGCTTCGTGACGTCATCAAGACCGGACCCCTGACCGTGGACTCCCTCTCCGGGCAGTCCGATGAGCTGGTTTCCTCCCTGCTCCCGGTTTGGGCCGCAAGCCCCCTGCTGCTGCCGATGATGCTTCCGGGATCCCGGCGCTTCGACGCCCTGGTCATCCTGGATGCAGAGTCCATGAGCCTGCAGGCTGCAGTTCCGGCGATCGCTCGGGCAGGGCAGGTCCTTGCCTTCGGCGACGGAAACCTGGGCGGACCAAGACCGTTCACGATCAACATCCAGCCGCCCGAAGCGGGTTTCGGCGGGGACGAACTGCCCAGCGCCTTCGACGCCCTTGCCCGGATCCTGCCTGTCCGCAGCCTCTCCACGGTCTACCGGGGAACCGACAAGCACCTGCTGAAGCAGCTGTCCGACGAGTTCTACGGCGGACGCCTGTCCTGGGTGCCCCGCGGAGATGAAGTGGCAACGGGGGAGCGGCCGCTCACGGTGGAGTACCTTGCGGACGGCACCGGCATGCCCAGCGCCGACCAGGAGGGCGTTGAAAGCGTCTCCGCCGAGGTCAACCGGGTGGTGGACCTGGTGTTCGAACATGTCCGGCGCCGGCCGAGCCAGTCCCTGGCCGTCATTACGGCCAGCCCGCGGCATGCCGTTCGGGTGGCGGAAGCAATCCGTGTGCAGATGGCGAATTTCCCGTGGGCCGCGGACTTCTTCGCCCCCGGGGCCGAATCCTTCCGGGTGGTGCCGGCAGACCGCGCCGCCGGACTGGTCCGGGACGCTGTGATCTTCTCGCTGGGCTTCGGCAGGACCCCGCACGGCCGGGCCCTGCACAACTTTGGCCTGCTCTCCGAACCCGGCGGGCGGGGACGGTTCGTCAACGCGATGACCCGCGCCCGTTACCGCCTTCACGTGCTGACCTGTTTCCGGCCTTCGGACCTCGACGAGTCGAGGCTGGGCCACGGGGCCCGCGATTTCTACCAGCTGCTGGTGCGCGAGCTCGACGGCGGACCGGCGCAGCCTGCCGGCGACCGCCCGGCCGGCAATTCCATCATGGCGGACGACCCGCTTGTGGCGGACCTGGTAGGACGCCTCCGGTCACGGGGCGCCGAGGTATGGGACCACTACGACGACGTGATCGACATCGTGGCTACCGTCAGGCGTTCCGCGGATGCGGATCCGGCAGTTCCCATGGCCATCGAGTCCGACGGGACCGCACGGTACCGGGGGATGAGCGTGCGGGAGCGCAGCCGCCTTCGTCCCCAGCTGCTTGAGCGGCTTGGCTGGCGCTACATGCCGCTGTGGACCATCGAGGTGTTTACCGATCCGGCCGCCTGCGCAGATTTGGTGGGCCGGTACCTCGGTCTTCCGGTGCCGGCCCCCGAGCCTGAGCCCATCCGCGAGGTACACGCAGCAGCTGCGCCGGCAACCGTGGTTCCCCACGGCAGCACACGGATCCGTCCGCGGTCAGAGGAACAACCCAACCCGGCTATCCGGGCCGCGGCGGCAGCTGCGGCAGCGGCCGGTGGAATCGACAGGCAGCATGAACCAGGAACAGAACAGTCCTCCTGACACGAATTCGGGCACGGCGTTGCCGCCCCATGGGGAAGGCCGAGGCCCTGAGAAGGAAACCCCGCCCGTGACGCCGGGGAGCAAACGCCGCTCCCGGCGGAGCACCTCCGCGCCCACCAGACTGAAGCAGGCAGCACAGCTGGTGCATACGGCTCCCGCCGCAGTCCCGCAGCCAGGAGCCGGGCCGGCCGGGCACGGCACCCCCGGAGCAGCCGCACCGGCTGTCGAAGAGGGAACGCCCGCCGGATCCGGCAGGGATTCGCGGGGCCAGGGCTCCGGAATCCTGCCGCAGACCGCGGGAGAAGACGACCCCCGTGCGTGGGGAGACTCTCCTGAGGACAGCTCGGCCTGGCTTCTTGAACAGCGCCCGCCCCACTGGGGGTAACCACGGCCCTAAGGACCGGTGTGCTGTGTTCCACGCGGAACAAAGTAGAGCCCGCCCCGTGCTGAGGCAACGGCCAGCTCCGGGGCAGCAGCTGCAGGAGCTGCGATCACCACCAGCTGCTCGTCGGACGCTGCATCCCCGCCGGGCCACGCCGTAGACCCGCTTTCAGTTCCCGTGACCCACAGCACGGGCACACCCGAGGCCAGGACTACCGGAGGGCCGGCGTCGTCAAAACCCTCCTCCGGTGCCGCTACCACGTCCACCAGGGTTCCGGGCGAGAGCAGCCGTGCTGTTCCCGGATCTGCGGGTCGAAGGGGGAGGGCAGCGGTGCCTGCCGGTGATCCGGCCAGCAGTGCGTCACCGACCAGAACGGTTTCGCTCACAATCCCGCCGCCGCGGAGGGGAACAGCAAGCTGCCTCCCGTCCGCCGTTCCCGCATCGCTGAAGGCCCCGGGCGGCACGGCGTCTGGAGGCAAGCCGACTATCCGAAGGTCCCGCGGGTCAATGACATGGCCGGCTGGCAGGTCCGAGACCGCGGCCGCCACGGGGATTGTCGATGTATCTGCGGGCAGCATCGCCTGGACTGTTATGCCTGTGGCTGCAGCAACCAGCGCCCCCGCCAGGAACCGGCGGCGCCGGAGGAGGAACCGGTGAAACCTGCCCCGCGAGTGCGTGCCGCCGGGACGCAGGGGAGGAACTCCTTGAACGGACGCGCGGATGCCGTCCCGTTTACGGGCGACGCGGCCGCGGCGCAGTCTGCTTAACATGCGGCAACACTAGGCCGGGGGAGAAACACCCCTACGCCGGGCGAAGGACCCCGGGGACAACAAAGGCGCCCCTGGCTCCTGTGGAGGAACGGGACGCCTCGTGGCCGGGCCGCCGCGCACGGGACCCGGAACAGGGCCTAGCTGGCGGCCGGTGCCGACGCCGGCGTGGCGGTGGTGGAAGATGCAGCCGGTGCAGCCTTCGCCGCGGATTCCTTGGCAGGCGCATCCTTGGAAGGAGCAGCCGGAACCGTGGAAGCCGCATCGCGCGAATCCGTGCGGTAGAAGCCCGAGCCCTTGAAGACCACACCCACACTGTTGAACTTCTTGCGCAGGTTGCCGCCGCACTCGGGGCAGACGGTCAGGCTGTCATCGGTGAAGGACTGCTGGATGTCGAACGCGTGACCGCAATCCTTGCAGGCATAGGCATACGTGGGCACTCTTACTCCTCCTGAAGGGCGAAAGGAAGGCCTCAGCAGTGTCGCTTTCCGCCGCGACGGCGGAACGATTGGCACTCTGTGGCCTAGAGTGCTAAGTATACACCCCTCAACCATTGACCGGGGCGTAACCGCCGGGGCGCAGGACCCCGTCCACCGGAACGTCCAGGGCATCAGCCGGCAGGCTGCCCGCTGGCACGAACTCATGATCGTGCACCACGGCCACCACTGGAGCCGTCCCGCCGGCGGCACGGAACCGGGTCAGGAAGCGGTCATAGTAGCCCCCGCCCTTTCCCATCCTTGTTCCGTCCTCGGAGACAGCCAGCGCCGGTATGAGCAGCAGGTCCAGTCCCATGATCTCAGGGAGGTTCCACCGCGGCCCGGCAGGTTCCGGGATCCCCGGAAACAGGCCGGGAACCAGCGGAGCCCCCGGAGTCCAGGGGCACCAGGACAGCTGGTGCCCGGGTTCACAGACAGGCACCACCACGGTATGGCCGGCACCGGCCAGCGCCGTTAGCAGTGCCGAGGTGTCCGGTTCGCTTCCGGCAGAGAGGTAGCAGCTGACCATGGAGCCCGGTTCCAGGGAATGGAGCAGGGGCGAAGCAGCCGCGGCAAGCTGTTCCGCAGTCTCTCCGCCGCGCAGTTCCCGCCGCTTCTGCTTGAAACTGCTGCGTACCTGTTCCTTCGTTTCACCGGTCATGGACCCATTGTGCCCGTAGCAGGGGCGCATTTGGCGCCGTCAGCGTTCACTTAGGTACTCTTACCGTCATGACCTCACGCCCAAAGATCACCAAAGCCGTAATTCCCGCCGCCGGCCTGGGTACGCGCTTCCTTCCGGCCACCAAGGCCATGCCGAAGGAAATGCTTCCGGTCGTGGACAAGCCGGCCATCCAGTACGTCGTCGAAGAGGCCGTCAATGCCGGCATGCCGGACATCCTGATGATCACCGGCCGGAACAAGCGCTCCCTTGAGGACCACTTCGACCGGGTGCCCTTCATTGAGCAGACCCTGAAGGACAAGGGCGACGACGAAAAGCTTGCCCTGGTCCGTGAGTCTTCCGAACTGGGCGAGATCCATTACCTGCGCCAGGGTGACCCAAAGGGCCTCGGCCATGCTGTCCTGCGCGCCAAGCTGCACATCGGCGATGATCCCTTCGCCGTCCTGCTCGGTGATGACCTCATTGACGCCCGCGATCCGCTGCTGGAGACCATGGTGGAGGTCCAGGCCAAGACGGGCGGCTCCGTCGTTGCCCTGATCGAGGTGGAACCTGACCAGATCAGCGCTTACGGCTGCGCCGACATCTCCGTGATCGAGGGTGAAGACTACGTCCGCGTCAACAAGCTCGTCGAGAAGCCCGACGCCGCTGATGCGCCGTCGAACCTCGCCGTGATTGGCCGCTACGTCCTGCACCCCTCCGTTTTCGGGGTCCTTGAAGAAACCGGCCCCGGCCGCGGAGGAGAAATCCAGCTCACCGATGCTCTCCAGACGCTCGCGGGAACCGAAGGTGAAGGCGGCGGCGTTTACGGCGTCGTCTTCCGCGGCCGCCGCTACGACACCGGCGACAAGCTCAGCTACCTCAAGGCTGTTGTCACCCTTGCCTCCGAGCGCGAAGACCTCGGTCCGGACCTGCGTGGTTGGCTTAAGGACTTCAACAACTCCGACGAAGGCTAGCTCCATGCTGGGGTCGGCGATCTGGCCGGTGACGCTGGAATGCGGCGACCTCATCCTCCGGCCGATACGCTACCGCGACCGCACCGAATGGAATTCGGTGCGGTCGCGCAATGCCCGGTGGATTGGGCCCTGGGAAGCCACGAATCCGCTGCCGGGCGGTGTCCTCCCGTCCTACGCGGGAATGGTTCGCAGCCTCAACCAGCAGGCACGCCAGGACACCGCGCTGCCGTTCGTCATCACTGAACGCCAGGGCGGCGTGCGCAGCTCCCCGGCAATCGTTGGACAGCTGACGGTTTCCTCCATCATCTGGGGCTCAGCACGCATGGCGACCCTGGGGTACTGGGTCGACGAGGCCCGGGCCGGCCGCGGTATTGCGCCAACAGCCGTTGCGCTGGCTACCGATCACTGCTTCCGGGTCCTGGGGCTGCACCGGATGGAAATCAATATCAGGCCCGAAAACCGGCCGAGCCGGCGTGTGGTCGAGAAGCTGGGGTTCCGGGAGGAAGGGCTCCGGCGCCGCTACCTTCATATTGCGGGACAGTGGGCCGACCACCTCAGTTTTGCGCTCACCGCGGAGGAAGTTCCGGAAGGTCTGCTTTCCCGCCTCCAGTCCGGCCGCTGACTTCGGGGTATACGGGCTGAATTTGTCCGTCAGTGATTCGACACACCCTCTCCAATCCCGCGTCCGGTGAGGGTTTTCTCATACGGTCGTAGTTGTGGACTTCCCTCTTAACAGCTCCCTGGTCCTGGCGGCAGCCGTCGGACTCTGGTTGCTCTGGGTTGCCCCTCAGTACCTGCACGGAAAGCAGGTGCCTGCGCCGTCCCCGGGACCTGCCGGCACCGCCGAACGCGCACCCAGCAGTGCCGCCACCGAACCGGACCCAAGTTCTCAGGGGAACACCATGTACAACACCAGCACCGGCGCCCAGCACACGCCGCACCTGAGAGGGAGCTCCGCGGCAGGTGCTGCATCTGCGCCAGATGCTGTTCCGGCACCTGTTCCCGGACCGCTGAAGATCCGCTACGGGCGACTGACACTGGCCGTCCTTGGCCTGCTCTTTATCGCCGCGGTAGTTGGCGGAGGCGCAGCCGCGCTGTTCGGTGCAGTGTCCGGCTGGATCCCAGCCGGTGCTGCCCTCGGCGCCGCTGCCGTAGTGGTATCGCTGCGCAGCCTCGCCGTCCGCGACAAGCGTGAACGCCAAGCCCGCCGTGCTGCCGCTGCCACGCAGCAATACACAAAACCGCCGGCTCCCGTGCGCAGCAATCCGAAGGCGGATACCGTCTTCGACGCCGCCGGCAAGGATGCTGACCGCAAGGCTGAACTTCCGGCCGCTGCAGAGCCTGTCCGCCCCGCGGCTCCGCAGCCCAAGGCCGTTCCGCGGCTGACCGCCCAGGAGCTGCGCGCAGCCGCCCTGGCCGAAGCGGCAAAGAGTGCCGAAGCTTCTTCCTGGCAGCCTGTGGCGGTTCCGAAACCGACGTACGTGGATGCCCCCGCGGCACCCCGCCCGGCACCGGAACCGCTGGCTGTGCCTGCCTCACCCAAGCCCGTCCTGAAGACCCCGATCCGTCCGCTTGCCGCACCGGCTCCGGGCAGCACCGCGATCGAGCCCCGGCCCGCTACCGGCATCCTGAACCTGGACGACGTCCTCCAGCGCCGCCGGGCCTAGCACCCGCGCTGTGTCTCCGAGGCCCAGCGGCAGGAGGCAGGCAGGCCGTTCGGATTCCGGCCGCGGCCCCCATCCCGTCACTGCACGCGTGCTGCTTGAAGGAGCCACGCTGGCCGTTCCCCTTGCCGAACTCCTGGCCGCCCGACGCCTCGTCCTGGACTCTTGGGTCCATGAACGCACCTTTGACCGCCCCGGCGCCGGGGCTGCTGCGCTCTACCGGGTCACCGCCATCGGTTCCTCCGGTGAGCGCCTCACCGTCTACGCAGGGGCGACGACGTCGCAGGCTGCCGGTGCCGGACCGGTGCTGCGGACATCCCTGTCCGGAGTTCGGCTCTTCCTCTGGCTGCACCCCCATGACCCGCTGCTCCCGGACCTGCCCTGGGCCCTTGCACCGGCGGAAATGGCGCGGCAGCTCTTCGGCTCCGCGGAGACCGGCAACATGAACCTGTCGGTCATCGGCTACAGGCCCCTGCGGCGCGCGGTCGTACATGCTGTGAATGGGCAGGATGAGGCGTACGTCAAGGTGGTGCTGCCCGCCCACGCGGAAGGCCTGCGCCGCCGGCACCAGCTGCTGGCAGAATCCCCAGTCCCTGCCCCCGCGCTGCTGGCCGGAGCGGAAGGCCGCAGCGCCGTCGCCCTCTCCCCGCTCCCGGGGGAGCCGCTGCTTCACGGGCTGGCTGACGGGTCCAGCCCCATCACGCCGGCAGACCTCACATCCGTTCTGGATGCTCTCCCGGAGGCGGCCCTGGCACTGAGCCGACGCCCGGCCTGGGCCGAGCGTGCGCGGGCCTACGGACGGGCCGCTGCCGGTGTCCTTCCGGGCGACAACCCGAGGATCACCGGAATCTCCCGGGAAATCGAATCGATGGTTGCAGCCCTTGACCCCGGACCTGTGGTTCCCGTGCACGGCGACTTCTACGAGGGGAACCTGCTGACGGCGGGCGGGAGGATCACCGGAGTCCTGGACGTGGATGGACTGGGGCCCGGCCACCGCGTCGATGATCTCGCCTGTTTCCTGGGACATCTTGCGGTCCTGGCCCGGCTGTCACCTGAATCCGCACTGCCGGGCAAGCTAACGGAATACCGGGCAGGCTTCGAAGCCGCTGCCGAGCAGGCCGGCAGTTCCGCAGCAGCACTGAACGCGCGTGCGGCAGGGGTGGCACTCAGCCTTGTCCCCGGTGCCCGGGAAGGGCGGAAGCTGGACCGGCACTCCAACGCGGGGCTGCGGCTTGCCGCAGCGGAAGGACTCCTGGAGCGTGCCAAACATAGCCGGGGCGCCTGATCCACACCACCCGGAGTGCCAAATGGTCTTCCAATATCCGGTGAAGCACCTCACCTGCGTAGGCTAAAGGAATGCAATCGAGCACCAGCGCATCCAACTCCGGCCAAATCACCGCCATCGGCCTCGACATCGGCGGCACCAAGACACACGGAATCCGGCTCGAGGGCCAGGCCGTGGCGGCCGAAGCCGTCAGCGGAAGCGCAAATGTGCAGAATGTTTCGCAGGAGCAGGCACGCCACAACCTGGCTGAGATTTTTGCCGCGCTGGGCACCGACGGCGTTACCCGGGTGGTCGCCGGATCCGGGGGAGTTGACACCGCGCAGGACGCGGCAGCACTGGGTGACCTGATCCTTGAACATGTGCCCGGGGCAGACGTGACCGTTGTCCACGACACCCGGCTGATCCTCGCCGCCGGAGAGGCACCGGACGGGATCGGCCTGATCGCCGGAACCGGCTCCGTAGCCTGGGGAATGACCCCCGGCGGCCAGCAGGCCCGATCCGGCGGGTGGGGCTACCTGCTCGGCGACGAAGGCAGCGCCTATTGGATCGGCCGTGAAGCCGTGCGCCACACGCTGCGCCTTCATGACCTGGGACAGCAGCCCGACAGGCTGGCGGCGGAACTGCTGCTCGCCGTTGGCGTCGAAGCGCCGGATGCGCTGATCGCGCGGTTCCATGCCGGCACCGGCCGCCGCTACTGGGCCTCCATGGCCCGGGTGGTTTTCGATGCGGCCCAGGAAGGCCACGCACCGAGCCGCAGCATCATTGCCACGGCAGCCCGTGACCTGGCTTCCCTGGTAGCCGACGTCGCGGCCCGGCTTGGCATCAGCGGTCCGGTGGTGGTGGGTGGCGGAATCGGAGTGCACCAGCCGCTGCTCCAGGAACTCCTCCTTGCCGGACTGTCCGCCCGGGGGCTGGGAGATATCCGCTTCCTGACCCAGGACCCCGTCTTTGGCGTGCGGTACCTCCTGCAGGGCGAAGCGGCATGAGCGAGCGTGACTTTGACGTTCGGGTTGGCGCCTACGCGGTAGTGGTCCGGGACGGACAGATCCTGCTGGCGCACTGGAACCAGCATGGCAAATCCGCTTGGACCCTGCCCGGCGGAGGGCTGGAGTACGGCGAGGACGCGCCCACCGCTGCAATTCGGGAGGTCCTTGAAGAAACAGGCTTCACCGTGGAACTGCAGGACCTGCTGGGAGTGGACAGCCACTTTGTTCCGGCGGAGCGGCGGATGCGCGGTGAGGGGAGGATGCTCCACGCCCTGCGGGTGATCTACCGTGCCCGGGTCACCGGCGGAAGCCTGGTGAATGAGACAGCCGGCAGCACCGACGAAGCAGCCTGGTTCCCGCTGGCAGAAGTGGCAGGACTGGAACGCGTTGGCCTGGTTGATGCTGCACTGAAACTGCTCGATGCCGCGCCCGACGGCGGGACCGCGCCCCTACGCTAGGCGCGTAAACCGTGCATCCGCTGGACTCGGGGGCGGGAAAGCACATAGCTTATTTTCACGGCTTGTCAGCATACTGCCGTTTTTTACCCGTATGCGAGCCCGTCGCACCCAACCACGGAGGCAGCCATGTCGATTCCGGACGCCGCAGCGGCCCGGCCGGATTCCGCCGAGCCCATGATCCGTTTCCGCAACGTCACGAAGTCCTACCCGGACTCGGAGTCAGCCGCCGTGGAAAACCTCTCCCTGGACATCGCCAAGGGAGCCATCACCGTTTTTGTGGGACCCTCCGGCTGCGGCAAGACAACGTCCCTGCGGATGATCAACCGGATGGTGGAACCGACGTCGGGCACCATCCACGTCGACGGCAAGGACGCGTCCGGAATCGCACCATCGGCGCTGCGCCGCTCCATGGGATATGTCATGCAGTCCTCGGGGCTGCTTCCGCACCGCTCCGTCCTGGACAACATTGCCACCGTCCCTCGCCTGAACGGGGTGTCGCGGAAGCAGGCCCGGGCTAGGGCAGCGGAACTGCTCGACGTCGTTGGCCTGGATCCAGCCATGGGCAAGCGTTATCCCGCCCAGCTTTCCGGCGGCCAGCAGCAGCGGGTCGGTGTTGCCCGTGCCCTGGCCGCGGATCCGCCGGTGCTCCTGATGGACGAGCCGTTCAGCGCCGTCGACCCCGTGGTGCGCGGTGAACTGCAGCAGGAACTGCTGCGCCTGCAGCGGGACCTCGCCAAGACCATCGTATTCGTCACCCATGACATTGACGAAGCAACCGTGCTGGGGGACAAGGTCGCGGTATTCGCCGTCGGGGGCCGGCTGGCCCAGTTCGACAGTCCCGAAGGAATCCTGCGTGCTCCGGTTGATGATTTCGTAGCGGGCTTTGTGGGCCGCGACCGCGGTTTCCGCCACCTCGGCTTCCAGGCCGGCGCCGGGGTTCCGGTGCATCCCGTCCAGACTCTGGACCCGGCCGAGCTGGCGGACCCAGCCGTTCCGGTCCACGGCGGCTGGGCGCTGGCCGTTGACGACGCCGGACGTCCGCTGGGCTGGGTGCCCGCCTCCAACCGGGAAATCGTGACGTCCCCCGGGCAGCTGGTACCCGGCGGATCCCTGCACCGGCGGGGCGAGAGCCTGCGCAGCGCCCTGGACGCGGCGCTGTCCTCGCCCTCGGGACTCGGCGTCGTAGTGGATGACGCAGGGGCTGCCGCGGGCATTGTCCGCGCCGGCGAAATCTTTGAACTGATTGAAGCCGCCCGGCTGCGCCGCGGCAAGGCCCTCCACGGCTCGGCGGTCTGAGCATGGACTGGTTCTGGGCCAATACGGAGATGATCTCCCGGCTAACCGCACTGCACCTGTTCCAGGCAGTAGTGCCGCTGGTGCTGGGCCTGCTGATCGCCGTGCCGCTTGCCCAGTTCGCCCGGCTGCACCGCTTCGCCGGGGGAGCGATCCTGGGATCCTCGGCCATTCTCTACACCATTCCGTCACTGGCGCTGTTCGTGCTGCTGCCGGTGATCCTGGGGACCCGGGTCCTGGACATCACCAACGTGGTGGTGGCGCTAACCATTTACGCTGTCGCCCTGCTGGTCCGTTCCACCGTGGATGCGCTGAACTCCGTGGACGACGACGTACGCCAGGCCGCCACGGCCATGGGCTACCGTCCGCTGCGGCGCTTCTTCGCCGTCGACCTCCCGCTTTCGCTGCCTGTCCTGTTCGCCGGGCTGAGGGTGATCTCGGTGTCCAACATGTCCCTGGTGAGTGTGGGGGCGCTGCTCGGCATCGACAGCCTGGGCCGGCTGTTCATGGACGGCCTGTACCGGAACTTCCCCACTGAAATCGTGATCGGCATTGCACTGATCCTGCTCCTAGCGCTTGTGCTGGACCTGGTCCTGGTACTGGCCCAGCGTCTCCTTACCCCGTGGAGCCGGGCCGTCAAACGCGGCGGACCGAAGCTGCCGCTGAACACGGTTGAGGCACGGACGGCGGCCGGCTGATGAATTACTCCTCAGACAACGTCCTGGTCCAGATGTACGAGTGGCTTACTGCCGAGAGTTCCTGGACCGGTACCGGCAGTATTCCGCAGCGGATCCTGGAGCACCTTGGCTACACTGCGCTCGCCGTCGGCATTGCAGCCTTGATAGCCGTGCCGCTGGGCCTCTACATCGGGCACACCGGCCGCGGCCGCGTCGTCGTCGTTTCCGGAGCGGGCATCCTGCGCGCCCTGCCAACGCTGGGGCTGGTGTTCCTCTTTGTGCTGCTGGCCGGAATCGGTCTGATGCCGCCCATCTGGGCGCTGGTGCTGCTGGCCATTCCGCCCCTGCTGGCAGGAGTCTATGCAGGCATATCCTCGGTGGACCGCACCGTCGTGGACGCCGCGCGGGCCATGGGTATGAGCGAACTCCAGATCCTCTTCAGGGTTGAACTGCCCAACGGATTCAAGGTCGTCTTTGGCGGAGTCCGCGCCGCCGTGCTGCAGGTCCTGGCCACCGTCTCGGTGGTTGCGTTCATTTCCCTGGGCGGACTGGGCGTGTACCTGATCGAGGGAACCCAGCTGCGGGACAACGGGCGCCTCTTCGGAGGAGCGCTGCTGATCGCGCTGCTGGCCCTTGCCGTTGATTTGGTGCTGGCGGCCGTCCAGCGCCTCTCACTTTCGCCGGGACTGCGCAGCAGATCCCGGAAACCGGCCACCCACCGCCGCCGGCAGCCATCTCCTGCCGGCCTCGCAGAAGGAACAACAGCATGAGAACTCTTACCCGTCCGGGCGCCCGGAAAACCCTCACCGGTGCCGCAGGCCTCACCGCGGTCCTGATGCTCGCCGCGTGCGGCGCGAACTCGGATCCGCAGAGCGTGGAGTCATCCTCCGCGCCCACCGGAGTGGAGGACTCGGCGACGCTGGTTGTGGGTTCGGCCGACTTCCCCGAATCCCAGATCATCGCCGAGATCTACGCCGGCGCCCTGAACGCCGAAGGGATCCAGGCCACCACCCAGCCCGGCATCGGTTCACGCGAGATCTACTACCGCGCACTGGAAGACGGATCGGTCCAGGTCATTCCGGACTACAGCGGCAACCTGCTCCTCTTCGCGGACACCGAAGCCACTGCGCAGTCCGCCGAAGAGATCATGGACGCACTTCCGGCAGCACTGGAGGAAGAGTCGCCGGACATGAACATCGCTGTGCTGGAACCGGCTGAGGCGGAGAGCAAGGACGCCCTGGTGGTCACGCAGGCCACCGCCGAGAAATACGGCCTGACGTCGCTGGAGGACCTCGCCAAGGTCTGCGGCGAAATCACCATCGCCGCACCCACCACCTTCCAGGAGCGTGCCTACGGGCTCCCGGGCCTGAAGGAAAAGTACGGCTGCGAGCCGGCAGGCTTCGAAGCCATCAACGACGGCGGCGGCGAGGCTACCCTGCAGGCGCTGCTGACCGACAAGGTCCAGGCAGCCGACATCTACACCACCACCCCCTCCATCGAGGAAAACTCCCTGGTGGTGCTTGAGGATCCGAAGAACAACTTCATTGCCCAGCAGGTTCTCCCGCTGGTCAACATGGACGCCGTCAGCTCCGAAGCCCAGGACGTGCTCAACAGCGTCTCCGCGATGCTGACTACTGAGGACCTGATTGCACTGAACCAGGCAGTCTCCGGTGATCAGAAGCAGGACCCGAAGGACGCAGCCAAGGCGTGGCTGGAGGAAAAGGGCCTGGCCTAAACCCGCGCCCCTTTCCCCCCCTTCACACCAGAGGCCAGTTACGGCTCCAATCGTCCGCGAAAGGAGCCGTAAGTGGCCTCTCGGCGTAGTGGTTGGGGAGGGAAGGATGCGGTTATGGCATTCTGTGTAGATGGCCGAATTCACCCAGTCCCAAAAGCTCCATAACGTCCTCTATGACATCCGCGGGCCGCTCCTTGAGCACGCCCAGCGCATGGAAGCGGCGGGACAGCGGATCCTGAAACTGAACATCGGCAACCCTGCCCCGTTCGGGTTCGAGGCGCCGGAGGCGATCCTGGTGGACATGATCCGCCACCTGCCGACGGCCCAGGGGTACAGCGACTCCCGCGGCATCTTCTCCGCCCGCACTGCAGTGGTGCAGTATTACCAGGGCCGCGGCATCCAGAACATCGACGTCGACGACGTGTACCTGGGCAACGGCGTCAGCGAACTGATCACCATGTCCCTGCAGGCGCTGCTGGACACCGGCGACGAAATCCTGGTGCCCACCCCGGACTACCCGCTGTGGACGGCCTCGGTCTCGCTGGCCGGCGGCACCGCCGTGCACTACCTCTGCGACGAAGAAAACCACTGGTGGCCTGATGTCGAGGACATGGAAGAGCGGATCACGCCGCGGACCAAGGGCATTGTGCTCATCAACCCGAACAACCCCACCGGTGCGGTGTACCCGGAGCACGTGCTGCGCCGGATCGTGGACCTGGCCCGGAAGCACGGGCTGATCATCTTTGCCGATGAGATCTACGAGAAGATCCTGTATGACGACGCCGTGCACATCAATGCGGCTTCCCTCACCGGGGACGACGTCCTGTGCCTTACGTTCAGCGGCCTCTCGAAGGCCTACCGGATTGCCGGTTTCCGCAGCGGCTGGATGACCATCTCCGGTCCGAAGCGCGACGCCGCGGACTACATCGAAGGCATCAACCTCCTGGCCAACATGCGCCTGTGCGCGAACGTTCCGGCCCAGCACGCGATCCAGACCGCGCTTGGCGGCTACCAGAGCATCAATGACCTGATCCTGCCCGGCGGCCGGCTAAAGGCGCAGCGCGACTTGGCGCACAAGATGCTCAACGACATTCCGGGCGTGAGCGTTGAAAACGCCGAAGGCGCCCTGTATCTCTTCCCGAAGCTTGATCCGGAGGTCTATCCGATCGAATCGGATGAGATGTTCGCACTGGACCTGCTCAAGCAGCAGAAGATCCTGGTCTCCCACGGCACCGCGTTCAACTGGATCCGCCCTGACCACTTCCGGATGGTCACCCTTCCGGCCCTGGAAGACATCGAGGATGCCATCTCGCGCCTGGCAGAGTTCCTCAGCACCTATAAGCCGTAGCGGCCAGGGCTGCCCCTGCTGCCTGCGAAAGGCAGGGGCAGCCTAGGCTTCCCGTGCCGCGCGGGCAGCCTCGAGGCGCTCCCGGGCGCCTTCCAGCCAGGATTCGCAGCGGGTGGCCAGGGCTTCGCCCCGCTCCCAGAGTGCGAGTGACTCTTCCAGGCTCGCGCCGCCCGCTTCCAGCCGGGTTACCACGGCCACGAGTTCGTCGCGGGCCTGTTCGTAGCTCATGGCCTCAATGTCGGCCGGGAGTGCTGCTGCTTCATTCATGGTGTTCTCCTACGTTGAAAAGTCGGTTAGCGGTGTCCGGTGGCAACGGCGTCGAGCTCGCCGGCGGCCACCCGGATGCGCAGCTGGGCGTCGGCCTGAACTGCCGCAGCGTCCCGGACCACGGAGCCGTCTGCGAGCTGCACGACGGCGTAGCCCCGGTCCAGGGTCTTCTGCGGTGAGAGGGAACGGACCTGCGCGCGGAGGTAGCTGATCTTGTCCGTGTCACGCCGGACCTCGGACCGCATCGCAGAGAAGGCACGGTCACGGAGCCGGGCTACGTCCTCTGCCCGGGAGGCCAGCATGGTTTCCGGGGCGGAGAGGACGGGACGCGTACGGATGTGGGCAAGCCGGTCTGTTTCCCGGCTGAGCATGAGCTCCATGATCCGCCGCAGCTGCGAGCGTGCCGTGCCGATCCGCGAAAGCTCCTCGCCGACGTCGGGCACTATCCGCTTCGCGGCGTCGGTGGGGGTGGAGGCGCGGAGGTCCGCGACCTCGTCCAGCAGCGGCCGGTCAGCCTCGTGGCCGATTGCGCTGACCACCGGTGTCTGCGCGGCTGCCACGGCCCGGATCAAATCTTCATGGCTGAACGGCAGCAGGTCTTCCATCGAGCCGCCGCCGCGCGCGATGACAATCACGTCCACTTCCGGCATGGCGTCAAGGGAAGCCAGCGCCCGGGTCACTTCGGCGACGGCGTTAACGCCCTGCACCGCAACTTCGCGGACCTCGAATTCGACGGCGGGCCAGCGCAGCGCAGCGTTGCGCATCACGTCCTTCATGGCGTCTGAGTTGCGGCCCGTGATGAGCCCAATCCTGCCGGGAAGCAGCGGCAGACGCTGCTTGCGGGCGGCCGCAAAAAGGCCTTCCGCTGCGAGTGCCTGGCGGAGACGTTCGATCCGGGCCAGCAGGTCTCCCAGGCCCACGGGCCGAATGTCCCTGGTCTGCATCGACAGCCGGCCGGTCTTCACATAGAAGTCCGGTTTGATCAGTGCCACCACCCGGGCTCCGCGTTCCAGCGGCAGCTCCAGGCGGTTCATGACAGTGCTCCAGACCGTCAGGGAGAGCGAGACCTCGGCATCGACGTCGCGCAGGGTAATAAAGGAGGCATTCGAGCGGCGGTTCAATTCAATGACCTGGCCCTCAACCCACGCGGCCGGTGCGCGGTCGATGTAGGCCTTCAGGTTTTTGGACAGCAGGGCCAGGGGCCACGGATTCTCCGGGGAGGTCAGGGCAGCCGTGGGCGCCAGAGCGTTTCCGGTGTCAGTCTGGTCCGGATCCTGTGCTCCTGCGGCATTCTGCATGTTTTAGAACTCCTGTTGCTTCAGCGGCAGGCCGGTCCTTTGCGGCGCCGGTCCTAAGGCTATTGTCTATCAGGTGCCTGGGACACATCGTGTCCGCTGCCGCAGGACCGTGGACAACGGTTTCGGCCAGGCCCCTTAGGTCACTGCCGGGCGGCCCGGCTCCGTGGAAGAAGATTTGGGAGACTATGCGCACTTTCGGTTCGGCAATCCTGGTCCTGATAGCACTGCTGCTCTCCGGGGCCGCAGTGAGCAGCGCCTGGCTGGCGCAGAATGTTGTGTCCGCGCAGGGATTTGCCCAGCTTGCCCAGCCGCTGGGCGACGACGAACCGTTCCAGGCCCAGCTGTCCTCCGCAGTAGCAGCCCAGGCCAGTGCCGCGGTTACGGATGGCCTGCCGGACGGGCTGGTTTCCCTGGTTGAACCCATCGTGGAACGGGTGGTCTCCGGGTTCGCCGAGGCACCGGGCTACCCCGAAGCCTGGACCCAGACGCTGGAGCGTTCCCACACGGCAACGTTTGATGCCGGCGCCCCCACCCTGGACCTGGGCCCGCTGCTTAACCTGGTCAGTGCACAGATTGCCGGCGAAATCGGCACCGAACCGGCTGAGGCGGGGGAGCGGCTGCTGACGGTCTCCGGCCAGGACCGCAGTGCCGAACTTGAAACCCTGGGGCGCTTTGCGGAGTCCTGGCCGCTGCTGGCGGCCGCTGCCGTGCTCGCTTCCCTGCTGGGCCTGCTTATTGCCCGACGCCGGTCCACCACCCTCGCACTGATCGGTGCGGGACTCGTTGTCCTCGCTGGGGCCCTGTGGCTGGCCTCGGGAGCAGCCGCACGCATTGTGGAGGGACAGACGCCCGCGAACCCGGTCGCTTCAACCTTCGTCGACGGGCTGGTGCCCCTTGCACAGGCAAACTTCCAGTCCTGGCTGCTGGTGCTGCTCATCGGCGGCGGCGCGGCTTTCATCCTGGGCCTGGTGCTTCGCCTGGCGGCCGGATCCCGCCGAGGTGTGCGCTGACAGCGGACGTACCCGCCCCGGCTCGGGGTCCGTCCTGCCTACCGGCTAGCATGGAGTCATGACCAGCACAGCCGTTTCCGTGCCGATGCCCACCGTGCCACGCCGCCGCCGCAGCCCTGAAGAGGTTGCTGCCGCTGCGCCGGTGTCCGGAGCGCGCCGGGTCCTGCTTGCCGCCCCGCGCGGCTACTGCGCCGGCGTCGACCGTGCGGTGATCGCCGTCGAAAAGGCACTGGAACACTACGGCCCGCCTGTTTACGTGCGCAAGCAGATCGTGCACAACCTGCACGTCGTCAGCACGCTGGAAGAGCGCGGCGCCATCTTTGTCGATGAGACGGACGAGGTGCCGGAAGGCTCCTTGCTGATCTTCTCCGCCCACGGAGTCTCTCCCGCCGTCGTGCAGTCTGCTGAAGACCGCGGCCTGCGCACCATCGACGCCACCTGCCCGCTGGTCACCAAGGTCCACCGCGAAGCCGTGCGCTTCGCCCGCGACGACTTTGACATCCTGCTCATCGGACACGAGGGGCATGAGGAAGTCGAAGGCACCTACGGCGAGGCGCCGGAGCACATGCAGATCGTCAACGGACCCGAAGACGTGGACAAGATCCAGGTCCGGGATCCGGACAAGCTCATTTGGCTTTCCCAGACCACCCTGTCCGTGGACGAGACCATGACCACGGTGAAGCTGCTGCGGGAGAAGTTCCCGAACCTGCAGGATCCGCCCAGCGATGACATTTGCTACGCCACCTCCAACCGCCAGGCGGCGATCAAGAAGATCGCGCCCGACGCGGACCTGGTCATTGTGGTTGGTTCGGCGAACTCCTCGAACTCTGTGCGGCTCGTTGAGGTTGCCCTTGAATACGGCGCCAAGGCGTCCTACCGGGTGGACTTCGCCAATGAGGTGGACGAGTCCTGGTTCGAAGGTGTCTCGACCGTGGGCGTGACCTCAGGTGCCTCGGTGCCGGAGAACCTGGTCCAGGACGTTCTCAACCTGCTGGCCCAGTACGGCTATGGCGAGGTCGAAGAGGTCGTCACAGCGGAGGAAGACATCATCTTCTCCCTGCCCAAGGAAATCCGCACCACGCTCAAGGCCATGGGGGATTCCTCCCGCGGTCTGGGCGGCCGCCGCTCCGAGTCCTGAGGCAGCCGCCGGTTCGGCTCTGACGGCCAGCCCCGGTAACATTTACTAACGTGGCTCTTACTATTGGCATCGTCGGCCTGCCCAACGTCGGCAAATCAACCCTGTTCAATGCGCTGACCCGCAACAACGTGCTGGCGGCGAACTATCCGTTCGCCACGATCGAGCCGAATGTCGGCGTCGTATCCCTTCCGGATCCGCGCCTGGCAAAGCTCGCCGAGATCTTCGGTTCGGCCCGCATCCTGCCCGCAACCGTGTCCTTCGTGGACATCGCCGGCATTGTGAAGGGCGCGTCGGAAGGCGAAGGCCTGGGCAACCAGTTCCTCGCCAACATCCGCGAAGCCGAGGCTATTGCCCAGGTTATCCGCGTCTTCGACGACCCCGATGTGGTCCACGTTGACGGCAAGGTCGACCCGCGCTCGGACATGGAGACCATCAACACCGAACTGATCCTCGCGGACCTCCAGACCCTGGAGAAGGCCATTCCGCGCGTGGAGAAGGAAGTGAAGATCAAGAAGCGCGACGCCGCGCAGCTGGCTGCCATGCAGGCCGCCCAGGCTGTGCTGGAGCGCGGGGACACGATCTTCTCCTCCATCGCCAGCGACAAGCTGGACATGGAGCACCTGCGTGAACTGAGCCTGCTCACCGCCAAGCCCTTCATTTACGTCTTCAACGTTGACGACGCCGTCCTGGGCAACCCGGACCGCCAGGCTGAACTGCGCGAACTCGTGGCTCCGGCCGATGCCATCTTCCTCGATGCCAAGCTCGAAGCCGACCTGGTGGAGCTGGACGAGGAAGAAGCCCGCGAGATGCTGGAGATGAGCGGCCAGGAAGAGTCCGGCCTGGATAAGCTGGCCCGCGTTGGCTTCCACACCCTGGGCCTGCAGACCTACCTCACGGCCGGTCCCAAGGAAACCCGTGCGTGGACCATCCGCAAGGGCGACACCGCGCCCCAGGCTGCCGGCGTCATCCACACCGACTTCCAGCGCGGCTTCATCAAGGCCGAAGTTGTCTCCTTCGACGACCTGGTTGAGGCCGGCTCCATGGCCGAGGCCAAGGCCCACGGCAAGGTCCGGATTGAAGGCAAGGACTACGTTATGGCCGACGGCGATGTGGTGGAGTTTAGGTTTAACGTCTAAGACCCTCGCATGAACCCAGTAGAAATGCCGCCCTCTGTGAAAGCAGATAAGGGCGGCATTTCTGTCCATACATACAGGAATCGCCTACAACGATGCAGCCGCGAATTCACCGCTCAATGCGCACTGTATAGACCGGTGTTTTCGGTTGGGCACAGCTCGTCGTCGACTTGTGCGAATGAGTGTAACGCAGAGATCGGTAAGTAAACTAGGTATACACTCGCAGGATGTATATAACTTTGGTGCCTCGGTGAAGGCCTTTTTTAGTAAGTTCTCAAAAGTTGACTGGGTATCGTTTGCTTCCTGCGCAGCTCTCTTCGCTCTGACTCTGATTCCCGTCTTTTTTGATGTCAATACCACTGGGGGATGGTTACGCACAGCCCTCATCTCGTTTGTAGCCCTTACAATTTCGACCGTCGTGCTTGCGCAGATTGGTGCCCGCGAGTCTGATAAGGACCTGGCGCATGATGTCGAGACGCTCCAGTCCCTCGTTGACAGGAAGGCGGAGACACTCCAGTCCCTCGTTGACAGCAAGGCGGAGACGCTCAAGTCCCTCCTTGAGAGCACGGTGGACCAGGATGCGGTTCATGAGATCCCAGCGGGCCATATCCGTCAGGTTCTCGGTGAGATGCTTGGTTCTTCAAAGGAGTGGTACTTTCGCGGGGGCTCTGCACGATGGCAACGAGAACATGTTCTTCCGGCTCTCGCGCAAGTGACTGATAGGCCGGTCCAATATAAGGTGCAAGTGATCTCACCGTTTGATAGTGAGTTATGTTCCAAATACGCAGTGTACAGGCGTAAAAGTCGCCCAGATGATGAGCGCGCAGATCCGAAGAGGATCCAGATGGAGCTCTTGGCCTTCATTTATGCTGCGGTAGTTTGGGCCTCGCGATCAAAAATCGCACCCCATATTACTCTACTTCATAGATTCTCCCCGTTCCGGCTAGACGGGAACTCGGAGAGTTTCCTCATCACTGTTGCCGATCCCCACCGCAATGGTCTCCGTACTAAGGCTGGAAACTGGTACCATGCGGCGCTCCTAGATGAGTTCGAGTTTGAAGCGGGTTATGCAACTCCTTTGAAATTGCCCGCGGAAGCATCTGATGCTGAAGGAATCACAGACGTAAAGCGATTCTTCATGCGGGTCCGGGAATTAAACCAGGATGCTACAACGAACTGGAAGGAGGAGTACACGGATGAAGAATGGGGAGAGATCTTTGCATTCGCAGGGACGACGAATGCTTAGTCTGCGGGAGATCTATGAAGCCTACGTGGCTAACGAATTCGCACGAATCTCAATTAGCAGCGTCCTTGGTGCAATGTTTTTGGAAGCAGACATGGTCGATGTATGGAAGCATCCGCTTGGGTTCAACCATGCAGAACTGACACCTCTAGTGAATGCGCCTGCTGGCGAACGGTTTCGGCTGCACTTCTGGTTGGATGATCGTGGAGTGGTCGATGACCTTGGTGATCTTCATGAACACACTTGGGATCTCACGAGTCTCGTGCTATCGGGTTGCGTTATTGATTCGAATTTAGCTGCCTCACCGACTGCGGAAGGCGAATACCTAGGGTCAAGGATCACTTATGGTGAAAAAAATACGGCGCAGGAAGTTGGAAGGTTCGATCTGCAGGTCACGAACGTGCGGACAATCCAAATGGGCTCGGCTTATCAGATTCCAAGCCGAACGATCCACCTGAATGAAATTGGCGCTGTCCCTACCGTGACGCTCGTGCGCTCCGTTGAAGACGGTCGTGGTGACGGCCCTCTCGTCCTCACCAAGTACGCCAAAGGTCAAGGCCTCGCTACAGAAATGCGGGCCAAGTTGCCGACAGCGGAAGCGCTTGATCGATTGACGAAGGCACTGTCGGAATCCGAAGCCGAATCGAACATTGCTCCGTCGCAGCTCGGAAGCTAGCGTGGAGGTGGCGGCTGCAGCGTGATCTGGAAGCCGAGCCGCTGAGGACTCGTCGGCACGGCGACGTGCAAACTCTGCTTCCCCGCGGCTAAACAGGCGGCCCGAGCGCCGCTGTCTGTAGAACGCAGCCTGGTACAGGTTCACACGTTATTCGGCGTCGGAATGTGGTGGAGTTTAGGTTTAACGTCTAGGTTTCAGGCGATTGCTTGAGAAAGGCCCG
>NZ_BAAALV010000002.1:1151704-1178149 GCF_039528575.1 Arthrobacter gandavensis
CATCCCGGGCCTTCCTGCGTGTGGAGTGCCGGCCTTAGCCGGGGTCGAATGTCCTGTTAGTGCCCGACGGTGAACCGCCGACGCGGATGCGCGTTGTTCTCGATCTCATCGACAAAGGCAAGCGCGAAGTCGGTGCCGGAGATTTCCGAGGAACCGTCGTCTTTGGTCACCAGGACGTCGCCGCCGGTACGGTAGGCGCCCGTGGTCTCGCCCGGAGCAAAGACACCGAAGAGAGCTGCCGGGCTGACGTAGAACCAGTCGAGGTCCTCTGGTGCCTGCCGCAGCGCCTCGAGTACCTCGGCATGCGAGAGGGCCTCGGGCTTCCAGTCATCGAGGAAGTCCGGGGTATCGACCAGGCGCGGACCGCCCTCCGCAACCAGGGACGAGCCTGCGCCGCCAACGAAGGCAAGCCGCACGCCGTTGGTGCGCGCGGCATCGATCAGCCCCGGAACATACGCAGTGAGCGGAGCGCCGTCAACGTCGGCTCCGTGCACAGCCACAACGAGGACATCGGCGTCGGCGGCCGCAGCCGCGAGTACCTCCGGTGTAGCCAGCGAACCGGTGCGGTATTCAACACCCTCCAGCGGCTGTTCCGGCGCATTGCGGGAGTAGGAGATGACCTCGTGCCCGCGTGAGGCCGCCTCGCGGGCGATGTTTCCGCCGGCATAGCCGGTTCCGCCGAAGATAACTACTCGTGCCATGTGCGTTCTCTCCTTGCAGTAGCGAGCCGGCAATTCCCCGGCGGAGATGGAACCCGCCACAGGGTCCACCTATTCCCGCGACCCCGGATATGGATCCGCCGGCGTCGTTATGGCACGGAACGCCGTCGGCGGTGGGCTGGCCGCTCCACCCATATGAGGGCGTTTGCGCCGCGAATGGACCGGTTGATTCCGCAAACGGATTGCACACGGGACCGGGCGGCCGGAGAATCGCTCCATGGGCTCCCTGACATTCAGCTACAACGTGACCTTGGACGGCTGCGTCGATCATCAGGAGGGGATCGCCGACGACGAGACCCACACGCATTACACCCGGCTTCTGGATGAGTCCGGTGCCATGTTGTGGGGCCGAACCACCTACGAGCTGATGGAGAGTTACTGGCCGCTGGTCGCCCACGGAGAGGTGGAAGCGCCGGAGGCGATCCGCGAGTGGGCCCTCACGCTGGAGGACAAACCCAAGTACGTAGTGTCCGCAACGCGCAGCGATTTCCCGTGGAACAACAGCCACCGCCTCGAAGGCGACCTGCGCACCGCGGTGCAGGAGCTCAAGGACCAGACGCCCGACGGCGTGCTCCTCGGCAGCGGCAAGCTTGCGTCAGCGCTGGACCGGCTGGACCTCATTGATGAGTACAGATTCCTGGTGCACCCCATGATTACCGGGCACGGTCCCACCCTCTATGAAGGTCTTCTCGACGGCGCTCGCCGCCTGGAGCTGATTTCAGCCGAGCCAATGAGCAACGGTGCGCTCTCCGTGCACTACCGCCGGGCAGGCTGAGCAGCGGCAGTTATTTGACGCGTGCCGCCGCGCCCGGCAAGGATCAGGGGATGGGGAAACACTTGGCGGCGGCACTATGAGCATCTACTCGTTCCACCTGGCCAATCTGCCGCCCCTCACCGCCGCCGGAGCAATGGTGCGCCAGCTCAAAGCCCCCGGCCTGGTTCACGCCGAAGTGTTCGCAGGAATGGAGCTGGGAGCGCCGATAGTTTCACCGCGCCGGATGCAGCTGAAGCGCACGGCCGTGTTCGCGCACTGGGAAGACGAACGGTCGCTGACGGACTTCCTCACCGGGCATCCGTTTGGCAGGAAACTGGACCAAGGCTGGCACGTCCGGCTGCAGTTCCTGCGCCGCTGGGGGAGTGTCAGCGAGTTCTCCGGGCTGCCGGAATCCGCAGAATCAGCCAACCCGCACGAGCCGGTGGTGGCCGTGACCCTGGCCCGCCTGCGCCTGCCGGAACTGCCCCGCTTCATCCGGTGGGGCCGTCCCGTGGAAACCCAGATCCGGGACCACCCCGAGGCGACACTGGCCATGGCCGGCATCCGCCTGCCCCGAACAGTTTCAACCTTCTCCATCTGGACCAGCACCCGGGCGATGACCGGCATGGTTTCCGGGAGGGACGCCGGGGAAACCGGACGCCGCCATACCGAAGCGATGACCGAGCGGGAACGCCGGGACTTCCACCACGAATTCACGACGCTGCGCTTTCGGCCGCTCTCCGAACACGGCTCCTGGCAAAGCCGGAGCGATTACATCCCATGGCCTGCCCCATCCAGCCGCTGACACCGCGCCCTCGCCGGACCTACTACATAAAACAGCAGCAGGCCGGACCCGCAGTGGGTTCGGCCTGCTGCTCGCTAACGACGGCGGGACTACGCCGGTGTGCGGACGTCGGCCTCACTGCGTGAACGCAGGTAGGTGGCAATCGCCAGCCGGTTGATAGCAGACCGGCTCACGATGCCAATGGGACGGGAATCTTCGCCCTTAACCACCGGCACCTTTTTGAGCCGCGCGTCCGACAGCGCAGCCACAGCGTCACTGACCGATGCGCCGGCGTCGAGCGTGACGACGTCGTGCGTTGCGAGACGCAGAACGTTCAGGTTCGCGAGATCAGACATTGCCTGTTCCAGGTCGTCCGCAGCACCGATCGCATAGGAGTAGATCGACGTCGAGGACGGATGGGTCGCGGAGAGGTAGCGCAGCACATCGCCGTCGGACAGGAAACCTGCCAGCGTGCCGTCCGCGTTGAGGACCGGTGCACCCGAGATGCCGCGCTCGGCGAAGGTCTGCAGGGCGTCAAGCACGCTCGCGTCGGAGGACAGGGCGTAGACGTCGGACTTCATGATCGACTGGACGGTGTCAGCCGGGGCCTGTGCGTTCTCCGCGGCGCGGCGGGACTGTACGGAGCGGTAGGCCAGGAACGCGAGGAGGATACCGAGGAGTGACGTGGCAACCACCAGGGCGACGGAGCCGTGGAAACCGGCCAGCAGGGAATCACCTTCACTGCTACCGGACTCGATGTTCGACGCAATGACGGCGCCGTAGATTCCGGTAGCGAGCGAGGTGCCCACGCAGCCGGCGATCTGGAAGCTGGTTGAAACCACCGTGACGCCGTGCGGGCTGGTCTCGCGGTCCAGGTTGGCCAGCGCGAACGTCTGGGACGGCCCGACGACGAATGCCGTTGCCAGCACTGCCGGGACGTAGAGCAGCCCGAAGATCCAGACCGAGCCCTGTCCTGCAGCGACCCCGACGAGCGTCACGAAGATTGCCATGACGAGGAATCCGAGGGGAATCGACCAGCGCCCGCCGTGGCGGTCGAACAGGCGGCCGGCGATTGGCCCCATCCCCACGGTCAGCAGGATGCCCGGTGCAAGGGTCAGCGAGGCACCCAGCGGCGGCATCTCGAGAGCACCCTGCAGGAACAGGGGGATGACCACGTTCATGGCGAAGACAAAGACCAGGCCGAGCATGGTCATCAGCACTCCGAACACAAAAGGTGCGCTGGAGAACGGCCGCAGGTCCAGCAGCGGATTCTCGATTCGGCGCTGGCGGAGAATGAACAGCCACATGGCGAGAAGGCCAACGACGCCGGCAACCCCTGCGTAGAGAGCGGATCCCTCGAACGCGCTGGAGACGCCGTAGAGGATGCCGACCATGCCGACGGCAACGAGGACGAAGGACAGGATGTCCAGGACCGGGCGGCCCAGCTCCGTGACGTTCCGCAGGACGATCGCACCGGCGAGCAGCACTGCGACGGTGAGGCCGCCGAAGGCCCACATCAGGGTGGTCCACGGGGCCACGGTCAGAATGGCGCCGGAGAGAACGATCGCCAGCGACGGGCCCAGCGTAGTCATGGCAGCCATGATGCCCATGTTCAGGCCAAGCTTCTCCCGCGGTGACACCGCCAGGGTGATGTTCATGCCGATGGGGGTGAGCAGGCCGGTTCCGATGGCCTGCAGCAGGCGCGCGATAAGCAGGACTTCGAAACTGGGGGCCATGGCTCCCACCACAGAACCCAGGACCATGATCGCGACGACGGCGACGAACAGCGGCCGGGTGGGGAACCGGTGGTACAGGACGTTGGCAACGGGAACGAAGACAGCGGCGACGAGCAGGTAGCCGGTGGTTAGCCACTGAACGGTGCTGATGTTGACGCCGAAGTCCTGCATGATCGGCGTGAAGGCGACGTTGAGGAACGTCTCGTTGAAGGTGGCGAGGAACGCAGCGGCCGCAGCGACCGCGATCATCCCGCCTGCACGATCCCTGACATTGGGACGGGAAATTGAAGAGGGCGCCATAGAGTCTCCTGACAGTCGGCGGTGTGGAGGCGATCGACCGTGCCGTGTCAGAAGGTACTTTTTGAAGTGCCCCGCGTGTCGTGTCATCGATGCCGTGGTGGCCAGAGGCCGCATCAATTCTAGCAGGCTGCGGATACGGCGCTCCGTTTCGACTGCGGGCAACGGCCCCTTGGCCGCTCCGCCAGTCCGGATTCAGGCCCCGCGGCTCCAGTGGAAGTAGGCCTCAGCCAGCTGGCCGGGTACGCCGGGGGCGGCACCCCGGATGGCGGAGACCTGCGGGCGCGTGATCGTCGCAACGGAAACGATGACGTCCAGGGCGGAGAGCGTTTCCCTCACGGCTCCGTAGCGCTTGAGCTTGGCCAGTACGCCGTTCAGGGCATCAAGTGCAGGCTGCTGGACCTGTGCCAGGGGAGAGGCTGCCAGATCCTGGGCAGCTCCCGCCTGCAGTGCCAGCCCGTCCGTGAGCGCGCCCAGGTTCATCGCCGTGAGGCTGGACAGCAGGTCCTGCCAAGCCCCGGCCGGGTCAGCGTCCAGAGTGCGCCGTGCTTGATCCACGGCCCGGATGATCTGCTCCACCGTGTCCTGGACGACAGCCTGGAGCAGATCTTCGCGGGACGGGAAATTGCGGTAAAGGGTGGCAATGCCCACGCCGCTGGCCGCAGCCACGGCTTCGAGGGCAACATCACCGCCCCGCTCGGCAAAGACATGCTTGGCGTGCGTAATGATGTTCTGCCTGCGGCGTTCGGCGTCGGCCCTCATTCGTACTCCTTCAACTTGACCTTCAGTCTAAACCGGAGGAATATCTTCCGGTAGAAGCGGAGGAAAATCCTCCACAACGAAGGACTATTCATGACCATCCAGACCCGGGAGCCGGGCTCCCACCGCAAGCACGCCGCAATCTGGGCGGGCCTCACCGTTGGACTTTCGGTGATCCTCCTGGCCTTGCTCATGCTCTTTATTTCGCCCTCCCTGCTCTCCGGTCCGCGGGACCTCGGCCTGGGCGTGGTTGGGGCAGAGCACCAGGCGGAATCGATCGCCAACACGCTTGAGGAGCAGTCCCCGGGAGCTTTCGTAGTCCAGCCCTATGAAAGTGCCGCCGAGCTGGAGCAGGGAATCCGGGACCGGGACATTGTGGGAGGATTCGACTTCTCGGCACCGGACATGACGGTATACGTAGCGAGCGCAGGATCAACTGCGGTATCCGGAACCATCAGCAATGTGGGGGCCACCATGGCCGGAAGCATGGGACAGACTGCTGAAATTGTCGATGTTGTTCCGCTGCCCGCCGCCGATCCAACCGGCGTTGGTATTGGCGGACTGGCCTTCCCGCTGGTGTTCGGCGGCATTGTGCCCGCCGTCGCGTTCCGCTCCATGCTCTCCGGTAAGCGCTGGTGGATCTTCGCCGGCCTCACCGGCTTTTCAGTCGCCGGCGGGTTCGTCGTCGCGGCCGTCCTTAAATACCTCTTCGGCAGCATAGAAGGCCCACTGGTCCCCGTCGCCGCCAGCGTCGCCCTCGGCATCGCAGCGCTGGCACTTCCCCTGGCCGGCCTCAACGAGTGCTTCGGCACCAAGGGCTTCACCATTGCCGCCATGTCCATGATGTTCGTGGGCAACCCGTTTGCCGGCATCGCCACCAGCGCCCAGTGGCTTCCCGCCGGCGTCGCGCTGATCGGACAGCTGCTGCCGCCCGGGGCTGCGGGGACCCTGGTTCGGGCCGTGGCCTATTTTGACGGCACAGGCGGAGCGGGTGCTGCCCTGACCCTGGGGGTATGGGTCCTCGTAGGGACCGTGCTGTGGTTCGCCGGTCCGCGTATCAAGGATGCCAGGGCCAGGAAAGCAGCCCTGCTGCAGCAGGCGTAAAGCGGCCTAAGGCCGGCGGCTGCGCTTAGCTGCTGACGCCCACTGCCTTGCCGATGGAAGCGGGATCTTCCAGTAGTCCCAGCATGCAGGCGGCCAGATCGGCACGGGGAACCGAGCCGCGGAGGGTTCCGCTGTCCCCGGTTTCAAGTACCTGCCAGGAACCCGTCGGTTCCTTGTCGGTCAGGCCGGTGGGCCGGACAATCGTCCAATCCAGGCGGGAACCCTGCACGGCCGCTTCCTGCTCATTGTGGTCGGCAAGCGGTTTTGCCAGGGCCACTTTCATCGCGATCCGAAGCGGGGCCGGCATCAGCGAGCCGGAGTCCCCGGCACCCAGGGAGGACTGCACCATCAGCCGCTGCACACCCTGCTTCTTCATGGCGTCAATGACAGTGCGGGTGACGGCTGCCCGGTGCTTCGGGTTTCCCTTGGCGCCGCCCACCGTGACGACGACGGCGTTCGCACCGGCAACGGCCGACGCCGCGGCAGCGGGATCCCCGGCGTCCCCGGTAAGTACCCGGACGCCTTCCGGGCCCTGTCCGCTGCGGGAAAGGACTGTCACTTCGTGGCCTGCGGCCTGTGCGAGGGAGGCCAGCTTGGCGCCGGTTCCCTTCGAGCCGCCGATGATTGTGAGCTTCACAAGAGTCCTCCGCTGAGTGGGTGCGGGCCAGGTTCCCGGCCCCACCTGAATCCTATCCCTGCCCAAAAGGCCCTCAGAAGTGTGTGCGGGGGAACAATAGCGGCTCAAATACCATCACACCAGAGCATGCGGCGTAATGATAATTTTCAGGTTGCAAACGTGTAACAACCGTGTCGCGTCGGGAACCAAGTTACGGGCCGGTAGCAGTCCGCGGTCTACTCTCTTAGTCATATGCGACGAGGCACGCAGGATCTGCGCTGTCCGTGATTCCGGTAATCCCGCCGGAGACAATGACGCACTGAGAAATAGGAGGCGGAATGCGTTTTGCACGTATTTCCAAAGCAGTGGGTGTGGCAGCTGTTGCTGCTCTCGCACTGAGCGCCTGTGCAGCGAATCAGGGGACCACCGACGGCGGTTCCACTGACAGCGAGAGCACCGGCGGTTCTGTCCGCGTTGTGGAGGTTAACGCCTTCAGCTCGTTCAACAGCAACACGGCGAACGGCAACGTAGATATCAACGGCAAGATTGCGTACGCCACGCATTCCGGGTTCAACTACATCACCGATGAACTCAAGGTTGAGCCGCTGGAAGACTTCGGCACCTACGAAAAGGTCTCCGAGGATCCCCTGACGGTTAAGTACACCGTTAACGAAGGCGTGAACTGGTCCGACGGTGAGCCCGTCGACGCAGACGACCTCATGCTCCTCTGGGCCGTCAACTCCGGCCACTTCAACGACGCCACGCTGAACGAAGAAGGCGAGACCGTTTCCGGTACCACCTACTTCGACTACGCCGGTGACACCTCAGGCCTGAGCCTGACCGACGTTCCCGAAATCGGCGACGACGGCCGCTCCATCACCATGACCTACTCCGAGCCCTTCGCGGACTGGGAAGTTGCCTTTGGTGCGATGACCGACGGCGGCGTCAGCACCCCGGCGCACGTGGTTGCCGAGAAGGCCGGACTGGCCGACGGCGACGCGCTGATCGAACTCATCCAGAACACGCCCGCGGGCGACCCGGCAAACCCGGCTCCGGTCAACGAAGAGCTGAAGGCAGTTGCCGACTTCTGGAACACCGGCTTCGACACCAAGTCGCTGCCCTCGGATGCCTCCCTGTACCTCTCCAACGGTCCGTTCATTGTCTCGGAGATCGATCCCGAGAACTCCATGACCCTGACCCGCAACGAGGACTACAACTGGGGTCCTGAGCCCAAGATCGACGAGATCATCGTCCGTTACATCGGTGATGCTCCCGCCCAGGTCCAGGCTCTGAAGAACGGTGAAGTGGACATCATTGCTCCGCAGGCTTCGGCCGACACCGTGGAGCAGCTTGAAGCCATTGACGGTGTAACCATCAACTCCGGCAACCAGCTCTCCTACGACCACGTTGACCTGAACTTCTCCGGCGTCTTCGCCGACGAGAACGTGCGCACCGCCTTCATGAAGGTCATCCCGCGCCAGGCAATCGTTGACTCGATCGTCAAGAAGCTCAACCCGGATGCAGCTCCGCTGGATTCGCAGATCTTCCTGTCCGACCAGGACGGCTACGAAGACTCCGCCGCCAACAACGGCTCCTCCGAGTACGCCGAGGTTGACGTTGAAGGCGCCAAGGAACTGCTTGCCGGTGCCACCCCTGAAGTACGCATCATGTACAACAAGGACAACCCCAACCGCTCCGACGCCTACACGCTGATCGCCCAGTCTGCTTCCGAAGCCGGCTTCAAGGTCGTCGACGGCGGCCTGGGCGCCTCTGACTGGGGCTCCGCCCTGGGCACCGGCACCTACGACGCCTCCATCTTCGGCTGGATCAACTCGGGTGTCGGCGTGACCGGCGTACCGCAGCTGTTCAAGACCGGCGCTGCGTCCAACTACAGCGGCTTCTCCAACCCCGAAGCTGATGCCCTCATGGATCAGCTCATCCTGGAAACCGATGTTGAGAAGCAGAAGGAACTGCAGATCCAGATCGACAAGCTGATCTGGGACTCCTCCTTCGGCCTGCCGCTCTTCCAGTCGCCGGGCGTTGACGCGCACAGCGACAGCATTGGCGGGATCAACTCCTACATGCCGAACCAGACCGGTGTCTGGTGGAACTTCTGGGAATGGGAAGTTCTGGACTAATTCCTAGCCTCAACAGCTAAGCAATACCCGCAGGGCGCCGGGGCCTTTACGGTCCCGGCGCCCTGTCTTTTCCGAACCCCCATAGCAGCGGACAAGTGATTGGGATTAACCAAATTCCCCGCACTTATGACCTGCACTACACTTCAGCGAGTGCCGGGAGAACCCCCGGACCCGTTCTAATGAGGCTGACACTCTATGGTTACCTACATCGTCCGGCGGCTTTTGACCGCCGTGCTAATCCTCTTCGGGGCTTCGTTCCTGGTCTATCTCCTGACAGCGGCGTCAGGCGATCCACTCCAAGACCTGCGCGAGAATCCCGCACCCAACCGCGACGAGCTCATCCGTGCCAGGACTGAACTCCTTGACCTCGACGTTCCGGCACCCCTGCGCTACTTCTACTGGCTGGGCGGCGCCGTGAAGTGCCTGGCGCCGTTCGCGGCCACCTGCGACCTGGGCCAGAGCATCCAGGGTGAGCAGGTTACCGATGCCCTGGCCCGTGCCATGGGCGCCACGATCCTGCTCGTTACCACTGCCACCCTCCTGGCCATCATCGTGGGCATCTCGCTGGGCATCATCACGGCGCTGCGCCAGTACAGCTCGCTGGACTACGGCGTCACGTTTATGGCGTTCCTGTTCTTCTCCCTGCCGATCTTCTGGCTGGCAGTGCTCCTGAAGGAGTACGGCGCCATCGGTTTCAACAACTTCCTTGCCGACCCACAGATACCGCTCGCGGTGGTCTTGAGCGTCGGCGCCGCCAGCGGCCTGATCTGGGTCGTGTTTGCCGGCGGCAGCATGAGGCGCAGGGCCATCGCGTTCGTGGCGGGCTTCGCCGTCGCCGCCGGTCTGCTCTACGTCCTGGGAGCCACCGGCTGGTTTGTCACGCCGAGCCTGGGCCCGGTTGTCATCGCAATCACCGGTGTGGCCATTGCCTACGGCGTGACACTGCTCAGCGCGGGCCTGAAGAACCGCAAGGCTCTGTACTCGGCGCTGATCACCGTTGCCATTGGCGTTGTGGCCTACTACGCCCTGCAGCCGCTCCTGAACTCCGCTACCTGGCTGATGATGCTCCTCCTTGCCGTGGCCACCGTTGCCGTGGGCTGCCTGGTCGGTTACCTGATGGGAGGCTACGACCGCGCCCAGAGCATGCGCGGCGCTGCCCTGACCGGGCTGCTCGTTGGCGGGCTGATCGTCCTGGACCGCTTTATGTACGCCTGGCCGTCCTACATGGACAACTCCCGCATCCGGGACCGGCCGATCGCCACCGTTGGCGCTTCCACACCGGGACTGAACGGTGACTTCTGGATCAGCGGCGTGGACACGTTCACGCATTTGCTGCTGCCCACCGTCGCCCTGCTGCTGGCCTCCCTGGCCAGCTACAGCCGCTACTCCCGCGCCTCCATGCTGGAAATCATGAACATGGACTACATCCGCACTGCGCGCGCAAAGGGTCTCTCCGAGCGCACCGTGGTCATGCGGCACGCGTTCCGCAACGCCCTGATTCCGCTCGCCACCATCGTCGCCTTCGACATCGGTGCGCTGATCGGCGGCGCCGTGATCACCGAACAGGTCTTCGCCTTCAGCGGCATGGGCCAGCTGTTCGTCCAGGCCCTGCACCGGGTGGATCCCAACCCGATCATGGGCTTCTTCCTGGTGACCGGCATTCTGGCACTGGTCTTCAACCTGGTGGCAGACCTCGTTTATACCGTCCTTGATCCGCGCGTAAGGGTGAAGTCATGAGCACTACGTATTCCGCCGAAACCCCCTCCAACCCGCCCGGAACAGAACCCGAGTCCACTGCCAAGGCGAAGACCAAGGGCCTCTCGCAGGGACAGATTGTCCGCAAGCGCTTCTTTGACAACACCGCCGCGATCATCTCGCTGGTTGTCTTCGCGCTGATCTGCATCCTGGCATTCAGCTCCATCGGCTTTGCCGGCATTCCCGGCTGGTGGAAATACGACTACCGCCAGTTCACCGAACAGGTCAACGGCGGTGCACCCACCTTCGTGAACCTGTTCAACTGGGGCGAGCACCCCTTCGGGCAGGACCGCATTGGCCGCGACATGTTCGCCATGACCATGCGCGGTACGCAGCAGTCCATCATCGTGATGTTCCTGGTAGGCATCATTGCCTGCATCGTCGGCTCTGTTGTCGGTGCCGTAGCGGGCTACTTCCGCGGCTGGGTCGAAGCTGTCCTGATGCGGCTGACCGACGTCGTCATCATCATCCCGATCATCGTCATGGCCGCCGTCCTGGGCCAGATTGCCAACCGCCTGGTGGGTGCCGGCATCGGCGTCGTCCTGCTGGGAATCTTCCTGGGCCTGGCAACGTGGACGTCGCTGGCACGGCTGGTGCGCGGTGAGTTCCTCTCCCTGCGCGAGAGGGAGTTCGTCGACGCTGCGCGCATCGCCGGCGCTTCCAACAACCGCATTATCTTCAAGCACATCCTGCCGAACGCCGTTGGCGTCATCATCGTGAACACCACGCTGCTGATGTCCACGGCCATCCTGCTCGAAACATCGCTGAGCTACATCGGTTTTGGCGTGCAGCCCCCGGACACGTCCCTTGGCCTGCTTATCAGCCAGAACCAGGAAGCGTTCCAGACCCGCCCGTGGCTCTTCTGGTGGCCCGGCCTGTTCATCGTGGCCATCTGCCTGTGCATCAACTTCATCGGCGATGGACTGCGCGACGCCTTTGACCCGCGGCAGAAGAAGTTCAATGCCAAGAAGGTCAAGACCAAGACGGCTGGCAACTAATGGGAACGCTTGCCGCCGAGGCGGGGAGGGCCGTACTAGGCCAGCCCCGCCAGGGCGAAAAGCGCAGCGGCTGCAAGAACCATTCCCAGGATCCAGCGCCAGTTGAAACTCACCGCGGCACGGGCCGTGTCAGTCTGGTCGGGATCGATCCGGCCGGCATTGACCAGGAGTTCCCAGCGTTCGCGCACCATGCGGGCAGCCTGGCCGGAGTCCGTGTTGCTCAGGTCCCCGGGGCGTACCGAACCGCCGGCACCGTAGGTAGTGCCGGGAAGGTTCCGCAGGTGTTCGGGCTTGCCCGCATGGGTGCCCCAGACGCCGGGAGCGGGAGCGGCCCACGCCGTGTAGGAGCCCTTGGGCGTCACGAGCTTCAGCGCGAACTTGGTATCCACATGGATCAGCGCCGCCCACGGCACCTCAACGGTCCGGAAAGGGTTGTCCAGCCGTACGCCGAGTGCGGATACCCGCACGCTGGGATACCAGAACAGCCACGCGGCTGCCACGGGAATCAGGAACAGGGGAGCGGTGGCCAAAACGCCTCCGGCGCCGTTGGTCCAGCCCGCGGACAGAACCGCGGCGGCCGTGAGGGCTACGGCTATACCCACGAACCACTTGGTGGTGCGTGGACGGAAAACTTCGGTCACGGGCTCGCTCTGCGGGTTCGGCATACCCCCATCGTTACAGCATTTTCAGGCGCCTCCGTAATCGGCCCGGTGATCCGGGGCCGGCGCGCAGCCTGGACGGAAGGAAACCACCGCCATGACTGAAACCATCAGCACAACACAGGCGAGCTCCACGGGCCGGCCGCCGGTCCTTGAGGTCCGCGACCTCTCCGTGGACTTCGGCGTGGATAAAGAATGGGTTCCCGCCGCGATCGGCCTGAACTACCACGTGAAAGCCGGGGAAGTCCTGGCCATCGTCGGTGAGTCGGGCTCCGGCAAGAGCGCCAGCTCCATGGCCCTGCTGGGCCTGCTGCCCAAGAACTCCCGGGTTACCGGCGAGGTCCTGCTGGACGGTGAACCGCTCCTGGGCCTGTCGCAGCACAAGCTGCGGCAGGTGCGCGGCAACGACGTTGCCGTGATCTTCCAGGAGCCCATGACCGCTCTGAACCCCGTTTATACAGTGGGCTTCCAGATCGTGGAAACGCTGCGCCTGCATAACGAGCTGTCGCCCGACGAGGCCAAAAAGCGCGCGCTCAAGCTGCTGGACATGGTGGAACTGCCGGACCCCGAGAAGGCGTTCAAGTCCTACCCGCACCAGCTCTCCGGCGGCCAGCGCCAGCGGGCCATGATCGCCCAGTCGCTCTCCTGTGATCCGAAGCTGCTGATCGCCGACGAACCGACCACCGCGCTGGACGTGACGGTCCAGGCCGAAATCCTGGACCTGATGCGCAACCTGCGCAACAAGCTCAACTCGGCCATTGTGCTGATTACCCATGACATGGGCGTGGTGGCCGACCTCGCAGACCGCATTGCAGTGATGCGCCACGGTGTCATCGTGGAAACGGGTACCGCCAAGGAAATCTTCTCCAATCCCCAGCACCCCTACACCCGGGCGCTGCTGGAATCCGTCCCGCACCTGGGGCAGGGAGCAGACGGAGACGGCGACGTCGACGTGGTTGCTGCGCTGGCAGCCGCCACGCACGTTGAGCTTGAATCCGTGGACCAGGAAGAACTGGAGCGCCGGGAAGCGGAAGTCCTGTCCGGCCTTCGAACCGACGCCGCAGCCAAGGTGGACGCCGCAGGCGGCGAGCCGGTGCTGGTCCTTGAGAACGTGGCGATCGAGTATCCCAAGCAGGGACGGGTAGCCGCCTTCCGTGCAGTGGAGGGTGCCAACCTGCGGATCCTGCCCGGACAGGTCATGGGCCTGGTGGGCGAGTCGGGCTCCGGCAAGACCACCATCGGCCGTGCCGCCGTCGGGCTTCTTCCTGTTGCGGAAGGCGAGCTGCGCGTGGTGGGAACGGACATCTCCGAACTCAAGCCCAACTCCAAGGCCATGCATTCCCTGCGGCGCCAGGTGGGAATGGTCTTCCAGGATCCGTCATCCTCGCTGAACCCCCGGCTGCCCATCGGCGAGAGTATCGGCGAGCCGATGTTCCTGGCCGGTGAAGCCAAGGGAGCTGCCCTGCAGCAGCGCATCGAGGAACTGCTGGACCAGGTGGAGCTGCCCCGCGCGTACCGCAACCGCTACCCGCATGAGCTCTCCGGCGGACAGAAGCAGCGCGTGGGCATTGCCCGCGCACTGTCGCTGAAGCCCAAGCTGATGGTGGCGGATGAGCCGACGTCGGCACTGGATGTTTCAGTGCAGGCCAAGGTCCTGGAACTTTTCCAGAACCTGCAGCGCGAGCTTGGCTTCGCCTGCCTGTTCGTGACCCACGACCTCGCGGTGGTGGATGTCCTTGCCGACCACATCTGCGTGATGCGCAGCGGGCGCATCGTGGAACAGGGCACGCGTGACCAAATCCTCCGCAACCCGCAGGAGGAATACACGCAGCGGCTGATTGCAGCAGTGCCGCTGCCGGACCCGGACAAGCAGCGCGAACGGCGTGAACTGCGGGCCAAGCTGATGTCCTCCTCAGCCCAGGCACTGTAGTACCAGCGGTTCAACAACCAGAAGGACCCTCTCCGGAGGGTCCTTCTGCATATTCAGTGTGATTTGTCTACAGGCTCGCGTGGTGGATCTAACATCGTCCTCGAATCGTTATATTCAAGGCCTCGTCGATATACTTTTGTTCACGGGGGACAGGCTTCGAGGGCACCTGCACAACGGGTTGCTCCGGCGGGCGTGTCCCCTTTTGGTTGTCCGGAAAACCCGGGAACCAAGGACCATTGCTGAGGTCTGAGGAAGAGATATTGGGACCCTCCCAGCAGCTGCTGCCCGGACATCAGCGCCGGAAACAAGACACCGGCTTCCTTTCTATCCAGGAGGCGGAATGCGTTTACAGCGCGTATCCAAGGTTGTCAGCGTGGCGGTGGTCGCCGCCCTAGCGCTGGGAGCCTGCGGCGGAGGAACCGAAAGCACAAACTCCGCCGCCACTGCTACGAGCATTACGGCCAACGGCACCGAGCCGCAGAATCCGCTGCTCCCCGCCAACACCAATGAGGTGGGCGGCGGGCGGATCATGGACCTTCTGTTCGAAGGCCTTGTGAGCTACGACGCCGACGGCAAGACAGTAAATGAAATCGCCGAGTCCATCGAGACTGAGGACTCGCAGCACTACACGATCACCCTGAAGGACGGAAAGACCTTCTCCAACGGGGAGCCCGTGACAGCGTCATCCTTCGTGGATGCCTGGAACTTCGGGGCTGCAGCCAAGAATGCGCAGCTGAACTCGTACTTCTTCGAAAGTATTGAAGGGTACGACGAAGTCAGCGCCGAGGGTGCAACCGCGGAGACCATGAGCGGGCTCCAGGTCGTTGATGAGAAGACCTTCACCGTGACGCTCTCGCAGCCGGAATCTGACTGGCCGCTGCGCCTGGGCTACACGGCCTTCTACCCTCTGCCCGCCGAGGCCTTCGAGGACCCGGCAGCATTCGGGGAAAATCCGGTAGGCAACGGGCCCTACATGCTGGCCGGTGACAACGCCTGGCAGCATGAAGTCCAGATCGACCTGGTTACCAACCCTGAATACACGGGCACCCGGGTTCCGCAGAACGGCGGCGTGACGTTCAAGTTCTACTCCTCCTACGATGCCGCCTACGCGGATCTTCAGGCGGACAACCTGGACGTGCTGGACCAGATGCCGGCCGCAGCGCAGAAGACCTTCAAGTCCGATCTGGGTGAGGGACGCTACTCGGAGAAGCCCACGGCCCAGAACCAGACGATCACCATTCCCCAGTACCTCGACGAGTTCTCCGGGGAAGCCGGTGCGCTGCGCCGGCAGGCGATCTCCATGGCGATCAACCGCGAGGAGATTACCGACGTCATCTTCTCCGGGGCACGGCAGCCGGCCAACGAGTTCACTTCTCCGGTGATCGAAGGCTTTGACTCCGAGCTCGCCGGCTCGGAAGCGCTTGCCTACAACCCTGAGCGTGCCAAGGAACTCTGGGATGAAGCCGAGGCGATTTCCCCGTGGCCCGAGGGCAAGGCCTTCACCATCGGCTACAACGCCGACGGCGACCACAAGGAATGGGTTGACGCAGTCTGCAACTCGCTCAAGAACGTCCTCGGTGTGGACGCGCAGGGCAAGGCCTACTCCACGTTCAAGGAGCTGCGTTCGGATGCCACGGCCAAGACCCTCAGCGGAGCCATCCGCACGGGCTGGCAGGCGGACTACCCGTCGCTGTACAACTTCCTCGGCCCGCTCTATGGAACCGGTGCCGGGTCCAACGACGGCGACTACTCGAGCCAGGTATTCGACGATCTGCTGGCACAGGGACTGGCGGCCACAACCGCTGAAGAAGGTGCGGCGATCTTCAACCAGGCCCAGGAAGTCCTGCTTCAGGACCTCCCGGTAATTCCGCTGTGGTACCAGGTATCCCAGACCGGCTGGAGCAGCAACGTCACTGACGTGGAAACCGGCTGGAACGGCGTGCCTGTCTACTACAACATCGCACGCAAGTAAGCCTGGCCGGCGAGCCGGCGGCCGTTTCCCGGACCTGTCCAGAACCAGGGCCGGGAAACGGCCCCGGCCGTCCGCCGTCAGAACAGGATGGTTTCCCATGTCCAAGCCAGCCCTTCGAACTGAGCAGGGCAGGTACCCCTAATGACCAGATATATTGCCCGCCGGGTCCTGCAGATGATCCCCGTGTTCTTCGGGGCAACCCTGCTGGTCTATTTCCTGGTTTTTTCACTCCCCGGAGACCCGATCGCCGCGCTGTTCGGGGACCGGCCGGTCAACGAGGTTGTCGCCGCGCAGCTGCGGGAGCAGTACAACCTGGACCAGCCCTTCATTGTGCAGTACTTCGAGTACCTGAAGAACCTGCTGACCTTTAATCTCGGCAACGACTTCTCCGGCCGTCCCGTGGCAGAAGTCCTGGCGCAGATCTTCCCCGTCACCATGCGGCTGGCGGTGCTGGCCCTGCTCTTCGAAGCAGTCTTCGGCATTGTCTTTGGACTGGTGGCGGGCCTGAAGAAAGGCCGGATCTTCGATGCCACCGTGCTCTTCGTTTCGCTCGTGGTCATCGCCATCCCGGTCTTTGTGCTGGGCTTCCTGCTGCAGTTCCTCATAGGCGTAAAACTCGGCTGGACAGCTCCCACCGTGGGGGCCAGTGCCGGCTGGAGCGATCTGATACTTCCCGCCGTCGTGCTGGGTCTGGCGTCCTTCGCCTACGTGCTCCGGCTGACGCGCACCTCAGTCATTGAAAACATGAATGCCGACTACGTCCGCACCGCTACGGCCAAAGGCCTCTCCCGCCCGCGCGTAGTCACCGTGCACATCCTGCGCAACTCCCTGATCCCGGTGATTACTTTCCTGGGAGCGGATTTGGGTGCCCTGATGGGCGGCGCGATTGTCACGGAAGGCATCTTCAACGTGCCCGGCGTCGGGCAGAAGCTCTACCAGGCCGTCATCCGCGGCGAAGGGCCCACGATCGTTTCAATTGTGAGCGTGCTGGTCCTGGTATACGTGGTGGCGAACCTGCTGGTGGACCTCCTGTACGCCTGGCTGGACCCAAGGATCCGATATGAGTAAGAGTTTCCGGACCCAGGAGCACTTTGTTGCGCCGGTGGATTCGGACGTCCTGCCGGAGACCGACGCTGTCCAGGACGGCAAGGCCCCGCTGAGCATGTGGGGGGAGGCATGGCGGAACCTGCGCCGCAGGCCGCTGTTCATCATCTCCGCCCTGCTGATCCTGCTGATTGTTGCAGTGGCGGCCTTCCCCCAGCTCTTCACCCAGACCCCGCCCGACGGCGCGTGCTACCTGGCGGACTCCAATGCCGGGCCCAGCCCGGGACATCCGCTTGGTTTCACGCTGCAGGGGTGCGACGTCTATGCCCGGCTCATCTACGGGACCCGGGCCTCCCTGCTGGTGGGCATCATCACCACCGTCTCGGTAGTGCTGCTGGGCGGATCGCTCGGGGCGCTCGCCGGGTACTACGGGGGATGGCTTGATGCCGTGATCGCACGGCTTGGCGACATCTTCTTCGCCCTGCCGCTGATCCTGGGCGCCATTATCGTGATGCAGCTGCCCATGTTCCGCGAGAACCGCAACATCTGGACAGTGGTGCTGACGCTCGTCGTCTTCGGGTGGCCCCAGATTGCCCGCATTACCAGGGGGGCAGTGATCTCCGTGCGCAACGCGGACTTCGTCGTTGCCTCCCGGGCGCTGGGGGTCTCCAAGTTCCAGGCGCTGGTCAAGCACGTCCTGCCCAACGCCCTGGCCCCGGTGATCGTCACGGCCACCATTTCGCTGGGTACCTTCATCGTGGCTGAAGCCACCCTGTCCTTCCTGGGGATCGGCCTGCCGCCGGACATCATGTCCTGGGGCAATGACATCTCCGCCGCCCAGACCTCGCTGCGTGCCAACCCCGCAGCACTGCTGTGGCCGGCCGGAGCGCTGTCCGTCACCGTCCTCAGTTTCATCATGCTCGGCGACGCCGTGCGTGATGCCCTCGACCCGAAAGCCCGCAAGCTATGACCTCCACTGCCCAAAGCCCGGCCACTGAGCCGGCCCCGCTGCTGGACATCCGCTCGCTCGCAATTTCCTTCAACACCTCCAACGGGCCTGTCAACGCTGTCCAGGACGCGAACCTGACCGTCCTGCCCGGCGAAACCGTGGCGATCGTGGGGGAGTCCGGTTCGGGAAAGTCGACGACGGCGCTCGCAGCCATTGGCCTGCTGCCCGGCAACGGGCAGATCAGCGGCGGACAGATCATCTTTGACGGTGAGGACATCACCCGGGCCAGCGCCAAGCGGATCGTGGAGCTCCGCGGCAATTCGATAGGCATGGTGCCCCAGGACCCGATGTCCAACCTGAACCCGGTGTGGAAGATCGGTTTCCAGGTGCGCGAGACACTCAAGGCCAACGGCCAGCCCGCCACGGACGCGGATGTAGCGCGGGTACTGGGCCAGGCAGGCCTGCCCGACGCCGCCTCCCGGGCGAAGCAGTATCCGCACGAGTTCTCAGGAGGCATGCGGCAGCGGGCGCTGATCGCCATTGGCCTCTCCTGCTCTCCCCGGCTGCTGATCGCAGATGAGCCCACCTCGGCCCTGGACGTGACGGTGCAGCGCCAGATCCTGGACCACCTGGAAACGCTGACCCGCGAAATGGGCACTGCCGTTCTGCTCATCACGCATGACCTTGGCCTGGCCGCAGAACGCGCCCAGCGCGTGGTGGTGATGTACAAGGGACGCGTGGTGGAGTCCGGGCCGGCCCTGGAGATTCTGCGGAATCCGCGCCACCCCTATACACAGCGGCTGGTGGAGTCCGCGCCGTCGCTCGCTTCCAAGCGGATCGACTCGATCCGGGACAGGGGACTGGAGGCGCCGGAAGCCTCCGGTGCCCTTACCGCACAGGAATCCGGCACGCCGGACGTCATTGAAGTCCGCAACCTGACCAAGGTCTTCAAGCTGCGCAGCGGCCTGGGCCGGCACACCGATTTCACCGCCGTGGACAACGTGTCCTTCGCGGTGCCGCGCGGCACCACCACCGCCGTCGTCGGTGAATCCGGCTCCGGCAAGTCCACCGTTGCCCGCATGGTGCTGAACCTGGAGAAGCCGACCAGCGGCAGCATCTTCTTCGACGGAACAGACGTGACCACCCTGGGCCGGAAAGAGCTCTTCGCCTTCCGCCGCAGGGTGCAGCCCATCTTCCAGGATCCCTATGGTTCGCTGGACCCGATGTACAACATCTTCCACACCATTGAAGAGCCGCTGCGTGTACACGGCATCGGTGACACGGCAAGCCGGGCCGCAAAGGTCCGCAGGCTGCTGGACCAGGTGGCACTGCCGCAGTCTGTGATGCGCCGCTTCCCCAACGAGCTTTCCGGCGGACAGCGCCAGCGTGTGGCTGTGGCCCGTGCCCTGGCCCTCGACCCGGAAGTGGTGATCTGCGACGAAGCCGTGTCCGCCCTTGATGTCCTGGTGCAGGCGCAGATCCTCAACCTGCTCGCTGAACTGCAGGCGGACCTTGGCCTGAGCTACCTCTTCATTACGCATGACCTGGCAGTGGTGCGGCAGATCGCAGACGAGGTCTGCGTGATGCAGAAGGGAAAGGTGGTGGAAACCGGAACCACTGACGAAGTCTTTACCAATCCCCAGCAGGACTACACCCGGGCGCTGCTCGCAGCGATCCCCGGAGCTGGACTGGAGCTGCCCCCGGAGGCGGCCTGACCAACCGGCTGGCCGGCCCCGGACCCCTCGCATTAGGGAACCTTTGGCAAAACGACTAGAATGGTATGGTGCCCGCTGACGGCGGCCTCTCGGTGACTTCTTACACGTGTGTTCCAACGCAGCATTTGTACAGAACTGCCGGATTCTCCGGATCGACTCCGGACCACTGTGAATTATCCCCGAACTGTTACCTATGAATTGAGTCTTCACGCATGTCAGAAACCAACACGGCTGTAAACAGCGCAGTGCGTAGCGATCTCCGCAACGTTGCTATTGTGGCCCACGTTGACCACGGCAAAACGACCCTCGTCGACGCCATGCTCAAGCAGACGAACTCCTTTGCTTCGCACGGAGATGTCGAAGAACGCGTGATGGACTCAGGTGACCTGGAACGTGAAAAGGGCATCACCATCCTGGCCAAGAACACGACCGTGTTCTACAACGGTCCGGCTGCCAAGGGCGAAACCATCACCATCAACGTGATCGACACCCCGGGCCACGCCGACTTCGGCGGTGAGGTCGAGCGCGGCCTTTCCATGGTCGACGGCGTCGTGCTGCTCGTGGACGCCTCCGAAGGCCCGCTGCCGCAGACCCGCTTCGTGCTGCGCAAGGCGCTGGCCGCCAAGCTGCCCGTTGTCCTGCTGGTCAACAAGACCGACCGCCCCGACGCCCGCATCGACGAGGTTGTCAGTGAATCCATGGACCTGCTCCTTGGCCTGGCCTCCGACCTTGCGGACGAAGTTCCCGACCTTGACCTTGACCTGGTCCTGAACGTCCCCGTTGTCTACGCTGCCGCCCGCGTCGGCGCTGCCTCCCTGGAGCAGCCGGCTGACGGCCAGGCCCCGGCCAATGACAACCTGGAACCCCTGTTCCAGACCATCATCGAGCACATCCCGGCTCCGACCTACGATCCGGAAGGTGTCCTGCAGGCGCACGTCACCAACCTGGATGCTTCCCCCTTCCTGGGCCGCCTGGCGCTGCTGCGCATCTTCAACGGCACCCTGCGCAAGGGACAGCAGGTTGCGTGGGCCCGTCATGACGGCACGATGAAGACCGTAAAGATCACCGAGCTGCTGGCCACGAAGGCACTTGAGCGTGTTCCGGCCGAGTCCGCCGGCCCCGGCGAAATCGTCGCCGTTGCCGGTATCGAGGACATCACCATCGGTGAAACCCTCACCGACGTGGACAACCCCAAGCCGCTGCCGCTGATCACCGTGGACGATCCTGCGATCTCCATGACCATCGGTATCAACACTTCGCCGCTGGCCGGCAAGGTCAAGGGCGCCAAGGTCACCGCACGCCAGGTCAAGGACCGGCTCGACAAGGAACTGATCGGCAACGTTTCCCTTCGGGTCCTGCCCACCGAGCGTCCGGATGCCTGGGAAGTCCAGGGCCGCGGCGAGCTCGCCCTGGCCATCCTCGTGGAGCAGATGCGCCGCGAAGGCTTCGAGCTCACCGTTGGCAAGCCGCAGGTTGTCACCAAGATGATCGACGGCAAGGTCCACGAGCCGATGGAGCACATGACCATTGACGTACCCGAGGAATACCTCGGTGCCGTCACCCAGCTGCTGGCTGCCCGCAAGGGCCGCATGGTCAACATGTCCAACCACGGCACCGGCTGGGTCCGCATGGAATTCATCGTTCCCGCCCGTGGCCTGATTGGCTTCCGCACCCGCTTCCTCACGGAAACCCGCGGCTCAGGCATCTCCGCGTCCATCGCTGAAGGCTACGAGCCGTGGGCCGGTCCGATCGAGTACCGCACCAACGGTTCAATGATCGCCGACCGCGCCGGTGTGGTTACTCCGTTCGCCATGATCAACCTGCAGGAACGCGGCTCCTTCTTCGTGGAGCCCACCTCCGAGGTTTACGAAGGCATGATTGTTGGCGAGAACTCCCGCGCCGATGACATGGACGTGAACATCACCAAGGAAAAGAAGCTCACCAACATGCGTGCAGCTTCCTCGGATACCTTCGAGAACCTGACCCCGCCGCGCAAGCTGACCCTCGAGGAATCCCTCGAATTCGCCCGCGAGGACGAGTGCGTGGAGGTCACCCCGGAGTCGATCCGCATCCGCAAGCTCATCCTGGACGCCAACGAGCGTGCCAAGGCCAACCGCGCCCGCGCGAAGGCCTAGTCCAATCGTCCAGTTCCAGGCACCAGGCCACAGGGTCCCGCGTTGGCGGGGCCCTGTGGCCGTGGTGCTTGGTGCCCTGGCGGCTGGCATCCTGGGAACGTCCCTGCACGCGCAGGTGCTGTATGCGGGGGACACTCCGCTGCCGCTTGGCGCGGTCGGAGCGCTGGTCTTCAGTGCCGCCGTGGCTGTCTTTGCCGGGCTATGGGCACGTTCCGTTGCCGTCAGTGCGGCTACCGGCATCCTGACCTACGTCCTGCTCGGCGCGTTCTCCCTTGATATCTTCAGCGGACCGCTGATCGTCACTGGAACGGATTCCGGGTTGGACCTGCCGGTCATTACCGCCGGTCTGATCTGGCTCTTTGGCCAGTCTCTGGCCACGGTGGCAGCCGTGATGGTCAGCGCGGTCGTGCTTCGGCGCGAAGCCCGCTTCGAGCGGGCAGCCGTGCAGGCGCCGGTCCTGCCATACGGGACCGACCCGGGTTACCGGCCCGGTCCCGGACCCCGCAGCTAGCCCAGCCGTTCGCTGGTGCGGTCCAGGTGATGGGCCAGCATCAGCGACGTAGGCGTGCCGTCCGGATCCGGTCCACGCAGTGCATAGTCGTCGAAAACCGCCCGCAGCTTGTCCATCAGGATGCGGCGGTTTTCCTCGTTAAGGCTCAGCCCCATCCGCACCACCTCGATGTCAGACGGGGGAAGGCCTTCGATTTCCTGCAGGAACGTCTCAATGAAAACCATGTTGGCGCTCTCCGGCAGCGATGTCTTCCAGCTCAGACCCGTGGCGCGGTAGGGGATTTCCTTGGCACCGCGGTTACCGGTGCGCGGCGTGCCTGCAGCGAGGAAGCCGGTGGCCAGCAGGGTCCGCACGTGGTGCAGCGCCGTGGCCGGATTCAACTCCAGTGCTTCGGCAATTTCCTTGTTGGTCCGTTCGGCGTGCAGGCACAAACGCAGGATCCGCAGCCGCACGGGGGAGCTCAGCGCTCGTCCCCGGGCCTGGATCACTTCATCGTTTGGCATCAAACCAGCATACGCCGCGCTCGGCGGCGGCCTAGTCCGGGGTTCCGGGCCGGCGCGGGCCGCGGCGTTCGGGGGCTGGCGGTACGGGTTTGCCCGCGGTCACCAGGGCCCAGGGGATGCGGACTGTCCCGGCGCGCGTAGACAGGGTGCACGCGGCGTCGTCCAAGGCCGTGATAGTTCCCAGTGCGTCCGTGAGGCCACCGTCAATGCGGTAGCGGACGACGGCGCGCTGCCCGGTGCCGGCTGCACGCAGCCGTTCCTGGGGGGATGGGGTTCTCACCGTTACATAGTACGCGGCACCCTCCCGGCTGGGAGATAATGGAACGGACTACTAACGTGGAAGCATTACCTCGTGGAGATCTGCCGCGACGCGGAAATCCGCACACCAAGGAAGGCAAAGGGACGTGACGTACGTAATTGCGCAGCCATGCGTGGATGTTAAAGACAAGGCATGCATCGAAGAGTGCCCCGTGGACTGCATCTACGAAGGTGAACGCTCCCTCTACATCCACCCGGACGAATGCGTGGACTGCGGTGCCTGCGAACCGGTTTGCCCGGTCGAGGCCATCTACTACGAGGACGACACTCCCGAAGAGTGGGCCGACTACTACAAGGCCAACGTCGAATTCTTCGACGACCTGGGATCCCCCGGCGGCGCCGCGAAGCTCGGCAACACGCACAAGGATCACCCGCTGATCGCCGCACTTCCGCCGCAGAACCAGGGATGAGCGCAAAAGCCTCCGGCAGCTTCGGCCTGAACCTTCCGGAGTACCCGTGGGAGGCCATGGCACCGTATGTGCAGCAGGCATCCCGGCATGCCGACGGCGCCGTGAATCTTTCGATCGGAACCCCGGTCGATCCCACGCCGGATTTCATCCAGGCTGCGCTTGCCGGGGCAGCTGACGCACCCGGGTACCCCACCACCCACGGAACTCCCGCGCTGCGGCAGGGGATTGCCCAGTGGTTCGCCCGCCGGCGGTCCGTGCCGGGCCTGGACCCGCAGGACATCATGCCGACGGTAGGCTCCAAAGAACTCGTGGCCTGGCTGCCGCTGCTGCTGGGGCTGGGCGCCGGGGACGTCGTTGTGCGTCCCACAGTTGCCTACCCGACCTATGACATGGGCGCCGTGCTGGCCGGGGCGACGCCCGTGGCCGCCGACGACCTGAACGAACTTGATGAACAGACCCGGTCCCGGGTCCGGCTGGTCTGGGTCAATTCTCCGGGCAATCCGACCGGCAGCGTCCGCAGCGCCGGATCGATGGCTGCCCTGGTGGACCAGGCACGTTCGCTTGGCGCCGTCGTGGCATCGGATGAATGCTACGCCGAACTCGGCTGGGGCGAATGGGACACAGCACGCGGCGGGGCTCCGGTTCCGTCTGTCCTGGACCCGCGGGTCAGCGGCGGCAGCAACGACTCCCTGCTCGCCGTCTATTCGATGAGCAAGCAGTCCAACCTGGCCGGCTACCGCGCGGCTTTCGTGGCCGGTGACGGCGCGATCATCGCGAACCTGGTGAACAGCCGCAAACACGCCGGGATGATCGTCCCGGCACCGGTCCAGGCTGCCATGCTCGCGGCCCTTTCCGATGACCGGCACGTGGCGGAGCAGAAGGACAGGTACCGGGCCCGGCGCGAGGTCCTGGTCCCCGCGCTGGAAGCCTTCGGACTGAAGATTGCGAACTCCGAAGCCGGCCTGTACCTCTGGGCAACGGCCGGGGAGGACACCTGGACCACCGTGGAGCGTTTCGCGGCGCTGGGCATCGTGGTTGGTCCCGGCGTTATCTACGGTGACGCGGGTGCGGGCTACGTCCGGGTTGCGCTCACGGGAAGCGACGAGCGCGTTGCTGCCGCAGCGCGGCGGCTGGACGCAGCGGGCTGATTGGGCGGTGGCATCACGCACTGATGTTGCGCTTGCACAACAACATGGCTGCCGATTAGTTGTATCGCCCCGTAACCCGGTAGCGTTTTAGCGAAATAGATAAAAGCACGAATGTGTACTATGGGCGCTCTTCTCACGAGGACGCGGGCCCGTAGCAGTGGGTTCTTCAAACTCCTGAAGGAGAAAAATGACTGAGCGACCAAGTGCCGAACTGCACTATGGGACCGACCCTGCGGACAAGCTTGAGCTGCCCCGCATCGCTGCCAAAGAAGGCAACGACGGCTTCGACGTATCGAAGCTGCTGAAGCAGACCGGCACCGTTACTTTCGACCCCGGTTTCATGAACACCGCGGCCACCACTTCGGCGATCACCTACATCGACGGCGACGCCGGAATCCTGCGCTACCGCGGGTACCCGATCGAGCAGCTGGCCAAGCACTCGAGCTTCCTGGAAACCTCCTACCTGCTGATCTACGGCAACCTGCCCACGCCGGCAGAGCTTGAGGCATTCGACCACCGGATCCGCCGCCACACGCTGCTGCACGAGGACCTCAAGGGCTTCTTCGGCGGTTTCCCGCGTGACGCGCACCCGATGCCGGTGCTCTCCTCGGCCGTCAGCGCCCTCTCCACCTTCTACCAGGATTCCCTGGATCCCTTTGACGAGGAGCAGGTGGAACTCTCCACCGTGCGCCTCATGGCAAAGCTCCCCGTGATCGCGGCCTACGCGCACAAGAAGAGCATTGGGCAGCCCATGCTCTACCCGGACAACTCCATGAACCTGGTGGAGAACTTCATGCGGCTCTCCTTCGGCCTGCCGGCCGAGCCGTACGAGCTGAACCCGAAGCTGGTCAAGGCCCTGGACCTGCTGCTGATCCTGCACGCAGACCATGAGCAGAACTGCTCCACTTCCACGGTCCGCCTGGTTGGCAGCTCCAACGCGAACATGTTCGCTTCGATCTCCGCCGGCATCAGCGCGCTCTTCGGCCCGCTGCACGGCGGTGCCAACGAAGCCGTGCTGAACATGCTGCGGGACATCCAGTCCACCGGCATGCAGCCTGAAACCTTCATGGAGAAGGTCAAGAACAAGGAAGACGGCGTGAAGCTCATGGGCTTCGGGCACCGCGTCTACAAGAACTACGATCCGCGCGCCAAGATCGTCAAGGCAACCGCACACGAGATCCTCGCGGACCTGGGCGGCAACGACGAGCTGCTGGACATTGCCATGCGCCTGGAAGAGAAGGCCCTCGCGGACGACTACTTCATTGAGCGCAAGCTCTACCCGAACGTAGACTTCTACACCGGCCTGATCTACAAGGCCATGGGCTTCCCGGAGAAGATGTTCACCGTCCTCTTCGCCATCGGCCGCCTCCCGGGCTGGATTGCCCAGTGGCGCGAAATGATGCAGGACCCGCAGACCAAGATTGGCCGTCCGCGCCAGCTGTACACAGGTGTTCCGGAACGCAGCTACCCGGAGCGCTAAACCGCCGTGGC
>NZ_BAAALV010000002.1:1178166-1179913 GCF_039528575.1 Arthrobacter gandavensis
TCTGCTTGGATGCGGGCCCGGCCGTTTCTGTCGTGCGGGGGCAGTCCTAGGACGCGTAGCCCTGGGGGTTCTGCTTCTGCCAGTTCCAGTGGTCCCGGCACATGTCATCCAGGGACCGGCCTGCCCTCCAGCCCAAGTCCGCCTGCGCGGCTGCAGGGTCGGCATAGCTCACGGCAGCGTCTCCGGGACGGCGGGGCGCGAACTCGTAGGGGATTTCCTTGCCTGCCGCCTTGGAGAACGCGGCCAGGACTTCCAGCACCGAGGAACCGTCGCCGGTGCCAAGGTTCCAGCGCTTCACGCCCTTGCGCGCCGCAATGTAGTCAAGGGCTGCCAGGTGGCCGGCTGCCAGGTCCATGACATGGATGTAATCGCGCACGCCCGTGCCGTCAGGTGTGGGATAGTCGCTGCCGAAAACCATGACCTTTTCCCGTCGCCCGACTGCGACCTGTGCCACGAAGGGCAGCAGGTTGTTGGGAACACCTGTGGGATCTTCGCCGATCCGTCCGGATTCGTGTGCCCCCGCCGGATTAAAGTAGCGCAGCAGGGCGATGCTCCAGCGCTCGTCGGAGGTCCCGAGGTCCGTGAGGATGTCCTCGATCTGCTCCTTGGTACGGCCGTAGGGGTTCACGGCGTCCATCGGCAGGTCCTCGGCCAGCGGCACTTCTTCCGAAGCGCCGTACACGGTGGCCGAGGAGCTGAAGACGATGGTGCGGACATCGTGCCGGTCCATGGCCGTGAGCAGGTTCAGCGTGCCGGCAACGTTGTTCCGGTAGTAGTGCAGAGGCTTGGCCACTGACTCACCGACTGCCTTGAGTCCGGCGAAGTGGATGACGGCCTCTGGGGAGTGCTCGGTGAAAATCTCCTCCAGGGCGGCAGGATCCAGCAGGTCCGCCTGCACGAACGCGGCGGTGCGTCCGGTCAGCTCCTGGACCCGGTTCAGGGATTCAGTGCTGGAGTTTGCCAGGTTGTCCATCACAACGACGTCGTGGCCTGCCTGCAGCAGCTCCAGCGTGGTGTGGGACCCGATGTAGCCGGTTCCTCCGGTGACTAGTATTCGCATGGTTCCAGCCTAGTGGGTCCGCCCCGGGAGGCCGTGATGCCGACGAAGCAGGCTACCCCTGGCCCACTGACACCGGTGCTATATGAATGGCCACCTGCGTGGCAGGGGCATCCGAAGCGCTCCAAGTGCCGCTGCCGCGTGTCCAGGTCATGGAATCGAAGGACACCTCGTTGATGTTCAGTGCCTTCGCGTTGGCCACGGCCCACTGGGCCAGGGACCAGCCGTATTCGCCTGAGGCACCCACTACCAGGACCTCACCGAGCACCATGGCCTGCTGCTGCCCGTACAGTGCGGACATGGCCGCCAGGACTGTGTTCGGATCCCCGGGTGCCTCAGCAGGATTCAGGGTGCAGCTCAGGGCGGCTGGCGTCTGTCCGGTGAGGGCAGAGGCGAAGGCCCTGCCTTCGGATTCGTGATCCGCATAAGCATCGGGAAAGGCGCTGCGCTGGACGGTCTGGGCGGCGACGGTAATGGGCAGGTCCTGGTAGCCCGGAACCTCAACGAGGGCGTCATAAAAGGCATTGGCCGCGTACACCGGATCCATGACCTCCTCCTGCGAGCCCCAGCCCTGGGACGGACGCTGCTGGAAAAGACCGCGTGAATCCGGGCCGGCGTTGTCTCCGTAATCCAGGTTCCTCAGTCCGGACTCCTGGACTGCGGTGGCCAGGGCGATCGAAGCCGCCCGCG
>NZ_BAAALV010000002.1:1179940-1196827 GCF_039528575.1 Arthrobacter gandavensis
GTGATGGTGGAGGCGTTGGCCGCCTGGTCCGGGTTCAGGGACCAGGAAGCACCGCTGACCGTTGCGCTGCAGCGTTCGCGCACCGGACGGTCCTCGTCGCGTCCGGTGGCCAGGACCAGGAGGTAAAGCAGCACCGCAGCTGCCGCCGCAGCGCCAAGAAGCAGCACGCTGGTGCGTCTGCGCCGTGCCGGCGGCATGGTACGGGCCACTGCCCTATTCTCCTGGTCCGGACCCTAGTTGGCGTGCAGCGCTTCGTTCAGCTCAACCGTGTGGGCCAGGCGGGGCAGGGCCTCGACGGCGCCGGTGGCTGAATTGCGCCGGAAGAGCAGGCCGGGCACACCGGACAGATCAGCTGCCTTGACGGTGCGCACCTCGTTGGTTTCAGGGTCCGCAACACTGACGCGGGTGCCTGCAGTGACGTACAGGCCTGCCTCGACGACGCTGTCATCGCCGATGCTGATGCCCACGCCGGAGTTGGCGCCCAGAAGCACACGCTCCCCAACAGTGATGCGTTCCTTGCCGCCGCCGGAGAGGGTGCCCATGATGGATGCGCCGCCGCCCACGTCGGAGCCGTTGCCCACAACGACCCCGGCTGAGATCCGGCCTTCGACCATGGAAGTTCCCAGGGTGCCGGCATTGAAGTTGACGAAGCCTTCGTGCATGACCGTAGTGCCCTCGGCCAGGTGCGCACCCAGGCGGACACGGTCCGCGTCTGCGATGCGCACGCCGGAGGGCAGGACGTAATCCACCATGCGCGGGAACTTGTCCACGCCGTAGACAGTTACGGCACCGCGGGCACGCAGGCCAATCCTTACCTGGTCGAAGCCGGCCACCTGGCAGGGGCCGAAGTTGGTCCAGACGACGTTAGGCAGGACACCGAAGATGCCGTCCAGGTTGATGGTGTTCGGTGCTGCGAGGCGTGCAGAGAGAACATGCAGGCGCAGGTAGGCGTCGGCGGTGTTGGCAGGAGCCGCATCGAGGTCGATCTCCGTTTCGAGGACCTCCCCGCAGGTTCCGCGGACCTCGTCAGCCATGGTGGCCGCAGCCTTCGCAAGGTCGGCTGCCAGCGTTGCGTCCTCCGGCAGGGGAGCGAGGGCGGGGCTGGGGTACCAGACATCCAGTACCGTGCCGTCTGCGGCTACGGTGGCCAGTCCGAGACCGGACGCGGTGCGTGGGGTGGGGGCTGAGGAAGTGCTTGAAGTCATGGGTTCTACTCTACCGAGCGGTACTCTGGACCGGTGACCGTATTACCTGCCAAACCCCTGAACCTGCTCGACGACGTCGCTGACCTGACGGCGGCACTGATGGACATTGAGAGTGTGTCCGGGAACGAAGCGGCCATTGCCGATGCCGTGGAGCAAGCCCTGAAGGGCCTGGACCACCTTGAAGTGGTGCGTGACGGCGATTCGATCATGGCCCGCACCAGCCTTGGCCGCAGTGAGCGCGTCATCCTCGCCGGGCACCTGGACACCGTGCCGCTGCCCTCCGTTCCCGGTTCCCGGGGAACCGTGCCTTCGAGCCGGGACGGCGACGTCCTCTACGGACGCGGTGCTACGGATATGAAGGGCGGTGTGGCGGTGCAGCTGGCGCTGGCAGCCAGGCTCACCGATCCAAGCCGGGACATTACGTTCATTTTCTACGACCACGAGGAAGTCGATGCGTCCCTCAGCGGCCTGGGCCGCCTGGAAAAGTCATTCCCTGAATGGCTGAAGGCCGACTTCGCGATCCTGCTGGAACCCACTGACGGGACGGTGGAAGGCGGATGCAACGGGACCATGCGCTTTCAGGCCCGAACCACCGGCAAAGCAGCGCATTCGGCGCGTGCCTGGATGGGGGAGAACGCCATCCATGGTGCCGCCGAGATCCTGGTGAGGCTGCGCGACCACCAGCCGGCAACCGTTCGGGTTGAAGGACTGGACTATCGCGAGTCGCTCAATGCCGTGAAGATACACGGCGGCACAGCGGGCAACGTGATTCCGGATTCAGCCGTGGTGGAAATCAACTACCGCTTCGCCCCGGACAAGAACCCTGCCCAGGCCGAGGCCTACGTGCGGGAGCTGCTGGACGGCTTTGACCTGGTGCTCACCGACTCCTCGGCCGGAGCCCGTCCCGGACTGGACCGTCCGGCCGCGGCCAGCTTCGTGGCGGCCGTGGGAGCCGAGCCCAAACCCAAGTACGGGTGGACCGACGTCGCCCGCTTCAGTGCCCTGGGCATTCCGGCAGTTAACTTTGGCCCGGGCGATGCGCTGCTGGCGCATTCGGATAATGAGCATGTCAGTGCCGGCGCCATCCGCCAGTGCCTCTCTGCCCTGGAAACCTGGCTCGCCGCCTAGCCTCTGCCACGAGATAGCAGAAAGTGCCCTTTAGAAGCTTCTAAACGGCACTTTCTACTATCTCGTGGGGAGGGGGCTACTTGGTCGGTGCGGGCACCCCTTCGGGCTCCACGGCGTCTTCTGCCCTGAGGAGTTTTCCTGCACGTGCTCCAAGCCGGCGCGAGAGGCGCTGGGCGGCGAAAGTCAGGATCATGTTCAGGATGATGAAGATCGCGGCGGTGACCAGCAGCGCCGGCAGGATGTTGCCTTCACCGGAGGCAAGCCTCCGGGCGAAGACCAGCAGTTCGCTGTAGCCGATGAAGGCGCCCAGTGCCGAGTCCTTCAGGATGACGACGAACTGGCTCAGCAGTGCCGGAAGCATGGCGACCAGCGCCTGCGGGACCTCGATCACCCGAAGGGACTGGCTGCGGGTCAGGCCGATTGCGAGTCCCGCTTCGCGCTGTCCCTTCGGCAGGCCGAAGACACCGGAGCGCACAAGCTCAGCGATCACTGAACCGTTGTACAGGGTCAGCGCCAGGACAACGGCGACGAACGGAACATCCGCCGGCGGGACCGGAGTGGCCTTGGACAGGAACTGGTAGAAGAAGATCATCATCAGCAGGACGGGCACGGCGCGGAAGAACTCCACGACCAGGCCGGCGACCCAGCTGATGGCCTTGACCGAGGACAGGCGTCCAAGGCCGAAGATCAGGCCGAAGACGATGGACGTCACGATCGCGACGGCGGCAGCGCGGAGCGTGGCCATCAGGCCCGGGAGCATGTTGTACTGCCACGTGTCCGCTTCAAGGAAGGGCGTCCACTTGGCTGCTTCGAACTGGCCCTTCTCCGCCAGGCCGTTCACGACGATGGCGAGCAGGCCCAGGATGAACAGCCCGCCGAGGATGTTGGCGATGAGGATACGACGGCGTGCGCGAGGCCCGGGGGCGTCAAACAGGACACTTTGGCTCATCGGGCCACCGCCAGTTTCTTCGAGGCCCAGGTAGTGAGCAGGCCAATGGGGATAACAATGAGTACAAAGCCCATTGCGAAGGTCAGGAAGATCTGCGTCATCAGATCGGGCCGGAACTCGATCATCGTCTTCATCAGCCCTGATGCTTCGGCGACACTGGCCACCGCAGCGACAGTCGTGTTCTTCGCCAGCGCGATCAGCACGTTGCCCAGCGGGGCGACGGCGCCGCGGAAAGCCTGCGGCAGGATGATCAGCCACGCTGCGGGCAGGAATGAGAGGCCGATTGAACGTGCAGCTTCAGCCTGTCCCAGCGGCACGGTGTTTACACCGCTTCGGATCGCTTCACAGACGAACGCCGCGTGGTAGACGGAGAGCGAGAGCACAGCCAGCCGGAAGAAGTTGAGTTCGAAATCGCTGGAGAGGTTGACCTGCAGCTGGGACCACAAGGCAAGGGTGCCGAACACCATGATGATGGTCAGCGGGGTGTTCCTGAAGATGTTGACGTAGGCAGTGCCGAACCAGCGAAGGCTGGCAATCGGCGAAATGCGCATCACCGCCAGGATGGTGCCAAGCACCAGGGACCAAAGCGCGGCCCAGAATGTTAGTTGGATGTTGACCCAGAAGGCCCCGACGACGTCGTATTCGCCGAAGAGCTCGAGGAAACCTTCCATATGTCACCTCTTCCGTAAAGATGTGTGGAGCGGAGTTCGGGGCAGGGCCTAGGCCCTGCCCCGAACTTTGCCGCCGAAAACCCGGCGGAGGCGGACCGCTTAGGCGCAGGCGTCCATGGCCGGCGGGTTCAGCTCAGCGTTGAACGTGTAGTCAGCGCCTTCGGTGTTCTTCTTGATGGCTTCTTCCCAGGCGCCGTCTTCGATCATCTTTTCGATGGCCGCGTTGATGTCTTCACACTTGTCGCTGCCCTTCTGGATGCCGACGCCGTACTTCTCTTCGGAGAAGGTGTTGCCGACAACCTTGAACTGGCCCTTGTTGGCGTCAGTGGAAGCCAGGCCGGCCAGGATGATGTCATCGGTGGTTACGGCGTCAATGGAGCCGCCCTGCATGGCGGTGACGCACTCGGCGTAGCTGGGCTGTTCAACCAGGTTCACGTCGTTGGCGATTCCGTCCTTGACCTTCTGGGCGGACGTGGAGCCGGTGACCGAGCACAGGGTCTTGCCGTTCAGGTCTTCAGGGCCGGTGATGTCAGAGTCGGAGCGGACCAGCAGGTCCTGGCCGGCAATGAAGTACGGTCCGGCGAAGGAGACCTTTTCCTTGCGCGTGTCGGTGATGGAGTAGGTCGCGAAGATCATGTCGACCTGGTCGTTTTCCAGCATGTTCTCGCGCTGGGCGGACGGAGTCTCAATCCATTCGATCTGGTCTTCGCCGTAGCCGAGTTCGTTGGCTACGTACTTGGCAACATCCACGTCGAAGCCTGCGTAGTCGCCGGCTTCCGCGAAGCCCAGGCCCGGCTGGTCGAACTTGATGCCGATGCGGATGGTTTCTGCATCACCGGACTCGGCGCTGTCGGAGCCGGAGTCGGCGCCGCAGGCGGACAGGGTCAGTGCGGCAGCTGCGGCCATGGCGGCGACTGCGTAACGGGTCTTGCGCATTTTTTCTCCTTGCATTGCGGCCTGGGGCCCGTGGGGGCCCAAGCCTTGCCTCAAAGGGTGGATGAAAAGCTGGTGGTGCGTGAGTGGCGCGTTAGTGAGCGAGGATCTTGCCGAGGAAGTCCTTGGCCCGGTCGCTCTTCGGGTTGGTGAAGAACTCTTCCGGTGCAGCCTGCTCAACGATCTGGCCGTCCGCCATGAAGATCACGCGGTCGGCTGCCTTGCGGGCGAAGCCCATTTCATGGGTCACCACGATCATGGTCATGCCCTCCTGGGCGAGCTCCACCATGGTGTCCAGGACCTCGTTGATCATTTCCGGGTCAAGCGCCGAGGTGGGCTCGTCGAACAGCATGACCTTCGGCTTCATGGCCAGGGCCCGTGCAATCGCGACGCGCTGCTGCTGGCCGCCGGAGAGCTGGGCCGGAAGCTTGTTCGCCTGGTTGTCCACGCCTACCCGCTTCAGCAGCGCCATGGCCTTCTCCTTGGCCTCGGCGGCCTTGGTCCGCTTGACCTTGATGGGCCCCAGGGCGACGTTGTCCAGGATGGACTTATGCGCGAAGAGGTTGAACGACTGGAAGACCATTCCGACGTCGGCACGCAGCTTGGCCAGGGCCTTGCCTTCTGCGGGCAGGGCCTTGCCGTCGATGGTGATCTCACCGTCGTCGATCGTCTCCAGGCGGTTGATGGCGCGGCACAGTGTTGACTTGCCGGACCCGGAGGGGCCGATCACCACTACGACTTCGCCGCGCGCCACATCAAGGTTGATGTCCCGCAGCACATGGAGGTCCCCGAAGTGCTTGTTTACGTTCTTCAGCGAGACGAGGGGTGCTGCTTGCTCAGGCACCGGCTGCCCTGATGTTGTGTCACTGGTCATAGGTAGAAGATAGCGAACAAATCAACCCCTGGTGTCCCCGATCACTCTGACGTGGACAAATCGTGACTCAAGAGAAACCTAACGACGCCCCCGGCATGCCGTGATGGGGTTCCCCTCACGCCGGTGACGCTAGCCTTGGTAGATGGCTATCAGTGACGAAGAAGACTTCGCAGGTCCGGCATCGGCGAAACGGCGCGGTCCGGTGGAACTGCGGCGCGGGCAGGCCCGGGTCCCGCAGTCGGACAGGTTCCTGCTGGACACTGCCGGGGGAACAAGCTTCACCCACACTGATCCGTGGCGGGTGCTGCGCATCCAAAGCGAGTTCGTGGAGGGTTTCGGAACCCTTTCGGAGCTGGGGCCGGCGGTCAGCGTGTTCGGTTCGGCGCGGAGCCTGCCGGGGTCCCGCTGGTACAAGACGGGCGAGGCCGTGGGCAGGCTGCTTTCGGAGGCCGGCCTGGCGGTGATTACCGGCGGCGGACCCGGGTCCATGGAGGCCGCAAACAAGGGGGCAGTGGAAGCCGGGGGAGTATCCGTCGGCCTGGGAATTGAACTGCCCTTCGAAACCGGCCTCAACGAGTGGGTGGACCTGGGCATCAACTTCCGCTATTTCTTTGTCCGCAAGACAATGTTCGTGAAGTACGCCCAGGGATTCATTGTGCTGCCGGGCGGTTTTGGAACTCTGGACGAACTCTTCGAGGCGATGACCCTGGTCCAGACACAGAAAGTCACCTCATTCCCCATTGTGCTCATTGGCACCGATTTCTGGACGCCCCTGCTGGAATGGGTGCGGGGAACGCTTCTGGAAGAAGGCATGATCTCCGCCAAGGACCTGGACCTGGTCCACGTGGTGGATGACCCGGCCGAGGCAGTGAAGCTGGTTATCGCCGACAGCGCGGGGCACCTCTCGCTCTGACTGCAGGACGGCGGATCTGCGACGATGGACCGGTGATGATCCTGCTTGCATTCCTTGCAATAGCCGCCGTTGGAGCCGCAGCAGTGTTTGCTGCCGGCCGGATCGGCCCGCGCCGGGAAGGGACCGGCGGTGCACCGCAGCTTCGGGACGCGGCAGCTGTGCCGGGGGAGCCGGACCCGCGTCTTCCGCCGGTACTGCTTCCCGATCATCCCGAAGCCGCCGACATAGCCGACCTGAAGTTCTCCGTGGCCCTGCGGGGTTACCGCATGGACGAGGTGGATGAGGTCCTGGCCCGGCTGGCCCGGGCGCTGCTGGAGAAGGACGCCGCCCTGGCTCAACTCCGGGAACCGGGTGCCGGAACCCGGCCCGAAACCGGCAGGCACGCCCTGGCGGAGCCGGAGGAACAGTCCGAGCGGCAGGAGCCGTGACAGCCCTCGCCGGGACAGACGGCCGCCTCCGCTGTCCCTGGGCCTTGGCCAGCGATGACTATCTGGCCTACCACGACACCGAATGGGGCCGCCCCGTGCACGGCGAATCCGCCCTGTTTGAGCGGCTGTGTCTCGAGGGGTTCCAGTCGGGCCTCAGCTGGATCACCATCCTGCGGAAACGGGACGCCTTCCGCGAAGCCTTTAGCGGCTTCGACCCGCACAAAGTGGCTGCTTTCGGGGAAGCGGAGGTGGAGTCGCTGATGGGTGATGCGGGCATTGTCCGCAACGAAGCGAAGATCCGCGCCACCATTGGCAATGCGAGGGCGCTGCTGGCGCTTCCTGACGGGGAATCGCTTGGTGCGCTGCTGGAGAGGCACCGGCCGCCCGGGAAGCCGGCCCCGCAGACGTTGGCGGACGTCCCGGCTGAGACGACGGAGTCCCGCAGCCTCTCCAGGGAACTGCGGCGGCACGGGTTCCGGTTCGTGGGTCCGGTGACGGCCTACGCCATGCTGCAGGCCACCGGATATGTGAACGATCACTTGGCCGGGTGCGAATTCCGCAGGCCTTCCCAGCCCCGGCGCAACGCCTGAGTGTGTCCCCAGACACACCGAAATTTCGCCTGCTTACGGTTTGTACGGAATAATGGGGCCAAATGCGGCTCGGCACCCTAACAACAATGGGGACCGGCGGCAGCAGGAACGGTGATTACTCGGGGAATAACCCCGCAGTGCACTTTTGAAAGGGGAACTTCAATATGGCTGCGATGAAACCGCGTACGGGTGATGGACCCATGGAGGTCACCAAAGAAGGGCGCAGCCTGATCTTGCGGGTGCCCATCGACGGCGGCGGCCGCCTGGTCGTTGAACTCAATGCCGAAGAAGCAGGCAAGCTCAAGGAATGCCTCCTCGGCGTCACCAGCTAGGCTTGGTGCATGCGTCCTAACAGGCAGAATTCCAGGCCTGCGGGAGCCTCGCAGGCTACCCGCAGGATGTCCATGACAACGGTATCCGGGCTCGCTCCGCTGGCGGAGCGCCCCGGGGACCCGGCTGGGGGCCAGGGGCTTCAGCCCGCTCCGGCCGAAGGCGTGGACGTCCTCGCCGTCGCTATTGCGCCCGGTCCGGCCGGAGACCGAACGGTTCCCGAGCCCAGGCGCGGAGCGGTGGAAGCTGCCGTGCGCTACGGGATTGACGTGGCTGCCCGCGCTGAAGCTGCAGGCGTCACCGGCAAGGCCGGTGAACACCTGGTTGTGGAGCCGCCGCGGGGATCCGAAGACCTTCCCGGGAAACTCATCTACCTGGGCGTTGGCGACGAATCCCACCAAAGCCTCAGGCGGGCCGGCGCGAGCCTGGCACGGGCAACGTTCGGTGCCCGGAAAATCCGGATGAGCGTCATTGATTCACTGACTGCCCAGGCCCAGCAGGCGTTCCTTGAAGGTTTCTTCCTCGGCGGATACCGGGCGCCGAGGACCGGGCAGCAGAAGCCAGGCGAGCCGATGGCTGCGGAAATGGAAGTCACCGGCCTGCTGACCCAGGCCTTGGAACTGGCAGAAACCTCGGCCCGTGCCACCTGGCTGGCCAGGGACCTGACCAATACCCCGCCGGACACCGCCACCCCGGAGTGGATGGCAGCCCAGGCAGGTGCTGTGGCAGCTTCCCACGGCCTGGACGTTGAAGTCTGGGACCCGCAGAGGCTTCAGGCCGAAGGATTCGGCGGGCTGACCGCCGTGGGCTCCGGCTCCGCCAACGGTCCCCGCCTGGTTCGCGTGACCTACCGGCCGGCGGCCGCCGCGACGGACGAGAGCGTAGTCCTCGTAGGCAAGGGCATCACCTTCGACTCCGGCGGGATCTCCCTGAAACCGCGCGAATCAATGCCCGCGATGAAAATGGACATGGCGGGCTCCGCTGTCGTCCTGGCCGCGGTCCAGGCCGCAGCCGAGCTCCACGTGCCGTTCGAGGTAACTGCTCTGCTCGCCCTGGCCGAAAACGCCCTGGGCGGGGCCTCCTACCGCCCCGGCGACATTGTGCGTACCTACAACGGCACCACGGTGGAGATCGGCAACACGGATGCCGAAGGACGGATGGTCCTCGCCGATGCGCTGGCCTATGCAGTGCAGGAACTCCACCCTTCAGCGCTGATCGACGTGGCGACCCTCACCGGTGCCGCGGTCCTGGGCCTGGGTAAGCGGCACGCGGCACTTTTCGGCAACGACCCCAACCTGCTCAGCGCGCTGGAGGCGGCTGCGAGCAGCAGCGGCGAACCGCTTTGGCAGCTGCCGCTGGTGCCTGAGTACGACTACCTGCTCGACTCCACGTCCGCGGACCTGGCACATGTTGCCCCGGTGGGTGCGAAGGCCGGCGGCGGGGCGATCCTGGGCGCGCTGTTCCTGGAAAAGTTCGTGGACGGCACGCCCTGGATCCACCTGGACATTGCCGGCCCAATGGAGGTGTCCTCGGATACCCACGAATACTCCAAGGGTGCTACGGGCTTTGGAGCCCGGCTGCTGATCGCGTTCCTCCGTGCCAGGGCTGCCCGGGTACGGGCGCAGACAGCTTAGAGGCCGGCGGCCGTTTTGACGGCCAGCTGCAGGCCGTCACCGGTGGGCAGCAGTGCTGAGACCAAGCGATCGTTATCCCGGATGAACCGGCCGACCTGGCGCATGGCCACGGTCAGCTGATCCCGGGCAGCGGGGTCGGCCACCCGGCCGTTGTCCAGGGCTCCGTTGATGATCATCAGGCCTCCGGGCTTGAGCAGCCGCACTGCCTGTTCGGTGTACAGGAGGAACGACGGCTTGTCCGCATCTATGAAAACAAGGTCGTAGGCGTTATCCGTCAGGCGCGGGAGCACCTGGGCAGCCCGGCCCGAAATCGTGCGGGTCCGGTTGCCTGGAATCCCCGCTTCCGAATATGCCTGGCGTGCGGCACGAAGATGGTCCACATCCGAATCGATGGTCGTCAGCACCGATCCGGTCCCCAGGCCCCGAAGCAGGCATACCCCGGACACTCCGGCGCCCGTTCCGATCTCCACCACGGTCTGCGCCTTCGACGACGCCGCCAGCACGGTCAGCGCGGCCCCAACCCCGGTGCTGACCGGGTTCACGCCGAGTTCATGTGAACGTTCCCGTGCGCGGAGCAGCACTTCATCCTCGAACGGCAGCGCTTCCGTGTAGGACCACGTGCTCTGCTTGTCGGCGCTCATGGGCGTACTGTCTCTTTCGCTCAAATAATCCAGGGGTTCCGCATCCCGCGTGTACATGGTCCGACCCGGTCCGGGGAATGCGGCCGGCAGCTGCCAAGTGCTGCGTTGCAATGCCGCGGGCACCGCGGCATTACAAGCTTAAGGCCATACCGGCCCGATTCCCGCCAGCCAGCACCGCGTGCGCGGCGCGCGGGGGATGAGGGCCGGATGCTGCCCTGAAGCTACTTGTCTCCTTCCACGGGGCGTGCTAACAGCGAACTCTCAGAAATATGCGTCAACATGGATGGTGAACCTACTGACGATCGCCCGCCTGCTCCGTGCCACGCCGTACGCTCCAGGGGGCAGGAACACGTTACGAAGGGAGGAAGACCGTGACAGGGACACTTGACGGCACTGCCGACGCACCCGCAGTAACTGACTGGGTGCGTCCGTCCTGGCAGGAAGTGGTGGAGACCCACTCTGCCAAGGTGTACCGGCTGGCCTACCGGCTGACCGGCAACAAGCACGACGCCGAAGACCTCACCCAGGAAGTCTTCGTCCGTGTCTTCCGCTCCCTTGCCAACTTCCAGCCCGGAACCCTGGACGGGTGGCTGCACCGGATCACCACCAATCTTTTCCTGGACCAGGCACGCCGCCGCAGCCGCATCCGGTTCGACGGCATGAGCGAAGAAGCCGAGAGCAGGCTGCCCTCCCCGGGCCCCGGACCGGAGCGCAGCTTCGAGTTCAACAACCTTGATGTGGACATCCAGCGTGCGCTGGAGGAACTGCCCCCGGACTTCCGTGCCGCCGTCGTGCTGTGTGACCTTGAAGGTCTCTCCTATGACGAAGTGGCGCACGCGCTTGGCGTCAAGCTGGGCACGGTCCGCTCCCGCATCCACCGGGGACGCAGCATGCTGAAGGAGAAGCTCGCACACCGTGATCCGGCGCAGCGCCGGACTCCCTCGGTGAGCCTCAAGCTTCCGCGCGTGGCAGGAGCCGGCTAGAGCATATGCGCCACCCCAAACGTCATCTTCGTGAGTTCCTGGACGAGGAATTACCGGCCCGCAGGCGTGCCGCCGTCCAGACCCACCTTTCGCGCTGCGCTGCGTGCCGGTGCGCGGTGGAAGAAGAACGCCGGCTCCGCAGCCGCCTCAGGGCCATGAAGGTACCGGCCCCGCGGGAAGACCTGGCCAGCCGGATCGTCGCCGACAACGCAGCCAGGCCCGCCTCCGCCCCCGGACGGGGCCGGGCACGGTACGCCGTTGCAATCGGGGGAATCCTCACCATGGTCTCGGGATTGGTCCTTGCCGGCGCCTACATTCTTGGATCCGTTGCGGATGAACCGCTTTCACAGCCGCAGCAGGCGCACCTGCTGGCGGGCTGGAACCAGCTGGCGGAACAGCGTGCCGGCAGCCTTTCTGCCGAGGACGTGCAGCAGTTGCGCAATGCCGGCTGGTCCTGCCCGGAACTGGACGCGCTTGGCTTTACGCTCGCCTCGGCGCGGACCCTGCACGTAGCCGGACATCCCGCAGTTGCACTGGAACTGACCCGCAACGGTGAGACCCTCACGGTCTACGAACAGCGCCCGCGACAGGGTGGCGCCAACCCTGAGGTACTGCATGCCGTAAGCGGACGGCCGGTGGCCGAGGAAGGCTTCAGCGCCCCCTCGGGCGCACCTGCAACCACTCCGAGGATCTGGCGCGACGACGCCCGTCCCGGGGAGGCTGTGCTCTCTGCACGGAATGTTACCTACACCCTGCGGTCCTCGGTGCCCGGGGAAACCCTGTCTTCCGTAGTAGGCGAACTGTCCCTCAGTGAGTCAGCCCGCCTGCTGGTGCCTGCGAGGAACCCGGATTCCGGGGCCGTGGACCGTGTCCTGAACGGGCTGGCCCTGCTGGCCGGCGCAGGACGTTCACTTTGAGTCCGACCCTAAAGTGGCCTCAATCCCGCGGGAAAAGGTAACCTTCAAAAGTGTTCGGAATTAACGGCTATGAGCTGATCATCCTGGCGGTCCTCGCCGTGGCCATCCTTGGGCCCGAACGCCTGCCCGAATACGCTTCCCAGCTGGCCCGCCTGGTCCGTGAACTGCGCCGAATGGCTACGGGTGCGCGCGAACAGCTGCGCGAAGAAGTGGGTCCGGAAATTGACGAGGTGGACTGGCGGAAGCTGGACCCGCGCCAGTACGATCCCCGGCGGATTATCAAGGAAGCACTGCTCGACGACGTTGAAGAGGCGGTGCGCCCGGCAACTGCTCGCAGCAATGGATCCGCCCGGCCGGCAGCAGTGCGGGCTGGAGCCGATTCTGCCGCCGCTGCACCTGCTCCTGCCCGGACGGCAGCTGCTTCTTCTGCGCCCTCCCCGCTCCAGCGCATTGAACGCCTGGGCGCAGGTGAGCAGGCACCGTTCGACGCCGAGGCAACCTGATTCCAGCCCCTGAAGCCTAGCGCGGAGTCACCGAGAGGTTCAGTCCGGACAGTCCGCGTGGGCGTCCCGCAAGCGCGGAAGCGATGCGGCGCAGCTCATCGGCTGCGGTATCCGGTCCGGCTGCCGACTCATCCAGCACCACCGGAAGCCCGGCGTCCCCTCCCTCACGCAGGCGCACATCCAGCGGGATACTGCCCAGCAGCGGAACATCGTAGCCCAGGACGGATCCCAGCCGTTCAGAAACCAGCGCTCCGCCGCCTGAGCCGAAGAGCTCCATGCGTTCGCCGGTGGGCAGCGTGAGCCAGGACATGTTTTCAATGACGCCGGCCACCTTCTGGCCGGTCTGCGCCGCCACGGTTCCGGCGCGCTCCGCGACCTCCGCCGCAGCTGCCTGCGGCGTAGTGACCACCAGGATCTCCGAAGACGGCACCAGCTGGCCCACCGAGATGGCTATGTCCCCGGTGCCCGGAGGGAGATCCAGCAGCAGTACGTCCAGGTCACCGAAATACACGTCAGTGAGGAACTGCTCCAGGGCACGGTGGAGCATGGGCCCGCGCCAGGCAACCGGCTGGTTTTTGTCCAGGAACATGCCGATCGAAATCGTCTTGATGCCGTAAGCCACCGGCGGCAGGATCATCTCGTCAACGCGCGTGGGAGCTGCGGTGATGCCCAGCAGGCCCGGAACGGAGAAGCCATGGACATCGGCGTCGACCACCCCAACACGCAGGCCGGAGGCTGCCATCGCCGCGGCCAGGTTGACCGTGACCGTGGACTTACCCACTCCGCCCTTGCCGCTGGCAACGGCGTAGACCTTCGTCAGCGAGCCGGGACGGCTGAACGGAACTCCGCGGACACCGCCGGGGCCGCGCAGTTTCTCCTTGAGTTCCTCGCGCTGCGCCTGGCTCATAACGTCCAGGTCAACGTGCACGGAGGTGATGCCTGGAACCGCGGCAAGTTCGCGTTCGACGTCGGCGGTAATGGTTCCGCGCAGCGGACAGCCGGCAATGGTGAGCAGGACGCCGATGCGGGCGCTGCCGGCGTTGTCCACCTCCACGCTGCGCAGCATACCGAGTTCGGTGATGGGACGGCGCAGTTCGGGGTCAATGACCCGTTCCATGGCCGCCCGGGCCAGTTCCGCCAGGTGTTCGTTTGATTCGGGCACTGCCTAGTCTTCTCCCGCACCCTGGGTCGCTTTGGACGGCGGAGTTGTGCTGCCGTCCTGGCCGCGGCGGCGGGTGCTGCGCCGCTGGCCGTCTTCTCGGTTGTCATTGGCTTCGAGGAGTTCCTCGAGAAGCCCGCGGATTTCGGAGCGGACGTAGTCGCGGGTAGCGACTTCCCGCAGCGCGATGCGCAGCTCGGCGATCTCGCGGGTGAGGTATTCGGTGTCCAGCAGGTTCCGTTCGGCACGTTCGCGGTCCTGCCGCATGGAGACGCGGTCCCGGTCGTCCTGGCGGTTCTGGGCCAGCAGCAACAGGGGAGCGGCGTAGGAAGCCTGCAGTGAGAGCATCAGGGTCAGCAGCGTGAAGCCCAGGGCCACGCTGTCGAACCGCAGGGGCTCCGGTCCCCACGTGTTCCAGACGAGCCAGACAACGCAGAACACTGTCATGTAGAGCAGGAACTGCGGGGTGCCCATGAACCGGGCGAAGTTCTCCGTGGCATGGCCGAAGGCGTCAGGGTTGGGAGAAAGCCGCGGGAACCACCTGGTTCGGGCGGTGCGCGGAGTGTCGAGGCCGTCAGTACGGGGGCGGTTCTTCTCAGCCATTCTTCCTTCCCTGCCACGTTATGGGGCCGGTGTCTTCGGAGGCACGCCAGTCATCCGGGAGCAGGTGGTCCAGGACGTCGTCGACTGTCACTGCTCCCACCAGGCGTCCGGTGTCGTTGACCACCGGCAATGAGTTCAAGTTGTAGGTTGCCAGCATCCGGGAAATCTCCGCGATGTTGGCGAAGTCCCGCACCGGCTCCAGATCGGTATCGAGGATGTTGCCCAGGGCCTCCGGGGGAGCGGTGCGCAGGAGCTGCTGGATGTGCACGACGCCGAGATAGCGGCCCGTGGGCGTCTCCAGCGGCGGCCTGCAGACGTAGATGGAAGACGCGAGGGCGGGGGTGAGTTCCTCCCGGCGCACATGCGCGAGGGCCTCTGCGACGGTTGCTTCCGGAGGCAGGATCACCGGGACCGGAGTCATCAGCGAGCCTGCTGTGTCTTCCTCGTACTGGAGGAGCCGGCGCACGTCACGGGCGTCTTCCGGTTCCATCAGCTGCAGGAGCTCTTCCTTCTGCTCCTCGGGAAGCTCGTTGAGCAGGTCGGCGGCGTCGTCGGGATCCATTTCCTCCAGGACGTCGGCAGCCCGCTCAACGTCCAGGGACTGCAGGATCTGCACCTGGTCGTCGTCGGGCAGTTCCTGCAGCACGTCCGCGAGGCGTTCATCCTGCAGTTCGCTGGCCACCTCGATACGGCGCTTGCCGCTCATTTCATGCAGTGCCTCAGCGAAGTCGGCGGGCTTGAGGTCATCATGCTGGGCGACGAACTGTGTGGCAGCCTGCGGGCCGGTGATGTCCCAGTGGCCCACCTCGGGCCATTCGATAATGAGCAGCTCGCCCTTGCGGCGCAGGCCGCGCAGCCGGGACCCGCCTCCGCCGCGCCGCACGAAGAGACTTGAAACGTGCCAGTCACCGGCACGGTTCTGCTCAATGGCGATGTCTTCGACGGTTGCTTCACCGGTTCCGTCGGCAAGGACTACGCGGCTGTCGAAGAGCTCCGCGACCACCAGCATTTCCGCCCCGCGCTGCTGGAACCGGCGGAGGTTCACCAGGCCCGTGCAGATGATCTGGCTCGGGTCCATGGAGGTGATGCGCGTGATGGGCACAAAGACACGTTTCTTGCCGGGAACCTCGACGACGATGCCCACGGCCTGGGGCGGTCGGCCTGCCCCGCGGTCCAGCACCACGGCATCCCGAAGGCGGCCAAGCCTGTCCCCGAGGGGGTCGAAGACATCCAGGCCCAGCAGCCGTGCAATGAAGACGCGCGTAGGATTAGTGCTCACCCTACTTAGGCTACTTGGCGGGGGCTGGTTAGGCGCATTCGAACGGCCGCACTGCGTGGCAGCGTTCACTGCCAGCGATACATTGGCCCACAACCGGCCTAACTGAGAAACAATAGGGGAATGTCGAACCTATTTGGCGCCTCAACGCAGCGGGACCCCGGACGAACCCTTCCCAGGGGTGAGCTGGTGGGCCGTTACACGGCTTACCTGGATGCCCAGAAGGCGGTCGACTACCTGGCGGACTCGAAGTTCCCCGTGCACCTGGTGAGCATCGTCGGCAATGAGCTGAAGTCAGTGGAGCGGGTAACCGGTCGGCTGACCTATCCCCGCGTGGCCATGTCCAGTGCCGCAACCGGCGCCTGGTTCGGTCTGTTCGTGGGCCTGGCACTGATGCTGTTCGGCGGAGGCGACTCCTACCTCACGCTGATTCCTTCCATGGCACTGGGCGCCATTTTCTGGCTGCTTTTCGGTGTCCTGGCGTATGCCTTCCAGCGTGGCCGCCGCGACTTCACCTCCACCAGCCAGGTCATTGCCACCAGCTATGACGTGATCGTGGCGCCGGAAGCCGCCAACGAGGCCCGGCGCCTGCTTTCCCAGCTGCCCATGGTGGGACAGAGCGGACACCCGGCGCCGTCGGGCCAGCCGCCTTTCCAGGCTCCCTACCAGCAGCCGCCTTACCAGCAGCAGCCTCCGTATTCGGGCCAGGCACCGGAGCGGCCGTCGTCGTGGGCCGATCCCTACGGAACCCGCGCGGCCGGACGCCCCGACGCCGGCCCTGCAACGGGACCGGCGGAGCCCGGCGCGCATGCGGCCCCCGGCCAGAGCGTGGCAGGACAGCCGGTTGCCGGCACCGAGCAGCAGCCGGCACCCCAACCGGCCCAACCTGCAGGAACACCGCGGGGACAGTTCCCGGACCTGCCTGACGGCCGCCCGCGTTACGGGGTCCGGCTTCCCGCTGCCCAGCAGGCCCAGGCGCAGCCGGCTCAGGCCCAGCCGGCCGGACCGGCTCCGGAACACGCACCTGGGGCAGGGGCACACCAGCAGCCTGGATCCCCTGAGGCACCGGGCAGGGATGAAGCCCCTGCCGGGGAGGACAGCCCGAGTGCTCCGGGTGAAGGCCGCTAACCCTCAGTTACATCGAGATGAA
>NZ_BAAALV010000002.1:1196842-1203401 GCF_039528575.1 Arthrobacter gandavensis
TTTGGAGCTCCAAACGGGCAGTTTCTGTCATCTCGATGAGGGGGGGGGAGGCTATGAGGCGTAGATGCCGGCCATCCAGTCCTCCACGTCCGAGGGATCACGCGGCAGCGCAGCACTGAGGTTCTCTGCGCCTTCTGCGGTGATCAGGACGTCGTCCTCGATCCGCACGCCGATCCCGCGGTACTCCTCGGGGATGGTGAGGTCCTCTTCCTTGAAGTAGAGGCCAGGCTCGATCGTGAAGACCATGCCTTCTTCGATGATGCCGTCCAGGTACAGCTCGCGGCGGGCCTGTGCACAATCATGGACGTCCAGGCCCAGGTGGTGGCTGGTGCCGTGCGGCATCCAGCGGCGGTGCTGCTGGCCGTCTTCAGACAGCGCTTCCTCCAGCGGCACGGGCAGCAGGCCCCAGTCCTGCAGGCGCTCAGCCAGTACCCGGACAGCTGCAGCGTGCACGTCGCGGAACTTGTTGCCGGGCTTGGCTGCGGCGAAACCGGCGTCCGCGGCATCGAGCACTGCCTGGTATACGCGGCGCTGGACCTCGGAGAAGGTGCCGTTGACCGGCAGCGTACGGGTGATGTCTGCGGTGTAGAGGCTGTCCGCTTCCACACCGGCGTCCAGCAGCAGCAGGTCCCCGGCCTTCACTGCGCCGTTGTTGCGGATCCAGTGAAGCACCGTGGCGTTGTTGCCGGCAGCGGCGATGGTGTCATAGCCGAGGTCGTTGCCTTCTTCCCGGGCACGGGCGAAGAATGCACCTTCGACGACGCGTTCCCCGCGCGGGTGGGTAATGGCGCGGGGGAGAGCCTTCACAACTTCGGTGAAGCCGTTCACGGTTGCGGCGACTGCCTCGCGCATCTGTTCGATTTCCCAGGCGTCCTTGACCAGGCGCAGCTCCGAAAGGGCTTCGGTGAGCTCTTCATCCTTTGAATCGAGGGCGCTGAAGTCCATGTTTTCCGGGTCGAGCGCGGTGTTGTAGCGGACGGTGTCCACCAGGGCATCGACCATCTCATCGACCTTGCGCAGCAGCCGGACGGAAATGCCGCCGAACTGCGGATCGCCTACGTTGGACGTTATGGCGGTTTCGGCCTCGGACAGGTCGCGGGTTTGCAGACCAACCAGGGCGCTGACCTGTTCCAGTCCCAGCCGGGACCCGATCCAGAAAGCTCCATAGCGGGCGTTGGAGTAGAACTCCTCGCTGTCGGTGCCGGCCAGCGGACGGAAGTACAGGGTGGCAGTGTGGTGGCCGCCGTCGTCGCCGGTTCCCTCTTCCACAGGTTCCAGGACCAGGACGGCGTCCGGCTCATGGTCAAGGCCCAGCCCGGTGAGGTGGGCGAACCCGGAGTGCGGACGGAACCGGTAATCGGTGTCGTTGGAGCGGACCTTCAGGGGGCCGGCCGGAATCACCAGGCGCTCGCCCTTGAAACGCTCGGAGAGTGCGCGGCGGCGGGCGGCCGCGTGGGGAGCCACTGCGGACTGCTCCGGAAGCTCATCGGACGCGGATGCCCAGCCGGAGGACATAAAGTCCTTGAACGCCTGCGACGTGGGGCGCTGGGAACGGTTGTTCACCCGGTCCTCAAGCGGCTGTCCCTCGGACAGTTCCTCAAGGCCGGAATCGGCGGGGTTCATGGAATTGGCTTCAGTACTCACTTGTCTATGCTCTCACCGGCAGTTAACAGGGCCAAACATGCCCCGGCCTCCGCGGAGCGCCAGCGCCGGATCCGCGCGGCTAACCGCGTAGATTGGAGGGGTGAGAATCGACCTGCATACCCACTCGAACGTCTCCGACGGCACCGAAGCGCCTGGGGCCGTGATGGCCTCCGCCGCCGCTGCCGGACTGGATGCCGTGGCGCTGACGGACCACGACTCCACTGCAGGGTGGGGCGAGGCAGCCGAAGCGGCCCGCACCTTGGGCCTGGTATTCGTTCCGGGCATGGAAGTCTCCTGCCGCACGGAGGACGGGATCAGCGTCCATGTGCTGTCCTACCTTCACGACCCGTCCCATCCGGGTCTGCTGGCCGAAATCGCCAAGTCCCGCTCGGCGCGGGTGAGCCGGGCAGAACGCATGGTGGAACGGCTTGCCGAGGACTATCCCATCAGCTGGGCAGACGTGCAGGAACAGGTTGCTCCCGGCGCTACTATTGGCCGGCCGCACATTGCCGATGCACTGGTCGCCGCCGGGGTGGTGCCTTCGAGATCGGCAGCTTTCGCCGGAATCCTGACCGGACGCTCCCGCTATTTCGTGGCGCACTATGCCCCTGACCCGGCGCACGCGGTGCGCCTGATCCGCGACGCCGGCGGAGTACCCGTTTTTGCCCACCCCGAGGCGTCCGCGCGCGGACGCGTGGTGGGAGAACGGACTTACCTGGAAATGATCGACGCCGGGCTGGCCGGCCTGGAGATTGAACATCGGGACAACCCGCAGGACGGCCGCGCCTACCTTCGCCGGCTGGCTGCTGAGCATTCGCTGCTGGTAACCGGCTCCAGCGATTACCACGGAACGGGCAAGCCGAACCTGCTGGGGGAGAACACCACCAGCGCCGAAGTCCTGGAACGGATTGCTGAACTGGGTACGGGCACGTCCGTCGTCCGGCCGTAACTGGTCCGGCCTAAGCAGCTGTCTGCCCGGAAACCGTCCGGTCCTTGGCTGCTAGAGCGCTGCAGGAGCCGGCCCCGAGTCCACGGACTCGGCCGGTGCGTTCTTCGGGGCAGCGGCGCGCCTGGCCCGGACGCGTTTTGGCTTGGCCGGCACCAGCAACCTGGCGGCATGTCCCAGCCGGCGCTCCATGACCTCAATGGCCTGCGGATTGGCGTCCACGCACACAAACCGGCGGCCAAGCTTCTCGGCCACCGCGCCCAGGGTTCCCGAGCCGGCAAAGAAGTCCAGCACCCAGTCCCCTTCACGGCTGGAGGCCGCGACGGCGCGGCGCAGGAGGCCTTCGGGCTTCTGCGTCGGGTAGCCGGTCTTTTCCTTCCCGGTGGGGGAGACAATCGTGTGCCACCAGACATCGGTGGGCAGCTTGCCCAGCGCCACCTTCTCCGGTGTCACCAGGCCGGGCGCCATGTACGGCTCCCGGTCCACCTCGGCGTTGTCGAAGTGGTAGGCGGCAGGGTTCTTCACATAGACCAGGATGTTGTCGTGCTTGGCTGGCCAGCGGTTCTTGGCCCGGCCGCCGTAGTCGTAGGCCCAGATGATCTCGTTCAGGAAGCAGTCCCGCCCGAAGAGGGCATCCAGCATCACCTTCACGTAATGCACCTCGCGGTAGTCAAGGTGCACGTAGAGGGTGCCGTCGTCGGCGAGCAGGCGCCACGCTTCGGCCATGCGGGGTTCCAGGAAAGCCCAGTAGTCCTCGAACGCGTCGTCGTAACTGGAGAGCAGGCCCTTGACCGTGGTGTAGCTGCGGCCCTTGAATCCCGTCCGGTCGCCGGTGCCCTCGACGCTTCGGACCATGGTGGTCTGCTGCCGGCGCTGGGCCCGGCCGGTATTGAACGGGGGATCGACGTAGATCAGGGTAAAGGAGCCGTCCGGCAGGGTCGGCAGATAGTCCGCATTGTCTGCGTGGACTATCAGCGACCCGCCGTCCGGCGTCCAGTTAGGTGTGCTCATCCGTGTGGAGGGGATCCCGGCCTATTCGGCGGCGGGTGCCTTGCTGACTACCTCGCCGTTGCGGCGGCGGGTACGGCTGCGGTTCCGGCGGGGCCGTTCAGCCTTGGCCGTTTCACCGGCGGCAGCGGCCGGAGCGTCAGCGGCCTTCTCCGGGCCGCGGCGGGCACCCTCGCGGTTGCCCTCACGGGAGCCGCGGGCACGGTCCGAGCCGCGTGCGCGGTCGGAGGAACGGCCACCGGAGCGCTGTCCCGAATCGGCGCGGGGTGCGCGGCGGCCGCCGGACTTGCCGGTCTCGCCAAGGTCTTCGAGCTTCTCGGCATCGATGCCGGCCAGGACGCGCTTGTTGCGCGGCAGGCGTCCCTTGGTTCCTTCGGGGATGTCCAGGTCGGTGTACAGGTGCGGTGAAGACGAGTAGGTTTCCACCGGTTCGGCATGGTCCATGCCCAGGGCCTTGTTGATCAGGCCCCAGCGGGGAACGTCGTCCCAGTCCACGAAGGTGACGGCAGTGCCCTTGTTGCCTGCGCGGCCGGTGCGGCCGACGCGGTGCAGGTAGGTCTTCTCATCCTCGGGGCACTGGTAGTTGATGACGTGCGTGACGTCATCGACGTCGATGCCGCGGGCTGCTACGTCGGTGGCAACCAGGACATCCACCTTCTCGTTGCGGAAGGCGCGCATGGCCTGTTCGCGGGCACCCTGGCCCAGGTCACCGTGCATGGCGGCGACGGCGAAGCCGCGGTCCACGAGCTCCTCGGAGAGTTTCGCCGCAGTGCGCTTGGTCTTCGTGAAGATGATGGTCCGGCCGCGGCCGCGGGCCTGCAGGATCCGGGAAACGACTTCGCTCTTGTCCAGGTTGTGGGCCCGGTAGACAACCTGGCGGATGTCCTTCTTCGTCAGGCCCTCATCATCGGGATCCGCTGCCCGGATGTGGGTGGGCTTGGTCATGTAGCGGCGGGCCATGGCGACGACGGCGCCGGGCATGGTGGCCGAGAACAGCAGGGTCTGGCGAACGGCCGGGGTTGCTGCCATCAGTGTCTCGACGTCGGGCAGGAAGCCCAGGTCCAGCATTTCGTCGGCCTCGTCCAGGACGACGATGCGCACGTTCTTGAGGGAGAGCTGCTTCTTGTTGTACAGGTCGATCAGGCGGCCGGGGGTGCCGACAACGATTTCCACGCCGGCTTCCAGGGCCTCGATCTGGGGCTCGTACGCACGGCCGCCGTAGATGGTGACGATTCGTGCGCCGCGGCGGCGTGCCGCCGTCGTTAGGTCGCCAGCCACCTGCACCGCGAGCTCACGGGTGGGGACGACGATCAGGGCCTGCGGGGCGCCGGGTACAGCCAGGTCGGCGTAGCCTTCGTCGTCCGGTCCGATGACGCGCTGCAGCGCGGGGATGCCGAAACCGAGGGTCTTGCCGGTGCCGGTCTTGGCCTGGCCAATGATGTCGTGGCCGCCAAGGGCCACCGGCAGGGTCATCGACTGGATCGGGAAGGGGTGGGTGATACCGGCGTCGGCGAGGGATTCGACGATGTCTGACCGGACACCAAAGTCTGCGAACGTCAGTTCGCGGATTTCGGCTGCGGCATCCGTCGTGGCGATGGTCTCGGTGACTTCGAGTTCTTCATTGCTGTCATCAGCGGTCAGCTGCGCGTCGCTGACCTGGGAAAGTTCAGTGTTCAATTACATACCGTTCAGTTAGGCATTCTGCGGCGCCGCGCTCGACGAGGGGGCATAGGGCCCACCCCGGAGCGGGATGGCGCGCAGGTGATGCGTCCAGCGGAAGCCGATCGCGGGCTAAGGACTGCTGGCCACTCCAACTGCATTCGGCAAAGGCAGCGGCCGGAAAATATCAAGTTCGCGTAGGTACTGCGGGTCTCACAGCCGGCTGGTTAGTGTCTCCAACCGGCATTTCATGAAGGATTTCAAGAAGTGGGAACGACCGGGCATCCATTTACTACCATTCCAGTCTACCCGGTGCAGGCGCAACGGGTCGCATTGGCCCATCCAGCGAGTTGGAGCGGGGCAGGGCGGGCCGATGATGACGCCGCGGCAGCGGTGCAGGCGGTTGAGAGCGGGGACACACCGGTACGCTGGGCGTATGAGTGAGAACAACGCAGCTTCGGCAACAGGGCAGGCAGTGGTCCCCGGTGCAATGGACCCGTACCGGCAGTTCCTTTCGGACCTGCTTGGCGTAGTCGCCTACGGTGAGCTGTCAGCCTTCGAGCGGATGTCTTCAGATGCGCGTTTCTCGCCGACTCTCCGGGACCGTGCAGCGCTTGGACGCCTGGCGGTGCGCGAATACGAGAACTTCGAGCGGGTCACCGCCCATCTGGAGTCGATGGGCGTTAACGCCGAGGACGCCATGGCACCCTTCCAGGCTTCGGTGGATGCGTTCCACGACCGGACCCGGCCCGGGGACTGGTATGAGTCCCTGATGAAGTTCTATGTCACTGACGCGATTTCCGACGATTTCTACGCTGCCCTGGGATCCCTGCTTGATTCGGAGAGTTCGCAGCTGATCGCCTCTTTGCAGGAAACCGGCAGCGAAGCGGCGGGTGAAGTCCTCTTTGTGCGCCTGCAGGAATCCCTGAAAGACGACCCGCGCCTGGCCTCGCGCCTGGCGCTGTGGGGACGCCGCCTCGTGGGGGAGGCCCTGACCCAGGCGCAGCGCGTGGTGATCGAACGTGCGCTGCCCACTGGGATGGACGGGATCCTCAGCCCCGAAGAGTTCGACGCGCAGATCCGGGAGCTCTTCAGCCAGCTGACCCGCAACCATTCACGGCGGATGTCCCTCCTCGGACTCACTGCCTAGGCGAGCCGGAAGGCCGAGTTAGTGCCGGTTCCCGCTGCCGGGTACATTCCGCCTGTACCGTAAGTGCCAGCACTGGCGGGGGATCGGCGGGGGAATCGGCGGGGGACAGGTATGAGTTCGAATTCCAGCGCCCCGGTGCGCCGGTTCCTCTC
>NZ_BAAALV010000002.1:1203430-1214089 GCF_039528575.1 Arthrobacter gandavensis
CGCCGGCCTGGCGGGATGCGGAGCCGTGCCGGCGCAGCAACCGCTGCGCGCGGCACCTGCACCGCCGTCGGCTGGCAGCTATCTTCCGGTTCAGCCGCCGCCTCCGCAGGGAGTTCCGGCGGCCGCGTGGGCTGCCCTCGGGGAATTCGCGCAGGCCCGTGCGGGCACTGGGCGTCCGCTGCCCGAACCGGCAGGAGGCCCGGTGTGCACCCTGCCCGGGCCCGGCTGCTATTTCCCCTACGGACCCGAGACCTTCCTCTGGTCTCCGGATACAGGGATACACGCCGTGCGCAATGAGGTCTTTGAGCGGTGGAAGTCTTCGGTATGGACACTGGGCTGGCCGGTGGCGTCCGAGTACGGCTATGGGGCTGCCCGGAGGGCTGACTTCCAACATGGCACGCTGATGTTTTCCCCGCGGCTGGGACGGATCATGTCCTACGAACCCGCTGTGGAGGACATGGCCGTAGTCATCGGCGACTCACAGGCAGGACGCGACACCTGGGTGGGTAAGGGTCTGGCTTCGCTGGGGTACACACCCCTGGTCCTCGGTGCCTGGGGAACGGGGTACACCCGGGGCAACGGCACGGTGGGCAACTACCCGGATGCCCTTGAAGCAGAACAATGGCTGCTCCCGTGGGGTAAGCCCGGGTTGCTGGTGGTCCAAGGCGGAGGCAACGATGCGTACGGCCCGGACAACGCGGAGATCCGGCGCAACGCAGTGCGGTTGATCGGGGAACTGAAGCGCACCTATCCCCAAACCCGGATAGTGCTGGTTGGCGTCATTGGAGACGGCAAGGGCCGCCGGGCGGAGATAGATGACCTGCTGGCACGGATCGCAGCCGAGCAGGGGCTGGATTTCCTCAGCCCCAAGGACTGGTGGCAGCGCCACGGCCTGGGATCGCAACTTGAAGACGGGGTCCATTTTGGCGAAACCGGGCACGACGCCGCCGCTCCGGTTTTCGCACGGGAGCTGAACGCCGTCCTGGGCCGGGGCGAAAACGGTCCCGGCTAGAGCTTGAGGATGCGCTCGCGTTCGGCGTTGTCCCGCGGAAGACGCCGCGAGACCGTGAGGAGGGCTGCCGTGACGGCAGCCGCCGAGCCGGCCAGGACGGGAACCGCCCACGTGAGCCAGGAAAACGCGGCACTGGTTACCAGCGGGGTGAACTGCAGGATGATCCAGGCACCAAGTCCCGCTGCGAGGGAAACCCCGGGAGGCAGGAGGATGCCGTAGGTATTTCGGCGCGGGTCGGCGCCCCAGACGATGAAACCTGCTGCCGCCAGGGCGGCGGCAGCAAGCAGCACTTCGCCCATGACGCGCTAGAGGGCGCCGAATCCGACGCGGCGGACTTCTTCGGCACCGATTTCCACGTAGCCAATGACTCCTGCCGGAACAATGATGAGGCGCCCCTTTTCATCGGAGAGACGCAGTTCCTTCGAACCCTTGATAGCTTCGGCGACGGTGTCGGCGACCTGGTCCGCGCTCTGCCCGGACTCGAACACGATCTCGCGTCCGACGTTCTGGATACCGATCTTTACTTCCACCGTGGTGCCTCCTGTTTATGTGAACTCAAGTGGGGATGAATCTACTCTAGATTTCCTTGGGGAAGCGGCTGATTCCGCGCCAAGCTAAACGGTAGACCAGCTCGGACGCCGCATCGATGTCCAGGTCCCCGTCTGTTTCGAGCCAGTAGCGGGCACTGACCTGCGCCATCCCGGCCAACGCCCGGCCGAGCAGGGTGGCCTCAATGTGGGAGAGCTTGGTGTCCTCGGCAATCACGTCGGCGATATCGCTGGCGAAACGAGCGTTGAACTCCTCGATCCGCGAGCTCACCTCGTCGTCGCTGGTCAGATCGGATTCAAAGACCAGCCGGTGGCCCTGGCTGTCCTGGGCGACGAAGCGGAAATAGGCCCGCATGGTCTCGCGGACACGGAGCTTGTTGTCCGTGGTGGAGGTCAGGGCGGTCTGGAGGAACTGGGTCAGGGTGTCCAGGTGGTCGTCAAGCAGCGCGAGGTAGAGCTCGCGCTTTCCGGGGAAATGCTGGTACAGCACTGGCTTGCTGACCTGGGCAGTGTCTGCGATCTCGTCCATGGCCGCGCCGTGGAAACCGCGGCTGACGAAGACTTCCTGCGCGGCCCGCATCAGCTGCCGGCGCCGTTCTTCCCGGGGGAGCCGGGTGGACTTGCCGGCGGGCTGGTTGCTCACGTGTTAAGGACCTTTCCTGCTTAGCCCGGGCGCCTGGCCCGGGTCACGGAACAACAGTTTACCCGTGGGTAACACTGAGGGAAGGCAACCGGAGATGCCCGGCCCCGGCAGGGGCCTCGAACCCAGCCGTCAGGAGGCATAGATTGGTTTCCATGAGCATTGAGACGGCCACCGCGCTGCCACCCCTCACCGAGCCGGCGCCCGGGCTTGGCCGGGACGAAAAGGAACGCTACTCCCGGCACCTGATCCTTCCCGGGTTTGGGGCCCAGGGGCAGCTGCGGCTGAAGAACGCCAAAGTGCTGGTGATCGGCGCAGGCGGACTGGGGTCCCCGGCGCTGCTGTACCTGGCCGCGGCCGGGGTGGGGACGCTCGGAATCGTGGATGACGATGTAGTGGACACCTCGAACCTGCAGCGCCAGGTTATCCACTCCGTGCACGACGTCGGAACTTCCAAGGCGCAGTCGGCCCGGGACAGTGTGCTCGCCCTGAACCCCCTGGTGGACGTGGTTCTCCACGAAGTCCGCCTGAATTCGCAGAACGTGCTGGAGGTTTTCTCCGGCTACGACCTGATCCTGGATGGAACGGACAACTTCGCCACCCGCTACCTTGTCAGCGACGCCGCGGAGATCCTGGGCAAGCCGTGTGTTTGGGGTTCCATCCTGAGGTTCGACGGACAGGTGAGCGTTTTCTGGTCACAGCACGGGCCAACGTACCGGGATCTCTACCCGGAGCCTCCGGCACCGGGGTCGGTTCCGTCCTGCGCGGAAGGCGGGGTCCTGGGCGTGCTGTGCGCCCAGATCGGCTCGGTCATGGTCAACGAGGCGATCAAGCTGATCACCGGCACGGGACGGACCCTGCTTGGCCGCCTGCTGGTGTTTAACGCCCTGGACATGAGCTGGCGTGAAGTGGGCCTTCGCCGTGATCCGGAGCGCGAGCCGGTCACTGAACTGGTTGATTACCAGGCGTTCTGCGGGGCGGGGCAGGCTCCGGGGCCCGGCGTGCCCGGCATCAGCGCCGTTGAGCTGGCCGGGCTGCTGCGGCAGCGGGACGCCGGGGAAGCTGATTTCGACCTGATTGATGTCCGGGAACCCGGCGAGCACCAGATCGTGAGCATTGACGGCGCGCGCCTCGTGCCGCGCGCGGGAATCCTTGCCGGGGAGGCCCTGCCTGAACCGGGACGCACGGTTTACGTCCATTGCAAGTCCGGCGGCCGGTCAGCTGAAGTGACGGCGTTCCTGCGCTCGCAGGGGTACGACCAGGCCTTTAACGTGAACGGGGGAATCCTTGACTGGGTCCGCCTCGTGGAACCGGACAAACCCGTGTACTAGGCCGGGAACAGGACCCAGGGGAACGTGCCTCAGGCTGACTGGGCAGTGTCCGCTGAATCCTCGTTCGGCTTTTCCTGCGGCGCGTCCAGGGTGATGCCGTAGATGGCTTCAAGTCCGCGGATGTAGTCGTCCTGCTGGCCGCTGGCGGCAAGCTCCCGGGCGCGTACGGCCGGGACATGGAGCAGCGCCTTGACCATCCGCCGCATGGCGAATTCAACTTCCTGCGCGGCACCGGTGCAGCCGTGCTGTGCCCGCACCTTTTCAAGTTCCTTGTCCAGGACACCCAGGGTGTGCCGGCGCAGCGCCACAATCGCGGAGTCCAGCTCCCGGCTCAGCTGCGCTTCGGAGAACGCCTGGGCTGCGTCGGTGACAATCCGGTTGGCCTGCTGGAGCGACTCGGCCTGCTCAGCCGGAGCGGCCAGGCGCACGGATTCGAGCGTGATCAGGTCCACGCCGTCGAGCTCCCGGACTGCGGGATCAAAATCGTGGGTGAGCGCCAGGTCAATGATGACCAGCGGCTGCGGGGAGCCTGCGCGCACGCGGCTGATGTCCTTTGCACTGACTTGGTTCTCCGAACCGGAACAGCCAATGACGACGTCGGCGCGCGCAACGGCCGCACCGAGGGAATCCCGGTCCAGTGCGGTTCCGCCGCGGGTAGCGGTGAAGGATTCTGCACGCCCCGAGGAGGAGTAGACCGAAATATCCGTGCAGCCGCGCTCCTTGAGCAGTGCCATGGTTGCCCCGGCATAGGCTCCGGTGCCAAACACGACTACGGCTTTTTTCCGCCAGTCGGTGTCGACGGAAAGGTCGGTCGCCAGTTCCAGTGCGACCGAAACGATGGACAGGCCGCGCTTGCCAAGGGCGGTCAGGGCGCCAACGTCCTTGGCTGTGCGCGAAGCCGTCTGGAACAGGCGGGTCAGGGTTCCGCTGGCGGTTCCCTTTTCCTGGGCCTCGATCAGGGCACGGCGGACCTGTCCGGCAATTTCCCGTTCCCCGACTACCGCGGAGTCCAGTCCGGCGCCGACGGCGAAGAGGTGCTTGGCGACGTCCTGGCCCGTGTTGGTCGTGAAGGACCGGGAGACTAAGTCTTCCTCCAGTCCCGAGTGCCTGCTGATCTCCGCGATGGCGGCAGAACGGGCGGCTTCGACGTCCGCCTCGGAGCGGGCTTCGCAGTACACCTCAAAGCGGTTGCAGGTGGCCAGGACAACAGCCCCGGCGACGGCAGGGCCGTTTTCCAGCAGGGAGGAAGGGACCTTGGGCGCGCCGGCACTAAGCCGAGCGACGGTTTCCAGGTCTACGTCAGAATGGGTCGCGATGAGGGATAAGAGAACCACAGTGGCTTAATACTAGCCACCCGGAGAGGAAACCGTGTTATTCGCGACGGCCGTCACAGGTGATTTGGGCCGCATCTTCGGGTTTGCGGCGGGCCCCAAAACGCGTCCCGGCCGTCCGGTTATCCTTCGGGGCAAAATTTGGAGAGAATCTAAATATGACTCTCAGCGCCTCTCATCCGCTCATGGATGGCCGCACGGCCGATTCCCCGCTCATTGCCGCCTACCGCGGCAAGACACCGTCCCGGCGTCCCGTTTGGTTCATGCGCCAGGCCGGCCGGTCGCTGCCGGAGTACCGGAAGGTCCGGGAGGGAATCGGGATGCTCGAGTCCTGCCTGCTGCCTGAACTCGCTTCCGAGATCACCCTCCAGCCGGTTCGCAGGCACGACGTCGACGCAGGCATCTTCTTCTCCGACATAGTTATCCCGCTGAAACTGGCCGGCGTTGACGTGGACATCGTTCCCGGCGTCGGGCCGGTACTCGGCACGCCCGTACGCACTGCTGCGGACGTAGCCTCGCTGCCCGAACTCACCGATGAGTCGCTGGCGCCTATCCGTGAAGCAGTCGCCCTGACCGTGGCGCAGCTTGGGTCCACGCCGCTGATTGGATTCGCCGGCGCTCCGTTCACGCTCGCCGCCTACATGGTGGAGGGCAAGCCGTCCCGTGACCACCTGGGTCCGCGGACCATGATGCACGCCGACCCCGAAACCTGGCAGGCCCTCACGGACTGGGCCGCAGACGCGTCCGGCAAGTTCCTCCGCGCCCAGCTCGAAGCCGGAGCCAGCGCAGGGCAGCTCTTCGATTCCTGGGCCGGTTCCCTGGGCCTGGCTGACTACACTGCCAAGGTCGCTCCGGCCTCTGCCCGGGCACTGGACCACGTCCGCGGACTCGGCGCCCCGCTGATCCACTTTGGCACCGGCACGTCCGAACTGCTGGGGGCCATGCGGGACGTGGGAGTCGACGTCGTCGGCGTTGATTACCGGCTGCCGCTGGACGAAGCCAACCGCAGGCTGGGCGGGACGGTTGCGCTGCAGGGCAACATCGACCCGGCGCTGCTTGAGGCCCCTTGGCCGGTCCTGGAAGCCCACGTCCGCCAGGTCCTGGAGGCAGGCTCGGCAGCGCCCGGACACGTCGTGAACCTTGGCCATGGTGTTCCTCCCGAAACGAACCCCGAAGTCCTGACCCGGGTGGTGGAACTCATCCACTCAGTGGAGCCGTAGCCATGCCGGGATCCCGCAAACCCTCCGGCACGTCCCCAACGCCGCCCGCAGGCCGGCCCGCGGGCGTTGTGGTCGGCGGGGGCATTTCCGGGCTGATCGCGGCCCGTGACCTCGCCCGTGCCGGCTTCGACGTGACAGTGCTCGAAGCTGCTGAGGCCTTCGGCGGCTGTGTTGGTACGCACCGCGTCGCCGGGCTGGATCTGGACAGCGGAGCAGAGTCCTATGCCACCCGCTCTCCGGCCGTGCCGAAACTGCTCGAAGAACTTGGACTGCAGGAACGGATCGCAGCCCCGGATCCCTCCGGCGCCTGGCTGCAGCTGGGCGGACCCGATCCGGCAAAGGCAGCCCAGCGCATGCCCCAGACCGGGCTGCTGGGAATCCCGGCGGATCCCCGGGCCGAGGAGATCGCCCGGGCTATCGGCCGCACGGGCGTGGCGCGTGCCGCCCTGGACCGGGTGCTTCCCATGGCCCCGCTGCTGCGCCGCGAGAAGGTCAGCCTGGGTGAGATAGTCCGTTCACGGATGGGCGAGGCTGTGCTCAAGCGGCTCGTTACCCCCGTGGTGGGAGGTGTCTATTCAGCGGATCCTGACGTCCTGGACGCTGACTCTGTGGCTCCCGGACTGCGTAAGGCCATGGCCGAGCACGGTTCGCTGGGCGCTGCCGTCGGCGCCATGCGGCGGGCAGCCCCGGCCGGGTCCACCGTTGCGTCCCTGAAAGGCGGAATGGGCACCCTCACCAGTGCGCTGACCGCGGACCTCGCTGAACTCGGTGCCACCCTGCTCGCAGCCACCCCGGCCACCGGGATTGAACGCAGCGGCACCGGATTCCGGATCCACACGGGCGCAGGCATGCACGACGCCGATGCGCTGGTTGTCGCCGCCGACGGTCCGGCCGCTGTGGATCTGCTCACCCCGTCCGTCCCGGAGCTTGCCGCCTTCCGTCCCGGACCGGGACCCGGCGTCGCACTGGTGACCCTGGTGGTGGACAAGCCGGAGCTTGACGCCGCGCCCCGGGGGACCGGGGTGCTGGTTGCCCGCGACGCCGAAGCCGTGCAGGCAAAGGCCCTGACACATGCCACGGCCAAATGGCAGTGGCTGGCGGACTCCACCGGCCCCGGCACGCACGTGCTGCGCCTGTCCTACGGACGCGGACTGGGACCGGGCCAAGACGCGGACACCACCGCACTGCGCCCGGACGGCGAACTGTTCGCTGCCGCCCTGGCGGATGCTTCGGTCCTGCTGCAGGTTCCGCTGGAAGAAGCGGACGTCATTGACTGGGACGTGGTCCGCTGGGTCGGAGCCCTGCCCTCGGCCACGGTGGGCCATGCCGACCGGGTGGCATCGGTGCGGGCTGCCGTTGCGGAAGTCCATGGCCTTGAAGTTGTGGGTGCCTGGCTTGCCGGAACGGGCCTGGCTGCGGTGACCGCCGATACCCGGTACCGGACGGCGCACCTCGCGGAAGCCGTAAAATCGTAAAAATGTTCTACGCTTTGTAGAAGTTCCGTATTCGCCTAAGCCTGCCTGAACCGGCAGACTGTAAGTCATGAGTGAGTCCATGGGTCAGAACGCATCAGCCGAAGCCGAAACACAAGAACAGTTCTTCACACTTTGGACCGTTTTCAAGCGGTCAGACCTTCCCCGTGAAACCAGCGACAGCGCCCTGGGCGCTTTCGAGGAACTCGTAGGCAGCTTCGCTGCCGAGAACGTCACCCTCCGCGGAATCTACGATGTCTCCGGCATGCGTGCCGACGCAGACATCATGATCTGGCTGCACGGCGGCCAGGCAGAGGCGCTGCAGGCAGCGCTGCGGGAGATCCGGCGCTCCGAACTGTTCGCAGGCACGGAGATTGCCTGGTCGGCCATGGGCGTCCACCGCGACGCCGAGTTCTCCAAGAACCACTGGCCGTCCTTCGCCCGGGGCATCGACCCCGAAGCATGGATCTGTGTCTACCCGTTTGTCCGTTCCTACGAGTGGTACCTGCTGCCCGCCGAGGAACGCGGCAAGATGCTCCGCGACCACGGCATGCTTGGCCGGGAATTCCCGCAGGTCCTGGCCAACACGGTTGCCTCCTTTGCGCTGGGCGACTGGGAGTGGATCCTGGGGCTGGAAGCCCCGAACCTGGTGGACCTGGTGGACATGATGCGCCACCTGCGCTCCACCGAAGCGCGCAACCACGTGCGTGAGGAAATTCCCTTCTACACCGGCCGGCGCATCCCCGCCGCCGAAGTATCCGAGGTGCTTCGATGACTTCCCTTTCAACCCCCGCTGGTTTTGATCCCCTGGAAGGCGTCAGCGAGGACGGCGTCATGGCTCCGGCCGAATACGACGCAATCCTGCTCGCTTCCTTTGGCGGCCCCGAAGGCCAGGAAGACGTTATTCCCTTCCTGCGCAACGTCACCCGCGGCCGCGGCATCCCCGACGAGCGGCTCGAGGAAGTGGCTACCCACTACCGCGCCAACGGCGGCATCAGCCCCATCAACGAGCAGAACCGTGCGCTGAAGGCTGCACTGGAAGCCGAGCTGGACCGCCGCGGCATCAAGCTGCCGGTCCTCTGGGGCAACCGCAACTGGGCTCCCTACATCAAGGACGTGCTGCAGGAGGCCCACGACGCCGGATACCGCCGGCTGCTGATGGTCACCACCAGCGTCTACTCCTGTTACTCCTCCTGCCGCCAGTACCGCGAAGACCTGGGCATCAACCTCGTCGAGACCGGACTGGACAAGAAGCTGCAGGTGGACAAGGTCCGCCAGTACTTCGACCACCCCGGTTTCGTGGAGCCCTTCGTCGAAGGCGTGCGGGACTCCCTGGCCAAGGTCCGCGAGCAGCTCGCTGCAGCCGGCAAGGACAACGGGAAGATCGAAATCCTGTTCTCGACCCACTCCATTCCCACCGCTGACGCCGAAGCTTCCGGCCCGCGCGACGTCGAGTTCGAAGAAGGCAGCGCCTACGTTGCCCAGCACCTGGCGAACTCCCGGGCCATCATGGACCGCATTCCGGAAGCCGCCGGCTTGGACTGGCAGCTGGTCTACCAGTCCCGCTCCGGCTCCCCGCACACGCCCTGGCTTGAACCGGACATCAATGAAGCCATTGCCGAGCTGCCCGCCAAGGGCGTCGACGGCGTCGTCATTGTGCCGCTGGGCTTTGTCAGCGACCACATGGAAGTCATCTGGGACCTGGACACCGAAGCGATGGACACCTGCTCGGAGCTTGGCCTGGCCGCACACCGCGCCCCCACACCGGGCATCCACGAGAAGTTCGTGGCCGGCATCGTGGACCTGATCTGCGAACGCACGGTTGAAAACAACATTGCCGACCGGCCTGCGCTGACGAACCTTGGCCCGTGGTACGACGTCTGCCGGCCCGGCTGCTGCGCCAACCTGCGCGGCGAGAAGCCGACTATCGCAGGCGCTGATTCAACGGTGGGTCGGAAGTAGTGGCGCATTCCCCGGTGCTAATCGGCACCCGCGGCTCCGCCCTTGCCGTCACGCAGACCACCACCGTCGCCAACACCCTGGCAGAGCTGGGCGGTTTCGACGTAGACCTGGTCCGGGTACGGACCGAAGGCGACGTGAACCGTGCCGCGCTGTCCCAGATCGGCGGAACGGGCGTGTTCGTGGCAGCCCTGCGGGAATCGCTGCTCGCCGGGGACTGCGACGTCGCCGTACATTCGCTGAAGGACCTGCCCACCGCTGCGGCTGAGGGGCTGATCATCGGAGCCATTCCGGCACGGGTGGATGTGCGCGATGCACTCTGCGCACGGGATTCCCTGACACTGGCTCAGCTTCCCGCAGGTTCGAAGATCGGCACCGGATCACCCCGCCGCGCCGCGCAGCTGCGGGCTGCACGCCCGGACCTGGAGATCATCGACATCCGCGGCAACGTAGACACCCGCCTGGGCCGGGTGGCCGGGCTGGTGGAGGGTGCCCCCGGCGACCTCGACGCCGTTGTGCTGGCAGCCGCCGGACTCAGCCGGCTGGGGCGCCTGGACATGGTCTCCGAATTCCTGGACCCGTCAGTCATGCTGCCGGCACCGGGACAGGGGGCGCTGGCTGTTGAGTGCCGCACCGCAGACGCCGCTGAAGGCCCGCTGAGCCGGGCGCTGGCTGCCTACGACGACTCCGCGAGCCGGATGGCCGTTACCGCCGAACGGGCGCTCCTGCAGCGCCTTGAGGCGGGCTGCACCGCGCCGATTGGCGCGCTGGCCCAAGTCACGGACCAGGGCCTGGCCCTTGAAGCCGTTGTCTGCAGCGATGACGGAACACAGGCCCTGCGGCGCTACTCGTCCACCTCGCAGGCGGATGAAGACGCCGCACGCGCCCTTGGCATCCGCATGGCCGAAGAGCTCCTGGCAGCAGGCGCAGCGGACCTCACCGACCTGGCCTCCTAAGCGGCCAAGGACACCACGGATGACCGGAGAGCGCGGCAAAGGAACTCGGTCCGCAGCCGGACCCGGAACCCGCCTGGCGGGGAACCTGGCCGGCACGGACGTTGTACTGCTGCGGTCCCCGGACCGTGCCGGCCCCATGGCCGATGAGCTTCGCGCCCGCGGTGCACGGGTACGGCTGATGCCCCTGATC
>NZ_BAAALV010000002.1:1214115-1232300 GCF_039528575.1 Arthrobacter gandavensis
GCCGGTGTCCGCAGGCCTGCAGGGACTTGGCCGGGGGGAGTTCGACTGGATCATCCTTACCTCCGCGACTACGGTGCAGGCTCTTGGCGCTGCTGCCGAAGCTGCCGGCAGCACACTGGCCGAGCTGTGCACCGGCACCTCGGTGGCGGCAGTGGGCTCCGGAACCAGCCGCGCCCTGGAAGCCGCCGGCATTACTGCAGACCTGCTTCCTGCCCGGGACCAGTCCGCGCGCGGTCTTGCCGCACTCTGGCCCGTCCCGGGCCCGGGGCGGAACCGGGTCTTCCTGCCCCAGGCAGATATTGCCAATCCGTTCCTGCGGACCTCGCTCGCCGCCGCCGGCTGGGACGTAGCCGCGGTGCCCGCTTATGAGACCGTGGATTATCCGGCTCCGGGGGACCGGCGGATCATCCCGCCGGTGAACTACCCGGAGGAAACGCTGATGACCCCGGCGGATTACCGCGCCTGGGCGGCCGCGGCGGAAGCGGACGCCGAAACGGCCCGCGCCCGCGCCCACGCCGTCGTCGTCACCTCACCGAGCACCGCGAGGCGCTTTGTCCGCGACGCCCTTCAGCCTGGAACCACAGTGCTTGTTGCCATCGGAGACCCCACAGCCGCTGAGCTGGCCGGCCTGGGCCACCCCGCTGCAGCTACGGCAGAGCACCCCACCCCTGCCGGCATAGCAGACGCCGTGCACGCGGCACTCGCCGCCCCGAATTTCCAATACCCTGACCCGGAAGGCAGAGAACAGCCATGAGCTTCCCCCAGCACCGCCCCCGCCGGCTGCGGACCACACCGGCCATGCGGCGGATGACCGCCGAATACCGCCTGGATCCGGCCGAACTCGTGCTTCCGGCCTTCATCCGCGAAGGCCTGAGCGAGCCGAACCCCATCACCTCGATGCCCGGCGTTGTGCAGCACACCACCGAAACGCTCAAGCGCGCAGCGGCCGAAGCCGTGGAGCTCGGCGTCGGCGGCATCATGCTGTTCGGCATTCCGGCCGAGCGCGACGCCGCAGGCAGCGCGGGGACAGACCCCAACGGCGTCCTGAACCAAGCGATTGCCGACGTCCGCGCCGAAGTCGGCGACGACCTGGTGATCATGAGCGACGTCTGCCTGGACGAGTTCACCGACCACGGCCACTGCGGAGTGCTGGACGAGAACGGCGTCGTGGACAATGACACGACCCTTGAAATCTACGGCCGGATGGCCGTCGAACAGGCCCGCGCCGGAGCCCACGTGCTGGGTCCTTCAGGCATGATGGACGGCCAGGTCGCCGTCATCCGCCAGGCGCTGGACGAAGCGGGATTCCAGGACGTGTCGGTGATTGCCTACGCGGCGAAGTACGCTTCTGCGTTCTACGGCCCGTTCCGCGAAGCCGTTGACTCCCAGCTCAAGGGTGACCGGCGGACCTACCAGATGGATGCCGCGAACCGGCGCGAGGCGCTCCTGGAAGTGGAACTGGACCTGGAAGAAGGCGCCGACATGGTCATGGTCAAGCCGGCCATGAGCTATCTGGACATCCTGGCGGACGTGGCTGCCATGTCCCCGGTTCCCGTAGCGGCTTACCAGATCTCCGGTGAATACGCGATGATCGAAGCTGCGGCTGCGAACGGCTGGATCGACCGCCGCCGCGCCATTGAAGAATCCGTCCTCGGCATCAAGCGTGCCGGAGCCAACATCATTCTCACGTACTGGGCCGCCGAGCTGGCTGCCTGGCTGAAGGAAAGCAAGTAATGACCCAGACTGTGTCCTCTGAAGAGCTCTTTGACCGTGCCCGTGCCCTGATGCCCGGCGGCGTGAACTCACCCGTGCGTGCCTTCGGCTCGGTGGGCGGCACCCCGCGCTTCCTGGTTTCCGCCAAGGGCCCTTATGTCACCGACTCCGAAGGCCGCGAGTACGTGGACCTTGTTTGCTCCTGGGGACCGGCCCTGGTGGGGCACGCCCACCCGGACGTCCTGGCAGCCGTGCACTCCGCCGTCGACCGCGGGCTCTCCTTTGGCGCCTCCACCCCGGCGGAGGCAGAACTGGCAGCACTGGTCATGGACAGGGTGAAGCCCGTCGAGCGGCTGCGCATGGTCTCCACCGGCACTGAAGCCACCATGACGGCTGTTCGCCTGGCCCGCGGCTTTACCGGCCGGAACCTGGTCATCAAGTTCGCCGGCTGCTACCACGGCCACTTGGACGGACTGCTGGCCTCTGCGGGATCCGGGGTCGCCACGCTGGCACTGCCCGGTTCGGCAGGGGTTACCGCAGCCACCGCCGCCGAAACCCTGGTGCTGCCGTATAACGACGTCGCTGCCGTGGAAGCCGCCTTCGCCCAGCACGGGGCGGACATCGCTGCGGTCATCACGGAAGCAGCTCCGGCCAACATGGGTGTTGTCACCCCGTCCGAGGGCTTCAACGCGGCACTGTCCCGCATCACCGCCGCCCACGGCGCCCTGCTGATCCTGGACGAAGTCCTCACCGGCTTCCGCACCTCTCCGGCAGGCTACTGGGGCCTCACCGGGGAGAAGGAAGGCTGGGCCCCTGACCTGTACACCTTCGGCAAGGTCATTGGCGGCGGCATGCCCGTAGCCGCCCTGGGCGGCCGGGCCGAGGTGATGGATTACCTCGCGCCGCTGGGTCCGGTGTACCAGGCAGGCACCCTGTCCGGAAACCCGATTGCCATGGCTGCGGGCGTGGCCACGCTCACCGCGGCAACTCCGGAGGTCTACGCAAATATCGATGCCCGCTCGGCCCAGCTGTCCCAGGCTGTCTCCGATGCGCTGTCCGCTGAAGGCGTGAACCACAGCGTCCAGCGTGCCGGCAACCTGTTCAGCATCGCCTTCGGCACTGCGGAACACGGGGTCCACGACTACGCCGACGCGCTGGCACAGGATGCGTTCCGGTTCAAGCCGTTCTTCCACTCAATGCTGGATTCGGGTGTCTACCTGCCGCCGTCGGTCTTCGAGGCCTGGTTCCTCTCCGGCGCCCATGATGACGCGGCGATGGACCGGATCCTGGCGGCCCTGCCGGCAGCCGCGAAGGCAGCGGCGGCCGCCCAGCCGTAGCGTCCTCCTCCATAAACGAGATGGCAGAAACTGCCCGTATCAGCACTGATACGGGCAGTTTCTGCCATTTCGATGGGGTGGCTAGCCCAGGATGTCCCTGCGGTTCAGCGCCTCCACCGCCACGGCCGTGAAGAGCACGCACGCTGCGGCGAGAAGTCCCAGTCCGGCAAAGTCGAAGCCCTCCGCCAGCGGATCGTTCCGGTAAGCCCAGGAATAGGGGGAGAAGGTCCGCAGCCAGTCCAGGTCCGGGTTCTGGTTCGCCAATGCGTTCAGGACATAGCCCGCGGCTGCAACGCCCGCGGAGGTGCCCAGCGCCGCGGTCCGACGGCCGGTGAGGGCACCTACTGCCATCGCGATGCTGCCGGCCAGGTATCCCAGTCCAAGCCATGCTGCCTCCGCTGCGGCAACGTTCGTGGCCTCCAGCCCAAGCTCGGAGGGGCCGCTGAGGGCCAGGACCAGCACGGCTGTGACCACAGCGAACCAGAGCAGCCGCACCAGGATCCCCAGCGCCGACTCCAAGGCGTACCGGACCCGGCCGACGCCGTGGGAAAGGACCAGCTCCAGCCGTCCGGATTCCTCTGCTCCGGCAACCGCGGCGCTTCCCCAGGACACGGCGGCCGCAGTAATGAGAACGAACCCCAGCAGCCCGAAGAACGTGGCCTGGACGTAACCCGGACCCGAAAGGATGTCCTCGTAGCCCAGGGCATTGACCAGCTCAGGCGGTAGCGAACTGATCAGGCTGCGCATGTCCGCCCCGTTCATGGAGGGGTAGAGCGGAAGGTAGAGCAGCAGCACGGCAGTGAGGGCCAGGGTCCAGATGAGGGTGGAGCGCCACGAATCGGCAACTGCCCTGCGGAAGACCGGCAGCGGTTTTGGTGTAAACGCCGCGTGCGGGCTCATGCCGGACCCGGTCGAGTGTCCGCGGCGTCGGGCCGGCCGTACAGCCGCAGCACGGATTCCTCCAGATCGGGCTCTTCCACCGACAGATCCAGCACCCGGTGCCGTGAAAGCACCTTGATGAAGGTATCGACGCCGCCCTCCAGTGTGCCCTGGACGTGGGCGGTTCCCTCCTGCCGAGTCACGGTTCCCTGCAGTCCCGCGGCAGCGAGGTCCTTCTCCAGTGTCGACTCCGTCGCCGGGAGAGCTGCTACTGACGCCCTCACATGGCGCAGACGGTTCAGCCGTAGGGACGCCACATCACCCTGCGCGACCACTTTGCCCAGGGACAGGACGGCAACCTGGTCCGCGCTGTGCTGGATTTCGCTGAGTACGTGGGAGCTGAGCAGTACGGTGCGGCCCGCAGCCCGCGCCTCGGCCACCATTTCCAGGAATTCACGCTGGACCAGGGGATCGAGGCCGCTGGTGGGTTCATCAAGGACCAAAAGGTCCGGATCGTGCATAAAGGCCTGCACCAGTCCCAGTTTCTGCCGGTTGCCCTTGGACAGGGAGCGCACCGGCCGGGAAAGGTCCAGGCCCAGCCGTTCAGCGAGTGTTTCAAAGCGTCCGGCAGGAACCGGTGCGCTGATCTGCGCGAAGTGCTCCAGCAGGGTCCGGCCACTCGCCCGCCCGTTGAGCCGCAGGTCTCCGGGAACGTAGCCGATTCGGCGGCGCAGAGCAGGACCTCCGGCCCGTGGCGGAACGCCCAGCACGAGGGCCTGGCCCGACGAAGGCCGGATGATGTCGAGCAGCATCCGCAGGGTGGTGGTCTTTCCGGAGCCGTTGGGGCCGATCAGCCCGAAGACACATCCAGGCTGGACACTCAGGTCCAGTGAATCCACGGCCGTGCGGGACCCGTAGCGCTTGGTGAGCGCCCGGGTTTCTATGACCGGCGGCATTCGGCACCTCCCACTCGGCAGTGGACATTATGCTAGCTCCGCTCCGGGCAGGTTGAACTCCCGAAATAGCAGAAACTGCCCGTATCCGGGAGGGATACGGGCAGTTTCTCATATTTCGATGAAGAGTGAAGCCGGATTAGAAGGCCGGGGTGACGTCACCGTTGGGCCACTTCTCCTCGATGAAGGCCTTGACCTCCGGGGAGTGCAGCAGCTCTTCGAGCTTATCGATCCGTGCATCCTTGCTGCCGGCCTTCCAAGCCAGCAGGTTGGCGTACGGGTTGTTCTCGAGGGACTCCACCAGCAGGGCATCATCAGTGTTCAGGCCGGCATCAAGAATGTAGTTGCCGTTGATGATGGCCAGATCCACGGTGGGATCGGAGAGATCGTTGACAAGCAGTTCGGCCTGGTTCTCCACGAAGTCCAGGTTCATGGGGTTCTGCTCGTCGGTCAGCGAGATCACCGAGGCGTCTTCGGGGACGTCCTTCAGCAGGCCGGCGTCCTCAAGCAGGGCCAGTGCCCGTGCCTGGTTGGACGGGTCGTTGGTGATGGCAACGCGGGCGCCGTCTTCGACGTCGGCGATGTCCTTGTGCTTGTCACTGAACACGGCGTAGGGCTCAATGTGAATGCCTTCGCCGTGCTCGAAGTCGTAGCCCTGGTCTGCGATCTGGGCTTCGAGGTAGGAAAGGTGCTGGAAGTAGTTGGCGTCGATCGAGCCGTCGTCCAGCGAAATGTTCGGGGTCACGTAGTCATCGAAGGGAACTACTTCGAGTTCCAGTCCGGCGTCGGCGGCGAGGTTATCCGCCACGTATTCCAGGATGACGGCGTGCGGCTGCGGGCTGGCGCCCACAGTCAGTGTGACCGGGTTGGCGGGATCGAGGCTCTCAACAGCGCTGGAGGAGGATTCAGAACCCCCGCAAGCCGTCAGCGCCAGAGCCGCGGCCACGCCGGTGGCCACGAGTGAAAATGCTTTCCGCATCGGATGCGTTTCCTTTCGAAAGACCTGCCCGGGAGTCCCGGGAAGGCTGTTGTGCAGCTAGCGGCTACTGGCTGCAGGTCCCGTCCGGGGCCAGGGCACCGGACGGAAAACTGGAAGGCTCCGGGTTTAGACCCGGGTCCGGGAGTCCCCGGCTGCAGGCTCAGCGTCCGGTGTGCCTGCAGGGGCGGCAGGTGCCGCAGCGCCGGCTCCGGTGCGGGCCGGACGGCGACGGCGGGTAGTGCCGGCGGCGGAGCGGTGGTCCACGCGGCGGGCCGCGAAGTCGCCGGCGAGCTGGATGATCTGGACGATCGCAACGATGATCACGATCGTGACCACCATGACGGCAGTATCGAAGCGCTGCACGCCGTAGTTGTACGCCAGCCGGCCCAGGCCGCCGCCGCCGATGATGCCGGCCATGGCGGAGTAACCCACCAGGGTGACCAGCGTGGTCGTCAGTGCAGCAACCAGGCCGGGCAGGGCCTCGGGCATCAGGACCTTGCGGATCACCTGCATGCGGGTGGATCCCATGACCAGCGCGGCGTCGATCTTGCCTCCGGCGACGTCACGCAGGGAGGTTTCCACCAGCCGGGCAAAGAACGGTATGGTGCCGATGCTCAGCGGCACGCACGCGGCCAGCGGGCCGATGGATGATCCCGTCACGATCCGCGAGAAGGGAATCAGGATCACCATCAGGATGGCGAACGGAATGGACCGGGTGATGTTGACGATGATGTCGGAAAGGATCCGGTTGGTCACCGGCATGGGCCGCAGTCCGCCGGGAGCGGAGGTATGCAGGAAAATGCCCAGCGGGAGCCCGACAAGGACGGTAAAGAAGCCGGAGACGCCAACCATCAGGAGGGTGTCGGTGATGGCTTCGGGCAGGGCCTTGGTGATGCCGGGATTGTTGGCGAGTTCTTCAAACAGGTTCATGGTGCCACCTCCACGGAAACGCCCTGATCAGCCAGATAGGCCTGGACAGCATCCATATCGATCCGTTCATCAAGCTGTACGCGCAGTCTGCCGAACCGCTGTCCGGCGAGGGTTTCAACGCTGCCGGCCAGGACGTTCACGTCCGTGTCGAAACGGCGGGTGAGGCCTGAGAGTACCGGCTCGGTTGCGTGCTCTCCGACCATCAGCAGTTCCACTACCGGGCCGCCGGGCACCGGGGGAGTGGCGGGCAGCGGAATGAGGGCCTTGGCCAGGCGGCCGCCAAGATGCGAGGCAACTTCCTGCAGCGGACCGTGTTCCACAACCCGTCCGGCTTCAAGCAGGGAGACCGAGTCGCAAATCCGCTTCACCACGTTCATCTCGTGCGTGATGATCAGGACGGTCAGTTCCAGCCGGTTCGTAAGTTCGGAAATGAGGTCCAGGATCTCGTCCGTTGTCCGGGGATCCAGGGCCGACGTCGGTTCATCACAGAGCAGGACGTCGGGGTGGGCGGCGAGGGCGCGGGCGATGCCGACGCGCTGCTTCTGCCCGCCCGAGAGCTGCGCCGGGTAGGCACCGGCGAAATCCTGCAGGCCAACCAGGGCCAGCAGCTCGGTGACGCGCTTTTCGATCTCCCGCTTGGGAGTGCCTACGAGCTCCAGCGGATGGGCGACGTTCGCCGCAGTCGTGCGTGAGTCCATCAGGTTGGCGTGCTGGAAGACCATGCCGATGCGCCGGCGGGCCAGGCGGATCTCGGAATCCCTGACGTTGGTCAGTTCCCGGCCGTCAATGGTGACAGTTCCCGACGTCGGGCGGTCAAGCAGCGTCAGGCAGCGGACCAGGGTGGACTTGCCGGCACCGGAATGTCCGATGATGCCGTGAATCGAACCCTTGGGAACGCTCATGCTAACGCCGTCCAGGGCCACCACATCGCGGGAACCCTGGCGGTAGACCTTGCGCAGGTCGGTAACTGTGATCATTCATCCTCAATGTCTGCGTACGTCGATGGGGTGTGCGTGCAGGAAACAGTCCGGGGGAGGGGACGCCAATGGCCCGGCTGTGCGGGAAGTGCCTGCCAATCGCGTGACACGGGGCGCTCATAGACGCCCGGGCGCCATCAGCGCCTGACACTGTCGTGAATATGTCAATGCTACGCGGGCGGGCCCGCGTACCTGAAATCCGCCGGGCCTGCTCCGGACGCGCTGCCGGACTACCGCGGTGCGAGTTCCAGCACCAGCTGGCCTCCCGCTTCCTCCACGAGGGCGGGAGCGGCTGCGGCCGGCACCGTTGGGAGCTGCACCGCTGCGGGCACAAGCGGGACGGGAGCATCCACCGGCGCGGGCTTTAGCGGCCAGGAGCCGTCGATGATGGCCTCAGGATCACGGCGGCGCAGGTAGGCCTGGAAACTGGCAGCCTGCTCCGCGGCCCACTGCACCTGCAGCGCGTGCATGGTTCGGGCATCCTGCGCCATGACAGGGAAGGCAGCGGCCACGGCAGCTCCGACGGCAAGGGTGGCCATGACGTCTGCTGCGGAGGTGTGGGCGTTGTCGAAGGCCACGCCGTAGTGTTCGGCCATGGCGGTCAGGGTCCGCTTGCCTCGGCGGAAGCGGTCCGCCTGCTTGTCCATGATGTACGGATCAATGACGGGGAACGGGACCGGAGCGGTACAGCCGTGCCTCTCGGCTTCGCGTGCCAGGACGGTGAAGTCATACGAAGCGTTGAAGGCCAGGACCGGGATGCCGGCGGCGAATGTTTCGGCCAGGACGGAACTGATCTGCCGGACGGCCTCGGCTGCGCTGATGCCTTCACTGCGGGCCTTCTCAGTGCTGACGCCATGAATGGCAGCAGCCTCCGCCGGGATTTCGACGCCGGGGTCCACGAGCCACTCGTGATGGGTAAGGACATTCCCTGATCCGTCGACCAAGATGATCGACGCCGTGACGATGCGCGCGAGCTGGGGATCCCGTCCCGTGGTTTCCAGGTCGAAGGATGCTCGGGGGAGTTCGTGCCAGCTCAACATGTATTCAAACCTACCTGCGGGCACCGACATTGCCCCGAATCAGCGCGCCGGGCATCGCTAAGCTGGAAGCATGCGCGAGGACTTTCAGGAAGCAGTGCTGGCGGTAGCCGCGCTCATTCCGCCGGGCCGGGTCCTGGCCTACGGAGATATCGCCGAGCTCCTGGGTGCGGGAGGCCCGAGGCAGGTGGGGACGGTGATGGCCCGTTCCGGAGGCTCCGTTCCATGGTGGCGGGTCATCCGGTCTTCGGGCCGGCCGCCGGCATGCCACGAGCACCGGGCCTGGGCGCATTACCTGCAGGAAGGAACGCCCCTGAAGGGCCGGGTTGAGCCGGACGGGTCCGGGTACCGCGTGCGTATCGGGGATGCCCGCTGGCAGCCGGAGGACTCTGACTGGACTGTGCTGGACACTCTGCGGAGCCAGCTCGGTGACGCCGCAGCGCCGGCTAACCCGGGAATGTCACCGGGGCATGGTGAAGTGGAGGTATGAGCATCAACCTGCGTCTGGTCCCGCCCGCGGCAGCCGGCCTTCCCGCGCCGCAGCTGAGCCCTGACCAGCGTTCCGCCGTCGAGCGTCCTGCCGGGAGCGGGCCCCTGCTTGTCCTGGGAGCGCCGGGAACCGGCAAATCGACGGTCCTGGTGGAAACTGCGGTGGAACGCATTGAGCGCGGCGGACTCGACCCCGCCGGTGTCCTGCTGCTGGCACCTTCCCGGCTGGCCGCCGCCGCACTGAGGGATGCCCTCTCCGCCCGGCTGGAACGCACCATCAGCGCTGCACCGGCTCGAACCTGGGCCTCCTACGCCTTCGACGTGATCCGCAGGGCCAAGGCTGAAGGCCTGCTGCCGCATGTGACCCGTGCGCCCAAGCTGCTGTCCGGTGCGGAACAGGACGTGATCATCAAGGAACTGCTGGGTGGACACGGCCAGAACGGTGTGCCGCAGCTGCCGTGGCCGGAATCCCTTTCCCTGGCACTCGGCACCCGCGGTTTCCGCCAGGAAATCCGGCAGCTGTTTGACCGCGTGATCGAACTTGGCCTGGCGCCGGCGGACCTTGAAGACCTTGGACACCGGTATGACCGGCAGGACTGGGTTGCCGCTGCTGCGCTGTACGCCGAGTACCGGGACGTCCTTGACCTGCGGATGCCGGAGGCCTTTGACCCGGCCGGAATTATCACCACTGCGACGGACATCCTGGTCTCAGAGCCGCAGTTCCTCGCAGCCGAACATGACCGGCTGCAGCTGGTCCTTGTTGACGACCTGCAGGAAGCCAACGGATCCATTTACCGGCTGCTGGGAATCCTGGCTCACGGGCGCGACGCCGTGGTCACCGCAAGCCCGGACACTGTTGTCCAGGGATTCCGCGGTGCCCGCCCCGACCTGCTCGGAGAGCTCCGGACGGTGCTGGGCCCGGACCTGGAAACCGCGGTGCTCAGGACCCAGCACCGGCTTGCCGGTCCCGTGGCCGCGGCCTGGCACCGGACCGCCTCGCGGATCTCGGTCGTCCCGGGGCTTCCGCCGGCCCGTACTGCGTCCGGACGCGTCCCGGGGGATGCCGGTTCCCCGGCTCCCGGCGCTGCCCCGTCCGCTGCAGCGCACGTAGTCGACTCACCCATGCACGAACAGCGCTATGTTGCCCAGCGCATCCTTGAGGAACAGCTGCTCCACGGCAGGCGCCTGGAAGACATCGCCGTGATCGTGCGGACCGGCGGCCAGCTGGCCCGGATCCAGCGTTACCTCATCAGCCAGGGCATCGAAGTGCGGGTCCCGGTAGCTGAGAAAGCGGTGCGGGACGAGGCGGCTGTGCGGCCCCTGCTGGACGCCTTCGCCGTCGTCCTCAATCCCGAACTCCTCACCCCGGAACTGGCTGTCTCGCTGCTCACCTCACGGATCGGCGGAGCAGGCTCGCTGGACCTGCGCCGGCTGCGGCAGGCCCTGCGGCGGGAAGAACTGCGGGCCGGGGGCGGGCGCAGCTCCGATGCCCTGCTGGTCGAAGCGCTGGTGGACCCGCTGTCCGACGCCGGACTGGCGCTCGCCGGACTGGGCTGGGAAGCAGGTTCAGCCAAGCGGCTTGCGGCGATGCTGCGTGCCGGACGGGACGCAGCTGCGCAGCCCGGTGCCAGCGCCGAGACGGTGCTGTGGGCGCTGTGGTCCACCTCCGGATGGTCGAAGAAATGGGCCGAAGCCGCACTCTCCGGGGGGTCCACCGGGCTCCGGGCAGACCGGGACCTGGACGCGATCATGGCACTGTTCCAAACAGCTGAACGCTACGTAGACCAGCTGCCCGGTTCCACTCCGGAGCAGTTCCTCGACTACCTGACCAGCTCCGAACTGCCCATGGACACGCTGGCAGCGCGGGCACAGCAGCGCGACGCCGTTGAACTCCTCACACCTGCCAGTGCGGCCGGCCGGGAATGGCCGGTAGTGATTGTTGCGGGTATCCAGGAGGGCGTCTGGCCCAACCTCCGGCTGCGCGGCGAGCTGCTGGGCAGCGGCGACCTGGTGGCCGCCGTCGAATTCCCGGATACGGACTACCGCAGCACCCGCAGTCCGCAGACGCTGATGCAGGGCACCCGTTATGACGAACTGCGCAGCTTCTCCACGGCGCTCTCCCGTGCCCGGGATGTACTGGTCTGCACCGCCGTGTCATCGGAAGACGAGCAGCCCTCGCAGTTCCTGGACCTGGTCGATCCGCTGCCCGACGGCGTGGCCGTGCGTCCCCGCACCGAGGTCCTGCGCCCGCTGACGCTGCGCTCCCTTGTGGCGGAACTGCGGGCCCATGCCCAGCAGGCAGAGACGCATCCGCAGGACGCCCGCGAAGCGGCGCAGCACCTCGGACGGATGCTCCGGCACCCGGTGCCCGTCCCCGGGGCGCACCCGCGTCAGTGGTGGGGGCTGCTGCCTCTTTCCAGCACCGGGCCGGTACTTCCGCCCGATGCTCCGATTCCGGTTTCGCCCTCAAAGGTCGATGCCGTGACCAAGTCTCCGCTGAGCTGGTTCGTTTCAGCCGTGGGCGGGGAACAGGCCACTGACTTCGCCCGGTCCCTGGGAACCCTGGTGCACTCGATCGCCCAGGAAATGCCCGATGCCACCGGCAGCGAATACACGGAGGAACTGCGGCGGCGGTGGCCGTCCCTGGGCATGAAGGATTCCTGGGAAGGCAAAGTGGACCTCAAACGGGCCGAGGCCATGGTGGGCAAGCTCGCCGAGTACGTCATCGAAATGCGAAGGGGAGGCCGGAGCCTGATCGCCGTGGAGAAGGATTTCGAAGCCTCCATTCCGGTGGAGGTGCGCGGTGCCGTCCGGACAGCGCTGCTGCGCGGACAGATCGACCGGCTGGAACAGGATGCCGCCGGGAGGGCCTACATCGTGGACCTTAAGACCGGAAAGTCCGCTCCCAAAAAAGCCGATTTGGAAGGACACCCGCAGCTGGCCGCCTACCAGGAAGCTGTCCGGCAGGGCGCACTTGAGGATGTTCCTGCTGTTCCCGGCGGGGCCGCCCTGGTGCAGCTCGGAACCACCTCCAAGGGGGTCTCCGTGCAGGAACAGCCTCCGCTGGGCGCTGAGGACAAGAGCGCCCTGGCCATGATCGAAGAGGCCGCGGCCCTGATGTCCGCTGACTCGTTCGACACCGTCCACGATCCGGCCCGGAGCGGCTACGGGGGCCACGGCTGCCGGCTGCCGGAAATCTGCCCGCTGTGCACCGAAGGAAAGCAGGTCACCGAATGACGCTGGACGTGAGCGGCGGCGTGGACGCCGGAACGCCGGCCTTGCCGAAGTTCTCGGCACGCCAGCTGGCGGAGCTGCTGCATGACGGCCCGCCGGATGAGGTGCAGTACCCCACTGCTGCGCAGCAGGAGATCATTGAGGGGCCGCTGGAGCCGCTGCTGGTGGTGGCGGGCGCAGGGTCCGGAAAGACCAAGACCATGGCCGACCGCGTGGTCTGGCTCGTCGCGAACAAGCTGGTGGCGCCGGAGCAGATCCTGGGCGTCACTTTCACCCGAAAGGCCGCCGGCGAGCTGGCCAGCCGTATCCGCGGCAGGCTGCGGCTGCTGGAACGGAAGCTGGGAGAGGACGCCGCAGACGCCCAGCTGGAAGCAGCGGTCTCCACTTACCACTCCTATGCCAACGGCATCGTGAACGATTACGGCCTGAGGATCGGGGTCGAACGGGATTCAGTGATGCTGGGCGGTGCTCAGTCCTGGCAGCTGGCCAACGAGGTAGTGGAGGCCTACACCGGCGACTACGAACATTTCACAGCCGCCAAGTCCACGCTGGTAAACGCCGTGCTGCAGATGGCTTCGGAGTGTTCAGAGCACCTGCTGACCCCCGCCCGGGTGCGTGCCGAGATCCAGCACCACCTGGACGAGGTGCTGGCGCTTCCCTATCAGGCGGGCAAAACAAAGGCCGCTGCCAAGGGCGTCAGGGACCTGGTGGCCAAGCTGCAGACACGCATGTCCGTGACGGAACTCGTGGAGGCCTACCAGCGGGCCAAGGCTGAACGCCGGCAGCTGGACTTCGGCGACCTCGTGGCTCTCGCTGCCCGGATTGCCAAGGAAATCCCGGAGGCCGGGGAAATGGAGCGCGCCAAGTACAAGGTGGTGCTGCTGGACGAGTTCCAGGACACCTCCCACGCCCAGATGGTGCTTTTCTCCACCCTGTTCGGTAACGGGACACCTGTCACGGCCGTAGGCGATCCGCACCAGTCCATCTACGGATTCCGCGGTGCCTCGGCCGGACAGCTGGGGACGTTCCGTGAACACTTCCCCCGCCTTCTGCCTGAAGGCGGCCGGACACCGGCCGGTGTGGCCAACCTGTCCGTTGCCTGGCGGAACTCGACGTCGATCCTGGCTGCCGCCAACGCCGTCTCCGGACCGCTGAACAAACCGGCGCCCTGGCCCGGAGCCAGAATGCCCCTGGACGTCCCCGAACTGCAGGCCAAGCCGAAACCTCCGGTGGGGGACGTATACCTGGGCCGGTACCTCAGTGAGAAAACGGTGACCCTGCCGGACGGAACCGTCAGTGTCGGAGAATCCGAGGCCCTCGCCGCCCAGATCGCCAATGTCCGCTCCCAGTGGTTCAGGCACCCCAGCCATGAGACGGACGGCCGGGGCAACGCCCTGCCGCCGACGGTAGCGGTGCTGTGCCGCGGTAAAAAGCAGTTTGATCCCATCCGCCGGGCACTGGAAGACCTGGGCATTCCCGTGCAGATCGTGGGTCTGGGCGGCCTGCTTTCAACTCCGGAGATCGTTGACCTGCTCGCCGTGCTGCGCGTCCTGAGCGACCCGGGACGTTCCGACTCAATGCTCCGCATCCTCGCCGGCGCCCGCTGGCGCATCGGTCCTGCAGACCTGATGGCACTGGCAGACTGGTCCCGGCACCTGGTCCGGGTACGCGAACGAGCGATGAACGTCCGGGAGATCGCCGAGGTGCACGGACCGGATGAAAGCGGTGCCGCCGTCGTCGAAACCGACCTTGCGGAGGCCGGCAGCCTGGTCGAGGCAGTGGATTACCTGCCCAAACCGGGCTGGACCTCCAGCGCCGGCCGCTCGCTCACACCGGAGGGACTCGCACGCCTGTCAGCGCTGCGCGATGAGCTGCGCGAACTCCGTGCCTATGTGGGAGAAGACCTCACGACGCTCATCGGCGAAGTGGAGCGACGCATCCTGCTGGACATCGAGGTTGCCGCCAAACCTGGCATCAGCATTCACGAATCCCGGCGGAACCTCGACGCGTTCATCGACGCCGCGGCTACGTTTAGCGCCTCCGCGGACCGCGTGGACCTCGCAGCGTTCCTCGCCTGGCTGGAAGTGGCAGACGAGGAAGAGAACGGACTTCCGGTCACTGCCCTTGAAACCTCGCGGGAAGCGGTCCAGCTGCTGACCGTGCACGCTTCCAAGGGTCTGGAATGGGACGTGGTGGCCGTGCCCGGCCTCTCCGAAGGCCAGTTTCCGAATGACAAGGACTCACGCTGGAGCAGCGGCAACGCCGCGGTTCCCTGGCATCTGCGCGGTGACGGACCCGACCTGCCCCAATGGGACTGGGAACAGCCGGACCAGAAATCCTGGCTGGACGCAGAAAAACTCTTTGCCGACGACGCCCGTGCCCATGCGGAGCGCGAGGAACGGCGCCTCGCCTACGTGGCGTTCACCCGTGCCAAGGACATTCTTTTCTGCACCTCCAGTGCCTGGGGTGGAGGGCGGACCAAGCCCACTGAAGCCTCGCGCTACCAGCTTGAACTTTACGAACTGGGCAAGGCAGGTGCCCCCGGCTTCCATTTGCTCTCCTGGCTCGAACCGGAAGACCAGGGGGATGAAAACCCTGCCAACGCAGTTGCGGAACGGGCCAGCTGGCCCAAGGACCCGCTGCCGGCCCAGCGGCGGACAGCCATGGAAGCCGCAGCCTCCGCCGTCCTGGCAGCGGCCGCCGCCCCGGCACAGACCGAGCTGGACCCGGGTAACACCGACGCCGGCGGGCAGGCCGACGCCGGGGATGCCGGTGTCTTTGAACCCAGCCGCTGGGGCAGGGACGTTGAACTCGTCCTGGCCCGGCACCGGGCCCCGGACGAGGTCATGGAGGTGGAGCTGCCAGCCCACATTTCCGCCTCAATGCTGGTGGACCTGCAGGACGATCCTGAGGCAGTGACCAGGCAGCTGCGCCGACCGGTTCCGCGCGAGCCGGGCATGGCGGCACGGAAGGGAACGGCGTTCCACGCGTGGATCGAGGAGTACTTCGGCCGCAGCGGAATGCTCGATATCGACGAGAATCCGGGTGCAGCGGACGCGTACGTTGACGAGGCCTATCAGCTCGAAGACATGGTCGCGACGTTTGAGGCCTCGGAGTGGGCGTCCCGGACACCGGCCTACATTGAGGTGCCCGTGGAAACCCGGGTGGATTCCGTGGTGGTCCGGGGGCGGATCGACGCCGTTTTCCAGGACGACGACGGCGGCTGGGACCTCATCGACTGGAAGACCGGCGCCCCGCCTTCAAAGGACAAGCTGGCGGTCCGCTCGGTGCAGCTGGCCGTCTACCGGCTGGCCTGGGCCCGGCTCAAGAACGTTCCCCTTGAAAAGGTGCGTGCCGCGTTCTACTACGTCGCCGCGGACAAGGTGATTCGTCCCCACAACCTGCTGGGGGAAGCCGAACTTGAACGGATCATTATCGACTCCGCAGGACAGGGGAGGCCCTAAAACGCAGGGAGCGCCCTGGAACACAGCAGCGCCGCCGTCCTTCCGGATGGCGGCGCTGCTGTGTTCTTGGGGGAGGCCTAGGGCGTAGCCCGGCGAAGTGTTCCGTAGGAACCTGCCGCCAGCACCACACCGCCGAGCAACAGCCAGCCGGAGAGCGAGAGGGGAGTCAGCTGCATGAACCAGGCGCCAACTGAGGCCCACGAATCCGTGTAGGAGGCCGCGGCCACCGCACCGAGCAGAATCAGCCCGAAACCGACGAGGGCGGCTACCAGGCCCGTGGTCCTCCAGCGCCGGTAAACGGTGGCGAACCAGAAACCGAACATAAACAGGAGGATGGTCAGCGCGAAGTACAGCAGGATCTGGACCCACCAGGCAGACTCAACGACCCACGGCAGTGCGTAGATGTTCCCGTCGACTCCCCAGCCGTTCGTTGCCTGCTCCACCAGTCCCAAGAGCCAGTACAGGACACCCAGCGCGAGTGCCAGGACTGAGAACAGTCCCAGTGTTCCGATATAGAAGGACCGGCGGCTGACGCTCATGGCCTGCGAAAACGGGAAGGTCAGGCTCAGCGACTGGACGCCTGCCGCCAGGAAATACCACATGACCGCCTGGCCGGAGAACGCCATCCTGGTGCCTTCGCCGTCGTCAGAAGGGACCATCGCCAGGATTGCGATGGCGATAAGCGTGGATGAGGCGATGATGATTCCCGGGATGCCAAGGTACAGCCATTTGTTCAGCAGCTGCATACGCGCGACGGCGAGGGGGCGGTTCATCGCAGGACCTCCAGATCCTTCTCGTTATTCTCCTCATGGGAGCCGTAGTGTTCGTTGGCTTTGAGCGTGCGCCGGATGATGAGCTGCTGCAGCGAGACGGGTGCGAGTTCCAGGCCAAGGGCCTGGGCCCTCTGCCTGTCATCGGCGGACAGTGGTGTGTCCACAGTGACGGAGGCCAGTGCGCCGAGTCCCTCCCGGTGCAGCACGGGCCGCCCGGCGACGAACTCCTCCACAGTGGTCGATTTGCCGGCTACCGCGAAGGCGGAGCCTGTGATCGCCTCAACCTCGTCATCCATCACGATGCGGCCGCGGTCAATGACAATGACGTGCTCGAGCAGGTTGGCCACTTCATCGATCAGGTGGGAGGAAAGGATGATCGTGCGGGGATGGTCCGCGAAGTCCGTGAGCAGGCGGTCGTAGAAGAGCTGCCGGGCAACGGCGTCGAGTCCTAGGTACGGTTCATCGAAGAAGGTCAGCTCGGCCCTGGAAGCCAGCCCGATGATCACACCCACGGCGGAGAGCTGTCCGCGGGAGAGCTTCTTGATCCGGTGCTTCCTGGGCCGGGGTAGCTGGAAGTCTTCCAGCAGGGTCTGGGCCAGGTCCGCGTCCCAGTTGGGGAAGAACATGGCGGCCGCGTCCAGGGCGTTCCGCACGGTGAAGTCGTCAGGGTATTTCTGCGACTCCCGGACAAAGCACAGCCGGGAGAGGATGTGCTCGTTTTCGAACGGGTTTCCGCCGAAGACCCGGATTTCCCCTGAACTGGCGAACCCCTGGGCGGTCAGGATGGACATCAGGGTGGTCTTCCCGGCCCCGTTGCGGCCAAGAAGTCCGTAGATGCGGTTGGGAGCAATGTCCAGGGTGACGTTGTCCAGGGCGGTCTGGTCCTTGTAGCGGCGCGTTAGTCCGCGCGTTTCTATGACGTTCATGGTGCCGGGGTCCCTTCGTGTTCAGCGGCACTGCGTTGGATAAGGGTGGAGAGTTCCTCCATGCCTATCCCGAGCTTCCGGGCTTCGAGATTCAGAGGCTGGACGTACTGGCGGTAAAACTGGTCCCGCCGCTTGGCCAGGACGGTTGCCCGGGCCCCCGGCGCGACGAACATTCCGATTCCGCGGCGCTTGTAGAGCAGCCCTTCATCAACCAGCAGGTTCACGCCCTTGGCAGCCGTAGCCGGATTGATCCGGTAGAAGGCCGCGAACTCATTGGTTGAGGGCACCTGTCCCTCCTCGGGGAGTACCCCGTCGAGGATGTCCCCTTCGATTCGTTCGGCGATCTGCTGGAAGATCGGCTTGCTGTCATCGATCACTGAGTCCCGCCCACCTTCACTGGTTCATTACTTGACTAACTAACCATAGGACCGTCGGATTGGTCAAGAAGTTTCTCCAGGAGTTTTAGCGAAGCCACGCAGCAAAAAACCCGCCTG
>NZ_BAAALV010000002.1:1232323-1250461 GCF_039528575.1 Arthrobacter gandavensis
GGGAGGGATTCTAAAACCGGCGCGGCCTAAGGTGTCTTGGCGTCCTTGGCGTCCTTGGCGTCCTTGGCGTCCTCGGCGGTTGTGCTGCCGTGCCCGCGGTCCGGGTCCGCGTCTACGCCGGTGCCTGGGCTGGCGGCAATCAGCGGAATTGCGGATGTAGCGGGCTCGGCGTCAACAGTGGCGCTGCCGGTTTCGAAAGACGCAGGGTCATTGGAGCTGACCTGGGTCTGAACTTCATCTGCTTCCGGTTCCGTCTCCGGAATGGGAGCAACGCTCACCTTGCCGCGTCCTTCGCTGCCTGACGGGGCGGCCGGACCCGGAACGGCGGCAGTTGCTCCGGTGGACAGGTTTGGGGCCGCGGCAGGCACTGCGGAAAGTGAAACCCGGGACTCGGCGGCAGCAGCCTCAACCTCAGCTTCAGCAGCATCCGCGGCCTCCTGGTCGAGGATGTCCGCCTCCAGGGTGGCCAGCATCTCTTCGGCTTCTTCGACCATTGACCGGTTCTCGGCGGCGATGCCCCGAACCAGCCACTGGGCCAGCGCGAACTCCGCAGACAGGGCAGCCCGCCGGATCAGGTGGGGATCGACGGCGTCGGGCCTCGCCTCGATGTACGCGTTGTGGACCGTGTCCGTGAAATCGGAGTTGTTGGCTGCGATCAGCCAGGCGAAGTCGTCGGCCGGATCGCCAATCCGCAAGTCGGTCCAGCCGTTTACTGCGCTGATCCGTCCGCCCGAAACCAGCAGGTTGTCCTCATGCAGGTCTCCGTGAACCACGGTGGGGCTGAAGCGCCACAGTGCCACGTCTTCCAGCGCGTGTTCCCAGCGGCGAAGCAGGGTAGCGGGGATCTTGCCCGTCGTAGCAGCCTGATCGAGTTCGTTGAGCTTGCGCTGGCGGAACTCATTGGCTGTGTAACTGGGCAGGTCGGCGTTGTTCACCAGGGCCTGCGGCAGGGCATGGATCGCAGCCATGGTGCGGCCAATGTCAGCTGCCAGTTCGGCACCGCCGCCGGAAAGTTCGTCGATGTCCCGGGTGGAGCCAGGCAGGTGGGAATACACAAAGGTGCACAGCTGTCCCTGGCGGACGGTGCCTGCAACGTAGGGAAGGGCGAACGGCAGTTCTGCGCGGACGCCGGGGACAAAAGCGCGCAGGACCAGGAGCTCGGTCTCCAGGCGCATGCTGGCTTCAACATGCTTGGGCGAACGCACCCGCCACTGCTTGCCGGCGTCGTCCACTAGGAGCGCGGAATCGAAATCCGCGGCGTCGTCGGGCGAACCGGCGACGCCGGTAAGCGCCAGCGCCGGTACGGCGGCGCTGGCCAGGGCTGCCAATTCCATGGGTGTGCGTTTCACACCTTTAACCGTAGGGGCAGATGTGTTGGGAGTAACCTATAGGCACCCGGCGAGTCGGAAGAGCGTGAGGAAAAACTCAGGGTTCGGCGCTCCGGTATCCACCGGCAGCGGACGGCTTTCTGATTGGGCTCCCGAAGTAAGTACGGTAGGGGTATGAGCAGTCCGTTACGCACGCCAGAGTCCCCGCAGCTTGGACGGCTGCCGCTTGCGCGGGGCGCCATCGACCGCGGCAGTGAGCGCAGGACCTCCGAGGACCTTTTCGAGAACATTCGGGCCCTGGAAACTACCCGCGTTATGTATTTCGCCCGGGGCAAGGCCCTGGTGCGGGAGGACACGCTGGTCCTGGACCCTGTTGGCCCGGAGGGGTTCGGCGAGGAACCCGTCTATCTGGGCCGCACGCTGGAGGACGGTTCGGTTCCCGCGGGCGCGGACATTGTCATGGTGACCATGCCTGAGACCGACCCCGCCATGGAACGCGGCGGCTCCCGGTGGGCTGGCCTGCGCGACGTCGCGGTCACCCTTGGCTCGCTGGACGCCGGGCTGTTTGTTGAGGCATGCGCTGTTGCCAACTGGCACGCCACGCATACCCACTGCCCGCGCTGCGGCGCCCCTACCCGGATGGAACAGGGCGGCTGGGTCCGCCGCTGCGTCGAGGACGGCAGCCAGCACTTTCCGCGCACGGACCCCGCCATCATCGTGGCGGTAACGGATCCCTCGGACCGGATCCTGCTGGGTCGTGCCGCTGCATGGCCGGGAAACCGCTATTCGACTCTCGCCGGCTTCGTCGAACCCGGGGAGTCCCTGGAAGCAGCGGTGATCCGCGAAGTCGCGGAGGAATCCGCCGTCGTGGTCAGGAATCCGCAGTACCTGGGATCCCAGCCGTGGCCGTTCCCGTGTTCGCTGATGATGGGATTCTGCGCCGAAGCTGACGGCACCGAACCGCAGGCCGACGGCGTCGAAATGGCTGACGTCCGCTGGTTCACGCGGAAGGAACTCACCGACGCGGTGGCGGCAGGGGAAGTCGGCATACCGTCCTCCATCTCGATAGCCCGGAACCTGATCGACCGCTGGTACGGCGGGCCCGTTCCGGAACCGGAGGCCGGGGAATGAGCGTAGACACGCTCGAGGCCCGCATCCTCGCGGGGCTGGACGACGAGCAGCGGGAAGTTGCCACTTCACTGACCGGCCCGCTCTGTGTCCTGGCCGGCGCCGGCACCGGCAAGACCCGGGCCATCACGCACCGTATGGCCTACGGCGTCCACTCCGGGCTCTACAAGCCGCAGCAAGTGCTGGCCGTTACCTTCACCGCCCGCGCAGCGGCGGAAATGCGGACCCGCCTGCGGGACCTCGGCGCCGGCGGGGTGCAGGCTAAGACCTTCCACGCCGCGGCCCTGAAGCAGCTGCAGTATTTCTGGCCGCAGACGGTCGGCGGTCCGCTGCCCGGGCTGCTGGACCACAAGGCCCAGCTCATCGCGGAGGCTGCACGCCGGCTCCGCCTCTCCACTGACCGCGCGGCCATCCGCGATGTTGCTGCCGAAATCGAGTGGGCCAAAGTCTCTATGCTCACTCCTGACAGCTATGTCCGTGCCGCCGCCGGCAGGGATGCTCCTGCAGGTTTCGACCTCACCACCGTTTCCCGGATCTTCCAGTCCTACGAGGACGTCAAGGTGGACCGCAACGTCATCGACTTTGAGGACGTCCTGCTGATCATCGTGGGCATCCTCCAGGAGGACCAGCGGGTAGCGGCCACCGTCCGGGACCAGTACCGCCACTTTGTGGTTGACGAGTACCAGGACGTGTCCCCGCTCCAGCAGCGCCTGCTTGACCTGTGGCTGGGGGAGCGCGAGGAACTCTGCGTCGTGGGCGATGCGAGCCAGACCATCTACTCCTTCACCGGTGCAACATCGCGGCACCTGCTGGAGTTCACCCACCGCTTCCCCGGTGCAGAGGTAGTGAAACTGGTGCGTGACTACCGGTCGACGCCGCAGGTGGTGAACCTCGCGAACCGCATCCTGGCAGCCCGGACCGCCGAAGGGGAGCGCTCGCGGAACGCCCCTCCGTGGCCTGAACCGCTGGAACTCATTGCCCAGCGCCCCGCCGGCCCCGAGCCGGTCTTCACTGAATGCTCCGATGACGAAGCTGAGGCGGCATACGTTGCCGGACGCATCCGCAAGCTGCTCGACGACGGCGTGGAAGCCAGCCAGGTTGCCGTCCTGTTCCGGACGAACGGGCAGTCGGAAGCCTACGAGCAGGCCCTGGCCAGTGCTGGAATCGGCTACCAGCTTCGGGGCGGAGAACGCTTCTTCGCCCGCCGCGAAGTCCGGGATGCCATGCTGCAGCTGCGTGCCGCCGCTCGTTCAGTGGGCAGCGAACCCGTGCCGCAGCTGGTCCGGGACATCCTGGCCAACCTCGGCTACACGGCGGACCCGCCCACCGGCGGAGGCGCAACCCGGGAGAAGTGGGAATCCCTGGCGGCCCTGGTCGCCCTCGCGGACGAACTCCACGCCAACCGGACCCAGGATCCGGACAGCATCTTCACACTGGCTGACTTCACGGCCGAACTCGAGGAGCGGGCTGCGGCCCAGCATGCTCCGAAGGTGCAGGGCGTAACCTTGGCCAGCCTGCATTCTGCGAAGGGCCTGGAGTGGGACGCCGTTTTCCTGGTCGGCCTGAGCGAGGGCCTGATGCCGATCTCCTTCGCGGACACGCCCGAAGCCGTTGATGAGGAACGGCGCCTGCTTTACGTGGGCATCACCCGCGCACGGGTGCATCTCTCCCTCTCCTGGTCAACGGCACGCACACCCGGCGGCAGGGCCAACCGCAAGCCTTCCCGGTTCCTGGACGGGCTGCGGCCGAACACTGCGCGCGACGCAGGTTCGCCCCGGCAGGCAAGGCCCGCCCGGAAGAAAGTCACTGGTCCGGCCAAGTGCCGCGTCTGCGGTTCACTGCTCACCAGCGGCGCCGAGCGCAAGATGGGCCGCTGCGGGGACTGCCCGGCGACCTATGACGAAGCCACCTTCGAGGCGTTGCGTGAGTGGCGGCGGGAGGCCGCCGCCGAAGCGGGGGTACCGGCCTTTGTAGTCTTCACTGACGCTACCCTGGTGGCCATTGCCGAAGACAAGCCGCCAACCTTGAACAGGCTTGCCACGCTGCCCGGGGTTGGGCCGTCAAAGCTGGAGCGCTACGGCGAGGCCGTCCTGCAGGTGCTGGCCCAAAGTCCGCAGCTCTGACCATGCAGGCTGGCGGTTGCCGCCAGCCTGCAACGGCCTTACGCCGCTGCCGCGGACTGCAGCCTGCACCCGCAGGCTGGATGGAATCCGATTTCTTCCAGTCCCAGGTATCCGTCAGCGGCGCGCAGCTGGAGTACCCCGGACCACGTGACGGGCTGGGCAACCCCGTCAATGAAACACAGCGCCTGCCCGGACGCAGCAGCAGCTGCCAGTGCCGCTGATGCCGTCTCCTCGCCGCCGGGACCTGCGCCCCCGACCGGTTCCCGGGCATCGGGAGACAGTGCGGCCGCCGACGCATACCATCCCGGGTCGGAGTCGCCCCGGTGCCGGTCCAGGCAGCTCAGGCACGGCGTTGATCCGGGGACCACCAGCGGCCCCACCTGATAGCCGTATTGCTGGACCGACACTGCCAGGTGCGGCTGTTCGAGCCTGTCTCCGGGCAGTGCATTCCGCGGCGCGGGCTGGTCCGAGACCAGGATGGTGAGATCAACGGCGGTCCGCGCACCGCCCTCCGGCCAGGGGACCTGCAGGACGCGCACTGTGGGATCGATTCGGTAGAGCTGCCGCTTCACGGCCTGGTAGCGCGGCATGCCGATGTCAGTCATGGCATAGGCCGGGCCGACGTCGCTGGGGGAGACGACGGCCGGGTCGCCCAGCAGTATGGTGCCCACCCCGGCGGCAGCCAGGATCCGGGCGGCAAGCGCTCCGCACCGGCCAAGGCCAAGCAGCTCCACGACGGCGGCGCCGCGCAGGGCGAGCGGATCCAGCGCATCCCGGCCGTAAACGGCGGAAAGACGTTCGACGTCGGGGCGCAGCCTTTCCTCCCGCAGCGGCGGAAGGAGCCGGCGGCTGCCCGGCTGGGCCAGGAGCACGGGCGCCAGTACCTGGAGCAACTGTTCCTGCCGCTGCTCGCCCAGCCCGGCCTCTGCCCCGGCTGCCGCTTCCTCGCCGTCAGGCACTCCCTTTCGCAGGGCGTTGATGAAGGCGTGGTCCCCGTCGGTCAGGCCGGCCAGCAGCAGGGCTCCTGCGCCAAGTCCAAACTGCCGGCGGTCTGGACCGAGGTCCAGGACGTAGATGCCCGGGTTGATCCGCATGCCGGTCTCCTTCGGTCTGGGATGTGCGTGTGCCGGGGCACCATGTAAGCACGCACAGGGCCGGCGCGAGGGAGTTTTCCACAGGTTTCCGAAGGGGGAGCCGGGGAGAATAATGTGGACACATGCCTTCTCCGTCCGTTCCAGCCACCACACGCGCCGGATTGCCCATTGAAGTGCGGCGTTCGGCACGCCGGAAAAGGACGGTGAACGCCGTGTTCCGGGACGGCGTCGCCGTCGTATCCATTCCTGCACACTTCACGAAGACGCAGGAAGCGGAGTGGGTACAGCGGATGGTGGACAAGCTGGAGAGCCGGGCCGCGGCGCCGCCGGCTGCCGACCCGGCAGAGGCCGACTCAGGGCTGGCGGAGCGCGCCGCAGAATTGTCCCGGCGCTACCTCAAAGGCGCCGCACGGCCCGTATCGGTGCGCTGGGTGGGGAACCAGAACTCACGCTGGGGTTCGGCCACCCCCTCGCGCGGGACGATCAGGCTCTCGGACAAGCTGATTGGCATGCCCGGGTGGGTAGTGGACTACGTGCTGCTGCACGAGCTCGCACACCTGCTTGAGCCGTCCCACGGACCGAAGTTCTGGCGGCTGCTTGAGTCCTACCCGCACACGGAGACGGCGAAGGCCTATCTGTCCGGGGCGGCCTATGCCAGTGCCCGCGGACTTAAGGGTGAAATGGCCGAGGACTAGGCGGAGGGCCCGCCTTTCCCTGGATCTTCGCCGCCGGTCTCATCGTCGCCGGAGTCTTCCCCGGTTTCCGGTCCGTTCCCGGACGAGGCACCGGAACCGCTGTCTTCGGCGGCTTCGTCCGCGGGAGGCTCGTTGAATCCGCCCTCGAGCAGGCGGCGCAGGGCGGCGTCGACGTCGGAATCCGAGGCATCGAGCAGCTCCCGCCGCTTGCTGAAACCAGCCGGATCATCAAGGTCCTCGGACGTTGGCATCAGATCCGGGTGCTGCCAGATTGCGTCACGTCCGTCGATGCCGCGTTCTTCGCGCAGGAGCGCCCAAAGGGCTGAAGCATCCCGCAGCCGGCGCGGCCGCAGTTCCAGGCCCACCAGGGACGCGAAAGTATGCTCCGCCGGACCGCCGCTGGCGCGGCGGCGGCGGATCATCTCCCGCAGCGCTTCCGCGGAGGGCAGGTTCGATGTTGCCGCAGCGGTGACCTCGTCCACCCAGCCCTCAACCAGTGCCAGGGCGGTTTCCAGCCGTTCGAGTGCAGCGGCCTGTGCCGGGGTGCGCTCGGGCTGGAAGACACCGCCGGCCAGAGCCTCCTGGATGGATTCGGGATTGGCCGGATCAATGTCCCGGGCTACGTCTTCGATCTTGGACATGTCGATGTGGATGCCGCGTGCGTAACTCTCGATGATTCCGAACAGGTGCGGGGCAAGCCAGGGTGCGTGGGCGAACAGCCGGGCATGGGCCGCTTCGCGGACCGCAAGGTAGAGGCGTACCTCGGCCGCAGGGACATCCAGGCCCTCGCCGAATGCAGTGACGTTGGAGGGGAGCAGCGCCATGGTGCCCTCGGCGAGGGGGAGGCCAATGTCGGTGGAGCTCAGCACTTCCCGTGACAGCGCGCCGACTGCCTGGCCCAGCTGGATGCCGAACATAGCGCCGCCCATGTTTGCCAGCATGGAAGAAGCGCCGCCCATCATGGATTTCATCTCTTCGGGCATCTGGGTGGTGATGGCGTTGGACAGGGCCTGCGAGATGCTCACGGCCACGGGCTCGGTGAGCCGGCGCCAGGAGTCCATCGTGGCCTCCACCCACTCGGCGCGGGACCACGCCCTGCCAAGGCTGGTGGTTGAGGGGAAGTCGGTCACCGGATCAAGCCACATCTGTGCAACATGGAGGGCTTCGTCCACTTCCTTCGCCTGTCCCGGCGTCACGGAGGGATCGCCCCCCGCAGCGGCGACACGCCGGGCATTGTCCTTGGCCAGCTGCCAGTTGACCGGTCCTTCAGAGGGGGCACTGAACATAGCCTGGACCTGCTGGAAAATCATGGCCATGGCATTGGGATCCGAGGGAAGTCCGGCTGCCTTGGCCAGCTCCTGCGGATCTATGCCGCCGGCCTGGCCGCCGCCAAAGAGGCGGGCCAGCATCTCGGACAGCGGATCCTGGGGAGTGTCCCCTGGGTCAGAGGGATTTGAGCTCATGGGTACCACCGGTCCTGTGGAAGTTCTAGTGCATTGGCAGCCAGTGGGTCACCGGCTGCGTGGATTCCCACGTTACCGGCACGGGCGGGGCACTGTCCCGCATTCGCAGGATCCGTTCGCTGTTGGCAAAGGAGCACGTGGGAGAATGGCCCAAGACATCGTGCGGGGCCGGGCTTAGCCGGGCGTTCCACGGCGTTGAAGCATCTTCCACTACCCGGCGCCCGGCCCGGCCCCCGGCCAGGCGTCGCAGGAAAGGACAGCCGATTGCGTTCCCCGAACGATGAATCCTCCGCCGGAAACGAGCCGGAGGCTGCCGGCAGCGGCATCCCCTCCACGGCTGCGCACCCTGCGCGGCGCTCGCCGCGCAGGCGCGCCCTGCTGATCACCGGTGGAACCGCGCTGGTCCTGGGTGCTGCCGGGCTGGTAATTCCGGCTCCGTACGTCCTGGAGTCGCCCGGCCCCACTTTCAACACGATCGGGGAAATTGGTGACAGCCCGCTCATCACCATCGACGGCGAACAGACCTACCCGACTGCCGGCGAACTGGCGCTGACCACGGTGTTTGTTTCCGGGGGACCCAACGGCGCCGTGAACATGGGCGAGGTCGTCGCGTCCTGGCTCAATCCCGAGGACGCCGTGCTGCCGGTGGACTTCGTTTATCCTCCCGGAACCACACGCGGGGAAATCCAGGAAGGCAACGCAGCCGCCATGACGTCCTCGCAGGAGTCAGCAGTGGCCGCTGCCCTGGACGAGCTGGGGATTCCCTTCACCGAGGAACTTTCCGTCGCCGGCATCATGGAAGACGCACCCGCGGAGGGAATCCTGGAGACAGGGGACATTCTCCTCTCAGTGGACGGCACAGAAGTGACCGGTGTTGAGTCCCTGCGGGAATCCCTGAATGAGACGGAAGGCGCGCCGGCCCGGATCACCGTCCGCCGGGACGGGACAGAGCAGACGCTGGAGGTCACTCCGACGCTGGGGGAGAACGGCACCTACCAGATGGGCGCATACCTGAGCATCGACTTCACCTTCCCGTTCGACGTCGCAATCGCCCTTGAAAACGTCGGAGGCGCCTCCGCCGGCATGATGTTCGCCCTGGGAATCATCGACAAGCTGACCCCGGGGGAGCTGACGCAGGGACGGAACTTCGCCGGCACCGGAACCATCGACGCCGACGGGCAGGTTGGGCCGATCGGCGGCATCGAACAGAAAATGGTTGGTGCCGCAGCCGCCGGCGCGGAGTTCTTCCTGGCGCCCAAAGCCAACTGCGACGACGTCGCCGGAAACATCCCCGAAGGGCTGGAGGTAGTCAGCGTCGAGACTCTCGAACAGGCCCTCACCGCTGTAGAGACGCTTGCTGCGGGGAACAGTGCGGACGGCCTGGCACGCTGCACGGACGGCAGCTGAGGCACCCGGCAGCTGCACGGCAACGCGCCGGATCGAATCACGATCCTAATAAGGTTCGCTCTCTGGTGCCTTATAAGTGGCAGTGCGCGGGATTAACAGGGCAGAATAAGGAGCCACGGCAAGAAACGGGCAGGCCGTCGGACACAGGGGTCGTTGGTTGCTTTGAAACCGAGGCAGCGGATCCGAACTCGCCGAGCTGTTCGCAGGTGCCGTGAGCCGACGTACCGAACGATGAGGTAACTGTGACTTCCGGACCTAATGGCCCATTCTCCCGACCGAGCCCCAGCACCACCCGTCGGCGGCGCAGCCCGCTGATTGCCACCCTGATCGTCGTAGCCGTACTGGTGATCGGGTTTGTCTACTTCTCCCAGGTCTACGCTGACGTGCTCTGGTACAACCAGCTTGGCTTCCTTGAGGTCTTCATCAAGGAAAACCTGACCCGGATCGCCCTCTTTGCGGCGGCCTTCGTGGTCATGTCCGTCTGTGTTTACTTCAGCATCCGTGCCGCTTATTCCTCCCGGCCGATCTACGCACCGGACAGTGCGCTGCAGGACAACCTGAACCGCTACCAGGCCCAGCTTGAGCCGGTGCGCAAGCTCCTGATGATCGGCATCCCGGTTGTGGTCGGCGGATTTGCCGGCACGGCTGCCATGGCCATGTGGGAACAGGCATTGCTGTTCTTCAACCGCAAGGACTTCGGGCAGACTGACCCCGAGTTCAACATGGACTACAGCTTCTACCTGAACACGCTGCCGTTCATCGGCTTCATTGTGGGCTTCCTGATCTCCGTCGTCGTCATCAGCGGTATCGCCGGACTTCTCACCCACTACCTCTACGGCGGTATCCGCCTGGAGGAGAAGGGCGTCTTCGTTAGCCGCCCGGCACGCATCCACATTGCCGTCATTGCCGCTTCCTTCCTGCTGCTGCAGGCCGTGAACTTCTGGCTTGACCGGTACAACACGCTCCTGAGCACTTCAGGTTCCTGGACCGGCGCCCTGTACACGGACGTCAACGCCGTCATCCCGACCAAGGCGATCCTTGCGGTCGCCTCGGTGATCGTTGCCCTGCTGTTCATCCTGTCGGCCATCATCGGCCGTTGGCGCCTGCCCATCATCGGCACGGCGATGCTCGTGATCACCGCCATCGTTGCCGGCGGCGTGTACCCCTGGATCGTGCAGCGCTACCAGGTCGTTCCCTCGGAGCAGACGCTTGAGCGTGAGTACATCCAGCGCAACATCGACATGACGCGCGAAGCCTACGGACTGGCCGACACCGAAGTGATCGACTACGACGCCACGGTTGATGCCAACGCCGGGGCCCTGGCTGCCGACGCCGGAACCACCGCGAACATCCGTCTCCTGGACCCGAATGTCGTTTCGGACGCGTTCGGCCAGCTCCAGCAGTTCCGCCAGTACTACCAGTTCCCGGAAACCCTGAACGTTGACCGCTACGACGTAGAGGGCGACATCCAGGACACCGTCATCGCCGTTCGTGAACTGAACATCAACGGCGTTCCCGATGGCTGGGTGAACGAGCACATCCTTTACACGCACGGCTACGGCGTCGTCGCAGCCCGCGGTTCAACGGTGCAGGCTGACGGCAAGCCCAGCTTCATGGAATCCGGCATCCCCTCAACGGGTGTGCTGGGCGACTACGAGCCCCGGGTGTACTTTGGCGAGTCTTCCCCGGACTACTCCGTGGTCGGTGCTCCCGAAGACACTGCGCCGGTCGAAATCGACCGCCCGCAGACCGGCAACGCGGAGGACGACACCCAGACCACCTTCTCCGGCGACGGCGGACCGAGTGTGGGCAACCTCTTCAACCAGCTTGTCTACGCCATCAAGTTCCAGTCCACGGAACTGCTGCTCTCGGACTTCGTCAACGAAGAATCCCAGATCCTCTACGACCGCGATCCCCGCGAACGCGTCGAGAAGGTGGCTCCGTACCTGACCGTGGATGGAAACGCCTACCCGGCCGTTGTTGACGGACGCGTGAAGTGGATCGTGGACGGCTACACCACCAGCCGTTACTTCCCGTACTCCACGCAGCAGGAGCTTGCTTCGGCAACCACCGATTCCCTGACCGGCGGAGCCTCCGCAGCACTGCCGGCAGACCGGGTGAACTACATCCGCAACGCCGTGAAGGCGACTGTTGATGCCTACGACGGTTCCGTCACCCTGTATGCCTGGGACGACGAGGACCCGCTGCTGAAGGCCTGGCAGGATGTCTTCCCGTCCACGCTGAAGCCGTACAGCGACATGTCAGCAGACCTGATGGCTCACGTGCGCTACCCGGAGGACCAGTTCAAGGTCCAGCGTGAGCTTATGGGCCGCTACCACGTCACCGATGCAGAGTCCTTCTACAAGAACGACGACGCATGGTCCGTTCCGTCCGACCCGACCCGGACGAACTCCGACGTCAAGCAGCCGCCGTACTACCTCTCGCTGCAGATGCCCGGCCAGGACAGCCCGGCATTCTCCCTGACGACGCCGTTCATCCCGTTTGTCAGCCAGAACGGTGAAGCCCGCAACGTGCTCTACGGCTTCCTCGCCGCTGATGCTGACGCAGGGACCGGCACGGACGGCGAGAAGGCGGAGTCCTATGGAACGCTGCGCCTGCTTGAGCTCCCGACTGATACGGCTGTGCCCGGCCCCGGTCAGGCACAGAACCGGTTCAACTCGGATCCGACAGTTTCCAACGCGCTGAACCTGCTGCGCCAGGGTGCCTCCGAAGTCATCAACGGCAACCTGCTCAGCCTGCCCGTTGGCGGCGGCATGCTCTACGTGCAGCCCGTCTACGTCCAGTCCTCCGGCGCCTCCTCCTACCCGACGCTCCAGCGCGTGCTGGTGAACTTCGGCGAAAAGGTTGGCTTCGCCCCAACCCTGGACGAAGCACTCGACCAGGTCTTCGGCGGTGACTCTGGAGCCGTTACCGGCGACCAGGAGAATGTTGGCGAGACGCCGGTTGATCCCAGTGCCCCGCCCGTGGAGACCACGGCCCAGGCAGACCTGGAAACTGCACTGTCCGACGCAGGTGCTGCAATCCAGGAAGGCCAGGAAGCGCTGGCGAATGGCGACTTCGCAGCCTATGGTGCAGCGCAGGACAAGCTGAACGCCGCGATCCAGCGGGCTATCGCTGCGCAGGACAAGATGGCCGGCGCGGCAGCGGGTGCCGCTTCGGGCGACGCCGGTGCAGAGGATGGCGGGAACGAGGGCTCAGGAGAGTAGCCGGTTTGCAGCTCAACCCCGCGGCGGGTAAGATAGATAACACGCCGCGGGGTGGAGCAGTTCGGTAGCTCGCTGGGCTCATAACCCAGAGGTCGCAAGTTCAAATCTTGCCCCCGCAACCAAGAAAATCCCCGTCCGGGTTCCGGACGGGGATTTTGTTTTGCCGGCAGCGCACCCATCAGCGCCGCCCTAGCCGTCTTTGGGGGACTGGTTCCAACGAACCCGGGCTCCACTACACTGCGGGAATGAATGCCCGCCAGTATCCGGGGTTGAACGGAAGGCCAGAGCCGCGTGTCCGGAACGACCCGGACCGCGGTGAGAGTGCGCTGCAAAAACTGGACCGGAACTGGACGGACCTGCTGCAGGAACTCCGGGTACTGCAGACGGGTATTCAGATCCTTACCGGCTTCCTGCTGACGCTGCCTTTCCAAGAGCGGTTTACCACCCTCTCACCCATACAGGTGGGAATCTACCTGTCGCTGGTGGTGCTCTCCGTGCTCGTGACCGCTGTCCTGATGTCCACCGTGGTGATGCACCGGTCCTTCTTCCAGCGGCGGATCAAGTACCAGCTGGTGCGCAACAGCGACCTGCTGCTGCGCTGGACACTCGTGCTGGTGGGGCTGATCCTGATTGGCACGCTGGGACTCGTTTTCGACCTCGTACTGGGCGGCTGGGCAGGAGCTGTGGCCGCCGGTGCAGCCGCACTGGTGCTGCTCCTCCTATGGATCGTGGTTCCGCAGCGCAGCAGGAGGCTCGCGGTTCGCAGGAAACTCGAAAGCAGCACCTGACACGGCAGCAGGCCAGCACCCGCATGGGGTGCCGGCCTGCTGCGGTAATGAGGAAACTAGTTCTGCTCGATTGCCGACTGGTTGGCGGCAGAGGCCTTAAGTGCAGCAAGGCGTGCTTCTACCTCGGTCTGCTCGCCGAGGTCTTCGAGGGACTCGAACTGAGCGTCGAGGCTGGAGGCAGCAAGCTCATTTGCACCGCGCACCTTTGCCTCTTCACGGCGGATCTTTTCCTCGAAACGCCCGACCTCTGAGGTGGGATCCATGACGTCGATGCTCTTGATGGCGTCGTGCATCTGGTTCTGCGCCGCAGCGTTCCTGGAACGCGCAATGAGCTCGTTGCGCTTGGACTGCAGCTGCTGGAGCTTGTCCTTCATCTGGTTCAGGCCGGTCTTGAGCCGCTCGACGATCTCTTCCTGGGAAGCGATGGTCGGCTCGGCACCGCGGGCCTCATTCTCCGACGCCATCTGGCGCTGGATTGCGACCTTGGCAAGGTTGTCGAACTTCTGCGCATCGGCGGTGTTGCCGCTGGCACGGAACTCGTCAGCCTTGCGCGACGCGGCGAGTGCCTTGTTGCCCCAGCTGCGGGCGTTCTCAAGGTCCTCGTTGTAGTCGTCCTGGAGCATGCGAAGGTTGCCGATGGTCTGGGCAACGGCGCTCTCAGCCTCGGCAATATTGTTGCTGTAGTCGCGGACCATCTGGTCAAGCATCTTCTGGGGGTCTTCCGCCTGGTCCAGGAGCGAATTGATGTTGGCCTTGGCCAGCTGGGCGATCCGCCCGAATATGGACTGCTTTACCATCTGTCTGCCTTTCAAAATGTGTGCAAGTAACCTGCGTTGTGTGCTGTTGCCAGCCTGTCAAAATCTCGGTGCGCCAGTAACCCTGTACCGGTAAATCCCGGGGATATTACGCCGCTAGAAGTTCCCTCCAGAGGAACCAAAACCGCCGCCGCCGCCGCCGCCGAAGCCTCCGCCGCCGCCGCCAAATCCGCCGAAACCTCCGCCGCCCCAGCCTCCGCCGCCGCCGGAGCCGCCTCGCAGGATGGAGTCGATGAGGATTCCGCCGAGAATCGCACCGCCGAGGCCGCTTCCGCCGCCACGGCCGCCGTACATGCCTCCGCCTCCGCCCCAGCCGCCCATGCCGCCGAAGCCGTCAACATCCTGCTGGGCCATCTGTGAGGCCTGGGCTGCCAGGGCATTGGCCTGCTGGGCATAGGCCAGCGCGCTGACGGGGTCCGAAGACTGCAGCGCTATGGCCTGCTGCAGGTTGCGCTCTGCTTCCGCGAGCCTGGTCCGGGCCTCACTGCCCACTCCGCCGCGGCGGGCTCGGATGTAGTCCGAAGTGCCGGCGATCTGTGCCTGCGCGGACATGATGGTGTGCTGGAGGGCGTCGCGTGCGCGGCGTTCCTGTTCCTGGCGGTCCCGCAGGCCTTCCAGGGATGCATCAAGCTGGGCGTTGGCCGCTTCCAGGCGTCCCAGCAGGTCGACCGGGTCGTACTTGCCGCCGCGGGCGGCCGCAACCGCATCCAGTGCCTGCTCGACGCCGGCAATTGGTCCGGCAAGTGCCGGCTGGGCGCCGCCCTGCGAGAACGCCCGGGCCTGGGCCAGGTCTTGGCGGGCGTCGGCGACGGCGCGGTCGAGCTCGGCTGCAGCCGAGTCAAGTCCGGCTCCGGTCCGGTCAATGGCGTCCAGCAGGACATTTGCCTGGTGCACGCTTTCCTCAGCTGCGCGGACGGCCAGGACCGCAGCAGAAGTATCTCCGGCCTGGAGTTTTTCCTGTGCGGTCTCTGCTGCGTTCTGCACGAAGGCCAGCCGCTCGCGGGCCTGGTCGATGTTGTCCCGCACTTTCACCAGCGCGGTGTCGCTGTACCGGGTTTCGAGTCCGTCGAGGGCCGCGCGGGCTGAGTCCAGCCGAGCCGAGGCTGCCCCAGCGGAGTCCTGGGCCGCCGCCAGCGCGGCGGGGGCGTTTCGCTCGAGTTCCCGAAGCGCGTCGAAGTCTTCCTTATGGGCCTGCAGTGAATCGTTGACAGCCTCGCACCGTCGGATGATGTCCTTGAGCCAGGTCCGCTGCTGCTCTTCGGTGTCCGGGATTTCGTCATCGAGCTGCTGCTGCATCTTGAAGGATTCGCCCATGTGCGCCCGGGCTACGGCGAGGTCGTCGGTGAAGGTGGATACGGCGTCGTCCCCGTACTGGGCGGCGGCGAAGGCCAATTCCTGCTCGCTGGACTTGATGGCGTCATCCGCAGCGATGAGCAGGCTCCCGGCCCGCTTGCGCAGGTCGGCGACGCTCATGGCATCCAGGGGATCCTTTGGTGCGGTCTGTTCCCGGCTGGCTACCGCGCGGCGTTTGCCGGAGCGGCTGCGGACCAGGAAGAAGACGGCAAAGGCGCCGACGAGCACCACGGCCGCGACCACGAACGCCGGCACCAGGCTGCTGCCGCCGCTGGATACTTCACCGCTTCCGCCGCCGGCAATGTCCTCCAGCGACTGGGCAGCATTGACTGCCGCTGCCGTCCAATCCTGGGAGGTGATGTCCTGGTTCCCCAGCAGCGGCTCGGTTGCGGCGTCGATCATGGCGTTGCGGCGCTCTTCGGTCAGGACGGACTGGTCCCCGGTGGCCACCTCGATCTTGCGTTCCTCGGTGGCGATGCTCAGTAGGGCCTCACGCGAGCCCATGTCCTTGGAGGTGACAACGTCCTGTGCCCATGCCGTGGGGTCGCTGGGGTCCGTGAAGCTGTCAACGAACACCACATAGAGCGTGTAGCCGGTGCTTTCCTGGACATCGCTGATTGCCTGCTGCACTTCCGAGGTGCCGGCACCCAAAGAGTCGTTGGTGTCCACCAGGTACTGGCCCGGGGGAATGGTTACCGGAGAATCGGCGTGCGCTGCCGACGGCGCAAACACCGCCAGGGCGCTCAGAGCCAGTACGGCCGCAAACCGCTTCGTCCTCAACCGCATATATGAATCCTTAGTCTGTCCGTACGCTGCACTTGGGTCACGGGTTCGTGGCTGCCGGGCGGATATGGCTCTGATTCTATGGGCGCCCAGAGAGCCAGTCCACCACGAAACCGTATCCCATGATTCTGTACGTTTCCTCGGACTATTGCCCTTGACTAGGGCAGACGGCGATCCAACGGCGGCGACGGCGAAAGACAGGCCATTCGGGAAATTCCCAGCAGACATTCAGAAAGCTCGTGCCTCGGACACAGACTCCCCTGCCATAGTGGATAGGTCGATACTTGTGGGTACACCGAAATTTCGAAAGGACGGCCCATATGAGTGAGCACCTCGGGGGCACTGAAGACCCGCAGCGGCCGTTGCCTCCCCGCCCGCCGGTCCCGCCGACGTCATCCGTTCCGGAGGGGGAGAACCAGGACCGCTCCGCAGCGGACACCACCCGCCTCCCGAATTCCGGCGCGCACCCCGCATCGGAAGCAGGCGGCCCGTGGGCCGCGCAGCAAGACTCCCGGACGGAGCCCGCCGCCCGGGAACAGGCTTCTACCGGTGCTTTCCACACCGCCGGCTACAACGCGGCCGCGGGTCCGGCTCCGCAGAATCCGCCAGGCTCCTACCAGTCCGGGAACGCCGGGCCCTACGGGGGCGGCTATGGCGGCCATTACGGCAGCCCGGGTCCCCAGCAGCCGGCAGCAGCGGGGCGGCGCCGATACGGCACCGGCACCATTGTTACTGCCATGCTCATTGCCGGACTCCTCGGCGGAGGTGTGGCGGTCGCGGCAGACGCCGTCCTGGATGACGGCTCGGCCACGGCCGGAACCACCGGGCAGTCCAACACTGTGGTGGTCAACGACAAGGACAACGTCAACGCGATCACCGCTGCCGCTGTGAAGGCATCGCCCAGCGTCGTGACCATTGAAGTTTCAGGGTCGGGTTCCTCCGGCAGCGGATCCGGAATCATCCTGGATGACGAGGGGCACATCCTGACCAACACGCACGTGGTGACCCTTGGCGGCACGGTTGCCGACCCCAGCATCGAGGTCCAGACTGAGGACGGCAGGGTGCTCTCGGCCACCGTCGTCGGAACCGACCCGCTTTCGGACCTTGCCGTGATCAAGGTGGACGCGAACAACCTCACACCGGCAACACTCGGCGATTCGGACAACCTGAACGTCGGTGACTCCGTGCTGGCCATCGGCGCTCCGCTTGGCCTGGCCGGAACCGTCACGGACGGCATTGTTTCCACCCTGAACCGGACCATCAGCGTGCAGTCCTCGGCAGCACCTGAATCCGACGCCGACTCGGCTCCGGAGGATGACGGTTTTGGGTTCCGCTTCGCTCCGCCGGACGGATCCTCCCAGAACCAGAGTGCGGCTTCGAACTCTATCTACCTGAACGTGATCCAGACCGACGCAGCGATCAACCACGGCAACTCCGGCGGTGCGCTCGTCAACACGGACGGCGAGGTCATTGGCGTGAACGTGGCTATCGCTTCGGCGTCTTCCACGTCCAGCGGTGAGGACAGCGGCAGCATCGGCGTCGGATTCGCCGTGCCGGCGAGCTACGCACAGCGCGTTGCCGACGAGATCATTTCCACCGGTTCGGCCACCCACGGTTTCCTGGGCGTCTCGGTGACCCCGGCCACCGGGTCCGGCTCGTCATCTTTCACGATTGGAGCGCAGGTCGCGGACAATCCGGCCAGCGGCACGCCGGCAGCGCGCGCCGGACTGCAGAAGGGCGACGTAGTCACGTCAGTGGACGGCATCCCGATCACCGACGCGCAGTCCCTCACCGCGGCTATCCGCATGCAGGCCGCCGGTTCGAAGGTCAAGATCGACTACGTGCGGGACGGGAAGAGCCAGAGCACCGAGGCAACCCTCGGAGACTCAGCAGAGCAGTAACCGCACACTGGCCCCCGCACTACTCCGCCCCGC
>NZ_BAAALV010000002.1:1250491-1287174 GCF_039528575.1 Arthrobacter gandavensis
CGGGGCGGTGCTTTTCTGCGACAGCCCGGGGGCACACCCGGCAGCAAATCGGCAGGGAACGTTCGGGCCCGGGGGCCGCGTGTGATTAGCTTTAATCTGTCGCCGCCGACGGGCGGGGGATGCCGGAACGCAAACCGGCGCAATCTTCCTACAGGAAAGGCCGGAATGCAGGAGTCAGCCAACAGGCCGCTGAACATTGTTGTTTTGGTGAAGCACGTCCCGGACACCCAGTTTGACCGCCGCCTTGAGGGACCGGACCACACCCTGGACCGTTCCGAGAGCATCCTCTCCGAACTCGACGAGTACGCGCTCGAGGCTGCTCTCCAGCTGGCGGAGGAACGCGGGGGAGACAAGGGCGGCAACACCGTCACTGCCGTCACCATGGGCCCTTCCGCCGCAGTCAACGCGGTGAAGAAGTCCCTGCAGATCGGTGCCTACAAGGGCGTGCACCTTTCCGACGACGCGCTGCAGGGCTCTGACGCCGCTGCAACCTCGCTGGCACTGGCCGCCGTCGTCCGGCATCTCGAGGCAACCCAGGGTCCGGTGGATTTGGTTATTACCGGCATGGCATCAACCGACGGCGAAACCTCCCTGGTCCCGGCCCAGCTGGCCGAGCGTCTCGGATTCGCCCAGCTGACGTTCGCTTCTGAACTAAGCACCGCGGCAGGTGAATCGGGCATGGTCCTGCATGCCCGCCGCGAGGGAGACTCCTACTCGGAGGTCATCGAAGCTCCGCTGCCGGCGGTCGTCTCGGTCACGGACCAGGCGAACGAGCCGCGCTATCCGAACTTCCGCGGGATCATGGCTGCCAAGAAGAAACCGGTTACCGTGCTCTCGCTCCAGGACGTTGGCCTGGATCCGGCCCAGGTGGGCAAACAGGGTTCCTGGACGTCCGTGGCTGCGTCAGCCCCCCGGCCCGCCCGCGGCGCCGGCACCGTCATTACCGACGACGGCGACGCCGGCATCAAGCTGGTGGACTACCTCGCCTCCCAGAAACTCATCTAGCACGTCCCTTACGGCGCTAGCCGCGCCCGCACACCTAGGAGAGCGCCCCATGGGCTCCGTACTGGTATTTATTGACGTTCCGTCCCTTCCCCTTCCCCGTGCAGCACGGGAGCTGCTGGCCATTGCAGGCACGCTCGGTACTCCCGAAGTGGCCGTGCCGCGGCCGCTCGCCGACGAAGCGGCAGCCGAGCTTGGCAGGTTCGGGGCGGCCCGGATCTACGAACCCGCCCAGGAACTGCCGGACGTCCTGGTGGCTGCCAAGGCAGCGTTCCTTGCCGAAGCGGTCCGCGCCGCGAACCCCGACGCCGTTCTGCTGGGCAACTCCTTCGAGGACCGTGAAGTGGCGGCCCGCGTTGGCATCAAGCTTGGCTCCGGCGTCATCACGGACGCAGTTGCCGTAGCCCCGGACCTGTCCGTGACCAAGTCAGTACTCGCAGGTTCCTTCACATCCACGTGCCGGGTCCAGACAGGAATCCCCGTGATCACGGTCAAGGCCAACTCGGCCGAGCCCGCCGAGCCCGGTGACGGCGGGACCCCGGAGCGCAGCCAGGTCACCGTGCCGGATGCAGGCCCGGCAGCGGCAGTGGCCGAGCGCTCCGAGAAGCGCGTCAGCGGTCGGCCGGAGCTCTCCGAAGCGCGGGTCATCGTGGCAGGAGGCCGCGGCGTGGACGGTGACTTCGGTCCGGTGGAGGAACTCGCTGACCTGCTGGGCGGGGCAGTCGGTGCCTCCCGCGCCGCAACGGATGCGGGCTGGATCGAGCATTCGGCGCAGGTGGGGCAGACGGGCAAGACCGTTTCGCCGCAGCTGTACATCTCCGCCGGCATTTCCGGTGCCATCCAGCAGAAGGCCGGCATGCAGACCGCCAAGGTGATCGTGGCCGTGAACAAGGATCCTGACGCCCCCGTCTTCGAAATCGCAGACTTTGGCATTGTGGGCGACCTGGCCTCCGTGCTGCCCCAGGCCTCCGAGGAAATCCGGAAGCGGCGCGCGTGAGCGGTTTCCCCGACTCGGCGCCCGGACGCGTCCTGGCGTTCGCGGCGCACCCGGATGACATCGACTTCGGTGCTGCCGGCACCCTCGCCAAATGGGCGGCGCAGGGGACCGAGATCACCTACTGCATCATGACGTCCGGCGATGCCGGCGGATTCGAAGCCGCCGGCAGGGACGGCATCATTGCCCGGCGCAACGCGGAGCAGCGTGCTGCGGCAGACATTGTGGGCGCAGGCCAGATCCATTTCCTGGGGGAGCGGGACGGGTTCCTGGCCGTGAACCACGAGGTGGTGGGCAAGGCGGTGGAGCTGATCCGCCTAGTGCGTCCCGACGTCGTGCTCTCGATGCACCCGGAGCGCAACTGGTCCCGGATCCAGGCCAGCCATCCGGACCATCTGGCGTGCGGGGAGATCGTCACCCGTGCGGTGTACCCGGCGGCGGAGAATCCCTTTGCCTATCCCGAGCTGGAAGAAGGAGGGCTGCACTCCTGGAAGGTGCCGTGGCTTGTCTTCTACGGCGCTCCCCGCGAACGCGAGAACCACGCCGTGGACATCACGGCCCAGGTGGAAACCAAGCTGGAAGCCGTCCGGGTGCACGCCAGCCAGCATCCGGACCTGGCCGGAATGGAGTCTGCCGTGCGTTCCTTCCTGCGGGAAAACGCGGCCCGGCACGGTCTGCCCAAAGGCACCAGCGCCGAGGTTTTCCACGTGGTGGGAGTCAACACCCCCACCACCATCGCCGGTTTCTAGGGCTTTACGGCCGTCACGAGAAGGGTGTCGGCGTTGAGGGTGTACTCCTCGCCGAGTTCTGCCAGGAACGCATCGCGGACCCGGCCTGCGGCATCCTGGTCTTCCGGAAGCAGCAGGCGCAGCGGGCTGCCCATCACCAGGGACCAGGCCAGGTCCTGGCTCAGCAGTACCGGAACCGATGTGTGCGCGGCGCTGACCTCCTTGAGGCCAAGCTCCTGCAGCCAGTCCGAGGCCTTCTGCGCAGTGTTGATGCGGAGCATGTTGTCCCGCGAGGACTCGCTGGTGTTGGGCAGCTGAACGCCCTCGGCAGCGCAGTGCCGGAAAAGTGCGGAAGTGAAGTCGGTCAGTGCACCTTCGGCCCAGGTGCTGAACGCGAGCCTGCCGCCGCTGCGCAGGAGCGAGGCCAGATGGCGGACCCCGGCGTCCATGTCCGGCAGGAAGAAGACGGCGTAACCGCACAGAACGACGTCGTACTGTGTGTCGGGGCGGAACCCCAGGACATCCGACTGGGAAAAGGAAACGTTCTCCAGCGAAAGCGTTTTGGCCTTCGCCGCGGCTATCTCCAGCAGCTCCGCCGAGAGGTCCACGGCATCCACGATGGCACTGGGTCCGGCGCTCTGGGCTGCCGGAACCGTGATTGAGCCGCCGCCGCAGCAGGCATCCAGGACACTCTCATCCAGCTTGACGTCCGCCGCGGCAACCAGGGCATTGCCCATTGGATTCCACAGAGAGGGGGCCATGCGTTCGAAGTCGCCGGCTCCGGCGTCGAAAATCCTGGCAAGGGGCTGCTGCTCGGGCATGGTCTGTCCTTCGGCTTAGAGCTGGGCACCAGCGAAGCCGTGCTGTCGCCAGGCTTCGTAGACGGCGATGGAAGCGGAATTCGCGAGGTTCAGCGACCGCAGGGACGGGAGCATGGGCAGCCGCAGCCGCGCGGTCACCCGTGGATCATGTTTGACATCTTCCGGCAGGCCGACGGACTCGGGGCCGAAGAGCAGGACGTCACCCGGCTGGTAGGCAACGTCTGTATAGGAGGTTTCGCCGTCGGAGGTGAAGGCATAGACCCGCTCCGGGCGCAGTGTTTCAAAGGCAGCTTCGAGGTTTGGATGTACGTGCATCACGGCGAGGTCATGGTAATCCAGCCCTGCCCTGCGCAGTTTTGAATCTTCGAAGTCGAAGCCCAGCGGCTCCACCAGATGCAGCTCGGCACCGGTGATCGCGGCCAGCCGGATCGCGTTGCCCGTGTTGCCCGGAATTTCAGGGGTATAGAAGAGGATGCGGAACACGTCTTTATCCTATGCCCGAGCCGCTACTGCTTCGTCGCATCGAGAAGCGCGCCCAGCACGGGAAGCAGCACCGTGTTCGGCTGTGGACCGGTGCTGAAGAAGCGGCGGAGGTCCCTCGCCAGTGTTCCGGGATTCACGACGTCGACCGGCGCCGACTCGGGAAGGTTCGGCGGGGAATCGATGATGGGCTCGAACGGGTTCTGGTTTGGGCTGTGCAGGACAAGCCAGCCAGAGACCCGCACATCGGGGAACTTCTCCTGCAGGGTCCTGACTGCGTCGGCCAGGCGGAGCGAACCTACGGCACGGCCGCGGTGGCGCAGCTGCTTTCCGTCCCAGTACCAGGCACCCGGGGAGGCCATGATCGAATCAATGACTGCCATTCGGTAGCCGCCCAGCAGGACATGTCCAATTTCAAGGTTCCCGCCGCGGGGACCGCTGTCCGGAATGCGCAGGGAGTTGACGAGCCTTCCGGCCGGATAGTCCGGGAGCAGGGAGTTCGCCAGCAGCCCGATGGTGAGGTTCTCCGCATCGAAGCGGGAGCCGGCAGAGGAGCCCAAACGTTTGAAGAGTCCGGGCCTTTCAGGTTCCCCGTTGACCTGGCGTCCAATCATGGCCAGCGGAATGGCCGGAGGGCGCTGGGGAGTGAAATCCGGTTCGAAAACCGGAGCCTTGCCGAAGTCCGGGTTGGGAACAGGTTTGCCGGCAGCGGCTCCGCCGGCCCCGGCCGTTCCAGTGGGACGGGCAGGGGAAGCGCCGGAAACAGGGCCTGCGGCACCTGCCCGGCCCAGCCTCCGGTCGTAGGCGGCGCGCTGCTCCGGGTCCGAGAGCACCTGGTAGGCCTCGGAGACCAGGTGGAAAAGCTCGCTGCTGCCGCCCTGGTCCGGATGGGCGCGGCGGGCAGACTTCCGGTAGGCGGATTTGATCTCGTCAACGGTGGCAGACGGCGTGAGCCCCAGTACCTCGTACAGCGATTGGGCTGGGGGAGTCACTGCTGGTCCTTTCGGTAGCGCATCGGGTCCCTGGGTATTCGGGCACCGATACATTCTCGGGCGCGCCTAGCGGCGCAGGCACCGATATAACGCTGCAGGACGCGGAATAGTTCGCCGGCGGACGGTTCTGTTCGCTCCCGGTGGAGCCACAATTCTAGCCGCTCTGATCCGGCATCCGGTGCGCCGGTCCGGGCCCGGCGGCATCCCGCGAAAGCACCAAACCCCCTTGCCGGGCCGGAAGCGGAGCACAGCCCGGGACCTGGGCGCTAGAATTGTCTGGTGCCCGTGTACCTCGACCACGCGGCGACCACGCCGATTTCGGCTTCGGCCCTCGCCGCACTCACATCCGAACTGAGCCGCAGCGGCAACCCCTCTTCGCTGCACGGCTCCGGCAGGCGTGCCCGGATGGTGGTGGAAGACTCCCGGGAAACGCTGGCCGCCGCCCTGGACTGCCATCCCTCCGAGGTCATCTTCACCTCCGGGGGGACCGAAGCGGACAACCTGGCGGTGAAGGGCCTGTACTGGTCACGGCGGGACGCTGATCCGCGCCGAACCCGCATCCTCTGCTCCCCGGTTGAGCATCACGCAGTGCTGGACACCGTGGAGTGGCTCCAGAAGCACGAGGGCGCCGAAGTCTCCTGGCTGCCGGTGGATTCCGAGGGCGTGGTCAGCCTGGACGCCGTGCGCCGCGAACTCGAGGAACACGGAGCCGAAACCGCCCTTGTGACCCTTATGTGGGCCAACAACGAGGTCGGCACCCTTCAGGACATCCCCGCGCTGGTTGAACTCGCGCATTCTTACGGGGTCCCCGTCCACTCGGACGCCGTGCAGGCATTTGGCGCCGTCCGTCTCAGTTTCCGCGAATCAGGCCTGGATACCATGGCAGTGAGCGGCCACAAGATCGGCGGCCCGGTGGGCGTCGGAGCCCTTGTAGTGGGACGCGCCGTCAAATTGACGCCGGTGCTGCACGGCGGAGGACAGGAGCGCGATATCCGCTCCGGCACGCTGGACAAGCCCGGGATCGCAGCCTTTGCCGCTGCCGCCCAGGAAGCCACGGATAACCTTGCCGAGGAAAGCGCGCGGCTTCGGACCCTGCGCAACTACCTGATTGCCGCCGTCGAACGCACCGTTCCCGAAGCGGTGCTGCGCGGACCGCGCGACGACGAGGAAGGCACCCGAAGACTTCCCGGCAATGCGCACTTCACGTTCCCCGGCTGCGAGGGGGACTCCCTGCTTTTCCTCCTGGACCTCGCAGGGGTAGAGTCGTCCACCGGCTCCGCCTGCACTGCAGGGGTGCCCCGCCCGTCCCATGTGCTGCTGGCCATGGGACTGAGTGAAACCGAGGCGCGCGGGGCCCAGCGTTTCAGCTTGGGGCATACATCCACCGCCGAAGACGTTGATGCACTGATAGACGCATTGCCTGAAGCCTACGAACGGGCCAAGAAGGCCGGCATGGCAGGCAGCGAAAGCAGCATACGAACAGCAGGAACGGGTTTTAGCTAATGAAGGTTTTGGCAGCAATGAGCGGCGGAGTCGATTCCGCCGTAGCCGCAGCACGGGCAGTGGAGGCAGGGCACGACGTCGTCGGGGTCCACCTTGCGCTCTCCCGCATGCCCGGCACCCTGCGCACCGGCAGCCGGGGCTGCTGCACCATCGAAGACTCCCGCGACGCCTGGCGGGCATGCGACATCCTGGGCATCCCGTACTACGTCTGGGACTTCTCCGAGCGGTTCAAGGAAGATGTGGTCGATGACTTCGTGGCCGAATACGCTGCCGGACGCACGCCGAACCCCTGCATGCGCTGCAATGAGCGGATCAAGTTTGCCGCGCTGCTGGAGAAGGCACTGGCGCTGGGCTTCGATGCAGTCTGCACCGGCCACTACGCCAAGGTGATTACCGACGCCGACGGCAACCCGGAGCTGCACCGCGCGGCGGACTGGGCGAAGGACCAGTCCTACGTGCTGGGCGTGCTGACCCACGAGCAGCTCAAGCACGCCATGTTCCCGCTTGCAGACACCCCGTCCAAGGCCGAGGTCCGGGCGGAGGCGGAGCGCCGCGGCCTCTCCGTTGCCAACAAGCCGGACAGCCACGACATTTGCTTCATTCCCGACGGCGACACCCGCGGCTGGCTCGAAGAGCGCATCGAAATGACAGAGGGCGAGATTGTTGACCCCACCGGCGAAACCCTCGGCACGCATCCCGGTGCCAACGCCTTCACCGTCGGCCAGCGCAAGGGCCTGAAGCTGGGCCGCCCGGCTGCCGACGGAAAGCCGCGCTTTGTCCTGGAGATCCGGCCGAAGGAAAACAAGGTCATTGTCGGACCGGAAAAGCTGCTGGAAATCGACCAGATGCGCGGCATCAAGGTCTCCTGGGCCGGGCTTCCGATCCGGGAGATAGCCACCGGGGAGCCCTTCGAGTGCACCGCGCAGGTGCGCGCGCACGGCGATCCTGTTCCGGCCACCGCCTGGATGGAAACCTGCGAAGACTCCCGCAGTGAACTGGTCGTCCGGCTGAAGGATCCGATGCGCGGAGTGGCCCCGGGACAGACCGTGGTGATCTACCAGGGCACCCGGGTGCTGGGCCAGGCCACGATCGACTCCGCACGTTCCCTTCAGTGGGACCCCGCGGCGGTCTCCTAGGCCCGGCCACCGTAACGTGCACCGGTGCGCGGGAAGCTGGACCCTAAACTGGAGTCATGAGTACTGCACCAGCTGACGATTTCGACCCCACAGCCAGTTCCCTTTCCGGGAAGGTGGCCGATGAGGTCATGGACGAGCTGCTTGCCATGCGCAGCAGCATCGACAACATCGACGCCACGCTGGTCTATCTCCTGGCGGAGCGCTTCAAGGCGACCCAGCGGGTAGGGCACCTGAAGGCTGAACACCACCTGCCGCCCGCGGATCCGGGCCGTGAAGTCGCCCAGATTGCCAGGCTGCGGCGGCTCGCCGAAGACGCGAACCTTGATCCGGCTTTTGCCGAGAAGTTCCTGAACTTCATCATCAGCGAAGTCATCCGGCACCACCAGGCCATTTCCGAGACCCGCAACGGCGGTAGCAATGCAGAAGGAGCCTGAGCAGCCTGCTTCGTCCGCTCCAGCGGGCGTAACCGCAACGGCGCCGGGCACCTGGCCCGGAACAGACCCGCTGGAAGCCGCGAAGACCATCCGCGGTGAACTGGGCGAGCCGCACCTGCCGTTCCTGGTCGAGCTGCCCGCCCGCGGCGTCGGAGCTGACTCGGTCGGCCGGACCGCCGCCATGCTGGTTGACCTGCCGGTTGACCTGCAGCCGCACGGCTGGCGCCTGGTCGACCGTCCCGGAATCGACTCGCGGCGCGCTGATTCCCTGCTCTCCCGGGACATCAACACGCTGGCAGACGTGATCGGTGTTGAAGAGGCCCCGGGCTCCAGGTTGAAGGTTTCCCTGCAGGGACCGCTGTCCCTCGCCGCGGGACTGCACCTGCACAATGGAGAACGCGCCCTGTCCGACGCCGGCGCACGCCGGGAACTCACTGAGTCGCTGGCGGCCGGCGCCGCAGAGTACGTATCCCGGGTTCAGGCAGTCGCCCGCGGCGCCGCGCTCACCGTGCAGGTCGACGAGCCGCTCCTGGACCGGATCCTGGACGGCCGCATTCCCACCGCCAGCGGGTACCGGACCCTGCGCTCGGTCCCGCCGCAGGAGGCTTCGCAGTCCTGGCACCTGCTGCGTGAATCCCTGCTGGCCGCCGGAGCCGCAGCCGTTGTGCTGAATCTTCCCTCCGCCCGCCACCGCCAGTCCCGCTCCGGCCTGGACCTCGCGCTGGGTGCAGGCGCAGACGGCGTCGCGGTGCCCCTGGGCCGCCTGGGCGACGGCGACTGGGAGGGTATTGCCGAGGCTGTTGAAGCCGGAAAGCAGATCTGGCTAGGGGCGCTGCCCCTGCCCTCGGGAGGGGAACCTCCCCGGCAGGTGACGGCGCTGGTACAGGACATCACGGCAGGATGGACGAGGGTGGGCCTTCCGGTGGGGGACCTGCCGGCACTGGGCATCATGCCTGCCGGCGACCTCGCGGACCTCACACCGTCGCGCGCCCGCCGCGTGCTTGAACGCCTCACCCAGACAGCGTCGGCGCTGGACCAGCTGGCGGCCGAAGGCTAAACGGGGCGTACTAGAGCCGGCGCTCCCATTTCTCCGGTTCGGCGTCCGGCGGCAGGACGCCGTCGAACTCCCGGTACTCGTAGGTGAAACTGCCGTCGTACACAAAAACGGTGCCGAGCTGCCGCTGGCGGACTATGGTCCGGATCCGGAAGTGCCCGGCCGTTTCATCCCACCACTGCTCGGCGTGGGCATCGGCTCCGGCCAGCACCGGGACCGGTATCCGCAGCCGGCCCAGGAACAGCCGGGTGTGCGGGGAGTGCATGTGCAGCCGTCCGTCCTGCGAGACGGAAAGGTCCAGATCCGTGGCGAGGTTGCGGCGTCGTCCAACATAGTCGGTCAGACCGGTTGGAGACGTGAGCGAGGTGGTGTCCTCGAAAATCCGGTTCCCGCGGTCGAACTCAAAGGTGCGGACCGCAGTGAGCGAAGAGCGCCCGAACGGATCAAGGTGCGCGTAGTTGCTGATGGTAAACGGCACGCGGCGGCCAAAGTCAGGGAAGAAGGCATTGGAAACCGGGATGGCGGAGAGCAACGGCCGCAGCACCGGGCGCGGACAGCCGGCGACGTCGAAAACGCCGGTGCCAAACCCATACCTGCCCTCATCAGGCTGCAGCGAAAAATAGTCCTGCAGCTGAGGCTGCAGGCGGCCAAACGCGGCGCCGAGCGCCCGTTGGTAAACGGAGCCATCACTCATTTACCCAGCCTACGCCGCGTGTTCCACGCGCGTCCGGAACCAGCGGGTCAGAGACGGCCGGACGCCTTGAGCCGGATGTACATGTCCGCCAGCTTCGGCGGCAGCTCATGGGGCGGCTCATCGACGACCTCCGCACCCATGGACTTGAGCTGGGCCGTCACTGCCGCGCGGTCCAGCAGGGCCCTTTCAGCTGCCGCAGCGCGGAACACCGCCGAGGCTGATGACCGCTCCGCCCGAAGCTCATCCAATGCCGGATCCCGGACCGAGGCCACTACCACCACGTGCTTGGCGAGCAGGGCCGGAAGCACCGGGAGCAGGCCCTCTTCCACCGCGCCGGCGTCCAGCGAAGTGATCAGGACCACCAGTGAGCGCCGGGAAGACACCGAGGCAACGACGCCGGGAAGCAGGGAAAAGTCCGCTTCGATAAGTTCCGCATCCAGCGGCGCCATGGCTCCGGCGAGACGGTTCAGCAGGTTTGCCTTGGCTGCTGAATCGACTCGGGCCCTGACACGGCGGTCAAACGCGGCGAAGTCCACCCGGTCCCCGCCGCCCTGCGCCAGCATGCCCAGCAGCAGGGCCGCTTCGATTCCGGTGTCCAGCCGGGGTTCGTCCAGGATCCGCGCTGCAGCAGTGCGGGACGTATCCAGCAGCAGGATGACCCTGCGGTCCCGTTCCGGCCGCCAGGTGCGCACTACGGTGTCCCGTCGCCGCGCCGTCGCCCGCCAGTCGATCGAACGGACATCGTCACCGCGGACATAGTCGCGCAGTGAATCGAACTCGGTGCCTGCACCGCGCAGCTGCACCGAGGCATTGCCGTCGATTTCGCGCAGCCTGCGCAGCTTTGCCGGGAGGTGCCGCTTGGAGCGGAACGGCGGCAGGACGCGCAGGGTGCCCGGATAGGCGATGGTGCGCTGCCGGGCGGCCAGGCCCAGCGGTCCGAAGGAGCGGATGGTTACCGACGCCGTGTGCAGGTCGCCCCTGCGTTCAGGCCGCAGGGTACCCGCGGCCCGGCGTGCTTCCCCGGCAGGGACCGTGACCCGGCGTTCCGGACGCAGCTGGCCCGCCGAGGGCTGCCAGGCGTCCCGGACGACGGCGCGCAGCGTCCGGCCGGATTCGTTGCGGACCACCAGGGCTGCCGGCACATCCTCATCCAGCCGGGCGCTTTCGGGCAGTTCGCGCTCCAGCCGGGCCTTCAGCGGCGGTGCGGCCAGGGCAAGATCCGCGGCGGCAGCCGCTGCTGCCAGGGCCAGCCAGGCCAGGATCGTGCCGGTGCCGGGGAAGAGCACGACGGCGACTGCGCCCAGCGCAGCCAGGATGACCAGGCGGTGGGAGACGGACATGGGCTAGCGGGGAACCGGAACGGTGGCCAGGATGCTGCCCAGCACGTCGTCCACGCTGACACCGTCCATCTGGGCTTCGGGACGCAGGGCAACGCGGTGGCGCAGGGCGGGCAGCGTCAGCGCCTTTACGTCGTCCGGCGTTATGAATGTCCGGCCGGACAGCCAGGCCCAGGCCCGTGCGGTGTTCAGCAGGGCCGTGGCGCCGCGGGGTGAAACGCCTAGCTGGAACGACGGCGCCGAGCGGGTGGCGCGGACCAGGTCCACGATGTAACCCAGCACCTCCGGGGAGGCGTCCACCCTGGCCACTGATTCGCGTGCTGCCCGGAGGTCCTGCTCGCCGGCCACCGGACGAACCCCGGCTGCGGTCAGGTTGCGCGGATCGAAGCCGCTGCCGTGCCGGCGGATGACTTCAATCTCGTCTTCCCTGGAGGGAAGATCGAGTGTCATCTTCAGGAGGAAACGGTCCAGCTGGGCCTCCGGCAGGGGATAGGTGCCCTCGTATTCGACCGGGTTCTGGGTTGCGGCTACGAGGAACGGATCCGGGAGCTGCCGGGAGACGCCGTCGACCGTGACCTGGCGTTCCTCCATGGCTTCGAGCAGGGAGGCCTGCGTCTTGGGAGGAGTCCGGTTGATTTCATCGGCCAGCAGGATGCTGGTGAAGACCGGGCCCTCGCGGAAGCTGAACTCCGACGTCCGTCCGTCATAGATCAGCGAACCCGTCACGTCGCCGGGCATAAGATCCGGGGTGAACTGCACCCGCTTGGTGTCCAGGGACAGTGCCGCGGCCAGGGTCCGGACCAACAGCGTCTTCGCTACGCCCGGAACGCCTTCGAGCAGTACGTGCCCGCGTGCAAGCAGGGCGATGATGAGGCCGGTCACCGCGGCATCCTGCCCAACCACGGCCTTTGCCACTTCCTGGCGGACGCTGTGCAGCGCGTGCCGTGCGCTTTCTCCGGCATCCGCCGCATTGGTCTGGACGCTGCCCGCCCCGGCGGGGCCGGACACCGAAGGGTAGTGCTGGGTCATGGTTCGGTTATCTCTTCCTCTAGGTGCAGCAGTTCCTGTGACCAGGCCACCAGGTCGCTGTCATTTCCAGGTGTGTGCCGATTGAGCAATGAATCAATTTCCACTGCGGAGCGTCCCGTGCTGCGCGCTGCTGCCTGTACTACGTCGGCGGCAGTGCTGCCGGGACCCAGCCGGAGGCGGGCGGCCAGGCGCACCATGGTGCCGGCCCGGAGATTGTCCGCAGCCCGGTCCAGCGCCCTGCTGTCCTGGTACAGCCGGGCACGCCCCTCGGCGGTTTCGGCAGCACGGACAACTACGGGCATGGGCTCCATGGCCAGCGGGCCGAGCCTGCGGCCGCGCCAGAACGCTGCCAGCGCAGCCACCACCAGCGTCCACACAAGCAGCGGATTCACCCAGTCCGGCAGGAGGCTGAAGGGGTTCGCCGGTGCTTCGCCGGCTGGAATATCCGCAGGAACGGGCAGGTACCAGACCAGCGTGTCAGCACTGCCAAGGGACCACAGCGCCAGGGCAGCGTTTCCGTTCCCGGCAATGCTCTCGTTAGCGAGCAGCCCGGTATATCCCAGCACGGCAGCGGATCCGTCGGCGGATTGGGCGAACAGCCCGGCAGCTGGTTCGCCGCTGCCGGTCACCGTAAAGCAGGTGAGGGGACCGCGGTACGCAAGGCCGCCGGCAGTAACCGAACCGGCGGCCTCACCAGCTGGGGCCTTGCAGCCGGCGCCTTCGACGCTGCCTGCGTCGATGACTTCCTGCGGCACAAGGCCAGCCTGGGAGATGTCCGGGGCCAAGGCCCGCAGCTGCGCGAAGGTGGGCTCGACCAGGATTTTCTTTTGGGCCGCGGACCCAAGTTCACTGAGCTGCGGACCGGAGAGATACTCGTTGGGATCAAAGAGCATCAGGGCAGCGCCGCCTTCTCCGAGCAGGTCAAGGGCTTGGGCATAGTCCCCTGCCTCCACCACGTCCACGCCCTGCGCCTGCAGGACACGGACCGCTGCCTGGGCGCCTTCCGGGGCCGGGTTTGAGGCGGAAAGCCTCGTCCGGTCTGCGCCTGACGCGGTGAGCAGGCTCAGGACGACGCCGCCGATGAGGACAAGCGAAAGAATGATCCACAGGCGCCAGGCGCGCAGCCGGCTCCGAAGGACGGAGGAGGCGGCGGCCGATCCTGCGCTGGTCTGATCCATGTCTCCCGGCTGTGCCTGCGGGGGAGCAGCGGCGCTCACTTCGGCACCGCCAGCGAGGGCAGCGCTGCAGCGCCTGCTGCCGCTGGCTGGGAGCGCAGCAGCCCGGCATCCAAGTCGGCAGCACGCCGTGCGTCGGCCTCCGCCGCCCGGCTGCCGCCGTAGCGGATCTCGTCAAAGCGCTGGCTGAGCCACAGGATCTCCTGCGCCGCGGCAGGGAAAACGGCGGACAGGGCTGCACCGGCCTCGTGGGCCGTGCGGCCGGGACGCGGTTCGAGGATGACCCGTTCCTCTGCCGTGCGCAGGATCGCCCGCAGCCGTTCGGTCAAGGCAGTGTCCCAGTCCCCGGCCTTTGCGGCTTCCTCGGCGAGCGAGCGGTGGGAGGAAGCATCCTGGTCCGGGCCGGTTTCGTCGAACAAGCCGGCAGGCTTCTTCCGGGCGTTCAGCCGCGGGCGGACCACCAGGACGGCAAGGGCCAGGAATACCAGGGCCCCGAGGGCCAGCAGGAGGATGCCGGCGGGGGCACCAACCCCCTGGATGCCGGAAAGGAGCTCGTCCAGGAACTCCAGGATCCTGGCCACTGCCCGTTCCGCCAGGCTCGGCTGGGCGTCCTGGTACTCGGCTTTCGAAAGCTCGTCCTGCAGCCAGCCGCGGGCCTGGTCGGCGTCGGGCTCCACCGGCACCTCACGGAGCGGGGGAGCGAAGATCGCTGTCCTCATGCAGCCCTAGGCAGTACCGGTGTACGGGCCCTGGGGCCATTGTCCGGAGCCGGCCGCAGGCAGGTTCCGGCCGGGTACGAAATCCGGTCCGGAGGCTGCCGCGATTTCCTGGTCCTTCATCAGCGTCACATCGAACCCTTCCCGCCGCATCCGCAGGTCGATGTAGAGCAGCGACGTCACGGCCGCCTGGAAGGCGTAGCCGATTGCCCCGAAGAAGGCTGAGACCGCGGTGGTAAGGATCAGCACGGGGAGTATGGCGGAAAGGTCGTCCGCGCCCGCTTCTGCCGTGCCGAAGGAGGCAAAGAGGGTGATCAGCATCGTAATGGGAGTGCTGATCACCGAAACGATGATCGAGACGATCACGCTGGTTAGCAGCAGGATCCCGAAGGTGCGCCACCAGTTCCGCCGGGTGAGGGTCCAGGAACGGGCAATCGCGGCAAAGACCCCGCGGGGCTCGGCCACCAGGGCAGCAGGTGCCAGTGCCAGCTTCACGGAGAGCCACGCGAAAACGGCGACCACGGCCAGGACGCCAACCACCGTCAGGAATATCCCCAGGGGGCCCAGGAATTCGATGACCAGCACCAGGACGAAGATGAAGGCGACCATGCCTGCGGCGGCAGCGGCGAAGAGCAGCAACCCCAGCCCGGTCAGCCGGAGCATGGATCCCTTGGCCAGGCGCCAGGTCTGGCCAAAACCGGTCTTGAGGTTCAGGATGGCCCGGGCAACGGGAATGACCAGCAGTCCCTGCATCAGCAGGATCCCTATGGCGGAGACGATCGTCAGGGCCGTCCCACCGGTGAGGGCCGTGGTGCCCAGGGAGATGGCCTGCTCATCGGTCAGTTCCGACTCCAGGCCAATATCGCTGATGGGCGCCAGCAGCGACTGTCCAAAGATGACAGTGAGAACCGAGATGACGGCTTGAATGAGCACCGCGATGCCGAAGGTGGCCGCGGGGTTGCGCCGGCAGGCCTGGAAGGCTCCATCCATGATTTCGCCCAGTCCGAGGGGCCGCAGCGGGATGACACCGGGCTTTGGCGGGGCGCTGTACTGGCCGGGAGGGTACGGGCCCTGCGGATAGCCGCCGGGGGCACCAGCTCCGTAGGGATTGGAGCCGTAGGGACTGGACCAGCCCGGAGGGGCCGTCTGTCCATAGGGTGGAAGGGACTGGCCGGGCTGGTCCTGTCCCCACTGCGGCTGCTGTCCCCACTGTGGCTGCTGCCCCCATTGGGGCTGCTGGGCCCACGGTGCCTGGGGAGGCGGGGAAGGCTCGGACCCGGATCCGGGGCGGGATACGCCCCCGGGTTCTGGTTCGTTGTGATTGTCCTGACTCATCGTTGCGCCCCGCCTCTTAGGTCCTCAGTCTCATTTCTCCTAGTCCGACTATAGTTTCTGGACGCCCCGACCGGGACCCGGCGGGCCGTGGCAAAAATATGCCGTTAGGGATGATAGGGATAACATGGGCTATTCCGGCATGCCTTTGTATTGTGACTGCCGCATGTCCGGTGAGAGCGCACGTAATGGCGTGGGCGCCGAACAGCCCAGGACGTCGAATGCCCTGGCGGGCGGGAAGTAACGGGGAACAGGAAAGCATGAAGGCACGGATACTGGTCGTAGACGACGACGAAGCGCTGGCCGAAATGATCGGCATTGTTCTTCGCAACGACGGGTTCGACCCCGTTTTCTGTGCCGACGGGGCCCAGGCGCTGGAGGTGTTCCGCAGCTCCAAGCCGGATCTTGTCCTCCTGGACCTCATGCTCCCGGGCATGGACGGCATCGAAGTGTGCCGGCAGGTTCGGGCCGAGTCAGATGTTCCAATCGTGATGCTCACCGCCAAGTCCGACACCGCCGACGTCGTCCGGGGCCTTGAATCCGGCGCAGACGATTACGTTCCCAAGCCGTTTAAGCCTGCCGAGCTGGTGGCACGCGTCCGTGCCCGGCTGCGCCCGGTTGATTCAAAGGCACCGGAGACGCTGTCCATCGGGGAAATCTCCATCGATGTAGCCGGCCACTCCGTATCCCGGGGCAGCGAGCGTATCGCACTCACGCCCCTGGAATTTGACCTCCTGGTGGCACTGGCCCGAAAGCCCTGGCAGGTCTTCACCCGGGAAATGCTGCTCGAACAGGTTTGGGGCTACCGCCACGCAGCAGACACCCGGCTGGTGAACGTGCACGTCCAGCGGCTGAGGTCCAAGATTGAGCGGGACCCCGAAGCGCCCGAAATTGTCCTGACGGTCCGCGGTGTCGGTTACAAAGCCGGCCAAAACTAGGTCCGTGCCCTCCTCCGCCGCAGCGGAGGACGGTGCGCCGGTCACTTTAAAGGCACGAGCCAGGGCGCGCATGCTCCGCGCCGGTGCCGTGCTCCGCCGCGCCGCCGAGAGCGTCCACCGTGCCACCATCGCCAGGATCGCCATCCGCTGGCGGCGTTCGCTTCAATTCAAGACTGTCCTCGCGACCCTGCTGCTGGTGATCGTGGCCGCCGGCGGTATCGGGGCATTCCTGTCCCACCAGATCGCCGGAGCCCTCTATGAAGAGCGGCTCACCCAGTTCCAGGCGGAGGCCACAGCCGGCCTGAGCAGCGTCAAGGAGAACTTTCGGACAACTGCGGCTACGGACCGTGAAGGAACCGAACGCCTGGTCTCCAACACGCTTTCGCTGCTCGAGGGCCGAGGAGCCGAGACACCGCGCAGGTACCTGCTCGCGCCCCTTCCGGATCAGGAAAACCTTTTCGTCGCAACGCTCGGCGACAGAATTACCGCCGGCAGCATTCCCGCACCCCTCAGCGCGGCAGTTGAGGGGCTGGACCCTGACGGGGAAGACATTGTCCACTGGTCCGCCCTGGCCCTTGCACACGGCGAACCCGGGATTGCTTTCGGCACCAAGGTCACGCTGCCCCCGGACCGGTCCGAATACGCGCTGTACCTGGTCTATGACCTGGACACCATGCAGCAGACCCTCGATGACATCCACCGCATCCTGTGGATTGCAGGCGGGCTGCTGCTGGCGATCATCGGCACTATTGCCTGGGTGGTGACCAAGGCGGGGGTGGGTGCCGTGAGTGCCGCGGCATCGGTATCGGAGAAACTGGCTGCCGGTGAACTCCAGGAGCGCATGGAAGTTAAGGGCGAAGACGAAGTCGCCCGTCTCGCAGCCTCCTTCAACCACATGGCAGCGACGCTCCAGGACCAGATCACGCAGCTGGCGCAGCTCTCGAGGATGCAGCAGGGGTTCGTCTCGGATGTTTCCCATGAGCTGCGGACGCCGCTGACCACCGTGCGGATGGCAGCCGAGGTGCTTTACGACGCGAGGGAAGGCTTCGACCCCATTTCGAAACGCTCCACCGAGCTCCTCTACCACCAGGTCGAACGCTTCCAGGCGCTGCTGGCCGACCTCCTGGAAATCAGCCGTTTCGATGCAGGAGCAGCCGAACCGGACCTTGAGGCGGCAGACATCCTGGGCATTGTGCGGGACGTAGTGGAAGCCACCGAGCCGCTGGCAGTCAACAACGGCTCAGAGGTCAGGATCGTCTGCCGGGAGGAGCGGGTGGTGGTCGACGCCGATCCCCGCCGGGTTGAGCGGATCGTACGGAACCTCGTGGTGAACGCCCTGGAACACGGAGAAGGCAAACCTGTGGAGATCGCGGTTGCGACGAACGCAGATGCCGTGGGTGTCGCCGTGCGTGACTACGGCATCGGCATGAGCGAGGACGACGCTGCCCGGGTATTCGACAGGTTCTGGCGGGCTGATCCGGCCCGTGCGCGGACCACCGGCGGCAGCGGCCTTGGGCTGGCTATTGCAGCCGAAGACGCAAGGCTGCACGGCGGCTGGCTGGAAGCCTGGGGCAGTCCCGGCGACGGTGCCTGCTTCCGCCTGACCCTGCCGCGCAGGCACGGTGAAGGCTTTGCTGCTTCACCGGTTCCACTCTCGCCGCAGGACACCGCGCTGCCGTCCCCGCCAAAAGCGCTCACCGCTGCCGATGCTGCTACGAGGGAGGATCACAATGCGTAAGGCCCGCAGGCGTGCGGCGTCGGTCGCCGCTTTCCTTTCCGCCCTGGTTTTCCTGGCCGGATGTTCATCCATACCCACAGTCGGGCCGGTAGGCACGGCGACGGCCAGCGCAGGCGGCAGCTCGCTGACGCAGCAGCTCAGTTACAGCCCGCCCGGCCCCGTGGAGGACGATTCGCCCCAGGGAATCATCGGCGGCTTCATAGACGCGGGCGTGGGAGCGGGGGAGGACTACACCGCCGCCCGGGAATTCCTGACGGCTGAACTGGCTGCCTCCTGGGTCCCCAACGAACGCGTCGTAATCTACGGCGCAGACCCCAACATTGTGCCGACGCCGGAGCCCAATGCCTTCCAGATCCAACTCGAAGTGGTTGCTTCCGTCAATGCCCAGGGCATCCGTACCGAGTCGGCACCCGGAACAACCGAGACCATTCAGGTCCGCCTCGTGCAGCAGGAGGGCCAGTGGCGCATCAGCGGCATCCCCAACGGCATCATGATCTCGGACATAACGTTCCCGATCGTCTTCCGTGCCCACAATCTGTATTTCTACTCCAGCACTTACCGGTACTGGGTTCCGGATACGCGCTGGTTCGTCCAGCGCTCCGGCATGGCGGCATCCGTGGTCAACGCCATGCTCGCCGGTCCGGCGCCTTACCTGGAAGGAGCGGTCACGAGTGCCTTCCCGGTGGAAACCCAACTTGCCCGGGAAGCGGTTCCGGTGGTTTCCGGCGTGGCCTCCGTGGATTTCGCCGCCGAGGTCCTGGAGGACTCTACAGACCTCAACCGCCAGCAGATGAAGCTTCAGCTGGAACAGAACCTGCGCCAGCTCAACAACGTCAACTCCGTTGAGATGACCGTGAACCAGCGCGAGGTGGACCTGGGACCGCCCAGCAGCGAGCTGGTCCCCGTGGAAGATGATCCCCGCGTAGGGGAAACGCAAGTCGGCATCCAAGGCCAGGACATTGTGTTCTTCCGCGACCGGCAGGCCCGGGAGATCGGCAACCTGCCGGATGTCTCCGCATACGATCCCCGGGACCCGGCCGTATCCGTCGGAGAGATGGATACCATCGCGTTCCTTTCCGGGGACCGCGGAACGCTGCTGGTCACCGGGCCGGACAAGGACGTTGCAACGGTGGCGACGGGAAGCTCACTGACCGGTCCCAGCATTGATCCGGAGGGATGGATCTGGTCCGCCTCTGCGCAGGGCGAAGGCAGCCGGCTCATCGCCGTCGGGCCGGACCTTGCTGCCTCCACCCAGACGGGCCTGACACCCTCCTGGCTCGGCGACATGCAGGTGCGGGAACTGAGGCTCTCGCGTGACGGCGCCCGCGCCCTGCTGGTGGTAGAGCAGAACGGTGCGTCCCGCGTCCTGATCGCCGGCGTCGTGCGCTCTTCCAACGGCGCCCCGCAGAGCCTAACCACTCCGCTTGAATTGTGGACTGCCGAGCCCGTCACGACTGCGGTCTGGGTGGGCGAGACGAAGGTGGCCGCCCTTCAAAAGGGCCAGGATGAGTCATTGACCCCCGTGATCCTTGACCCGGCGGAGGACAACCAGGAACTGGCCGGCTGGGATGGAAGCTTCAGCATCAGCGGCGGAGACGGTCCGGAGGACCTTTTCCTGCAGACGGCCGATGCTGTCTACAAGAAGCTGGGCAACGGCTGGATCCGCGAGATTGACGGCATCCGGGATCCGGCGTTCCCAGGCTAGGGATGCTCTAGGCCTCCACACAAACGGGCCATGGTCCGAAACGCATCCGTTTCACCCACCCGGCCACGCGGCCTTCCGCCGCGCACCCGAAATGCGGGAAGCATTGGTGCATGGTATCTCTCAGAGTGGTGGAGGACTGGCTTGCGGCTCCGGGACCGGCGGCTGTCCTGGAGGCATGCAGGGAGCTGGGCTCGATACTCCTGCCGGCAGAATGCGTCGTCTGCGGTGCTGCGGACGCATCCCTCTGCCCTGCATGCCTCATAACCGTCCGCCATGCGACGCTGCGCCCCTTCAACGCATCCGCCGGGGCGGGAATGCTCCCGGAAGCGGAAGGGTGCCTGGCCGGCCACGGGGCGGGTGCCCCCGGTCCGGCGGAGCCGGTTCCCCTCCCGGTAACAGCCGCCGGACGGTACGCGGCCGGGCTGTCACGCGTACTGCTTGCCTGCAAGAACCACGGGCATACCGACCTGCTGGGCGTCCTGGCGGAAGCCCTGGCACGGGCGCTGCACCAGGCGTCCTCGTCCGCGCTCCCGGAACGCCTGGCATTGGTTCCTGTCCCGGGCAGTCTCCGCGGCCGGACACGCCGCGGCTATGACCCGTTGGAACTTATCCTGGCGAAAGTGCGCTTGCGGGGCCTGCTCCCGGCAGGGATGGACGTTCGCGGCATACTTTCCTATCGAAGGGGTGCCGAGCTGCTTTCGCTCCGGTCTGGAGCGCAGAAAGGCCTCGGTGCGGGCGCCCGGCGAAAGAACGTACACGGAACAATGACCGCGGGCCGTCCGGGGAATCTGCGCGGCATGACTGTCCTTCTCGTGGATGACGTATTGACCACCGGGGCAACCCTGGCTGAAGCAACCCGTGCCCTGCGCGCCTCCGGCGCGCAGGTAGCGGGAGCAGCGGTGATCGCCGCCGTCCGCGCCCCGGCGCCAACCGCCGCCGGGCCCGCCGGGAAGAGCCCGGAGCTGGTGCGGGAACCCGCCGGCCGCAGTATGGCCCATGCACAGCGGCCAAGGTCAGAAGGTGAATTAACCTCCCGGGTGAACTAACGTGTTGAGTATGGATAGCTTCAAGAAAAGGAGCAATCCTGCGGCAACGGTCGCGAAGGAAACTGGCAGCGGCCGTTGTTGTGTCACCGAAGAATATTGGAGGGCACCATGGAATTCATGATCAGCGGACGCAACGTTGCAGTATCCGATCGGTTCCGTCAGTACGCCGCCGAAAAGATCGGCAAGGTCGAGAACCTCGGGGACAAGGTGCAGCGGGTTGATGCCCGGGTTACCAAGCACGAGAACGTCCGTGAAGCCGACAGCTCCCTCACCGTGGAATTGACTGTCCTGGGCCGGGGACCCGTGGTCCGCGCCGAGGCATCCTCCGCGGACAAGTTTGCGGCCTTTGACCTCGCCTACGGCAAGCTCATGGAACGCCTGCGCCGCGCCAGCGACCGGCGCAAGGTACACCGCGGGCGGCACACCCCCGTACCGGTACGGGTGGCCACCGCCGGGCTGGAGCCAGTAAGCACTTCCGAACCTTTGTCTTCCCAGCTCGCCGCCGCCGAGACTGCCCCGGCAGAGAGCAGCGAAACCGACCAGGACATGCAGACCGGCGACTGCCCGGTCCTTATCCGCCGCAAGGTTTTCCCGGGTGCCCCCATGAGCCTTGACGACGCTGTCGACAACATGGAACTGGTTGGCCACGACTTTTACCTTTTCGTCGACGCTGCCACCGGGGCGCCGTCCGTGGTCTACCGCAGGAAGGGGTGGACCTACGGCGTCATCACCCTGGATTCCAAGTGCGCAGAGGGAACCGAGGAAATCCGCGAAGAGATGCGCGGCTACCGGGACGCCGCGCCGGCGGACATAAACGCCGGCGCCTAGAGGTCCGTACGTCCCGGTCCTAGGATGGCTGCATGCCAGCAGTATTTTCCCTTGACCGGGCACGCCGTACCATCCTCGGCGCACAGCAGTTAGCCAAACCGCGGCCCGTCCGCCCGACTCCCGGGCAGGCGGGCCGCGTTTTTGATGCCCTGGGGCTCCTGCAGATCGACTCAGTGAACGTACTGTCCCGAAGCCATTACCTGCCGCTTTTTACCCGTCTCGGTGCCTACGACCGCACCGTCCTGGACCGGATGTCCACGCAGGATCCGCGCCGGATGGTTGAGTACTGGGCGCATGAAGCCAGCTTTATCCGGCCGGATCTGTTCGCCGACCTTCGCCAGTGGCAGCGCCGCACCTGGATCCGTGCCACCTCGATGCCGGAAGAACCGCGCAGCCAACTCACACAAGCCGTTCTGGAACTGCTGCACCGAAAGCATCCGCTGTCCGCCCGCGAGGTGGAGTCCATCCTGGGCGGGAGCGTGCAGCCCGGCACGAAGTCATGGGGCTGGAACTGGAGTGCTACGAAGCGGATCCTGTCGGACCTCTTTGAACAGGGACTCATTTCCTCGGCTGGACGCGGAACGGCTTTCGAACGCCTGTATGCGCCTGCGGCCGCGGTGCACCCTGCCGGCGAAGCCGCCCTCGAGCCCGTGGACCGGGCAGAGGCCCTGCTCCGGCTGACAGAGAACGCTGCACGGTCAATCGGCCTGGGGACAGCGCCAATGCTGGCAGACTACTTCCGCCTGCCGCTGCGAGACACACTTGCCGCCGCACGGAGCCTCTCCTTGCAGGGGCGGCTGGAGGAAATCGAGGTCCAGGGCTGGAAAGGTCCTGTTTTCCTCCACCCTGAGGCGAAGACTCCCCGGCGCTGCCATGGAAGCGGCCTGCTGAGTCCCTTTGATTCCCTGGTCTTTGACCGGCGCCGTCTCCAGGCGGTTTTCGGCATTCATTACCGCATCGAGATCTACACCCCGGCCCATAAACGCCAGTTCGGGTATTACGTGCTGCCGTTCCTGCTGCGCGAGGCGATAGTGGCCCGGGTGGACCTGAAGGCGGACCGGGCAGCACGGGCGCTTCTGGTGCAGGCAGCCCATGCCGAACCCGGTTCACCGGCCGATACCGCCGTTGAGCTCGCCGCAGAATTACGGCTAATGGCGCAGTGGCTGGGCCTCGCAGAGGTTATGGTAAGTCCTGTGGGCAACCTTGCGCCCGCCTTGAAACTGGCAGTGGGCCGGGGATGACTCCCAAGCGGGAACCTTGGCGGCCTGCCGGACGTCTCTCACGTAGACTGGGGACGCCAGATTTCGGCAACACTAGATTGGGAGCAAATCAGTGGCATCACTTCTCGAACGAGTTCTTCGCACAGGCGACAAGAAGACGCTGAAAACACTGCGTAACTACGCCGACGCGATCAACGTGCTCGAGGACGAGTTCAAGGGCATGAGTGATGCCGAACTGCGCGCCGAGACAGACAACCTCAAGGAACGCCACGCTGACGGCGAGAGCCTGGACGACCTGCTTCCGGAGGCCTTTGCCCTGGTCCGGGAAGCTGCCAGCCGCACCCTTGGCATGCGCCACTTCGACGTTCAGATGATGGGCGGCGCCGCCCTGCACCTGGGCAACATCGCGGAAATGAAGACCGGTGAAGGCAAGACCCTGGTGGCCACGGCCCCGGCCTTCCTCAACGCCCTGACCGGCCGCGGCGTGCACGTGGTTACCGTCAACGATTACCTGGCCGAGTACCAGTCCGACCTGATGGGACGTGTCTTCCGTTTCCTTGGCATGTCCACCGGCTGCATCCTCTCCAACCAGGACCCGGCCACCCGCCGCGAGCAGTACGCGGCGGACATCACGTACGGCACGAACAACGAATTCGGGTTCGACTACCTCCGGGACAACATGGCCTGGAGCGCCAATGAGCTCGTCCAGCGCGGGCACCACTTCGCCATCGTCGACGAAGTCGACTCGATCCTCATTGACGAGGCCCGTACCCCGCTGATCATTTCCGGAGCTGCCAGCGGCGACGTCAACCGCTGGTACACCGAGTTCGCCAAGGTGGTCCAGCGGCTGACCCTCGACGTCGATTACGAGGTCGACGAGAAGAAGCGCACGGTGGGCGTGCTCGAGTCCGGTATCGAAAAGGTCGAGGACTACCTGGGTATTACCAACCTCTATGAGGCTGCCAATACCCCGCTGATCGGTTTCCTGAACAACGCCATCAAGGCCAAGGAACTCTTCAAGCGGGACAAGGACTACGTCATCCTCAAGGGCGAAGTCCTGATTGTCGATGAGCACACCGGCCGTATCCTGGCCGGACGCCGCTACAACGAAGGCATGCATCAGGCCATCGAGGCGAAGGAAGGGGTGCAGATCAAGGCAGAGAACCAGACCCTGGCTACCGTCACCCTGCAGAACTACTTCCGCCTCTACGAGAAGCTCTCCGGCATGACCGGTACGGCCGAAACCGAGGCCGCGGAATTCATGAGTACCTACAAGCTTGGCGTGGTGCCCATCCCCACCAACAAGCCGATGGCCCGGCTGGACCAGTCGGACCTGATCTACAAGAACGAAGTAGCCAAGTTCGACGCCGTCGTGAAGGACATCGCCGAGCGGCACGCATCCGGGCAGCCCGTACTGGTCGGCACCACCAGTGTTGAGAAGAGCGAATACCTCTCCAAGCAGCTGGCGAAGGCCGGGATTCGGCACGAAGTCCTGAACGCCAAGAACCACGCCCGTGAAGCCGCGATCGTGGCGCAGGCCGGACGCAAGGGCGCCGTGACGGTTGCAACCAACATGGCAGGCCGAGGCACGGACATCATGCTCGGCGGCAACGCAGAGTTCAATGCCGTCGCGGAGCTGAACAGCCGCGGTCTGGACCCCGCCGAGGACCCGGAGGCCTATGAAGCAGCCTGGCCCGCCGCACTTGAGAAGGCCCAGGCCGCCGTAGCCGCGGAGCACGACGAAGTCCGTGCCCTTGGAGGTCTCTACGTCCTTGGTACCGAACGGCACGAATCCCGCCGGATCGACAACCAGCTCCGAGGCCGTTCCGGCCGCCAGGGCGATCCCGGCGAGTCCCGCTTCTACCTCTCCCTGACTGACGACTTGATGCGTCTGTTCAACTCCGGTGCAGCTGAGCGAATTATGAACAGCTCCTCCATGCCGGACGACGTCGCGCTTGAATCGAAGCTTGTTTCCAAGGCGATCCAGAACGCCCAGGGCCAGGTTGAGGCCCGGAACGCTGAACAGCGGAAGAACGTCCTGAAGTACGACGACGTCCTGAACCGCCAGCGCGAAGCCATCTACGGGGACCGCCGCCGCATTCTCGAGGGCGATGACCTGCAGGAGAAGATCGGCTTCTTCCTGGAAGACGTCATCACTGCCGTAGTGAACGACGCAACGGCTGAAGGCCACGGCGACGATTGGGATCTCGATACGCTCTGGAAGAACCTTAAGATCGTCTACCCGATCAGCCTGACCATCGACGAAGTCGTTGACGAGGCTGACGGCCGGTCCAACCTGACCCGGGATTTCCTGCTGAATGAGATCCTTTCCGACGCCCGCCTGGCTTACCAGGCGCGTGAAGACTCCATCGGCTCTGCCGCGATGCGTGAACTTGAACGTCGTGTGGTGCTCTCGGTGATCGGCCGAAAGTGGCAGGAACACCTGTATGAGATGGACTACCTCAAGGAGGGCATCGGCCTGCGTGCCATGGCCCAGCGGGATCCGCTGGTGGAGTACCAGCGCGAAGGCTTCGTGATGTTCCAGACCATGATGGAAGCCATCCGCGAAGAAAGCATCCGCTACCTCTTCAACGTCGAGGTGCAGGTCAGCCAGCCGGAGGTTCCCGAGGCCCTGAAGGGTGTGAAGGATGCCCGCGGCGTTGTGGGCAGCCCGGTCATCCAGGCACCAGGCCTGGAAGCACCCGAACGTCCTGCCAGCCTGCAGTTCTCCGCCCCCAACAGCCAGGGCCAGGTGGAGACCCGGGTGGAGCGCACTGCGCCGGCCAAGTCCTCGCAGCCCGCGTCCCGCAAGGACAGCCGTCCGGCCGGAAAGAAGAAGCGCCGGAAGTAGTCCTACCCGATTTCCAGGGCGGTCACTTTCCAGAGTCCGCGCCGCTGCTCCAAACGGAGGGCAACGGCGCGGACTCTGTCCGTTTCGGCGGCGGCCACGGCCACCTCGTAGACCCCTTCGGATACCGGGCAGACGCGGACCCGCAGTATGCGCACGTTGCGGTGCAGCCGGCCCTGTCCCCGTCCACGGACAAGGTTGGTTCGAAGCTGGAGGCGTTCGAATTCTTCGAAGTCTAGCCACCGGGCCAGCTGCTGCAGCGGACGAACGCCTGCCAGTACCTCGAGTGCTCCCATGGTCACGGACCGGCTGATCGCCTCTATCCGTGCGTCCGACTCCGCTGGACTGGACCAGTTTTTCGCAGGCTGGGCCACCGGCTTGGACTCCTCCCTGACCACTGCCGGGTGCCGCTGGGGGACCACTGGGGGAGCGCCGCCGGGGACTGCGCTGAAGAAGGGGCGAGGTTCACCGCTGGCCTTTGCCAGTTCCCCGGATACTTCACCTGGTGCGGGGAGAATAATCAGGATGGTCATGGGGCGTCCTTTCCGGCAGGGGCAGGCGGGGGCGGTACGGCAAGGACCTGCCCCGGCAGCAGGCGGTGGGGGTCCGGGCCGATCACACTGCGGTTCAACTCATGCCACGCCGGCCAGTACCCCGCGATCTCGTGGTCGGTTGCGAGCGGGCCCAGCTGGGCTGCTGCCAGGTCCCAGAGTGTGTCTCCCGCGGTGACAGTGACTGCCTCCTGCGGCGCATCCCGCGTTCCGCCCGGAATGAGGAGGGAGCCGCTCACAGGTCCCGGGGACGGTTTCCAGGATGGGTCCACGGCGGAATCACTGCGTTGGGACGCAGCTGAACCTCCCGGGCTGCTGCCTTCGACTGCCCGCCGGGCCAGCTGCCACGATGGGTCGGCCACGGGAGAGGGGGAAACTCCGGCAGCGGGCGATCCCGGGACGGGGTGTCCGGTGCTGATGGATGCGGCAGCGGTAGTCTGCGCGGCTGGTGCTGCCAGGCCCGGAAGGGGCGCAGCCGCCAGCTGCAGGCCCAGGGCGGCGGCCGCCAGCCGTTTGAGGAACCCGGGGCTGAGCCGCCCGACTACGCCGGCTGCGCGGCGGTTGCCGCTGCGCAGCAGGACAGCCGAGAGGAAAGCCGCTCCCAGTCCCACTGTCCACCAGGCCAGCACCAGCAGGCCCAGGCACCCGGCGGCGAGGCCGGCGGCCGACTGGAGATCCGTGAGTGAGCGGAAACTGTCCCCGAACCCGGGCGCCGGACCGCGCAGCATGTGGCCTGCCCCGAGCATGAGGGCACCGGCGGAGGCAGCCGCAACAGCCTGGAACACGTCCTCCAGCAACCTGCGTTTGTGTGCTCCCCGTGAAGCCATAGCTACCTCCGCGCCACTCGATGTATTTGATGGAGTTTGGTGCTGTTTGATATCAAGAACTGCTGGTGAATGCGTTTGGTGGTCTTTCCTAGCGACTGATGAAGCTGCTGTCCAGAGTGGTGCGGGGAGAATGTGGACGCTAGCCTTGCCCGATGAGGTGGGAGGCATTGTTCGCGGACCTGGAAGCCCAGCTGGCTGCTGCTGCAGGGGCGGGGTTGGAAACCGAAATAGCTGACCGGCAGCGGGGCGAACTCGCAGGACTGGACCTGGCGGCCAGGCTCCGGGCGCAGCGAGGCCGGACTCTGCGGGTTCACCTGGGGCTCGACGGCGGCCCGCTTACGGGAGCGCTTGGACGGCTGGGAGCGGACTGGCTCCTGCTCGACTCAGTGTCAGGTTCCCACGTGGTGGCGCTGGAAGCGGTGCAGATGATCGAAGGTATGGACCGTTACGCGGACTCATCGGTTCCGCTCGTGCAGCTGCAGCTGGCTTCCGCACTGAGGGGCCTGGCCCGCGACCGCTATCCAGTGGACCTGCACCTGCGGGGACGGCCCGCGGCGCTGCACGGCATCATCGACCGGGTGGGGAAGGACTTCCTGGAATTTGCCGTTCTGGAACCTGGTGAGCCCCGGCGGCGCGAAAAAGTTGCCTCGGCGCCCGCTGTACCGTTCTCCCGGATCGCGGCTGTCAGCACCACCCGTTAGGCCGCACGGGCTCACGCGCCGGCAGCCTGGGGCTAGGCCTCCGCCGCCTCGTCCTGGGGGAGCGCGGCCCTGGCAGCCTCCGCACGGCGGTACGCACCCGCTATGTACTCCTCGAGCTTGGCGTTCTCAACCCGCCACTGGCCGCGGCCTCCAACCTGGATGGCCGGCAGCTCGCCGGAGCGCACCAGCGCATACGTCTGAGAGGAAGATATGTTCAGGACCTCGCCCACGTCAGCGAGGGTGAGGAACCTTTTCTCCGCCATGGTGCCCACCATCAAACCCTTTCCGGCACTGTGCCGCTGCTGACCTAGTCTGCCACCTGTTGGTGCTGAACGTCCGTTATCCACAAAATACGTACCCCACCCGTTTCCATCCTGCCGTTTGAGGGACACAATGACCTCCAGCACTCCGCGGGGAGGCGGAGGAAACCTAGGGGGAACAATGAGTCTCAAGACCGCTGCGCCGGCCGCACCCGCGCCGCGCTTAAAGAAACCGTCGTGGAAGGACCCCCGGCTGCTGCTGGGATTGCTGCTGGTCCTGGCCTCGGTCGCCGGGGTGAGCGCGCTGGTTGCCAGCCAGGACCACACCATCCAGGTCCTTGCCGCCTCACGCGAGATACCGGTTGGGTCGGTGCTGGAGGCGGACGATTTCGATGTTGTGCAGGTTTCCCTCGGCGGGCTTGCCGGCACCTATATGGCCGCAGCAGAGGCGCTCCCTGAGAACGCCGTAGCCGGAACCATTATCCGCCGGGGCGAGCTGCTTTCCCGGGCCGATCTCGTCAAGGCGGAAGACCTGGACCGCAAACCTCTCGGACTCGATGTTCAATCACCGCTGCCGAGCGGGATCCGCGCCGGGGACCGGGTCGATGTCTGGGCCTCCCTTCCGAACGGACAAAACGGGTACGGGGAACCGCGCCGTCTCCTTACCGCTGCGGAGATATCGGAACTCTCGGTCAACGAGTCGGTCATCGCGGGCGCAAATGCCACCCGCCTGCTGGTCCTTGTCGAAGACGGGGACCTTCCTGCGCTGCTCGGTGCCCTGTCCAATCAGGCGAAGATCGCCGTCGTCCCCAATCCCTCAGCCGGATGAGCGCCATCCCGGTAGTGACCTCCGGCAGCGGTACGGCAGAGCTGGTGCAGGGACTGGAACGCCTGCAGGGGCCGGTCACCGTGATACGCCGCTGTACCGAGCTTTCAGAACTGATCGCCGCCTGCCAAAGCGGCATGGCCCGCGCCGCAATTGTGGACGACGACGCCGGGGAGCTGACTGCCAGCCTTGCAGACCGTGTTGCTGCAGCGGGGGTCGCCCTCCTGGTCCTGGCAGACGACCCGGCAGCCCGCACCCGACTCGAGCGGCTTGGCGTCAAACACGCCTCGAGGAACCTTGAATCCACCGCCCTCGCGGAACTGGTGGAAACGGCTGTCCTCGCCATGGAATCCCGGGACCCCGGTCCTGGAGTGCGGTCATCCCTTGCAGATCCGGCGGACGGCCTCCGCCGCTGGGAACTGGGCGGGGAAACCGGAGGCACAGGGGATGGCGGGGGCACGCGCCGGACCGGAAGCCTCATAGCTGTCTGGGGTCCCGCCGGCGGGCCCGGGCGGACAACCCTGGCACTGAACCTCGCAGCCGAGGCTGCCGCTGCCGGGAGTGAAGTAATGCTGGTCGACGCGGACACCTACGCTCCCAGCATCGCTGCGGTTCTTGGACTGGCCGACGAGGCGGCGGGTCTGGCGCAGGCCTGCCGCCTCGCGGAACAGGGAGTGCTTCAGCCTCCAGCCCTTGAACGAACCGCTGTGCAGGTGCAGCTGAAGAACCGCCGGCTGCGGGTCCTGACTGGAATCACACGCTCGGACCGCTGGCTGGAGATCCGCGGAACTGCCCTCGCCAGGGTGCTGGAGCAATCCCGCAGCATCGCTGACATTACGGTGGTGGACTGCGGCTTCAGCCTCGAGTCGGATGAGGAGCTCAGCTTCGACACGATGGCACCCCGGCGCAATGCGGCAACCCTGGTGTCACTGGAAGCCGCGGACACCGTTTACGCCGTCGGAGCCGCGGACCCGGTAGGAGTTCCCCGGCTGGTGCGTGCGCTCGCCGAACTCGAAACGGCCGTTCCCTCGGCGGCGCCGCTGGTGGTGCTGAACAAGGTGCGGCGCTCCACCGTGGGGCGCTCCCCGGAACGCCAGCTCAGCGAAGCATGGGAGCGTTTTGGTCCCGGGCAGATCAGTGCCTTCCTGCCGGCGGACTGGGAAGCAGCCGACGCGTCGCTGCTGGCGGGGGCCGCACTGCTGGAAGCCGCGCCCAACTCCGCGCTGAGGACGGCAATTGCTGCGCTGGCAAACGTTCCCGCAGGCGGCAGCCCCAAACGGCGGAGAAAGCGCGCGGCAGCCACGAAGTGACCTTTTCTTTCCCAAGGAGATAGGCTCGTAGCAAACGGGCTGCAAAGGGGCGGCCGGTACTAAGCGGCGAATTTCGGAGGCGTATTAAATGTCGTCTGGATCCAACACCACGGATCTGTCCAGCTCGGATATTTCCCTTGAGGATTTCATCGGGAATTACTACGAGCATCTGGCGGCTGAGGACGCCGCACTCTACCCTCCGCAGGCTTTGCGGGAGCGCGCCGAGGCACACCGGGCGCTGGCATGGACCCGGGCAGAGGGCACCGCAGCGGTAGACGTCTTCGACCAGGGCGATGCCAGCGTGATCCTCATCGTCACCGATGACATGCCGTTCCTCGTCGACTCGGTCACCGCTGAGATTGTCCGGCAGAACAGCGGTATCCGACTGATGGTCCACCCCACGTTCCTGGCAACCCGCCACCGGGACAGCGATACCCTTCAGCAGGTCAAGCGGGTTCCGAACGCGGCCGGCATCTCCAGCGGGGACACCGCTGCGCTGCCCGACATCTCAGGCCTGCTGGGCAACGGCGACCAGACCACGCGCATCGAGTCCTGGATCGCCGTCGAAGTTCCGCGCCTCAGTGATGAAGACCGCCGCAGGGACATGGTCGACGGACTGCTCAGGGTCCTTGACGACGTCCGCCTGGCCGTCAAGGACTGGTCCGGCATGCGTGCCAAGGTCCACGAGATTGCAGCCGAACTCGCCGCCGCCGGGTCGGGCATTCCCGACCTGCAGCAGGCACGGGAGCTGCTCACATGGCTGGACGACGGAAACTTCACGTTCCTGGGATACCGCGAATACGACCTCATCAACGAGGACGGCGAAGATGTGCTCCGCGCTTCCTCCAATACCGGCCTCGGACTGCTGCGCCGGAATTCAGAGGCGGGCAAGGTTCAGCACCTGACAACGGCAGGCAGGGCCAAGGCACGGGAGAAGCGTGCCCTGGTGATCACCAAGGCAAATTCGCGCTCCACGGTCCACCGCGCCGCGTACTTCGACTACATCGGAGTCAAGCGGTTTGACGCCGAGGGCAACGTCACCGGTGAACGGCGTTTCATTGGCCTGTTTGCGACCGGTGCCTACACCGGGTCCGTCCGGGACGTTCCGATCCTGCGCGACAAGGTCAAGGAAGTCATCCGCCGGGCAGGGTTCCCCGCAGACTCGCATTCAGGCAAGGACCTGCTCTCCATCCTTGAGACGTTCCCGCGCGACGAACTGTTCCAGATCGACGTCGACGGTCTGCTGGAAACAGCCCAGGGCATCCTCCGACTGCAGGAACGGCGGCGTACCCGGCTCTTCCTGCGCCCGGACGTCTACGGACGTTTTATGTCCGCGCTGGTATTCCTGCCGCGCGACCGATACACAACCTCGGTCCGCCTGCGGATCCAGGATGAACTCCGGGCAACCTTCAACGCCGAGTCCATCGACTACGAGGCCCGCCTGACCGAATCGGCGCTGGCCCGCCTGTTCTTCCGAATCCGGTTGCCCAAGGGCGTTGAAATCACGGACGTTGATGCCGCTGCGCTGGAGCGCCGGCTGGTCAACGCCACCCGCTCCTGGTCCGAGGGAATCGACGAGGTGCTGCGGGGGAAGTTCGACCGGGTCCAGGCGGAGCAGCTCTCTGCCCTGTGGGGCGACGCCTTCCCCATGGATTACCGAGTGGGTTACGAGGTTGAGGACGCGCTTGCGGACATAGCCCGGTTTGAGGACCGGCTCCAGAACCCGGACACTGCTCCGGAGCTCTTCGTCTACCTGCCGGCCGGCAGCAAGGACAACACCGACAGCGCTGACGCCCGGCTGAAGCTGTACCTGCTCGAGCCGAAGTCCCTGACCCAGATCCTTCCCTTCCTGCACAACCTGGGCCTCGAGGTGCTGGACGAACGTCCGTTCGAGATCCGGCGGCGGGACGGCGTCGAGCTGTTCCTCTACGACCTTGGTCTGCGCTACGGCGCCGGCGTGGATCCGCTTGAAACCGGTACCCTGCTCGCGGAGGCCTTCCGCGCAGGCATCTCCGGCGCCAGCGAATCGGACGCGCTGGACCGCCTGATCCTGGGTCAGGGCCTGGGCTGGCGCGAAGTGGTCATGTTCCGCAGCTACGCCAAGTACATGCGCCAGATGGGAAACACCAACTCCTACGGCTTCATCGCGGACACGCTGCTGGCCAACCCCCGGGTTACCGGCGCGCTTGGCCGCATGTTCCGGGCACGGTTCGATCCGGCTCTCGAAGCCTCCGGGCGCGAGGCCGAAATGGAAGCGGCGCGCAGCGAACTGGACGCCGGGCTGGAACAGGTGCCCACCCTGGATGCGGACCGTGTGCTGCGGACGTTCGCCAACCTCATCGAGGCGACGCTGCGCACCAACTTCTACCAGGACAAGCCGTACGTCAGCCACAAGCTCAACACGGCCGTGATCGACGGCGCTCCGTTCCCGCGGCCCAAGTATGAGATTTGGGTTTACTCTCCGCGCGTCGAGGGCGTGCACCTGCGCTTCGGCGAGGTGGCCCGCGGCGGCCTGCGCTGGTCGGACCGGCGCGAGGACTTCCGCACCGAAATCCTGGGCCTGGTCAAGGCACAGACCGTCAAGAACGCCGTCATTGTGCCTACGGGTGCCAAGGGCGGCTTCTACGCGAAGCAGCTCCCTGACCCGGCGAAGGACCGCGGCGCCTGGATGGAAGAGGGCAAGGAAAGCTACCGCACGTTCATCCGCGGGCTGCTGGACATCACCGACAACCTGGTGGTCACCGAAGCCGGCGAGCAGGTCCGTCCGCCGGAGAACGTGGTGCGGCACGACGGCGACGACAGCTACCTGGTGGTAGCCGCGGACAAGGGGACAGCCTCCTTCTCCGACATCGCCAACGCCCTCTCAGCCGAATACGGTTTCTGGCTGGGCGACGCCTTCGCATCCGGCGGATCCGTGGGTTATGACCACAAGGCCATGGGCATCACCGCCCGCGGCGCCTGGGAATCGGTCAAACGGCACTTCAGCGAACTCGGCGTCGATACCCAGAACGAGGACTTCACGGCCGTCGGCGTGGGCGATATGAGCGGCGACGTCTTCGGCAACGGCATGCTGCTTTCCGAGCACACCCGCCTCGTTGCGGCGTTCGACCACCGGCACGTGTTCCTGGACCCGAATCCCGACGCCGCACGGTCCCACGCTGAAAGGCGCCGGCTGTTCGAGCTGCCCCGCTCTTCGTGGGCAGACTATGACGAGAGCCTGATCAGCGAGGGCGGCGGAGTCTTCCCGCGGCAGTCCAAGAGCATTCCCATCAGCGCACAGGTGCGCGAGGTCCTGGGCCTGGACGCGGGCGTTACCCGCCTGAGCCCGCCGGAACTGCTGCGCGCCATCCTCAAGGCACCGGTGGACCTGCTCTACAACGGCGGCATCGGCACCTACATCAAGGCATCCACGGAGACCAACGCAGAGGTAGGGGACAAGGCCAACGACTCTATCCGCATTGACGGACGGGACGTCCGGGCGAAGGTCATTGGTGAAGGCGGCAACCTGGGCATGACCCAGCGCGGACGCATCGAAGCCGCCTTGTCCGGCGTCATCCTGAACACCGACGCGATCGACAACTCGGCGGGCGTGGACTGCTCCGACCACGAGGTCAACATCAAGATCTTCGTTGACCGCATGGTCGCCGCGGGCCGGCTGGACGCTTCCGAACGTTCGGCCTTCCTGCACTCGATGACGGATGAAGTCGGCCGGCTGGTGCTGCAGGACAACATCGACCAGAACATGCTCCTGCTCAACGACCGCCAGCGCGTGATCGAGTGGAGCCCCAGCTTCGAACGGCTCATGGACTGGCTGGAGGAGCACGCCGGCCTGGACCGTGCCCTTGAAGCCCTGCCCACCAAGGAAGAACTGCGGGCACGGGTCGCTGAAGGACAGGGCCTCACCGCGCCGGAACTCTCCGTCCTGGCGGCCTACGCCAAGATCGAGCTGACCCGCGCGCTCACCGCGTCCGACCTCGCCGACGATCCGTACTTCCGCGGCACCCTGCGCCGGTACTTCCCCAAGCAGCTGGTGGAACGCTTCGATGACCAGCTGGACACCCATCCGCTGCGGCGCGAAATCATCTCCACCATGGTCGCCAACGACATGATCAACATTGGCGGAATCACCTTCGCTTTCCGGGTCATGGAAGAGACCTCAGCCAGCGAGGCCACTGTTGCCCGCGCCTTCAGCGCGCTTCGGGAGATCTACGCAATCGACGACGTCGTTGCCGCCTTGGGTGAACTTCCCGCCAGTTTCCCGACGGAAACCTGGACTTCCATCCACTTGGACATGCGCAGGCTGCTTGACCGCGCGGTGCGCTGGTTCGTGAACCATGTTGGCCGCGGCAGCTCCATCGACGAGGACATCCAGGCTTTCAAGCCGATCGTGGAACCGCTGCGGAAGGACCTCATGCGCTTTATGCGCGGAGCGGACCGCGAACGGGTAGAGGCAGCACTGGAGAAGGCCGCCGGCTGGGACGTGCCCGAGGATCTTGGCACGTACTGGGCCGAGCAGTTCGAAAGCTACGGCCTTCTCGACGTCGCCCTGGCGACCCGGCAGGTCGAGGAACCGGCAGAGAACATTGCTGCCGTCTACTACGCGGTCTACGACCGCTATGGAATCGACGATCTGCTGGAGCGCATCACCAAGCTCCCGCGCGGGGACCGCTGGCAGGCACTTGCCCGTGCCGCGCTGCGCGATGACCTGTATTCCACCGTGGCGGATATGACGGTGGCTGCCCTCCAGGCCACTCCGTCCATGCAGGGCGAAGATCCGGTAACCCGGGTCGAGGCGTGGGAGCAGGAAAATGCAGACAACCTCGAACGTGCAACCAAGATGTTCGCCGAGGTCAACCAGCTGGAGCAGGATGACATGGCCTCGCTTTCCGTGGCACTGCGGCTGCTTCGCTCGATCGTAAGGCGCTGACGGACTTCCGCTATGGCAATATTCACCGATCCGATCAAGGACCATGCGGATTTCGGTCCAGGCGACGCCGAGTGGCTGCACCTGCTGGTGGGGGACTGGCAGCTGGTTGCGGACCTCGCGTTCGCCGACCTGGCCCTGTGGTTCCCGCTGCCGGAGGGCACCTACGTGGCGCTGGCACATGCCCGGCCCTCGACGTCGCACACCGTGTTCCACAGTGACTTCGTGGGGGAGCGCATCCGTGCCGACCTGCAGCCGCTGGTAGACAAGGCGTGGAAGTCGCAGACCATCGAGCGCTCCAGTGAAACGAACTGGACCACTGAAACTGCCATGCGGGTGGAAGCGATTCCTTTCGTGCGCAACGGACGCACGCTCGCCGTCGTCACTTCCCATATGGACCTTTCGAGTTCCAGGATGCCGTCCCGGCTTGAACTGACCTACCGGCAGTGCGCCTATGACCTGCTCCGGATGGGAACCCTGGGACTGTGGCCTGACTTCGCCACCCCCACCGGGTCGCGCCGCGGCGCCCCCCGCGTCGGTGACGGGCTGATTCGGCTCGATGCCCAGGGTGTTGTGCAGTACGCCAGCCCCAACGGCGTGTCCGCATTCCGCCGCCTGGGCGATATGGAGACGCTGGAGGGCAGGCCGCTGGCTGAAATTACGACGGCGCTGCTCAAGGACCGCAGGATGGTGGACGAAACGCTGCCGCTGGTGGTCACCGGTCGGATGCCGTGGCGCACCGAGATCGAATCCAGGGGAGTGAGCCTTTCACTGCGCGCCATTCCGCTGCGCGATGAAAAGGAACGGTTCGGTGCGCTGGTGCTGTGCCGCGATGTCTCGGAGCTGCGCCGTCGGGAGATGGAGCTGGTCTCCAAGGACGCTACTATCCGCGAGATCCACCACCGGGTGAAGAACAATCTTCAGACTGTCGCCGCCCTGCTGCGGATGCAGTCGCGGCGGATGGAGAGCGAAGAAGGCAAGCAGGGCCTGGCGCAGGCCATGCGGCGGGTCTCCACAATCGCGTTGGTCCACGAGACCCTGTCCCAGGGCCTGACCCAAAACGTGGACTTCGACGAGCTGATTGACCGGCAGTTCCGCCTCTCCGCTGAGGTGGCATCCCCGTCCCAGGCAGTCCGCACCGAACGTCAGGGAACTTTCGGCGAACTGCCCAGCGACCTGGCGACCCCGCTGGCGCTGGTGATCAACGAACTGGTGACCAATGCCGTCGAACATGGCCTGGCAGGCAAGGAAAACGGGACGGTGTGGTTGAACGCCGAACGCCATCTGGGCGCGGATGGCGAGGAGAACCTCACAGTGACCGTATCCGATGACGGTGTTGGCCTGCCGGCGGAGCCCCGCAGGGAAGGACTCGGCCTGCAGATTGTTCGGACCCTGGTCCAGAGTGAACTCGCCGGAACCATTCTCTGGACCCCCCGCCGTGGCGGCGGCACCGAAGTGACGATCGAAATGGAACTCGATGGTGCCCGGCGCCGCTGAGATGTCCCCGGAAATCTGAACCCCGGCACACATGAAG
>NZ_BAAALV010000002.1:1287217-1336399 GCF_039528575.1 Arthrobacter gandavensis
TTCATGTGTGCCGGGCGGGGGTGCCCGGCTAAGTCTTGTTCTGTTTGAAGACCAGTCGGGCCTTCTGCTTCGCTAGGAAGCCCGGCGTGCCCTTGCGGCACGGCGCTTCAGCGCACGGCGCTCGTCTTCGCTCATGCCGCCCCAGACACCGGCGTCCTGACCGGTTTCGATAGCCCACTGAAGGCAGGTATCGATGACCGGGCACCGGCGGCAAACGCTCTTGGCCTCTTCAATCTGAAGAAGAGCCGGGCCGGTGTTCCCTACGGGGAAGAACAGCTCCGGATCCTTGTCCAGACATGCTGCGCGGCTCCGCCAATCCATGCTAATCACTATCTCCTCTGAAAAGTTGACTCCGCTTGTTTGTGAAAACATTCACGAGCAACCACAAACTAAAGGGGCCGGTTTCGGCCCCTGATCCCCTCTACTAGGGTGTCACGCGATGGAAACGCAAACAAGGGTTAACAAGCTGTTAATCTGCCGGAAATGATGAGTGATGCGTCACAAAGGCCCGTGGCCTCGGTCCTCTAGGATCCCTAACCGGTCGCTGCTCCTCGACTATGTCCGGTATGGTGCCAGTGTGTCAAGACCCCAAAATTCCCCGGCCCATGCACCGCGCCCGGGAGCAGTCGCACTCATTTCAGCTGTTCTGGTCTTTGAGGCACTTGCCCTTTTGGGCGTTGCGGGCTGGTACGTCTACAACCTCATCAACTCCACTCCCACCTCCATGGGCGGGGCAGTTTTCAGTCTTTTCCTGATCGTCCTCGTGGCTGTCTGGCTGCTGGTTGTGGGGCATTTCTTCTTCCGCGGCATGCGCTGGACGCGGGCCGCAGCCTTGGTGTGGCAGCTGTTCATGATCGTGATCGCGGTGCCCACCCTGCAGGGCGGCGTGGTGCTGGTGGGCCTGCTATTGCTGCTGCCGGCCGCCGCCGTGATCCTCCTGCTGTTCACCAAGCCCGTTATCGCCTGGACCTCCCAGACCAGCGGAGACGCGAAGACTTTCTAGTCCGGGCAGGCTCGGCCAGCCAGGTGAACCCTGGTCCCGCCAGCCAGCGGCAGGCACCATCGGTCAGCCAGCGGGAAGCTGTTCCCCGCCGGGGGCCGCGAACTGCACTTCCACCGCCGTACCGCCGGTAAAGAGGTACCCGCGTCCCGGCCTCGGCCTGCCCTCCGGCTCCAGCCGGACCCCAAAGAATTCGCTGTCCGACACCTGGGAAGGTGCCAGCAGCACACCGTTTCCCGGTATCCGGCTCCTGTGTGCCGACGGGAGCCGTGTGGGCAAGTTGTAAGCGGGAACGGCGGAGAGAACTACGCTGGCTCCCCGCGCCGCCAACTGGATTATGAGCTGGTGGTCTTCTGCGGGAAGCTGGTCCGCGTCATCGGCCAGGACCAGCCAGCCGTTCAGGCTGCCGGCCGGCGGGGGAGGACCGGTGTTGGTGTCAGGGGCTTTATTTCCAGCGCCGATCCGGCAGAGCTTAGGGGATGCAGCTGCCGCATCTGCTTCCCCGGAGGGAAGCCGGGCGGCCGCAGCGAAGGTCTTCAGGAGGGTTGTCTTCCCCGACCGTGGCGGCCCCAGGACCACAAAAACCGACCCCGGCGGCACCTGTGCCTCCACGGTTTTGAGTTCGTCCCCGCCCAGGCCCACCGGGAAGCTGCAGGGCCCGGATGCAGCTTCAAGATGGCTTCGCAGTACGGAAGGCGGGAGCCCGTCGATCCGGCGCGGACGGGGAGTTCCTTCCGGAAGGGGTGCCGGCCCAGCCGGCCAGCCGCGCTGATAGCACTGTGCAACGGTGTTTGATCCGTCCACTGCTCCCGGCGTAATGGGGCCTTGGACAAAGGCACGGCCGGGCACCGGCTGCAGGTCGGGCAGGCGAGGCCAGGAAAGCAATGCGTCTTCCGACAATCCGGCGGGAAACCACAGCCTGTTGGGCAGAAGCTGGAAGAACCGCGCGGTGGTCAGTTCACGGTTGCCGGAGACAAGCAGGCAGATATCCCCGGCAGCGCCGTCCCGGGCCAGCGTGTGCAGTAAATCCTCGGCGTTCGAGGATCGGAGCGAACGGAATGATTCCTGCCATCTTCCCCATCCGGAGACCAGGAGCGTGATGCCTGGATCGCTTTGCGGGGCCGCGAGTCGTTCAAGGAGAATTCCGGCCAGTATGGACAGGACCCGGGAAGCGCGTGCAGGATCTTGGGGCGGAACATAGGCTCCCGTCTGCGGGAGTCCGGTTGCCCACGCAAGCGAACCGTCGCCGTCGAGCACGTAAAGGTGCCGGCTGGGCAGGTGAGCCACGTGCTGGCGGCCAAGTACGGACGCGGCGGACACGGATCCAGCCTCGGCACGGCCCAGCAAAGCGAGATGTGAATGTGCCTTCGGTTCCCAGTCCAGCCACACCTGGGCTTGTTCTTCAGGCTGGTCTGCCAGCCCGATTCGAAGGCACCCCGTGGGCGGGACGGATATGGGGTGAAGGTCCGCGGGCAGGGGCGGCATAACTGGTGATTGGGCCTTCTCGGGGAATCCAGCAGACAGTGCGGCACCCTTGACCGCGTTTACGATCCGCTCCAGGCCTGGACCGAGAGGTGGTTTGGCTACCTGTGCAGGCGTGGACAGAAACTCCTCGAGGGTCTGCACCAGCGGGAGCTGCTGCGGGTCCGCCGTCGTGGAGGAAGCCTGAAATGTCAGGGGAGCCGCACCGGGCAGGCGAAGGACGGCCATTCCCGGGGAAGAAGCAGGAATGGCAGCCGCATCGTCACAGCCAACAACGTCCCGGGAATCCGTGGCGGACTGCACCCGCAGACAAATGCCCGCTGAGACGTTGGCTCTGATATCGGCAGTTACGGCACCCTGCGGCCGTTGGGTGGCCATCACCAGATGAAGTCCCAGAGACCGGCCAAGGGCCGCGATTTTCATCAGTTCCTGGATTGCGTTCGGCACCGCGTCCGCCAGCATCCGGAATTCATCGACTACGACGACGAGCCGGGGGAGTGCCGCCCCCGGTGCTGTCCTCTTGTTGAATTCATCCAGGTCCTCGGCAAGGACGCCGGCCAGCAGGCGCTCCCTGCGCCGGAGCTCAGCCCGGAGGGAGGTGAGGGCCCGTGAGACATTCTCCTGGGACAGGTCGGTCAGGAAGCCTGCCGTGTGGGGGAGATCCGCCAGGGACGCAAGCCCAGACCCGCCCTTGAAGTCAATCAGCAGGAAATGGAGGCCCGAGGGCGGAACATGGCAGGCCAGTGAGGACACGAAGGTGCGCAGCAGCTCGGACTTGCCGGAACCGGTGGTCCCGGCGATGAGGACGTGGGGTCCATCCTCCACCAGGTCGATCCCCACGAGGCGCCCGCCGGCATGACCAATGACTGCGCGATAGGGGTTGTTTTGGTCCCAGGCCTTTAGCATGTCAGCCGGTTCTACTGCCGTCCCAAGTTCGCCGGCAAGGGGTGTCTCCGCCGCAGGGAGCGCCAATCGGAGCGCTGCACGGTGAAAGGCCAGCGCTCCGAGCAGGTCCGGCAGGAACTGCTGTGACTGTCCCGCTACTGTCAGCATCCCTCCGTCCGCGCCCAGCGAAATATCGGCATCGCCAGGGTGGAGCGAGTCCGGCGGGGAAGTTTCGTTGCCGCTGAGCGTGTCCCTGCAGGCGATCAGGCAGGTGAGCCCGCGGGTTTCTTTCGGAAGGCCGTCCCGGATTCGCCGCCCGGTCTCCCACACCCCGGGTGGCGCAATCACCAGAAGGGGGGTGCCGGAACGTGCGCTCGCAAGACCCGCCAGAGCCGCCGCGGCTGCCTCCTCCTGTCTGGCAGGTAGGAGCTGTACGCCAGGCAGGAACCGGGCATCGCAGATGAGTTCGTCCGCACGGGTGCCGAGCAGCACAACTGCGGGCCCATCCGGTGTACGGATGCTTCCCAGCTGGAGCAGCAGGGAACGGCAGAGCCCCTGCACGTCTCCGGGATGACCCGTGAGGCAGACCGTACTGCCGGCCTGTGCCTCGAGGAGCACCGGGACGGCCGCGAGCATGGGCGGACGCCAGCCCTCATCCGGTTTTTGCAGTACCAGGTCTCCCGGACGGGACCCGGTGCCGAGCCGCAGGGCCACGAAAGGGCTGCGATCGCCGCTTTCTGCCATGGTGTTCGGTGAAGGCTCCCGCCGGAAGGATCCGCTGGGTACGGAAAACCGCAGTGATGAACCTGGCAGGGCAGGACCGAACAGTCCCGAACCGACCAGTGCCGAAAGGCAGCGCCTGCCCAAAGTGGGGTGCAGGGCATGACGCCGACGGCGGTCTGCCTCCATTGCTTTCCCTTCGGCACATCGGAAGGCGGTAAGGCGGCGTCGGTAGGATAGGAGTCCGGCGCCGGCAGTGAGCGCGCCAATGCCCGAGAAGGCCAGGAAGAACCACATCCCGGTGGATACTGCCAGTGCGATTCCGAGCCCTAGCGGGAGAAATGCTGCTGCCAGTGTGCCTGTGCCCGGCCGCTGCGGCGGAGTGCCCTGCACCTTAACGGGGCTATCCAGCGCGGAGGATATTTCCGCCGATCCGTTCGAGGGTGCAGGGTCCGTTCCCGGCGCGTGCAGCTGGAACATGGTGTTGCCGGCCCGCACCCGGGACGAGGTGGACAGCCGGGCCCTGCGGATGCGCCTGCCATCCACCCACAGGCCATTACTGGAGTTATGGTCGAAGATCACCACGCCCGTGGCGCTAACCTCCAGCCGGGCGTGGACGCGGGACATGGCGGGGTCGGACACCAGAATGCCGGCACCCTTCGGACCGGCGCATTGTTCCTCACCCGGGCGTCCCAGCCAGTAACTGCCAGGCTTCAGTTCCACGATGCGTCCGGCGTCGGGTCCCGTGTGGGTCACGAGGACCAACCCGGGGAGGGTGTGTCTGCTCCGTCCTGAGCGGCGGACACACCCTGAGACCAGAACCGATCCGGGCCGAAGGTCCGTCAGCCCGGGCTCCAGTTGTGCAATGTGCTGCTCTCCAAAGAACGCGTCCGGGCCCGCGTCGCGGAGGTGCGCAGCCAAATCCGCACCAATGGTGCCGATTGTGGGGTTGATCACGAGTGGATCAGGCAGTTGGCCAGTGGCCGCTGCGCCCCAGCGGGTCGTGGCGCGGGCCACCGCGACATGAATCAAGAGACGTCCACCTCCTTCCGGTCCCCGGCTGGCTGGGAAGGACCAGGTTAGTTCCCGGTTCGCGTATGCAGGGGCCGCAGGCAAACAACCTGTGGATATCCAGGCCACGCACGGACATCAGTGGAGCGGAGGAAGATGAACGAAAGAGTAGACTTCCCACCGGAAGGAGAAACGGCCCGGAATGACATCCGCTGCAGCTGTTTCTTCAGCCGGTTATTGACAACCTCTGCGTGTGTTCGAGAGGCAAGGGCATTCCCGGAAGACGCGGGAGCTCCGCCCACCCGGGCGCACTCTGCTTCCGTGCCCGATCCATATACACAGCGGGGCCGGCCAGCCGCCGGGCCCGCCCCGAGTGTGTGTGGATAAAAAATGTCCGATAACCTTGATCGTCGGGCGTATGCCGAAGGGCTGCGCCGAAACCTACAGGGAGTGACAAGTGAACGTTGACCTCGTCGTCGTCGGGTCAGGCTTCTTCGGCCTTACTGTTGCCGAACGCGCCGCCAAGGAACTGGGACTGAAGGTCGCAGTACTGGACCGACGTCATCACATTGGCGGAAACGCCTACAGCGAGAACGAGGCCCAGACGGGAATCGAGGTCCACCGCTACGGCGCCCACCTCTTCCACACCTCCAACGAGCGGGTCTGGAACTACGTGAACGAGTTCACCCAGTTCACCAAGTACGTCCACAAGGTCTACACCAGCCACAAGGGCGAGGTGTACCCGATGCCGATCAACCTCGGCACAATCAACCAGTTCTTCCGGTCCTCCATGGGGCCGGCCGAAGCCAAGGCACTGATTCAGGAACAGGCCGGAGAGCTGGCCGGTACTGATCCCCAGAACCTGAATGACAAGGGTATCCAGCTGATTGGCCGTCCGCTGTACGAAGCCTTCATCAAGTACTACACAGGCAAGCAGTGGCAGACGGACCCGAAGAACCTGCCGGCAGAAATCATCTCCCGCCTACCGGTCCGCTACACCTACGACAACCGGTACTTCAACGACAAGTACGAGGGCCTGCCCGTGGACGGCTACACGGCGTGGATCGAGCGTATGGCCGATCACCCCAACATCCAGGTGCACCTCAAGACTGACTTCTTCGACGACGGACACGAGTTCTCCCGCGCCACCACGCTTGGCCAGGTTCCGGTTGTCTACACCGGCCCGGTTGACCGTTACTTCGACTATGCCGAAGGCGATCTCTCCTGGCGCACGATCGACCTTGAGGAAGAAGTCCTGCCGATCGAGGACTTCCAGGGAACCTCGGTCATGAACTACCCGGACGAGGACGTTCCCTACACCCGCATCCATGAGTTCCGCCACTTCCACCCCGAGCGTGACTACACCAAGGACGCGACCGTCATCATGCGTGAGTTCTCGCGCTTCGCGGAAAAGGGCGACGAACCGTACTACCCCGTCAATACCGCCGAAGACCGCGCCAAGCTGCTTGCCTACCGCGACCTGGCGAAGGGGGAGAAGGATGTCCTGTTCGGCGGACGCCTTGGCACTTACAAGTACCTGGACATGCACATGGCCATCGGGTCGGCTTTGTCGATGTTTGACAATAAGATCAAGCCCCACTTCACCGGGGGAGCCAAGCTTGAAAGCGGAGGAGTGGACGCGTGAGCAAAGCGGATACAGTGATTGACCTGAACGCGGCACCTGCCGGCGAGACGGCGGACTCGGACAATGCCTGGCATACCGTCCAGCGCGTCATCTTCCCGGACCAGAGCCAGATGGACACCGTCCTGCTCTATGTCGATACCGGGACGGCGATGGGAGCGGCGTTCAACACGATGGACGGCTCCATGGCCAGCTCGTCGAAGAACGCACAGGTGACTGCGACTTCATCAGTCGCAGCTCCCCAGGGCGAAGTCCACGTTGAAGACTTCACCTCACGCACCTCCGGAACGGCCCGCCCCGGACAGAGGCTTTCTTTCGGTACTTACTTCAATGCCTTTGCGGCAAGCTACTGGCGCCGGTGGACAAACGTTGAGAACGTGCGACTCCGGGTTGCCACGGAGGGCGACGGAGTGGTCAGCGTCTACCGCTCGAACGCGCGCGGTTCGCTGCAGCATGTGGAGACCCGGCGGGTAGCCGGAGACGACGTCTCGACCTTCGAACTCCCGCTCAAGCCCTTCGGTGATGGGGGCTGGTACTGGTTCGACCTTATTGCCGGTTCCAAGCCGATGACGCTGCAGAGCGCAGAGTGGCAGGCTCCCGGCCCCGCCAAGGCCCCGGGATCTGTGACTCTCGAAATCACCACCCTCAACAAGAACGATTTCTGCCTCAACAATCTTCGGATCCTTGCTGACAACCCCGATGCGCTGGGATACCTCCAGGAGGTCCTGATCGTTGACCAGGGCACCAAGAAGGTGAAGGACGCGCCGGGCTTCGCGGAAATCGAGGCGCGGTTCAACGGCAAGCTGCGCATTATCCACCAGGGCAACCTTGGCGGTTCCGGTGGCTTTGCCCGCGGCATGTACGAGGCCGTCGAAAACGACAGCGACTACGCTCTGCTCCTTGACGACGACGTCGTCGTCGAGCCGGAGAGCATCGTCCGCATGGTCACGTTCGCTGACCACTGCAACAAACCGACCATCGTCGGCGGGCATATGTTCGACCTGTACAACCGGACGGTTCTCCATACGTTCGGCGAGACGGTCAACCCGTACCGGTTCCAGCCGGACCACCCCATCAAGGAACAGGTGCTGGGCCATGATTTCGCCCGCACCAACCTGCGCACGACCACCTGGATGCACAGGCGGGTCGACGTGGACTACAACGGCTGGTGGATGTGCCTGATCCCCACGAAGGTCATCCGAGACATCGGATTGTCCCTCCCCGTCTTCATCAAGTGGGACGATGCCGAGTACGGGCTTCGCGCGAAAGCGGCCGGCTACAACACAGTGTCGCTGCCGGGTTCCGCAGTCTGGCACATCACCTGGGCCGACAAGGACGACGCCGTTGACTGGCAGGCGTACTTCCACAGCCGGAACCGGATTATCACTGCCCTGCTGCACAGCCCCTATCCGCATGGTGGGCGTGTGGTCAGGGAAGGCAGCTTCATTGATGTGAAGCACCTGATCTCCATGCAGTACTTCACTGCCCAGACTCGGGTTATGGCACTCCAGGACCTCCTGGCTGGTCCGGATCAGCTGCACGGCATCCTGGCGGGCAAGCTTCCCGAGATCCAGTCAATGCGCCACGAATACTCCGAGGCACGGTTTGAGCCGGATCCGGACGCGTTCCCGACCCCCGGGGTAAGCAAGCCTCCGCGGCGCGGCCGGGGCTTCCAGGCTCCGTCGTACTTCACGCTTGTTCCGTGGGCTGCCAAGACCCTCGTTCGCCAGCTGACGAAGCCTGTCTCGGAGACGAGCATGGAACGTCCCGAGGCGCGCGTCGCCCACGTAGACAACAAGTGGTGGCGCATGTCGCAGTACGACAGTGCGGTTGTCACTAACGCCGACGGTACGGCTGCGTCCTGGTACCACCGGGATCCGCAGAAGCTGCGGGAGCTGCTGGCCGAAGGAATGCGCCTCAACGCCATTGTGCTCCGGGACTGGCAGAAGCTCAGCGAAGAATATCGGCAGGCTCTGCCCAGGATCACCTCATTGGAGTCCTGGAAAGAGACTTTCGAAAAGTATTCGGAAGAGAGTAAATAGGCTTGTCCACAAGCGGAGAACTGGAAACTCCGGGCAGGGGAGCAGGACTGGCGGATATTGTCCGGTCCCGCTTTCTGCTCAAACTGCTGGTTTCCAAAGAACTTAAGGTCCGTTACAGGGGGTCAGTCCTCGGGCTGCTGTGGTCCTATGTAAAACCCGGCGTGCAGTTCATTGTTTTTTACGTCGCGCTCGGCGTCTTTCTCGGCCAGGAGCAGAGCCCCCGTAACCCGAACGGACTGCCGAACTACGCCATATACCTGTTCTCAGGCATAGTGCTGATCAACTTCTTCACCGAAGCCCTCGGCAACGCATCCAGGTCGATCGTCGGAAACGGCGGGCTGATCAAGAAAATCTATCTTCCCCGGCAGCTTTTTCCGGTGGCGTCGGTCTGGGTTTCGGGAGTCCACTTCGTCCCGCAAATCCTGATCCTCCTAGTGGCCTGCCTGTTCAACGGCTGGAGGCCCAACGCACTTCAGCTGGCGGCAGCCGTCGGCGGGTTCTTGATAGTGGCCTTGCTGGCGACAGGCCTGGGACTGCTGTTCGGAGCGATCAACGTTTATTTCCGTGACGCTGAGAACCTGGTTGACATGCTGCTCATGATCGCAACGTGGGCCTCGCCGGTGCTTTACTCATGGGTGATGGTCCGCAACCAGCTGGGGGAGACAGGGTTCAACCTGTATCAACTGAACCCCATCACGGTTGGAGTCGAAACCTTCCACTATGCATTCTGGCTTCCGACTACGGACGGCGCAGAGGCTATCCCGCCGCATCTGCTGTCTCTGTGGCTGCCCGTTGGGCTGGCGATTTCAGCAGCGGTGCTGATTATCGGCCAGCTCGTTTTCCGCCGCCTTGAAGGCCGTTTCGCGCAGGAGCTCTGAACCGTGGCAAACGCCATCGAAGTACGCAACGTCAACAAGCAGTTCGTCCTGCGGCATACCCGCTCGATGAAAGAAGCCTTCGTCTGGCTCATTAAAGGACGTAAAGGTGATCTCTCCGAGAAGTTCCATGCACTCAAGGGCGTGTCGCTGGACATAGAGCAGGGCGAGACCGTCGCTCTGCTCGGTCTCAACGGTTCTGGCAAGTCCACTCTCCTCAAGCACATCTCCGGGGTCATGCGTCCGGACACCGGAACGGTGGGAACCAGGGGCAGGGTTGCGGGCCTGATTGAGGTGGGAGCGGGATTCCACCATGACCTGAGCGGCAGGGACAACGTCTACCTCAACGGTGCCATCCTTGGAATGACGGAGCAGGAAATCGACGAAAAATTCGACTCTATCGTCGAGTTTTCCGAGATCGGCCAATTCATCGACACTGAGGTGAAGTTCTATTCATCCGGCATGTATCTCCGGCTGGCGTTCTCGGTGGCTGTCCATACCGATCCTGAAGTCTTCCTTGTCGACGAGATTCTCGCCGTAGGCGATGAGCCTTTCCAGAAAAAGTGCATCGACAAAATCAAGGAACTTGCCGGAGAAGGCAAAACACTGGTTGTGGTCAGCCACGACCTGGACCTGGTGTCGCGGATATGTGAGCGGGGCGTGCTCCTGGAACACGGACAGATTGTGATGGACGCTCCTGTACGCGAAGTGGTGGACAGAATGCGCCGGTGACAGGGCAGGCACATAACCGGTGATTCAGTCGCAGCGAACTGCTGACGGTGCCCGGGAACCAATCCGATAGAATACAGATGCGCCTGGAAATAGGTGCAGTGGGGAGTTGAATTGTCTAGCAGCGTAGCTGAAAATGCTGACGTATCAGAGAACGCAGTATTAGGTGAGAACACCAAGGTTTGGCATCTCGCGCAGATTCGTGAAGGTGCAGTAATTGGTTCCGGCGGGATCATTGGCCGGGGCGTCTATGTCGGTTCAGGTGTTCAAATCGGCCAGAACTGCAAGATCCAGAACTATGCCCTGGTTTACGAGCCGGCTGCCCTTGGCAACGGTGTCTTCATCGGTCCCGGCGTGATTCTTACGAACGATACATACCCCCGAGCCATTAACCCGGACGGCAGCCTCAAGAGCGCCGACAACTGGGAAGCCGTGGGAGTAACCATCAAGGATGGCGCCTCCATTGGAGCGCGCGCCGTTTGCGTGGCTCCCGTGACAATTGGAAAATGGGCCACCGTGGCAGCCGGAGCCGTAGTGGTCAAGGACGTACCCGACTTTGCCCTGGTGGCTGGCGTCCCCGCCCGCCGGCTCGGATGGGTCGGCAAAGCAGGTGTTCCCCTGGTGCAGGACGGGGAGCACTGGAAATGCCCTGAAACGGGCGAGACATATATCCAAGAGAACGAGACTCTTCGAGAGGCACACGCATGAACCAGGATTTCATTCCCCCAGCCAAGCCGATTGTCGGCATGGAAGAGCGGGCGGCTGTCGATGCAGTCCTTGCTTCCGGCCAGCTGGCACAAGGGGCAGAAGTTGCGGCGTTCGAGAAGGAGTTCTCTGAGGTCCTCCTCGATGGACGGTCAGCTGTTGCCGTAAACTCCGGCACCTCGGGCCTGCACCTGGGACTGCTGGCAGCCGGTATCGGCCGTGGGGACGAAGTGATCGTCCCCTCCTTCACCTTTGCGGCGACCGCCAACTCGGTTGCCCTCACCGGTGCCACTCCTGTCTTCGCTGACATCGAGCCGGAACACTATGGTCTCGATCCGAAGTCCGTCGAAGCCCACATCACGGACAAGACCAAGGGCATCATGCCCGTTCACCTTTACGGGCACCCCTTCAACGTTCCTGCAATTTCCGCTATCGCCGAAGAAAAGGGCCTCCTGCTGTTCGAGGATGCAGCGCAGGCACACGGCGCGGCAGTCAACGGTCGCCGAGTTGGAACCTTCGGCACGTTCGCAACCTTCAGCCTTTACCCGACGAAGAACATGACTTCCGGCGAAGGCGGCATGGTCAGCACCAACGACCCCGAGGTGGAGCGCCGGCTGCGCCTGCTGCGCAACCAGGGGATGGAGCGCCAGTATGAAAACGAGCTGGTTGGCTTCAACTGCCGCATGACGAACATCCACGCGGCCATCGGCCGTGTCCAGCTGACAAAGGTAATGGGCTGGACCAAGCAGCGCCAGGCCAATGCAGCGTTCCTGGACGCGAACCTCGAAGGTGTTGTTACTCCCAAGGTCGCCGAGGGGTACGAGCACGTTTACCACCAGTACACGATCCGGGTAACAGAAGACCGCGACGGCTTCGCCCGCGCCCTGCGTGAGGAATACAACGTTGGCTCCGGGGTGTACTACCCGGTGCCTAACCACGAGCTTGCTCCGTACCGCGTAGCTGAGCACCTGCCCGAGACGGCTTCGGCTGCCAAGGAAGTCCTTTCGCTCCCGGTGCATCCGTCACTGAGCGCGAACGACCTCGAGCGCATTGTCGAAGCGGTTAACAAAATTGCCAAGGCAGGTGCGTAATGGCGAATCTCCGTGCGGGCCTTATTGGCCTGGGAATGATGGGCCGGCACCATGCACGTGTGATCCGCGAAGTCGACGGCGTGGATCTCGTGGCAGTGGCGGACTCGTTCGGCGATCCGCACGGCGTTGCCGACGGACTGAAAGTCTGCGCCGACGTTGACGAACTCATTGCACAGGGCGTCGATATGGCCGTTGTGGCCGTACCAACCGTCCTGCATGAGGAAATCGCCCTCAAGCTTGCGGATGCAGGGGTACATGCCCTGATCGAGAAGCCGATCGCGAACGACTCGGCAGCCGGTACCCGGATTGCCGATGCCTTCGAGGCCAAGGGACTCGTAGGCGCCGTCGGCCACATTGAACGGTTCAACCCGGCGCTGCAGAATCTGCGGGAACGGCTGGAAGCGGGGGAGCTGGGCGACGTCTACCAGATTTCCACCCGCCGACAGGGTCCGTTCCCGGCACGCATCGCGGACGTCGGCGTGGTTAAGGATCTGGCTACGCACGACATTGACCTGACTGCATGGCTGTCCCAGTCCGGGTACAAGGATGTTTTTGCGCGTACGACGTCCCGCAGCGGCCGCCAGCATGAAGACATGGTTTCTGCCATCGGACACCTCGCTGACGGCATCATCACGAATCACACGGTCAACTGGCTTTCACCGTTCAAGGAACGCACGACGGTGGTGCTGGGAGAACGCGGCGCCTTCGTTGCAGACACCATTTCCGCGGACCTCACCTTTATTGAGAACGGCACTTTCCAGACCGAGTGGGAGTCCATGGCGGCGTTCCGCGGCGTGGCAGAAGGATCGAGCACCCGGTTCGCGCTGGCCAAGCGTGAGCCGCTCAAAATGGAGCATGAAGCCTTCCGGGACGCTGTGCTCGGGAAGTCGCAGCGGATCGTGACGCTGGCGGAGGGCCTGGCCACGCTCCGTGTCGCCGAAGCAGTCCTCACCTCTGCCGCCACCGGCAAGGTCGTTCAGCTCTAGCTGCACCATCCGAGAAGTCACACCGGGTTCCTGGAACCTGGTGTGACTTTTTGTCTTAAGCATGGCTAGCGGCGGCCCGGTTCGAAAGAATGCTGCCATGGAGAGCCGAGCAGGTACCCCCACGGGGACAGTACGCCATCGGCAGACCAGGATGGACGCGGCAGCTGCGGGTATCTGGTGTTTCGGCGCCGCAGTCGTCTATTCCTGGGCTTTCTTTCTGAGCTATCAGGAAACAGCACCTGATCTGCCCACCCGCCAGGAGTTCGCAGCGCGGTTCAGCCGATTCGACTTTGTGCACTTTGATGAGATCGCCCGGCTCGGATACCTGCCGCCGCGTGAGGAGGTATCAACAGCCGCGCCGCTCTACGCGTTCTTCCCCGCGGTGCCTCTGCTGCTCCGGCTAGGCCTTGTGTTCTCCCTCTCCACGGTCACCACCGGGCTGGTGGTTTCCTTCGCTTCCGGCCTGATCGCGTGCCTCTGGCTGCGCCGTATCGCAGAGCGATACCAGCCGGGACTGGGCCTAAAGGCGGTGGCGGCCCTGGTCACCGCGCCACCTGCAGTGTTCCTTTACGTCCCGTATACCGAATCCCTGTTTCTCGCTCTGGGCCTTGGCGCGTGGTATTTCGGTATGTCCGGGCGGTGGGGAAAAGCCGGTCTACTGTGTGCTGCGGCCTGCACCGTGCGCATTTCCGGTGCCTTCCTGCTCGCGGGCCTTGTGACCATGTGGATGATGCAGGCGATCACGCGTAAAAGGGCCGGTGATGCCATGAGCGGCCGGAGCTGGTGGGTCTTCGCGATGCCCATAGCAGTGCTGGCCGGATGGATGGGCTACCTGGCCATTATCACCGGCGACCCCTTGGCGTATCAGACCGCGCAGCAGTACTGGCTTCGCCGCCTGGTGTGGCCCTGGGAAGCGTTCATGACCACACTGAAGGCGTATCCGCCAACCTGGGGGACAGGCTTCATGGGCGTCATCGAAATCATCGCCCTGGGATCCGGGGCCGTGGTCCTTGCCGTCCTTCTTATCCGGCATCTCTACCCGGAGAGCGTGTACATGGCGCTGAACGTCGTCACCCTGGGAGCCGGGTCCTTTTACGGCTCGGTCCCGCGCTCAGCGCTGCTGTGGTTTCCCATGTGGATCGGCATAGCGTACCTGATGGGACGATTCCGCATAGTGTTCGGTATCTACGTGCTGTTTTCGCTCTGCCTGATGGTGTGGTGGGCCAACCTGTTCCTTAGCGGACAGTGGGCCGGCTAGCAGGCCTGGCCTTCCTGGTCCGCCGGCGGATGTAGTACAGCACGGTCATTACCAGCGCAATGCCCCACCCAACGGCCATTGCAGCCAGGCCAAGGACCAGGCCCGGGGGAGTGAAGCTGATTTCCACGTCGGTGGCTCCGGCGGGAACGTCCACAGTAATGAGCCCCGCAGGGCCCTGCTGCAAGTCCTGCTCCACACCGTCAACGGTTACTGTGTATCCGGGCCAGGCAAGGCGGGCAAACGCGAGTGTCCCCGACTCAGACGCGGACACACGGACCGTCTCCGAATCGCCGTCCTGCTCCGAGGACTCGACAGTTATGCCGGGCGATGCCCACGAGACGGTTCCGGGGAAACCGATTGGGTCTTCGCGGGTGATGACCGTCCGGTGCTCGTCGGACTCAGCGACGCTCCAACCCTCGGGGAGCTCGGTTTCGGTAAGGTCCCGGACGGATTTCTGCACGACGATGGTTTCGAGGCGGAGAGCGTCCGCCAGCGGCTCATCGATTTCCTCCGAGGCGGGGTCCCAGATCACATCGTAGAGCCAGGGGCACGTCTCACCGCGGTAGTTCATACACAGGGCATTGGCGTACGTGACGAAGCTGATGCCGCTGTAACGGTTCAGGCTGTCTTCCACTCCGGCATTGAGGATCTGGTTCCCGTACAGCAGGGATCCGTCAACGAATGCTTCCGGGTCAAGGCCGGCCGTGGAAAAGACCTGCAGGGTATTGCCGGTGTAGCTCTTGGCGGACTCCTCCAGGACCTCAGCGTCTACCGGAGAGCCGATACCGGCCACAGGGTTGCTCGCAACGAACGCATAGCTCTGGAATGCCAGAACGCAGGCGGTGCCAAAGACCATGGCTGCAGCCAGCCCGGGGAATCCTGCGCGCTTCCAGAGGAACAGGGCCAGCACCAGAAGCAGGGCTACAAGGATAGAAGCGGCTGCCTGGCTCTGTACGCCTGCCGGATAGATGGCCCAGGCACGGTAGAGGCCGAACACGATGATTGTTCCGGACAGTACCAGCCGTGCCTTCAGTTTGGTGGAGCTGAGGCCTGCGGACAGGACCACCATGAACAGGACCAGGAAGCCAAGGTAGGTGTACTCGATCAGGCGGATGGGCCAGCGGAAAAGCAGAACGTTCGACGGCGCAAAGGTCAGGAGGAAGTAGATGCCAGTGACGATGTACAAGCTCGAGAGCTGCCGGCTGCGCCTGGCAATGGACTTGAAGTTGAGCCACGGGAGCAGGGGCAGGATGAACCAGGCGAGGTACGCCGACGGAACAACGTCAATGTTGCTCCAGAAATTCGAGGTCGGCGGACGGAAATTCGGCATGCTCATGGCAGTCAGGTCGCCGATTCCGGGAACGAGGAACATATCGTTCGCGATCGTTGAATCGGTCCGCACAGTAACTTCGGATGAAAGCGGCAGCGGGAAGAACACGAGCACGGCCGTGAGGCCAACTGCAAGTGCCAGGAAGAACAGCGGGACGATTCTTGACTTGTGCCGGGTCAGCAGGGCTTCGATGCCGACGGCGGCACAGACGACGATGACGCCAAGGGCTCCATAGGGATTGCCTGCCGTCATGGTGAGGAAACCCAGGACGAAGGGCAGCAGCGGGCTTCGGTTTCCCCGAAGCCAGCGACGCAGCCCCCACCAGAAGAGCGTGGTCCAGGCGAACGCCATAAGGCCGCCCGGCCAGCGTGCAGCCTCGTAGAAAAGCGTGAACCCGCTGAAGGGGATGGCCACGCCTGCAGCCGCAGCGAGCCAGCGGTTCGCGCCATAACTCCGGGTCAGGAGTGTGGCGCCCAGCGCCAGCAGGGCCATGAACTCGACCACTACGACGGCGCTGGCAAGCGCGAGGTCGTTCATGCCGGCTACCAGCATGAAGTTCAGCAGGTTCAGGGGGTTCCAGATGCCGTAGCCGACTTCGGCAATATAGTTGCCGCCTGCCCAGCCGCCGGGATCCATCATCTCGAAGTTGCCGTTGAGCAGATTCTCGCCCAGGCTCCGCCACACAGGAAGGAAGGACTGCATGGTGTCATCCCAGTAGAAGAACGTGCTGTTGAAGAACCGGGGAATGAAGCACAGCAGTACCGTGATGACCGGCGCCAGCATAACGACCTGCCAGTCTCTGATCCGGGAGGTCGCCGCGGTCTTCACGGGGGCGGTCTGGACGGAGTGAGACATGGTTTCCTCGGGCTGTGTGTATGCGGTCGGCAGGATGGAAGGGCTTTGCGCCGTGACTAGCCTGATTTATGCAGGATGAAGTTGTCCAATCCTGAGGTCGGTTCCAGGACCACGTCCCAGCCGAGCTCATCCAGTTCGGACAACCATTCGGCCTGCCCTGCCTCGACCACCATGTAGCTAACGCCGTACTTGTCTGCGACGCGGTCAATGCTGATAGGGGTCATGCTGTTGTAGAACCCCGCATTGGCCGGGATGCACTGCTTGGTGCCGCCCAGATCGGTAAGCCGTTCCTGCCACTGCTGCCAGGGCTCGCCGCCGTAGGGCACGTTCTTGCAGTCGGCAATCACCCCGCGGTAGGTCGCGGCCCGGACATAGGTTGCCAGCGGGGGAGCGAGCAGGCTCTCACCGGAGGGAACCACTGCTTCTACGGCTTCGCCCCATTCGCGAACGTCTGCATTCGGAATGTACGTGGGGTCGAGCGGGCGGGCGGTGAGGCCTCCGGTGGTGATGGCGCTGGCCAGGAAGAGGACGATGATCCCGGCAGCGCTGATCTGTGACACCCGTCCGCTTGGACCTTGCATGCGTGAACGAACAATGACCGCGGCGAGGGCGCCTAGGGCAAACACGATCATAAAAGGAACGATGAGGCTGCGTTCCAGTTGCCATTGCTTCCCGTCAAGGTAGACGAGGCTGAGGATAACCGTTAGCAGGGCCAAGGGGAGGTGCCCCCTTCCCAAGCGGAAGAACGGAAGCAGCATGCCCATAACGGCGAAGGGGAGCACGAGGGCACCGAGCCGGTAGACGTTCACCCCTTGCGCGAGTTCCCCGAAAACCGGAACGGAAAGCATGTTCGCCGTCATGCCCAGGGCCAGCCCTGCCATCGGCAGGAGCACCACGGCACCCCAGAGCATCCGGTCGCCGCGCGCCTGATACATGAAGGTGCACAGTGCCAGGCCGATCACTGCGAAGGACGCAAGTAAGGTGTTGATGCTCCAGGATTGTGCCGCGCAGTGGTACGGGATTACCTGGTTGCAGATTTCAATGAAGTCATCACTGTTGGCAGCCACCGGACGGGCAACCAAGGCTGCTACGACTATGCCGACGGTGGCGGCGAAAGTCACGGCGGTAGCTTTCGAGAGTTTCCTTTGCCGGACGAACTGGACGACGGCGATTGCAGCCAGCAACACTGCGACCACTGCGCCCTGCTGTACATGCACCACGGCAGTCAGGACGGCAGCTGCCAGCATCCAGCGGCTCCGCCCGCTGAGGGCAGAAGCTATGAAGAGGAAGACCAGGTTGGCAGAGACCACTGCGGGAATGGCCAGCGAGATCATGGACGAACCGGTGCCGACTATTGCCCAGGGCGTCAGGGAGGCTACGACGGTGGTCGCCAGCCCGAAGGCCCAGGGGGCGCCGGGCGCCCAGACGCGGCTGATGAACGCTGCAGCCAGCCCAAACGCGAAAAGACCGGCGAACCAGAACAGCAGGTAGACGAGCGAAAGAATGCCAAGCGAGGATCCGACGAAAGTCAGTGTGTCGAAGAACCAGTGCGGCTGCGGCGCCGACTGCATGAACCAGTCGCCTGCGTACCGGGACTCATCGGCCCAGTGCAGGCCAACCTGGGAAAGCACGTAGTGGTCGCCGGTACCCGCGCTGTACCCGGCTGGGAGCCCCGAGGAGGGGCCCTGGTCGCCGAAGTTCGTCAGCACGCCGAGTACGGCTGCAGTGACCAGGCCCTGGACGTATACGCCAGGGGAGGACCTTGGTTTACGTGGCCTCAGCAGCGGCTGGGCGGCGGAGGGATCCTCGACTGTTGGGACAGTGGAGAGCCCAGGCCCAGCGGCATTATTCACTCTTGGCCTCGGGACGTTTGACCTTCACCATGAGGAAAGCGACGCCGACGCACAGCAGGTCGGCCACCGTGAACAGCAGGCGCGAAAGAAGTGCCAGGGCTGTTGCCGCGCCTACGGTTGTCATCGAGGCGAGGGCGAGGCCAACTATGGCCTCGCGCGCTCCAATGCCGGCGGGCAGCAGGAAGGCCATGACACCAGTGGTCATGCCCAGTGCCAGTGCTCCGGTAAGGAAGAAGAGGTTGACGACGCCGAGGCCCGCTTCCTGGCTGGCAAGCAGCCACAGGTGCAGGCCGAAGAACGCGTACATTCCCACGCCGAGGACGAAGGACAGGATCATTGTCGACGCGCGGATCGGCGTCGGCAGCGGCTGGCGGCGGAACACCTTCAGGACGAGGTTCACCAGGTACGTGACGACGCGGGGATGCATCGCCAGCAGGACAACCGGCAGCAGCACATACAGCCACTGGAGCTCGGGTTCCTTCTCCGCCAGGGCAGGAAGCGCAAGGGCACCAACCACCAGGGAAGCACCTACCGTGATGCCGGTGCTGATCAAGGAAGCAACGAATACCTGGGCACGGCCAAGTCCGTGCTTGCGGCCAAGTTCCATCTGCAGGACAAACGCCCAGACGGAACCGGGTACATACTTCCCCAACTGCCCGATCAGGTAGATGTTGTTCAGGGCGCTGCGCTGCTTGACGGCAACGTGATCGCTGTCGAGGATGCCTATCAGCACCACGCGCCACATGAGCATGCCGAGCAGTACCCCCGGTACCAGAAGCAGGAGCGAGCCGCCGATCTGCCACCAGGTCATGGAGAATACGGTGCTCTTAACCTCCGGCCACTGCGTGAAGACGGCGTAGGCCGCAGCAGCGAAAACGAGCACCAGCAGCGCCCGCCGTGCAAAGTCGGTGATCTTCTGCCGCTTTGTAGGAGGCTCGGGCATCGATGCTTCCGGCACCGGACCTTGCAGGCTCACCGTGCCGCCGTCCCTGGCTGGGGTACGGAGGCGAAGTCCCGGCGCTGCCCGCGAAGCCTCCCGAGCCCCAGCCCCATCTTGAGGACATCCTTAGGCCGGACGCTGGTCTGCTTCTCTCCCTGCACCACCGTGAGAGTGACAGGTACTTCCACGATCGGAAGCTTCTGCATCTCTGCCGCAAGTACGATCTGCGTGCTGAACAGGAAGCCGGGATCGTCGAACTTTTTGTGCATTTTCCGGATCCAGTCCCCATCGACATTGATGGTCCCCTGGGAATCACCTACCCGGGAGCCCAGGATGAGCTTGCGGGCAAACTTGAAGCCGGCTGTGCTCAATCCCCGGACAGCGCCCCGGCCTGCCTGGGAGGCGGGGTGGTCCTTGGAACCGATGACGACTGTGGGGAGTTCCGGAAGGGAAGCTGCCGCCTCAAGGTCGGTGAAACCGAAGGGGAGGTCGTCAGCGGTCAGCAGCACGCGGCGGCCGGTACTCGCAGCGATCCCGTGGCGCAGGGCGTTGCCCATGCCTTTTTCGCTCTGCAGCACCCGGAAGCGGACGTTTGGGGTGTCCACTGCGTTTTCAAGGGCTGTCTTGTAGCTGTCGTCCGTGGAACCGTTTTCCACCACGATGATCTCGGTGAGTCCGTCTTTGAGGTAGCTCCGCCACTGCTGAAGTGCTGGCGCCAGCACCGGGCCGCTGTTATAGACCGGAATGACGACAGTCAGGTCCGGTGTCGTTTGCTCGAAAGTCAAGAATTCCCTCAATGTGTTCAGTGCTGTGATGCGTTGCCTGCCGGCAGGCGTTCACACGACCGTCTCGTCTGAATTTTCGTGGCGCGGGGCTGGCCCGCCGCTAGTTGCCGGCCAAAAGCAGGCCGTCCCAACCGGTACCCAGAATTTGTACGTCCGCCCACCAGCCGGTTCCAGTGACTCGGTAATTATACAGACTACCCCGTCGATCCACGCCCAAAACGCTGGCCGTGCCGGCGCCCGTGACATCGTGCCCGGCCCTGAGCGTTGCAAAATCCTGCCAGCCCGTACCGACAGTCGCCGGCGCGGCCTGCGCGAAGCTGCCGGAGGCCGTCCTTCGGTAGTACGCCATATTGCCGGACGGGTTCACTGCCAGAATGTCACTAATTCCATCCCCGTTCCAATCGAGGCTGACGAGCTTGAATCCGTTCCAGCCTTCACCGATGACTGTTCCTCCCTGCAGATAGGAGACCCCATCCGGATTGGTGTACCGGCGCAGCTTGCCAGTCGTATCCCGTGCCAGAAGGCCCGGGAGCCCGGACTGGGAAACCACAGGATCAGGGTAGACGGTCATCGTCTCCCACCCCGCCGTGCCGATGTTGCGGGCACCGCCGAACCCGCCTTGTGCGAGGCCGTGGTAGACATCGACTGTCCCCTTGCTCCACTGCACCACGATGTCCATGGTCCCGTCGCGGTTCCAGTCCATGGCATGGATCGACTTCACGCCGTGGAAGCCGACGCCGATTTTGGCCGGGCCCTGCAGGGCCCCGCCCAGCATGGCCCGGTAGACCAGGAGGTCTCCGTTCGGGTTCACCGCCACGATGTCAGAGGCTGAGGAAATTGAGGGCCCTGGCGGAGTCCCAAGCGCCTGGGTGTTGGCCAGGAGATAGGGTCCCCAGCCGCTTCCTGAGGTGATGGGCGAATACCAGTAGCCTGTTCCGCTGGCACCGTAATAGCGCAGGTCGCCGTTGGAGAATTCGGCAAGGATACCGATGCTTCCCGGACCGGCGAATCCGCTGATGCTTCTGAGTCCAACTGCATCCTGCCAGCCGGTGCCGATGGTCACGGGAGCGGCGGCCGCCCCGCTGGCTGTTCTCGCCCTGCTGACCAGGTCTCCGTTGGCCAGCCGCTGGATGACTTCCTGAACGCCGTCGCCGTTGAAGTCCATAAGGGTGGTCAGCGTGCCGTTGAACCCTGACCCGAGTGCCGCTGGCGGAGACGCCATGACGCCGCCGCTGGTGTTGGGGTAGAACCAGCCCCTGCCGCGTGAATCCGAGGCCACGATGCCGGGGAATCTCGACGAACTGCCCCAGGAACCTACGGAGATGCGCAGCTGGGACCACCCCTGGCCTACGGTGACGGGTCCGGCGAAGCCGCCGCCCGCCAGGCCGTAGTAGACATTGAGGTTGCCTGCGGGGGTCTGCGCCAGGATGTCCTGCACGCCGTCGGCGTTCCAGTCCGTGGAATGGACCGAGAGCATTCCGGACCATTGGGTGCCAATGGCCAGCGGCGGGTGGAGCCGAGCACCGCCGGCAGCCCTGTAGTTGAGCAGCGTGCCGTCCGGACCTACAGCCACGACGTCGGCGGCCGATGCAATGGACGGGGTCTGGGGCTGGCGGACGGCAAAGTCATACAGGGCTGCGTCGCTGCCGTTCCACACGTTCGAGTCGCCGACGAACGGACCGGTGCTGCTGTACTGCCAGACGTTGTAAGTGTTCCAGCCAGCCGGCATTTGCCCCGGGCCCGCGGTGCTGTAGTTGGCGATGTGCAGGGGATGGTCGTGGAAAGCCGCACTGTTGCCGGTACAGGTGCGCCACCAGTCGGTTGTCGTATAGATCATGGGCAGCCGCCCCGTGCGTGCCTTGATGGTCCTTGAGAAATCCGCGATCCAGGCAACCATCTGGGAAGCGGACATGTTGTAACAGGTGTTCCCAAGGGAGGAGTAGGGGTTGTACTCGATGTCCAGCAGCGGCGGCAGTGTGCGCCCGTCTGCAGACCAGCCTCCGCCGTTGTTCACGAAGTAGTTTGCCTGCTCCGCACCGGAGGAGACGTTCGGGATCGCGAAGTGGTACGCGCCCCGGTACATTCCGACAGTGTGGGATCCGTTGTACTGCTGCGGGTAATAGGGATTGATGTAGGACGTGGCCTCAGTCGCTTTGACGTAGGCGAATCGGGCGCCCTGGTTCCAGGCACCGAGCCAGTCGACGTTGAACTGGTGGCTGCTGACGTCGATGCCCTGAATCCCGGCCGGTCGCCAGGTTGACGCCAGCGTCACCACCGATGCCAGCGAGATGCCAGCGGTTTCGTACGCAGTCCGGGAGTCGTGCACCGCTCCGCGTGCCGAGGGTACGCCGGGATTTTCCGCGGCGGCTGCGGCGGGACCTGCGGGTGCTTCCCCGGCGGAAACCATTTCTTCGGCTTTGGCCTCAAGGACCTGTTCTTCGAGGGTAGGTACCTGGGGATTCCCTGTTTCCTCAAGCCGTTCCAGGCCCTGCCCCAGCTTCGCGCCCAGTGGGCCGATGAGTTCTGCGAGCCAGTCCTTCTCCGCGGAGCCGGTCTCCGGAATACTGTCGGCGGGAGTTGCCGGAGGGAGAGGGGTATCTGAACCGGACAGACCCTCTGCGCCCTCTCCAGGGCCTTCCTGGGGCAGCGGCGAGGGGGTGGGCGTCGGCACGTCGCCGGTTGCCGGGGCGGTATTTTCGTCGACCCGAAGTGACGGTGCCGAATCTTCCGTTACAGCAACCGCCGGGAGGGAACCTGCCGGGAGGGCGACGCTGAGGGCAATCCCGGAAAGGGTCAGCAGGAAGTTTGTGCGAGTCATTGGGTCTCCGGTGGTGCGCATGGTGAAGGAGTGAGAGCTGAGACCACACTAGCGAACGAGGGCCCCTTTCTTCCGGAGGCGGCTAACGGGATGCGAACGGGTCGGCGGAAACGGGTGGCCCGCATTGGGTGCAGGACGATGATGGCCCGCCAGACACGCGCGGGACCAGAGAAGCCTTCCTGTCTCAGGGTCGGGTGCCCAAATGGGTCTTCAGCGCATCCGGCATGGGGCGGGGAAAGAATCCGGCGGCCTTGATTTTGCGGAGGTCCAATGTGCTGTTCAGCGGCCGGGGTGCGGCGCCGGGTTTGGAGGCGAAGTAGTCTTCAGTGCTCACACCCGTCACGCCGGCAGGATCCGCGCCGGTCAAGGAAAACACATCTGCGGCAATCTCCGCCCAGGAAGCCTGGGGGCCGTCGTTGGTGAGGTTGTAGGTGCCGTAAGGCGCCCCGGAACCCAGCAGATGGCGTATGGCGCCCGCAATGTCCGAAGCAAACGAAAGGCGTCCACGTTGGTCCTCAACCACTGCCGGCGAGGCGCCCCTTGCCGCCAGGGCTGCCATGGTGTCTACAAAGTTGCTGCCTCCACCTACTACCCAGCTGGTTCGCACAATGTAGTGCTGCGGGACCACGGAGACGACGGCGTCGCCCGCGGCTTTGGTCTGGCCGTACACACCAAGTGGAGAGAAGGGCTCATCCTCCGTGTGCACTCCTTGCGTGCCGTCGAAGACGTAGTCGCTCGAAACATGGACCAGTGTCAGGCGGTTCTGCGATGCGACCCGGGCCAGCCGGGCCACGGCACGTACATTGATTTCCCAGGCACGACGGCGGCCTTCCGGCGTCTCCGCTGCGTCCACGGCAGTGAAGGCGGCGGCGTTGATGATGGCGGAGTAATTCCTCCAGTTCCGTTCATAGGCGGCAGGATTAACCAGGTCGAACTCGGCCCGGCCGGCGAACTCCACGCAGGCGTCGCCGTCGTACGCTTTGCGCAGCGCCTTACCCAGCTGGCCGTCGGCACCCAGCACGAGGACACGCCGCGGTTTCATCGGCGCCACGTCCGCCAGACGGGGATGTGCCTTGTCCTTCTCCGACAGCTCAGCCTGTTCCAGAGGGATCGGCCAGTCGATAGCGGCGGTCTCATCCGCAAGGTTCAGGAAGGTGTACTGGTCCTGCGCGTCTGCGCTCCAGTGGTCGTTCACCAGGTAGGTGTAAGCAGTGTTGTCTTCCAGCGTCTGGAAGGCGTTGCCCACCCCGCGGGGAATGAAGATCGCCTGGCCGGGATCCAGCTCGGCAGTAAACACGGTACCGAAACTTGGACCTTCGCGGAGGTCCACCCACGCGCCGAAGATCCGTCCGGTGGCAATTGAAATGTACTTGTCCCAGGGCTCGGCGTGGATGCCCCGCGTGGTTCCGGTCTTTTCATTAAAGGAGATGTTGTTCTGGACCGGGCCAAAGTCCGGGAGCCCCAGCTGGAGCATCTTTTCCCGCTGCCAGTTTTCCTTGAACCAGCCGCGGTTGTCCCCGTGGACGGGAAGGTCAAAGAGTACGACGCCGGGGATGGGGGTTTGGTGGGCGGTGAGCGTCTTCGAGAATTCAACCATCGCCGTTACTGGCCCTGGACCTTGTATCTGGCTTCGGTCCCGGCCTTTTGGGGCCGCCACCAGGCTTCGTTTTCGCGGTACCAGGCGATCGTGGCTTCAATGCCGGATTCAAAGTCCGAGAACCGCGGTTCCCAACCCAGCTCGGTGCGCAGCCGGGTGGAATCGATGGCGTAGCGCAGGTCGTGGCCGGGCCGGTCGATGACCTGGTCGTAAGCATCGGCAGGCTGGTCCATATGCTTGAGGATCAATTCAACAACTTCCTTGTTGTTCTTCTCGCCGTCGGCGCCGATCAGGTATGTCTCGCCGATTTCGCCCTTCTCGATAATCGTGAGGACGGCCGATGAGTGGTCGTTGGCATGGATCCAGTCGCGGACGTTTTCACCGGCGCCGTAGAGCTTGGGGCGGATGCCGTCGATTACGTTGGTGATCTGCCGCGGAATGAACTTCTCCACGTGCTGGTACGGTCCGTAGTTGTTGGAGCAGTTGCTGATGGTTGCCTGCAGTCCGAAGGAACGCACCCAGGCGCGCACCAGCAGGTCCGAGCCGGCTTTGGTGGAGGAATACGGGCTGGAGGGGTTGTACGGCGTCTTCTCCGTGAACCTCTCCGTGTCATCGAGTTCAAGGTCGCCGTAGACCTCGTCCGTGGAGACGTGATGGAAGCGCTTGCCATGCTTCCGGGCAGCTTCGATCAGCGTGTAGGTGCCGATGATGTTGGTATCCAGGAACGGACGCGGATCGTGGAGGGAGTTGTCATTGTGGGATTCCGCTGCGTAGTGGACCACTACGTCCGTCTCGCGGACGAGGCGGTCCACGAGTGCGGCGTCGCTGATGTCACCCTGAACGAAGGCAAAGCGGTCCTCAGGAAGGCCCTCGAGAGAGGCGAGGTTGCCGGCGTAGGTGAGCTTGTCGAGCACGCTGACATGGGCATTAGTTGTATCGAGCGCGTACCGGACGAAGTTTGAACCGATGAAGCCGGCCCCTCCGGTGATAAGAATTCGTTCCATAATTACCGTTGCCCCCGTCTATGTAAGTGTGCAGTATGCACCCATGCGCGGAATCATACTTGCCGGGGGGACCGGATCCAGGCTGCATCCAATTACTCAGGGCATCAGCAAACAGCTTGTGCCCGTGTATGACAAGCCAATGGTCTATTATCCGCTGACTACCCTGATCCTGGCTGGAATCCGGGACATCCTCATCATCACCACTCCGCACGACCACGATCAGTTCGTGCGGCTCCTGGGCGACGGGTCCCGCTTTGGCATCAACCTGACGTACACGGAACAGCCGGACCCTGACGGGCTGGCGCAGGCCTTTATTCTTGGGGCCAACCACATTGGAGACGACAGCGTTGCCCTGGTCCTAGGGGACAACATCTTCTACGGGCCCGGAATGGGCGCCCAGCTGGGCCGCTTCAGCGAGGTGTCCGGCGGGTCGATCTTCGGTTACTGGGTTGCGGACCCAACGTCCTACGGCGTCGTTGAATTCGATTCACTGGGACGGGTGATTTCCCTTGAAGAGAAGCCGGCAAAACCGAAAAGCAGCTACGCAGTTCCTGGACTGTATTTCTACGAGAACGACGTCATCGATATAGCCAAGAACCTGCAGCCCTCGCCGCGCGGAGAACTTGAAATCACCGACGTGAACCGCGTTTATCTCGAAGAAAACCGGCTGCATGTAGAGATCCTTCCCCGCGGCACGGCATGGCTGGATACCGGTACCTTTGACTCCCTGAACGATGCGTCCAACTTTGTCCGCACCGTTGAGAGCAGGCAGGGACTGAAAATCGGATCTCCGGAGGAGACCGCCTGGCGGCAGGGATTCCTCTCGGACCAGGAGCTGCGCGACCGTGCTGAACGCCTCGTCAAGAGCGGCTACGGACAGTACCTCCTCGGGCTGCTGGACGCTGCGGCCTAGGCTTTCTCCCTACCGCAAGCAGCCGAGTGGCGGGTTATCCACATTAGGTGCCCTTCACTCTCGTCAGCCGCGGGATATTCCCTTATCCTCGCCGGCATGGCCTCACTGGCCTGCAGGAACAGTCTCAGTCTCGATGCCGCGGCAGGAAGGCCGGGGCAGGATCCGGGGGAGCATGAATGGATGCGGTGCGAATTGTCGAAGACGAGGTGCGCGAGCTCATCCGTGTCCGCGGACTGGACCCGGTACGCCAGGTAGGTGAAGTCCGGCGCCTGGTCGACGCCGCTGTCCAGGACTATGACGACCGTTCCCTGCTCGGCTCACTTCCTGCCCTGGGCCATCTTGAGCGGGCGGCCAAGCAGGTCTTTGACTCAGTCGCCGGCTACGGAGCCCTCCAGCCATTGCTTGATGACCAGAGTGTGGAAGAGATTTGGATCAACTCGCCGGGGGAAGTGTACGTAGCCCGCGATGGCCGGTCGGAGCTGACCGCGCTCAACCTGACAGCGGAGCAGATCCGGGACCTGGTGGAGCGGATGCTGAAGTCTTCGGGACGTCGCCTGGACCTGTCTTCACCCTTCGTCGACGCCGCGCTTCCGGACGGATCGCGGCTGCACGTGGTCATTCCGGACGTGACGAGGCGGCACTGGGCGGTGAATATCAGGAAGTTCATAGTCCGGGCCAGCCGGCTGGAGCACCTCGTGGAACTCGGGACGTTGACGCCCCAGGCAGCGAGATTCCTGTCAGCAGCGGTAGCCGGAGGCCTCAACATCCTGGTCTCCGGGGCCACGCAGGCCGGCAAAACAACACTGCTGAACTGCCTGGCAGCCTCGATAGGTGCGCGGGAGAGGGTAGTCACGGTAGAGGAGATCTTCGAGCTGCAGCTGCCGCTGCGGGATGTTGTTGGCCTGCAGTGCAGGCAGCCAAACCTGGAAGGGTCGGGGGAGATTCCCCTGCGGCGACTGGTGAAGGAGGCCCTGCGGATGCGGCCGGACCGGCTGATTGTCGGCGAGGTCCGGGAAGCCGAAAGTCTGGACATGCTTATCGCCCTGAATTCAGGCTTGCCGGGCATGTGCACGGTCCACGCCAACAGTGCGCACGACGCCGTCACCAAGATCTCGACGCTGCCGCTGCTGGCCGGAGCCAACATTTCCAGCTCTTTCGTGGTGCCGACTGTTGCTTCCTGCATCGATCTGGTGGTGCACTGCGTCCGGACTCCTGCCGGCAAGCGGGAGGTCACGGAAATCCTGGCGCTGGGGCGAAGGGTTGAAAACGGAGTCATTGAATCGACGCTCGTGTTCCAGCGCGAGAACGGGAGACTGGCAGCCTCGCCGTCGTCGCTGCCCTCACCGGACAAGTTCGCACGTGCCGGAATGAACCTGGCCGAACTGCTGGAACCGGCAGCATGAGCGCCGTAGCTGGACTGGCCCTGGGGATGGGCCTGTTCCTGGTTTGGTGGTCCTGCTGGGCGGTTCCCGAGCGTGAGCCCAGGCTGCGTCGTCCCGGGCGGCTTGAGGAGTTGCTGCGAACATCCGGCGTCAGCCGAGTGAGCCCGGGAGGACTCGTTCTTAGCAGTGCCCTGCTGGGCGTCCTGGTTCTGCTTACCGCTTGGGTACTCACGGGCTCCCTGCCCATAGCGGGCTGTTTTGCTGTCTTTGCCTCAGCCCTCCCTGTTACGGCGGTACGTTGGCAGGCCGCCAGACGGAGTGCGTCCCTGCTGGAACTGTGGCCTGACGCCGTCGACCATCTGCGTTCTGCCATCAGGGCCGGCATGTCCCTGCCGGAGGCGCTCATTCAGCTTGGCGAAAACGGACCGGAAGAGCTTCGTGCCCCCTTCCGGGAATTCGGGGCCGACTACCGCTCCGGTGGCTCATTCGACGCTGCGCTGGACGCCCTCAAGGACCGCCTCGCTGATCCGGTGGGGGACCGGATCGTGGAATCCCTGCGCATTACCCGGCAGGTTGGCGGGTCCGATCTTGGCAGGCTGCTGGGGACACTGGCCGAGTTCCTGCGCGAGAATGCCCGGACGCGCAGCGAGTTGCTGGCCAGGCAATCATGGACCATCAATGCTGCTCGGCTCGCAGTAGCGGCGCCGTGGATAGTCCTTGTACTCATGGCTACTGCCCCCGAAGCTGTGGAGGCTTACAACACGGCGTCAGGGGCTGCTGTCCTGGCCGCGGGCATGGTCATCTCGGTGGGTTGCTATCGGCTGATGCTCCGTATTGGGGCGCTGCCTGCCGAAAGAAGGGTCCTGCGGTGAGCGGTGTCTGGCCATTGGCCATGCTGATGGGAGCGTGCCTTGGCACTGGCTTGTGGCTGGCCGTGGTGCGCCTGCCGTTCCTGCGCCCCACGTCTTTCGCCGACAGGATCGCACCCCAGCTGCGCTCCGTTTCGCCCGGGTCCCGGCTTCTCGCGCCCGCGGACATCACCCCATTCGGTCCCCTTGAGCGGGTTTTCCGCCCCCTCCTGGCTGAACTGGCGGGAAGGATGGAACGCCTTAATCCTGCAGCGTCCTCCCTGCAAAAGCGTCTGGACCGGGCGGGAAACCGCATGAGCGTCCTGGAGTTCCGCTCCGCACAGCTGCTGTTCGCAGGCACGGGCCTGCTTGCCGGCGGAACCGGCGGCATCTGGCTGGCGGCCAACGGGCAAATCTCGGTCCCTGCAGTGGCGGCAGTGTCCTTGGCCACGGGGCTGCTGGGGTACCTGCTCCGGGACTACCTGCTGACCAGGCAGGTACAGAAGCGGGAGGCCCTGATGCTCGCGGAGTTTCCGAGCCTGGCCGAGATGATGGCACTGGCGGTCGGGGCGGGGGAAAGCGCGGGCGGAGCCCTGGAGCGTGTGACCCGCACATCCGGCGGCGAGCTGTCCAGGGAATTTGGGCGGGCGCTCGCGGAGACCCGATCCGGAATACCGCTGCTGGCAGCGCTGGGCAACATTTCAAAACGTACACAGCTGGCCCCGCTCTCAAGATTCGTGGACGGTATGTCCGTGGCCATCGAGCGTGGAACGCCGCTGGCGGATGTTCTGCGGTCGCAGGCCCAGGACGTTCGGGACATGGCCAAACGCGAACTCATGGAGGAAGCCGGCAAGAAGGAAATTGCCATGATGGTTCCTTTGGTCTTTGGCGTCCTTCCCCTGACTGTCCTCTTCGCGGTATTTCCCGGCCTTTCCCTTCTCAGTATTGGACTGTGACTTCATGCGTAGACAACTCAACCCACCACAATCCGGAAACGCCAACGAAAGGACTCCCATGAGAACCAGAATCGCGCTGCGGATGCTGCCGGCGCTGCTGGCTGCCTGCCTCATGACCAGGCTGCAGGCAGCGTTTCAGCCCCAGGGCTCTGAACGGGAGCGTGGCGACGTCCCGGGATGGGTAAACATATTTAGCTGCCGCAGTCCATGCGTTCCATAGGTGACGATGTGCTTTCCATAACGGTCGGGCACCCGAAATGTAAGCGAGTTGGCTTGATAGATGCCGGAAACGCGAGGAGGGCTCGGCGGCGTGCCCGCGAGTAAGGTTTGCTACATGCTCACACACGGATCTCACACCGGTTTTCACCTTCAACAGTTCAGTATCCAAGGGTTCGAGTTCCCACCGCTCGGAGAATGGGCGTACGCCCCCGCTTTGCCCACGACATTTTGTATGGTCAACCATGACGAAGAGCTGGAGGTCGTGGGAGAAGGTAGGCATCTCGAAGGGATCAAACTCGTGCTAAAAGCTTTTCGCGACGGAGGCGAGGAGGACAACAGCATGTTTGCGGCGCTGGTTCACGAACCAAGGAATCCGTTCGACCGTTTCGCCGTCCGTGTCGATCTCTTCGCGGTCACCGGTGAGGGAGGACGGGCGTCCTACGAAAAAGCGGGGTACCTTCCTCGGGAACAGGCGCACCTACTGCACGAATACATCAAGAACCTAGCTGGCCAGGGTTTGTTTCCCATAATTTCAGTCCAAGTGTATGGCGGCACCGTGGACAAGCCGAACATAGGTCTGTGGCTAGGGAGAGGACAATATGAGCTGAGTGAAGGTCACAGACGTATCTAAGTCCTCATGGAAGATAACGCAGGGCGTAGCGTTGGGTCGCTCTGAATACCTGGGTCCCACGTCGCGAACCTGGCTGCCCTCAGGTTCCGGTGTGCTCCAAAGGCGCTTGCTACGAGCACGTAAACTGAATCCATATTCGCTAACTTACCGGTAACCCGCGATGGCTCCGGTGGGCGGTATACATCGCGCCACCCACGGGCGCATGTAGACTCTCGCGCCGAGTCTTTACAACCTGTGCCTGCCAGCGCCGCGGCTGACTGAATTCGTGACGCGGCTGCAGCTCGAGCTATGGGAGTTAGTCGTGTGGCCAAATAGATGATGACTCGTATGTGCCTCGGGGAGTGGATCCATCCTTTATCTATCCGATGAGCTTGCCGTTTGACGATTTGAAAATTCTTTCAGTCAGCTCCATGCCTGTCAGCCGCAGGCGACAGGTGATGCAAGAACAAGGTCAAGATCAAGATGAAGCCGCCGCACTCCTGTTAGGCTAACGGTCGATTAGTGGGGGGTAAGGATGACCGTAGAGTCTCGGAAGCATAACGCTGCAGTTCTAGTGGGGAATGGCCTAAGCATCGCCTTCAACCCGGAACTGAAACTGGATTCGATCACCAGGGAAATGATCGCCCGGATGCAAGGAGCCACAGACAACGGCGATAAGGTCATCCACGCCATGAACGAGATCGCCCGTCGTTCTGGCCCCCCTGAGGAAGTGACGGACGAAGACTTCGAAAAACTAGTCGGCGCGTTCGACTCAGAGGCAAGGACCCTTGAGGAACTTGGAAAACTGGCAGAGCTGGTCGAGGCTGAGGACACGGCTTTGCAGTCGGCCATTGCAGAAGTGTCGAAGTTTAGTGACCGCGTCCGAGACAGGGGGCTTAGCTACGTACTCGAAGTGGTGACGGATCGTTCTCGCGCCGACCACATCCTGCACAAGGAGGTCCACGACGTTCTTCGGGCGATTATTGATAGCTTTGACGGCGTTGTCACCTTCGGTAATTTGAATTACGACACATTGCTTCTGTCAGGTCTGTTGGCAGTAGATGCTCCGCTATCTGATCTAGGGCGGGGCGTAGTGCCAATTTCGATTCGCGTTGTTGACAGCGACGGGGAAACGACGTCATCCATTCCATACGACGCCAAGTACCTACGCACGTCGCTGGACTTTCCTCCCGGTGAACGTTATCGAGTTCGACTCCTTCAGCTGCATGGATCGTTGACGTTTTGGGGACAAGTCGAGGGGGACGTTCATATCAAAGTGCCCATCCAGTCGCTCCGTGATCACAATATTTGGTCGGGCCTGCGGGAAGCGGAACCGAGGTGGCGTCCTAGCGTTGTGCTGGCCAACCAACGGGAGAAGGCACGGCATGTCGAAAGATACCCCTACAGACTCGCATATGAAGGTTTTGCAGCGAGCCTAACCGAAGCTGATCATTGGTTGATTATCGGTTACTCGTTTCGTGATTCTTGCGTCAACGAGGTCCTGCGCCGAGAGTTCATAACTCGAAAGGACAAGCCCAACGTCCTTGTTTCCACCTACGGAGCACTGCCTACCGACGAAGAGATCGCAACGGCTATTGGGTGGGGCGCGGAGGACGGAGATGCAAAGTGGCTGACGGTCAATCGTGACGGGGTTCGCGGCCTGCAGAACGATTTCGACTGGTTTCTTTTCGCGCCTCGAAAATCAAGCTGAACGACTTTCCCGCCCCGCGATTTCCTGTCTGCTGGAGCAGCCTCGTTCCCTGCCACAGGAGGGCCACCGTTGCCGCTGGTCTAGCTCGGTCGGCTCTCTCCAGGGCCAGTAGGCATTTTGCAGCGCTACGAGACCTCTGGCCTTCCGACTGTGCCGTCTTCGCCGAGTAGATGTCTATACGCGGTGGGGATCAGAGTCGTGCGATCAGGGGACCAAGTACTCCAGTAACGCCAACGTCCACCTGAGCATTCAAGTGAAGAGTCCATACTGATCTGGTCGATGACGATCAGGATGGTGTCGCGTGCTTCAGCATGCCGTACCTCGCCCTCCGTGACGTCCACGGCACGACGGTCAGTCGTGCTGGCCTTTACCTCAACATGTGTTTCGCGTCCTCCCCGGGCTAGCGTGACATCCCACGGCTCTACAGCGCCGACGTCAGTCGCAATGAAGCCAAGTCGCTCGTAGTGGGCCATGACCAGGTCAACGGCATACCGTTCTACTGCCCTTCGTCGGGCTGGATCGGGCTGCCGACCATAGCCAGATCCCGACTGGCGGGATCTGGTTCCATCCGACGTCTGGTCCTCTTCAGGGCGATCAACAACCAACTGATTTAGCTGGTCCAGTCCCGGTAGTGCATGGACGAGTGCCGCCGGGAATTTCACTAGATAAGCCTGGGCGCCCCGTATAGGCCTTTTGTCTGACAGTGCGAAGGGGAAATATAGGCCCTTCTTCGCTCCATACTTTCTAGTGAGTTCGTCTCTGACATCACGGATTGGTCCCTCCAGGGTTCTGACAGTGTCGAGCGTCAAAGGACGTTCGAATTCTCTATATCCCTGAAGAAGTGCCTCCCAAGCGTCTTCTTCACCCTGCGGTGGGCGCAGCCTGCTAGAAGTGCCTCGGCTTTTCCATTGCAAGGACGATTCTCTAGCGCTCTCGAGGCAGTGGGAGTAGCCGGTCAACGCTGGCCCATGGTTCTTACGCCAATGCAGAATGACGTCGCCTGGCCGGACATAGCGAACTGTGTCGTAGGACCATTCCGACTGACCCTTGTCATTGACCTGTGGGGCAATCAGGTTTTCGCCGACTGGATCCCGGTCCGTGATCTCCATCCAGTAGCGCTCGCGATTGTCATGTTTCCACCAGTCGTTAAGAGCCATGGCTCAAAGCATAGGTCTTTTCGTCGTGAGCGGCGTGTACGTCGTTCGTGTGGATGTGCTGGATTACTTCTTCTCGTACCTAGTTACCGGGATAGCAGATTAGTCTTTTGCGTTGAGGTCCTGGCGAATCAGTTGTACGAGCCGAATATGACTCGCTGCCAGATCCTCTGTTGCGGTCTTTACCTGGACGGAGCGCCCAAGCGCCGGCGCCGTCTCAAACACATGGATGCACCTGAGTAAGGCAGCGTTGAAAGACTTTAGTTCTTGATTCACGTCCATGCTGCCAAGCACCATGATCGGGGTAAAGAATGCTGTCCCCTCGGAGACATCAAATGTGGTCCTTTGCCCTGACAGAAGCCCTTCGACTGCGGCAGCGGCGAACCTGTCGCTGTCGTTCACATGCTGTTGATCCATCTTTCGACAACAATATGTACATCATTGGGTACGTGCCTTCAGCGAAACCTTAGCGTACGATTTTTCTGTTTTCTGTGGAGAACCCAAAAGCCCGTGGGCTTGGGGACTTGCCGTTCTTCAAGTCGCCAGGCCCACGGGCCGGTCTGTGGTTTGGGCGAACCCAGCGTTAGCTGCTCAGTGCCGCCGTGGGGGAGGTCTTGGCTGCCCGCATGGCAGGCAGGACACCGGCAATGGCGCCGACCAAGATCGTAACCGTGATGCCGGCAAACAGGACCGCCGGCGGGATGGATACTGGCCAGCCGTTGCCGGCTGCGACCATCGCAGTAATCAGCCAGCCCAGTAGCGTTCCGGCAATGCCGCCGTAAGCCGAGAGCAGCATCGCCTCAAAGAGGAACTGCAGGCGCACGTGCCGGCGGGTAGCGCCGAGTGATCGCCGCAAACCGATCTCTCGTTGGCGTTCCAGCACCGAAATGACCATGGTGTTGGCCACGCCGATGCCTCCCACCAGGAGCGCGATGGAGCCAACGCCCACCAGCAGTCCGGTGAATGCGGAATCGATCGTGTTCTTCGCGGCCAACGCATCAGAAGGCCGGCTGACCTGGATCTCGTTGGGCGACTGCGGGTTGACCGTGGGCGGCAGCAACTTCCGCACATCCGCCACCATCGCCTCGTCCGACCGCTGGTAAATCGTGGTGGGGAAGGACTCGTGCCCAAACAGCTTCGCAGCGATCGGCTGCCCGATCAGCGCCTGGTTGTTCAGCTCCGGTGCAAGCGGGGACGTGTCAAGAATGCCGGCCACGGAGAAGTGCTGCCCGCCCAGCCACACCAGTGAGCCCGGCGACTGGATGCCCAGGCGTTCAGCCGTCCCCTTGCCGAGTACGACGACGGGGAGTTCCGCGGTTGCTCCGTTGAGCCACACGCCGTGCAACAGTTCGGCGCCAGTGGCTTCCAGCAGTTCCAGGTCCACGGATGCGACACTCAGGCCGCCGGTGCGGGAGGACTCAATCTCTGAGTTGCGGTACACGGGCATCTTGTCGATGACGCTGGTGGAGCCTGCACTGATCACCCCTGGGAGGCGCCGGACCTGTGGAACGGACTCCAATGGGAGCTTTGCTTCTTCGCCCACCAGATTAGTTCCAGCCGTGATGGTCAGCAGGTTTGTGCCAAGCGAAGCCAGCTTGTCTTTGACCAGTGCCTGGCTTGAGGTTGATATGCCGATGACGGAAATCATGGCGGCAATGCCAATGGCAATGCCCAGCGACGATAACACCGCACGGCCGGGCCGTGCCCGTGAGCCGTGGAAGCCCAGCGAGAAGAGGTCGCTGACCCGCAGTCGCGACCGTTTGTCCAAACTCATGAATCCGTCCTTGCCTCAGCCAGCGTCGTCGCTGCGCTTGAGGTATCTGCGATGATGCGGCCATCACGAATGCGCACCTGGCGCGGCAGTCCGTCAGCAAGTTCCTGATCGTGCGTGATCACGACAACTGTGGTGCCGCTGCGGTTCAATTCCTTCAAGATATCCAGGACCACTACGCCGGACTTGCTGTCCAGGGAACCGGTGGGCTCATCAGCCAGCAGCAGCGTGGGCTCACCCACCACTGCACGGGCAATGGCAACACGCTGGCGCTCCCCTCCGGAAAGCTGGCGGGGGTCATGATCCAGGCGGTGCGCCAGACCAACCCGTTCCAACGCAATGGCTGCCCGGCGGCGCCGTTCCTTTTGTGGTGTGCCCGTATAAAGAAGGCCGGTGGCCACATTGTCCAGCGTGCTGACGCCGTCGGAGAGGTGGAACTGCTGGAAGATGAAGCCAATGGTGTAGGCGCGCAGGGCGGAGAGTTCAGTGTCACTGAGCTCAGCAATGCTGTTCCCGGCAATGCGGGTTTCCCCGCTGGAGGCACGATCCAGCGACCCCACAATGTTCAACATGGTGGACTTGCCGGAGCCGGAAGGGCCCACAATGGCGATCAATTCGCCTTCGTCGATGCGAAGGTCCACGTTGTCCAAAGCCACTGTGGGAGGCGAACCGTAAACGCGGCTCACACCTTTGAGTTCAACGATGGGGGCACTCATTTGGCCACCACCACGGTATCGCCCTCGGCGAGCTCTCCGCCCGTCACAATGACCAAGCCATCAGCGAAGGTGCCGAGTTCCACGGGGGTGAGCTTCGTCGTCGAGCCTGTGGCAACCTCCACGGCGAAGCCGCCGCCGGGCTGGGCCAGCAGGGCTACCACGGGGACCAGCAGCGCATCCTCGCTGAGGACTCGGCTAAACATGGCTGTGACGGCAACGTTCTCCATTGTTCCGCCGGCCTCGGCGTCGTCCAGGGTCAGGGTCACGGGAACCTTAACCTGCTTGCCTTCGCCGCCCTCGGTCTCGGTGGGGGCGCCAACATCGGTCACGGTGGCAACTGTTTCCTTACCTCCCGGCAGCACAATGGTCACCTTCGCATCACGCTGCGCGAGCGTCTGCTGTCTGGTGTCCAGCTCTACCGCAACAACCTTGTTGGTCCCGGTCATGGACAGAATCTCAGCACTTGCCGCATCACCGGCCTTGGCCTTGTGGCCGGACACCCGCTGGTCGGCGGGGGCAAAGATGACCCGGCCCAGCGTGAGTTCACCCGTGGTTTCCACTCCCATGGCATTTTGCCAGTTCCAGATGGCCCATTTGGTGTAGGCATCGAAGTGCTCGTCGGCGACTCCGCCCAGGTAGCCGAGGTTCCCTAGCGCGGTTTCCAGCTGCAGGACGTCGGCGCCGTCGGACATCCCCGGGGCAAAGTCGCGCCATGCGGGAAGTGCTCCGTGCAGCAGCAGGACGGGGACGTCGTTAATGCGAAAGAGCTCACCGCCGTTGCCCACCACTGTGCCCGGGGCCGGCATCGAGGTGACGGTGCCCCCGGGCGTGGTGCCCACGGTGCGCGGCTGCGAAAAGCCCAAGGTGCCCTGCAGGCGCAACTGCTCCTTCAGCGGACCGCGGGCCACAGTCTTGGTCTCCAGAGACAGCGGCTTCTTGGTGTCCGAGTCGTTGCCGGACTGCGGCGTCAGGGCCAGGACGCCCACGACCGCGGCCACAACGGCCACGACCACGGCGGACAGGATGATGGTGCGGCGTTTTTTAGGCCGTTGCCTGGCCGCGGGCTCGGCCCGGTTCGGAACGTCAGTGGTGTTTACGTCAGTGCTCACTTTTCGGGCCCGGTTTCGTTGGCTTTTGCGGTGCAGGCGTCAACATCGTCGGGGTTGATTTCGGGGCCGAAGGATCCGACCATCCCGCCCTCGACGGGATCCGGGTAGTCGTAGCCGGAATCACGCATGCATTTGGCGAAGGCCAGCTGCACGTCAAACATTTCATCCGCGCTGAGCTGGTTGGGATCCACCGGGGCATCACCAATCTTCTTGATACAGGTGGTGTACTCCTTGTCGAAGGCATCCATGTCGAACTGGGAGGTGTCCACGGATTCGTTGCCGTTTTCGCCGCCTGTAATGTCAAAGCCGGCAGCCAACATGCAGCTGTCCACGTCTGAGCGCCACTGTTCCACGGTCATGGTGGATTCTTCCTTCAGCTCTCCGGTGCCTGACTTGTCGGCGCCGCAGGCCCCAAGGCCAAAGAGCAGGGCGGACCCTGCGATCACGGTGACGGAGGTGCGCAGCGTACGGCGGTGTTTTGAGGCGTTCAAGGCTTCAGTCCTTCTGGTTTGCTTCCCCTCGGTGGATGACCGAGGAACTCCAGTCCATCAAGGGCGAGGTTATGAGAAGGTAAAGCGTCAGCCTTACCTTTCCTTAACCCGTAGCCTGATTAACTTGGAGTTGTTGATCGAGCGGCTTTGAGGGAAGGCACAACGTGCGGGTTTTGATTGTGGAGGACGAGGAATTCCTCGCAGAGGCCGTTCGTGCACGGCTGGCGATGGACTCCATAGCGGCCGACATTGCCGGTAGTGGTGACGCCGCGCTGGAGGCAGTTTCCATCAACGAATACGACGTGGTGCTGCTGGACCGTGACATCCCGGGAATGCACGGCGACGACGTCTGCCGGCGACTGGCGGCTGAGCCCGGCAGTCCCGCGGTCCTGATGCTCACGGCGTCCGGTTCGCTCAACGACAAGGTGGGTGGCCTGGAACTGGGCGCCGACGATTATCTGGCCAAGCCCTTTGAATTCCCCGAACTCATCGCCCGCCTGCGTGCCCTGAACCGGCGGCAGTTCACCACACACCCGCCGGTTCTTGAAAGTGGCGCTCTTCGGCTGGATACGTTCCGGCACGAGGTGTATCTTTCCGGGCGTCTTGTACCGCTGACTAAGAAGGAATTTGCGGTCCTGGAGTTGCTCATGAAGGCTAAAGGCGGTGCCGTCAGCGCCGAAACCATCCTCGAAAAAGCCTGGGATGAGAACGCCAACCCCTTCACCAATTCCGTCAAGGTGACCATCAGCAACCTCCGCCGCAAGCTGGGCGAGCCGTCCGTTATCAGCACCGTTCCCGGGGTGGGCTATGCCGTCGCGGGCGATTGACGGGGCCGGTATCCGTCGTTACCGCATGACGGTCCGGGCCAGGCTGGCGCTGACGTACTCGGCGCTGCTCACCGGCGCCGGAGTGGTCATGATGGGCATTGTCTACCTCGTCATGCGCTTTATACCCACTTATGATTTTGCGTCGACTGCCGCAGAGCCGGCCCCAGGTGACAGCATGGTTCCGCCGACGGACCTTGCCTCGCCGCCCGCCACCAGCTTGGAGCCGGCCGTACCGGCCACGCCGCTGGAGCCCGCCAACGAGATTTTAATCAACTCTCCCGAGCAATTGTTCAACCTCCTGCTCTGGATCTCCGCGGCGGTACTGGTCCTGCTGGCCGTTGCGGGAATTGCCGCGGGCTGGATTGTGGCCGGCCGGATGCTCAAGCCGCTGCAATACATCAACACCGCCGTGCACCGCGCCGCAGCAGGGGATCTGGGCCACCGGATCGACCTGGTGGGACCCAAGGATGAGATCTCCGAGCTTGCGGGGAACTTCGACGGCATGCTCGAGCAGTTGGAGCGTTCCTTCACTGCATCGCAACGCTTTGCCCAGAACGCCTCCCATGAACTGCGCACCCCGCTGGCCACCACCCGCGCCATGCTCGACGTTGCCCTGGCCGCACCACAATCCCCGGAGCAGCAAAAGTTGCAGGAGCGTCTGCGCATCATGAATGAGCGCAGCATTGACATTGTCTCCGCGCTGCTTGACCTGGCCAGCATCGAATCTTCCACAGTGGAACCCCAAGCGGTCGATCTTGCCACGGTGGGGCGGGAGGTCCTGGCTTCCTGCGAGGCCGAGGCGGCCGGGCGGAACATTGGAGTGGAGTCACGGTTTGATCCGTCTGTGGTCACCGGCGATCCCGTGCTGCTGCATCAACTGGTGGCCAATCTGATCCACAACGCCATCCGGCACAATATCGACGGCGGATTCCTCACCATTGGCACCCGCAAGGACCGGGTGGGTGCGGCTGTCATTGAAGTAACCAACAGCGGCCCTGTCCTGGACACAAGAACCGTCGCTGAGCTGACCGAACCATTCCGTAGGGGTTCCGGCCGGACCGCGCACTCCGTTTCGGGTCCGCGTGGGCATGGCTTGGGGTTATCTATAGTGCAGGCCATTGTGGAACGGCACCACGGGACGCTGGCCCTGGAACCGCGTGCCGAGGGCGGGCTCAAGGTCAAGGTCGTTATCCCCGCCTAAAGCAGTTCCCGGGCCAGCGCTAACCAACCCTCATCGCTACAACACCAGCGCAAAGCCTCACTGACCGACTACTAAAGGACGGATACACGCCGGCACCCACCCGGCCGATTACCTACCTATGTCCGAGCACAAACAACCGGTTGGGCGGTACGGCGAATGACGGGTGGCAAATCCACGAGGTCTCTAAGGAGGATACGAGCCTCTTTCTGGACCTTCTTGACGCCGGGTATGCCGCGCCAAGGGAGATAGGGGACTTGATCCGGGCGGAGCACGCCCACTTGATGGTCCGTGGTTTCATTGCGTCCCGCAACGACAAGCCCCTCGCCGCAGCTGCCATGTCAGTGCACCCCACAGGGGTGGTTTTTGGCGGTGCGTCCACCCTTTCAGCTGCTCGAGGTACGGGGGCCCAAGCCGCCCTCCTGGCACACCGGCTTCAACAGGCAAGAACTCTCGGCGTCCCCTTGGCGACTGCTACCGCAGCTCCTGGAGCGGCAAGTATCCGAAACCTTTCCATGCTGGGATTCACCATTGTTGAACGAACAGCCTGGCATCTCACTCTTGCGAACCTCTGAGAACAATCGTCACAATTCGCCGAAAAGATTTTCTTGTAAGCCGTAGCAGCGAAGGATCCCCCTGTGGACGCTGGTTGGGGGTCGTTGCAGGCAAGAATGGCGATATGAAACAGTTCATGCGATCACTGGCAACTGACATTCTCAGCACCATCGGCGCAGGGCGCCGGCTAATGGCGGTCGACGGCGTGGATGGCAGTGGCAAGACATCCTTCGCCGCAAATCTGGTATCCGAGATCCGAAATCGGCCCGTAATCGTCATCCACGCCGACGACTTCCTGAACCCTTCGCACCTGAGACATGCCAAGGGACGTTCTTCACCCGAAGGGTTCTGGGAGGATACGTACAACTACGAGGCTCTGCAGGATAAGTTGCTCGCGCCGCTCGGCCCGAAGGGGGACGGCTGGTATTCGCCAGCTTCCTATGACTCAGGGACCGACCAAATGGTAGAAGTGGAGGTCGTTCATGCTCCATCAGATGCACTGGTTGTTGTCGAAGGCATGTTCCTGCACCGCGATGAACTCAACTCCTACTGGGATGCTTCAGTATTCCTGGATGTTCCGTTCACCGAGACCGCGGCACGAATGGCGGTTCGAAACGGTAGCAACCCCGACCCTGAGCACCCAACGATGAGCCGGTACGTCGGCGGACAGCGTCTCTACTTCGACGCTGCACGGCCCTGGGAACGTGCCTCATTCGTCGTGGATAACTCGGTTTTCACTTCACCGAAACTCATCCATCCCGACGAGGTCTCAACTCTCCGGTGAGGGATCCCCAAAGGGCTGGCTGTGCAGACGACTTTGGACATCCTGTGCAGTCGACTTCGGAAACTGACATTAGCGTCCACTGATTTAGTCGAGCAGGGCCTGTCGTGACAGGGCGGATTTCATCTGTCTCATAAACGATCGTTTCTTGAGACGTCTGAGCAGTAGCCCTTCAGATGCGGATTTGGACATGGATTCTTTGAATTAGTGTCTTGTAATCCCGTCTCAATACTAGTAGTCTCATAACTAGTGAATCGAACGAGATTATGAGACAGGTGGAAAATGGCAATCATAGGATACGCGAGAGTCTCGACGGTCGAACAGAATATGGATATGCAGTTAAGTTCCCTAAGGGACGCCGGTGCTGTTCGGACTTTTGCTGACCGGGGAGTCAGCGGCAGTGCCACCAACCGTCCCGAACTTGCTAGGGCACTCGACCGTCTGGAGCCTGGTGACGTCCTGACCGTCTGGAAGCTGGATCGTCTCGGGCGAAACACGCGTCACGTCTTAGAAGTCATCGAGGATTTGCGACTGCGAGGGGTGGGATTTTGCTCGCTGACCGAGGGGCTGGATACCAACGGCCCAATGGGCACGGCCATGCTCACAATCATGGCAGCATTTGCTCAGCTCGAGCGAGACACGATAATCGAACGAACTCGAGCAGGACTGGCTGCGGCAGCGGAGAATAATCGTCGTGGAGGGAGGCCCAAGAAAATCGATGAGGCAGCCGTTGCGCGCGCTGTCTCTCTGAAAGCCAAGGGCCTGAACGCTGATGAGATCGCCCGGATGCTGGGCGTGTCGCGGGCTACCATCTATCGACACCTGGCAAATTCCCAAGCCTGATATTGCTAGTCGGCTGAACCCTCGTGCAAAGTCAGGGAACTTGATTCGCGAGAATCGTGGGCGGCATTATTAGAGTGCGGTGCATCCCTCGAAATTATATGCCCTTGTCATTTCAGCCCAGGGTATGCAGTCTCGCCGGATTAAACGGAATAATTCTTAATATGCCGCCCACTAGTAAAGTTCCCACCCCTCATGGAAGTTCACCTCTTGGTACTTCAGCTCCTGGAACCTACTAACAAGGAACCTTCGCTTAACTGTGGATAAGCCCTCCGTCTTCAGGACCAGTGCAAGCGGTAGATGGTGTTGAGGCGATGAACACGTGTGCACTCCTCATCCATCTCGTCCGCCGACCGCCAACGGTGCTGAATTCGATCCCGCTCCTGGAGACGTTGGAGTTCGGCCTTCGTCTCCTCGCAGTCCAATGGAATCGGATAGCCGTCGTCCCGGAACCCTCCGATGAGCGGCAGTGTCTCGCCGTCCCAGTAGTTGGGAGCCGGGTTGACTTCGATATTTTGTTCCATATTTTCTTCCTTAAGAAGGTTGTTGTGATTTTTGCAAAGCCCGCTAGATCTAGCGGATTGGACGTTTGGACGTTTTGTTCAGACAACTTGAGTTCATACAGAAATATAGTAGTAAATAGGCTCTGAAAGCTATATTTCTCTAGTAGTACTGCTATCTTCTAAATAAAAGTCCAAACGTCCAATCCCTTATGAACAAAGGGAAGTAATCCCCTCAGGGGCGTCCAAGAGAAGTCCAAGGAAAGTCCGATTGGACGTTTCTCGGTCAGAGGTCTTTGGCAAGGGCGAAGTGCGATACGCCCGTCTGGACTTTGTTGGACAGTTCCGGACTAAGTGAAAGTCCAATGAACCGGACGCCGTCCGAACGTCCCTTCCCGTAGTAGTAGTCCGCCACGTCAGAGGAGAAGGTCTGCTTGCCAGGTACATTCCGGATGCCCTGAGATTCGGACCAATGGCGGAACATCTCGTAAGCAGCCGTAAGGCCTAGGCAACCTGACAACGGAGCCCCCGGGTCTTGGATTACATTCCCGGATTCGATCAGGGCTTCCATAAACTGGAGTGCGTGGCTGTTTGCCGTCTTGTTTCCGTCCATAGCAGCCATGACTGCGGCCGTCGGAGCAAGTCCTTCATCCCAGAAGGACAGCATTCCCTCCAAGATCCAGTTCAGAATGCCGGACCGCTCCTCCAGGACCTTATTCTCAAGCTCCCTGTCCATCTGGTGTTCCGGGTCCGTCTCCGTGAAGGAGTGTGGAAACGAAATGGGAAGGATCTTGATGAAGGTTGCTTCGTCACGGGTGTCGAATTTCAAGGCCATGTTCGAGGCGATGAATAGTACACATTGAGGCTTCCACGGAGATTCCATCTGCCGCATTTGGCGGGTGTTCTGCTCGTCGCCTCCGAGGATGCCCTTCAGGAATCCATCATCGAGCGGCTTCTTGCCCTGAACTTCCGAGAATCCAACAAAGCGTTTGTTGCGGAGAGCATCCTGATAGAAGTTCGTATCTCCGTTGTTGAGCTGGATGGCCTGATTGTTTGGCATCACGGAGTAGGCCTGTCCGAGTCTATTGAAGACGGAGAGGAAGACCGATTTTCCGGACGCTGGAGCGCCTTGCAGATTGAAGAGCGCACGAGGCTTCTCTTCTGCACTGAAGGCGGCTCCTACTGCCTTCTGGAGGAGCCTGACGGTGTCTCCGCAGTCATCCACGATGGAGGAGGACAGGAAGGCTTTCCATATCGCGGCGTCAGCCGAAGGATCATAGTCCGCGTCGAAGAACCGAGTGACAGGACGCGAGGCATCATGCGCATGCAGCGTCACGGAATCGGTACGGCGGAACTCTTGAAGGTCGATGACTCCGTTGCGGACAACGAGCCACTGCCTGTCGTTCTCGAAGTAGCCAGGGCCCTTGGCAACCCGGCGCTCCAGCTTGCTCAGGACGTCATTAACGCCCTTGTTCGAGTTCAGAGAATAAGCGAACGCTTCCCAGTGCTTGCGTGCAGCAACGATTGAAACTTTGAGTTCGGAGATTGCCTTCTTGGCATCATCTTCGGAGAGATTTCCGGCTTCGATGATCTGCACTTGGGTCGTCAGCTGTTCGTCGATGAAAAGCCCAAGTTCCTTGTACGCGTATCCCAGAATGTCAATGAGCTGCATAGGGACTACCGCTGTCTGCAAAGGAGTGTGGACCGTGCCGTTCCAGACATACCAAGTCTTGGATTCAGCGTTGAAGCTGAGAGCGTTAGGGGCATGCTCAGCAATGAAGTCTGCGCCGTCTGTGGCGTCTTTCGGGACCTTCTTCGATAGGTCCCGCAGATCAAGCTCAGAGAGCTGTTGCCCGCCCGTCATTATGAGCATCCATGCGTTGCTGGAGATGCTGTGAGCGGACATGAGGTACTGGGTTTCCGGCAGATAGGACAAATGAATTCTTTCGATTGTGTGAGTCCATGGGACTCCTTTCGGTAGTTTGTAAATTGATCTTGTTTTGTTTTGGCGCTATCGCACTGGGGCGTCAGGTAACCGGTTGTTACTGTTCTACAGGTTGGTTAGATGGAAGCATCGAATGATGCAAGCTCATTCTTGAGTCGGTCGATCTTTGCCTGATAGGCGGCACGCGATAGGATTTGCTTGGCGAGCATTCGCGCGTAGAGGGTTTGTGCAAGGCTCAACTTGCGCTGAGCTTCAGCTCTTGGCGTTCGGTTCATGTCTTTCCTTAGGCGAGATTTGACTAAATTGATTCATGTATCAGTTTATCACTTTAAAGATGGGGTGTGTGCAAAAGGAGTTTTCCAAGCAGTGTCTCTGTAGTCATAAAAACCCCGGAATCCCGGGCATTTTGAAACCTTTTTCTGAGTTTAGATAATCGGACCTAAGTGCTAGTAACTCTGTAACAAGTCAGAGGATCACTGACCATGCATCAGGCGTTCTGCCAGCTCCGGTTCTATCTCGAACTCGTTAGAGGCGTTCAGATCCGCGAGCTCCAACATGAGGTTTGTAGGGCGAAGCGTGATGAACTCCGGTCTGAAGCGGGCCCCCTGCGGACCGGGATGAACCACTATTTCCTCGTATAGGGAACGAATTATGGATCGCTTCCTACCCATTGGAATATCTTCCCAGCGCTTCCACAGGGCCTCTGACCCCTCAGCCATCTCCGGAAGCAAACCTGCAAAGGACGTCTGCTTAGTTAATTCCAGGATCTGCGAATCCAGTTCTGAAAGCTTGGCGGCGTTGGCCCTCTCCGCCTTGCCGATGATGTTTGGCGAGAGGCCCTCCTCCGCTGCTTCGTCCAACCAGACATCATGTTTCTTTACCAATTGCATGCGGCTCAAACGGAGATCGTGAACGCTGTCAGCACCTTCAGGATTCACGACCCTATCGGCACCCTGATGCATTAGGAGGTAGAGGAATTTATCGACGACAAACTTTTCTAACGGTAGTCCTACGCGGGAGACGTGTCCGGGTGTGGTGCATCGATAGGCCTTAGCGGAACCAGCCCCTCCACGATAGGAGATGTTCAAGCCTTTTCCACACTTACTGCACGTCGCTATACCGGTCAGCAAGTGAGGCGAGTGCCGAGACCCCTGTACCCCTCGTTTCCCGGTCTTGTTGGCCTCGATGTTCTGCTGGATGGCCTCGAAAGTTTCCTCGTCTAACAGCGCCTCCCACCCCTGCATGGTGTAAGCGGTGCCGTTGTAAACGCGTTTACCTATAAGCCGGGGCGCAGTAAAGAAGTTCTTAACTGTCCCAGGCTCCCAATTCTTACCTCCGGCGCCCTTGCTCGCAGGTGTAAGGAAGCCCGCTGCGTTCCATGCCTTGGCAACCTGAAAGAATGTCGTTTCGCCCTTCGCCAACGCTTGTGCGGCCTCACGGATCGCCTTAGCTTCAGCAGGAACCAACCGACCCGTTAATCGGTCGTTCCCAAACACTGGCCGGGCGTAGTGCCATTTGCCCGCTTTAGCGTCCGAGAGGTTCCGCAATTTCTGATATTCGGCCTTCTTCTCGCCGTCTGCCGCGTCAATCACTGAACGGATGAGGGTGAGCATAGTCGAGTCACCACTGGAGAAGTCCAGCATCCCTCCGTCTTGGAGATAGCCCGTAATGCCTGCAGCCTTGAGACGAAGGGTATCCATCACGTCGCGAGATAGTCGGGAGGCGCGGTAGGCGACTACCACTGGAGGAGCGTCTGTTAGCAACTGCTCGAAGGCGGGGCGCACGCCGCCGTCTGTGGCGCTTTTATCGTTGTCCCGATATATCTTGCCTACAGTCCAACCCTTCCCTGCAATGAAGGCCGTGCATGCGGTTACCTGCTCCGCGACCGTCTTGCCCTCGTCGCTAGTGCCCCGACGCTTATCGGCACTGAGGCGGGCGTAGATCGCTGCTGTCGTCATGCCTGCACGGTACAGAGGCCTGAGGGTGTAGCCAAATGTTACCGCCTGGGTCATGATCACACTCATGTCCGCCGTATTAGTTGCCGCAATCCTCACGGTGGCGCGGCCTGCCTTGGTTTCCCTCTTTGAATCAGCAATCGCCCAAGTCCAGAAGTAGGGACGTCTCCAGAAGCACGGACACCGCTGTCCAGGGCCGGGATTCCGGAACCGCCGTCGTGGACTTCGTCCTGGTGGGCGCCCTGCTGACAGTCATCGTGGTGGCAGTGATACAGCTGGCACTGGTGCTGCACGTGCGCAACACGCTCACGGATGCTGCTGCGTCCGGTGCACGCTACGGGACCCTGGCCGACCGGCATCCGCAGGACGGCGTGGAACGGACCAGGCAGTTGATCTCCGGTGCCCTGAGCCCCGGGTTCGCGCAGGACATCAGTTATCTGCGCTCGGAGGATTCAGGACACACGATGCTCAAGGTCACGGTGCGGGCTCCGCTGCCGGTCATCGGTTTGATCGGCCCGCAAGGAGGAATCGAGGTGGCCGGGCATGCTTACTGGCCGGACTGATCCGCCGGGACCGGTTCCGGGTAAAGACTCCCCGGACGCGAACGAGGACGGAAGCGCTGCGGTTGAGTTCGTTTTCCTCGGAGTCCTGCTGCTGATTCCACTGGTCTACCTGATCCTCACTGCCGGACAGGTCCAGGGAGCTGCCTACGCGATGGTTGGTGCTGCAGAGCATGCGGCGAAGGTCTACGCCGCAGCTTCTCCTGGAGACGGGCCGGAGAGCCAGGCACGCGCGGCAGCGGAACTTGCGCTTACGGATTTCGGATTCGACGCGGATGCCCTTGAGCTGCAGATTACGTGCAGCCCGGAATGCGGGGCTCCCGGATCGACCGTAACCGTCACGGCCGCCATGAGCGTTCCACTCCCGTTCGCCGGCGCGCTGGGGGTGGACCTGGCACCGGTACGGGTCGATTCGACGTCTATGCAAACAGTCGAGAGGTACGGATGACCAGGGCGCGAACGACGGCGGACGACGGCGAGTCAGGACAAGTGGGCGTGCTGATCATCGGATACGTGGTGCTGGCTTTGCTGGTGATTACCGTCATCGCAGGGGCTTCGTCGGTTTACCTGGGCCACAAGAAACTCCTGTCCGCGGCAGACGGGGCAGCCTTGGCTGCAGCCGACACGTTCACGCTGGCCCAGGTGCAGGGCCCGGACGGGGCTGCCCCGGTTGCACTACTGGATTCGGGGCGCGTTACCGCACAAGTCCAGCGCTACCTGCAGGAGAGCCGGGCAGGGGAGCAAACGGCATCTCTGCGGATCGAGCCAGGCACCGGGACCCCGGACGGGCGCACCGCGCGCGTGGTGCTCTCCGGCGTCGTACATCCGCCGATCGTGAACTTCCTCGTCCCGGACGGTATCCGCGTCACCGCTGAAAGCGATGCGCGCGCCCGGCTGACACGGTAGGGCCTGGCGGCCGGCTGGCGAGGGAAACCTAGGAAGCTTTCGCCTGTTCCTGCGGCGGGTAGTGGCTCCACCCACCGTGGTCCACCTCCAGCAGTGTGCCGTCGTCGGCGTAACAGAGGGTGACGCGCTCGCCGTACAAGTCGCAGGCCGGGTCCGGGCAGCGGTCACGGAGGGATCCTGCGTAGTCGGCCGCATCGTACTGGTCCCAGTCGTCCAGTTTGCCAATGGCCCAGGCATCGCCCTGCTCGGCCAGTTCCTCAAGCTCGTCCCGGCCGTAGCTGTGTCCACGCTCAGGGTGGCGGACGGGGGAGGGGGAAGCGTTCATCGAATCTCGAAGCTCCTTTCCGGATCGGACAGCACCAATGTACTCCCGGGCACTGACACCCCCGCGTCCATTCGCCGGTGCGTCCCGGATCCCTTGTGCCACCCTTCGGGCGCAGCTCCGGCCGGGAATCCGGGGCATGGCGTAGTCTGTAATCACCATGGCTGAAATTGATTTTCCCGCAGAAATCCGCGCCCTCCGCTCCACGTTTGCCTCCATCGAGGACGTTTCAAACGTTGCCGCGATGAAGGAAGACATCGCTGAGCTCAGCGAAATGGCGGGGGAACCCAATTTGTGGGACGACCCGGACGCTGCGCAGAAGATCACGTCCAAGCTCTCGCACAAGCAGAGCGCCCTGGAACGGCTGCAGAAACTCGAGGCACGCATTGATGACCTTGAGGTCCTCGTGGAGCTGGCCCAGGACGAATCGGACGCCGACAGCAAGGCTGAGGCGGTGTCCGAGCTGGAGTCGCTGCGCAAGGCGCTCTCCGAGCTTGAAGTGGTGACCCTGCTCTCCGGTGAGTACGACGAGCGCGAAGCGGTAGTAACTATCCGCGCCGGTGCCGGTGGGGTGGACGCCGCGGATTTCGCGGACATGCTGCTGCGCATGTACCTTCGCTGGGCAGAACGCCACGGTTATCCGACCCAGGTCCTGGATACCTCCTATGCCGAAGAAGCCGGGCTGAAGTCCGCCACCTTCGAGGTGAAGGCCCCCTATGCCTTCGGCACGCTGGTGGTGGAGGCCGGGACGCACCGCCTGGTGCGCATCAGCCCGTTCGACAACCAGGGCCGCCGCCAGACCTCCTTCGCCGCCGTCGAGGTGATCCCGCTGATCGAAGCCACCGACCACATCGACATTCCGGACAACGAGATCCGCGTGGACGTCTTCCGCTCCTCCGGCCCCGGCGGACAGTCCGTGAACACCACGGACTCCGCTGTCCGGCTGACCCACATCCCCACCGGGACCGTGGTTTCAATGCAGAACGAGAAGTCCCAGCTGCAGAACCGCGCTGCCGCCATGCGCGTGCTCCAATCCCGCCTCCTGCTGCTGAAAAAGGAACAGGAAGACGCTGAGAAGAAGGCATTCGCCGGCGATGTGAAGGCGTCCTGGGGCGACCAGATGCGCTCTTATGTGCTCAACCCGTACCAGATGGTCAAGGACCTGCGAACCGAACATGAAGTGGGCAATACGTCCGCGGTGTTCGACGGCGAGATCGACGACTTCATCGACGCCGGCATCCGATGGCGGGCCAACGGCAGCGTCTCCGCCCGCAACTAAGGCTCCGCAGGCCCGGCAGCCGAAAA
>NZ_BAAALV010000002.1:1336434-1340277 GCF_039528575.1 Arthrobacter gandavensis
TATGCCCCATTGACTCAAGTGTGATCTGTGCCATACATTTTCCGTAACCTGAATCGCCTTTCAGGTTAGTGCTCCAAACCCCGGCCCGTCCGGCACGCAATGCACCCAAGCTGCACCCAATGCACCCACTGCAGACACCGCACTGAAAGGCACACCACCGTGAAGGCAACAACGAAGTTCCTCCTCGCCACGGCCCTGACCTCCGGGCTGGCGCTGTCCGCCTGCGCCCCGGCCACGGACGCCGGCACCGCACCGGCAGAAGGCGGCGATGCACCATCCAGCGTCGACGTCGGAATCGTCTATTCCAAGACCGGGCCGCTGGCCGCCTACGGCGAGGCCTACTACGAAGGCCTGCAGGCGGGTATCGACTACGCCACCGACGGCACCGGCAAGGTAGGGGACACAGAGCTGAACATCACCTACCACGACGACGGCGGAGACCCGGACAAGGCTGTCACCGTCGCCAAGGACCTGATTGGGCAGGACTACAAGATCCTGGCCGGCACCGTCGTCTCCGGCATCGCGCTGAAGCTGGCCGAACAGGCTGCGCAGAACCAGGTCCTCTACATTTCCGGCCCTGCGGCAACGGACGCCATCCAGGGCATCAACAAGTACACCTTCCGCTCCGGCCGGCAGTCCCTGCAGGACGTGGCGACGGCGGGATCCTTCGTGGATGACCTGACCGGCAAGAAGGTAGTGGTCTTCGCCCAGGACAATGCCTTCGGCCAGGGCAACCTCGCCGCCGTCGAGGCAGTCCTCGGCGCTGAAGGCGCGGAAGTCTCCAGCGTGCTGGTTCCTGAAGACGCCACCGAGTTCACCCCGTTTGCCCGCCAGCTGATCGACGCCGCACCGGACATGGCCTTCGTGGCCTGGGCCGGGGCCACCTCGGGTTCAATGTGGCAGGCACTGGACCAGCAGGGTGCGTTCGACGCCGCGCCGATCGTCACCGGCCTTGGCGACGCCGCCACCTTCGGGGCCTACGGAGCGGCCGGCACCAAGATCTCCTTCCTTAACCACTACTTCCCGGGCGCCGGGGACAACGAGGTGGAAAAGGCCATGATCGAGTCCGTGGAAGCAGCCGGAAAGAAGGCCGACCTGTTCACGCCCGACGGCTTCGTGGCCGGGCAGATGATAGTCCAGGCCGTCCGTGAAGGCGGCAGCGACGTCGACGCGATGGTCTCCGCGCTGGAGGGCTGGAGCTTCGAAGGGCCCAAGGGCACTACGACAGTCCGTGCCTCGGACCACGCCCTGCTCCAGGACATGTACCAGGTCACGCTCAATGACCAGGGCGGAACCTGGGTTCCCACCCTCCTTGAAACGGTCGCTGCGGACTCAGTCGCTCCGCCGGAAGCCGCAAAGTAGGCCGTGGACCCCATGGACGCACCCACCGCCCTGGAACTCGCCGGCGTCGGACTCAGCATTGGCGGAGCCCGGATTCTCGACGACGTGAACCTCAACGTCCGCCGCGGCGAAATGCTCGGCGTGATTGGACCCAATGGCGCCGGCAAGACCACCTTGTTCAACGTCATCTCCGGACTGCTGCGCCCCACTGAAGGCACAGTATCCGTTTCGGGGAATGACGTCGGCAGGCTTGCCGTGCACCGCCGGGCGGCCGCGGGGCTGGGCCGGACGTTCCAGACCTCCAGCCTGTTCCCGCAGCTGAGCGTGCTTGAAAACGTCCGGTTGGCCGCCCAGGCGAAACTGGGCGGAAGCCTCTCCCTGCTGCGTTTCCCGCGCAGCGGGGATGAGGCCACCGTGATCGCCGGCGGGTGCATCGGCGAAGTTGGGCTGGAAGCCAAGGCTGCAGCCGTTGCCGGAGGCCTGTCCCACGGGGACAAGCGAAAGGTGGAAATCGCCATGCTCCTGGCCGCGGATCCTGCCGTGATCCTGCTCGACGAGCCCATGGCCGGGGTCGGTTCCGGGGACATCGCCGGCCTCTCCGACGTCATTCGCAGGATGCACCGCGAATCCGGGCGCACCGTGCTGATGGTGGAGCACCACATGGAGGTGGTGCTGGGCCTGGTGGACCGGGTCGCAGTGATGCACCACGGCAGCCTCCTGGCGGCCGATACCCCTGAAGCAGTCATGGCCAATCCGCTGGTCCAAAGCGCCTACCTGGGAGAACCTGTCTGATGAACACCGCAGCAGCACCCATCCTGAGGGTGCACAGCCTTTCCGCCTCCATCGGCGGCCAGCAGGTCGTCGAGGACGTCAGCTTCGAGGTCCCTGCCTCCGGCGTCACCGCACTGCTGGGCCGCAACGGCGTGGGCAAGACCAGCACCATCAAGGCCATCATTGGCCTGATTTCGCGTACCGGCGAAGTGGAGCTCGACGGCGAGCGCATCGACGGCGCTGAAACGCACCGGATCATCGCCCGGGGAGTGGGCTACGTGCCGGAGGACCGGGAAGTCTTTTCCCGGCTCACGGTCGCGGAGAACCTCCGCCTCGCCGAGCGCGACGGGCATCCCCGGCGGCAGCTGGTGGAGGACCTTTTCCCGGACCTGGTCAAGCGCTCCGCCCAGATGGCCGGCACGCTCAGCGGCGGCCAGCAGCAAATGGTCTCCCTGGCCCGCGCCCTGCTGAACACGAACAAGGTGCTCCTGGTGGATGAACCCACCAAGGGACTGGCACCGAAGATCGTTCAGGAAGTTGGCGAGGCACTGGCTGAAGCAGCCCGTACCGTGCCGATCCTGCTGGTGGAGCAGAACCTCACAGTGGTGAGGCAGCTGGCCTCCACCGTCACCGTGCTCTCAGGCGGAAAGGTTGCGGTGACGGGCATGGACGCCGGGGAGTTCCTTGAGGACACGGACCTCAACCACCGCCTGCTGGGTGTCCACACCGGCAGTGCAGGACAAGCGCCCAACCCCGCGGGCACGGCCGCACCGAAAGGAGCCTGAGGCATGAGCACCATCATCCTGCTCACCGTTACGGGCCTGGGGCTGGGGGCCCTGTATTTCCTGGTGGCATCCGGCCTGTCCCTGATCTACGGGCTGATGGGCGTGCTGAACTTTGCCCACGGTTCCTTCCTGACCCTCGGGGCCTTCATCGGCTGGCAGACTGCCCAGGCACTCGGTGCCGGAGGCTGGGGAGTCTTCTTCATCTCCCTGGCTGTTGGAGCTGTGACCGGAGCCGTGTTTGCCGCACTGACTGAACGCATCCTCATCCGGCCGCTGTACCAGCGCCACATTGAGCAGGTGCTCGTGACCGTGGGCCTGTCACTGGCCTCGGTGGCCCTGTTCGAAGGAATCTGGGGAACCGACCCGTCCTTCATCACGGGCCCGGCCTGGTTGAAGGAAACCACGGAGCTGTTCGGCGCCAGGATTCCCAACGACCGGTTCGTCGCCATCCTGGCCGCGGCCCTCGTCCTGGGTGCCCTGCTGCTGTTCCTGAAGAAGACCCGGTACGGAATGATCATCCGGGCCGGGGTGGAAAACCGGTCCATGGTCACGGCACTCGGCATCGACGTCCGCAAGGCCTTCACCCTGGTATTCACCATTGGCGGGGCGGCCGCCGGCATGGGCGGTGTACTGGCCAGCCACTACTTCGGCTACGTCTCCCCGCTGCTGGGCGGTTCGCTGCTGATCTTCGCGTTCATCGTGACGGTGATCGGCGGCCTGGGATCACTGACCGGCGCCGCACTGGCCTCGGTGGCGGTCGGGATTCTCCAGCAGTTCGCAAACTTCTACTGGGGTGTGGGCGACTTTGTGGTGGTCCTGCTCCTCGCCGCGGTCCTGCTGGCCAGGCCCGCGGGACTGATGGGAAAGGCGGTAACGGCATGAGTGCGGCCCAGGTCCGGGAGGACACCAAAACTGCGCCGGCGGCCCGGCGGGCAAGCAAGGCACG
>NZ_BAAALV010000002.1:1340299-1351801 GCF_039528575.1 Arthrobacter gandavensis
CAGGCGCTGCCGGAGTACTCATCCTGGCGGTGCTGCCGCTGTTCAACCTGTCACTGCCGGGACTGCTTCCCGGCCCCACCTACACCCCGGGGTCACTGCAGCTGATGGCGCTGTGCATGCTGATGGCCGCCGCCGCGCTGACCTATCACCTGCTCCTCGGCGTCGCCGGCATGCTGTCCTTCGGCCATGCCCTCTACTTCGGCGCCGGGGTATACGGGCTGGCGATCATCCTGGACCGGACGGGCCTGCCCCTCCTGCCCGCCATGGCCCTGACCCTGGTGGTGGTGATCGTGCTCGCCAACCTGACCGGCGCCGTCGCACTGCGGGTCACCGGGATACCGTTCGCCATGGTGACGCTCGCCTTCGCCCAGGCCGGATCCGTGATGGTGCGGCGGAACCCGGAGGGCGCCACCGGGGGAGAGGAAGGCCTCAGCCTGGCCACCGAGCACGTGCCGGCTTTCCTGGTTGGGGTGGCCAACACCCGAAACCTGTACTGGCTGGCGCTCGCCGCCCTTGTGGTGGTGTTCCTGGTGACAGCCTGGATCCAGCGAAGCCGCGCCGGCCACGTCGCAGCTGCCGTCCGGGAGAACGAGATGCGGGTCCGGGTGCTGGGCCTGCAGCCCTACCTGGCCAAGCTGCTGATCTTCGTCGTCGCAGGCACGCTGGCCGGGGTGGTCGGCATGACCTACCTGCTGCTGCAGTCCGGTGCCGTGCCGCGGGCAGTGTCCTCCGACTTCACCATCACCTTGCTGGTCATGGTGGTCCTGGGCGGCGTGGGTTCACGATGGGGTGCGGTGCTGGGCGGGGTGGTCTACACCCTGCTGGACCAGCGGCTGACCGCGCTCGCCAACTCGGACGCCATTGCCGGACTGCCGCGGATCCTGCAGATCCCGCTCTCAGAGCCGATGTTCATTCTCGGCACCCTGTTCATCCTGGTGGTGCTGTTCCTGCCCGGCGGACTGGCCGGGGCAGCAGCGCGGCTGCGAAGCCGCGAAGCCGCCCGCCGGCCGCAGCAGATCCTGGAGGAAGCCGGATGAGTTCCCTGCACACCCTGGGCCGCTGGACGGCGGATCGCGCGCTGTCCACACCGGAGCGCACCGCGATCGATGACCGCGGAGTACCGCTGAGCTACCGGGACCTGGAGAACAGGTCCACGGCCCTGGCCGGCGCGTTGAAGGATGCCGGCTACCGGCGGGGCGACCGGATTGCCACGGTCACAGGCAACAGCGCCGACCACGTGGTGGCCTTCTTCGCCTGCGCCAAGGCAGGGCTGGTCCTGGTTCCGCTGTCCTGGCGGCTCTCGGCCCGTGAACTTGCAGCCCAGCTCGCGCTAGCGGACCCGGCACTGCTGTTAGTGGAGGAGGAGTTCTCCGCCGTCGCCATGGAGGCAGCGGCACGCCTGGCTGTTCCGCCGCCGTCGTCAGCACTGGGCCGCACCGGTGTCGAGTGCGGACCGCCGGCCCCGTCCCGGCTGCTGGAGGAAACCGGCAGCACCGGCGACACGGTCCTGGACGACGATCCGCTGCTCATGGTCTTCACTTCCGGCACCGAAGCCGATCCCAAGGCAGTGGTGCTCAGCCACGCGAACTGCTTCTGGACCAATCTCTCCCTCTCCCGCACCGCGGAGATCGGCAGCCGGGACGTGGTGCTTTCGGTGCTGCCGCAGTTCCACGCCGGAGGCTGGAACATCCAGCCGCTGCTGGCCTGGTGGACCGGTGCCACCGTGGTGCTGGAACGCACGTTCGACGCCGGGCGTGTGCTGGCGCTGATCGAGGACCGGAAGGTCACCACCATGATGGGCGTCCCCGCGCATTACCTGATGCTTGCTGCCCATCCGCGCTTCCAGGGCACCGACCTCTCCAGCCTGGGCCGCGCCGTCGTGGGCGGAGCCTCCATGCCGGCACCGCTGCTGCGGACGTGGCACGCACGCGGGGTGGCCCTGGCGCAGGGCTACGGGCTCAGCGAGGCCGGACCGAATGTGCTCTGCCTGCCGGAGGAAGAGGCCGGTGCCCGGATCGGCATGGCAGGCAAGCCGTATCCCCACGTGGACGTTGCCGTTGCGGACCCGGTGACCGGGGAACAGCTGGACGGCCCGGGCACGGGGGAGCTGCTGGTCTCCGGGCCCGGAGTCTTTGCCGGCTACTTCCGCGACCCGGAAGCAACGGCTGCGGCGCTGGCCGGAGGCTGGCTGCGCACCGGGGACCTGGTGGAGCGCGACGCCGATGGGTACCTGCGCGTCATTGACCGGCTGAAGGACATCTACATTTCCGGCGGCGAGAACGTCTCCCCGGCCGAGGTGGAAGCCGTGCTGCTGGAACATCCCGCCGTGGCCGAAGCTGCCGTCGCCGGTGAGCCGGACCCCCGCTGGGGTGAAACCGGTGTTGCCTACGTGGTTCGCCGCCCCGGAACCGCGCCGGATGCCCCGGAGATCCTTGACCACTGCGCGGCGCGGCTGGCCCGATACAAGGTGCCCTCCCGCGTCTGTTTTGTGGATTCCCTTCCCCGCACGTCACTGCACAAGGTGGCGCGTTCACGGCTGCGGAGACGTTCCGAAAACCCGCAACCCGCTACCCTCGACCGGCAGGACACCATATGAGCACCACACCCAGGACAGCCCGCGGCACCAGGACCCGTGCCCGGCTGCTCGAAGCCGCGGAACAGGTATTCGAATCGGTGGGCTACCACGACGCTTCGATCGTGAAGATCACGGAGCAGGCCGGGATTGGGCTGGGCACCTTCTACCTTTACTTCGAGGGAAAACAGGCCATCTTCGACGAGGTGGTGGAAGACCTGAACCGCCGCGTCCGCCAGGCCATGACCGAAGCGGCCAAAGCCGCGGGCAACCGGATCGAAGCCGAGCGGGCGGGATTCCGGGCGTTCTTCCGGTTCACTGCCGAACACCCTGCGCTCTACCGGATCATCCGCCAGGCCGAGTTCGTCTCACCGGGCGCCCTGCGCATGCACTACACACGGATCGTCAACGGCTACGTGGAAGGCCTCAAGGCAGCGCGCGACGCCGGCGAGATCCGCCCGATGGACGTAGACACCGTCGCGTGGGCGCTGATGGGCATCGGCGAGATGCTGGGCATGCGCTGGGTCCTGTGGCATGCAGACCGCTCCGGCGGGGGCCCCGCTCCCGAAATCCCGGAAGCGGAATTCGAGGAAATGATGCGGTTTATCGAACGAGGCATGGCGCCTGAGGCGCCGGCAGACGGAGGCGGAGCATGAGCATCGAAGCAGTGATCCCGGCAGGCCTGGACGGCAGGACGGCGCTGGTCACCGGGGGCGGCTCCGGGATAGGGGAGGCCTGTGCACGCACCTTTGCAGCCCTGGGCGCGAAGGTAACCGTTGCTGACGTCAACCGGGAAGCGGCAGAACGCGTGGCTGCAGCCACCGGCGGTACGGCCTGGGAGGTGGACCTCAGCGACACCAGTGCACTGGAAAACCTCACCCTGGACACCGACATCCTGGTCAACAACGCGGGCATCCAGCGGATCAATCCCATCCAGGACTTCGACCCCGAAACGTTCCGGCTGATCCACCGCCTGATGGTTGAATCGCCCTTCCTGCTGATCCGTGCAGCGCTGCCGGGGATGTACGAGCGCGGTTTCGGCCGGATCATCAACATCTCCTCCGTGCACGGGCTGCGGGCCTCCGCCTTCAAGAGCGCCTATGTCAGCGCAAAGCACGCATTGGAAGGGCTCAGCAAGGTCACCGCCCTGGAAGGCGGAGAACACGGCGTCACCTCGAACTGCATCAATCCGGCGTATGTGCGCACTGCGCTGGTCGAGGCGCAGATCGCCGACCAGGCCCGCATCAACTCGATTCCCGAGGAGGAAGTGGTTGCCTCGGTCATGCTGACGGAGTCCGCAGTCAAGCGGCTCGTGGAACCGGAGGAAGTCGCGTCCCTGGCTGCCTGGCTCGCCGGTCCCGGCGCCGGGATGGTTACCGGGGCCTCGTACACCATGGACGGCGGATGGAGCGCGCGATGAGTGACTACAGCAGTGCTGCGGTTCCCGTCCGCGGCGGCACCCTGCACACCGGCATCTGGGGGCCGACTGATCCCGACGCCCCCGCAGTCCTGGCCATCCATGGAGTCACGGCCTCGCACCGGACCTGGGGCATGGTGGCCAACGCGCTCCCGGATGTCCGCGTAATCGCCCCGGACCTGCGCGGCAGGGGACGCAGCAACACCCTGCCGGGCCCGTACGGGATGCCGGTGCACGCGGATGACCTGGCGGCGGTGCTGGAGGCACTGGCGGTGCCCCGCGCCGTCGTCGTCGGCCATTCAATGGGTGCCTTCGCGGCATTGGTGCTGGCAAACCGCCACCCGCACCTGGTGGATTCGCTCGTGCTGGTCGACGGCGGCCTGCCGCTGGACGTGCCGTCCGGACTGAGCGACGAGCAGGTCATCCAAGCCGTTCTGGGTCCGGCTGCCGAACGGCTCGAGCAGGTATTCGACTCCCTTGCGGACTACGAGCAGTTCTGGGCCCCGCATCCCGCCTTCGCCGGGCACTGGAACGAACTGCTGCGGGATTACCTGGCCTATGACCTGCAGCCGCACGGCAGCGGGTTCCGCGCTGCCACCCGTGCCCAGGCGCTCATTGAGGACACCGCAGAGCTGCACCGCGGCACAGCCCTGTTGCAGGCGCTGGACGAACTGGCCCACCCTGTGCGCCTGCTGCGTGCTCCGCGTGGTCTCCTGGACGAGGAACCGGGGCTGTATTCCCCGGACTACATCAGTTCCTGGCAGGGCAGGCTGCCGGACCTTCACATCAGCGACGTACCGGACACCAACCACTACACGGTTGTCATGGATGATCCCGGAGCCAGCGCTGTTGCGGCGGTGCTGGCCGAGCAGGTTGCTTCCCGCCGGCTGCCGGCCGGGGAACCGCCGGCAGGATGACGCTTCCCCCGGGACGATGACCCTGCGGCCGGGGGGATGCTCCTCCTCTGCAGCCATGGGAGGGCAGATGCGTCCGGGCGACACACCACGTGCCGGTCTGCCCGGCGGCGGGATCCGCTGGCTATAGTCGAAAGGCCGGTTCCCTGCTCCCAAGGCCAAAGGCCCTTGCCGTTCCGGCTGCTACGTAAGGGCATGAAACAGTAATGATCACTTTCGACAACGTCACAAAGGTCTACGACCGGAACTCCAGGCCTGCCCTGAATTCGGTCAGCCTGGACGTAGACCGCGGCGAGTTCGTCTTTTTGGTGGGTGCCTCCGGCTCAGGCAAATCGACGCTCATCCGGCTGGTGCTCAAGGAAGAGCACGCGACGCGGGGAACCGTGTACGTGGCCGGTTCAAACGTGGCCAAGATTCCCAGCTGGCGCGTCCCGCGCCTGCGCCGCGGCATCGGCGTCGTCTTCCAGGACTTCCGCCTGCTGCCCAACAAGACCGTCTTTGCCAACGTTGCGTTCGCTATGCAGGTCATTGGCCGCTCACGCGCCGTCATCCGGGATTCAGTTCCGGAGGTCCTGAAAACCGTTGGGCTGGAGGGCAAGGACAACCGGCTTCCGCACGAACTCTCCGGTGGTGAGCAGCAGCGCGTTGCCATCGCCCGTGCCATCGTGAACCGGCCCGGCATCCTGCTGGCTGACGAACCCACCGGCAACCTCGATCCCACCACTTCGCTGGGCATCATGAACGTCCTGGACAGGATCAACCAGAACGGCACGACCGTTGTCATGGCCACGCACGACCACGACATCGTCAACGCAATGCGCAAGCGCGTGATCGAACTCCGCAACGGCAAGATCGTCCGCGACGAACGCGAGGGCATCTACCTGGCGACGGCGATGCAGCCGATAGTGCCGGCAGCCGGCACCGATGCTGCCGCCACCGGCGAGCCCGCGTCCGACGCCGCTGCACCGGCTGGTGCTCCCAGCCGCCCGGAGGCCGCAGGTACGCCTGATGCTACGAAACAGAACAGCCCGGCCGGATCGGAGGTCTCCGAATGAGGATGGCTTTTGTCCTGGGCGAAATCGGCTCAGGGATTCGGCGCAACCTGTCCATGGTGGTCTCCGTCATCCTGGTGACCTTCGTATCCCTCACCTTCGTGGGTGCCGCCGGTCTGCTGCAGATGCAGATCAACCAGATGAAGGGCTACTGGTACGACCGTGTCCAGGTGGCGGTCTTCCTGTGCGTGGACAATGACGTTTCCCCGTCCTGTGCTTCGGGCTCCGTCACTGACGAGCAACGCAGCGCGATCGAAGCCAAGCTGAACTCTTCGGAGTTCGAGCAGTACATCGACACCGTGCATTACGAGGACCAGGAAACGGCCCTGGGCCACTTCCGTGAACAGTTCGCCAATTCTCCGATTGTGGACAGCGTTACCGCGGACCAGCTCCCGGAAACGTTCCGCGTTTCGCTGGTGGATCCGGAGAAGTACGAGGTCATCAACGAGGCGTTTTCCTCGATGCCGGGTGTTGAATCGGTCAGCGACCAGCGTGAACTGCTGGAGAAGGTCTTCTCCTTCATGAACATCGCGTCCCTGGTTGCGCTGATCGTGGCCGTGCTGATGCTGGTGTGTGCGATCCTGCTGATCGCCACCACCATCCGCCTGTCCGCATTCAGCCGGCGCCGCGAAACCGGCATCATGCGCCTGGTCGGTGCGTCCAAGGCAGTGATCCAGCTGCCCTTTGTCCTTGAAGGTGTGATCGCGGCGCTGATCGGTGCGGTCCTGGCTTCGGGCACCCTGTGGGCCGTGGCCCACTTCTTCATTGGCATGCTGGCCCGTCAGTACCCGGCTACTGCCTTCATATCCGCACGTGAGGTGCTACTTTTGAGCCCGGTACTCCTCATTCTGGGTACATTACTGGCTGGAGTGTCCTCACTGCTGACGCTTAGACGCTATATCAAGGTTTAGAGTGTGGGCACTGGTCAAAAGGAAAGCAGAACGCTACATGTATGGTCTCGCCGATGAATGACAACCGTGGATTCCCGCCGGGGGGCGCAGCAGCACCTGCTGCGCGGCTGGATGCTGGGCGGAAAACCGTCGCCGCAGGGGCTGCGATGCTCCTGGCAGTGGTCCTTTCCCTTGCAGCCGTCCTCACCCCTGCCCAGGCCGATGAGCTGAACGACCGCAAGAATGCGCTGCAGGCCGAGCAGCAGCGCGTCCAGGCAGAGTACGAATACCTGGACGCCGACATTGCCAAGACAGTCGCCCAGCTGAACATCTACCAGAACGAAGAGCTGCCTGCCGCGCAGACCGTGCTGGCTGATGCTGAAGGCAGGGTTACCAGTGCCTCGGCCAAGGTCGGAGCGCTCACGGACCGGGTGGCCCTGGCACAGGAAAGCCGGAACAAGATCGCGGCCCAGATCGAAGAAGACCGCAAGGCCCTGGACGAAACCCAGAAAGTGATTGGGCAGATTGCCAGCCAGGCCTACAAGAGCGGGGGAGTGCCTTCCAGCCTCACCCTGATGTTTGGGGCCAACGGTGCTGACAGCCTCACCGACTCCATGGGAATGGCCGGCCAGGCGCTGCGCGGACAGAACGCTGCCGTTGAGCGCCTGTCGCAGCAGGCCGCGACCAACGTGAACTCTGAAGCGCGGCTCACCGCTGTGGAAGAGGAGATCTCCTCGCTCAAGGCACAGGCCGAAGAGGCGCTGCGTGCGGAGCAGGCGGCCCGCGATGAAGCCGCCGCCGAGAAGGAGAAGGTTGACAGCCTCATCGCCAGCGCCGAGGCGCTAAACGGCGAACTCGAAGCCAAGAAACCGGTAGTCCAGGCGAAGCTCGCTTCAATCCAGTCCGAACAGGCGGCTGTCCAGGCGGAGATCGCCGAACGCCAGCGCATCCTGCTCGAAGAGGCACGCCGTGCCGAGGAAGCCAGGATCGCCGAAGCGAACCGGCGGGCTGCGGAGGAAGCTGCACGCAACAACCAGCCCGCCCCGCCGCCACAGACCATCCAGCCAACCAACCCGTCAGCCTTCGGTCTGCGCTATCCCGTCAGCGCACCCCTGACGTCAGGCTTCGGTTGGCGTGCCACGCCGGCAGGAACCATCGATTTCTCCGGCACCGGCGGCTACCTGCACTCCGGAGTCGACTTCGGAGCCCAGTGCGGGACTCCCGTCTATGCCCCGGCGTCCGGCGAAGTGTGGCGTTCGGACACGGGCGGCGGAGAAATGATCGGCACCGGCAACCGGATCGTGCTGAACCACGGCGTCATCGGAACCTCTGCCCTGGCTACGAACTACTACCACTTGAGCAGCAGGGTGGTTTCCGCCGGGCAGTGGGTCAACGCCGGGCAGCTGATCGGCTATGTGGGTACCACCGGCAACTCAACCGGCTGCCACCTGCACTTCGAGACCATGCTCAACGGGCAGCTCGTAAATCCCATGGGACTGCTCTAGGGCCTAGAATGGGTGTTTCGCCTCCGGGAACGCGCCGGAGGCGAATATGCCGCTCGACAAAAGCAACGAAGGAGAGTTGAACCGTGCCCAAAGAAAGTGGCCGAAAAGTCGTGGCCACCAACCGCAAGGCCCGGCACAACTACGAAATCCTTGATACCTATGAGGCCGGGATGGTCCTGATGGGCACCGAGGTGAAGTCCCTGCGTGAGGGGCGTGCGTCCCTGGTGGACGGGTTCGCCACGTTCTACAACGATGAACTCTGGCTTGAAGCTGTCTACATTCCGGAGTACCTCAACGGCAGCTGGACCAACCACTCCGCCCGCCGGCGCCGCAAACTGCTGCTGCACCGCGAACAGCTGGACAAGATCGCGCAGAAGATCCGCGAATCCGGCTTCACTATCGTGCCTCTCCAGCTGTACTTCCTGGACGGACGCGCGAAGGTTGAAATCGCCGTCGCCCGCGGTAAGCGTGACTATGACAAGCGGCAGAGCCTGCGGGAGAAGCAGGACAACCGCGAGGCACTGCGTGAAATGCGTGCCAAGAACCGCGGAGCGTAGTCCATGAGCGGTACCTTCTGGGAGCCGCAGCCTGAGGAAGATGCACCGGCAGCGGAGCGCAAGCCCTTGTGGGCATGGGCGGTTGCTGCAATCGACCTGCTGATCGTGGCCGCCGTGGTCCCGGTTGTCATCCTGGTGGTGGTGCCGTTTTTCGTGGTCTTCTACGTGTACCTGGCCCAGATCCTGGTGTGGGTTTCGCCGTTGCTGCTGGCTGCGAATGCTGTGTTGTTTGGCTGGGCATTCCGCCGAAAGTTCGCCGGCATGACGGCACTGGCGATCCTCTCCGTCCTGTTCGTACTGCTCTCCGCACTGGTACTGGTGCTGTGGGGAGCGCCGATCACGGTGTTCGGCCTGACGTTCTAGCGCTTATGCGTTATAGTTAACGGTCCGGCCGGTTGCGGGCGGAAACATCAGTTTGGTAACTGAATACGGGGATGACAGGTTTCGACGATGTTAGTCGCGACAGGTGAAGCGGGCCGAGGATGCAGGGTTATCTCGTAAACGCTCTCTGCAAACCAATAAGTGCCGATTCTAAGCGCACTGACTTCGCTCTCGCTGCCTAAGCAGCGGGCATAGTCCGTCAGACCGGGAATGCTCTCGTCCCGGATCCTGGCGTCATTTAGAGGGCCACTGCTGAGTACTCTTGCCGTTGGAGTGCTCGGGACTTTTAGACGGCTGGGCCCGGATCAGCCACTTGTTCACATGATGGCTGGGGCCGAGAAAATCCGACGTGAACTGCGCCCGGAGAAGCCCTGACAACACGACATCGGACGGGGGTTCAATTCCCCCCATCTCCACGAACCAAAAAGCACCTCGGCCTTCGGGCCGGGGTGCTTTTTGTGCGTCTGTCAGTCGGGAGGCGCCGTCCCCGCAGTACTGGCTGGGAACGCCGTATTTCGGGTCCAGCTCGGAGCGCTGCATCTGGTGCTCCGGTCCATTCCCCGCGCAGGCAGACGTGACCAGGACTTCGACCGGAAGACCGCGGTCGTTCCGGTAGGCCGCGGTGATGCCCCCGGACTGCACCCATTTCGGACTGCGGGTTGCCGCCGCTCCAGGCGGCAAACCAGACTGGCGCCGTTTGAGGCAACGTCCCGGAGTGGCTCCCAGAACGTGGAAAACGTGCCAGCGACCAACTCGGCGGAGCCAAAACCCATCTTCGCTACGGAGAGTCTGCTTCCTTTCCAGCCGAAGTCGATGGGCAGAACCGTCCACGTCAGGGCTCTGCGCCGGGCCGTGGGGACTTGCCAACGGCCCAGCGGTGAAGCAGGCCGAGACACGCACCTGGCTCCGGCCCCGGCCAGCCCTTGGTAAGCTTGGAAGAAGCCCTTCGCCCGCCGTCCTGCCCACAGCAGTGTCCGGCTCCAGCCGCGGAGGCGCCCCTTTCCACCGCACCCATCACTGACCTGCTGCTCCGTACTTCACGCTCCCTGTGCGAGTCCGGAGCACTGCGACGTGCCCCACGCCCCGCGGAGGGAAGACACGCAATACCGTAGGAGAAGCGCCACCCCCATGCAGTCCGCCCCCGCTGAAACGTCCGCAGAAACACCCGTTGATTCCCTCACGGAAACCCCCGCAGAAACTCCCGCAGATTCCAGTGCGCTGTCCCTGTTCGACCGCCGTTACGAACCCAGTGTTGCCGAAGTCAACCAGCTGTGCGACACCCTGGCAGCGCTCAAGCCCGGCAGCGAAGTTCCCTACATTGATCCGCAGCATGACGTGGACGAAGCCCGGATCGTGAGCCTGTTCTCAAATAACGGTGCCGCCCACCCGTCGGGGTTCGTCACCGCAGGCAGTGACGAAGCCGTCACCCGCCTCCTGGGCGTCCACTGGCAGGTTGGCCTTCAGCCCAAGTACGTCATGCCCTGGAACGTGCACCCCTGGTACACCCCCGGAGAGCCGCACACCAAGCTCACCAAGGAAGAAGTCGCCGAGGGCCTGAAGCCCCTGCTGCGCTTCCTGGCGCTGGTGCCGCGCGCATCCGTCATCGTGGCGCACGGTACCGAAGCCCAGCGGCTGGCAGCTGCATTCCTGAAGACTGAGAACCGGATGATCTACCGGCGCAGCTTCAAGGTTTACAAGGCACGCTCGGCAGAAGGACGTTCATTCGGCGCCACCGAGGAACGCCAGCAGGAGTCTTTGGCAGAAATGCGGATCGTCTACAAGGACGCGATGGCCCGCACCGGACTGGCCGCCACGGGCCGCTAGGAAACTAGTTCGCGCCGCTCACCGGAACATCGACGATCCCGGTGAAGCGCGAGCCCACGCCCTCATATTCACTCCGCACGGCACCTGCCGGAACCGGAGGAAGCTCACGGACACTGTGGTCGTCACAGGCCACAAAGGTGAAGTCCGGCCACCACTTCTTGGGGCGGGCCGTTTCCCGGAAGCCGCAGACTTCACACTCCAGCTGCACCCAGACCGGCCGCTTGCCGGTGCGGTTGGCCCGTGACTGTGCCAGCCAGGCCGGAGGATTGGCATCGAGCTCATTGAGCTCGGCCTGTTCCAGCCGCGGCGGGATGCCGTGCTTGGCGGCCATTTCGAGCGGAATATCAAGGTACTGGGCTGCCTGGCGTCGAGTAATCATCAGTTAAACGA
>NZ_BAAALV010000002.1:1351830-1386663 GCF_039528575.1 Arthrobacter gandavensis
TGCCGCCGTCGTGCCCTGCCGCTGCGTGTGCAGCCCCTGGCTGCCGGAACCTAGTCCGCTTCGGCGAAGGCCTTCCGCAGATTCGCTTCCTGATCCTTGGAGAGGTTGGTGGCGATCAGTGAGGCGCCGGGGAAGCCGTCCTTGAAAGCGTCAAGGACCCGGTCTTCCACGGCATCAGAGGAAAGCACGAACAGGGCTGAAGTGCCCGGGGTGACTTCCTGCCGGATCTGCTTGATGAAATTGTCATCGATGCCAACGTCCACCATGGAACCGGACAGGGCTCCAATGGCCGCGCCAACGGCGGCGCCGATGAGGGGGATGAAGAAGATCAGGCCGAACAGCAGGCCCCAGAAGCCGCCGCCCAGGGCGCCGGCGCCGGCCATATTGTGTTCCTGGATTGTCCGGGGCTTTTTCTTGTCCTGCGGCCAGGTGACGATTGCCTCGTCCTGCACGTTGATGAGGTTCTGCGACTCGAGGCTGGCCAGGGTTTGCGTCGCCCTTTCAGCGGCGTCCGCGTCGGGGAATTTCCATACGGTAAGTGTTGCCATGTCAGATACTCCAAACAGTTGGGATCCAGGCACTATCCGGCGTGTGGCGGGCACACGGACGGTTAGAGTAGGTGCCACGCTAGCCAGCGCCGGCTGCCCTGGGCAAGGGAACGGGACCGTGGGAGCCCCGCGCAGGCCAAGTCTTCACCCGCCTCTGTCCCGCGGGGTTGCGCGGTCGTAGACTCAAGTCTGCGGCACGCCCGGACCGCCGACCCAGGAGCCTGAATGAGGGACCTTTCCCGCCCGGCATGGTGGACCAACGCGGTGGTCTACCAGATCTACCCGCGCAGCTTCCAGGACACCACGGGTGACGGTATCGGTGACCTGAGCGGAATCATCACGCGGCTGGACTATCTGCAGGAACTCGGCGTTGACGTTTTGTGGCTCTCTCCCATCCACCAGTCTCCGCAGCGGGACAATGGATATGACATCAGCAACTACAGGAGAGTTGATGCGGTGTTCGGCACCGAGGAAGAGTTCGACCAGCTGCTGTCCGAGGTTCATGCGCGCGGTATGAAGATGATCATGGACCTGGTGATCAACCACACCTCCAGTGACCACGAGGCCTTCAAACGCTCTATCTCCTCCCGCGACAATATTTCCCGCGACTCCTATTACTGGCGGGATCCGCGCCGGGGATTCCGCGGCAGCGAGCCGGGTGCGGAACCCAACAACTGGGGATCCTTGTTCGGGGGATCCGCGTGGACGTGGCACGAGCCGACCCGGCAGTACTACCTGCACATCTTTTCCCGCCACCAGCCGGACCTGAATTGGGCGAGCACCAGGGTCCGCAACCGGGTCTACGCCATGATGAATTGGTGGATGGACAGGGGCATTGACGGTTTCCGGATGGACGCCGTGAACTTCATATCGAAGGACCAGCGCTTCCCCGACAGCATGATCCAGTTCGGCGGCGTGTGGGGAGACGGTTCTCCGTTCTTCACCTCCGGCCCGCGCGTGCACGAGTTTGTGCAGGAGATGATGCGCGCGGTCTTCGCACACCGCAGCGAGGACTACCTGGTTGTCGGGGAAACCACGGGAGCAACGGTCGAGGAAGCCCGGCTCTTCACGGACCCCTACCGGAACGAGCTGGACATGCTGTTCCAGTTCGAACATGTGAACCTGGACCACGGTCCGGGCGGCAAGTGGGACCGCCGTCCGGTGAACCTCCGGGACCTGAAGACCAGTTGGAACCGCTGGCAGCGCGGACTGGCCGAACGGGGCTGGAACAGCCTCTACCTGAGCAACCACGACCAGCCCCGCCATGTTTCCCGGTACGGAAATGACGAGGAGTTCCGGTATGAGTCCGCCACTTTGTGGGCGACCCTGCTGCATATGCAGCGCGGAACGCCCTTTATCTACCAGGGGGAAGAGATCGGCATGACCAATGCCGGTTTCACCGGCATTGACGAGTATCGGGACGTCGAATCGCTGAACTACTACGCGGATTCAACTGCGCGCGGAATGGATCCCGAAACGGTCCTGGAGATTCTGGGACACGTCAGCCGCGACAACGCCAGGACACCCATGCAGTGGACTTCGGAACCGGGGGGAGGGTTTACGAAGGGTGTGCCGTGGATCGGGCTGGGCCCCAGGTACCCGGAGATCAACGTGGAACAGGATCAGGCCGCACCGAAATCCATCTTCCGCTACTATCAGCAGCTGATCCGGCTGCGCCACGAGCTGCCGGTTGTCGCGACGGGCGACTTCCAGCTCATGCACGCGAACCATCCGACGCTTTTCGCCTTCAGCCGGGCCCTGGGGGAGACGAGACTGGGCGTGATTGGAAACTTTTCCGGCCTGGAGCAGGCCGCCCCCGATGACCTTCAGGGCGGCGAACTGATCCTGGGCAACTACGGTGAGAAAAGGCAGACGGCAGTGTTCGGCCCCTGGGAAGCCCGCGTGCTGGACATCAGCGGGCTTTCCTAGGGGCCCATTTAGCCGGGTGCTATTCGCCGGTAAGCGCAGACCCGTAGAGTTCCAGCAGTCCGGCTGTTCCTCCCTCAGCCATGGCGCGCCGCTGGCGCTCGGCCCCGGTGCCGGAGTCCAGGATGTCCTGCAGCCCGGCGCGAACCCACTCGGTGTCATTCTCGGCGTCGAGCGCCTCGGAGACGAAGTCCAGCAGGGCCTGGATGCGGTCCTGGGCCGGTACCAAACCGGCGCTGACCGGATCCACCAGCTGGCCGGTCAAACCCTCGCGGGCGGCCTGCCACATTGCGGCGTCAAGCAGCTCTGCTTCGGGGACCGGGCGGTCGATTCCCCGGCCTGCTTCCTCGACCGCCGTGCTCACCAATCCGCGGACAAGGGCAGCGATCAGCACGGAGTCCCGTGCGCGCAGCTGGGCGTCGCCGGCCCGGACCTCCAGGGTGGGATATGAATCCGACAGCCGGGCCATCCAGGTCAGTACGCCCCGGTCAATGATCGCCCCGGTGGACACCAGCTGCGCCACACGCCGTTCGTAGTCTGCCGCGTCCTTGAAGGTGGGAGGACAGCCCTGTACCGGCCAGCGGCGGTAGTGGACCACCCGCCAGCTGCCAAAACCGCTGTCCCGTCCCAACCAGTAGGGGGAGTTGCAGCTCAGCGCCACGATGGCCGGCAGCCACTCGCGGATCCGGTTCAGCGCCTGGACCCCGGCTTCCCGGTCCGGAATTGAAACGTGGACGTGGAGTCCGTTGACGAACTGGTCTCCGACGATCCCCGGTGCGCTTTCGCGCAGCTGGCGGTAGCGTTCCTTGTCCGTCAGCTCCGGATAATGGTCCTCTATGAACGGCGCAGAGGCCGTTCCGGACGCTACGACCGCCGCCTTCCGTGCAGCGGCTTCAAGCTGGCCGCGGAAGTTCAGCAGATACTCTTCCACCTCGGTCAGTGTGGCGGAGACCGGGGTGGCGGTCTCGATCTGGCAGCTGAGCAGTTCACGCTGGATTTCGCCCTCCGTCACCCTCGGCGAACGGTGCAGATAGCCTGCAACCTCCTCCGCCTTGTGCACCGGGAGCCCGGAAACCGGATCCAGCAGCAGATACTCTTCCTCGATGCCCAGTGTCGCCATGCATCCCTCCACATCTTCCACGGCTGCAGGCATCCACCCGCAGCGCTCCTCAAAAAGACTAGGGCCGAAGGGCACCCTGAAGCCAAATGAGAAGCTTGCTGAGGTTTTGTTGCGTAGCTTAGGCGCCTGTGGTCAGCGCCGACCCGTACAACCGGGTCAGGCCGTCCCAGCCCCCTGCGGCGTAGGCGGCACGCTGGCGTACGGCGCCTGTTCCTTCGGTAAGCATCCGCTGCACACCGGCCAGGACATAGGCCAGATCGCCGTTCTCGTCCAGGGCCGGACGGATGTGGTCAACCAGTGCATCCACCTGCTCGGCGGCCGCAGAGGAGTCACCGAGCACCCCCATCAGCCGTCCCCCGAGTCCGTAGCGGGCAGCCTGCCACAGTCCGGCGTCGAGCAGTTCCGGGTCCGGATGCGAATCCGGTGCCGCTGCGGTGCTCAGGACCAGTCCGCGCACCAGGGCAGCGAGCAGGACGGAGTCGGCCGCCTGAAGCTGGGCATCCCCCACTCGCACCTCAACGGTGGGGTAGCGCTGGGACAGCCGCGCCGCCCAGCCAATATGGCCTGAATCCAGGACTGCGTCAGAGCCGAGGAGCCGGGCAAGCCTGCGGTCATAATCTGCCGCATCGGCAAACTCCGGCGGGCAGCCCTGCACGGACCAGCGGCGGTAATGGATCAAGCGCCAGCTGGAAAAGCTCGTGTCCATGCCCCGCCAGAAAGGCGAGTTGCCGGCTAGGGCCGCGAGTGTGGAGAGCCACGGACGGAGCTTGTTCAGGGCGGTGATCCCGCTGTCGCGGCTGGGAACCGCAACATGGATGTGCGTCCCGTTGACGTAATGCTCCCCGGCCACGGCGCCGGTTAGCTCGCCCATGGCGCGGTAGCGTTCGGTACCGGTGACTTCGGCGGGAGTGTCCGCAATGCGGGGCGCAGCACCGGAAGGCACGACGCCGATGCCGGCTGAAGCGGCCGCCGCGGCTATGGCGGTGCGGGCACCGAGCAGCGAAACCACGGCGTCGTCCAGGGTCTCGCAGATGATGGTGGAGGTTTCGAGCTGGCAGGCGAGGAATTCCGACTGCCCCACGGGAGAAGGAAGATCCGTGGCGGGAAGCGCCGGCTGTGCTGCCAGTGCCCGCGAAATCTCCTCCGCCCTGGGCGCCGGAAGTCCAGTGGCCGGGTCCACCAGCAGGAACTCTTCCTCAATGCCAAATGTCGCCATGCATTCCCCTGGTTGCCGAAGAATCCGGGAGCTGCCCGCCCTTCGCCTCAGTCTAGGACAGCGCCGGTATCGCAGGGGAGGGGGCAGTGCCAACTAGCCGGGCTGATTTGCCTGGGCCCTGACAGCACGCCAGGTGAAGGTGAGGTAGGGCAGCTGCAGTTCTTCTCCCGGTGCGTGTCCCAGATGCTCGTAGAGGTACCAGGAGAGGTTGGCCAGGACCTTGGCGCGGGTGGTTTCAGAGGCGGACAGGTAGTAGGCGCGGGACTTGGCCAGCTCCGCGAGATCCTCCGGCGTCATGGCCAGGGACCAGGACGTGGTGTGGAACTCCTCCAGTTCCAGCTCCGGTCCCAGCTCAGGACGGAATCCCGGGCGCAGGACGTCCCCGGCATGGATGATCCGGGAAAACCGGTGGACCCAGGGGACGTTCACGTCCAGCTGGTTCCAGACCAGACCGGCAAAGCCGTTCGGGGTGAGAATCCGGGCGAATTCGGCGGAGGAGGCAGCCGGGTCGCACCAGTGCCACGCCTGGGCTACGGTCACGGCGTCAAACGAAGCATCCGGAAGCCCGGTGCGTTCGGCCGTGCCCTGGGTGGCCGGGACATTCGGCAGCGAACGGGAGAGCTGGGCCAGCATGTCCGCGGAAGGATCCACGGCGTGGACCTTGAAACCCGCGGACACGAGGGCTGCGGTGTACTTGCCTGTGCCGGCACCGATGTCCGCCACGGACACGGACGCGGCCGGGCGTCCGGCAAGGGGCGGGACGTCAAAAAGCCAGTCCACCGCCGCATCCGGGTAGCCGGGACGGATCCGGTCGTAGTGTTCGGCGCCGGTGCGGTAACTGCCGCCCAGCTGCCGGCGGCGCAGACCGTCGAGCCTGGGTCCGCTGGAAGCCACGTGGAGTCCTAGAAGAGGTCGTCGAGGTCGGGGTTGAGCCGCTGCAGTACTTCGTTGTGCAGCATTCCGTTGGTGGCCAGGGCATTGCCGCCGAAGGGACCGTCCTCGCCTTCAAGGGAGGTGAACCGGCCCCCGGCTTCGGTCACGATCGGAACCAGGGCAGCCATGTCATACAGGTTGAGTTCGGGCTCGCACGCAATGTCCACTGCCCCCTCTGCCACCATGCAGTAAGACCAGAAATCACCGTAGGCACGGGTGCGCCACACGGATTCGGTCAGGCCGAGGAACTCATCGAGGTTGCCGCGCTGCTTCCACCCGGTGAGGCTGGAGTAGGACAGGGAGGCATCGTCCAGGGTGGACACATTTGAAACCCGCAGCCGGGTTGCCGATGCCAGTGACCGGCCCATGTAGGCGCCGGTTCCAGTGGCTGCCCACCATCGTTTGCCCAGCGCCGGGGCGCTGACGACGCCGACCACCGGGACGCCGTCGTCCACCAGTGCGATGAGGGTCGCCCACACCGGGACCCCGCGCACAAAGTTCTTGGTGCCGTCGATGGGGTCGATGATCCAGCGCCGCGGGCCGGAGCCAGTGGAACCGAATTCCTCTCCCAGGACGGCGTCGCGCGGCCGGGCACGGGAGAGCTGGCCGCGGATGGCGTCTTCGGCTGCCTTGTCTGCGTCCGTGACCGGCGTCAGGTCCGGCTTGGTCTCGATGCGGAGGTCCTGGGCCTTGAACCTGGACATGGTCTGGTCGTCCACGGAATCGGCCATTACATGGGCGAGACGCAGATCATCGTTGTAGTTCTGAACGAACGGCATACTTCAACTTATCGCTATTGCCGCCGCGCTGCCCACGTTTACGCAGGTGCGCGCGGCGTGTACCTGCCTGGAGAGGACCTCCAGGATGTGTTCGCCGGGGTTCTCCGGCGCCTTATTGGGTGCCCAGTTCCTTGGCCTGCGCGCGGTTCTCGGTGCGCAGCCCGCCGGAACCCAGCAGCCGGCGCAGGGAGGCGAGCCGGGCTGGTCCGGCGGCTCCGGCGTTGCCGGACTCAACCCACGGGTCGAGTCCGCAGTTCACGGCCTCGTCGTCGTGGCGGCAGCCGCGTTCGCAGGCCTCGGTGCCCGGCTCAAGGTCGGGGAAGGCACTGAGGATCCGGTCCGGGTCAACATGGGCCAGCCCGAAGGAGCGGATGCCGGGCGTGTCGATGATCCAGCTGCCCGCCGGCGCGTCCTGCACCTTGAGCGCCAGTGCGGAGGAAGAGGTATGCCGGCCGCGGCCGGTAACGGCGTTCACTCCGCCGGTGGCGCGCCGTGAGCCGGTGAGGGCGTTCACCAGCGTGGACTTTCCGACGCCGGAATGGCCCACCAGGACACTCACCTTGCCCAGGAGGTGCTCGTGCAGGGCAGCGACGGCGCCCCCGGCCAGGCGGGCGGAGAGGCCGTCGTCGGACTCTGAGTCGATCCCCGCGTCGTCGGCCTGTGCCGTGCGGCTGATGACTACTTCCAGGTCCAGGTGCTCGTAGTTGGCCAGCAGGTCCGCGGGATCCTTCAGGTCTGCCTTGGTGATGCAGAGCAGGGGGGAGATGCCGGCGTCATACGCTGCCACCAGGGCGCGGTCGATGAACCCGGTTCGCGGCTCCGGGTTGGCGGCTGCAACCACGATCACCAGCTGGTCCGCGTTCGCTACCACCACGCGCTCCACCGGATCGGTATCGTCCGCAGAGCGGCGCAGCAGTGTGGCGCGCTCATTGACCTTCACCAGCCGGGCCAGGCTGTCGGGGGAGCCGCTGACGTCACCCACCAGTCCCACCAGGTCTCCTGCAACCACCGGGGTGCGCCGCAGTTCCCGGGCCCGGGCAGCCGTAACAATCCGCTCCTGCGGCGTGTCCTCGTCCACGATCGCCGTGTAACGGCCGCGGTCAACGGTGATGATGCGGCCCGTGACGGCGTCTTCGTGGGCGGGCCGGTCCTTGGTGCGGGGCCGGGAGCCCTTCTTGTTCGGGCGGATGCGGACGTCCGATTCGTCCCAGCCTGAGGTGCCTCGTGCCACGGTTAGGCCTCCTGCGCCGCCGTCGGCTCCGTACCGGCCACCAGGACGGTCCAGAGCTGCGCGAATTCGGGCATGGTCTTGGACGTCGCCGCGATGTCCTCCACCACGACGCCGGGAACCACCAGTCCCAGGATTGCTCCGGCGGTGGCCATACGGTGGTCGGCGTAGGTGCCGAAGACCCCGCCGTGAAGCGGCGCCGGGTCGATTGACAGGCCGTCAGCTGTTTCCGTGACCTTCCCGCCCAGGGAATTGATTTCAGTCTTCAGTGCTGCCAGACGGTCCGTTTCGTGTCCGCGGAGATGCGCTATGCCGGTCAGGAGCGACGGCGAACCTGCCAGCGCGCAGAGCGCGGCGACCGTAGGTGCCAGTTCGCTGGTGTCCGCGAAGGTGCCGCCGCGGATGGATTCGCCGCCCGTTACGGTCAGTACGCCGTCGGCGAGTTCAGCGGTGGCGCCCATCTGCGGCAGGATCTGCCGCCATTTGTCGCCCACCTGAGTGGTCTGTGCGGGCCAGCCCGGGATGCTCACGCTGCCGCCGGTGGCAACGGCGGCAGCCAGGAACGGGCCGGCATTGGAAAGGTCGGGTTCGATCTCCACGTCGAAGGCCCTGATGGGGCCCGGTGCGACGCGCCACTCGTTGGGCACGGAGTCATCTACGTCCACACCGCATTCGCGCAGCACCTGAACGGTCATGGCGATGTGGTCGAGGCTGGGAACCGTTTCCCCGGTGTGGACCAGGTGCAGGCCGTGCGTGAAGCGTGCACCGGCCAGGAGCAGCGCGGAGACGAACTGGGAGGAGGCACCGGCGTCGATATCCACGCGTCCGCCGGGAACGGCACCGCTTCCGGTGACGCTGAACGGCAGTGCGCCGCGTCCGCCGTCGTCCACTTCAATGCCCAGGCCGCGCAGGGCCTCGATGGTTGCGCCCATGGGGCGCTGACGCGCGTGCGGATCGCCGTCGAACGCGGCGGTTCCGGAACGCAGGGCAGCCAGCGGGGGCACAAAACGCATCACCGTGCCGGCCAGGCCGCAGTCAACTTCCGTGTTTCCGGAAGCGGATGCTGGAAGCGGCTCCACCAGCAGGTCGGGACCGAACGGCCCGCTGCCGGGGGCCTCCGTGATCTTCGCGCCGAGGGACCGCAGCGCGGTCACCATCAGGGCTGAGTCACGTGAGTGCAGGGGAGCGCGGAGGCGGGAGGGTCCGTCGGCCAGGGCGGCCAGCACCAGGTAGCGGTTGGTGAGGGATTTGGAGCCTGGAACCCTGACCACCCCGGTAACGGGGCGGCCAGGGGTGGGGGCCGGCCAGCCGTCTGCGACGGGCACGGATGTTTCAGTCATGGTGCTTAGGAACCTGCGATATCTGATGCGGTGCTGCGGACGGCACGTTCTGCCTTGGCCAGCTGCTTACGGGTCTGCTTGGTGACTTTGCGTGAACGGCGTCCGGCATCCTTGCCCATGGCCCGCACGCTGCGCTGCGTGTCCGACACCAGGTGCTCTGCACGCCAGGCCAGGCCCGGACGGCCATTGGTGTCCACGGCAGCCAGGAGCACGCCGCCAATCAGAGAGAGGTTCTTCAGGAGCTGGGTACGGCGATCCTTCCGGCCTTCAGCGGTGGTGGCATCGCTGTTGCGGTATTCCACCAAGGTGTTCACGCCTGCGGTCGCGGCGAGGACCAGTCCAGCCAGCCGGGAGAACTTGCCCAGGCCCAGCATGGCAGCGGCGCCGAGCTGGGTGGCACCGAGGACACGGGCGACGGCGGCCGGGTTTTCGGCCAGTCCAGCGGCAGACGGCACCGCCGAACCCAGCCGGTTCAGGGTAGGGGTGAGCTGCTGGGCGGTCTGGTCGGCGTTGCGCAGCCGCTCCACGCCCGCAGCCACAAAGCCGGCAGCGAGGAGCGGACGGGCTAGTTTTCGGACAATGCTCATGCGTGGCCTCCTGGGTTACGCCGGACCGGCGTGCGTTCAAAGATGATACGGGTGTGCCTGGCGGGACACGCCGTACAACGGATACCCCCTAGTCTGGCACCTTTGGTCCCCTTGTACACCTCAGCTGCCTAACGCCCGGATGGGCCGCCGCGTGGAATATCCGCAGGCGGACGCCGGTTATGCCCAGTGCCGGACCGAGCGCCGGCAGGACTGGTGCGGACTGTGCCGGGAGTCTAGAGCGGAGTCGGAGGCTGAGGATGGCAGGTTCGCTGGTCCAGGAGCGGAACACGGCTGAGGGGGCCGTAGCCGGGTTGCTGGGGCGTACACGCCCCTTACACTTGGACTTAATGAGAACTGATGTGCCGGAAGGCAGCCCACAGGTGGAAGATCCGGGCCTCGACGTCGCGTCCGAGCCCGAAGAGGCCCGCAAACTGCGCTTCGAGCGCGATGCCATGCAATACGTGGACCAGCTTTACTCAGCTGCCATGCGCATGGCCCGCAACCCGGCAGATGCTGAGGATCTGGTGCAGGAAGCCTACACAAAGGCTTTCTCGGCATTTCACCAGTACAAGCCCGGAACCAACCTCAAGGCCTGGTTGTACAGGATCCTGACCAACACGTATATCAACCTGTACCGCAAGCGCCAGCGGGAGCCCCTGCAGGCGAACTCAGATGGCGTGGAGGACTGGCAGCTGGCCCGCGCGGCTGAGCACAGCTCTTCGGGCCTGCGTTCGGCAGAGGCGGAAGCACTGGACCACCTGCCCGATTCCGACGTCAAAAGTGCGCTGCAGGCCATCCCGGAGGAGTTCCGCCTGGCGGTCTATTTCTCCGATGTCGAGGGCTTCGCGTACAAGGAAATTTCAGAAATCATGAACACGCCAATCGGCACCGTGATGTCCAGGCTGCACCGCGGGCGCAAGATGCTCCGTGAGCTGCTGGCCGAGTACGCATATGAGCGCGGCATCAAGGGCAAGGCACAGAAGGCTGCCGCCGGAGCGGCGGAGAATCAGGGGAAGACACTATGAGCGATTGCCAGAGCCTGGGTGATTGCGATGACGCACGCATCGAACGGCTGTATGAATACCTGGACGGTGCGCTTTCGCATGACGACCTGGTTGAAATCAAAGAGCACCTGGACGGATGCCCGGAATGCGCCGAGGAACACGATCTTGAGTGCGTTATCCGTTCCGTGGTGAAACGTTCCTGCACGGAAGAGGCACCGCAGACACTGAAGGCCAATATCCTCGCCCGGATCAGCCAGATCCAGTCAGTGGACCACTGACCCGGCCAGGTAAAGGAAAACCCCCGTCGCCGGAAGGCTGCGGGGGTTTTCTTTCGTTAGCGCGGAAAATCCGGCCAGACGTCCTGACTTAAGTGTTGGGACGCTTGCCGTGGTTTGCGCCGCCGCGCTTACGGTCACGACGCTTGCGTGCTCGCTTGCTCATGGCTGCCTCCTTCTTTCGCTTTCAAGTTCTGCCCTTCAGTCTCCCACACACTGTGCCCTCGGCGTAAATGCGGACCCCGGTGCATGCGCTGCCGCTGCGGGCGTCGCCTAGGATGGATCAACCAAGCGACCAAAGGAGTTCAGCATGCGAGCCGTGTACGCCCAGTCCCAGTCCCAGGAAGATCCGCTCAGCGGGCTGGTGGTGGGAGAGCTCTCCAGGCCTGAACCCGAGCCCGGTTTCCGGCGGGTACGGGTCCGTGCCTCGGCGCTGAACCGGCATGATCTGTGGTCCCTGCAGGGGATTGGGCTTCCCACGGACCGGCTGCCGATGATCCTGGGCTGCGATGCCGCAGGCGTGGACGACGACGGCAATGACGTCATTGTGCATTCGGTGGTGTCCACACCGGGCTGGGACGGCGACGAGACCCTGGACCCCCGCAGGACCCTGCTCTCCGAGCGGTACCCGGGGACGATGGCCGACGAGGTCTGGGTTCCGGAACGGAACCTGGTTCCCAAGCCCGCGCAGCTCAGTTTTGAAGAAGCCGCCTGCCTGCCCACGGCCTGGCTGACCGCGTACCGCATGCTCTTCACCGTCTCGCCTGCGGCGCCGGGTTCCACGGTGCTTATCCAGGGCGCCGGGGGAGGAGTGTCCACCGCTCTGGTGGCCCTGGCTTCAGCCGCCGGGTTCAGGGTCTGGGTTGCCGGACGCAGCCCCGCCAAGCTCGAGGACGCACGCAGGCTGGGCGCAGAGGCCGTGTTTGAGTCAGGTGCGCGGCTCCCCGAGCGAGTGGACACTGTCTTCGACTCGGTGGGAGAAGCTACCTGGGGCCATTCCCTGAAGGCCCTAAAGCCGGGAGGCGCTTTGGTTACCTGCGGCGCAACTTCCGGGCCGAACCCTCCAGCGGACCTGAACCGGATCTTCTTCCTGCAGCTGAAGGTCCTGGGTTCCACGATGGGGACGCGTGCAGAACTGCAGCGGCTGGTCCAGTTCCTGCTGGCCACGGGCGTACGCCCCGAAATCGATTCGGTACTCGGGCTTGAGGATGCCGCCAAGGGCTTCCGCCGGATGCACGACGGCGCTGCCACCGGAAAGATTGTCTTCCGGCACTAGCGCGGGTCCGGGAACGCGAAAGGCGTCCGCTGGTGCGGACGCCTTTCGCATGTTCGGCAGCTGTTTCAGTTCATGTCCGGCAGATCGAGCCAGCGGAACCAGCCGCGGTGCAGCACCAGCCACGCGATCAGGCCGTAGCCGGCCTGGCCAGGGGTTCCGCCGTTCGCTGCGAGGTCCGTCCTCCACTGCTCATGGTTCAGCAGCGGAGTCAGCGTATCCACGTAGACGTGCTTGCGGCGTGTAGTCACGTCACCGAAGGCTGCGGAGAGGTCCGCGAGCCGGCGGTTGCGTTCGGCGTCGAGCCCCGGCGGGGGACCGACCACGAGGACCTTGATGCTCATCTGGGCGGCACCGTCCAGAATGTTGGCAAGGTTCAGCCGGCTTCGGGCCGTGGAAAGCTCAAGATCCAGGTCACGGTCCGAGAGACCGATCACCAGCCTGTTCTCACACGTCTCATCGAACCTTCGGCCGGCCTCCATCAGCCAGCGGTTGGCAAGCGCTTCAGTGCCTTCCCCGGGGGCCGCGAGGCTGTAGGCCTCAAGCGTTGCGTTATCCGGCGTCGTACGGGCCAGCACGCGTCCGAGCCAGCCCAGGGCGCGGGGATCGCCGTGGCCGGCGAGCAGTTCGTCACCGACCGCAGCGAGCCTGATTCTGCGTTGTTCCACGAGTTCCCTTTTCAGTTGCTTAAGTGTCCAGATGAAGGGTGGTTAAAAGCCGGGTGGGGCACCGCCCGGTGCCCCACCCAAACCTAGCCTATTAGCGGCGCTCGAACGCCTTCTTGACCAGGATGTCCTGCTCAACGGCGTGCCGCTTGGCCGAACCGGTGGCCGTAGAAGCCGACGCAGGACGCGAGACCAGCCGCAGCGGGCGATCCAGTTCCGGCGGCAGGTTCAGGCCGATGAACGGCCACGGACCCTGGTTGGCCGGTTCATCCTGTGCCCAGACGAGTTCCGCGTTCGGGTACTTGGCCACAGCGTCCTGGATCTCCTTGTACGGCAGCGGGTAGAGCTGCTCGACGCGGATGATCGCAGTCTTCTCGTCTCCGGCCTTCTGGCGGTTGGCCAGCAGGTCGTAGTACAGGCGGCCGGAAACCAGCAGGACCTTGTCCACGGCGTTGGCGTCCAGCTCTGCATGTTCGCCAATGACCGGCTGGAACGAACCCTGGGTGAATTCCTCCACCGAGGTGGCCGCTGCCTTCAGGCGCAGCAGCTGCTTCGGGGTGAAGATCACCAGCGGCTTCCGCGGACGGCTGTATGCCTGGCGGCGCAGCAGGTGGAAGTGCGAGGCACCGGTCGTGGGGTTGGCCACGATCATGTTGTCCTCGGCGCACAGCTGCAGGAAGCGCTCGATCCGGGCGGAGGAGTGGTCCGGGCCCTGGCCTTCGTAGCCGTGCGGCAGCATCATGACCAGCGAGGAGCGCTGGCCCCACTTCTGTTCCGCGGAGGAGATGAACTCGTCAATGATGGTCTGCGCGCCGTTGACGAAGTCACCGAACTGCGCTTCCCAGAGCACCAGGGCGTCGGGACGCTCCACCGAGTAGCCGTATTCGAAGCCGAGGGCGGCGAATTCGGACAGCAGCGAATCGTAGATCCAGAGCTTGGCCTGGTTCGGATCCAGGTCTGCCAGCGGAGTCCACTCGGCGCCGGTGGCGCGGTCGTGGAAGACGGCATGGCGCTGGGTGAACGTGCCGCGGCGGGAGTCCTGGCCGGCAAGCCGGACGGGAACGCCTTCCATCAGCAGCGAACCGAAGGCGGCAACCTCGGCGAAGCCCCAGTCGATGTTGCCCTCGCGGGACATCTGTTCGCGCTTCTCCAGTAGGGACTTCAGCTTCGGGTGGACCGTGAAGCCCTCCGGAATGGTGACATGTGCCTTGCCGATGCGGGCAAGCGTATCCGCGGAGATCGCAGTGCTGGCGGGCGCCACGATAGTGGAGCCTTCCTGCTGTGCAGCGGGGCGTTCCAGGTCGGAGACAGCCTCGGAGTCCTTGGTGATAACCGGGATCGGGGAAGTCTGGGCGGCATGCGTTTCCGCGAAGACCCGCTCAAGGCGGCTCTGGTAATCGCGAAGTGCCTGCTCAGCTTCTTCCTGGCTGATGTCACCGCGGCCGATGAGCGATTCGGTGTAGAGCTTGCGCACCGATCGCTTGGCCTCGATCAGGGAGTACATCATCGGCTGCGTCATCGAGGGATCGTCGCCCTCATTGTGGCCGCGGCGGCGGTAGCACACCATGTCGATGACGACGTCCTTGTTGAACCGCTGGCGGTAGTCGAAGGCCAGCTGGGCCATCCGGACAACCTGCTCCGGATCGTCACCGTTCACGTGGAAGATCGGTGCCTGGACCATCTTGGCGACGTCGGTGGCGTACACGGAGGAGCGCGACGACGTCGGAGCGGTGGTGAAGCCAACCTGGTTGTTCACGATCACGTGGATCGTGCCGCCGGTGCGGTAGCCGCGCAGCTGGGAGAGGTTCAGCGTTTCGGCCACCACTCCCTGGCCCGCGAAGGCTGCGTCGCCGTGGATGAGGATCGGCAGGACGGGGAACTCGTCCCCGCGGTCCAGCCGGTCCTGCTTGGCGCGGACGATGCCTTCGAGGACGGAGTCGCCGGCCTCCAGGTGGGACGGGTTCGCGGCAAGGTAGACCTTTGTCTGGTTGCCGTTGTCTGAAGTGAAGGTGCCCTCGGTTCCGAGGTGGTACTTCACATCGCCGGAGCCCTGCACGGAGCGCGGGTCCTGGGTGCCTTCGAATTCGCGGAAGACCTGGGCATAGGTCTTGCCCGCGATGTTGGTGAGCACGTTCAGGCGGCCGCGGTGGGCCATGCCAATGCCGACCTCTTCCATGCCTTCGTCAGCGGCACCGGAAATGATTGCGTCCAGCAGCGGAATCAGGGACTCGCCGCCTTCCAGCGAGAAGCGCTTCTGGCCGACGAACTTCGTCTGCAGGAACGTTTCGAATGCCTCTGCGGCGTTCAGCTTGCTCAGGATGCGCAGCTGCTCTTCGCGGGAGGGCTTGCTGTACGGAGCCTCAAGGCGGTCCTGGAACCAGGAACGTTCTTCCGGATCCTGGATGTGCATGTACTCGATGCCCGCGGTACGGCAGTAGGCATCACGCAGCACGCCGAGGATCTTGCGCAGCTTCAGCATCGGCTTGCCGCCGAATCCGCCGGTGGGCCACTCGCGGTCCAGGTCCCACAGGGTCAGGCCGTGGTTGAGGACGTCGAGGTCCGCGTGGCGGCGCTGGACGTACTCCAGCGGGTTGGTGTCCGCCATCAGGTGGCCGCGCACGCGGTAAGCGTGGATCAGCTGCTGGATGCGGGCAACCTTGTTGATCTGCTCATCCGGGTTGACCTGGATGTCAGGGCTCCAGCGAACCGGTTCGTACGGGATGCGCAGGGACTCGAAGATGTCATCGTAGAAATTCTGCTCGCCCAGCAGGAGCTGGTGGACGATGCGCAGGAACTCGCCGCTGCCGGCGCCCTGGATGACACGGTGGTCATACGTGGAGGTCAGGGTGATGATCTTGGAGATCGCGTTGCGGGCGAGGATCTTCTCGTTTGCGCCCTGGAATTCGGCCGGGTACTCAAGGGCGCCGGCACCGATGATGCAGGCCTGGCCCTTGGACAGGCGGGGTACGGAGTGAACCGTGCCGATGCCGCCCGGGTTCGTCAGCGAGATGGTGGTGCCCTTGTAGTCGTCGGCGGTGAGCTTGCCGGCGCGGGTGCGCTTGACCAGGTCTTCGTAGGCGTGCCAGAACTCGGAGAAGTTCAGGGTTTCAGCCTTCTTGATATTGGGCACTACCAGCAGACGGGATCCGTCCGGCTTCGGCATATCGATGGCAAGGCCAAAGTTGATGTGCGCGGGCTGGACAGCAACGGGCTTGCCGTCCACCTCGTCGTAATACACGTTCTGGGAAGGGAACTGGGCAGCGGCGCGGATGATGGCGTAGCCGAGCAGGTGGGTGAAAGAGACCTTGCCGCCGCGTGCGCGTTCGAGGTGGCTGTTGATGACAATCCGGTTGTCGATCAGCAGCTTGGCCGGAACCGCGCGAACGGTCGTGGCAGTGGGGACGCTCAGGCTGAGGTCCATGTTCGTGGCGATGGCCTTGGCCGGACCGCGCAGCACCGTAACGGTGTCCTCTTCGGTCTCCGTGCTGGGCTTGGTTTTGGGCAGCTGGGCCGGGATGGGCGCAGGCTTGGTTTCGGACTTGGCAGCGGCGGCAGCCGACTTCGGCTCGTCCTTCGCGGAAGCTGCTTCCTTGGCCACGGGCGGCTTTCCTGACTGCTGGGTCGCTGCGGGAGACTTGCCTGAGGCCTTCGCGGCCTGGGCCTCGGTCTTCACAACGGGCAGCTGGCGGGTGGCCGGGTTTGCACCGAGTTCGCTCGGGGGAGTAGAACCGTTGCCGGAGGCTGAATTGCCGGCGGATGACTTGGCATCCTCCGCCTTAAAGGAGTCGAAAATGCTCCACCACTTCTTGTCGACAGAGTTCTTGTCCTTGAGGTACTGCTCATACAATTCGTCGACAAGCCATTCGTTCCCGCCGAATTCCTCCGGCAGGCGGTGGTTGGGTTGGTCTGGCACTAGATATACGCCTCTTCCATGAGTTGCCGTTTGCCCTGATGGCACCATGATCTGAGCGCTTCCGCCTCAAGACTTGCTGGTGCGGCCCGGTGCGCAGTGACCGAGACTTGGTTGCAAGTCTAGTTACAGATCAGCGGAAGTGGCCAATCTCAGCGGTCTCCGGGTGTGGGATGCGACACACTTTGCTCGGCCACGGGCAGGAGATTGCGCACACTGCCCGCCGGCCGAATTTGATCTGGTGCGGCGAAGGCAAAGCTGTAAACTGAAAGGTCTATGGACAGCAACTCTAGGCGCCGGCCTGCATCCACTGCGGTTACACCTGCAAGGACGCACAGAGCCGGCAACGCCCGCACACGATCCCCGCACTCTCCGGCAGCTTCATCGGAGCCTTCCAGTCCGGCCTCGGCCGAACCCCCTCCTCCAGGCGGTAATCCGCCAACAGGCTTCCGGGGAACCCCAAGCCCGTGCCGTCGCATGGAGGCTGGTTCCTGAGATGGAGTGGCTTTTCCTTCTGGCCGGGCTGCTGCTTATCTGCGGCACCGGTTTTTTCGTGGCTGTTGAATTCTCACTGGTTGCACTGGACCAGCCCACCGTTCGCCGGGCGGTGGAAGACGGAGATACCCGCGCGGAGCCCCTGCTTCGCTGCCTGACCACCCTCTCAACCCAGCTGTCAAGCTGCCAGCTCGGGATCACGCTGACCACTCTCCTGACCGGGTACGTCATGGAGCCTTCCGTGGGCCGGCTGCTGCAGGGACCGCTCGCGGCCCTTGGGCTTCCGCCGGCGGCGTCGCTCTCGGTTTCGGTTGTTGCGGCGATGGTGCTGGCTACCCTGCTTTCAATGCTCCTGGGTGAACTGATCCCCAAGAACATGTCCATTGCCCTTCCCTTTAAAGTGGGACGCGTTCTGGCCCGCCCGCAGCTGGCCTTTACGTTTGTGTTCAAGCCGGCGATCCTGCTGCTCAACGGGTTCTCCAACAAGGTGCTCAACCTCTTTGGCCTTGAAGCCAAGGAAGAGGTCTCCGGCGCCCGGACCCCGGCGGAGCTCTCTTCGATGGTCCGGCGTTCGGCGGAGATGGGCACCTTGGATGCCGGCACCGCCAACTTCCTGGCCCGCACCCTGTCCTTCTCGGAGCGGACAGCGGCGGACGTCATGACGCCCCGGATCCGCCTGGAAACGATCGACGCCGACCAGCCCGTCTCCGATGTCATTGAAGCGGCCCGGCGCACCGGCTACTCGCGTTTTCCAATCCTCGGCGATTCCCCGGATGACATCCGCGGCGTGGTGCACGTGAAGAAAGCCGTTGCAGTTCCGCGCCGCAAGCGCGCGGAACTGCCGGCCGCTGCCATCATGAGCGACATCCTCCGGGTTCCGGAGACCGTGCACCTGGACTCGCTCCTTTCCGAACTGCGCAGCGCCAACCTGCAGCTCGCCGTCGTGCTTGACGAATACGGCGGCACAGCGGGCGTGGCAACGCTGGAGGACCTGGTGGAGGAAATCGTCGGCGAGGTTTCCGATGAACATGACAAGCTCAAGCCCGGCGTCCTGCAGAGCGCCTCGGGCTACTGGTACTTCCCGGGCATCATGCGCCCGGACGAGGTATCCGTCCTGATTCCGTCCCTGCACGTGCCGGACGATTCAGGCTATGAAACGGTGGGCGGCTACATCATGGCTGAACTGGGCCGCATCGCCGAGGTTGGAGACACCGTGCCGGTTCCCGGCGGCATCCTGGAAGTTGAACGCATGGACGGGCGGCGGATTGACCGTGTCTGCTTTGTTCCGGTCGAGCCCGGCCCGGAGGCTGAAACGCCGGCGGAGGCTACGCCGTCGGCCAGCCCGGAGCGCACCGCTGCTCCGGCTGCCGCCCATGGAGCGCGGGCCGTGAAGAGTGCCGTGTCCGCGCCCGCCCGCAGGGAGGGAACACGATGAGTGATCTTGCCGGTATTTTCTGGCTCGTAGTCCTGCTGCTGGGCAACGCGTTCTTTGTTGGTGCGGAATTTGCGGTGATGTCTGCGCGCCGCAGCCAGATTGAGCCGCTGGCCGAAGCCGGTTCAAAACGGGCCAAGACGACTCTCTGGGCCATGGAACACGTATCCCTGATGCTGGCGTGTGCCCAGCTGGGTATCACGGTGTGTTCGCTGCTCATCCTGTACGTGGCGGAACCGGCGATCCATCATCTGCTGGCGGCACCCCTGGAAGCAGTGGGTGTGCCTGCTGAGATCGCCGATCTTGCCGGGTTCCTGGCTGCGCTCCTGTTCGTGACGTTCCTGCACGTGACCATCGGCGAGATGGTGCCAAAGAACATTTCCGTGTCAGTGGCAGACCGCGCTGCGCTGGCCCTTGCGCCCCCGCTGGTTATGGTTTCGCGGGTGGTACGGCCAATCACGGCCAGCCTCAACTGGATCGCGAACCATGCCCTGCGGGTTGTCGGGATCACCCCCAAAGACGAGGTGACCTCGTCCTTCACATTGCAGGAAGTGCAGTCGATCGTCCAGGAATCCACCCGGCACGGCCTGGTGGCGGACGATTCGGGAGTCATCTCCGGAGCCCTCGAATTCTCGGGGCAGACTGCCGGCGAAGTCATGGTGCCTCTGGACGAGCTGGTGACCCTGCGCACTGACTGCACCCCCGCGGAGTTCGAGAAGGCGGTCGGGCGCACCGGGTTCTCCAGGTTCGTGCTGATGGATGAGGCCGGCAACTTCACCGGTTACATGCACCTGAAGGATGTCATGGCCATTCCGGAGGAGGCCTACCAGCGGCCGATCACGGAGAACAAGGTCCGCACTCTGGCAAACCTGCGGCTGAGCGACGGGATCGAGGATGCGCTGGCCGTTATGCAGCGCACGGGCTCCCATGTTGCCCGTGTCCTCGGTGACGATGCCCAGACCCGGGGCGTGCTGTTCCTGGAGGACATCATCGAGCAGCTGGTGGGGGAGATCCGGGACGCCACCCAGTCCCAGGGCCTTCGGCGTTCGGGTGAGAGCTTTACCGGCTGAATAACCCGCACACCCATTAGATGCGAATGATTCGCGTTTACGTTATGCTGATCAAGCCCCGGTGCCGCCGGAGGTTGTACCGAGACTCGAAACGGGGATACTGACACTATGCGCCGCCTGCCCATCCGTGTGGCCGGAATTCTTACCGCCGCCGCACTTGCGCTTTCCGCCTGCTCCTCGGACTCGGGGGATGGTGGCGGAGCCGGAGAAAGCGGTGACCCTATTCGGGTTGTTGCTTCGACCAATGTGTACGGCAACATCCTTGAATCGGTCGGCGGTGAGTTTGTCAGCGTTGAATCGATCATCAACCGCCCGTCCCAGGACCCGCACTCCTATGAGGCGACTGCACGGGACAAGCTTGCAGTCTCCGAGGCAGGCGTGGTGGTCCTGAACGGCGGCGGATATGACTCCTTCATGGAGGCCCTGGTCCAGGAAGAGTCAGTGGCCCCCGAAAACGTGCTCAACGCCGTCGAGATTTCCGGTCTTGATGAAGGGCATTCCGAGGAGGAGCACGAAGAGAGCGGCGACGGACATGCCGGGCATTCGCACGGCGGCTTCAACGAGCACGTCTGGTACGACCCGGAAGCCATGGGACTGCTGGCCGAGGCAGCTGCCCAGCGGCTGGCTGAACTGGATCCGGAGAACGAGCAGGCTTTCCGGGACAACGCGGCAAGCTTTAACGCGGGGATCCAGGAGCTGGAGGACCGCCTTGCCGAGGTGCGCGGCGCTGCGGAGGGACGCGACGTGGCCATGACGGAGCCGGTTCCCGCTTACCTCCTCGAGGATGCGGGGCTGCACAACGTGACCCCGGACGATTTCACGGAGGCAGTGGAGGAGGGCCAGGATGTTCCCCCTGCCGTGCTCAAGGAAATGCAGGACCTCATGGCTTCCGGTGACATCGCGTTCCTCGCCTACAACGAGCAGACCTCCACCTCGCAGACCGAAGCAGTGCGCAGCACCGCCGAAGACGCAGGTATCCCAGTGGTCGACTTCTCCGAAACGCTGCCCGAGGGCGAGGACTTCCTTGCCTGGATGAACCGCAACGTGACGGCCGTTCAGGACGTCCTGAAGTGAGTCGCCCCGTCATACAGCTGCGCGGGGCCTCCATGGCCTTTGGCAGCCGTACGCTCTGGCAGGGACTGGACCTGGACATCAATTCCGGTGAGTTCCTTGCCGTCCTGGGACCCAACGGCACCGGAAAGACCACACTGCTGAAGGTCCTGCTGGGGCTGCAGCCCCTCAGCGCCGGAACCGTGACCGTCAACGGGCGCAGGGTCGAGCGCGGAAGCAAAGACATTGGATACATTCCGCAGCAGAAGTCTTTCGCTCCGGGGACTCCGCTGCGTGCCCGGGATTTGGTTGGCATGGGGGTCGACGGCGACAAGTGGGGGATCCGCCTGCGCCGGGGGCCCGTGCGTGCAAGGGTCGATGAGCTTCTGGCCCAGGTTGGCGCGACGAGTTACGCAGATGCCCCGGTGGGGAAGCTTTCCGGCGGTGAGCTCCAGCGGCTGCGTGCTGCCCAGGCTCTGGCTACCGATCCTGACCTGCTGCTCTGTGACGAGCCGCTGCTCTCCCTTGATTTGCACCACCAGCAGGCGATCAGTGCTCTCATTGATGCCCGTGCGCACGTGAACGACTCTGCCGTCGTGTTCGTTACGCATGAGATCAACCCCATCATCGACTATGTCGACCGGGTTCTTTACCTTGCTGGCGGGCAGTTCCGTACCGGTACGCCGTCGGAAGTCCTGCGCTCGGATGTGCTTTCGGATATGTACGGCTCCCACGTGGAGGTACTGCGCAGCCACGGCCGGATTGTGGTGCTGGGCGTTCCGGACGCCACTACGCACCACCACGGCGAAAGCGAGGCCGATCTTGGACCTTTCTGAGTTTTTCTCTTCCGTCTTTGACTTTAGCGATTACGGGCAGCTGCTGCCCCTGGTGACCAATTCGCTGTGGGCTGCGGCGATTCTCGGCCTGGTTGGGGGTCTCATCGGCGTTTTTGTGATGATGCGGGATCTGGCGTTCGCTGTTCACGGCATCGCCGAGCTGTCTTTTGCCGGTGCTGCCCTGGCACTGCTTCTGGGTGCGAATGTTGTTCTCGGCTCCCTTGCCGGTTCTATAGCTGCCGCTCTGATCCTTGCCCTGCTGGGGTTGAAAGCACGGGACCGTAATTCGATTACCGGTGTCATCATGCCCTTCGGATTGGGTCTGGGTATCCTGTTCCTCGCGCTCTATGAAGGGCGTTCTGCCAATAAGTTTGGATTGCTCACCGGCCAGATTGTTGCCGTGGACAGTGTCCAGCTGAACCTCCTGGCCATTTGTGCCGCCGTCGTTGTTGTTGGTCTGGTTGTTGTGTGGCGTCCGCTGACGTTTGCCAGTGCTGATCCGGAGCTGGCCCAGGCCCGCGGCGTTCCCGTGGGCGCGCTGTCTATCGTGTTTATGTTCCTTCTGGGGCTTTCGGTGGCATTGTCCATCCAGGTTGTTGGAGCCCTTCTGGTCCTTTCGCTCCTTATTACTCCGGCTGCCGCTGCCCTCCTAGTGACCTCCTCGCCCCGGCTGGTAGTGGGACTGAGTGTCATTTTTGCCCTGGTTTCTGCTGTTGGCGGCATTCTTCTGGCCCTTGGCGGCCGGATTCCGATCAGCCCATATGTGACCACGATTTCGTTTGCCATCTACTTGGTCTGCCGCGTCATCATGGCTGTCCGTAATCGGAACCGGCGATTGGTTACTGCTGCCTGAGCCGGTGAGCCGGTGAGCCGGTGAGTCGGAGAGTCGGAGAGTCGGTGACTCGGCGAGCGGTAGCCGGTGAATCGGTGAATCGGTGAATCGGTGACTCGGCGAGCGGTAGCCGGTGATTGAACCGGCTTGAGGCAGAGGACAGGTGTGTCGGCGGGAGCCGGTGAGCTGGTGACTGCGCCGGCGGTGCCGAACGGTTGGCATCCTCCAGGCGGCTACAGCTGCTGGTTCTATCCGGGCCTGACTGTTCTCGGCCCGCTGTGCTCTGAAGAATTCCGCAGCCGCCGCTATGCACTGCACAGGAGCTGCTTGCCCCTCTAGAAGGGAGGCGGATCGTCGTCTGGCGGTTGGGGCGTGGTTTCGGGGCGGAGCTGAGGATCCGATGGCCTGAGATTTCGTGGGCTCGGCAGGTATTCCAGTGTGGGGTCGGTGGTGTAGGTGCGGCCGGTGGGTGAGTTCCATTCGATGGTTCCGGCCTCGGGTTGGCGTGCTTTCCAGTGGCCGAGGGTTTTGAACCGGTGGTGTTTGGGGCAGAGGTGTTCCAGGTTGGTGTGGTCTGTTGGTCCGCCGTGTGCGTATGGGGTGGTGTGGTCGATCTCTGCGTGGGTGACATTTACTGGACAGCCGGGGAACCTGCAGGTTCCGTCCCTGGCCTGGAGCCAGCGTTTGAGTCCTGCAGGGATGCGTCGTGTCCGTCCCACGGTGAGGATTTCGCCGGTAGCCGGGTCCTGCAGCAGGGGTGTCCAGTGCAGGGCCTCAAGGATCATCGAGCGTGCAGTCTCGGCACTGATGGGTCCGTATCCGTTGAGTTCGGCCGGGTTCTCGTCCAGTCCGGCAAGGGTGTCTGCGTTGATCAGGACCATGACTTCGGTGCGGACTTTGGAGCGGTCGCGGTTGTTGGTGCGGTCCCGGTTCTGGGTCCGGTATCTTTCGGCCCGGCGGGGTCGCTTGTCCTGCCCGGAGTTACCGGCGGCAGTGCTGGTGGTACCGGCGGCGGTGCTGGCGCTACCGCTACCGGTGCGGCCCGTTGTACTAGCACCCGCCTCAGCTCCGGTTCCTGTTGCGGTTCCGGTGCAACCCTGTACATCAGCAGCCCCCTCTGTTCCTGTTCCGATTCCAGTTCCGGATCCGATTGGTGAACCTGTGCCTGTGGAACTTGTCCCCAAGTGCGGGCATGGAGCGTCCTCGGGCTCGGTGGGCTGTGTGCCGGCCTGCTCCGTAAGGAGCAGTTCGGTGAGGGTGTCTGCGCGGAGCTGGTCCATGGTGCGGGGGTCTCCGGCTCGTTTGCCGGCTTTCGCTGCACCGGTGAGCGCGGCGAACATGGCCTGGCCTTTCTCCGCGGCGATGATCGCGCTGAGGCAGGACATGCCATCGGGCAGGGGCTGGAACATCACACGGCGTTTGTCCTTGGCCTCACGGTGACGGGCAGGGATCAGGTCCGGGAAGCGGGACTCGCGGAGCCTGCGGGCTCGGCGCCCGAACCCGGCAGCGGTCCTGCCCTCGGCTGCTGCCAGCAGATCGCGTTCGAACGCAGCACGGACTGTGAGGGCTGCACCGGCAGGCCCATCGACGGCTGCGCCTGCGGCTGCTTCGCCCGGCCCGTCCGACCCGGCTGCCCCGCTTACCGGACCATACTGCACTCCATCTGCCCCATCCGGTCCGGCTGCTCCACCGGCTCCGCCTGCTCCCTCCGGTCCGCCCGGCCCGGTTTGCCCGAACAGCGCGCCCTGGTCCTCCAGGCCGAGATCCAGCTGACCGGACTCCCCATCAGGCGGCGTCCCGGCGCCGGCTAGTGCGGCTGCGTCATCTGAACCCGCGCCAGCACCCGGTTCCGGCTGCGGTTCGAGGATATCGGCGGGGAGGTTTTGGGTCTCTTCGAGGATGATGCGGGCGTGCTGGAGAGCGATCTTTCCCTCGGATAATCTGGCCAGGGTCTGCGGAGCCTGAACACACAGGCGGGTGGATTCGCTGATGAGCTGCATCGCCGTCATGTGCGGGATGTTCAGGACAGTGGATGCCTCGGCTGCAGCCAAACTCATGGCCAGGGCGGGTTCTTCGCGTCCGGAGGCCTCAGCGATATCCCTGGCGAAAAGCACTTCCAGCCGGGCGGCAACACGGGCCTGCTGGGCCTGCGCCCAGGAGATGAGCATGCCCAGACGCTCAAGCGCGGACACGGTTTCCGCATACCCCAGGGCCTCCGGACCGCGGAGTGATAACTGCCCGGCGAACCCCTCAGGCAAAGACTCGGGCACATGGTCTTCAACCAAGGCAGGATCAGCGCAGAACACCTCGCCGGAAGGAACGGGGAAACCGGGGCCAGGATGAGACGAGGACAGGAAGTCGGTACGCGCGGCCGGATCATCCTGCCCGGCCCGGCCAGCACCCGGAACACTATCGGCGGCACCCGGGGAACCACCCTGCCCGGCCCGGCCAGCACCCGGAACACCACCCGGCGCACCACCCGGCGCACCCTTCATTTCCCGGTCAGCTGACCGGGAAAACGGGGTGTCCGAGGAGCGGTTCATACCCCTAACACTCTCAGCTGCCACCGACATTCCAGGGCCTAAATCAGCCGTTTTTCGGGGCCTCATTTACCGGTCATTTACCTGCTTTTCTCTTCAGTCAGCAGTCGTAATACGGGCGTGGAGCCGAGCGCGGAGGCATGTCAAAAGAGTCATGCGAGCGGTATGTGATGGCAGGCAGGGCGATGGTAGGGGGCGTGGTGAATGGGCTGCGTGCCCTCTAGGTCCGGGCGTGGGCAGGCAGACCGAACCGGGGAGTGCAAAGCAGCCGGCCTGCCGTGTAGCTCGCAGGCAGGCAGGCAAAGTGAGCGGTAAGCGCGACAGCAGACGCCTCCCTCTCCAGCTCCCGGAGATGGAACTCAGCGGGGACAGAAGGACGCACCGGGTGCCTTACCGTGAAGCTCCGAAGATGGGCTGGACTCGTCAGGACAGAAATGCAGACCCGAAAGCTCCTGCAGCACAATGACAGTCAATAAAAACCTGGTAACGCAACGGAAGGTTTAGACGAGCGCCAGAAGTAAACCCGCGAACTACCGCGAGCACTCGGGACAAAGCCCAAAGACCTCAACAGTGTGTGCAACTTCAGTGAAACCGTGCTCACGGCCCAGACGCGCTGCCCAGCTCTCGACAGCAGGAGCCTCAACCTCCACTGCCTTCCCGCAGTTGCGGCAAACAAGGTGGTGGTGATGATGCTCCGCCTCGCAGCGGCGGTAGAGAACTTCACCGTCGGCGCCACGGAGAACATCAACCTGCTCGTCGTCGGCCATGGATTGCAGAATCCGGTAAGTGGTAGCCAGCGAGACCTTTTCACCACGGTCCTGGAGAAGACGGTGAAGCTCCTGGGTGCTCACGAAGTCGTCAAGGGAATCCAAAGTGCGGCCCACAGCAACCCGCTGGCGGGTTACCCGGGGCTCGGCAGTCCGCCGCGAAGACGATGGCTGCGCTGACATGGAAGCCTCCTGGCTGACTCGGGATTGGCTGACGGGGAGTGGCTAAGTGGAAATTGCCGAGGGGAAACTGGCTGACGGAAATTGGACCTGACCCCAGATTATCAGCGTTGGCACACCGCGCCTGCGGCGGGGTCACACATCACCCGGAGTATCGTGACCCTATGAAAATGACCAAGTACACGCATTCATGTGTCCGGTTCGAAAAAGATGGATCAGTCCTGGTACTGGATCCGGGCAACTTTTCCGAGGTCGAAGAAGCACTGCGGGACGCGAACGCGATCCTGCTGACCCACGAGCACGCAGACCACATCGACCGGGAACAGGTGCTGCCCATTCTGGCTGAACGCCCGGACCTGCAGCTCCACGCACCTGCGGCACTGGCAGCATCACTGCGCAACGAAGCAGCAGAGGACGCACAGGACCGCATCTTCGACGTGGAACCGAACACCGTCCAGCAGATCGCAGGAATCTCGGTACGCTCCTTCGGCGGACAGCATGCGCTGATCCATCCCCTGATTCCGATGGTGGAAAACCTCGCGTACCTGATCGAAGACCGGATCTACCACCCGGGAGACTCCTTCACGGTACCCAACGGCCTCAAGGCTGAGGTGCTGCTGGTTCCCCTCCACGCGCCGTGGTCCAAGGTGGGAGAGGTCATCGACTTCGTCATCGCCGTCGGGGCCCAAACCGCGCACCCCATCCACGACGCCCTGCTGAACGGAAAGGGCCGGGGAATCGTGGAAAAGCACCTCGAACGCTTCGGCGGAATGTACGGAACGAGCTACCAGCCGCTGGCACCGGGCGACGTGGTGGAACTGTGACAGGAATCCTCATCAGCACAGCCGAGCTCCATGCATCGCTGGACAACGGAGAGCCGGTACGACTGCTGGACGTGCGCTGGGAGCTGGGCCGCAGCGACGGACACGGCAGGTACTTGAAAGGGCACCTGCCGTCAGCCGTGTACGTGGACCTGGACACTGAGCTGTCGGCCCCGGCCGGGCCGGGAGGGCGGCACCCGCTGCCCTCGCCGCGGGTTTTTGAGGCACTGGCGAAGGGCTGGGGAATCAACGACGGCGACACGGTAGTCGCCTACGACGCCTCCGGAGGTGCCGCAGCAGCGCGGGCCTGGTGGCTGCTGCGCCACGCGGGGTTCGGCAACGTCCGGCTGCTCGACGGCGGACTGCAGGCATGGCAGGCCGACGGCGGAGCGCTGGAGAGCGGACAAGTCACACCGGTCCCGGGTTCGGTAAGTCTGTCCTGGGGGCATATGCCCGTCGTGGACATGGCAGGAGTACCCGCATTTGCAGCCGAAGGCGTGCTCATCGACGCACGGGCACCCGAACGCTTCCGAGGAGAAAGCGAACCCATCGACCCGCAGGCCGGGCACATCCCGGGGGCAATCAACATACCCGCGTCGGGAAACCTTGACGCCAACGGACACTATCTGCTGGTTCCGGAGCTCAGGCAGCGCTTCCAGGCCGCCGGAGTGGACAGCTCAAAACCAGTGGGCACGTACTGCGGCTCAGGCATCTACGCGTCGGCGCAGGTCGCGGCCCTGGCCATGGCAGGGATCGAAGCAGCCCTGTATCCCGGGTCGTGGTCGCAATGGTCCTCCACACCCGGACAGCCGGTGGCAACCGGCGCCGCAGACGGGTAGCGTCAAAGCCATGTTTACCGGCCGTCCCGTTCCGCCCCCGCTGCGCTTGAAGCTGCCGGGCGGGGACCGTCAGCAGCCCGAGCAAGGAGAACGCATGACCACGCTTTTCACCAGGATCATCGAGGGTGAAATCCCCGGCCGCTTCGTCTGGAAGGACGACGACGTCGTTGCCTTCCTGAGCATCGGCCCCCTCGCGGACGGGCACACCCTGGTGGTCCCGCGCCAGGAGATCGATAAATGGACGGACGCCCCGGCTGACCTCCTGGCCAGGATGACGGCCGTCGCCCAGGCCATCGGCCAGGTCCAGGTGGACGTCTTCGGCGCAGAGCGTGCCGGGCTGACCATTGCAGGCTTCGAAATCGACCATCTGCACATCCACGTCTGGCCGGCGAACTCGCTGCAGGACTTCGACTTCAGCCGCGCGGAAACCAACCCCGACCAGGACAAGATGGCAGCGAACGCCGAGAAGCTCCGCGAAGGCCTCCGGGCAGCGGGCCACGGCGAGTTCGTTCCTCAGGCCTAGACCAGAACGGGCAGGGGACGCTGCCCGGCAACAATCAGCCGCCGCCAACCCGGCGACTATGCCGGAGCCAGCGCCTGGTTCAGGGCGGTCCGGATCCGTTTCTCAGAAACGGACCGGGCCGTTCCCAGTTCCTGCGCAAAGAAGCTGATCCGCAGTTCCTCGATCATCCAACGGACTTCGGCCAGGGCGGGCGGAGTTCCGCGCCCGGGCACCAAAGCCGCGACGGCGTCGTCGTATTCATCTTCGAGGCCCTGCACCACAGCCATGCTCAGCGAATCGCGCTGCACATTGGTGGGCAGTTTCTCCAGCCGCCGCTCGATGCCGGCCAGGTAACGCGGCAGCTGCGCCAGCTGCGCGTAGCCGGTGCGTGCCACAAAACCGGGATAGACCAGCTGATCCAGCTGGGCACGGATGTCATTGAGCGCCGAAATAAGCGCCAGCGACGTGGTGCCCTTGAGCTGCTTCTGGATGCGGCGGGTGCTGGAGAGGACCTTCTCCACGATCGCCGTCACAGTGAAGACCGTGTCGATCAGCTCTGCCCGCACCTGCTCATACAGTGCGTCGAACTCGGTGCGCGTCCAGGGGAGGGCCTCCGGGGTGAGCTTGTCGACCGCGGCGAGCGTGCAGTCCTGGATCAGGGCGGCCACGCTCCCGTGCGGATTCTGGCTGAAGGTGAGCTTCTCGGCATTGCTCAGGTGTTCCAGCACGTACTTCGCGGGGCTTGGCACCCGCAGGGCAAGCAGCCGGATCACTCCGCCGCGCATGGCAGCTTCCTGCTCGGCGGCGCTCTGGAAAACCCGCAGGCCGGCGGTGGAGCCTTCATCCACCAGCGCGGGGTAGCCGGTGACCGTGTGCCCGGCAACCAGGGTGTCGATCCGCCGCTCGATGCTTCCGACGCTCCACTCGGTGAGGCCGGTTTCTTCACGGAAGGACGGCGACGCCTGCCCGTTGGAGGCACCGTTTGTCGCACCGGACCCGCCGGCCCGGGCCGGCTTGCCCTTGGCAGCCTTCGGTGCCGGCTTCACCGTCCCGGGCGTGGCACCCAGCGACTCGGCGATGGCCCGGCGGGTGGCCGGAGCAAGGGATTCCTGCAACGCGGCAAGGTCCTTGCCCTCATCCAGGACGCGGCCGGATGAATCCACCACGGAGAACCGCATGCGCAGGTGCTCCGGAATCGCCTCCCAGTTCCAGGATCCGGGCGGAATGATGTGCCCCTTCAACCGCCGCAGGGCCAGTTCCAGCGACGGTTCCAGGGGATCCGACGCCGGATCGAAGTCCGCCGCCAGGGCCGCCGCAGCGGCACGCGCCACGTCAGGGGCCGGAATGAAGTTTTTCCGTACAGCCTTCGGCAGCGACTTGATCAGGGCGGTGATCAGCTCAGCACGCAGGCCCGGAATCTGCCAGCGGAACGGTTCGGGATCCAGCTGGTTCAGGAACAGGACCGGAACCTCCACCGTGACACCGTCGTTGGCTCCCGGAACCCCGGGAGTGAACTCATAGGAGAGCGGCAGGTCAAAGTCCGCGTAGCGGAAGGTCTTGGGGAACTCGGTCTCATCCAACCCTGCGGCGTCGTCGGTGCGAAGTGCGTCCGGGTCAAAGTCCAGCAGCTTCGGGTCCTCATGCCGGGCATGTTTCCACCACTTGTCGAAGTGCCGTTCGGAGACCACTTCGCTGCCAATGCGTTCGTCGTAGAACTCGAACAGCGTTTCGTCATCCACACGCAGGCCGCGGCGGCGCACCCGGGTCTCCAGCTCTTCGACCTCGGCAAGCAGCGCCTGGTTGCGGTGGAAGAACTTGTGGTGGGTGCGCCAGTCACCCTCAACGAGGGCATGCCGGATGAACATTTCGCGGGAGAGGACCGGGTCGATCCGGCCGTAGTTCACGCTGCGGCGCGGAATCACGGGCACCCCGTACAGGGTGACCTTCTCGTAGGCCATCACGGACCCGTTGCGCTTGGACCAGTGCGGTTCGCTGTAGGTGCGCTTGATCAGGTGCGGGGCGACCTCTTCGACCCACAGCGGATCGAAGCGAGCAGCGATCCGGGCCCAAAGCCGGGACGTTTCCACCAGCTCGGCAGCCATGACCCAGTCAGGGGACTTCTTGAACAGTGCCGATCCCGGGAAGACGGCGAACCGGGTCCCGCGTGCGCCGGCGTACTCACGCTTGCGCTGATCGTAGAGACCAATGTGGCTCAGCAGCCCGGACAGCAGGGAAATGTGGACGTCCTTCTCACGCCCCACGGGGTCGACGTCGCCCGGGGAGAGCGTGATGCCCAAGGGCTTGGCCAGCTGGCGCAGCTGGGCGAACAGGTCCTGCCATTCGCGGATGCGCAGGAAGTTCAGGAACTCGTTTTTGCACAGTTTGCGGAACTGGGAGGAGGAGAGTTCCTTCTGTTTCTCCTGGACGTAGCGCCACAGGTTCAGGAAGCCGGTGAAGTCCGAGTTCTCATCCACGAACCGCTTGTGCAGCTCGGCTGCCTTCTGCGCCCGTGCCGGGTCGTCCTTGGACGGCCGTTCGCGGGGATCCTGAATGGTCAGCGCCGCGGCCAGGACCATGACCTCGCGGACACAGCCGCGCTGCCCGGCTTCCACGATCATCCGGCCGAGGCGGGGATCAACGGGGAGCTGGGCAAGTTTGCGCCCGACGGCGGTGATCCCGCCCTTGGGGGCCAGCGCACCGAGCTCTCGGAGCAGCAGCGCGCCGTCGTTCACGGCCTTGGGATCCGGCGGCTGGACAAACGGGAAGTCTGCTACATCCTTGGGCCCCTGGGCGACGCCCATGGCGGCCATCTGGAGGATGACGGCCGCGAGGTTCGTACGCAGGATTTCCGGATCGGTGAACTCCGGCCGGGCTTCGAAGTCCTCTTCCGAGTAGAGCCGGATGGCGATGCCGTCGGAGACGCGGCCGCAGCGGCCGGAGCGCTGGTTCGCCGACGCCTGGGAAATGCGTTCGATGGGCAGGCGCTGCACCTTGGTGCGGTGCGAGTAACGGGAGATGCGGGCGGTCCCGGTGTCGATGACGTACTTGATGCCGGGGACGGTCAGGGAGGTTTCGGCGACGTTGGTGGCCAGCACAATCCGGCGGTGCTTGCCGGGGGAGAAGACCCGGTGCTGTTCAGCCAGGGAAAGCCGGGCGTACAACGGCAGGATCTCCGTATTGGCCAGGCGCGGATTGCGGGTGACCGTCCCGCGCAGAGCATCGGCGGCGTCGCGGATCTCGCGTTCGCCGGAGAAGAAGATCAGGATGTCCCCGGGAGCCTCGCGGGACAGCTCATCGACGGCGTCGCAGACTGCATCCAGCGGATCGCGGTCTTCCTCAAGCTCGTCGTCCTCATCTTCCAGGGCGCCCAGCGCCGGCTGGTTCAGCGGACGGTAGCGGATTTCCACCGGGAAGGTACGGCCGGACACTTCGATGATGGGTGCCGGAGTGCCGTCCGGGGCAGCGAAGTGCTGCGCGAAGCGTTCCGGGTCGATGGTGGCGGAGGTGATGATGATCTTCAGGTCCGGCCGCTCGGGCAGCAGGCGCTTGAGATACCCAAGGATGAAGTCGATGTTGAGACTGCGTTCATGCGCTTCGTCGATGATGATCGTGCTGTATTTCTTCAGCTTGCGGTCATGCTGGATCTCCGCGAGCAGGATGCCGTCGGTCATCAGCTTGACCTTGGTGTCCCGGCTGGTTTCCCCGGTGAAACGCACCTGGAACCCCACCTCGGCGCCGATCTCGACGTCGAGCTCCTCCGCGATGCGTTCGGCGACCGTCCGGGCCGCGAGACGCCGCGGCTGGGTGTGGCCGATCAGGCCCTTCTCCGCCAGGCCCAGCTCCAGGCACATCTTCGGAATCTGGGTGGTTTTACCCGAACCGGTGGCACCGGCGATCACGGTGACCTGGTTGGCCGCGATGGCGGCCATGATGTCTTCGCGGCGTTCTGAGACAGGGAGCTGCGGGGGATAGGAGATTGTCAGTGCCATAGTTGGCACCAGTCTAGTGCGTGGGCGGAAGCGCCTGCTTGCCGTGAACGGCGGGAGGGGGCTGGGAAGCGGGTGCAGCCACAGCGTCCTGCGTTTGGGGGAGGGCCCCGGCGGCGCGGGCCAGCCGCCCCGCCGCGGTGCGGGCGCGCTCACGCATTTCTTCCGGTGCCAGGATTTCGAACTCCACTCCCATGCCCGCCATACGGACCAGCGGCTGGTCCAGGGAGTCCCAGCCGCTGCGCAGCACGGTGTGCCCGGGTCCATCCGCCTCCAGCACGGCGACTTCGGCGGGAACCTGTTCAGCCACCGACGCCAGCGGGGCCGCAATGCGGATCACGACGTCGTACTGGTAGGGACTGCGGGTAATGGCCGCCTGCACGTAGGCGGCCAGGTCCTTGGCCGGCAGGGGGCGGGGAGTGAAGCGCTCGCGGAGCACCGGTACCGACTGGCAGCGGTCCACCCGGAAGGTGCGCCAGTCCTGGCGTTCGGTGCACCACGCGACCAGGTACCAGCGCCTTCCGGTACTGACCAGTTTGTAGGGCTCCACGATGCGCCGCCCCTCTGCAGCTTCGAGTGCCTGATAGCGGAAGGAGGCGGTGCGCCGCTCTGAGATAGCTGTAGAGAAGGCAGTGAGGATCTCCGGGTTGACGGCTGATGCCGCCGCTGACGGACCCGCCAGTACGCTCACAGACTGGCGAAGGGCGGAGAACTTGGGTCTCAGCCTTCCGGGGAGAACCTGCTCCAGCTTGACCAGGGCACGGATGGACGCTTCGCCGATCCCGGACACTGGACCGGAAGCCACCGCAGTCAGCCCCAGGGCGACGGCGAGCGCTTCCTCGTCATCCAGAAGCAGGGGAGGCAGCTGGGCCCCGGCGCCCAGCTGGTAGCCGCCGGCAATCCCAGGTGATGCGGAGATGGGATAGCCCAGGCTGCGGAGCTTGCCGATGTCCCGGCGAACGGTGCGTTCCGTGACGGACATGCGGTCGGCAAGTGCCGCGCCGGTCCATTCCCTGCGCAGCTGCAGCAGTGAGAGCAGGTGCAGCAGCCTTGCTGATGTCTCGAGCATGTTCCCCAAGCTACTCCGTAATGCGGACAGAACCTGTCCTGGATTGAATCTCATCCGAGTGCATTTACCACACGGAACCCGCACCCCGGCAGCCGCAGGTGCCGCCGGAGGGGGAAGGCGCGGGGGACTGTAAGACACCCGGGCCTAGCGCCGGGGCCGGTAGGGCCGTTCCTGGGACAGATCCCGTGGATCGCTCACATCCCACAGAGCGTTGCCGTGCCAGGGGCGGCCCGAGGATACCGGCGGGAGATGATCACGGCCGTCATGCCGAATGGTGGAAACCACCATGGCAGTGACCCCGGCGAGCAGACTGAGCACCAAAAGCGAAAAGAAGATTTCCATGCCTTCAGGTTCCGCCCGGGCCGCAGCAAAAATAAGTGGCAGATATGACCATTAGCAGCGAAATACTGCCATACTCCCACCATGCTCAAGAGCGTCGCCCTGATAGTGCTGGAGGACACCGGTCCGTTTGAACTGGGGCTCGTTGCAGAGATCTTCGGAGTCGACCGTTCCTCGAGGGGCACCGGGGTACCGCGGTTCGATTTCCGCATGGCCACCCATGTCCCGGGACCGGTCCGGACCTCAGCCGGTTACTCGATCCATGTCGAGAACGGACTCGAAGCCGCCGCCGACGCTGACCTGGTGATCATGGCGCCCTACGGCCATTGGCCGAACGGCCCCGAACCCGTGCCGGCTGCCGTCCTTGAGGCACTGCGGAACGCCCACGAGCGTTCGGCCTGGGTGATGTCGGTGTGCACGGGTGCCTTTGCGCTCGCCGAGGCGGGAATCCTGGACGGCCGCAAGGCAGCGACGCACTGGAGGAACTCGGCACTCCTTGCCAAGCTGTATCCCTCGGTGGAGGTGAACGAGGACGTGCTGTACGTCCAGGACGGGAACATCATTTCCAGCGCGGGAACGGCGGCGGGGATTGACGCCTCACTGCATCTGGTCCGTCAGGAACTGGGTGCCAAGACCGCCGCGGCCATCGCCCGGGACATGGTGGTACCTCCGCACCGCGACGGCGGGCAGGCCCAGTACATCACCCGGCCCCTGTCTGTGAGCGGGGGAGACACACTGGAAGACATCCTCGTATGGATTGCGGCGAACCTGGACCAGGAACATTCCGTCAGCGCGCTCGCAGCCCGCGCCCACATGTCAGAACGCACCTTCGCCCGCCGGTTCAAGGCTGAAACGGGAACAACACCGGGATCCTGGATCAACGGGCAGCGGGTACTTAAGGCCCAGGAACTGCTTGAGGACACGGGCATGAGCATTGACGAGGTCTCCCGCGCTGTCGGGTTTGGGCAGGCAGTGCTGCTGCGCCACCATTTCAACCGTGCAGTCGGCATCAGTCCGGCAGCGTACCGCAGGGTGTTCCGGGGCCGGGCAGACCGGCCGGCCTGGGCCCAGCAGGGTTACCCGGTCCATCCCCGGGCACCGCGGGCGGCCACAGGACAGCGCCCACGCCCCGGCGAGCAGCCTGCCGGATACCTCCACCTCAACCAGGGATGAACCGGCGCAACCCGCAGGGATGGACCCGGGAGACGCGGAACAGGGGCACGGAACAAGGGCACGGATCTGGGGGTGGGACGGCAAACAAAAACCAAAAA
>NZ_BAAALV010000002.1:1386683-1413295 GCF_039528575.1 Arthrobacter gandavensis
CGCTCTATCCCCTGAGCTACGAGGGCGGGACACCGGGTAACCGGTGTGTCCTGCAGGGACTAAAGAAGCTTAGCAGGTTCTTACCGGTGCCCGGAAACCATTTCCCCGCCCCCACCCGCCGAGAGGCCAGTTACGGCTCGTTTCAGCCTGCAAAAGAGCCGTAACTGGCCTCTCGATGGATCAGGAGGAGGTTAGTAACCCAGGAACGGATCGGTGTGGACCCGGCGCACGCCGGCACCCTTGAGGGCGCTTCGGGCAGCAGCAACGGCCGACGGCGAACCGGCCACAAAGGCGGTCCGCTCGGCGGCGTCGGGCACCGCCTTGGACAGGGAAGCGGCATCCGGCAGGCCCGCCCCCAGCCAGGCCCATCCCGGAATCGACGGGTCGGCGGGAGTGCACACCAGGACTCGGACGCCAAGGTCAGCGAGCTCCGCGGCATATGCCAGCTCCGCCACAGAGGAAGCGGCGTAAACGAGCACGATGTCCCGGTCCCTGGCACCAGCGGACCGCAGCTGGCTCAGGAACGGGGTGATGCCGATTCCCGAGGCCACCATCAGGACCTTGCGCGAAGTATCACGGGGGAGCTGGAAATCGCCGCCGACGGAGGTTGCAGAGATTCGGGCCCCCGGCTTCAGCGCCAGGAGCCTGGTCTTGAACGAACTGCCCGGATCCGACACCCGCAGGGCCACCGATACGGTCGCGGGGTCTGCCGGATCGGACGTGAGGCTGAAGATCCGGCGCAGTCCGCGGCCGTCCGGGCTGGGATGCGGCAGGCTCAGCTCCAGGTACTGGCCGGGGGTGTAGCGCAGCGGCCTTTCGGGCTCGAATACCAACTCCCGCGAACTCGGAGTCAGGTCCCGGGCGGAGCGAAGCCGCAGTGAGATGCCGCCGCGCTGCCCGGCAGCGAAAGCAAGCAGGTTGCCGACCAGCAGGGCCAGTTCGGGGGACATAAAGACCGGCCCCACGGATAGCGGCACGGCAAACAGGACGCCTACGACGGCGGCTTCAGCCAGGCGCTGCCAGCGCAGCGGCGGCAGTGTCAGCGGCTCGGAGAGCATAAAGCCGGCGAAGAACAGGACGGGATAGGACGTGAACGCCGTTGCGAGTCCTTCCAGCACCGGTTCCCCCGCGGCAGCGAAGCGAAGCGTGACTATTCCCGCAGCCACCGCAACGAATACTCCGGCCATCGGCAGCAGGCGGCTGCGGTAAAGCACCAGCAGCGCTGCCGGGATCACCACAACGAGCATCAGCGGTGCAGCCACCCACCAGACCGGCGCGTTCAGCCCCGTGACGCCCATGGCAAAGGCGCCAACGGCAGCGGGGTTGAAGATGTGGCGCCGCCGCCAGACCAGCAGGTATTTCGAGGCCGTCGCGGCCAGAGCCGCCAGCGCGATCCAGCCCAGCTGGACACCGTCAGTGGTTGGCCAGAAGAGGAAGAACAGCAGCAGCCCGGTAATCAGGGCAGAATCCGTTTGCGGGAAGGTCCGGAATAGCAACCCCATCACCCGGCTTGCCATCAGTGTGGAGACCACCGCCGTTGCCAGCGTCGCCGCAAGCTCGGCCGGAGTGTAGAAAAGCGCCCCCGCAAGGGAGAGCACAAAGGACCACGCGGCCATGGCCAGCAGCAGTACCACCAGCATGCGGTACATGCTCATCTTGCCCAGCAGGCGTTGCAGCCGTGCGGAGGGAGTGCTCAGTGAAACGGTCATGAAAAAAGGACTCCAGCCATTGCGGGTGAATACTCTGCCCTGCCGTCGGAGAACATTCGCACGTAGTCGAATTCGAACTCGGCAGCGAGAGCGGAAGGATCGGTGAGGAACAGTGCTGTGGCCAGGCCGTCTGCCGTCAGGGCGTTCCGGGCAAGGACCCAGGTGGCAGCTACGGCCTTGACCGGTAAGCCCGTGGAGGCATCCAGGACGTGGTGCAGGCCATTGCCCCATGCCCGGCGGTTGGTGGCGGAGGCACACAGGGCACGGTCCTGGAGGTGCACGACGCCGATGGCCTGGTTTGGGTCGAAGGGATGCTCCAGCCCAACCCGCAGGCCGGGTCCGCAGTGGCGCATGTCGGAACCGGCATCAACCACAACCGAAGCATATCCGCGTCCGGTGACCAGTTCCCAGACGAGGTCTACCAGGTGGCCCTTCCCGGCAGCCCCGACGTCGAGCGTCCCGGCGCGGTCCAGGCTCAGGCGGACATCGCCCGAGGCCCCGGATTCCCATCTCACAGCCTCCGGCCAGGGCGGAGCACCGGCAGCCGGACCCTGCGGGGTCAGCCGGTAGCCGGGGCCGTAGCCCAAAAGTTCCAGCGAACCTCCAACCAGCGGGTTCATCCGCCCGTCGGTCAGCCGGTCCAGGGAATCAAAGAGGGAGAACAACTCCGCCGTGTAGCCGGGAAGGGATACCGTGCCTTCCCCGCGTGAGAGCCCGGACAGGATCGAGTCGGTGCGGAAGCGGGAGAGCGCCTGGTCGTACTCGGAGACAAGCCCGGTAACGGCCGCACGGGTATCGGCGTCGAGCGGGGCCTCGGCGCTGATTTCCCACTGTGTGCCAATCGCTTCGAATGCCCAGGACTCCATGGCTGGCCTCTAGCGGGCGGCTTCGCTCTTGATTTCGTCCAGTGCCTTGTTGAAGCCGGAGCTGGTCAGCGAGGAAGAAGCGATTTTGTCCACCTTCACCTCATCAAGGGGCTTTCCAACGACCTCCTGCTGGACTCCGTCAGTGAATTCAGCCTGGTAGCGCTTGGACGTCGGGTGGTTGCCGGACGTGGAGACTTCCAGGTCAGTGACAACGCCGTCGCTCAGGGTCAGGGAGACCGTGACCTCTTCCTTGGTGTTCGACGGCGGAATATAGCTGCCCTTGGCTGTGTATTCACCGTCCTGGTACTCACCGCCAATTGCCGCCGCAGCACTGGACACAGCACCACTAGGCGCGGTACCACTGGACGCGGTACCACTAGGCGCGGTACCACTGGACGCTGCGGGCGTGGAAGCCCCCGTTGCCTCGTCGGGAGCGGTGTCCTGGGCCGTTCCGGCGGATCCGCAGCCGGCGGTTCCCAGCAGTGCCAGCCCGGCGGCAGCAGTTAGCAGCGGTTTCTTGGAATTCACGGATGCTCCTTCAATTGCAGGCGGGTCTTCCCCTCTTATTACAACCCATCAACGCTGCCGTGTGCCTTTCGGTGCCCTGCTGTGCTGCAGGACACATTCGCGTCCGGGTGCGGCAGTCCGCCAGACGCAAAACGGAGGAATAAGGCCCGCGCGGGCCACCCCGCTATGCTTAACCGGTGACTCCTGAAGAACTTTCCTCTGCCGTAACTGCCTGCCTCAAAGACGCCATCGATGCGGGTGACTTCAGCATCGAGCTTCCCTCCGACGTGCGCGTGGAGCGCCCGCGGAACCGGGACCACGGCGACTGGGCCACCAACATTGCCCTGCAGCTCTCCAAGCAGGCCGGCATGAACCCCCGCCAGTTCGCCGAAATCCTCTCTTCGCGGCTTGAGAAGATCGACGGCGTTGCGAAGGTGGACATCGCCGGACCCGGCTTCCTGAACATCACCCTCGACGCCGGTGCCGCCGGCGAACTTGCCAAGGCAATCGTTGAAGCCGGCCCTGCCTACGGCCGCTCCGAGGCCCTTTCCGGCACCAGGATCAACCTCGAGTTCGTTTCCGCGAACCCCACCGGCCCGATCCACCTGGGCGGAACCCGCTGGGCCGCCGTGGGCGATGCCCTGGCCCGGGTCTTCGAGTCCCAGGGCGCGGAGGTCACCCGCGAGTACTACTTCAACGACCACGGCGCGCAGATCGACCGCTTCGCCCGCTCGCTGCTGGCATCCGCCAAGGGCGAGCCGGCACCGGAGGACGGCTACGCCGGTGCGTACATCGAGGACATCGCCTCCCGCGTGCTCACGGTTGAACCGAACATCCTGGAACTGCCCGACGCCGAGGCGCAGGAGCGCTTCCGTGCCATCGGCGTGGACCTCATGTTCGGAGACATCAAGGAATCCCTGCACAACTTCGGCGTGGATTTCGACGTGTACTTCCACGAGGACTCCCTGCACGAAAACGGGCAGGTCGAGATGCTGCTCGAGAAGCTCAAGGGATCCAAGAACCTGTATGAGAAGGATGGCGCCTGGTGGCTGAACTCCACCGAGTTCGGTGACGACAAGGACCGCGTTGTCATCAAGTCGGACGGCAACGCCGCTTACATCGCCGGGGACATCGCCTACATCCAGAACAAGCGTGAGCGCGGCTTCGACCTGAACGTCTACATGCTCGGTGCCGACCACCACGGCTACGTGGCGCGCCTCAAGGCCGCAGCGGCCGCTCTTGGGCACGACCCGGAGTGTGTGGAGGTGCTGATTGGCCAGATGGTGAACCTGGTCAAGGACGGCAAACCGGTCCGGATGTCCAAGCGTGCCGGCACCGTGGTCACGCTCGAGGACCTGGTTGACGCCGTCGGCGTGGACGCTGCCCGCTACACCCTGGCCCGCTTCTCCGCCGATTCGAACATCGACATTGACCTGGACCTGCTGACCAAGCGCAGCAACGAGAACCCGGTGTTCTACGTCCAGTACGCCCACGCGCGGACCTACGCCCTGGCCCGCAATGCCGAAGCCGCCGGCGTGGATGACTCCGCGTTCGACGCAGCCCTGCTGTCCCACCCGACCGAAAGCGCGCTGCTCGCGGCCCTGGGCCAGTACCCCGGCGTGGTGGCCCAGGCCAGCACCTTCCGCGAACCGCACCGCGTCGCCCGGCACCTGGAAGTCATTGCCGGCACCTACCACCGCTGGTACGACGCCTGCCGCATCGCGCCGCAGAACGGGGAAGAGGTCACCGACGTGAACCGCACCCGCCTGTGGCTGAACTCTGCTGCACGGCAGGTCCTGGCCAACGGACTGGACCTGCTGGGCGTCTCGGCGCCGGAACGGATGTAAGGACCCATGAGCGTTTCCCCGCTGGCACCTGCGTGGCTCAGCTGGCCCGAAGATTCACATACGCTGCGCCCGGATATGTGGGCCCGCGATGTCCAGCGCGGCCGGGACGGCGAGCTGGAGATCTCCCGCATCCGCGTCTCGGCACTGGCCGAGGAATTCGGGACGCCGCTGTTCGTCGTCTCTGAGGCTGACTTCCGGGCCCGTGCCCGGGACTTCAAGGACTCCTTCGATGAGGCGTTCGCCGATGCCTGCGGGGGAGTGGACGTCTACTACGCCGGCAAGGCGTTCCTCTGCACTGAAATCGCCCGCTGGGTAGCCCAGGAAGGGCTGCGGCTGGACACATGTTCCGGAGGAGAGCTGGCTGTTGCCGCCCGCGCGGGAATTCCCGGTGCCTTGCTGGGGCTGCACGGGAACAACAAGTCCGACGCCGAGCTGAACCGTGCGCTGGACATGGAACTGGGCCGCATTGTGGTGGACTCCCTGCCGGAACTGCACCGGCTGGGCGCCATTGCACAGGACCGCGGCGTGCAGGCCAACGTGATGCTGCGGCTGACTCCCGGAGTACATGCCCATACGCATGAGTTCATCGCCACGGCACACGAGGACCAGAAGTTCGGCCTGTCCATGGCCGCCGACCCGGAAACCGGCGTCTCTCCTGCCGCAGCCGCCGTGGCTGCAGCACTGGAGAACCCGGGCATCCGGCTGCTGGGCCTGCACAGCCACATCGGCTCGCAGATCTTCGACCCCGCAGGGTTCGAGGAAGCCGCGCGCCGCCTGCTGGGTTTCCTGGCCGAGGTCAAGGCGCTGCACGGCGTCGAGCTGCCCGAACTGGACCTGGGCGGCGGCTATGGAATCGCCTACACGGAAGCTGATACCCCGCGCCCGGCCGCAGAGATTGCTGCGGCAATGGCCGCCGTCGTCTCCGGCACCTGCGCCACCCTGGGACTTTCCGTACCGCGGATCTCGATCGAACCCGGCCGCGCGATCGTGGGACCCACTACGTTTACGCTCTACCGTGCCGGGACCGTCAAAACGGTGCGCGTGGATACCGCCGACGGCGGTTCCGCGGAACGCCGTTACGTCTCCGTTGACGGCGGCATGAGCGACAACGCCCGGCCCGTCCTGTACGACGCGGACTACTCCGCAGTGCTGGCCTCCCGTGCCTCGGAACATGACGCGGTTATTTCGCGCGTGGTTGGCAAACACTGCGAGAGCGGGGACATAGTGGTGAGGGATGTTTATCTGCCCTCGGACGTTGACCACGGAGATCTGGTGGCCGTTCCCGGCACCGGCGCATACTGCTGGGCGCTGTCGAGCAACTACAACTACATTGCCCGTCCGCCCGTCGTGGCTGTCCGGGACGGCGCAGCGCGGCTGATTATCCGCGGCGAAACCGAAGAAGACCTGCTCGCGCGGGACGTTTCATGACCGGTATAGGAGAACGCAAAGCAATGAAGACCCTCAAGGTGGCCCTGCTGGGGTGCGGCAACGTGGGATCCCAGGTGGCCCGGATTCTCCTGAACGACGCATCGGACCTCACGGCGCGCACCGGAGCGAAGCTTGAGCTGGCCGGAATTGCCGTCCGCAACCCGGAGGCTCCCCGCGACGTCGAGCTTCCGCGCGAACTTTTCACCACCGACGCTGAATCGCTGGTGGAGTCTGCGGACATTGTCATTGAGCTTATGGGTGGCCTGGAGCCTGCACGCACACTGATCCTGCATGCGATCGGGCACGGCGCGTCCGTGGTCACGGGGAACAAGGCCCTGCTGGCCGCCGACGGCGCCGCGCTGTATGAGAAGGCCGACGCCGCCGGCGTCCGCCTGGCCTACGAAGCTGCAGTGGCCGGCGCCATCCCGATCCTTGGCCCGATCCGGGACAGCCTGTCCGGAGACCGGATCACCCGCGTACTGGGCATCGTCAACGGCACCACGAACTACATCCTGGACGCCATGGACAGCACCGGCGCCCAGTTCGCCGATGCGCTGGCAGAGGCACAGCGGCTGGGCTACGCCGAAGCCGACCCCACCGCGGACGTCGAAGGGCATGACGCCGCAGCCAAGGGTGCGATCCTGGCCTCACTGGCGTTCCACACCACGTTCGAAATGGCCAATGTGTCCTGCGAAGGCATCACAGCGGTCACCGCGGCGGACATCGCCGCTGCCAAGGACGCCGGTTTTGTCATCAAGCTCCTGGCAATAGCCGAAAAGCTGGAGGACGACGGCGCCGAAGGCGTCAGCGTACGGGTCCACCCCACGCTCCTGCCGCGCACGCACCCGCTGGCCGCAGTGCACGGCGCGTTCAATGCCGTTTTCGTCGAGGCGGAAAACGCCGGAGAGCTCATGTTCTACGGCCAGGGTGCCGGCGGCACTCCCACGGCATCGGCAGTGATGGGCGACGTCGTCACCGTTGCCCGCCGCCTCGTCCTGGGTGGCCATATGGGAGTGGAAGCTGCCTCCGGGCACGTTCCCGCCCTGCCGCTGGAGAAGGTCACCACCAGCTACAGCATTGGACTTGACGTCGCAGACGCACCCGGCGTCCTCTCCGCCGTCGCCCGGGTCTTTGCCGAAAACGGCGTCTCGATCGAAACCATGCGCCAGAAGAGCCACACTGACGCAGCCGGCGCCACCGCCGAGCTGCGCTTTGTCACCCACCGCGCACCCGAGGCCGCCCTGGCGGCCACCGTCGAGGCCATCAAGGGCCTGGACGTCATCAATTCAGTCACATCCGTCCTGCGGGTAGAAGGGGTCTAGAACCTTGGCTCATCAATGGCGCGGCGTTATCCGCGAATATGCCGACCGTCTGCCGGTAACCGAGAACACCGAAGTTATTACCCTCGGCGAAGGCGGCACCCCGCTGGTCCATGCGAAGGCCCTGTCCGAGCTGACCGGCAACGAGGTGTACCTCAAGGTCGAAGGCATGAACCCGACCGGTTCGTTCAAGGACCGCGGCATGACCATGGCCATGACCGCTGCCGTGGAAGCCGGCGCGAAGGCCGTTGTGTGCGCCTCGACCGGCAACACCAGCGCTTCCGCTGCCGCCTACGCAACCCAGGCCGGCCTCACCTGTGCCGTGCTGGTGCCGGACGGCAAGATCTCCATGGGCAAGCTCAGCCAGGCAATTGCCCATGGCGCGCAGCTGCTCCAGGTCAACGGCAACTTCGACAACTGCCTTGAGGTGGCCCGCAAACTGGCCGAGGCGTACCCGGTGTTCCTGGTCAACTCCGTGAACCCGGCCCGCATCGAAGGCCAGAAGACCGCCTCCTTCGAGGTTGTTGACTACCTCGGCGACGCCCCCGACTACCACCTGCTCCCGGTGGGCAACGCGGGCAACATCACCGCCTACTGGCGCGGTTACCAGGAGTACGCCCAGCCGTGGACCAACCAGGCCGGCACCGAGCTGGCACCGGTTGCGACCAAGACCCCCGTCATGTGGGGTTTCCAGGCCGAAGGCGCCTCTCCGCTGGTCAAGGGCCACCCGGTCACCGATCCGGACACCATTGCCACTGCCATCCGGATCGGCAACCCGGCTTCCTGGGACCAGGCGATTGCCGCCCGCGACGAATCCGGCGGACTGATCGAAGCCGTCACGGACACCGAGATCCTCGAAGCCCACCGCTGGCTCTCCTCCCGCGAAGGTGTCTTCGTGGAACCGGCTTCCGCAGCCGGCGTCGCCGGCCTGCTCAAGAAGCACGCCGCCGGCGAAGCACCCACGGGGAAGAAAATCGTCATCACGGTCACCGGGCACGGGCTGAAGGACCCGCAGTGGGCGCTGCGCACCGCGGACGGTTCGGATGTTGAACCCACCAAGGTGGACTTCGACGTCGTCAGCGTGGCCGCTGCCCTGGGGCTGGAAGAGTCCGCCCCGGCTGAAGCCCGCTAGCCGGGCCTGCAGGTGGAAATCCAGAAGGCGGATGCCGCTTCGGGTGCCCGGGTTGCCGCAGGCCAGGACCTCAGCGTCCGGGTCCCGGCCACCAGTGCAAACCTGGGGCCGGGCTTCGATTCACTGGGCCTGGCCGTCACGCTGTATGACACCGTCCGGGTGCGCACCACGGACTCTGACGGGATTCGGGTCCGGGTGGCCGGCGAGGGCGCGGCAGTGCTGCCCACGGACGAAACCCACCTCGTGGCCCGGACCATCGTGGACACCATCCGGCGCGCAGGATACGCCGCGGGAGGTTTCGAGCTCGAATGCGAGAACGTCATTCCGCATGGGCGCGGACTTGGCTCCTCGGCGTCGGCGATCGTCTCCGGCGTGCTGGCAGGCAACGCCCTGCTGCCGCCTTCCGCGCGCCTTGACGCGGCTGGCCTGCTGCATGCCTGTTCCGCCCTGGAAGGACATCCGGACAACGTGGCGCCTGCCCTTGCCGGTGCGCTGGCGGTCTCCTGGGAACAGGAGGGCATTTTCCGGTCCGTCCGCGCGGAAGTGCATCCGGACATCATCCCGGTGGCTGCCGTCCCCGCCACGGAGCTTTCCACCGAAAGTGCCCGCGGACTGCTGCCCGCCATGGTTCCGCACCGCGACGCGGCAGCGAACTCCGGCCGGGCGGCGCTGCTGATGCAGGCCCTCACCGCGGACCCGTCGCTGCTGAGTGAAGGAACCGAAGACTTCCTGCACCAGGGGTACCGGGCACCGGCCATGGCACCCAGTGCGCAGCTGATTACCGCCCTGCGCGCCGCAGGTTTCGCTGCCGTCGTTTCCGGAGCCGGCCCCACTGTGATGACCTTGGCCGCCGGAGCGGAGCAGGCCGATGCCGCCGAAGCCTTCCTCGCTGCGCACCTCAGTGGGGAAAACAGCGGAAATTGGCGTGTGCTTCGGCTTGGCGTGGACCGAGATGGTGCTAGAGTGGTACTGCACCAGCGGTAAATGCCGTAACCGATACATGTATCGGGACATGTATTGGTACATGTATCGATATGAGAATCGGTATACGACCGTATTTGTGCTTCCACCGGCAGGTCGTCCCATTCTGTGGACCACCGTGGCTTGCTCCTTATGACCGGATTTGTTGACTGTTCTGCAGCTTCCAGCCCAGGTGCTGGCAGCAAAGCAGCCTTCATAACGATTCGGACGGCAGGGTAAAGTCCACCCGCGGAAATGCAAGCATCGGTGTAGCCTTCCGGAGACTGCCAAGAAACGGTCAGTCGAACGATTATCCGATCCACGCGTTTTCCGGCAGCTTAGCTGCCGTAGCTCCCGTGGACTCTCCAACCAAGGCACCAGCAGATTCACCGTTGCCGGGATTCCCCGCAGCAGGTGAACCCTGGACCGCATGTCAGATCATCGGTCCCAGGGCCATTCAACGCGGCCGGCATCCACGCCGGACCGCCCGACGAGGGGGAAGGATCCTTCGTGACAGATACCACCGACCTGACTGCAGGTGTGGACTCATCAGCATCCGCCGGTTCCAACGGTGAATCGAATTCCAAGAGCTCCGGCCTTGCCGGCCTGAAGCTTGCACAGCTGCAGGCACTGGCCGGCCAGCTGGGCATCACCGGCGGATCCCGCATGCGCAAGGGCGACCTGGTTACCGCCATTTCGAACCACCAGCGCGGCGGGGCAGTAGCAGACCGTCCGGTCCGCGGTTCCAAGGCCGAGGCTCCGCAGGCGGACAAGGCCGTGGCTGAGCGCCCGGTCAAGGAAGCCGCAGCACCGGCTGAGGCCGCTGCTGAGGGCGAGAAGAGCGCTGAGCGTCCGTCCCGCACCCGCAACCGCAACCGCCGTGCAGCGAGCGACGGCGTCGTCTCTCCTGCCGCCAGCGAAACTGCTGAAGCTGCGCCCGCCGAAGCGCCGGCAGCCGCACCGGTGCATGAAAGCGGCCGTGAAGAAGGCCAGCGCGAGCGCGGCCGGAACCGCCGCAACCGACGCAGCGACAGCGAGAACACCGCTGAAGAGGCCACCTCCGAGGCAGCCTCGACGCAGGACAAGGCCGAGAAGGGCGAAGCGCCCCGCGAATCCCGTGAGGATGACCGGAACGAGCGTTCAGGGCGCAGCCGCAACCGCAACGACCGCAGCGAGAAGAACGACCGCGACGGTAACCGGAATGACCGCGAGAACAACCGGGACAACTCCCGCAATGACCGCGAAAACAACCGGAACGACCGCGAAAATAACCGGAACGACCGCGAGAACAGCCGCAGCGACCGGGACAACCGCGATTCCGACGGTGACGACAACAGCCGCAGCGGACGCAACCGCCGCAACCGCAACCGGAACGACCGCAATGACCGAGGCGACCGCAACGACCGGTTCCGCGACCGCAACGAGCGGCGCCGCAACCGCGACCGCGGCCCCGAGGTTGACGACGTCGAGGTCACCGAAGACGACGTGCTGCTGCCCGTCGCTGGCATCCTGGACGTCCTGGAGAACTACGCATTCGTCCGTACCTCCGGTTACCTGCCCGGACCGAACGACGTCTACGTCTCCCTCGCCCAGGTCAAGAAGTACAACCTGCGCAAGGGCGACGCCGTCGTTGGCGCCATCCGTGCACCCCGTGAGGGAGAGAACCAGGGCAACACTGCGCGCCAGAAGTTCAACGCGCTGGTCCGCCTGACCTCCGTCAACGGCAAGCCGGCCGAGGACAACAAGGACCGCGTTGAGTTCAACAAGCTGGTTCCGCTGTACCCCTCCGAGCGCCTGCGCCTGGAGACCTCGCCCAAGGTGATCGGCCCCCGCGTCATCGACCTGGTTGCACCGATTGGCAAGGGCCAGCGCGGCCTCATCGTCTCCCCGCCGAAGGCAGGCAAGACGCTGATCCTCCAGGCGATCGCCAACGCGATCTCCATCAACAACCCCGAAGTGCACCTGATGATGGTCCTCGTGGACGAACGTCCCGAAGAAGTCACCGACATGCAGCGCACGGTCAAGGGCGAGGTCATTGCCTCCACCTTCGACCGTCCCGCCGATGACCACACCACGGTCGCCGAACTCGCCATCGAGCGGGCCAAGCGCCTCGTGGAAATGGGCAACGACGTCGTGGTCCTCCTGGACTCCATGACCCGTCTGGGCCGTGCCTACAACCTGGCTGCTCCCGCGTCGGGCCGTATCCTCTCCGGCGGTGTCGATTCTTCGGCCCTGTACCCGCCGAAGCGTTTCTTCGGTGCTGCCCGCAACATCGAAAACGGCGGCTCGCTGACCATCCTCGCAACTGCTCTGGTTGAGACCGGTTCCAAGATGGACGAGGTCATCTTCGAGGAGTTCAAGGGCACCGGCAACATGGAACTGCGCCTTTCCCGCAACCTCGCGGACAAGCGCATCTTCCCCGCCGTGGACGTCAACGCCTCGGGCACCCGCCGCGAAGAGAACCTGCTCTCCGCTGAAGAGGTCAAGATCATGTGGCGCCTGCGCCGCGTCCTCTCCGGTCTTGATACCCAGCAGGCACTCGAGCTCCTCACCGGCAAGATCAAGGAAACGCAGTCAAACGTAGAGTTCCTGATGCAGGTGCAGAAGACCACCCTGGGCACTAAGAACGATTAGCTGCCTTACCTAGCCGCTCATGCCCCGGCCCTCTTCGGAGGACCCGGGGCCTGGGCGGCTTGGCAGTTAACGGCAGCCCGATTATCTCCAGGTGCAGTGCAGGGCGAGAATGGTTCTAAGACAGCAGCGGGATCCGCGTACAACAGCGCGCATCCCACGGTGCGAAGAAGGAATGGAAAACAATGTTTGAGTCCATACAGGGACTGCTGGATGAGCACGCTGAACTCCAGATGCGGCTCTCCGATCCCGCCGTGCACGCGGACCAGGGCCTGGCCCGCCGGCTGGGACGGCGTTATGCCGAACTGAGCCGTATCGTCGATGCCTACAACTCCTGGCACGGCCTGGAAGACGACCTCGCTGCCGCCCAGGAAATGGCGGCCGAGGATCCCGAGTTCGCGGCTGAGGTTCCTGTCCTCAAGGACCAGCTGGCCGAAGCCCAGGAAAAGCTGCGCCGCCTGCTGATTCCGCGTGACCCCAACGACGGCCGCGACGTCATCATCGAGGTCAAGGGCGGTGAAGGCGGCGACGAAGCTGCCCTGTTCGCCGGCGACCTGCTGCGCATGTACACCCGCTACGCCGAGCACCGCGGCTGGCGGACCGAGATCATTTCCGCTACAGAATCGGACCTTGGCGGTTACAAGGACGTCTCCATGGCCATCAAGGGTTCCTCCAACGACCCGGCCGAAGGTGTTTACGCCCGCCTGAAGTACGAAGGCGGCGTGCACCGCGTCCAGCGTGTTCCCGTCACCGAATCGCAGGGCCGGATCCACACCTCGGCCGCCGGCGTGCTGGTACTGCCCGAAGTGGATGAGCCCGAAGAAGTCGAGATCAGCCAGAACGACCTCAAGATCGATGTGTACCGGTCTTCCGGCCCCGGCGGCCAGTCCGTGAACACCACAGACTCCGCCGTGCGCATCACCCACCTGCCCACGGGAATCGTGGTGGCAATGCAGAACGAGAAATCCCAGCTGCAGAACCGCGAAGCTGCCATGCGTGTGCTCCGTTCCCGGATCCTGGCACACGAGCAGGAAAAGATCGACGCCGCGAACTCGGACATCCGCAAGTCGCAGATCCGCACCATGGACCGCTCCGAGCGCATCCGCACCTACAACTACCCGGAAAACCGGATTGTGGACCACCGCACCGGGTACAAGGCCTACAACCTGGACACCGTTATGAACGGTGACCTGGAAGCCGTTGTCCAGGCAGCCATCGAAATGGATGAGCAGGCCCGCCTGGACGCAATCGGCGACGAAGCCTAGGCAACGCATGCCCTCCCTGGAGACGGCCCTGCGGAACGCCACTGCGGAACTGGCCGCTGCCGGCGTGCCCAGCCCGCGGGTGGATGCGGAGCTGCTGGCTGCGCACCTGCTCGGCGAAAGCGTTGGCAGGGTGAAGGCGCTTGCCTTCACGGATGCCGAAGCTCCCGAAGGCTACCCGGAGCTGGTTGCCGAACGGACCCGCCGCATTCCGCTGCAGCACCTCACGGGGAAGGCCTACTTCCGCCGCTTGGAACTCTCTGTTGGGCCCGGTGTCTTCGTGCCGCGCCCGGAGACTGAAACCGTGGCGCAGCTGGCCATCGACCAAGCACTGCTGGTGCCGGCGCCGGCCAGGGTCGCGGACCTTGGCACAGGGTCCGGTGCAATTGCCGGATCGGTGGCCGCGGAGGTGCCGGGAAGCCAGGTCCTTGCGGTGGAACTGAGTCCGCTGGCCCTCGCCTGGGCCCGCAAGAACCTTGAACCCCTCGGTGTGCAGGTGCTCGAAGGCGACCTGCGGACGGCGCTGGCCGAACAGGACGGAACGTTCGACGTCGTTGCCTCCAACCCTCCCTACATTCCGGCGGACGCAGTGCCCAACGAACCCGAGGCAGCGCAGCACGATCCTGCCATGGCGCTGTACGGCGGGGGAGCAGACGGGATGGAGCTTCCCGCCGCTGCCGCGCGCACCGCCGCGAGGCTCCTGCGCCCGGGCGGATACTTCGTGATGGAGCATGCCGAGGTGCAGGCCGGAACAATTGCCGAACTCCTGGCATCGGATCCCGCATGGCAGGACATCGCGTCCCATACGGACCTGAACGACCGCCCCCGGGCGACCTCGGCAGTCAGGTCAGCAGCCCCAACCACCCTTCATGACGTGAAAGAATAAGCCCGTGACCACCAGCTTTGACTGCTCAGATATTGATACCCGCAGTGCCGGACTAGCGGCCGCACAGCAGGCCATCGCCAACCGGCAGTGCATTGTGCTCCCCACCGACACCGTGTACGGCATCGGCGCCGATGCCTTCTCGCCCCAGGCGGTGGCAACGCTGCTGGCAGCAAAGGGCCGTGGACGATCAATGCCGCCGCCCGTCCTGGTGCCCCGGCTGCAGACTATGGACGGACTGGCCGTTGATGTTTCCGACGAGGCCCGTGCCCTGGCTGAAGCCTTCTGGCCGGGAGGGCTCACCTTGATTTTCCATGCGCAGCCTTCGCTGACCTGGGACCTGGGGGACACCAAGGGCACCGTGGCGCTGCGGATGCCCGACGACGAGATTGCCTTGGACCTCCTGGCCCTGACCGGACCGATGGCTGTCTCTTCAGCCAACCGCACGGGGCAGCCCGCCGCGCAGACCGCGGCTGAGGCGCAGGCCCAGCTGGCCGAGTCCGTGGAAGTCTATTTGGAGGCAGGCCCGCGTCCCGCCGAAGGCAGCGAAGGAATTCCGTCGACGATCGTGGACGCTACGGGTTCCGTTCTGCGGGTAGTGCGCGACGGCGCGGTCAGCCTGGACGAACTACGGGCCGTGGTCCCCTCAGTGCTGGGGCTGGGCGAAGAGCCTGCTCCCCAGGCTGCCCTTTCCGGCGAGCCTGCCGACGCCGGCACCGAAACCCAGGCATCACCCCAGTCCTAGGACCCCGTCCGGAGCCGCGGCTCCCCGGGGAACGTGCCGGAAGGCAGCAGTCCGTGAGGGCTGCTGCCTAGGCGCGCTTCCGGGCCGCTTCGAGGACCTGATGGACCCGCGGAGCGGGTACGTTCCCGGTAGCCTCGGCCCAGCCCGGCTCCTGCCGCTGGCCAAACCACATCATTTCCACCCGGCGAAGCGTTCCGTGCAGCCGCTCACCGAGCAGCCCCGAAACAAGGTAGCCGGCCCGCAGCGCAGCGCGGCATAGCCAGACAGGCAGGTGAAGCGGACGGCGTCCGCCGGCCGCGCTCAGCACGGAGGCCACGGTTGCCCCTTCCCACGGCTGCAGGATGACCGGCGGCACGCTGCCGGAATACCGTCCGGCGGCGAGCACAAAGGCGCACAGGGCATCCACGGAGCTTACCGGGCTGGGGGACTCCCCCCGTCCGGCAACGGAGGACAGGGGAGTGGAGGCGACGCGGACAAGCGACGCCGTTGTCTGGCGGGACGCGCCCTGGACTGAGGTGGCGCGAAGACTGGTCACCTGGCACGTTCCGGGCGCCCGTGCTGCCAGTGCGGCCTCACCAAGCGCCTTGGAACGGGAATAGGCAGAAAACGGCTCCACCTGCGGGCTCTCATCCAGCAGCGGACGGTGGCCCTGCACGGCGGCACTGCTGAGATGGATAAAACGCCTGGCACCGGCGTCGTCCGCGGCATCGGCGATGACCACCGGCAGCAATGCGTTGGCACCACGCAGCTCGGGGGAGTCGGCACCGGTGGGTGTGGCCAGGCCTGCTGCGTTGATCACGACGTCGACCCCGGCCAGTTCACCGGAAAGGTCCTGCCGGACGTCCCGGAGCGCAGCCGCCTCAGCAAGAATGCCCGAAGCATCCGAGGACCGGGCGCTAAGCCGGGGAGCCTTCACGAAACGCACGGTAACGCCGGCGCGGGTCAGGGCCTCTTCCAGGGAGCTGCCGATGAAACCGCTGGCTCCGAGGACAGCCCAGATGGGCTCGGGGGCGTGGCTGGCGGGTGTACTGCTGCTCAAGGGATAACTGTCCTGCCGGTTCCGGGATGCGGGGATGCGTCGGGGCCGCCGGGCCTGGTCTCCGCCAGCGGCGGCATAGGCTGCCACCGGGAATCCCTGAGGATGGCCCGGGATTCACGCCAGCCCCGCCACAGGCTGCCGGCGCCGCGGAGCCGGCGTTCCACGGCCGCGAGCCGCAGAAGTTCCTTGGCTGCCGTGAGGACGGTGCCGGCCGCGAACCCGGCGCGGTTGAACTGGCCGTGATGGCGCAGGTAGCCGGCAGTGTGCCCCCGGTTCCGCATGGCACAGAAACGGCTGAGGTCGCTCGAGTCATTCAGGTGCCGGATGCCCAGGTCGATTTGCTTCTGCGGCCGCACCTTGCGGAGTACAAAATCGTTGACGTAGGCGACTTTGTGGTTCCGGGACGCGAGCCAGCCGTAGATCTCATCATCTCCGTTGATGAAGTACCGGCGGTCCGGAAGCCCGATCTCGCGCACGGCCGCAGCATTGATGAGCATGCCCTCAAAGCAGCCCACGTTGGTGTCAAAGGCCGCGCTGTCCCGGAAGACGTTGCCGCGGACGGGCACATGCATGCCCAGCAGCGGAATGAACCTGTGCTGCCAGAAGAACGGATTCCCTGCTTCGTCATAACGCCTGCCGTGGATGCAGTCGTATGTTCCGGTCCACTTTGCCAGTGCGGCCACGGCACCCGGGAGGGCTTCGACGTCGTCGTCCATCAGCCAGAGCCATTCGGCGCCCAGATCCAGTGCAGCCTCGATGCCCGCAGCGAAACCGCCTGAACCTCCGGTGTTCTCTGTGAGGGTGCACACCGTCAGCGGCACCGGGAACCCGTCTGCAGCGGACTTGAGATAAGCGGCGGTGTCATCGGTGCTGGCGTTGTCCACCACCACAACCAGCTCCGGTGCAGGGTCCAGTGCAGCCACGGACTCCAGCAGGCCGCGCAGGTAGCCGGACCTGTTGAAAGTCACGATTACCAGCGCCAGGCCGTCAATTCCCGCTGCCGTCGCTGACACGCTAGAAACCATGGTCGGACGGCGGGCCGAACATGCTGCCGCGGAAACCGCCGGCGTAGGCGCGCAGCCAGGACCGGAACCCGCGCAGGTCACGGGTGCGTGCGAAGTGGACGGGGTAGCCCACCGCGTCCGCAGCGAGGGACCGGACCCGCTTGTACTTGCGCGTAAGGTGACCGCGGTTGCGGTAGAAGAAAAAGCGCTTGAACTCGGTGTCGGGGACCAGGACATGCAGGCGCCCGCCAAGGATCTCCCGGACCTCGGACCAGGCAGCCGGGTGACTCAGTGCCACCGTGGTCAGGGTGCCGAAGGGAATGCCCGCCTTGCGAAGCCGAATCATGAAATCCGTCTCATCGCCGCGGATGAAGAGCTTGAGGTCGGGCAGGCCAACGCGGAAGAAAACATCGCGGCGGATCAGCGCACCGTTGAAGAAGTGGCCCACGCCGGGGATGAATCCGGCCTTGGCGACCTCCGCCCGGTCATGGGTGAGGCGGCCGTCAATGCGGAAGTGGAAGGAGAGCGTGTCTGGTTTCCCGGGAGCAACCACGAGCGGAAGGATGACGTCCAGCCCGCGTTCGTTGGCGCCGTCGATCAGTGCCTGCAGGCAGCCCGGGTCTTCCGGATGCGCGTCATCATCCATGATCCAGATCCAGTCCGCACCGGAGGCCATCGCGGTGAGGATAGCGAGGGAGAAACCGCCCGCGCCGCCCAGGTTCGTCTCCGAACGCACGTAGTTGACGTTGGCCGCGGAAGACTCGGCGATATCCTTGACCGGGCTCTTGCCGGAGTCAACCAGCGCCACGGAAGAGATACCGGCGGACTGTGCGGCAAGGGCCCCGAGAAGGGTCTTGACGTCATCGGGGCGGTCAAATGTCACCGCTGCCACGGCCACTGATTCCGGCAAGACGATCCTTTCAAGGCTCCGCCCGAATACCCCGGCGGTGCCGGACGTTCAAGGGGGTGCAGTTAGTATGCTGAATAGAATTCAGTCTATTACACCGGATTGGACGCCCTGCCGTGCCTGCGGCACGGCAGGACCGCTTACAACCTAGACACGAACCGGGCGCAGGCCCGCTGAGGACTATGAACGATTCAAGCAGGGACAGAACCACCCCGGTCAGGGAAGAGAAGCCGGCGCTCTGGCTCTGGTCCCAATATGTGCTGGACTCACTGGCCTGGGTGGTGGCCATTGTCCTGGCGCTGATCCTGCGTTACGAGCTGTCCGTCGACGAGATCAACGTGTCCGGCCTGGCTGCGTTCTGCGGCGTGGCCGTGGTGACCCAGCTGGTGGTCGGGTATTCATTTGCCCTCTACCGCGGGCGGTACAGCTTCGGCAGCTTCCACGAGATGCGCCTGCTGGCGGTGGTCACGATTGTGGTCTCGGCAATCCTGGTCCTGGTCAGTGCGCTCTTTGGCCTCGCGATCGACATTCCCCGCAGTACCGGCGTGCTGGCGTTCCCCTTCGCCTGCCTCTTCATGGCTGCGATCCGCTACATGAAGCGGATGTATGTGGAGAGCAAGGCCCGCCCCGGCGAGGAGGCACACCGGACGCTGATTTACGGTGCAGGCTTCCTGGGCAACTCCCTGGTGACGCGGATGATGAACGATCCGGATTCGCCGTACTTCCCCGTAGGCCTGATCGACGACGATCCTGCCAAGAAGCACCTGCGGCTCGGTACCGTTCCCGTGGTGGGAAAGCTCACGGACCTGCGTGAGGCAACGCAGCGGACCCGCGCCACCGTGCTCATCATTGCAATCGCCGACGCCGATGCCGCCCAGGTCCGCCAGGTCACCGACCAGGCTGAAGGCCTGAACCTACGGGTGATGGTGCTTCCGCCGCTTCGGGACATGCTGGCCAAGGGGTCAGGAGCCGGACTGACCGACTTCCGCGAAGTGGCCGTCGAGGACCTTATTGGCCGCCGCCCAGTGGACATCCACGTGGACGAGGTAGCCGGCTACCTCAAGGGCAAGAAGGTGCTGGTCACCGGCGCCGGAGGGTCGATCGGTTCCGAGCTCTGCCGGCAGATCACGGCGTTCGAACCCAGCGAGCTGATCATGGTGGACCGCGATGAGACCGGCCTCCAGCTCACCCAGCTTTCAATAACCGGACAGGGCCTGCTCAACGGGCGGGACACGGTCCTTGCGGACATCCGCGACGCGCGGGCCCTGGACGAGATTTTTGCCCAGCGCCGCCCCGACGTCGTTTTCCATGCTGCGGCGCTCAAGCACGTCTCGCTCCTGGAGCAATACCCGCTGGAGGCATGGAAGACCAATGTCCTTGGCACGGCGAATGTCCTGCGCTCGGCCCAGAAGGCAGGCGTCAGCCACTTTGTGAACATCTCCACGGACAAGGCAGCGAACCCCACAACCGTCCTGGGGCATTCAAAGCGCGTGGCAGAAAAACTCACTGCGTGGATGGCGGGGCGCAGCGGACGCCGTTTCGTTTCGGTGCGGTTCGGAAACGTGATCGGCAGCCGGGGGTCCATGCTGCCGCTGTTCACCGAACAGATCCGCCAGGGCGGGCCGGTAACGGTCACGGATCCTGAGGTTACCCGCTTCTTCATGACCATCCCCGAGGCCTGCCAGCTGGTGATCCAGGCCGGCGCAATCGGACGCGGGGGAGAGGTGCTCATCCTGGACATGGGCGAGCCGGTGAAGATCCTGGACGTTGCACGCCGCATGATCGCCATGTCCGGAAAGGACATCGAGATTGTCTTCACAGGACTCCGGAAGGGCGAAAAGCTCCACGAGATCCTGGTGGGCACGGGAGAAGACGATTCCAGGCCGCTCCACCCCAAGATCTCTCATGCCTCCGTTGCCGTCCTGGACCCGGAGGACCTGGACGCCGAGGACTGGCTGCGGCGGTGCGGCTTCGGACCGGTGGCCGCTGCGGAGACCGCAGGGGGAGCAGCCACCGCCCTCTTCCCGCTTCCTGATACGGCGGCCCTGCGACTTGCCGATATCCAGGACGGACCCTCAGCCGGGCAGGGCGATCGGCGGACCGGCTGATGGCACTTGCCGCTTCGGCAGCAACCGCGTTTCTGGTGAGCCTGCTGCTGCCCTTCGCGTTCATCCCGCTGCTTCGCCGGCTGGGCGTAGTGGATGTGCCCAACGAACGTTCCTCCCACACCAAGACCGTCATCAGGGGAGTGGGTGCCACCATCGCGGCCGGAGTGCTGCTCGGGCTTGGAATGGCGCTGCTGACCGGCTACGTGGCGGTTGACCGCTCACTGCTCCTCCTGCTGATCGGCATCATCGCTTCGGCAGCACTGCTGGGCTGGGTGGAGGACTTCCGCGGGCTTTCCGTCGTGGTCCGCTTCGGCCTGCAGCTGGCTATCGGGGCAGCCGGAACGACTGCGCTGGCCGCCGCACTGGGGCAGAGCTTCTGGTGGATCCCCGTGGGAACGCTCGTCATTGCCGGCTACATCAACGTCGCCAACTTCATGGACGGGGTCAACGGCATCTCCGGCCTGCACGGATTGGCAGTCGGAGTTCTCTATGCCGTGGCCGGCGTCCTCTCGGACCAGGTTTGGCTCATTGCCGCAGGGGCGGTCATCGCTGCCGCCTTCGCGGCCTTCCTGCCCTGGAACCTGGGCCGCGGGTCGGTTTTCATGGGCGACGTCGGCAGCTACCTGCTGGGGTCTGCCATCGCCGGCACCGCCGTGGCAGCCTTCCTGGCCGGCGTCTACGTCGAATACCTGCTGTTCCCGATCCTGATCTACCTGCTGGATGCCTTCACGACCCTGGTGCGCAGGATCTGGCGCGGCGAGAGGTGGTATGCCGCCCACCGCCAGCACGTCTACCAGCGGCTGACAGATGAGGGTTTCAGCCACGTCCAGTCTGCGTCCCTGGTCACCCTCTGCACCGTGCTCATCGGTGTTACCGGCCTTGTTACGGGCGGATCCGGATGGGGAGTAACGGCTGCCGGAACGGTCTTCGTGACAGCTGTCGCCGGCTTGTATCTGGCGTCGCCGAGGATCGCCGCCCGCCTCCGGCAGCGGGCACGCGCCTGATGCCCAGCCGGGCACCGGGCAGCACCTGCGCCGTTCGCATGGATGTCACGGTGCAGTTCTATGTACTGTAGAATTCAAGCGTTGCGACGTACAAAGCTGCGTCCGCACTATCTTTTTCCCCACAGCACAAGGATGATCCTGCAGCCATGAGCCAAGCCGACGGCGCACGCGCTAAGCGGATCAGTGCTTCCGGGCCCACGGAGGCACCGTGGCTCCGCATCCTGCGCACATCCCTTGTCTGGACCGGAGTCCCTGCTGCTGCCGCCGCAGCAGCGGCGTTTGCGGGCCCGGGTCCTGCGGGCGCAGCAAGCGTTGCCGCCGGCTGGGCCATCATCGCCCTGTTCTTCGGCCTGAGCCTGCTGGTCGGCCACGTCGTGGGACGGAAGAACCCGTCAGGTGCCATAGGCATGTTCGCCGTAACGTACGCCTTCAAGGTCGTTGGTTTCGCTGCCGGACTCCTGGTTATCGGCGTCCCCGACTGGCTGGAGCGAACCTGGTTCGCCGCCGCTGCCCTTGGCACCGTCATAATCTGGCAGGCAGCGGAGATTCGCGCCTTTTCACGCACCCGGCAGCTTATATTCTCCGATGCGCCTCCAAACACCGACAATTCACTGAGAGGAGCCTGACGTGGCCAAGTCAAAGAAGAATGCGCCCGGACAGGTTCCCGCAGCGTTTGAAGCGCCGCTGAGTAAGCGCCGCGCAATCCTCCAATATGTCCTGTCCGGAATCATTGCCCTTGGTTTGATAGGGTGGGGGCTGGACAGTCTTCTGGGGACCCGCTGGATTCTTTTTGCAGGTATCGCCCTGGGCGGGCTGAGCGGTTTTTACGTCGCCGCCGCCCACGGGCTCACTTCCACTAAGCCAAAACCGCCCACGGGCGGAGAGCGGCCGGATGAGGGTTAGACGAAGCAATGTCACACAACTTAGTAAACGGATGCATAACACATGCCCCCGCCAATGAAATGCCCAACGATGGACAAAGCAGAGAGGAAACGCGTTGATCGCGCTTGCGCTTCCCGCCGCCAATGAAGAGGGGTTTGTTGCACCAACCCTCGAAGAAATGCACCTCCCTGAGATCCTTCCCTGGGGCGCCGAATACGGCGAGGGCTTTGGAAAGCAGATGCTGCTTATCCTGCTGTCCGTTGCCCTGATCAGCTGGTTCTTTATTGCTGCCGCACGGAAGCGGCAGCTCGTTCCGGGCCGGCTGCAGTTCCTGGGCGAGTTCAGCTACAACCTGGTCCGCAACTCGATCGGCCGCGACATCATCGGTGAGAAGGACTTCCGTCCGTTCGTTCCGCTGCTGTTCTCGCTGTTCTTCTTCATCCTGCTCAACAACCTGTGGGGCAGCATCCCGCTGGCCCAGCTGCCGACCACCTCCCACGTGGGCACGGCGTACGCGCTGGCCGCCATCGTGTACTTCACCTGGATCATCCTGGGCATCAAGAAGCACGGCATCAAGTACTTCAAGTACGCCACCGTTCCTTCCGGTGTTCCGGTGTTCATCCTTCCGCTGGTGGTCCTGATCGAAATCATCTCGACCTTCCTGGTCCGCCCGATCACCCACAGCCTCCGACTTTTCGCCACGATGCTCTCAGGGCACCTGATCATCATGCTCGCCGCTTCGGGCACCGAGTTCCTGCTGCTGGAGGCCGAAGGCCTGCTGAAGCCGCTCGGTGCGCTGACCCTGGTTGGCGGCGTCGGAATGTTCTTGTTCGAAGTTTTGATCCAGTGCCTGCAGGCCTACGTGTTCACCCTGCTGACTGCGATCTACATCCAAGGCTCAGTAGCAGCCGCGGAGCACTAAAACCTCCCCTTGCGGGGAAACCCCTGAACCAAACAACCTGCCCGCGGGCATCTTGAAAGGAACATCCATAATGGAAATCTCCATCGACGGCAACCTGAACCTCATCGGCTACGGCCTCTCGGCAATCGGTGGTGCAATTGGTGTGGGCCTCGTCTTCGCCGCTTACATCAACGGTGTTGCACGCCAGCCCGAAGCACAGCGCGTGCTGCAGCCGATCGCCTTCCTGGGCCTGGCCCTGACCGAAGCCCTCGCCATCCTTGGTCTGGTTTTCGCGTTCGTCCTCTAACGTCAGCGCGTATTTCCCACACCAAGTAGATAGGACGGATGAGAAATGAACGAGGCAGTAATCCTCGCCGCCGCTGAAGGCGCTAATCCTCTGATCCCAAACATCTGGGAGATCCTGGTAACACTGCTTGGCTTCGCCGTGCTGATGTTCATCGTCGTCAAGTTCGTCGTCCCGATGTTCGAGAAGACGTATGCAGAACGTACCGAGGCCATCGAAGGCGGACTTGCCAAGGCCGAGGCAGCACAGGCTGAAGCCAGCGCTGCCCTCGACGAGTACAAGCAGCAGCTGATTGACGCACGCACCGAAGCCAACCGGATCCGTGAGGAAGCGCGCGCTGAAGGCGCTCAGATTCTCGCCGACCTGAAGGCAAAGGCTGCTGCCGAATCGGCACGCATCATGGAACAGTCCCAGGTGACCATCGAAGCAGAGCGCCAGGCAGCAGTTGTCTCGCTCCGCGCCGAGGTCGGATCCCTGGCCACCGAGCTGGCAAGCAAGATCGTTGGCGAGTCCCTCGCCGACGACGCACGCTCCGCACGCGTGGTCGACCGTTTCCTGGATGAGCTGGAAACCTCGCAGAACGCAGGTGCGGTTCAGTAATGGCAGGTATATCGAGCGAGTCACTGGCAGCGGCCCAGGGTCAGTTGGAAGCACGCCTTCCCAACGCGACCCTCGGCCTTGCCGAGGAACTCTTTGGAATCCTGGGCCTCCTGGACGGCCAGACCGGCCTGCTGCGGGCCCTGACTGATCCGGCTCGTGACGGCCATGAGAAGGCAGCCCTGGTCTCCAAACTGGTTGGCGGCAAGGTTTCGGCCGACGCCGAGCAGATTGTTGCTTCTTTGGTTGAATCCCGGTGGCGCACACCGCGCGACCTCGGGGATGCTCTGGAAACCCTGGCTGCAACGGTTGTCTCCGCGGTCGCGGAAAACAAGGGACCGGGTTCCGCCGGCCTTGAAGAACTTGAGGGCGATCTCTTCGCCTTCAACGAGACCGTGGCGTCCAGCCATGAGGTGCAGCGAGCACTGTCCAACCCGCAGGCAAGCCTGCAGGCGCGGGCAGAGCTGGCAGAGAAACTGGTGCCCGGCAGCTCTGACGCTGCAAAGGTACTGATCCGTCAGGCTGTCACCGCTCCGCGCGGACTCCGCCCAACTGCCCTGGTAACCCGGTTCCTGGAACTGGTTGCCGGACGGCAGCAGCGGTGGATCGCCGAAGTGCGGACCAGCCGGCCGCTCACCGATGAGCAGCGCGCACGTCTGCAGGCGTCCTTGAACGCCCTGTACGGCCGCGAGCTGAAGATCAACGCAACCGTTGATCCCTCGATCGTCGGTGGCATCCGGGTTACGGTGGGCGATGAAGTCGTCGATTCCACCGTGGTGACCCGTTTGTCGGAACTGCGCCGGAAGCTCGCGGTTTAGCCACCTTTTGTGGCTTACCGGGCCATGAGAAACATTTGAGAACCAATCGAAGGTCATCGGCACGAAGCGATGATCACAACATAGGAGAGCAGGGACTGCAGATGGCCGAATTGACCATCAACGCCGACGACGTCCGTAATGCGTTGAATGAATTTGCGGCGTCCTACGAACCCGGAAACGCAGAGCGCGTTGAAGTTGGCCGCGTAACCACCGCCAGCGACGGCATTGCCCGTGTGGAGGGCCTGCCCTCCGTAATGGCGAACGAGCTGCTTCGGTTTGAGGACGGCACGCTGGGCCTGGCCCAGAACCTCGACACCCGTGAAATCGGTGTCGTTGTCCTTGGCGACTTTGCCGGCATTGAAGAAGGCCAGGAAGTTCACCGTACCGGTGAAGTCCTGTCCGTCCCCGTTGGGGATGCCTTCCTGGGCCGCGTCGTCGATCCCCTGGGCGAGCCCATGGATGACATGGGTCCGATCCAGGCTGAGGCACGCCGTGCACTGGAACTCCAGGCACCGGGTGTTACCCAGCGTAAGTCGGTTCACGAGCCGCTTCAGACCGGCCTGAAGGCCATCGACGCGATGATCCCGATCGGCCGCGGCCAGCGCCAGCTGATCATTGGTGACCGCAAGACCGGCAAGACCGCGATCGCCGTCGACACCATCCTGAACCAGAAGGCCAACTGGGCCTCGGGCGACACTGAGAAGCAGGTGCGCTGCATCTACGTGGCCATCGGCCAGAAGGCTTCCACGATCGCCGAGATCAAGCGGACCCTCGAAGATGCAGGCGCCATGGAGTACACCACCATCGTGGCCTCCCCGGCATCTGACCCCGCAGGCTTCAAGTACCTGGCACCGTACGCCGGTTCGGCCATTGGCCAGCACTGGATGTACGGCGGCAAGCACGTCCTGATCATCTTTGATGACCTCTCGAAGCAGGCTGAAGCCTACCGCGCCGTTTCGCTGCTGCTGCGCCGCCCGCCGGGACGCGAAGCCTACCCGGGCGACGTCTTCTACCTGCACTCCCGCCTGCTGGAGCGCTGCGCAAAGCTCTCCGACGAGCTCGGTGCAGGGTCGATGACCGGCCTGCCGATCATCGAAACCAAGGCAAACGACGTTTCGGCCTACATTCCGACCAACGTCATCTCCATCACCGACGGCCAGATCTTCCTGCAGTCGGACCTCTTCAACGCCAACCAGCGCCCCGCCGTGGATGTTGGTATCTCTGTCTCCCGCGTTGGCGGTGCAGCACAGCAGAAGGCCATGAAGAAGGTCTCCGGTACGTTGAAGCTGGAACTGGCCCAGTACCGCGACATGCAGGCATTCGCCATGTTCGCCTCGGACCTGGATGCGGCTTCCCGCCAGCAGCTGACCCGCGGCGCACGCCTGATGGAACTGCTCAAGCAGGGCCAGTACGCACCGTTCCCCGTTGAAGACCAGGTTGTCTCCATCTGGGCCGGTACGAACGGCTTCCTCGATGACGTTCCGGTGGAAGATGTACGCCGATTCGAATCCGAGTTCCTTGACCACGTCCGCCACTCTTCGAAGGTCATGACCGTTCTGGCCGAGACCAACAAGCTCGAAGATTCAACGGTTGACGAACTCAAGACGCTCATCACCAACTTCAAGCAGGGCTTCTTCGGCGAAGGTGACAACCGCATGGTTGCCGCCGGCCACGAAGAAGCTTCGGCTCTGGACGAGGATGCAGTCGACCAGGAAAAGATCGTCAAGCAGAAGCGCTAGCGCCCTTAGAGTTCCGCGGC
>NZ_BAAALV010000002.1:1413332-1470202 GCF_039528575.1 Arthrobacter gandavensis
GCCGGCCGCGGAACCCTTGGCCATTGCCTTAGCCCCTAGTCTCAACTAGGAACCGAAAGGAAAAGTATGGGAGCCCAAATTCGGGTCTACCGCCAGAAGATCGCCTCGACCACGTCGATGCAGAAGATCTTCAAGGCGATGGAGCTGATTGCTGCCTCTCGCATTGGAAAGGCCCGCACCCGCGTTGCCGCGGCGCTGCCTTATTCCAATGCGATCACCCGTGCCGTTTCTGCTGTGGCGTCCCAGTCGGAAATCGATCACCCGCTGACTACCGAGCCGGAGCAGATCCGCCGGGCCGCAGTAGTGATCATGACTTCTGACCGTGGTCTTGCCGGATCGTACTCCGCCGGCGTCCTGAAGCAGAGCGAATCGCTTAACGAATTGCTCCGTGAAGAGGGCAAAGAGGTCAAGACGTACCTGGTGGGACGCAAGGCCCAGGCGTACTACGACTTCCGCGACCGCGCTTACGAACGCGTGTGGACCGGCGGTACGGATGCGCCCGAGTTCGAGACCGCCCGTGAAATCGGCAAGACACTCCTCGATGACTTCAATACGGCCTACGAAGACGGCGGCGTGGACGAAATCCACATCGTGTTCACGCGCTTCAAGTCCATGGTTGTCCAGGAACCTGCGGTAATCCGCCTGCTGCCGCTGGAAGTAGTCGAAGAGGAAGCACCGTCCGAATCGGACATCCTGCCCCTCTACGAATACGAGCCCGAGCCCGAACAGGTCCTTGACGCACTGCTGCCGCGCTACATCGAGTCGCGCATCTTCGCAGCAATGCTCCAGGCCGCCGCTTCTGAGCTCGCCGCCCGCCAGCGTGCGATGAAGTCCGCAGGGGACAACGCCTCCGACCTTATTAAGAAGTACACGCGACTTCGCAATAACGCCCGTCAGGCTGAAATCACCCAGGAACTCTCCGAGATCGTGGCAGGTGCGGACGCGCTCAGCGCTTCCTAGCCCGCCTTCGAAGAGATCCACCAGAAAATACTTAGTCCACACGCCATCTAACTGAGTGAAGTGAGAGAGATGACTGCCCAAACTGCCGAGCACGGAGCAACCTCCGTAGCCCCGGGCGCCACAGGCCGTATCGCCCGTGTCATTGGCCCGGTTGTCGACGTCGAATTCCCGGCTGACGCAATCCCCACCATCTACAACGCACTCACCACCGAGCTGACGCTCAACGGTGAGACCAAGACCATCACGTTCGAGACCTCCCAGCACCTGGGTGACAACCTCGTCCGCGCCATCTCCCTGCAGGCCACCGACGGCCTGGTCCGCGGCGCTGCCGTGGTCGACACCGGTGCTCCGATCTCCGTTCCCGTTGGTGACGGCGTCAAGGGCCACATCTTCAACGTGCTCGGTGAGCCGCTGGACGTTCCGGCCGAGCAGCTGGAAATCAACGAGCGCTGGCCGATCCACCGCAAGGCCCCGAACTTCGCGGACCTTGAGGGCTCCACCGAGATGCTGGAAACCGGCATCAAGGTCATCGACCTTCTTACCCCGTACATCAAGGGTGGAAAGATCGGCCTGTTCGGCGGTGCCGGCGTTGGCAAGACCGTTCTGATCCAGGAAATGATCACCCGTGTTGCCCGTAACTTCGGCGGCACGTCCGTGTTCGCCGGTGTTGGCGAGCGTACCCGCGAAGGCAACGACCTCTGGGTGGAAATGGAAGAGGCAGGCGTCCTGAAGGACACCGCCCTTGTATTCGGCCAGATGGATGAGCCGCCGGGAACGCGTCTGCGCGTTGCACTGTCCGGCCTGACCATGGCGGAGTACTTCCGCGATGTCCAGAACCAGGACGTGCTGCTCTTCATCGACAACATCTTCCGCTTCACCCAGGCCGGCTCCGAGGTGTCGACCCTGCTGGGCCGCATGCCTTCCGCCGTGGGCTACCAGCCCAACCTGGCTGACGAGATGGGTCTGCTGCAGGAGCGCATCACCTCGACCAAGGGCCACTCCATCACCTCGATGCAGGCCATCTACGTCCCGGCTGATGACTACACCGACCCGGCTCCGGCCACCACCTTCGCGCACCTGGATGCCACCACGGAACTTTCCCGTGAAATCGCATCCCGCGGCCTGTACCCCGCCGTGGATCCGCTGACTTCAACCTCGCGAATCCTCGACCCGCAGTACGTTGGCCAGGAGCACTACGACACGGCTGTCCGCGTCAAGCAGATCCTCCAGAAGAACAAGGAACTGCAGGACATCATTGCCATCCTCGGCATTGACGAACTGGGCGAAGAAGACAAGATCGTCGTCGCCCGTGCACGCCGCATCCAGCAGTTCCTGTCGCAGAACACCTACACCGCCAAGCAGTTCACCGGCGTCGAAGGCTCGACCGTGTCCGTCAAGGACACCATCGAAGGCTTCAAGGCCATCTGCGACGGCGACGTGGACCACATCGCTGAGCAGGCCTTCTTCAACGTCGGCGGCATGGACGATGTTGAGCGTCAGTGGGCGAAGATCCAAGAGCAGACCGGGAAGTAAGCCCCATGGCTGACACTGCTGAACTCGAAGTCGAGATTGTCGCGGCCGACCACTTCGTGTGGTCCGGCCCGGCAAAGATGGTCAAGGCACGCACTGCCGACGGTGAAATCGGGATCCTTCCCGGCCACGCGCCGGTGCTGGCGATCCTGGCCGAGGGAGAGCTGGCCATCGAACCGGTGTCCGGCAGCCGTATCACTGTTGGTGTTGACGGCGGGTTCTTCTCCGTCGACTCCAACCGTGTGGTCATCGTCGCGGACAACGCCCAGTTGAACGACGCAGCCAACGCTGGGACCCGCTGACCCTCTGAAATGGACAGTACCTACGTGTTCATTGCGCTGGCAGCCTTCTTTGGACTGCTGGTACTTGCAACGGCGCTTTTCTGGGTGCGCCGCACACAGCTGCGGCGCACCCTGGGTACCTTCGACGCCTCCATCTGCTTCCCGCCCGGCGGGTGGCGGATGGGGGTTTGTCGTTATACGGACACCCATCTTGAATGGCTCCGACTGTTCTCTCTCAGCCCGCGTCCGCCGTACAGGTTCCTGCGCAGTTCCCTGGAGTTGAAGGGGTGGCGCCAGCCCACTGAGGCTGAGCGGGCCCGTATTCAACCCGGAGCGCTGGTAGTGACCTTCGAATACGAGGGGCGCGAGCTGCTCATGGCAATGAAGTACGACGTCTACACGGGACTGTCATCCTGGCTGGAAGCCGGTCCGGTGATAGGCATCGGCACCTGGCGCTAGGACCGGGGACTAAGTACGCGCAAAGGCGCAGGGAATCTTCCCTGCGCCTTTGCGCGTATCCAGCCGCCGGAAGGCGGCACACGCCGGCGGCACCTAGTATGGAGGCATGGAAGACGTCATTGTTGTCACCGGCCCCTCCACGCTCAACGGCTCGGTGACCGTCCCGGGGGCCAAGAATTCGGTACTGAAGCTCATGGCAGCCACGCTGCTGGCCCAGGGACGTTCCACCATTACCAACGTGCCAAACATCCAGGACGTCTGGATCATGGCTGAGCTGCTGCGCCGCCTGGGCTGCGCTGTGGATTACGACGCCGACGCCGCCGAAGTCCGGATCGACGTCCCGGCTGTTCCCGGCCACCAGGCGGACTACGACCTTGTCCGGGCCATGCGCGCTTCGATCTCCGTGCTCGGGCCGCTGGTGGCGCGGTGCCGCCGTGCCGAGGTTGCCCTCCCGGGAGGAGACGCGATCGGTTCACGCGGACTGGACATGCACCGTTCCGGCCTGGAAGCGATGGGGACCTCCATTTCCATCGACCACGGGTACCTGATCGCATCAGTGCCCGACGGGCTCCGCGGGGCGCGGCACGTGCTTGACTTCCCCTCGGTGGGCGCCACCGAGAACATCATGATGGCGGCCACCCTGGCCCGCGGCACCACCGTGATCGATAACGCCGCGCGGGAGCCGGAGATCACCGACATAGCGCGGATGCTCTGTTCAATGGGGGCACGGATCAGCGGGATTGGCACAAATACCCTGGTGATCGAGGGAGTGGAGAGGCTGGCTCCCGTGACGCACCGCGTGGTTCCGGACCGCATCGTCGCCGGAACATGGGCTTTTGCCGCGGCCATCACCGGCGGCAATATTGAAGTTCGCAACGCTGATCCCCGCGCGCTCACGGTGGTGCTGGACAAGCTTGCCCAGGCCGGCTGCGCGGTGGAGACCCGCCAGGACGGGTTCACGGTCAAGGGGCCGTCCCGGCCGGAGCCGATCAACGTCTCCACCCTGCCTTATCCGGGCTTCCCTACGGATCTCCAGCCCTTTGTAGTGGCCCTGAATGCGGTTTCCACCGGCTCGGGAATGGTCACGGAGAATGTGTTCGAAGCCCGCTGGGGATTCACCTCGGAACTTGCCCGGCTGGGTGCCGTGGTACGACTGGACGGACACCATGCCCTGATCCAGGGCGTCTCCCGGCTTTCAGGGGCGCCGGTGGAAGCGAACGACATCCGGGCCGGCGCCGCACTGGTCATAGCCGGACTCGCGGCCGAGGGAACAACTGAAGTGCGGGGAGTGGACCACATTGACCGGGGCTATGAGCGGTTCATGGACTCCCTGCGCGGCCTGGGGGCCAACGTGCTGCGCCGCCGCAGCTGAAACCGTCTAGGGAGCCAGGAAGCAGAAAAGCGGGGACCAATGGTCCCCGCTTTTTGCTGGTGCTAAGAACTAGAGGGCGGTTACGCCGGTGGCCTGGGGGCCCTTGGCACCCTGGCCGATCTCGAACTGAACGCGCTGGTTCTCATCCAGGGTCTTGAACCCGTTGGACTGGATTTCCGAGTAGTGGACGAAAACGTCTCCATCGGAATCATCCGGGGTAATGAAGCCAAAACCCTTTTCCGCGTTAAACCATTTGACGGTTCCCTGTGCCATTTGCCTATCTCCTTTATTGCTGGAACTGTACCGGCACACCTCGTGCCTGTGGTTGTTACCGAAGCGGGAAGTCCAGGTTCCCTGCCGGTAAGGCAGTTCCTACAGGAGCAACACGCTCGCAACCGTCTTGCGAGCATGAAAAACACCTACACAAAGACTGGTTATAGCGTTACATACCACTAAAGAGCCGTCAACGGATTTGACGGAAAATCTTTGCAGATTTTCCGGCACTTGTTTTGCAGGGTTAAAGGCCCCGGTTAACGGGGTTGCTAACCGCGCGGAAAGGGTTAGAACAGGCGCGACTCGACGTCGTCAACGCCGCGCATTTCGTCATAGTCCAGCGTGAGGCAATCAATGCCCCGGTCCGCTGCAAGGACCCTTGCCTGCGGCTTGATTTGCTGGGCGGCAAACACGCCGCGCACCGGCGCCAGCAGGGGATCGCGGTTCAGCAGCTCCAGGTACCGGGTGAGCTGCTCGACGCCGTCAATGTCACCGCGGCGTTTGAGCTCCACGGCCACCGTGCCGCCGTCGGCGTCGCGGGCGAGGATGTCCACCGGGCCGATCGCGGTCATGTATTCGCGGCGAATCAGTGTGTATCCCTCGCCAAGCTTGGTGATCTGTTCGGCAAGGAGCCGTTGAAGGTCCGCCTCCACGCCGTCCTTGATCAACCCGGGATCGGTCCCCAGGTCATGGGCAACATCAGAGAGGTGCTCGTAAACGCTGATGACCAGCTTGTCGTCGGTCTTGGCGCTCTGGACGTTCCAGACCTCCACGACGCCTGCCTCGGCATCGTCTTCGCCGGGCTCGGTAATCCGCAGCGTGGCCGGCGGACTCATCCAGTTCAGCGGCTTATACGAACCGCCGTCGGAATGGATCAGCACGGAACCGTCCGCCTTGACCATCAGCAGACGGGTAGCGAGGGGCAAATGGGCACGGAGGCGGCCGACGTAGTCAACGGAGCAGCGGGCTATCACTAAACGCACAGTTGCACTTTACCGGTTCGGCTGCGGCAAGATGGTTTTATGCCCCGCTCCAACCGTCCCCGCCGGCAGCTGCCGGCCTCCAGCACCGCGGCCGGGCGCAATGCGCGCCGCAAGTGGGCCGCGCCGGTTCCGGAGATTGATTTGGAGCGCTCCCGCGCGGGGCTGCCGCAGCGCGAGTCGGCGTCCGACGGCGAATGGTCGGTGCGCCGGATCACCGCACGGAACGCGGCCAAGGACTACCGCTGCCCGGGATGCGGGCAGGTTATTCCGCCCGGGATCGAGCATTTGGTGGTCTGGCAGGAAGACTCCCTCTTCGGCCGGCAGAGCGCGGTCGAGGACCGGCGCCACTGGCATGCCCGGTGCTGGCGCACCCGTCCGGGCTCAGCGCCCCGCCGCTAGCCCTGGTCCTGCCGGGTACAGCTAGATCCGGTCCTGGCGGGCGATGACGACTTCCTTCATCAGCAGCAGCACTGCCGCCGCCGTTGGAATGGCGATCAGGGCGCCGAGGACACCCAGCAGGGTGCCGCCGGCGATCACGGCAATAACCGCGACGGCGCCCGGCACTGCCACAGCACGCTGCATCACGCGCGGTGAAACGAAGTATGCCTCGAACTGGAGATAAGCCATGTAGAGGATGGCGAAGACCACGGCCGTCTGCCAGCTCGAGGTCAGCGCTACGAGGGAGACAAGCACCAGGGCGATCGGCGGGCCGACCAGTGGGATGAAGGCCAGGAGCGCCACCACGAAGGCCAGGAGGACAGAGAACGGAACCCCGGTGATGGTCATGATGATGAAGGCGTAGAGGGCATCAAGCAGTGCAACGAAACCCTGGCCGATCACGTAGTTGCCCACGCTGCCGGTGATTTCCTCCGAGAGCGCTTCGACGCGCCTGCGCCGGCTGCGCGGTGCCAGCCGGTAGGCCCATTTTTTCATGGACGGCAGCGAGGCAAGGAAGTAGAGCGTAAGCACCAGAATGATCAGGGCGCCAAACAGGCCGTTGGCTATAACCGTGCCCACGCTGAGCACACCGCCGAAGATCCCGCCTACTGCATCGGCGTTGGAGAAGAATTTCTGTACCTCTTCATCCACGCGTTCGCGGATCTTGAACTGGGCCTCAATCTGCAGGAAGAAATCGGAGGAGAGGAACCGGTCCACATAGCTTGGTGCGTTGTTGACGATTTCGGTGGTCTGGCTGACGATCGTGGGGATCAGGGTGGCGAAGAAGGCGGTGACGGCACCGGCCAGGACCACCACTACTATGGCTATCCCGGCAGGCCGCGGGACCCCGCGGGCACTGAGCCAGCGAACTACCGGGTCCAGGCCGAGGGCAATAAAAAGAGCGGCGCCGATCCAGACCAGCAGTTCACCGACGTTGGTGATGATGAAGAACAGGAGCAGGGCGAATCCGACGCCCACGGTGAACATAAAACCGAACCGGATAGGGTGCTTGTCCGGACCGGCGCCCGTGGAAAGCGGCGGGGGAGGGCCGCCGAACCGGCGTCGTTCATCAGAGAGCTTGGCCTCCGGATCGACCTCAGGCTCGGGAAGGATCTCAAGGTCCTGGTCTTCGGGCGGGAAATCGAACTGCGGGCGCGGCCGCGCCCCCGGAATGCGGGAAACCATGCGCCAGAGGCGTGAGCCGGCCGAGTTGAGGCGCTCACGACGGGTGGGAACCGTGCCCGGAGCAGGAAGTGGTTCGTCGACGGGAAGGTCCCGGTCTTCGCTCATCGGCCTTGCTCTCCCTCGGTGCCTGCACTGGTGCGCGGGGTGTACCGTGCCGCGCCAGATTATCAGTCGAACACCGGCGGCGGGCGAAGACCCGCTGCACACCGCGGTTGGCGGCCGACGGCCAAAATGTGCTCTTGCGGGCCCTTTCGTTACCATAGGGTTATAAAGCAACCGCCAACCACGATGACCATAGGGGCATCAGTCCCGTTCCCGCTGCCTACAGGCGCGCGGAGGACCGTGACCAACGATAGGTAAGCTGTGCGAAACAAAATTGCAGTTCCGCTCATAGTGCTCGGAATCCTGATGATGCTCGTCGGGATTGGCCAGCGCACTCTCTGGGCGCCGCCCCAGACCGTAACGGCCCAGGCCCCGGAGGGCAGCGGTGCCGCGCCCGTTGCAGTGCTCGAGGCAGACCTGCTGGCCTCCCGCCCGGACGGTGCCGAGATCACGGTCCGCTCCGATGACGGCGTCTTCCTGGCCGTGGGACGTTCGGCCGATGTCGACGCGTGGGTGGACGGCGCAGCAGTGACCCGGATTGGTGCCGGTGCCGAAGATTCACTGAGTGCCGAAACCAGTGAGGGCGAAGCCAGCGTGCCCAGCCCCGCCGGGTCCGACCTTTGGGTCAGCGAGGAAGCCGTGGACGGCGAGCTTTCCTACACCTGGACGGAGCCCGCCCCGGGGGACTGGTCAGTACTGATCGCCTCCGACGGAACCGCGCCTGCTCCCACCGACATCACCATCAGCTGGCCGAACGACCAGGGCACGCCGCTGGCGGTTCCCCTGATTATCGCCGGTGCACTGGCAGCCGTGCTTGGCCTGGCCCTGGCCTTCCTGGCCCGCGGCAGGAAGCCGACGCCGCCGGCGCCCGGCAGTCGGCGGGCAGTGCGCGAATCCGACACCGCTGCGCAGCGCATCGTTGCCCGCCGCGGAGATAAGACCTCCGCGCAGTCCTCTTCTTCCACGGCACGCCGTACGGCAGCCGGATTCACGGCAGCTGCGCTTGCCGGCGGCCTGGCCGTGGGCCTGGCGCCCGGGGCAGCAACTGCGGCCGACGCGCCCGCGCAGGAGGAAAACTACCCCGTAGTCCTGGACGGGCAGTTGTCCCGGATCCTCAGTTCCGTGGCCGGAACGGTGCAGAAGGCGGATGCCGCAAAGGACGCTTCGCTGCTGGCTGAGCGCACGGCGTCCACGGCCCTTGCGCTGCGGGAAGCGAATTACGCCACGGCTTCCAAGGTTCCGGACACGAAGGCCCCGGCCGCTGTGGCTGCTTCTCCGCTGCTCACCGACCTCATCTCGACCGGCACCGCCTTCCCTCGCACGGTTGTCGCCGTGACGCAGGGCGGGGACAACACGGTTCCCCAGGCGCTGGTGCTGGTGCAGGCGTCCGCACGGGAGAACTACAAGCTGGTCTCCGCCATCCAGATGCTGCCCGGAACAACGTTCCCGCAGCCGCCGGCGGAAGGCAGCGGCGTAGAAGCCGTCGCCGCTGACTCCTCAGAGGGCCTGGCCATGGCTCCGCAGGCGGCAGTGGACGCGCTGGCTGACGCGCTGACCAACCCGGAGGGCGGGAACAAAACGACTTTCGCCCCGAACAGCTTCGCCGAAGCCGTCACCACCTTCCAGGCCGAGGTAACCAGCAATCCGGCAAATGAGTTCGCTACCATCACCTTCAGCCACTCCCCGGTGCCCGCCGACACCCGGGCGCTGCGAACTGCTGACGGCGGCGCGATCGTGTTCGGCTACATGTCCCACAGCTACTCCAGCGTCCCGCGCGAAGCCGGAGACTCGATCAACCTGGAGGGCACCATTTATGAGACGCTCACCGGCGAGAAGAACACTGAAGCCGGCATTGACGTGGCTTACGGCGAAGCCGTGATGCTCTACGTGCCGCCGGCCGGCGGCACAGAGCCGGTAGAGGTCGTTGGCGCGGCGCAGCAGCTGCTCTCCGCCACCCTGAAGTAACCCGCCTGCACTGATCAGCACAGCGGCGCCGCGGCATAAGATGCCTGCGGCGCCGCTGTGCTGTTCGCGGACACTTGCCCGGCAGCGCGGAAGCCGTATTAGGGTTGAAGCCATGAGCACACCGAACCACCGCCCTGCGCCCGCGCCGTCCATGAACCTTCGGGGAGCGGTGGATCTCTCCGCCCTGAAAAACCGCGCCAGCACTCCGCCGCCCCCGGCGGCCGGTGGACCAGGGGAGGGGCCTTCCTCCTATGTGGTGGAAGTTTCGGAGCAGACCTTTCCCCAGGTGGTGCAGCTCTCGGCCACCGTGCCCGTGATCGTGAACCTCTACTCGCCGCGGAGCCCCGAGTCAGCCGAGGTCACCGCTGTGCTGGAACAGGAAGCAGCCGGCCGGCAGGGACGGCTGCTGCTGGCCAACGTCGACGTCGATGCCCACCCGCAGATCGCGCAGGCCTTCCAGGCCGTGGCAGTGCCGACCGTCGCCGCCGTGATCAAGGGCCAGCCGGTGCCGCTGCTGGACCGCCCGGTTCCGGCCGAGCAGATCCGGGCCCTCATCACTGAACTGATGCAGGTGGCCGAGGCCAACGGCGTCAGCGGTTCCCTGGGAGAGGCAGGCGCCGGCGCAGAGGAGGAAGCGCCGCTTCCGCCGCTGCACCAGGAAGCGTACGACGCGATTGTGGCCGGGGACTATGACGGCGCAGCCGCCGCCTACCGCAAAGCCCTGGCGGAACAGCCGGCGGACGCGGAAGCAAAGGCCGGCCTTGCACAGGTCGAGCTGATGCAGCGGCTCAAGGACGCGGATGCAGAAGCACTGCGCACCGCAGCTGCCGAGAATCCGGACGACGTCGATGCCCAGCTGGCGGTGGCCGACCTGGATATTTCAGGCGGCCACGTCGAAGACGCCTTCAACCGGCTGATCCGGCTGATTTCCCGTAGCAGCGGCGAGGACCGTGAGCGCGTGCGGCTGCGCCTGCTGGACCTGTTCGAGATTGCGGGCCCGACAGATCCCCGGGTATCCAAAGCCCGTTCCGCCCTGGCCCGGGCACTGTTCTAGGGGTCCTAGTCCGAGCGGCGGGGTGGCGGCACCTTTTTTGTTACGGATTTCGTTCGCAAGGCGGAGGTCAGCGAAGGCCCCTGCTTGCTAGATTTTCTGTATGAGCCAAACACCTGATCCTTCCGCCGTGCCCGGCGGGGAACCGCAGAACGCACAGTCAGCCCCGGCCGGCTCAGCCCAGCCGGCACCGGCCCTGGCCATCCGCGGGCTGGCCAAGCGGTTCGGCCCGAAGATTGCCGTGAACGGCATCAACCTCGACGTGCCGGCCGGCTCGTTCTACGGTCTTGTTGGCCCCAACGGTGCCGGCAAAACCACAGCGCTTTCCATGGCCACCGGACTGATGCGCCCGGACTACGGCCAGGTATGGGTCCACGGCGTGGACGTCTGGGCGAAACCGCTGGAAGCCAAGCGGCTGATGGGCGTGCTCCCGGACGGAGTGCGGCTCTTTGACCGGCTGACCGGTGAACAGCTGGTCACCTATGCCGGCCTGCTGCGTGGAATGGACCGCCAGACCGTGGCGGAACGGACCGCGGACCTGCTGAAGGCCCTGGACCTCGAAGCTGACGCAGGCACGCTGGTGGTGGACTACTCAGCCGGCATGACCAAGAAGATCGCACTGGCTTCGGCATTGATCCATGCCCCGCGGCTGCTGGTCCTCGATGAGCCGTTCGAAGCGGTGGATCCGGTGTCCGCCGCCAACATCCGGGACATCCTGGCCGACTACGTCTCATCCGGCGGTACCGTGATTGTGTCCAGCCACGTGATGGACCTGGTGCAGCGCATGTGCGACCACGTTGCCGTGGTCGCCGCAGGCAACGTCCTGGCGGCCGGAACCGTGGATGAAGTCCGCGGCGGACAGAGCCTGGAAGACACCTTCGTGAGCCTGGTGGGCGGACGCAGCACATCGGAGGGCCTCTCATGGTTGCGCACCTCCTAAAGCTCAAGCTGATCCTGCTGCGCAACTCGCTCAAGCGCAGTCCCTGGCAGATTGTCGGAATCGCCTTTGGCGCGCTTTACGGCCTGAGCATCCTCGGACTAATGCTGGGCGGCCTGTTCTTCCTCACCTACAACGACCCTGCGCTGGCACGGATCCTGGTGATCCTGGGCGGCTCTGCTGCCGTGCTGGGCTGGGCAGTGATCCCGGTCGTGGCCACCGGCGTGGACATGACGCTGGACCCGGCCCGCTTCGTGACCTTCGCGATTCCGATGCGCCAGATGATCCTGGGGCTGGCACTTGGGTCCCTCATCGGCATCCCCGGCATCATCACCCTGGGTTCCGCACTGATCCAGGCCGTGGCCTGGTGGCGGTACCCCGCTGCAGTGCTTGCCGGAGTGCCGGCGGCGGTGGTGGCAGTGTTCACCTGCGTGGTCATGGCCAGGCTCGGGGTGGCGGCCACGACGTCGCTGGCCTCCAGCCGCCGCTTCAAGGACGTTTCAGGTCTCGTGGTCATCATCCCGCTGATGTTCCTTGGCCCGGTCATCGGCTTCACGGCCACTGCCGTCACTGTCGACGGAGACTTCCTGGGCAGGCTTGCTGACATCCTGGCCTGGACGCCGCTGGGCAGCGCCTGGGCAGTCCCGGGCGACGTCGCCCTCGGCAGCGCGGGCACTGGCCTGCTCCGCCTGCTCATTTCGGTCCTCTTCCTTGCAGTGATTACCTGGGCCTGGAAAGCGCTGCTGGCCCGTGCGCTCGTCACTCCGGCCCACAACGCCACGGCGAGCCGCAGCGCCGGCAAGCTGGGTTTCTTCGCCCGTTTCCCGGCCACTCCCACCGGTGCAGTAGCCGCCCGGGCCCTGACGTACTGGGTCCGCGACCCGCGCTACAGTGCCTCCCTGATCATCGTCCCCGTGCTCGCCGTCGTCCTGATCTTTGCGGTGCAGACTGAAGGGCTCCCTCCGGTAGTCCTGGGCATCGGTCCGCTGGTGGCTTTCCTGCTCGCCTTTGGTATTTCCGCAGACATCTCCTACGACAACACCGCGTTCGCCCTGCACCTCTCCACCGGGGTCTCGGGGACAGCGGACCGGGCTGGCCGTGCCATTGCCTGTGCTGTTTTCGCCCTGCCGGCAACGCTTATCGCGGCAGTTGTTCCTCCGATCGTCCTTGGCCGGCCGGAGGACGTACCGGTACTGCTGGGACTCTGCATCGGCCTGCTGCTGAGCGGGCTGGGACTCTCCAGCGTCTTCTCCGCCCGGTACACCTACAACGTGCCGCTGCCGGGGGAGAACGCCTTCAAGACTCCTCCGGGTTCCGCAGGAAGGACCATGCTGGTCCAGTTCCTGTGGCTGGCCGTTCAGTTCGTCGTCGCCCTGCCGCTGCTGGTTCCGGCGGCGCTGTACGCCTTCGGGCTGGGAAGCGCCTGGGGCTGGGTGAGCCTTGCAGTGGGCGTGGTCTACGGATCGGCTGCCCTCGCGGCAGGCATCCGGATTGGCGGACGGTGGCTGGACAGGCGTGGTCCCGAGGTCCTGCTGGCTGTGACAGTCAACAAGTAGGAGCGGGGGCGCCGGGTACTAAGATAGGGGCATGACTCTGCCTCCTGATCCCTTCGAATCCGACCCCATGCGCCGGGCTGACAGCGGTTCTTCCACCGCCGTCATCGAGCGCGAAGAGCAGCGCGAGCTTGTTGAACCCGGTGACGCCGAGCGTTTCTCGCACTACGTGCGCAAGGAAAAGATCATGGAATCGGCCCTATCGGGCGAGCCGGTCATTGCCCTGTGCGGCAAGGTCTGGACTCCGGGCCGGGATCCCAAGAAGTTCCCGGTCTGCCCCGCCTGCAAGGAAATCTACGAAGGGCTGCGCCCGGGCAAGGATGACAGCGGGAAGAAGTAGCCCCCGCTCTGCCCCCAGCCCTTCGTCGCCGTCGCACCCTGGACGGCAGTAAAGTCCTGATGCCCTTATGAGTGAGCCCCTGCCCGCGGAACCGCCTGCGGGCGCCATGTCCGCTGCCTATCGGCCGCTGACGCTCGGCGTCGTAGCGATTGTCACCTGCGTGGCCTTCGAAGCGATGGCAGTCACGACGGCGATGCCCGTGATCGGAGACGACCTGGGTGCCGGAGCGGGGTACGGACTTGCGTTCTCGATGTTCCTGACGGCTTCACTCCTTGGCTCCGTGCTGGCCGGTTCGCGCTGCGACGCCGAGGGACCCCGCCGTCCGCTGATCACCGGCATGGCCCTGCTGGTCGCGGGACTGGTTCTCTCGGCGGCTGCAGGGGAGTTCTGGCTGGTCACTGCCGGCCGGGCGGTTTCCGGGCTTGGCAGCGGCGCCATGGTGGTGGCGCTGTACGTGATCATTGGCCAGGTGTATCCCTCGAAGCTGCAGCCCCTGGTCTTCGGGTGGGTGGCGACCGCCTGGATCCTGCCGTCCATGGTCGGCCCGCTGGCCGCCGGGCTCCTGGCACAGTACGTGAGCTGGCGTTGGGTTTTTGCCATCGCCATTCCGATCGTTGTTGTGGCCGCCGCCCTCGTGTGGCCGCGGGTGAGGCACCTGGGTGCCCCGGAGAATCCGGATCTTGACCCCGCCCTGGGCCGCCGCCGTGCGGTGTGGGGCGTGTTCCTGGCAAGTGGTGTGTTTGCCGCACAGTGGGCCGGCAATGAAGCTGCAGCCGGGGGATCAGCGGTTCTGGGCCTGCTGGCAGCCGCCGGTGTCCTGGCTGCTGTGGCAGCGCTGGCCGTGCTGCTTCCCCGGGGAACTCTCTGGCTGCGGCGCGGCCTGCCGTCGGTGGTGGCGACACGCGGACTCATCAACGCCGCGTTCGTCTCCGCGGAGGCCTTTATGCCCGTCATGCTGCTGGCTGTCTACGGCGTGAGCCCGGCCACCGCCGGAATAGCGCTGACTGCAGGCGCGGTAGGCTGGGCCATTGGATCCTTCCTGCAGGCACGGGTACCGGGTCCCCGGCGCCACCTGCTTTTGGCCGGAGGTTCGGGGCTGCTGACTCTTTCGATTGGCGGCACCGGTCTGCTGGCAGGTGCGCAGGGGCCGTTCTGGCTCCTGGTGGCCGTCTGGTCACTGGCCGGGGTAGCCATGGGCGCGGCGCTTTCAAGTACTTCGGTCCTGGTGCTCGACGCGTCTTCGGCAGCTGACCGGGGGAAAAACTCGGCGTCGCTCCAGCTCTCCGACCAAGTGGGCGCCGTAGCGGGCACCGCCGTGGGCGGGGTGCTGCTGGCCGTGCTGGTGCAGCAGGATCCCGTGGGCCAGGAATCCGGGTATTCCCTGATGTGGCTGGTCCTGGCGGTATTCGCCGTGATTGGAACAGCGGCGGGTATCCGCAGTGCAAGTGTTAGACCAAGTACCGGAAAGGTGCATTCCCAAGCGTGAGTCCCGATACCCTGTTCGGCGGCGGACCGGCATTGCCCCCTGCCTACCCTGAGCGAGCAGCCTGGGGAACAGCCCCGAAACTGCGCCAGTGGCAGGCCGAAGCCCTGGAGAGATACTTCGCGAAGAATGACAGCGATTTCCTCGCCGTCGCGACGCCCGGCGCAGGTAAGACCACCTTCGCCCTTCGAGTGGCCACTGAACTGGTGGACCGGGGAATCGTCAACCGGATTACCGTCGTAGCGCCTACGGACCACCTGAAGCGGCAGTGGGCGGATGCGGCCGCTCGTGTTGGCCTCGCGCTGGACCCCAATTTCAAGAATGCTGACGGCCGGCACGGCCATGGCTTCATCGGCGTCGCCGTTACCTACGCGCAGGTCGCCAGCAAACCAATGCTGCACCGCGCCAAGACCGAAGCCGCCCGCACACTGGTGATCCTGGACGAGATCCACCACGGCGGTGACGCCCTGTCCTGGGGTGACGGCATCCGTGAAGCCTTTGAACCGGCCGCGAAGCGCCTGGCATTGACCGGTACCCCGTTCCGCTCCGACACTGCGCCGATTCCCTTCGTTGAATACATCGAGGACGGCGCGGGGATTCGCCGTTCCAAGGCCGATTACACGTATGGCTACGGCCAGGCGCTGAAGGACCATGTGGTCCGTCCGGTGATGTTCATGGCCTACTCGGGGCAGATGCGCTGGCGCACCAGCGCCGGAGAGGAAATGGCAGCCTCGCTCGGCGAAGCCGCCGTCACCAAGGACATCACCGCGCATGCCTGGCGCACTGCGCTGAACCCGGCGGGAGAGTGGATTCCGGCCGTCCTGGCCGCTGCCGACCGACGGCTCAGCGAGGTCCGCCGTACCGTGCCCGACGCCGGAGGGCTGGTGATCGCCACAGACCACGAGGATGCGCGGGCCTACGCAGGCCAGCTGAAGAAAATCACCGGGGAGTCACCCACGGTGATCCTCTCTGACGACGCCAAGGCGTCGGAAAAGATCGATGACTTCTCCGCCGGGACTTCCCGGTGGATGGTGGCCGTGCGCATGGTGTCCGAAGGGGTGGACGTGCCGCGCCTCGCCGTCGGCGTTTATGCGACCTCCACGGCGACGCCGCTGTTCTTTGCCCAGGCCGTGGGACGTTTTGTGCGTGCCCGGAAACGGGGCGAAACGGCGTCGGTATTCCTGCCCTCCGTGCCGCACCTGATGATTCTCGCCAACGAGATGGAAGTGGAGCGCGACCACGCCCTGGACCGGCCGGAGAACCATGCCGAGGAAGAGGGCTTTGGCCTTGACGACTCCCTCATGGAAGCCGCGAACCGGGAAGAAAAAGCCTCCGGTGAGCTGCAGAAGCAGAAGTTTGAGGCGCTCGAATCACAGGCGTCCTTTGACCGGGTGCTGTTCGACGGCGGCGAGTTCGGTACCGGCGGCGAGCTGGGCAGCGAGGACGAACAGGACTTCCTGGGCATCCCGGGTCTGCTGGACCCGGACCAGGTGACCATGCTGCTGCGCCAGCGCCAGCAGGAACAGCTCTCCCGACGCGGCCGCAAAAAGCCTGAGGAAGCGGTGCCGGAGCAGCTGCCCTCGGTGGCCGATCACCGGCACCTGACCGAGCTGCGCGCTCAGCTGGCCAAGAACGTCTCCGCCTGGTCTGCCCGGTCCGGGATGCCCCACGGTGTGGTCCATTCCGAACTGCGCCGGATCTGCGGCGGACCGGCCGTGGCCCAGGCAAACGAGGAACAGCTGCAGAAGCGGCTGGCCAAGCTTCAGGATTGGTTCATCGGCCGCAAATAGCCCGCCCCCCTCTCATCGAGATGACAGAAACTGCCCGTATCGGGCGCGATACGGGCAGTTTCTGTCATGTCGATGGAGTTAGAGGTCCAGCAGCTCGACGCCGGCTTCCTCCAGCTCGTCCAGGGCGGCTCGGACATCGACCCGGTCCAGGCCGCGGCACAGCTCGGGGATGACTGCCGTGCTGTACCCGGCGGCAATGGCGTCCAGGGCGGTGGCCTTGACGCAGTAGTCGGTGGCCAGGCCAACGATCACTACCTCGTCCACGCCGTTGTCCCGGAGCCAGTCGTCAAGGCTGACGGCGTCCTCGTCCGGTGCCGGTTCGGCGTCCGGGTCGCCCAGCGGCACTTCGACGTCCGGAGCGAGGAGGCCTTCGAAGCCGGAGTAGGCGGCCTCGTACTGGCCCTTGCGGAAGTACGCGTCGATGAACTCCGTGTCCAGGTCCGGGTTCAGCGCTGCCCCGTGGGTGCCGGCGACGCAGTGGACCGGCCACGTATCGCGGAAGTTCGGATTGTCGGAGAAGTGGCTGCCCGGTTCAATGTGCCAGTCCTGGGTGGCGACGACGGCCGCATACCTGTCCCGGGACGTTTCGATGTAGTCGCTGATTTCCGCCGCAGCATCGTTTCCGCCGGGCACGGCCAGGGAGCCGCCCTCGCAGAAGTCGTTCTGGACGTCAACCACAATCAGTGCACGGGTCATCGGGTTTCCTCCTCGAATTCGGTTGGGATCACGGGCTCTCCGCGCTGCAGGCGGTAAGCCGCCGCCGGCAGTTCAAGCAGCGAAGCTTCATGGCGGGCACGGGCGCGGTCCACGGCGTCCGGTCCGGTCCAGCCGGGCTGCACGACGCCGTCGGCGACGAAGGTCTCCAGCAGCTCACGGTCATCGCCGTCGTTATGCGGGAGGGCGCCAACGCCCACCACTTCGGCCACGGCGCGCCCGCGCTGGTTGATGCGGCGCAGGGCGTACTTGTGTCCGCCCAGGGACGCCTTGTTCTTGGCTGCCTTGGCTACGGAAACGAAATTCCCGTCCGTTCCTTCACGGCTGACGAGTTTGTACACCAGCCCGGCGGTGGGTGCTCCGGAGCCGGTCACCAGGGAGGTACCCACGCCGTAGGCATCCACCGGAGCGGAACCCAGCGCCGCAATGGCGTACTCGTCCAGGTCGGAGGTCACCATGATCCGGGTGGACGTGTTGCCCAGGTCATCGAGCAGCTCGCGGACCCACTGGGCCTGGGCAACCAGGTCACCGGAATCCAGCCGAACGCCGCCCAGCTTCTGGCCCGCAACGGTGACGGCGTTGCGAACGCCCTGCTCGACGTCGTACGTATCCACGAGCAGGGAGGTGTTCAGCCCCAGCGACGCGGTCTGGGCGGTGAAGGCGTCCACCTCCGAATCGTGGAGCAGGGTGAAGGAATGCGCGGCGGTACCCACCGTCTTGATGCCGTACCGCAGCCCGGCTTCCAGATTGGAGGTGCTGTCGAAACCGGCGATGACGGCGGCGCGCGCAGCGGCGACGGCGGCTTCCTCATGGGTGCGGCGGGAGCCCATTTCGATGCACGGGCGCCCGCCTGCGGCACTGGTCATCCGCGAGGCAGCCGATGCGATGGCGCAGTCGTGGTTCAGCACCGAGAGGATCAGCGTTTCAAGGATGCAGGCTTCGCCGAAACTGGATTCGACCTGCAGGATGGGGGAGCCCGGGAAATACACATCGCCTTCGGCGTAGCCGGTGATGGTGCCGGAGAAACGGAAGTCAGCGAGCCAGGCCAGGGTGCGGTCGTCCACGACGCCGTTGGCAGCCAGGAAGTTCAGCTGGGCTTCCTCGAAGCGGAAGTTGTCCAGGGCCTCGAGCAGGCGGCCGGTGCCGGCAACGATGCCGTACCGCCTGCCGTCGGGAAGCTTGCGGGCAAAGGCCTCGAACACTGAGCGACGTTCGGCCGTGCCGGAGTGCAGGGCGGCCTGCAGCATGGTCAGTTCGTAGTGGTCGGTGTACAGGGCAGCATTTGGCTGCTGCCACGCGGTGGTAGCGTTCACACCCAAAACTCTAACCCGCCGTCCCCGGCCTGCGCCGCACCCGCGGGCTGCGGAGTGCGGGCCGCGGGACGTGCGGGCCAAACTACAATTGGCACCATGAGCGTAGCCACCCTCCCGGACACCGGGACCCAGACCGACTCACTGACCGATGAGGAAACTGCTGCCGATGTGCCCTGGGTCGTGATTGTCTGGAACGACCCGGTGAACCTGATGAGCTACGTAAGCTACGTTTTCCAGAGCTACTTCGGGTACTCGGAGTCCAAGGCGGACCAGCTGATGCTGCAGGTCCACAACGACGGAAAGTCCGTGGTGGCCACTGGTCCGCGTGAAGAAGCCGAACGGCACACCCTTGCCATGCACTCCTACGGTCTCTGGGCTACGTTCCAGAAAGCCGACCAGGCCTAAGCAAGGCCCAACACCACAGGAAAGGTCCTTCTTGGCCACCGGATTCAAGCTCACCCGCAAAGGCATCACAGCCCAGCTCGAGCCGGGCGAACGTTCCCTGCTGCGCGGGCTGTTTGCCGACATCATCACCATGCTCGAGCCCAGGACCCCGGCGTCGGAAGATCCGCTGGCGGCCATGGTCGGGCTGGACACCAGCGCCGAGGCACCCGAAGATCCCGCACTGCTGCGGCTGCTGCCGAACGCTGTGGCAGAGAACGACGCCGATGCCCTTGAATTCCGCCGGCTCACCGAACGCTCCCTGCGGGAAGTGAAGACCGGCTCCCTGCGGGCCGCGTCGCTGGCACTGGAGTCCAGCCCGCTGCACCTGGACAACGAGCAGGCCAGGCACTTTGCCCAGGCCCTGAACGACGTGCGCCTTGTCCTGGGCTCCAGGCTCGGACTCAAGACGGATGCGGACGCCGAAGCGCTGCATGACATCACCGAGCCGGGTGATGCGCAGGACGTGGACCAATACCTTGCGCTCGTCTACAACTTCGTCACCTGGCTGCAGGAAACCCTGATGAAGGCCCTGCTGGACAGTCTTCCGCGCCGCTGATGCGCGGGCCGGGTTCGCCTTGCCTGTGACTAAGACCACTGGCAGCTGAGTGCACGCTGTGGGGCCTGGGGACTATTGTCGATACATCATGAGCTCTGACCATCCGGGTACTTCACCGCTGAAGGACGACCTGCCGAAGACCACTGACGCGCCGATCGGCATTTTCGATTCGGGAGTCGGTGGCCTCACTGTTGCCCGTGCCGTGATCGACCAGCTGCCCAACGAATCGATCCTCTATGTCGGAGACACTGCCCACGGCCCCTACGGGCCGCTGCCGATTGCTGATGTAAGGGCCTATGCACTGGGCGTCATGGACGAACTGGTGGACGCCGGCGTCAAGCTGCTGGTGATTGCCTGCAACTCGGCATCCGCCGCCGTCCTGCGCGATGCCAGGGAACGCTACACCGGGCGTTACGGCATCCCAGTCATCGAAGTTATCCAGCCTGCAGTCCGCCGGGCGGTCGCTGCTACGCGTACCGGGCGCATCGGGGTGATCGGCACGGCCGCAACGGTTGGCTCCCGGGCATACGACGACACCTTCGCTGCCGCCCCGCACCTGAGCGTCTCCTCGGTCGCCTGCCCCGCGTTCGTTGAGTACGTGGAAGCCGGGGTCACTGCCGGCAAGGAAGTGCTGGACGCCGCCGTTGGTTACCTCACGCCCCTGAAGGAACGCGGCGTGGACACCCTGGTGCTGGGCTGCACGCACTACCCGCTGCTGACCGGGGTGATTTCCTACGTCATGGGCGAGGACGTCACACTGGTCTCCAGTGCGGAAGAGACCGCCAAGGACGTGTACAGGGCACTGATCACCCACGGCCTGGCCCGCACGGCGGACACTGCGCCGCAGCACCGCTTCGTGGCCACCGGTGACGCGGCCTCCTTTGAACTGCTGGCCCGGCGTTTCCTTGGACCCGAGGTCCTGCGGGTGGAGCATGCGGACTCAGTGGCCGCACGGTATCCCACCGGTGTCCTTGCCCGGATTACGCCCGAAATGATTGCCGCCGCACGTGCCCAGGCCGGTTTGCCGGCCGCGGACGCTGCCCTGGGGAATGGTGCCCGATGAAACTGACGATCGTAGGGTGCTCGGGGTCCTTCCCCGGGCCTGCCTCGCCTGCCTCCTGCTATCTGGTGACTGCCAGTGACGGGATACGCGACTGGCGGATCCTGCTGGACCTGGGCAACGGGTCGCTGGGAACCCTGCAGCGCTACATGGACCTCAAGGACATCGACGCAGTCCTCATCACCCACCTGCACCCGGACCACTTCATGGACCTGTGCGGACTGCATGTGGCGGTCCACTGGGATCCCGCCGGCTGGGGACGTGACCGGGTCAAGGTCTACGGGCCCGCTGCGACCGCGGACCGGATAGCCGTCGCTTATGGACTGGATCCCGATCCGGGCATGCATGAGGACTTTGAGTTCATGCAGTGGAAGGCCGGCGAACCGGTAAGGATCGGCCCGTTCACCGTGACCCCGCATCCGGTGTCCCACCCGGCGGAAGAAGCGTACGCCCTGCGCGTGGAAGCAGTGGAGCCCGCAGGGGACGGTACCCAGAGGGTCCGGACGCTGGCCTATTCGGGAGACACCGACTCCTGCCCCGGCCTCGTAGACGCAGCACGGGACACCGATGTCTTCCTCTGCGAGGCAGCCTTCCACGAGGGACGCGACGACGCGATCACCGGTGTGCACCTGACCGGCAAGCGTGCCGGTGCGGCTGCGACGGCGGCCGGGGCACGCCGCCTGCTGCTGACCCACCTTCCGGTCTGGAACGACGCGAACACGGCTGTTGCCGAGGCCCGCGAGACGTACGACGGCGACCTGGCCGTCGCCGTCGCCGGTGTCTCCTACGACGTGGGAACGGACTTTGTGCCGCCGCTGGCAGTAAACGGCAGCGAAGTGCTTGAACACCCTGCCTCGGGACGGCCGGTACACGGCCGATAGACTGGCGGCATGACTACAGCTCCGAATCCTTCGCCTGCCCTTCGCGCCGACGGCCGCACCCCCGACCAGCTCCGCACCATCAGCATCACCCGCGGCTGGTCCAGCCAGGCCGAAGGATCGGCGCTGATTGAGTTCGGCAACACCCGGGTGCTGTGCACCGCCTCCCTGACGCCGGGTGTGCCGCGCTGGCTGAAGGGCGAAGGCAAGGGATGGGTCACCGCCGAATACGCGATGCTTCCCCGCGCCACCAACACCCGTAACGACCGCGAGTCAGTCAAGGGAAAGATCGGCGGGCGCACCCATGAAATCTCCCGACTGATCGGACGCTCACTGCGCTCGGTCATCGACACCCGCGCCCTCGGCGAGAACACCGTGGTCCTTGACTGCGACGTCCTGCAGGCCGACGGCGGCACCCGGACCGCTGCGATCACCGGTGCCTACGTGGCACTGGCGGATGCGCTGGCCTGGGCCAAGGAGAACAAGCTGGTGGCACGCAGTGCCGAACCCCTGCTGGACACGGTTGCGGCCGTCAGCGTGGGCATCATCGACGGCGTGCCAATGCTTGACCTGCCCTACGTGGAAGACGTCCGGGCGGAAACCGACATGAATGTGGTGGTCACCGGAAGCGGCAAGTTCGTTGAGGTCCAGGGCACCGCCGAGGGCGCTCCCTTCGACCGTGCCGAGCTGGACGCCCTCCTGGACCTGGCGCTGCTGGGCACCTCGCAGCTCGCGGAGATCCAGCGGCAGACCCTGGCCGCTTCGTGAACGCGCCGGCACCCCGGCTGGTGCTGGCCACCCGCAACGCCGGAAAACTGAACGAACTGCGCGACCTGCTGCGCGGGCGGATCGACGGGCTCGACGTCGACACCCAGGTCATCGACGCTGAAACAGCCGGCGTCCCGGATGTTCCCGAAACCGGGGTCACCTTCGAGGAGAACTCGCTCCTGAAAGCCCGGGCAGTGGCCGAAGCATCCGGGCTTCCGGCAATCGCGGACGACTCAGGCCTCGCCGTGGACGTCCTGGGCGGTGCCCCGGGCATTTTCTCGGCACGCTGGTCAGGTGTGCATGGCAATGACCAGGCCAACCTGGACCTGCTGCTTGCACAGCTGGGGGACATTGGCCCCGAGCACCGCGGGGCCGCGTTTATCTGCGCGGCAGCGCTGGCAGTGCCCGGCGGAGAGGACGTCGTTGAGCGCGGGGAGCTGCGTGGGACCCTGCTCGCTGAACCCCGGGGAACGGGCGGCTTTGGTTACGACCCCGTCCTGCAGCCGGCGGGGGAGACCCGCAGCTGCGCCGAGCTCTCCCGCGCCGAGAAAAACGCCATCAGCCACCGAGGCCAGGCGTTCCGGGCCCTGCTGCCCGCCATCATCCGTGTGCTCGCGGCACCGCAGGCCGGCGGCGGTGCGTGATTTAGGCCACGCGGCAGCGCCGCGGATCGTTGCGGCGCCGCTCCGGGGCGGGCGGGTTCGTTCTTGCCCGGCGGGGGAGTAGGGCACAATTGGTTGCGATATGAGTATCCTGACCAGCGCCTCAGTTGACCCCGCCAGTTCCGAATCGGCCCTGGGAGGGGTAGCCCAGTGGGCCGTGGACATCATGGAGGCCATCGGCGCCCCGGGTGCCGGCCTGGCCATTGCACTGGAAAACCTCTTCCCGCCGCTGCCCAGTGAAGTTATCCTCCCGCTGGCCGGTTTCGCTGCCAGCCAGGGCAACTTCTCTATTGTCGAGGCACTGATCTGGACCACTCTGGGGTCCGTCTTCGGCGCGTGGGCGCTGTACGGGCTTGGCGCCTGGCTGGGCCGGGACCGCATGCGCGCCATTGTCGAGAAGGTGCCGCTGGTCGATATTGAGGACGTGGACAAGGTTGAGGCCTGGTTCATGAAACACGGCTACAAGGCCGTCTTCTTCGGCCGGATGATTCCCATTTTCCGATCGCTGATCTCGATCCCCGCCGGTATCGAGAAGATGCCGGTGCTCAAATTCCTGGGCCTGACCACTGCGGGCAGCCTCATCTGGAACAGCATCTTCGTGTTCTCCGGCTATTTCCTGGGCGAAAGCTGGCACATTGTCGAGGAATACGCAGGGATCTTCCAGAAGATCGTGATTGCCGCTGTCCTTGTCGCGGCCGTTTGGTACGTCACGGCCAAGATCCGTTCCTACCGCAGGAGAAAGGCCCAGCGCGCGGCCGAAGAGTCCTGACGTGGGCGTTGATTTCACCTCCATTGATTTTGAGACGGCCAATGGTTTCCGCGGCTCGCCCTGCTCAGTTGGCCTGAGCAAGGTCCGCGAAGGGCGGATCGTGGAAGAGGCCTCCTGGCTGATGCGCCCGCCTGCCGGGCACGACTTCTTTGACCGGCGCAATATCCGCATCCACGGCATCGAAGCCCATCAGGTGGCCGGGGAACCGCGTTTTGGCGAGCTCTTCCCGGAAATCGGAGCATTCATTGGCGATGACCTCCTGGTGGCCCACAACGCGGCCTTCGACCTGGGCGTCATCCGGTCCGCCCTGGAAGTCTCCGGGCTCGGCGGGCCGGCATATGACTACGCCTGCACGGTGGTCCTGTCCCGGCGAACCTATTCGCTGCCGTCGCACTCGCTGCCGTTCGTAGCCGAGGCCGCCGGCGTTCCGCTGGAGAACCATCACGACGCCACGGCGGACGCCCGCGCCTGCGCCGGAATCCTCATCGACATCGTGGCGCGCTCCGGGGCCGGCAGCCTGGCGGAATACTTCGCGCTGCAGGGCCTGCGGCCCAACCATGCCCCGGCGTACCGGCCCGGGATCGACCCGCTCTCCAAAGCCACCAGGGACGCACTGGAACGGGGAACCGGAACGGCGGCCTCGGCAGCAGCATCGTCCTTCAGCAGCTGGCCGTCCGAGGGCGTCAACCCGCCGCCGAACCCGGCTGCCCGTCCAGGGCACCCGCTTTACGGACAAACGGTTGTCTTTACCGGGAACCTGGGCATGCCCCGCCAAAGCGCCAAGGAACGCGCCGCAGAGCTGGGAGCCCGTACCGCCAGCAACGTCACCCGGTCCACTACCGTCCTGGTGGTTGGTGACGGCTTCGAAGCAGGGGACCTGCGCAACGGCCGGGTCACGGGAAAAGCCCGCCGGGTGCTGGAGCTGCACGACCGCGGACAGAACATCGAGGTGCTCTCCGAGGCGGAGTTCCTGCAAATGATCGGCGGTACCTGGCCGGCCGGCAGCCAGTAGGCTGCGGGCCCGCCAGACCAGCCGTCCGTCATCCGGCCGTGACACCTATAAACGCGTCCGCCATGGCCTCCACGGTTTCCCGGGCATCGATGGCCGAGAGCCAGTCCGCCGGCAGCGCCTCGAGCCCGTAGAGGACGCCCAGGATGTTTCCCGTCACCGAGGCAGTGGAGTCGCTGTCGCCGTCGTGGTTTACCGACAGGCCCACGGCCCGGCGGAAATGCTCCTGCGGCGTGCCGGCGTTCGATGCGGCCAGGGCCGCGTAGAGGCCTATGGCCAGTGCCTCCTCGGCAACCCATCCTTCCCCCAAAGCCTGCTTCATCTGTTCGGGCGAGACGGATGCCGTCGAGCCGCGGTTCTCCGCAGCCAGTGACACGGCAGCCTGCAGGCGCTCAGCGAGCTCCGGCACTCCGGACCGGGCCGCACGCTCGGCAGCCGCAGCGGCAGCCTCCTGCAGGGTTGCCCCCGCGGGAAGCAGGTCGTGGATCAGGGAGCTGAAGACCGCGGCGCTGTGCAGGGCGGAGGGATGTCCGTGGGTCAGGGCAGCGCCGTCGGCGCTGAACTTGTAGACAGTTTCTTCGGACACGTAGGGGAGCAGACCAAAAGGCGCCGAGCGCATCACGGTGCCGCAGCCCTTGGATTCAGCGTTAACGGGCCTGTACTTCGTGCCCATCTCACCGGTCAGCAGCCCGGACAGGCAGGCGTTGCCGGGGGCACGGCGGTGATGGAGTACTTCCTGGGCGTCGATCCAGCGGTCCGGCTGGTCCGGTGCGTTGGCAGGCAGGGCCTCGCCCTGGGTCTTGAGCCAGCGGAGGTAGGCCAGCCACAGACACGCGGTCTCATCGGCGCCCACGCCGTCATTGGCCCACTGCAGCACCTCCACCAAGCCGTCCACGGTATACAGGGTCATCTGGGTATCGTCGGAAACCGGGGCAGGTGCATCCAGCTGGCTGAAGTCCGTGAGTCCGCCGGAACCAAAGCGGGCGCGTATGCCGTCCAGGGAGTCGAACTCCACTGCGTATCCGAGGGCATCGCCGAGAGCGCCCCCGAGAAGGCATGCACGGACCTTGGAGCGGAAAAGTTCAGGATCTGCCTGCGGCAGGGGCACAGAATCGTTCACTTATCCAGCATAGGTCGCCTGGCGTCCTGCCCTCCCGCAGCGGGAGCGAGTGTATGCTCAGTGCGCACCCAGCAGCCTCACAGGAAGCGGTGGAAGGCTGGGGTGTTTGTGCGGCCCCGGACCCTGTTTGAAGACTGCGCCGCACACCGAACCACGTTTTTCACCAACTGATTGGAATAACTCCTCCCATGACTGCAGAGCCACACAACCCAGCCGGCGCGAGCGCCGCAGCGGCCGAAGGCACCACCATCACGTCCCTGCGCTCCTACGGGCTCCTTGGCCGCAGCATCGCGGAAGCGGCGGGTTCCTTCCTGCTGGTGCTGGCGGGCCTGGGCGTCTCCTTCTTCAATCCTTCCGGCGGACTGTCTGCTCCCCTGGCCTTCGGGCTGGTCCTGGCCGCCGCAATGATTGCCTTCGGCTACATCTCCGGCGGGCATTTCCTGCCCACCATCACCATCGGCAGCGCGCTGGCCGGACGCACATCGTGGAAGGCAGTGCTGCCGTACATCGTGGCTCAGCTGGTCGGTGCGCTGTTCGCTGCCCTGATCCTGTGGGTCTCGATGACCGGACACCCGCAGATCCCGGAGACGCAGCCCTTCTTCGCCGCCGTTGCGAACGGCTTCGCCGAGAACTCGGCCACGCAGTTCCCGCTGGCCGGTGCCCTGCTGACCGAGGTCATCGCCGCCGCGCTGCTGACCGCCGTCTTCCTTGGCGCCGGAACGCGCCTTTCCACCGCGGCCAGTGCCTTCGCCGTCGGCGTCACCTACGCCGCGCTCCTGACCTTCTTGGTTCCCATCACCGGCGGTTCCATCAACCCCGCCCGCTCCACCGCCGTGGCAGTATTCGCCGAGCCCTGGGCCATCGAGCAGCTGTGGCTCTTCTGGCTTGCTCCGCTGCTGGGTGCGGCCATCACCGGCCTGATCTACCGCAGCCTTGATTTCGCGGTGCCCGCCTCCGCGGCGGTGATCGTGGAAGAGACCTTTGAAGACGACGGCGATTTTGCCGCCGAGACCACTGCAGCCGCAGGGGTTGACACTGCGGGTTCAGGAGATGAGGACCGCGCGGGTGCCGGCCGCACGGACGCAGACGACGCAGCTGCCCGCGGTTTCTTCGAAGCCGACTCTGCCGAAGCGTCCAGGGAAGACGGAGAGCAGGACGGCGGCAACGCCTCCGGCAGCCACCGCTCCTAGCTTCCAGGCGGGGTGAACCCGCCGACCCTCCCGCCCGCAGGCGGCACTGCAGTATCCGGCCCTGGCCCGCGAATCTGCTGTGTCACCGGCGGGCGGTAGTTTTATGGGTATGCGAATCCTGCACACTTCCGACTGGCACCTGGGCCGTTCCTTCCACGGCGTGGGGATGCTCCAGGCACAGCACGCCTTCCTGGACCAGCTCCTGGAAACGGTCCGCAGGGAGGAGATTGACGCCGTGCTCATCTCCGGGGACGTCTATGACCGTGGGCTGCCCGGAGTGGACGTGGTTCGGCTGCTGGATGAGGCGCTCGCTGGGATTACCGCTGCCGGGGCAAGGGTGGTCCTCACCAGCGGCAACCATGATTCCGCTGCCCGCCTGGGATTTGGCGGACGCATTTTTGAGCAGGGCGGAGTCCACCTGAGGACAGGCGTCGACGCGATCGCATCCCCGGTCCTGCTGCGTGAGGGCTTGGCCACTGTGGCGGTGTACGGCATTCCCTACCTGGAACCGCGCCTCGCCGCCCCTGAACTTGGTGCCGACGTTCCCCCCAACCATGCGGGCGTGCTTGGCGAAGCTGTTCGGAGGATCCGGCTGGACGTCCAGGAGCGCCGTGAGGCCGGGGAACCGGTGCTTCCGGTGGTCATGGCCCATACATTTGCCTCAGGCGGCATTACCTCGGACAGCGAACGGGACCTGTCCGTGGGCGGAGTCGGTGCCGTACCGCTGGACCTCTTCAGCTCTTTCACCTATGCCGCGCTGGGCCATTTGCACGGACGCCAGGAGCTGGCGCCGAATGTTTGGTACAGCGGCTCCCCGCTGCCGTACTCCTTCTCCGAGGCGCGCCAGGCGAAGGGCGGGCTGCTGGTGGAACTTGGCCCGTCAGGCCTGGCCGGGGTGACACCCGTTCCCTGGACGGCGCCGAAACGGCTGGCAGTTCTCCGGGGAACGCTTCAGGAACTCCTGGAAGATCCGGCACATGCCCACGCCGAAGACGCCTGGTGCCAGGTCACCCTCACCGACGACAGCCGTCCGGCCAAGGCCATGGAGCAGATCCGTACGCGCTTCCCGGACACCCTGGTGCTCTCCTTTGACCCGGCGTCGGGCCCGCGGGGCGTCAATGAGAGCTACAGCCGGAGGCTGGCCAGGGCTACGGACGACCTCGATGTCTGCTGCGGATTCCTGGACCATGTGCGCTCGCGGGAAGCCTCCGCGGAAGAAAAAGCAGTGTTCACCGAAGTGCTGCAGAAGGTCAACGCGGCGGAGGCAGCAAAGTGAGGATCCACCGGCTGGAAATGCAGGCGTTCGGTCCGTTCGCCGGCCGTGAGCACATCGACTTCGACGAGCTGGGCGCACAGGGACTGTTCCTGCTCAACGGGCCCACCGGTGCAGGAAAGACCAGTGTGCTGGATGCCGTCTGCTTCGCCCTCTACGGGTCGGTTCCGGGTGCACGCCAGGAAGCCCGGAAGCTTCGCAGCGACCACGCTGCCCCGGGGGTGGCGCCCGAAGTCCTCCTGGATTTCAGTGCGGGGGACCGGCGGTTCAAAGTCATCCGCAGCCCCCAGTGGGAGCGTCCGGCCAAGCGGGCCGGGAGCGCCACCGGAACAGTCACCGAACAGGCGCGCACCCTGCTCAGCGAGCTGGTCCAGGGGGAGTGGGTCCAGAAAACGGCCCGGAACGATGAGGCCGCAACGGAGATCCAGGATCTGCTCGGCATGAGCCGTGAGCAGTTCACCCGCGTGGTCATGCTCCCCCAGGGCGACTTTGCTGCCTTCCTGCGGGCCGACGCCACCTCCCGCGCGGAGCTGCTGCAAAGACTCTTTGGGACCTGGCGCTATGAGGAGATCGAGCAGCAGCTCAAGTCCGAGGCCGACGCCGCGAAGGCTGAGCTGTCCCTGGCGCAGGCAGATGCAGAACTCCTGCGCGCACAGGCACGAAGCGAGGCTGAACGCTGCGCCCGCCTGCTGGGCAGCGAGGAAACCGGTTCCGCGGCGCCGGCTGAACCAGGTGCCGCGGAGCAGGACAAGGCTGAAGCGGGATCGGCATGGATCAGCGCCGTGCGCACCGCCGTCACTGATCAGCTTGCCTCCCTGCGGCTCGCCCAGGCGAGGAAGAGCACCGGCTTCAAAGAAGCCGAAGATCTCCTGCACAAGCTCGAAGCACGCCGTGCGCGGGGCCTGGCCCGGCTCCAGCTCGAGGCTGAAGAGCGCGAACACGCCGTGCGGCAGGCCGCCAGCCTGCCTAAGCGGGCCATGCTTGAATCCCATCGGCGGGCGGAGGGGCTCAAAGGGTACCTGGACGCGTTCAGCTCTGCGGAGCAGGGGTGCCGGCGGACGGAAGCCGCAGGACTCAGCGCCCTCCTGGCCCTGCACTCCGCTGCAGCCCCCGCCGGGCTGGGGGACCTTGTCCCGGAAGGGATTCCGGCGCCGCAGGCACCCGGGATGCAGCTGCCGGACGCCGATTCACTGGCCGAGCTGGAAGAGCGAACCGCCAAAGAACTCTCGGCCGCCGAGAATGCGCTTGCCGATGCTGAGCGCGCGGCCGAACTGGCTGCGCTGAAAACCCGGGAAGAGGCACGGGAAGCGAAGCTCCGCGGGGAAGCCGCAGAAGCGGAGGACGCTGCCGCGGCATTCCGGGAAGAACAGGCTTCCCTGCGCTCGGCACTCCCCGGCCTGCGGTCCGCCGCCGCGGAAACGGACGCTGCCCGGCGGAGGATCCAGGATGCTGACAGCACGCTGGAGGTGATCCAAAGCTACAAAGTTGCCCATGCTGCGGCGGTGGAATCAGCGGAGCACGCGGCCCAGGCCCGCCAGACGTATCAGGACGCACGCGGCCAGTGGCAGGACCTGCTGCAGCTGCGGCTGGACCAGGCGGCCGCGGAACTGGCTGCGTCCCTTGAACCAGGCCGGGACTGTCCCGTGTGCGGCAGTACTTCCCACCCTGCTCCGGCGCCTCTGCCTGAGGGCGGGCAGTTCGTATCGCGGGAGGAGGAAGCCGCCGCCCGGACGGCGAGCGCTGCCGCGGAGAAGCAGTGGGAGGCAGCTCGTGCCGCGGCGGAGGCAGACGCTTCCGCCGCCGCTGCCCTGCGCGCCCAGGGAGGGGAATCGGATCCCGGCGAGGCGAAGCGGGCCCGCGAGGCGGCGGAGGAAGACCTCCGCGCCGCCGAACAAGCTGCGGCCGGACTCACCGACGCGGAGGACCGGCTCCGGGCAATCGAAGCTGAACTCGGCCAGTTGGAGAAGACGAGGTCCCGTCTTCTCCAGGAAGCTGCCCAGTCACAGGCCCGTGCCGCGGCCGCTGCAGAGGAATCGGCCGAACTGGGCCGCAGGGGGTCGGGGGACCTCTCAGACCCGGCGGCACTCTCTGCACGGCTGGAGCAGCTGGAAAGCCTGCGCCGCCGCACAGCCTCGGCCAGGACGGCGCTGCAGGCAGCCAGGCAGTCAGGCAGCTTCCAGGCTGAAGCAGCCCAGGCACTGCAGGACGCGCTCTCCGGGACTGGTTTCCCGGACGCCGATGCAGTGCGCGCAGCGTTGCTGCCCGCGGCCGAAGCGGAGGAACTGCGTGCCGCATTCGAGGCACTCGATGCACAGGCCGCACGCCTGGCCATGCGGCGCGAAGATGAGGATGCGCTGGCGCAGCTGGACAGCGAGGGCCTGCCCGAGCCCATGCCTGATGAGGAGGACGTCGCTGAGGCCGCGGAAGCCGCCGACGCGGCACGGCAGGCCTTGTCCGACGCGGCAGTGCAGATCGGGCTGCTGGAAGGATCAGCGGGGACTCTCGAAGACCTGGCCGCACAGCTGGCCGAGGCCGAAGCTGAGATGGAACCGCTGCACCGGCGCTGCAGCCTCCTTCAGTCACTCAGCGACACGGCACGGGGCAACGGGGAGAACAACTACAGGATGGCGCTGAGTACCTACGTCCTCGCGGCCCGGCTGGAGCAGGTTGCCGCTGCGGCAACGGAGCGGCTCGCGGCGATGACCGGCGGACGGTATTCGCTGGTGCACGACGATTCGAAGTCCGGAAACCGAAAGGCGGGACTCGGCCTGCATGTCATCGACGACTGGACAGGCGTGCGCAGGGACACCTCAACGCTCTCCGGCGGCGAGTCCTTTATGGCGTCGCTGGCCCTTGCCCTTGGCCTGGCTGACGTCGTCCAGCAGGAATCCGGGGGGACAAGCATGGAAACCCTGTTTGTTGACGAGGGGTTCGGCAGCCTCGACGAGGAAGCGCTGGAACAGGTGATGGACGCCCTCGAAGGGCTGCGCGACGGCGGACGCGTGGTTGGCCTGGTGAGCCACGTCAGTGAAATGAAGCAGCGCATCAGCGCGCAGCTGCAGATCTCCCGCGGACGCAACGGTTCAACGGTGAGCTACCGAACGGTGCAGGCATTGCCGGCCTAGCGGTCCGGCCGGACGCCGGAGGTGGTGGTGTGTGCCGCGGCCGCCCACCGGGCCTGTACGCCAGGAGCGAGCACGCACCCCGCCCATCTTCCCGGCGGGGTAGGATCGGCATGTAACCGGGTCGGGCGCATCGGGAGGAGGGACGATGCGCGATTTTTGCCTGAACTGAGTACCGCATGAAACCTTTTACCCCTGACCAGCAGCCCGGCGCCGGCCGCCCTGCTCTGGAAAACGCGTCCACTGCTCCTGAAAACGCCGCCGCTGAAAACCACGGCATTAAAACCGCTGCCGCTGCTCCGGCCCAAGGCCGCTTCGGCCGCATTCTGGAACTTGCCGGGCCCGCCTTCTTCTCCATCGCCTTCCTGGCCCGGCTGCCGCTGGCGATGCTCACCATCGGGGCCCTGACACTGGTCACCAGTATCACCGGGTCCTATGCGCAGGGCGGTTTTGCTGCCGGGGCCGTGGGTGTCGGGTCGGCTCTGGGTGGTCCCGCCCTTGGATACCTTGCAGACCGCATCGGCCAGCGTCCGGTGCTGCTGGGGGCTGCGGTCGCCAACCCGCTGCTGATTACGGCCGCGATCCTCACTGCCCTGCAGCTTCCGGACGGGGGCCCGTTTGCCGCCGTCCTGGCCGCAGCCTTCGGCATGGGAGCCACCGGACCGCAGGTTGGGCCGCTGGCAAGGGTGCGCTGGATGGCACTCACCTCCAGGGACCGGACCGGCAAGGAACTAGGCACGGCCCTGTCCTACGAGAGCATGGCCGACGAACTGAGCTTTGTGCTTGGCCCGGCCCTTGTGGGCGTGCTCGCCGCGGCAGTCGCCCCTTGGCTGCCCCTGGCGCTGGCGGCGGTGCTTTCAGCCTCCATGGTCAGTGCGTTCGCGTTCCACCGCTCCGCAGCGGTCGTCCTCCCTGCCCCCAGGCGAACTAAGGACACGGCGACGACGCCGGGGGACCGCGCCGCGCGAAGCGGCACCTCCTGGGGACTGCTGGCACTGCCCGTTCTGGGCATGGTGGCAATGGGCACCTTCTTCGGGGCTACCCAGGCGTCCCTGGCCGCCTTTGGCGGCACTTTCGGAGCCGCTGATGCAGCTGGCCTGCTGTACTCGATCATGGGGATCAGCTCCGCGGCCGCTGCCCTGTCCGTGGCATTCTGGCCCCAGCGTTTCAGCCAGTCCGCGCGCTGGGTTGTGTCGGCTGCGGCCATGACCGCCGCGGCCCTGCTGCTGCTGGTACCTTCGGGCATCCCAGGCATGCTGGCTGTTCTTTTCGTCCTGGGCATTCCGGTGGGCCCAACCATGGTCAGCATCTTCGGCATTGGCGCCGAGCTGGCGCCGCCGCATCTGATGGGCACCTTCATGACGCTGCTGGCCAGCGGCACGGTCGCCGGCACCGCAGTTGGTTCAGGATTGGCGGGCCCGCTGGCGGAAGCCTTCGGCCACCCGGCAGCGTTCCTGGTCAGTGCCGGTGCAGCCGCGTCGCTGCTGGTGCTGGGCCTTGCTTCTGCCGCGGCCGTACGGCGTGCGAAGAACCAAACAGCATAGCCCGGCGGGGGAGGGAAGACCCCCTTCGCAGGCGCGGCTCGGGTAACATTACGCAGCCGGTCTCGATTGTGTTTCCAATCACATAATTTCCTTGACGAGGGGTGACGCATTTCATAGCGTTTACCTGTAGAACTTTTGTTCAACATGCGAACAACCGGGAAGCCACAGGCTTCAGGGATCGCAGCTGAACGGGGGTTTTCGCCCTGCGGCCGTCTTCGCGGGGTTCCACCGTACAAGGAGCGCTTTTAGTGAAACGCAATGCCCCCGTCCTCCTGGCCGCAGCGGCCGCTTTGACCCTCAGCGCCTGTGGAGGCGGATCTCTTTCCGGTGACGAGAGCGCCTCGGGTGCTGAGGGCACCACCGGCCTCACCACACTCTCGGTGGGAATCATGCCCATTGTGGATACTGCTCCCATCTGGCTGGGCAAAGAGCAGGGATTCTTTGAGGCTGAAGGCCTGGACCTGGATATCCAGACCACAACGGGCGGAGCTGCCGCCGTGCCCGGCGTAGTGAGCGGTGATTTCGACTTTGCCTTCGGCAACGTTGTTTCCGTAATGGTCGCCAATGACAAGGGTCTGGATATCGAGCTGGTCTCAAACGGCAACTCGACTACCGGAGACACCTCTTCCGATTTCGGCGCCGTCGTCGTCCCGGCCGAATCCGACATCCAGAGCGCCGCCGACCTGGCCGGCAAGACGGTCTCCGTCAACAATCTTTCCAACATCGGTGACACCACCATTCGAAAGCTCGTGGAGAAGGCGGGCGGGGACCAGGAGAGCATCAAGTTCGTCGAGGTGCCCTTCCCCGATGCACCCGCCGCCATTGAGTCAGGCCAGGTCGACGCTGCCTGGATCCTGGATCCGTTCCTCACCCAGACCGTGGAAAACGGTGCACGGGTTATTGCCTACAACTTCGCTGAAACCCACCCCAGCCTGGACATCAGCGGCTACTTCACCACCTCCGCCTACATCGAGCAGAACCCCGAGACCGTCGAGAAGTTCACCAGGGCCATGAAGAAATCCCTGGAGTACGCCCAGGAAAACCCTGACGCGGTCCGGGAAATCGTAGGCACCTACACGAAGATCGACGAAGAAATGCGCGCCAAGATGGTCCTGCCTGCTTTCCACGCAGATTTCGACCGTGAGGGCCTGACGATCCTCGGCGAAGCAGCGGCCAGCTACGGAACGCTGTCCAAGGCGCCGGACCTGGACGCTATGCTGCCGGCACAGGACTAGCAACGCGCCCCTCCGCCCGGTTCGAGAAGAACGAGAGCATATGAAATCCGCTAAACGTCTCCCCACGGGGCCGTTGCTGGGGCTGGCAGGAATCCTCGGATTCCTGCTGACCTGGGAACTGATTCCCCGACTCGGAGTGGTCAATCCCCGATTCCTTCCTCCGGCCAGTGAGGTGCTGGGAGTCTTCATCAGCAACCTGGGCCTAGGTGCGTTCTGGGCCGCCGTCGTGGACACCATGACGGGATGGTTCCTCGGACTCCTGATCGCAACGCTCGCGGCCGTGGTCCTTGGCCTGGTCATCGGCTCCAGCAACTTCCTGCGCAAGGCCACCAACTCCACCATCGAGTTCCTTCGTCCCATCCCATCGGTGGCACTGATTCCGCTGGCCGTCCTGCTGTTCGGCTTCCGCATTGAATCGACGCTGCTGCTGGTGGTTTACGCATCCTTCTGGCAGGTCCTGATCCAGGTCCTGTACGGGGTGGCGGACGTGGACCCGGTCGCCAACAACACGGCCAAGAGCTTCGGGCTCGGCCGCCTGGCGAGGATCCGCTACGTCGTGTGGCCAACCACGCTTCCGTACCTGATGACCGGCGTCCGGCTCGCCGCCGCCGTGGCCCTTATCCTGGCCATTACCGCGAGCCTGATCATCGGTTCACCCGGACTGGGCAAGGAGATTGCCAACGCCCAGTCCGGCGGCGCGATTGCCCAGATGTACGCACTGGTGCTGACCACGGGCGTGCTGGGCATCCTGATCAATATGGGCATGCGCATTGTTGAACGCCGCACCCTGTCCTGGCACAGCTCGGTCCGCGGGGAGGTAGTGGTATGAACACGCTCAAGAAAGCGGGCTACCTCGTAGGCCTGCCGGCGCTGCTGATTTTCATCTGGTGGATCAGCACGCAGGGAAGCACAAACTTCTTCGTCCCGAAGCCGGGCACGCTTGTGGAGAAGTTCGTGACGGTCTGGACCTGGGACCGCATCATGACGGACGTGCTGCCCAGCCTTATCCGGCTGGTAACAGGCATCGCGCTGGCGATCGTGCTCGGCACCGTACTCGGCATCCTGGTGGGCACCACCCGCTGGCTGCGGAGCCTGCTCGAACCGGTCCTCGAGTTCTTCCGGGCGATCCCGCCGCCGGTGCTCATCCCGGTACTGATGCTGCTGATCGGCATCAATGACCAGATGAAGATTGCGGTCATTGTCTCCGGCTGCATCTGGCCGGTGCTCCTGAACACCATCGAAGGCGTCCGCGCCGTAGACGGTGTCCTCAGCGACTCTGCCCGTACGTTCCGCATCAGCGGCTTTGCCCGCCTGCGTTACCTGGTGCTTCCCAGCGCCAGCCCGCAGATCATGGCCGGCGTCCGCCAGTGCCTGTCAATCGGCTTGATCCTCATGGTCATTTCGGAGATGTTCGCGTCCTCCGAAGGCCTGGGTTTCACCATCGTCCAGTTCCAGCGGTCCTTCGCCATTCCCGAAATGTGGAGCGGCATCGTGGTCCTTGGCCTGATCGGCGTGGCCATGTCATTTTTGTTCCAGTGGGCCGAACGCCGCATCCTCGGCTGGTACCACGGTTTGAGAGAGGTAGAACATGCAGAGTAATCCCACGGAAGGCCCCGCCCAGCCGCTGCTGTCGGTCCGGGGTGTCCAGAAGATCTATAAGGTCGATGCCGGGGAGATCGAAGCTGTCCGCAACCTGACCTTCGACCTTCGCCCGGGTGAGCTCGTCTGCCTGGTTGGGCCTTCGGGCAGCGGCAAGACCACGCTGCTGAAGATCATCGCCGGCCTCATGGCACCCACCTCCGGCGAGGTTGTCCTGGCAGGCAAGAAGGTCACCGAACCTCCGAAGGACATGGCTGTTGTCTTCCAGGAGTACGGGCGCAGCCTGTTCCCCTGGATGACGGTCCGCGGCAACGTGGAGCTGCCGCTCAAGAACGCAGGCATAGCCAAGGGTGAACGGAACCAGCTGGTGGACGATGCGCTGGAGGCCGTGGGCCTGGCTCATGTGCCCACCAGCTATCCGTGGCAGCTCTCCGGCGGCATGCAGCAGCGTGTGGCAATTGCCCGCGCCGTCGCGTACCAGCCCAAGGTGCTGCTGATGGATGAGCCGTTTGCCGCCGTCGACGCCCAGACCCGTGCGGACCTGGAAGACCTGGTGCGCAGCGTCTGGGAGAAGCTGGGCGTAACGATCCTGTTCGTCACGCATGACATTGACGAGTCGGTGTACCTGGGGGAGCGCGTAGTGGTCCTCTCCAGCTCACCGACCGTGGTGCAGGAGGACATTGTGATTGACCTCCCGGAGAAACGTGACCAGCTAACAACCCGGTCGCTTCCTCGTTTCGTGGAGCTTCGCAACCACGTGTACGAGCAGATCCAGATTGCCAAGCAGAACAAGGGCCAGGTATCTCCTGCTGCCGCCGCGGCTCCGCGGACCACGGTTCCGCACGTTCCGGCGACCACTCACGGAGTGCTGGCGGACGGCGGCGCCGGAGACGGTTCCTAGGGCACATCCATACGGCGTCCAGCACAGGGCCGGTGGTTTCCTCCTTGGGGGGCGGAAACCACCGGCCCTGTGCTGTGTGCGGCGGGTGGCCTAGTATCGGAAGTCAGGCGCCTGCCGGCCGGTTTGGTTCGCAGGCCACCCAAGGGGAGGAAAGACCATGGTCGATGCAGGCAAGGGAACGCCCGAAGAGCAGGACAAGAAGGGCGGCGCAGGGCCGGAAGGCACCATCCCTGATTCGGGTGACGGCGTGGCTGCGTCCAGCACTGAAGACGCATCCAACTTTGAACCCGAAGAAGATACCGGCGCCGGTTCCTGACCCGGAGGACAGCGGTAGCCGGCCGGTCTCCCGGTGCCCTTAGCCCAGGCTTGGGGCGTGCGAAGGAGGCAGCGGGATATAGATGTTCCCCGTTGTCACTCCACCGGTGCAGACTTCTTCGGCATCTGCGTCTTCAGCGGCGGTCCGGGGTGCGGCGATCTCCGGCTCTGACGCGAGCACCCTAAGTACGGCCGCTGCCTCCTGTGCACCGGGCCGGGCATCGGGAAGCCGGTTGGTCATTGCACGGAGCAGCTCCACCCAATCAGTTCCGAGGGACTCGGGGATCTCGGGATCGCGGAGCAAGCGGGCCACGGCGGCTTCGACGATGGGACCCGGGAAGGCCTTTTCACCGGTCAGGGACTCCAGGAGCACCAAACCCAGGGAGTAGATGTCCGTGGAAGGAGCCACCGTTCCGCCCTGCGCCTGTTCCGGGCTGAGGTAATTGGCGGTGCCGATTGTTGCGCCGTGGGCTGTCGCGACTGTGGCCTCCACGAGGCGGGCAATGCCGAAGTCGGTGAGCTTGGGGTACAGCCGGGAATCGTGCTCCTGCGGGAAGAGCAGGATGTTAGCCGGCTTGACGTCCCGGTGTATGACTCCCTTGGAGTGGACATAGGCGAGGGCGTCGGCCAGGTCTGCTCCCAGGGAAGCGACCGACACAGCGGGCAGCGGGCCGGACTTCAAAGTGCGGCGCAGGTCCGGTCCGTCCACCAATTCCATGACCAGGTAGTTCAGGACCTGGCCGTCTTCTTCATGGTGCAGTCCCGCATCCAGGAGAGTTACCAGCCCGGGATGGTTCAGGGTTGCCAGCAGCAGGGTTTCGGTGTGCTGGCGGCGGTAGTCGTCATCTTCCTGGACGGTGGGCCGGAAGACTTTGACGGCAACCTCGCGGCCCAGGTTCTCATCCATCGCCCGGTGCACGGAAGCAGCGCCACCGGAGCCGATCAGGTCGGTGGTGCGGTAACGCTGCCCCAGGAATAAGTCCACGGGCGTCCTCACTTAAGCTTGAAACTGCGGGGATGGAACATGGATGGATGCTGCACAAAATGGTCGAAGGTAAATCGAAAGCACACTTAGTAATTCCATTTCAGTGTACTGACTATTCGATCCTATCCTGCGCAGACACCCCTTCCGCTCCGATTTGCCCCGCCGTAACCAACTCTTGACCTTGTGTCAGGCCCGGACGTCCAGGAACTCGACGGCCGCGTTCTTGAAAGCCCGGGACGTCACGGCATTGGCATGCCGGCGCCCGGGCAGCAGAAGCAGGTCAGCCTGCCCGTTGAGTGCTGCAAGCTGCGGCGCCGTCAACGCCAGCTCGTCCTGATCGCCGGCCACCAGCAGCAGCGGCATCGCCGGGACGGCAGCCTCCGGCTGGAACGGTTCTTCCTTGATCGCTTCGATCAGGGTCAGGAGAGCATCCAGGTTATTGCCGGGCACAAGCTGGGCCATCCGCAGCAGATCGGAGCTCACGGGATCCGCCAGCGGAGTCCCGTCCGCCAGGAACTGCCGGGCGCCGTCCAGGTCGAAGTCTGCCAGCGGGTCCCCGGCTCCCGGCCCGCCCAGCACCATGCGGTGCACCAGGTCGGGAGCGGCTGCACCCAGTTCCCACGCGAGCCGCGAACCAAGCGAGTATCCGACCACGTCCACTCCGGAGGAAGGATCGTCGTCGGCGAGCGGGCGCACGCCTGCCTCGGAGAGCAGATCCAGCAGGCGGGCCTGGATCCGGCTCGGCGAGTAGTGCTCCCGTTCCCGGGGTGCATCGCTGCGGCCGTGTCCGGGCAGGTCCACCGTGATGACCCGCCGTCCGGCGCCGGTCAGTGCGGTGATCCAGCCCGTGGACTCCCAGTTCAGCTCCGTTGAGGAGGCAAACCCGTGCAGCACAAGCACCGGACGCAGCGAAGTGCCGCCGTCGGCCTCGTGGACTTCGCTGTACAGGGCAGGGGAGGTGCCGATGCCTGCGCCCACGCTTAGTCCTCGTCCAGGACGGCGGAGAGCCGGACCCGGCGGCGGGCCGGCGCTTCCTGCGGGACGGTGCCGACAATCCCCGCAGTGTCATCGGGAACCTCGAAGACCACCAGGGGCTCGCCGACGTTGATCTTCTCGCCGGCTTCTCCATAGATCCGGGCAACGACGCCGGCCTGGGGGGACGGCAGCTCAACTGCGGACTTGGACGTCTCAACCTCCACCAGCGGCTGGTTGCGCTCCACCTGGTCACCGGGGGCTACCAGCCATTCCAGGACAGTTGCTTCGATCAGGCCTTCGCCCAGGTCAGGCAGGGGAAATGAAATTTCAGCCACGCCGGTACTCCAATACTCGCTGGATCCCAAAGAGGATGCGGTCAATGTTCGGGATGTATTCGTCTTCCAGGTCACCCGAGGGATACGGTACGTCGAATCCGGTCACCCGCTCCACCGGGGCCTTGAGTGTGTCGAAACAGTGCTGGGTGATGAGCGCGGCAACTTCCGCCCCCAGCCCGGCAGTGAGCGGGGCTTCATGCACGACGACGGCGCGCCGGGTCTTCGAAACCGAGGCTGCCAGCCCTTCGGCGTCGATCGGCTTCAGCCAGCGCAGGTCGAGGACCTCGATTTCGATTCCGTCCTCGGCTGCCAGTTCGGCGACCTGGAGGCATCGGGCAACCATGGCGCCCCAGGCAACCAGGGTCAGGTGCTTGCCTTCGCGGACCACCTGTGAACCCTGCAGGTTTCCCGGAGTGCCGGGGTCCACGGTGTCCTTCTGCCAGTAGCGGGACTTCGGCTCCATAAAGATGACGGGGTCCGGCTGGGCGGCGGCGTGCTTGAGCAGGTGGTAGGCCTGGTGGGGGCTCGACGGCGAGACTACCTTCAGGCCCGGAACATGTGCGAAGAGCGCCTCGAGGGACTCGCCGTGGTGTTCCGGTGCCCGGATTCCGCCGAAGCTCGGCACACGAAGGGTTACCGGCATGGGCATGGTGCCGCGGCTGCGGTAGTTCATGCGGGCCAGCTGGGTGATGATCTGGTTGACGGCCGGGTACGCGAATCCGTCGAACTGGACCTCGGGGATTGGGTGGAAGCCGGCCATTGCCAGGCCCACGGACATCCCCAGGATGCCGGATTCGGCCAGGGGGGTATCGAAGACCCGGTCGGCGCCGAAGCGCTTCTGCAGGCCGTCGGTAATGCGGAACACGCCGCCGAGCCGGCCGACGTCCTCCCCAAGAACTATGGCCTTGGGGTCCGCGGCGAGGATTTCAGCCAGGGCGCGGTTCAGTGCGGCCTGCATGGACAGGGTTTCAGTGGGGTCCGAAGCGGAGCCGGCCTCCATGGGGCGTACTCCTTCGGTCAGCTGGCTAGACATGCTCGGATTCCTCCCGCCAGGCGCGGGCCTGGGCCTTGAGTGCATCAGTGGGTTCGACGAAGACATAGTCGAACATTTCCCGGCCCGGCCGCGGCTTTAGTGCCTGGATGCCTTCCCGGACGGTATCGGTGTGTGCCTTGGCCTCGGCGGCAGCGGAGTCCAGGAACGCCTGGTCGGCCGCACCGCTGCGCAGCAGCAGGTCTGCCAGCCGCGTCACGGGATCCTCGCCGCCGTCACGCCGTTCCTCGTCAAGGGTGCGGTAGCGCCCCGGATCGTCGCTGGTGGAGTGCGGACCGCGGCGGTAGGTCATGGCCTCGATCAGTACCGGTCCGTTGCCCGCCCGGGCGTGTTCAAGAGCTGCCCGGGTTGCCCGCACGACGGCGGGAGCGTCGTTGCCGTCCACAGTCACCGAGGCTATTCCGTAGCCTTCCGCCCGGGCGGCAACCCTGCCGCCTGCCACCTGTTCCTCGGTGGGCAGGGAGATGGCCCAGCCGTTGTTCTGGACGAAGAAGACCACCGGCGCCTTCAGTACGCCGGCAAAGTTCATCGCCTCGTGGACATCGCCCTGGGAGCTGGCTCCATCTCCGAAGTAGGTGATGGCAGCGGGGAGGCCGCCTTCGGGGCTGCCGGCACTGCCGGCGGCCAGCCGCTGGCCGTGGGCCCAGCCGACGGCGTGCAGCACTGATCCGCCAACCACGGCCTGGATCGGCGCGAGCCGGGTGGTGACGGGGTTGTACAGGCCGCCATGCCAGCTGGCCTTGTGCGTGGACATGTACTCAACCATGTCCACCCCGAGAGCCAGGGCGACGCCCATCTCCCGGTACGTGGGAAATGCGAAGTCGCGTGTTGGGTCGAGGGCGAAGGCGCTGCCCGCCTGGGCGGCTTCCTGCCCAAGCTCCGGGGCGTAGCCGGGAAGGATTCCCTGGCGCTGCCAGGCCACAGCCGCGACGTCGAGGTCGCGGGTGGCGATCAGCAGTTTGTACAGCTGGCGCAGTTCCTCGGCTGTGAGCTCCGGGATGCTCGTTGTGTCTAGGTCCATAGTGGAAACGTAACGGGCATCACTTCACCGTGCAAACAGTTAGAGGAGTGCTGAGCACACTGTGCACTTCGTCCACCACTAGGCTCAACCACGTATACAAACTGACTACTGATCCGCCCCTGTCTTCGCCGCTCTGTCTGCGCCGCTCCGTTCCGCGCAGCCGTGGTTGCAGCCGCGTTCTGCGTGGGAGGCAGGAGTGCGCGCATGAACTGTGCGGGCAGGACTGGCATTTATTTTATTTCCGGGTATGGTCTGGAATAACGGTTGTTCAGCAAATGCAGAAAACCGCTGTGGATAAAATCTATGCGGCCCCGGACCAGTCCGGAAAGCCGCTGGCCAGACGCCAAGGAGGGCACATTGTCCGGAAACGCCAAAAAGCCAGGTAAGTCCATCAAGGAGAAGCGCGCAGAGAAGCGGGCCAAGTCTGCCGGCGCCGAGCCGGCTCCGCGGAAGCGCAAGGGCCAGTAGGGTCCAAAGCCCGCTGCTGCCCTGCCCTGCCACCCTGCCGGTGACAGGCGTGCTGGCAGGGCAGCAATGCCGGCCGCCCATCGGCCGCCGGATTCCGCAGCCGGAATCGCCCGTTTACCGTGGAAATTCACCGCTCCGGAATTAAAACGGAAACTCATGCCGCTGAATGAGTGCCGAGAATCTATTTGCGGGATAGAAGTTCTCCGAATTTCTCCATTTAGGCTGAACAGAACTGCATTTCGAAGCCCGGCAGCGGCGCCCCATGATGGCCTCTGGCCTGCACTTTTAGCGTGCGTGGCGCAGTGCGGTAAAACCTCCTGTGCAGCTAAAGTTCCCTCAGGGGTGGCACCAGTACGCCCTGTTCCGGGTATGCGCCCGGTTCCGCCCGGATCTCCTGCAGGGAAAGGTTGCCATGGCAACAGATCAGCTCGACGCCCGGATTGTGTCCCTATTTACCGACGATCCTCGGATGTCGGTCCTGGAAGCATCCCGGACGCTCAAGGTAGCCCGTGCCACGGTGCAGGCAAGACTGGACCGGATGCAGCGCAGCGGCGTCATAGCCGGGTGGGGCCCGCGGCTTGATCCGGCCGCCCTCGGGTACGTTGTTACCGCGTATTGCTCGCTGACGATCCGCCAGGATATGGGGCACGACGCCGTCGTTGCGGCGCTTGCCGAGATTCCGGAAATCCAGGAAGCCCACACGGTGTCCGGGGAAAGTGACCTCATTGCCCGTGTGGCTGCCCGCTCCAACTCCGATCTGCAGCGCGTCATCGATTCCATGGTCGCCACCGGAGCAGTGCTGAGGTCATCTTCCGTGATCGTCCTCAATACCCATTTCGAAGGCCGCATGCTGCCTCTGCTGCATGCGGCAGCGGGCTCCGGCGCCGGGGAACCCGAGAAGAGCGCGTAACCTGCCGGCGGCAAACATGCTCTTTCTCCGCAGTTTGAGTTAGAGTCAGCCCGACTCTTACTATTCATGCCGCGGCCCCGGGGCTGCCGGCCAGGAAGGCAGACAGGGATGAGCCCCAGATACGCCAACGTCTCGGAGCGGGAGCAGGAGCCCCCGTCGCTGGCGATTTCCACGGTGATTTTCGCTTTGCGGCCGGATCCGGACACCGGGATCCTGACGCTGTGGCTGCCGTTGGTGCGCCGGATCAGGCAGCCCTACCTGGACCTGTGGGCGCTTCCGGGCGGCCCGCTGCGGGCAAGCGAGTCATTGCAGGACGCCGCAGCACGGAACCTGCGGGAAACCACGGCGCTGACGCCGCGGTACCTTGAGCAGCTCTACGCCTTCGGCGGCGCGGACCGGTCACCTTCCCCCCGGGTGGTTTCGATCGTGTACTGGGCGCTGGTTCAGCCGGACGAGGCGGCCCTGGCCAGGCAGGATGACAACGTCGCCTGGTTCCGGGCAGACAAAGTGGGGACCCTGGCCTTCGACCATAACCAGATTGTGGATTACGCGCTCTGGCGCCTGCGCAACAAACTCGAGTACGGCACCGTGGCTTACGCCTTCCTGGGGTCCACCTTCACCCTCGCCCAGGTTCGGGAAGTCTACGAGGCCGTCCTGGGACGCGACCTCGACCCGGCAAACTTCCGCCGCCAGCTGCAGGCGTCGGTGCACATTGAGCCTACCGAGCACTACCTTCAGGGCGGGCGGCACCGGCCCCCGCGGCTGTACCGCTACACCGGGCCGGATCCCCGGGACGAATCCTTCCCCAGCCAGAGACCAGAAGCAACGGAGCACTGACATGACTGAAACGATTCCGGTCCCAAGCGGGAGCGTGGCCACCAGGATCGCCCTGCTTTCCGGACCCGAAGAGGCGCAGGCACAGACCGCAGCCTGCACCCCGGGCCTTGCCGCCGGCCCCTGGACCTTCGACGCCGCTCCGGGATACGGACCCGGCGCGTCCCTTGGGGATACCGTCCCTGCCGGAACACCCCGCCAGGGCGAACTTCCGGCTGAATACCGCGAGGCCGGCGCAGCGGAGCTGGACGAGCGGATCCTCCGTGCCAAGGCCGCTCTGGGGAGCCGTGCGGTGATCCTCGGGCACTTCTACCAGCGCGACGAAGTGGTGCGCCATGCAGACTTTGTGGGGGACTCTTTCCAGCTCGCCCGCGCCGCCAAAATCCGTCCGGAGGCCGAAGCAATTGTGTTTTGCGGGGTCCATTTCATGGCGGAAACAGCGGACCTCCTCTCCGGGCCGGACCAGGCTGTTGTGCTGCCGAACCTTGCCGCGGGTTGTTCCATGGCAGATATGGCCGACGCCGATTCGGTCGCCGAATGCTGGGAGCAGCTCACCGCCCTCTACGGCAAAGCGCCCCAGGCCGGCGGGATGCGGCCGGTCATTCCAGTGACCTACATGAACTCCTCGGCCGCCCTGAAAGCGTTCTGCGGGGAAAACGGCGGGATCGTCTGCACATCCTCCAATGCCGCGTCCGTGCTTGAATGGGCGTTCGAGCGGGGCCAGCGGGTCCTCTTCTTCCCGGACCAGCACCTGGGCCGCAATACGGCCAAGACCATGGGGATTCCGCTGGACGCCATGCCCATGTGGAATCCACGGCTCCCGCTGGGCGGAAACACCGCGGAGCGCCTGCAGGAAGCGAAGGTCCTGCTGTGGAACGGCTTCTGTTCCGTGCACAAGCGCTTCACCGTGGAGCAGATCGCCCGGGCCCGGGCCGAACATCCCGGCGTCCGGGTGATTGTGCATCCCGAATGCCCTATGCCGGTTGTGGACGCAGCAGATGAATCCGGCTCCACGGACTACATCCAGAAAGCCATAGCTGCGGCGCCCGCGGGAAGTACCTTCGCCATCGGTACTGAAATCAACATGGTGAACCGGCTCGCGGCGCAGTACCCGGAACACACCATCTTCTGCCTCGACCCGGTGATCTGCCCGTGCTCCACCATGTACCGCATCCACCCGGGCTACCTCGCCTGGGTACTTGAAGGGCTCGTGGCAGGAGAGGTCCGCAACCGGATCACCGTCCCGGCTGCCACGGCGGCGGCGGCCCGCACCGCCCTGGAACGGATGCTGGCGGTCCGGCCTTGAGCATCGCCGTCGTCGGCAGCGGAATCGCCGGCCTGTATGCAGCGCTCTGCGCTGCACAGGCGGCGCAGCATGATCCGGTGCTGCTGGTGACGAAGTCCGCGCTGGAGCACAGCAACACCTGGCACGCCCAGGGCGGCATCGCCGCGGTAACTCAGTCCTCCGGCGGGGATTCCCCCGCTTCCCACTGCGAGGACACGCTGTCGGCGGGGGGCTGGGCGGGGAACCGTGCAGCCGCGGAGGTGCTCTGCATCGAAGCCGGGTCCCATATCCGGCGGCTGCAGGGCATGGGCGCCGGCTTCGATGCCAACCCGGACGGGTCCCTGGCCCTGGCGCGGGAAGCAGCCCATGCCGCCCGGCGGATCCTGCACATTGGCGGTGACGCCACCGGTGCAGGCATAGCTGCCGCCCTGATTGGCGCTGTGCGCTCGCACCCCGGGATCACCGTCGTTGAGCACGCCTTCGCGCTCAGGCTGGCTCTCACGGGCGGCGCCGTCTCCGGGCTGGACATCCTGGCCGCGGGACGCGAACGCAGGATCGCGGCGCAAGCCGTTCTCCTGGCCACTGGTGGTGCGGGCGAACTCTACCGGCACACCACCAATCCCTCCGGTGCCACAGGCGACGGCGTGGCACTGGCGGTTCGGGCCGGCGCGGAAACGACGGACGAGGAGTTCTTCCAGTTCCATCCAACCTCGCTTGCAGTGCCCGGCACCCCGCTCATCTCGGAAGCGGTCCGCGGCGAAGGGGCGGTGCTCCGCGATGCGCGGGGCGAGAGGTTTATGGCCCGTTACCATGACGACGCCGAGCTGGCGCCGCGCGACGTCGTCTCCCGTTCGATCATCCGACACCTTAGGGCCACGGGGGAGGGGACCGTCTGGCTGGACGCCACCGGAATCGTGGACCGCAGGGGACCCGGATTCCTGGCGCGCCGCTTCCCTGGCCTGGCTGCCGTGACTGCCGCTCACGGATTCGACTGGGAACGCGAACTGCTGCCGGTGGTGCCCGCAGCGCACTACTGGATGGGCGGCGTTGCCACGGACCTGTCCGGGCGGACTTCGGTGCCCGGCCTTTACGCGGCGGGAGAGGTTGCCTGCACCGGCGTCCACGGCGCCAACCGGCTTGCCTCGAACTCCCTGCTGGAAGGCCTGGTATTCGGGGGCCGGGCTGCCGCGGCCAGCACTGCCCGGGATGCCGGACGGGCCTGGGAAGCCGGGACACCAGCCGGGTTGTGGGCAGGCATCCGGCCCGGGCCGAAGGCGGCGGCAACTTCCAGGCCCGGCCCGATGCCCCACCCGCGCTCCCGCGGAGGCCTGACCGGAACAGAGCCCCTCCAACGCCCGGCCCTGAAGTCCCTGATGTGGGAGCAGGCGGGGGTGCTGCGCAGCGGAAGCGGGCTGCGCAGGGCTGCAGATTGGCTGGACGGCGTCTCGGCCCGCCCGGTTCTTGACACCGGCAGGGGAGAACGCGTGCAGGCCCTGGAAGACGCCAACCTGCTCACGTGTGCCCGGCTGCTGGTTGCAGCCGCGTTACGCCGCAGTTCCTCCATCGGAGCGCATTTCCGTTCCGATGAGCTGCCCGGCGGGCCTGGCAGACAGGCCGCACCGGCTGCCCGCCGCCAGAGCACGCTCCCGCTCACTGAACCTGTTTGACCCAAGAACGGAATACCCGGATGACGAATACCCAGCTCCCGCCACACACAGAAGCCGCTGCACCGAAGCCGAAGCCGAAGCCGCTGCCGCGGACCGCCGGGGCGTCACCGCTGCCGCTTCCCGGCACCGCGGTGGACCAGCTGGTTGCTGCCGCGCTCGCGGAGGATGCTCCGTGGGGAGACCTCACCTCGCATGCGCTGATCCCGGAGGACGCAGCGGCGACCGCTTTCCTGACGGCCAGGGAAGAAGGCGTCTTCTGCGGCGAGCAGGTCATGGAAGCGGCCTTCAGGCTCGCCGGGCCCGGCGCAGCGGTGATCAGCCTGGTCCGCGACGGGGAACGGTTCGACGCCGGAGGAATCCTCGCGGAAATCACTGGCCCTGCCCGGACCGTCCTCGCCGCCGAACGGGTGGCACTGAACCTTGCCCAGCGGCTCTCGGGGATCGCCACCCTGACGGCTCGGTTCGTTGCCGAAACCGAGGGAACCCGGGCGCGCATCGCCGATACCCGCAAGACCACCCCGGGGCTCCGTGCGCTCGAACGCTACGCGGTGCGGTGCGGAGGCGGGTTCAACCACCGCTATTCCCTCTCCGACGCGGTCATGGCGAAGGACAACCACCTGGCCGTCCTGGCAGCTGCCGGCCTGGACCTCGCTTCGGCACTCCGCCAGGCAAAGGACCAGCTCTCCCACACCGTTCATTTCGAGGTGGAAGTGGATTCACTGGACCAGATCGAACCCGTGCTGGCCGGTGGAGCGGACACCGTGCTGCTGGATAACTTCAGCATCGAAGACCTGCGCCGCGGGGTGGAAGCCGTCAACGGACGGGCGCTGACGGAAGCCAGCGGCAACGTCCGGCTGGAAACCGTGGCCTCGATTGCGGCCACCGGTGTGGACATCATCTCCGCAGGAGCCCTGACCCACAGTGTCCGGGCACTGGACCTTGGCCTGGATATCCGCGCATGATCTACTTTGACGCCGCGGCCACCACCCCCGTCCGCCCGGAGGTCCTGGCTGCGCTGGCGCCGCTGTACACCGGTGACTTCGGCAACCCGTCCAGCACGCACTCGGCGGGAGCAACGGCAGGCCGCGCCCTGGACTATGCCCGCCGTACCGCCGCGGACGTGCTCGGCTGCCGCCCCGGAGACGTTGTCTTTACCTCCGGCGGGACCGAGGCGGACAACCTGGCGATAAAGGGCCTGGCCCTGGCATCCCCGCAGGGACGGCACATTGTCTCCAGCGCCGTCGAACATCCGGCAGTGCTCGAATCCCTGGCTTACCTCCAGCGCTTCCACGGTTTCCGGATCACGCTGGTTCCGGTGGACGGAACCGGCCGGGTGGATGCCGCCGCCGTGGAAGCTGCGCTGACACGCGAGACCACCTTATGCACCATCATGACGGCCAACAACGAAGTGGGGACCCTCCAGCCGGTGGCGGAGATAGCCGACTCGTGCCGGGAACGCGGAATACCGTTCCATACGGACGCAGTGCAGGCCGCCGGCTGGCTGCCCGTGTCCGTAGCCGGCACGGGAATCGATGCCATGAGCATCTCCGGACACAAGCTTGGTGCACCAAAGGGCTGCGGCCTGCTTTACGTCCGCGGGGTCCTGCCCCTTGAACCGCTCATTCACGGCGGCGGCCAGGAACGCGGCCGCCGTTCAGGAACCGAGAACGTCGCCGGTGCGGTTGCACTGGCCACAGCGCTGAAGCTCGCAGAGCAGGAGCGCCCGGCAGCAGCCCCCCGCGCCGTGAAACTGCGCGACTACCTGATAGAGACCGTCCTGCAATCGGTGCCCGGCGCCCAGCTGACGGGACACCGAACGGAAAGGCTGCCAGGGCACGCCTCCTTCTGCTTCCCCGGGACCAGCGGCGAGTCAGTGCTGCTGGAATCCGAACGGGCAGGGGTGCTGTGTTCCTCCGGCTCGGCGTGCGCGGCAGGCTCGGACGAGCCGTCCGCGGTGCTGACCGCCATGGGAGTGGACAGGGACACCGCACAGACTGCGGTCCGGCTCAGTTTCACGCCGTCGGTGCGGGAGAACGAGGTGGCCCTGGCGGCGCGTGCCGTCAGCGCTGCCGTGGAGCGGGTGAGAGGGCTGGCCCAGGCACCGCGCACGTAGCAAACGCGTCGCAAAACCCGCCGGTAACATAGCGGCCCTACACTGCTGCCATGTATACGAGCACACCGGCAGAAGTGCTGCCCCGGGACAGGGGAGACGCTGCGGCCCCCAAACTTGCCCGCCTCATCGCCTGCCGCACGGTTTCCTCCCGGATACCCGAAGAAGTGGACGACGGCGAGTTCGCCCGCTTTCGCGCAGAACTCGCCGCACTCTTCCCCGTGGTCCACAGGCGGCTGACGCTGGAGGAAGTTGGCGGGGGACTCCTGTTCCGCTGGCAGGGCACGGAAGATGAACTCGACCCGGTGGTGCTGATGGCGCATTACGACGTGGTGCCGGTCCAGGACGAGTCAACCTGGGAACATCCGCCCTTTGCCGGTGTCCTGGCGGATGGCTGGATCCACGGACGCGGAGCGCTGGATGACAAGGGGTCGCTGGCCGCCATCCTGGAGGCCGTTGAAACCCTGCTCGAAGAGGGTTTCACCCCTTCCCGCACTGTCTGGCTGTCCTTTGGGGACAATGAGGAAACAGCCGGTGACACGGCGGCCCGGGCAGCCGCCATCCTGCAGGAACGCGGCGTGCGCCCCTGGCTGGTGCTGGATGAAGGAGGGGCAGTTGCCAGCCAGGCATTTCCGTTCGTCACGTCCCCGGTCGCCGTCATTGGTGTCTCGGAAAAGGGCATCCTGGACGTAGAGCTCTCGGTCGAAGACCCCGGCGGACATGCCTCCACACCCACCCGTCTCGGTGCCGCTGCCCGGCTGGCACGCGCCGTCGTGCGTCTGGACCAGAGGCCTTTCCCGGCGGCCCTGCACCCGGTCACCATCGAGATGCTGGGACGCCTGGCCGCCGGGGCATCCCCGCTGCCGGCGGCACTGTTTGCCCGCGCCGGTTCGCTGCGGCTTCCGTTAACCCGGATCTTCGGCGCCCTGGGCGGCGAGCCCAACGCCTTGACCCGCACCACCGTCGCCCTCACACAGCTCTCCGGATCCAAGGCCTCCAACGTCCTGCCCACGCGTGCCACGGCCAACGCAAACGTCCGGATCGCTCCGGGGGAGAGCATCGACTCCGTGCTGAGGCGGATGCGCCGCACCGTCCGGGACCGGAAAGTCTCCCTGCGCGTAGTGGAAGGCAGCGAGCCCTCACCGGTTTCCTCGACGTCGAACGCCCAGTTCGCCGCGCTGGAGACAGCGATCCGCGAAGTGTTCCCGGACGCCATCCCTGCGCCGTACATCATGCTCGGCGGCACCGATTCACGCCGCTACACCGCGATCAGCGACGCCGTGTACCGCTTCGCACCGTTCCGAATGGACAAGGCTGCACGGGCCTCCATCCACGCGGACAATGAGAAGCTCTCCCTTCATACATTCGGCGAGGGCATCACGTTCTACCGGCGCCTGCTGCAGAACCTGGTGCCCTGATGCGTGCCCTCGGCCCCGTGGTGTTCTTCCTGGTGCTCGTTGAAATCACCAGTGGAATCCTGCAGGGGTACTACACGCCGATCCTCACCGACATTGCCCGCAACCTGGGAATCGCCGACGGCGACGTGAACTGGTTCGAGGCAGCACAGCTGATGTTCAGCGCCCTGGCCGTTCCCGTCCTTGCCCGGCTGGGGGACATGTACGGGCACAAACGCATCCTGCTGGTCTCAACCGTGCTCACGGCAGCAGCCTCCTGGGGCGTGGCGTTCGCGCCCGATTTCTGGACCTTCCTCGTTGCCTGGTCGCTGCAGGGGTTCTACGTGGTGTGGCTCCCCCTGGAAGTTGCCCTCATCTTCGCCCGGGCCGCATCGGCCCCGAACCGGGCAGCGGTAACCCGCAAGGCAGCCGGTGTGCTGGTGGGCGGGCTGCAGTTCGGCGTCATCGCCGGAGCGCTCGCAGCCGGGGCGCTGGTGGAGGTCTTCGGAGGGGATCTGCGGCTGACCCTGATGGTGCCTGCGGCAGCTGCCACCCTGTGTATCCTCGCCATCTGGTTCGGGGTGCCGGAGTCCGGGCTGAGGGCCCGCGGTGCCCTGGATGTACGGGGTTTCGCGATGCTGGCCGTTGGGCTGCTGTTGCTGACCTCCGGGCTGACTTTCCTGCGGATCAACGGTCCCGGCACCTGGTGGGTTTGGGCCGTCCTGGCTGCAGGCGTGGCGGCGTTCGTTCCGTTTGTGCGCTATCAGCTGCGCTTGGACGAGCCGCTGGTGGATATCCGGATGCTGTGCGCTCCCACCATGTGGCCGGTCCAGCTCACCGCCGGCCTGTTCGGGATCTCCGTGCTGGGTGCCCAGGCGCCCATGTCCACCTTTGCCCGGACAGACCGCGAAGCACACGGCTACGGACTGGGACTGGAAGCCGGATCCGTGTCCCTGATCATTGGGGCCTACGTCCTGTCGGTGCTGGCAGGGGCGCTGCTGTTCCCGCTGGCCGCAAAGCTGAGCACGCCGCGGATCACCCTTTCCGGGGCGGCAGCCGTGGTTGGTATCGGATACGGACTGTTCCTGCCGTTCCACGATTCCCTTGCACAGACGCTGACCAACATGGTGATTGCCGGCCTGGGGTCGGGTGCGCTGGTTGCAGCGCTGCCTTCCGCAGCGGCCGCGGCCGCACCGCTGAACCGAACCGGTATGGCAACGGGGCTCACCAACACCACCAAGACCATTGGCGGGTCCTTTGCCTCCGCCGTGTTTGGCATTGCACTGCTCAGCGCTGCGGGCCAGTCCCTGGGGGACGTTGCCGGGGCGGCGACTGCGGCACCCCTGTCGGGCTACCTCACGGTGTGGGCCGTTTGCTCCGTCACGGCATTTGCTGCGGCGGCTGCGCTGCTGCTGGTTCCCAGGCTGGCCTTCGCCGACCCGCCGATACTTCCGGAGAGCGGCATCGCCGGCAACGACGGCGTAACGGGCAGCAGCGGTGCCGGGGCCGGAGATACTGCGGCAAGGTAGCCCGGTGGCGCCGGCCCCCGGAACCTGAACCGGGTGCCGGCGCGGCGCGGCGCGGCGCGAAAGAGCCTAGGCCCCTGCCGGCCGGCCGTCGCTGGTGCCTGACCCCTCGGAGTTGAGGCTGGCCAGGAGCTTATCCATGAGTTCCTTGACCTGGGCCAGCTCCTGGGCTGTCAGGGCCGGACCCAGCAGGTCGTGGATACCCCGGACGTGGATCCGGCCGAGGCGCTTCTGCACCGCCCGGCCTTCTCCGGTCAGGGACAGCTCAACGCCCCGCTGGTCGTTCTGCGCCGGGCGGCGCTGGACCAGCCCCTTGTTCTCCAGCCGCTCCACCATGCGGGACAGGCTGGGCTGGCTGATCAGCAGGTGCTCGTTAAGCTCATTGAGGCGGGTCCAGCCGGTGGGGCAGCGGCTGAGGTTGAAGAGCACGTCGTACTCGCGCATGGTGAGTTCCTTGAACTCCGGGTCGCGCTGCAGCCGGCGCATGACGCCCACCTGCGCCCGGAACAGTGATTCCCACGCCTCTGCGGTCTCTTTAACGGTGGTTGCGTGGCTGGTCTCGGAACTCATTCCATTAGCCTACTGAAGTTACCGGGGTGGAAGTGGACAGTGAAGCCTCGCGAGCCGCCACGCGTCCGGCGTGGGTAGGTCCGTCCGGCACGTGTGCCGGACGGCGGGAATCCAGTTCCCTGCGAAGTTCCGGAAGCACGTACTCGCCGAAAAGATCCAGCTGTTCCAGCACGGTCTTCAGTGGCAGGCCCGCATGGTCGATGAGGAAGAGCTGACGCTGGTAGTCCCCGAAGTACTCCTGGAACGTGAGCGTTTTCTCCAGGACTTCCTGCGGGCTTCCCACTGTAAGCGGGGTCTGTGCCGTGAAGTCCTCCAGGGACGGCCCATGGCCGTAGACGGGTGCGTTGTCGAAGTACGGGCGGAACTCGTTCACGGCGTCCTGGGAGTTCTTCCGCATGAAGAACTGTCCGCCCAGGCCCACGATCGCCTGGTCGGCGGAGCCGTGGCCGTAGTGCTCGTAGCGCTCGCGGTACAGTCCGATCAGCTGCATGTAGTGCTCCTTCGGCCAGAAAATGTTGTTGGCGAAGAAGCCGTCGCCGAAGTAGGCGGCGATCTCCGCGACCTGGGGTGTGCGGATGGATCCGTGCCAGACGAAGGGGGCGACGCCGTCGAGCGGCCGGGGCGTGGAGGTGAAGTTCTGGAGCGGGGTGCGGAACTTGCCCTGCCAGTTGACCGTCTCCTTATCCCAGAGCTGGCGCAGCAGGTTGTAGTTCTCCACGGTGAGGTCCACGGAGTCCTGCATGTTCTTGCCGAACCAGGGGTAAACCGGAGCGGTGTTGCCGCGGCCCAGCACCAGGTCGGTGCGGCCATCAGAGAGGTGCTGCAGCATCGCGAAGTCTTCGGCGATCTTTACCGGGTCGTTGGTGGTGATCAGCGTGGTTGCGGTGGAGAGAATGATTCTCTCTGTCTGGGCAGCAATGTAGCCCAGCAGGGTGGTGGGGGAGGAAGCGTAGAAGGGCGGGTTGTGGTGCTCGCCGGTGGCATAGACGTCCATGCCGATTTCTTCGACCTTGCGGGCAATGGCAACCGCAGCCTTGATGCGCTCGCCTTCCGTGGGCATCCGGCCGGTAACCGGGTCGCGGGTGATGTCGCTGACGCTGAATACGCCGATCTGCATGGTGTCCTCCTGTTGCGAAGCTGCTTCGGCAGCGGCTCGCCGTCCCGAAAAGGTAGATGCATTTGCATCTACTGGGAGTCTACAACAGGTAGCCGCCGAATTTCATTCCCCGGTTTCGGCTCCCGCAACGCGGCAGGGCCGGCACCCGCTGCGGTGCCGGCCCTGCCGTTGGCCTTGACGTCGGGGCTGCCGGTCAGCCGGCGGCCTCCGCCTGGAGGCGTTCCCGTTCAGCCTGTGCGGCTTCTTCGCGTGCCTGGGCCCGGCGCTCCCGGGGTCCTTCGACCAGCTGGTACAGCACGGGCACCAGGACCAGGGTGAGCGCGGTGGAGGAGATCAGGCCTCCGATGACGACGATCGCCAGCGGACGGGAAATGAATCCGCCTTCGCCTGTGACACCAAGTGCCATCGGCGTGAGTGCCAGGATGGTGGCCAGGGCTGTCATGAGGATTGGGCGCAGGCGCTGCCGCGCACCGCGGACGATCGCTTCCCTGACGTTCATGCCGGGCTCGCGTCCGTGCGGCCTGCGGTACTGGTTGATGAGGTCCATCAGCACAATCGCGTTGGTCACCACAATGCCCACCAGCATGAGCAGGCCAACCAGCGAGGGCAGGCCCAGGGGAACGTTGGCGATGAGCAGCGCGATGATGGCGCCCGTTGCGGCGAAGGGCACCGAGACCAGCAGGATCAGCGGCTGCACCAGGGACTTGAACGTGGCAACCATGATGACGTACACGATCGCGATCGCCGCCAGCAGCGCCAGTCCCAGCTGGGTGAAGGACTCATTCTGCTGGGTGGCTGCGCCGCTGAGGGTTGCAGTCACCGACGTCGGCAGGTCCACGTTGGCCAGTTCGGCCTGGACTTCGGCAATCGCTCCGCCGAGGTCGTCGCCGGACGGGGTTACCGAAACGAGGGCAGTGCGTTCCCCGCCGGACGAGGAGACCGACGTGGGTACCTGGACTTCTTCGATGACGGCCAGGTCGCTCAGCGGTACGGGGCCGCCGGCGGTCGGCACAACAATCCCGGAGAGCTGTTCCAGGGTGTTCACCTCGGTTCCTTCGCCGATGAGCACGGGCAGGTCGTCCGTCCCGAGCTGGACTGTGCCGGCTGGAAGCGGACTCAGCGTGGAGGCCAGGATTCCGGCCACCTGCTGTTCATCCAGCCCGGCCGCCACGGCCTTGGCGCGGTCGATGGTGACCTGGACCACCGGTTCGGAGCTGGACAGGTTGGAGGTGGCCTCGGCCACTCCGGGCAGATCGGACATGGCCGCGACCAGGGCATCGGAGGCGGGCTGGAGTTCAGCCGGATCACCGGCGGAGATCTCGATGTCTACGGTGTTGGACGTGCCGAAGCCGCCGCCCTGGGTTCCCAGGGAAATGGTGCCGGCATCCTCGCCCAGGTCTTCGAGCTCGCGGCGGACGGTCTCACGCAGCTGAACCTGGTCCACGTCCTGTTCGGTGATGACCGTGAAGTTGGCTACCGAGGCGCCGCCGGCAGTGAACGCGGCGATTCCCGACGTCGAGGTTCCCATGGTGACTTGGACGTCCTTGATGCCCTCGGTTTCGGAGAGCACCTCTTCCACGGACTCGGCGGCAGCGGAGGTGGTCTGAAGCGAACTTCCGGCCGGCAGTTCCTGGCGCACACTGAACGTGTTCTGCCCGGTATCGCCCAGCAGGTTGGTCTGGAGCAGCGGGGTCAGCGCTGCCGTGCCGCCCAGGATCAGGACGCCGGCAAGGAGCGTGTAAACGGGGTGGCGTTGAGTGCCGCGGAGGATCGGCAGGTAACCGCGCTGCAGGAAGGTCTTCTGCTCCCGCGCCTCTGCCTCTGCCCGGTATGCTTCCGGATCGCTGACGGGTTTGGAGGACTTCAGGAACCAGTAAGCGAGCACCGGAACAATCGTCAGGGACACCAGCAGCGAGGCGAGCAGTGCCAGGGACGTGGTTACGGCAAACGGCCGGAACAATTCGCCGGCGAGGCCGCCCACAAACACGATGGGGGCGAAGACGGCGACCGTGGTGAGGGTGGACGCGGTAACGGCACCGGCGACTTCGCGGATGGCGGTAAGGATAGCGGTGCGTTTTTCCTCGCCGTAGCCCAGGTGCCGCTTGATGTTCTCGATGACCACAATGGAGTCGTCCACCACCCGGCCGATCGCAATCGTCAGCGCGCCGAGCGTCAGGATGTTCAGTGAATAGCCGAACGCCAGCAGGCCAATGAAGGTCACCAGCAGCGAAAGCGGAATTGAAACCGCGGTGACCAGGGTAGACCTGACCGAGAGCAGGAACACCAGGATCACCAGGACTGCGAAGCCCAGGCCCAGCAGGCCTTCGGTGGTGAGGTCGGAAATCGATTTTTCAATGAACGGAGCCTGGTCAAAGATCACGGTGAACCTCGCACCGTTGCCCAGCTCATCCTGCAGGGCGGGGATCAGGTCCAGGACTTCGTGGGAGATGCCCACCGTGTCTCCGGCCGGCGTCTTGGTGATGGAGATCGCCAGCGTGGCTTCGCCGTTGGTACGCGTTATGGACGTCTGCTCGTCGTCGGTGATTTCCACGGTCGCGACGTCGCCGATTGTCGGCGGGGCGGAGCCCGGTGACGCGCCCTCCGCCTCAATAGGCAGGGCGGAAACCTTCTCGAGCGAGTCCAGGGGGCTGCCAACCTGGATGGAGAGCGAACGGCTTTCCTCCTCCACAGTGCCGGCTGGGATCAGTGCACCGCTGTTCTCCAGCGCCGAGGCAATGGCCGACGGCGAGGCCCCCAGCGCAGCGAGTGCCGCCTGGTCCGGGGTGATGGCAATGTGGCGCTGGGAACCGCCGGTTACCTCCGCAGTGCGGACGCCTTCGATCTTCTGCAGCCGGGGAACCGTTAGGCGCTCCAGCTCGGAGTTCAGCTCGCTGAGCGATGAGTCGCTGGAGACGGCCAGGTACACGATGGGGAAGTCACTGATGCTCCCGGCCAGGGACTGCGGATTAGCGTCCTCCGGGAGCGTCTGGCGCGCGTTGGAAATGGCACGGTCAACCTGGCCGCGTGCACGGTCAAGGTCGGTGCCGTAGGCGAAGGTGAGCGTGATGGCGGAGATCGAGGACCGCGACGTCGCGGACGAGGACTCCAGCCCTTCGACGGCGGTGAGCGCGGCCTCGAGCGGCTCGCTGATCTGCGCATCCACGACTTCGGGGGAAGCGCCCGGCAGGGCGGTAATCACACTGATCTGGGGGAATTCGAGTGCAGGGATGAGTTCCTGCTTGAGGGAATTCAGCGAGATCACGCCGAAGACCGCTACAAAGACTGTGATGAGGGCAATGAGAGCCCGGTTGGAGAGCGAGAGTTTGGCCAGACGATCCATGAACCTGCCTTTATTCGTAGACGGATTCATCATACGTGCGCATATACGTCCTCCCGTGCCGGGTAGCGGGAGCGGCCGCGGTTCCCCGGGGCCGCCTTAAACACAGGT
>NZ_BAAALV010000002.1:1470246-1505945 GCF_039528575.1 Arthrobacter gandavensis
CGGGACACCGTAGGGGTGCGGGGCCTCCTAGGCCAGCTTCAGCACACGGTTGGTCTCGGCAATGATTTCGTCGGCCAGGGACTCATTCTCATTGAGCTTGACGCCGTAACCGGGGATCATTTCCTTGATCTTCGCTTCCCAGGCCGGGAACTCTGCCGGGAAGCAGCGCTTCATCAGGTTGATCATGATGGGCGGGGCAGTGGAGGCTCCGGGGGAAGCGCCCAGCAGTGCGCCTACCGTGCCGTCCGCGGAGGTGATGAGCTCGGTGCCGAACTGCAGCACGCCTCCGCTCTTCGGGTCCTTCTTGATGACCTGCACACGCTGGCCGGCCGTGATGAGGTCCCAGCCCTGGGTAACGGCCTCGGGGTAGAACTCGCGCAGCGCCTTGGTCTTGCCCTCGCGTGACTTCAGTACCTCGGTGACGAGGTACTTCACCAGGGACATATTGTCCTTTGCCACCGCCAGCATGGGCACCAGGTTGTGTGGTCGGACGGAGAACGGCAGGTCGGTCAGGGAGCCGTTCTTGAGGAACTTGGGGGAGAAGCCGCCGTACGGACCGAACAGCAGGGACTTCTTTCCGTCCACGAACCGGGTGTCCAGGTGCGGGACGGACATGGGGGGAGCGCCGACCGATGCCTGGCCGTAAACCTTCGCGTTGTGGGCGGAGATGATCGACTCATCAGTGGAGCGCAGGAACTGCCCGGAGACGGGGAAGCCGCCGAAGCCCTTGCCTTCGGGAATGCCTGAGCGCTGCAGCAGGTGCAGGGCGCCCCCGCCTCCGCCGATGAAGACGAAGCGGGCCGAGACGGTCTTGGAAACCTTGGTGGCGCGGTTTCGGACCGTCACGTCCCAGCCGCCGCCCGAGTTCCGGGTGAGGTTGGTAACTTCGTGGCCGAAGTTGAGGTCAGCGCCGTTGGCTCCGAGGAAGTTCACCAGTTCGCGGGTGAGGGCACCGAAGTCGACGTCGGTGCCGCCGGCGACGCGGGACGCAGCAACGCGCTGGCCTGAGTCGCGGCCCTGCATCAGCAGGGGGGCCCACTCGGCGATCTTGCCGTGGTCCTCGGAGAACTCCATGGTCTTGAACAGCGGCTGGGCGCTGAGGGATTCGTAGCGCTTGCGCAGGTAGTCCGAGTGCGCATCTCCCCAGACAAAGCTCATGTGCGGCAGCGGATTGATAAAGCTGCCGGAGATATGGCCCTGCTCCACCAGATGGGACCAGAACTGCCGGGAGACCTGGAACTGCTCGTTGATGCCGATCGCCTTCGCCGGGTCAACGGTGCCGTCCGGGCCCGCCGGGCTGTAGTTCAGCTCGCACAGTGCCGCGTGGCCGGTGCCGGCGTTGTTCCAGGGGTCGGAGCTCTCGGTTCCGGCGCGGTCCATCCGCTCATAGAGGGAAATGTCCCAGTCCGGTGCCAGCTGCTTCAGGAACGCCCCGAGGGTCGCGCTCATGATGCCGCCGCCGATCAGCAGTACATCAGTTCTGTTTGCGGACTTCTCCGCCGGGCTCTCAGCACTCAACTTCATATCTCCAGTCACGTGGACGCTAGCCTTAGAAGACTATCTCTCCCGGTGGTGCTTACTAAAATTCCCGCCGGTATACCACCCCGCCGGAAGTACCACGCTAGTCCGTGAGGCGGATGCCGTTGAAGACCTCATTCAGAACTGGGGAGGTCGGGTACTGGGAGACGCGGGGTGAGACAGCCAGCGTTGAGATGGGGAATGCCAGCGGAACTGCGGGGACCCGGGTGGAAATCCGGTCCGAAATCGACCGGTAGGCCTCCGCACGCTCTTCGGAGTCGGCCAGCGTGCGGGCGCGGTCAACCTTGGTGAAGAGCTGGGCGTCGTCGTACCCGAATTCCTCCGTGTAGGCACCGAACAGCGGGCCGACAAAGTTGTCCGCATCCATATAGCTGCCCGAGAGCCCCGAGAGGTGCAGGGCACGGTCTCCGTTCCTGGAGACGGCTTCCAGATAGCCCTCTGACCATTCCAACGGCACCGGGCGGATGTTGAACCCTGCAGCTGTCAGCTGCCGGCTGAGTTCGGCGTAGACCTTCTCCGGGTTGGGCAGGTAGGCGCGGGTGACCCGGCGCGGATAGAAGAACGGGAGCTCTTCGCCTGCATACCCTGCTTCTTCGAGCAGTTCCTTGGCCCGCTCCGGGTTGTGGCCGTAATTGGTGACGTTCTCCGAGCGCAGTCCGAGCTTTTCGGGAAGGAACTGGTTGGCCGACTTGCTGCCGTTCAGGAACAGGCCTTCCAGCAGTGCAGGCTTATCAATGGCGTGGGCAATGGCCTGGCGCATCTTGGGCTCATCCAGCCCGGGGAAGTTCTGGTTGATGCCCAGATAGAGGATTGAATAGGGGTCCCGCTGCAGGATCTGCATGCCGGCACGGGCGAGCTCGCCCACGTCGGAGACGGTCACCAGGTCGTAGCCGTCCACTTCGCCGCTCTTTAGGGCACGGAGCCTGGACTCCGGGCTGGTGATCGTGCGGAACACCAGGTCGCGGATCTGGCCGGGCTCTCCCCAGTAACCGGGGTAGGAAACCAAGGCAAGCTCGTCCTCTTCCCAGCTGGAGAACATAAACGGGCCGGTGCCGACCGGGTGCTGGGCATAGGCAGAGAGCCGCGTTCCGTTGCGCTCCTCAGTGAGCTCGTCTGCGTTTCCGTCGGCAAGGGCCTTCGGGGAAGAGATGGCGAACTCCGGGGATGCCAGTGCGGCGATGAGGCCGGGCAGGCGTGTGTGGAGTTCCAGCCGGAAAGTGAATTCCCCGGAAGGGACGCAGGATTTGAAGGCCGAAAGGTCCGGCGTATCGGCAAATCCCCTGAACACCGAGCTGAACATCAGCACTTCCGGCCCCCGCGCGGAGGCAGGCAGGTTGTACCAGCGGTCGAAGTTCGCACAGACCGCCTCGGCGTTGAACGGGGTGCCGTCATGGAAGGTGACGCCGCGGCGCAGGGTGAACTCGTAGGTCCGCCCGTCATCGGACTCGTTCCATTCCTCGGCCAGGGCAGGCACCGGGGCTGAGGTTAGGGGGTCCATGCCAACCAGGGTTTCCATGATCTGCCGGGTCACCCGATGGGATTCAGTGTCCACTGCCAGGAACGGATCCAGTCCGGACGGACGTGCGGCAGTGGCAAAGGTAAAGGCGGCAGCAGGTCCGCCCGCAGCAGAGGCAGAAGGTGAACCGCTCGGGGATTCTTCCTCCGGCCGGGCAGCGGTGCACCCGGTCAGGGCAAGAGCGGCGGCAATCGCTGAAGCTTTGATCACGGAGCGCCGCGTGGCGGATTTAGTCACAGCTGCTGGGTTCTCCTCGAGGCAGGCACCATCCCGGCCTGGGCGGTGGATTTCTTAGTCTAAATGATAAAAAACCGGTAAAGGCGGGTGAGAGTTGCCTCACAACAGGGCTTTGGTAAGGCAGGATATGGAAATGACTGAAACCAGCCCTGAATCTCCGCTGCTCGAAGTGACCGATCTCGCTGTCGGCTTCCAAACCATGGATGGCCCGGTGCAGGCGGTACGCAAGGCCGGATTCAGCCTCGGTGCCGGGAAAACCCTGGCGATCGTGGGTGAATCCGGTTCCGGTAAATCCACGACGGCGATGGCGGTGATCGGGCTGCTGCCGGGCAACGGAAAAGTCTCTTCAGGCAGTATCCGTTTTGACGGCAAAGAACTGGTGGGACTGCCCGAATCAAAGATGCGCGCGATCCGCGGCCGGTCGATTGGCCTGGTGCCCCAGGACCCCATGTCCAACCTCAACCCCGTGACCAAGATTGGCACTCAGGTGGCCGAGACGCTCCTGGTGCACGGCATGGCCACTTCCAAGGATGTTGACCGCAAGGTCATCGAGGTGCTGACCGCGGCTGGACTGCCCGACGCCGCCGAGCGCGCTAAGCAGTATCCCCACGAATTCTCCGGCGGCATGCGCCAGCGGGCGCTGATTGCCATTGGCCTCGCGTGCCGTCCGCGCCTGCTAATCGCCGATGAACCCACCAGCGCACTGGACGTGACGGTGCAGCGGACCATCCTGGACCAGATCGGACGGATGACCGATGAACTTGGCACTTCCGTGCTGCTCATTACGCACGATCTTGGCCTGGCCGCGGAACGTGCCTCGGACCTGGTGGTGATGCACCGCGGGGAAGTAGTTGAAACGGGCCCGGCACGCCAGCTCCTTGAAGATCCCCAGCATCCGTACACCCAGTCGCTGGTCGCCGCTGCGCCCAGCGTCGCCGCCGTCCGGCTGCGTCCCGGAGCTTTCGCGGCTCCTGCCGCTGAGCGGCTCTCCGCAGTGGAGGACGCGCCGGAAAGCCCTGCCGGAGCAGCGGAACCGGGAACTGCTCCGGACAATATCGTTGAAATCCGCGACCTCAACAAGGTTTACAAGATCCGCGGCAAGTCCGGGGACTTCCACGCGGTGAAGAACGTCAGCCTGGAGATTCCGCGGGGAAGGACCGTCGCGATCGTGGGGGAGTCGGGCTCCGGAAAGACGACGACGGCGCGCATGCTGCTGAAGCTGATCGAACCGACCAGCGGATCAATGACGTTCGACGGCGCAGACATCGCGTCCCTGGAGAAGGCCGGGCTGAGCGATTTCCGCCAGCGCGTCCAGCCCATTTTCCAGGACCCGTATTCCTCGCTGGATCCCATGTTCACCATTGAGCGGATCCTCGAAGAGCCGCTGAAGACGTACAAGCGAGGTAACCGCCAGGAACGCGCTGCACGGGTCCGCGAGCTCATGGAACAGGTCGCGCTGCCGGCTTCGATGCTGCGCCGCTACCCGGCCGAGCTTTCCGGCGGGCAGCGGCAGCGTGTGGCCATCGCCCGCGCGCTGGCCCTGAACCCGGAACTGATTGTCTGCGATGAGCCTGTCTCGGCCCTGGACGTGCTGGTGCAGGCCCAGATCCTCAAACTGCTCGGGGACCTGCAGCGGGACCTGGGACTGAGCTACCTCTTCATCAGCCACGACCTGGCCGTGGTGCGGCTCATTTCGGATTACGTGTGCGTGATGAAGGACGGCGAGCTCGTGGAGGCGGCGACGTCGGAGGAAGTCTTCCAGAATCCGCGCCACCCTTACACCCGCAAGCTCCTCGCCTCCATTCCGGGCAATGAGCTGAACATCCAGGACGAAATGGCGTCCTAGCGCCGGAGCCTGCGTCCCCTCACCGGGCGCACAGAAAAGGGTCCGTTTCCCTGTACTGCAGGAAACGGACCCTTTTCTGTGCGCTGCCGCGTGCTACTTGCGCCGGGTTTTCGGGTCCAGGGCTTCGCGCAGGGACTCGCCCAGCAGGGTGAACCCAAGAGCCGTGACGGCAATGCAGATACCCGGCAGGAACGCCAGCTGCGGCGCCACCGCCAGTTCGTTCTGCGCGTAGGTCAGCATCCGGCCCCATTCAGCACTCTCCGGACGCCCGCCGCCGAGTCCCAGGAAGGACAGGGCAGCGGCGTCGATCACGGCGGTCGCCAGGGTCAGCGTGGCCTGGACAATCACGGGGCCGACGCTGTTGGGCAGCAGGTGGCTCATGGTGATGGTCCGGGTGCTCAGGCCCAGTGCCTGCGCAGACAGGACGTAGTCCGCGCCGCGCTGGCTGATCATGGAGGAGCGCAGCAGCCGGGCAAAGATCGGCACCTGGGACACACCGATGGCAATCATGACCGCCGAAGGTGTCTGCCCCAGTACGGCAGCGATACTCACGGCCAGCAGCAGGTTCGGCACTGAGAGCAGGATGTCGACGAACCGCATGATGACGTTGTCCACCCAGCCGCCGACCCCGCCGGCAATGACACCGAGCAGCATGCCGCCCAGCAGGCCGAGGGCCGTGGAGATGACCCCGATCAGGAGCGAAGCGCGTGCTCCCCAGATGAGCTTGGAGAGGACGTCACCGCCAAACCGGTCGAGGCCGAGGGGGTAGCCCTCCACTTCGCCGGGTCCGGGAATCGACGTCGGGGTGATCTGGGTACGGCCGGGGAGTTCCTCACCGCCGTAGGGCGCAAGGATCGGTGCGAAGATGGCCACAAGGATGAACAGGCCAACAATCACGGCGCCCGCGATTGCCGCAGGGTTGCGGCGCAGCCGCCGGAAGGCGTCCTGCCACATCCCGCTGCCGCGGGTGTCCGGTGCTGAGGGCTCGTCCGGGCGGACGGCCCCGCCGGAGGCCGGAGGAAGAACTGTACTCATTGCACCCTCACCCTCGGGTCGATGAAGCCGTAGGAAACGTCAACCAGCAGGTTGATGAGTGAATACGCGACGGCGATGAAAATGATGAAGCCCTGCAGTACGGGGTAGTCCAGGTTGAAGATGGCATCCCGCAGGAACCTGCCCACGCCGCTGAAAGCGAAAACGGTTTCCGTCAGCACCGCCCCGGAAATAAGGAGGCCGGTCTGCAGGCCGATCGTCGTCGTGACCGGAAGCATCGCGTTGCGCAGCACGAACCGGTTGCGGATGGTCCGTTCCAGCAGGCCTTTGGCCCGGGCGGTGCGGACGTAATCGGCGCCCTGGACCTCAAGGACGGAGGCACGGGTGATGCGCACGATGATGGCCAGCGGAATGGTTCCCAGGGCAATGCCGGGAAGCACCAGATGCATCAGGGCATCCCAGGAGGCGTCCCATTCCCGGGTTAACAAACCGTCCAGGACGTAGAAGTCCGTCACGTGCGTGGCATTGATCCGCGGATCCTGCCGGCCGTCGGTGGGGAAGAGGGGGATCTGGATGGCCAGGAGCCATTTCAGGATGAAGGCCAGGAAGAACACCGGCACGGTGATGCCGATCAGGGACAGCACCACGGAGGAGTGGTCCCAGAAGCGGCCGTAGTGCCTGGCGGCCAGGTAGCCCAGCGGAATTCCGATTCCGATCGCGAAGATCAGGGCGACGGCGGCAAGTTCCAGCGTGGCCGGGAATCGGGTAGCGAACTCCTCCAGGACCGGACGTCCGGTGACGGTGGAAACGCCGAAGTCGCCCTGAAGGAGCTTTCCAACGTAGGTGAAGTACTGCTCGATGAGCGGACGGTCAAAGCCGTAGGCCTCGTTGATCCTGGCAATGGCTTCGGGCGTGGCCTTGTCTCCCAGGAGGGCGGTTGCAGGACCGCCGGGAAGGCTGCGGACCCAGATGAACAGAAGGATGGACAAGCCGATCAGGGTCGGGATCAGCATTAACAGGCGCTTGCCTATAACTCGCAGCACGAGTGTCCTTTCTCAGCCGGTAACGGCTGTGGAAAAGGTAAGGACAGAACGGACCGGGACCCAGCGCCAGCTGGATCCCGGTCCGTTTCGCCGCTACTTGTTGAGCTTGATCTGGTTGAACACTTCGTCGTTTACCGGGGAAGCCGGGTAGGAATCCACGCGGTCCGAGAACGCGAGCGACGGTGCCGGGTGTGCCAGCGGCACGGCCGGGACGAACTTGGCGATGTCGTCGTTGATCTGCTCGTACATCGGGGTCTGCTCCTCCAGGCTGCTCACTTGGCGGGCAGCTTCGAGCTGGTCGAAGATCTCCTGGTTGGTGAAGCCGAACTCCGGCTTCTCCTGGCCGAAGAACACGCCTACGAAGTTATCCGTGTCGTTGTAGTCCCCGGTCCAGCCCAGCAGGTGGATACCGTGGTCTTCGGTGGCCTGGACGCGGTCGAGGTAGTCCGGGGACCACTTGCTCGGCTGCGGGTTGACCTTGATGCCCACTTCCTCCAGCTGTGCGGAGATGTTGGAGAACACCTGCTCAGGAGTCGGCATGTACGGGCGGGAAACACCCGTCGGGTAGTTGAAGTCCACCGTGAAGCCGTCCGGGTAGCCGGCCTCGGCCAGCAGTTCCTTAGCCTTCTCCGGGTCGTACTCGTACGTGGTGACGTCCTCGTTGTAGCCGTTGACGACGTCGGGAATGAACTGCGTGGCAACCTTGGTGCCTTCCGGAAGGGTCTGGTTGACCAGTGCTTCCTTGTCGATCGCGTGTGCGATTGCCTGGCGGACCAGCGGATCGGCGAGCTGTTCGACCTTCTGGTTCATGCCCAGGTAAAGGATGGTGAAGGGGTCACGCGGAATGACCTTGAATCCGGCGTCGGCCAGGGCCTGGGTATCGGCCGGAGCCACCAGGTCGTAGCCGTCAATGTCGCCGGACTGCAGGGACTGGCGGCGGGAGTTGGGATCATCGATGACGCGGAAGATGATGTCCGTGACCTGTCCCTGTTCGCCCCAGTAGTCCTCGTAGGCAGACAGGGTGATCTGGTTGCCCACTTCCCAGCCTTCGAACTTGAAGGGGCCGGTGCCGGTGGGGTGTTCCTTGGCGTAGGTGGTCAGGGTGGGGGCCTCGGCAGTGCCGGAGGCTTCGTTGGCCGCGTACTCTTCCATCGCCGTCGGGCTCTGCATGGAGAACGCGGGGAGGGAGAGTGCGGCGATGAACCCGGCGAAGGGCTTGGCCAGCGTGACGACTGCCTGGTTCTCGGCCGGAGCCTCGCAGGACTCGTACGTGGCCGTCTCCGGGCTGTCAGCGAAGCCCTTGAAGAGCTTGCTGTAGTAGTAGGCGAGGCTTTCGGCCTGCTGGATACCCGTGAAGTTGTACCAGCGGTCGAAGTTGGCGCAGACAGCTTCGGCGTTGAACGGGGTGCCGTCGTGGAAGGTGACGCCTTCTTCGAGGTCGAAGGTGTAGGTCAGGGCATCCTCGGAGGTCTCCCAGGACTTGGCCAGCAGCGGTGCGGGATCGGCGGTGCCGGGCTCCACGCCCACGAGGCCTTCAAAGATCTGGCGGCTTACCCGGAACGACTCACCGTCCGAGGCGAAGGCGGGATCAAGGGTCTTGGGATCGGAGGAAGCGGCGAACACGAAGGTGCCGTCAACCTCGGAGGCTGTTGCGCCGTCGTCCGCTGCGTCCCGGTTGCTTTCGGCGCAGCCGGAGAGCACCAGGGCGCTCATGGCCAGCCCGGCAGTCAGGGCGGCAGCCCGTCGCCGGGCCTGCCGGCTGAGAGTGAATCTGCCAGCAAGGGTCATTTTTCTATCTCCTCTGGGCGTGAGGTGCGTTCCTGCCGGTTGGCCGGAAGCATCGCTGTGTTCTGGAACACATGTGTAGTCCCAGAGCCTAGCGGCACCGGCGGGATGCTTTGGGACGCTAAGCGTGTTGTGTGCGGTCACAATTCGGTTACACAGTCGGGCAGGGTTTTGCTTCGATCGTGTGGACAGCCGCGCGGGCCGGCCGTAGCGTCGAATGGTGGGCACCTCTTCGGCGGGAAACAGACGGCCTGCCCTGGCAGCGCTCGCAGCCGGAGCGGCCATGGGCTTGGCGGCTGCGGCAGCAGAAGCGCTCCTGGAACGGCTGCGCATGACGGTGGCCCGGGCACGCAGGTCCACGACCGGCCCGGCTCCCGGGGCACGGTCCGTGCCTATCAGTGCCCGCAAGGATCCGAACCTGCCCAACTGGAGGCAGGGGATGCCGGGCACGCCGGAGACCGTAACCGTTGAGGTCAGTTCGCTCGATGCCGGAACCGGCAGTCCGCGCCGTACCTGGGTTGTCCATAACGGCCCGCAATGGCAGTCCCAGCCGGGGGAGCTCATGGTGCCGCCGGACCGATCCGGGGACCAGGGCGGCGCACAGTTGTGAATCAGCTCTCACTTGGCGGATTTGGTTTTTGCCAGTCCAAAAGTGCTGGTAGAGTTTCATGTCGTTGCCGAGCGCGAACAGCTGGTTTCACCAGCACGAACAAGCTCAGCATCTGCCACGCACCTCTAGCTCAATTGGCAGAGCAATTGACTCTTAATCAATGGGTTCCGGGTTCAAGTCCCGGGGGGTGCACAGTATGAAATCCGCCGCTCCGGTACCCCGGGGCGGCGGATTTTTTTGTGCTGTGAGTGTTGCCCGCCGTGTGGACGCTGTGCTGCCTGCCATGGCTGCGGAGGCCGCGGGCAGCCGTTTAGGCAGGACGTAAAAAGGGTGGTAGAGTATTTTCCCGGTGCTGATCGCCGGGGAAGTTCATCCCGCATGATCACCGCCATGCACCTCTAGCTCAATTGGCAGAGCAATTGACTCTTAATCAATGGGTTCCGGGTTCAAGTCCCGGGGGGTGCACAGTTGAGGAAAGCCCCGTTCCGCAGGCAGCCGCCGGCAGGACGGGGCTTTTCGTATGCCAGCGAGCAGTTCGGGCCGTCCGCTCGCCCGGAAGCACTGGACCCATTCCGGCAGCAGGTCCGCCTCCCGTAGCATCGCAGGGAATAAGGAGCCGGTTCCAGCCGGCTCAGGATGCTGCGAACAACGGGAGCCTGCCATGACCAGTGAAGTCCGAATCGAGAATCCTGCGAAGGACACTTACGTGCTCCGCAACACCAGCGGCGGGCCGCTGGATGAGGTGATGGTCGACGTTGCCCGGACCGGGGCCACCTCCCAGGACCTGCCTGCAGGGATGGACCTGGCGCCGGAGGAAGGGGTGGAATTCCACCTCCACCACCACGGCGGCTACCGTCCGCCGGCCAGTATGCACGTCCGCTGGCAGGGAGGCCCGGATTGGGTTGAGGTGCCCGTCAGCTAGGCTCACATCCGCCCCCACCGGGCACGCACCAGTGCAAAGATTCCGTAGCAGATGAGGCCGGCCGCAATGGCGAGGATAAGGGGCGCGCCGAAGGGATAGCGCAGCAGGACCTGCAGGCTGCCGTCCAGCCCCGTGGAGTCTTCGGGCCGGTGGTTGACAGCGGCGGCGATGAACAGCACTCCCACCAGGATCAGGGCGATTCCCTTGCCCACATGGCCTGCCACGCCCAGGGCGTTGAGCAGGTGCCCGCGGCGGGTGTCGGCGAAGTACCTTAATTCGGGACGGAACCGGCGTGCGGAACCCTTGAAGACGAAGTAACCGCCGATCCCCAGGACAAGGGCGCCCACAGCGCTCAGTGCGGGGGACCCGGCGGGTGAATCCAGGACCGCGGCGCTGAAGTCGGCGGTGCTGTCCCCGGAGTCCCGGCCCCGCCCCGCGGCGAAGGCGGCAAACGTCGCAGCGACGCTGCCGTAGATGAAAACCAAAGCCCCGGACGAGACAACCTTGGACAGCCGTTTCTTCAGCGGGGCCCGCCGCGCGCGCACCGTGGCTTCGGCAAGCTGCCACAGCGCCAGTGCGGCACAGGCGATGCACCCGGCCCACATCAGCAGTGGGCCGAAGGGCTCTGTGCGTGCCAGCGGTCCTATGGCACCGCTGGTCTCGGCCTGGCCATAGCCGCCGAAGGCAATGCCTGCGGCAATGCAGCCAATGAGGATGTGCAGCAGGGCCAGGACTGCGAAGCCGCACCGTGCCAGTACGTCGAGCTCAGGGCTGTCGGCAGCCTCTTCCAGCACGTCGGCGGTTTCGCTGCCCGCCTCCCGATCAGGTTCGGCGCTCATCACCTTGTCCTCCCCGGCGTCGTCCGCTGGTGACCCACAGTAATACCGGGCTGCAGGCGCGGGCGCCTGCAGGAGATTAAACGCCGGGGGGCGCACCGGTTCGGTGCGCCCCCCCGGCGTAAGACAGGGTTTCCGCTGCAGCCTAGGCAGTACGGGATGCGGTGTCCACCGGAACACCCAGGGGCGCATCAAGCGGTACGGGCAGGCCCGGTACGTCCACAGCCATGTGCCAGCGCGGATTGCCCAGTTCACGGATGACGGTGCGCAGCTGGCTGCGAAGGTCTTCGGAGAGCAGCTCCCCGCCGTCGAGGAGCGTGCGCTCAATGTCCTGGGCCTCGTGCAGGGCTTCAATGCCCGCCGGAGTGATGGACACCATGTGGCTCCGTTTGTCCAGGTCATTGCGGACCCGTGTGACATGCCCGTGTGCTTCCAGGCGGGCAAGTGTCTTGCCCATTGTCTGTGCCTGTACGCGGACCAGCTGCGCAAGGTGCGCTTGAGTCATGGGGCCCTGGGAATCCAGGACTCCAAGGGCGATAACGCCCGCGTGGGTCACTCCTATTCGTACAAGCCGCTCATTCCACGCATGTTCAACCAGGCGGGCGGCTGTTGATAAGAGGCGACCGGTGGGCCAATGCTCCATATCCGGCATAAAACTGAACTCTTCCTTTCGAGTGCGGATTCACGCGGCCTGATCGGATAGCCTACAAATCCAGTGTCTAGGATAGCCAACCGCAAGCCTGCTGTCGTGCTGTGACACAGCCTTTGCTCAATTGATACCTAAGGAGCCCAGTCTCTTATGTCGAAACTCACACCCGGTGACACGGCACCCGATTTCACCCTTACGGCTTCGGACTCCTCTGCCCAGTCCTTGGCGGACCTGCGCGGCCGCAGCGTCATTGTTTACTTTTACCCGGCAGCAGCGACGCCCGGCTGCACAAAGGAAGCGTGCGATTTCCGGGACAACCTGAACTCGCTTGCTGCTTCGGGGTACTCCGTCCTCGGTGTCTCGCCGGACAAGGTGGAGAAGCTGGCGAAGTTCGCCGCGGATGAGGCCCTGAATTTCCCGCTGCTCTCCGACCCTGACCACGCCGTGGCCGAGGCTTACGGCGCCTGGGGCGAGAAGAAGAACTACGGCAAGACCTACGAAGGGCTCATCCGGTCCACGGTGGTTGTCGATCCCGAGGGCAAAGTTTCCCTCGCCCAGTACAACGTCCGCGCCACCGGCCATGTTGCCAAGTTGCGGCGTGATCTCGGTCTCGACTGAACCTCGGGTACACTAAAGGCTGGCTTTCGCCGGGGGACCGGCAAGCCTGCCGCGCGCGAGTGGCGGAATTGGCAGACGCGCTGGATTTAGGTTCCAGTGTCTTCGGACGTGTGGGTTCAAGTCCCTCCTCGCGCACCACAGCGAAACACCCCGGCAATCAGGCCGGGGTGTTTTTCTTTGCCCGGAGGGCAGCGCAGCTAGGCTAGGGAAGCATGTCAGCCGAACAAAAAGTGCGCACCATCACCGTGCCCACCCGCCAGCTCCTAGATTCACTCCAGCCGCTTCCTTCCGGGATGCGCGCAGCGCTCTGGGATTTCGACGGGGATCCCGAGGGTGTGGACTACGCGGACATCGACGCCGTCGTCGCCCCCTACGCGGGCGGGAACGAATGGCAGCAGGGCATTGAACGGGTGCCGAACCTGTTGCTTCTCCAGGCGCAGACCACCGGCTATGACGGGCTGCCGGAGCTGGCGGGGGATGCAGCCGTAGCCAGCGCCGCGGGGGTCCATGCAGCTGCCACTGCCGAGCTCGCCGTCGGGCTGATGCTTGCCTCGCTGCGGGGCATCGATGCAGCCGTGCGGGACCAGCAGCACGGCCTGTGGAACCCGCACCGGTACCCCGGACTTGCGGACCGCTCGGTCACGCTGGTGGGAGTTGGCGGAATCGGCCAGGAAATCGCCTCACGCCTGGCACCGTTCGACGTGCGGCTCACCAGGGTGGGCAGCACGGCGCGGAACGACGACGGCGGCCGCGTCCATGGCGCGGATGAACTGGTGCAGCTGGCCGCGGGCACCGAGGTGCTCGTGGTCATTACTCCGCTGAACGAGGCGACCCGGGGCCTCATCGGGGAGCGGGTCCTGGCCGCGCTGCCGGACGGGGCGCTGGTGGTCAACGTTGCCCGCGGTGCCGTGGTGGACACGGACGCGCTGACGCGTGAAGTCGTTTCCGGCAGGCTGCGCGCGGCGCTGGACGTAGTGGATCCCGAGCCGCTGCCGGCCGGCCATCCGCTCTGGGGCTGCACCAACGCGATCATCACCCCGCACGTCGGCGGCAACTCGGAAGCCTTTACCCCTCGGATCGAGGGCTTCCTGCGCCGGCAGGTACAGCGGCTGGCCGCCGGCCAGGAACCCCTGAACCTGGTCCAGCCCGGACCGTGGAAGCAGGACTGAACGGGCAGCAGGACTGAGCCTAAGCCAGGTCCAGGAAGACATCCAGGAAAGAGTGGAAGTCGGACCGGTCTCCGTCCTGGCGCAGGACACGGTGCACGCTGCCGGGAGCGGCCGGCAGCGCTGCCTCGGATTCAACTCCGAATCGAAACACCCTTCCGGTGCTGGTGCCTACCTCGTAGCTTCCCGGCGCCAGTTCATCGGCATGGGAGAGATTGGTGGTGTTAATGGCGGTGGGGGGTTCCAGGCCCTGCAGGGAGTCTGTTTCGAACGGGGCGAACACCAGCTCAGGGGGACTCCAGCGGTAGCCCAGGACAAAGTAGCCCGCTGAATCCGGCAGGGGAGTGGCGCAGACAAGGTTGTAGTCGCCGTAGTTGGGCATCTGCGAGTCGAAGACGCGGCGGAGGGCGGACTTGAGTTCGTCGCTGGCGTGGCTGTCTTCCGGTCCTGTTTCCGCACTCATGTTCCCCAGTGTATGGACACCCACCCCCATCAGGGGAAGCACGCCGGGTCAGCGGGGAAAGTTCATCGGGCCGTGCGGTCCGCGTAACCCGGACGTAACACGGCCGCCGGCGCTGCGGCCGGATGCGCGGGGGCGGGAGGGAAAGGAATAGGATTTTGCTATGACCACGGAGAGCACCCCTGACATCAAACCCCGCAGCCGAGTCGTAACCGACGGTATCCATGCGGCGCCCGCGCGCGGCATGTTCCGGGCGGTCGGCATGGGAGACGACGACTTCGCCAAGCCCCAGATCGGCATTGCCAGTTCCTGGAACGAAATCACCCCCTGCAACCTCTCCCTGAACCGGCTGGCCCAGGGCGCCAAGGAAGGTGTGCATGCAGGCGGCGGATTCCCCATGCAGTTCGGCACTATTTCCGTCTCCGACGGCATCTCCATGGGCCACGAAGGCATGCACTTCTCCCTGGTATCCCGCGAAGTCATCGCCGACTCCGTGGAAACCGTCATGATGGCTGAACGTCTTGACGGATCCGTCCTGCTGGCCGGCTGCGACAAGTCCCTGCCCGGCATGCTGATGGCTGCTGCCCGCCTGGACCTCTCCAGCGTCTTCCTCTACGCCGGATCGATCATGCCCGGCTTCGCCAAGCTCGAAGACGGAACCGAGAAGGAAGTCACCCTGATTGACGCCTTCGAAGCCGTTGGCGCCTGCGCCGCAGGGAAGATGAGTCTTAAGGACCTGGACACCATCGAACGTGCCATCTGCCCGGGTGAAGGTGCCTGCGGCGGCATGTACACCGCCAACACCATGGCCTGCATCGGCGAGGCACTGGGTATGTCCCTGCCGGGCTCGGCAGCACCGCCCTCGGCTGACCGCCGCCGCGACGAGTTCGCCCGCAAGTCCGGCGAAGCCGTAGTGAACCTGCTGCGCAAGGGCATCACTGCCCGCGACATCATGACCAAGAAGGCCTTCGAAAACGCGATTGCCGTAACCATGGCCTTCGGCGGTTCCACCAACGCCGTCCTGCACCTGCTGGCAATCGCCCGCGAAGCCGAAGTCGACCTCACCCTGGAGGACTTCAACCGCATCGGCGACAAGATTCCGCACCTGGGCGACCTGAAGCCGTTCGGCCGTTACGTCATGTACGACGTCGACAAGATCGGCGGCGTGCCGGTGATCATGCGTGCGCTGCTCGACGCCGGCCTGCTGCACGGCGACTGCCTCACCGTTACGGGCAAGACCGTGGCCGAAAACCTCGAAGCCATCAACCCGCCGGATCCCGACGGCAAGGTGCTCCGCGCCATCGACAACCCGATCCACAAGACCGGCGGCATCACCATCCTGAAGGGCTCGCTGGCTCCGGAAGGCGCCGTCGTGAAGTCCGCAGGCTTCGACGCCGATGTCTTCGAGGGCACCGCCCGCGTCTTCGAGCGCGAGCAGGGTGCGCTTGACGCGCTCGATGCCGGCGGAATCCACGCCGGGGACGTCGTCGTCATCCGCTATGAAGGCCCCAAGGGCGGCCCGGGCATGCGCGAGATGCTCGCCATCACCGGTGCCATCAAGGGTGCGGGCCTGGGCAAGGACGTGCTCCTGCTGACTGACGGCCGCTTCTCCGGCGGCACCACGGGCCTGTGCATCGGGCACGTGGCACCGGAGGCCGTCGACGGCGGTCCCATCGCCTTCGTCAAGGACGGTGACCGCATCCGCGTCGACATCGCCGCGCGCACCTTCGACCTGCTGGTGGAGCCCGAAGAGCTCGAAGCCCGCAAGGTCGGCTGGGAGCCGCTGCCGGCCAAGTTCACCAAGGGTGTCCTGTCCAAGTACGCCAAGATGGTCAACTCGGCTTCCACGGGCGCCTACTGCGGTTGATGCGCCTCCCCAAGGGCACCCGCTAGGCCGGCCTAAACGCCTCCCCGTGGACATTCGCTGGAGCGAATGTCCACGGGGCCCCGAAGGCGTTGAGGCCTTATTAAGCCCTGCCGCCTTTGGTGGTCGGGCTTACAACACCTGCGCACGCTTCTTGAGTTGGAGGTGTCTGCCCTGGAAGGCAGGGGGCTAATGCTCCCTGCACGCAGCGCAACATCCGGGGTGTCCACACAGCGGACTGGAAAGTCCATATAATGAGACGCATCACCCTTCGGTTGACACCGTTGCCGGAGGAGGGGAACACTGATCTCTATGCAGATCGTAACCGTCGTCCTTAGCAAGCGCGTGGCGTAACAGCCCGACTTGAAAAAGACGTCACGCGCGGACCCCTACGGAGCCAACAGGCACGAGGGGTTTTTTTATTGGCTTCAGAAAGCACAGAGACCGCTCCGGGCTTACCCCCCGGGCGGTACGCCGCATCAGAACAAAATGGATATGTATCCGCAAAGGAAGTTTCCGATGAGTAAGGGATCGCCAGCCAGCCCGTCGCTGATGGCACACAAGACCGGCCCGGCCCGTTCCGCGCCGGCCAAGCACAAAGATGCAGCTATTTCTGTCAATCCTGCTGAAGCCGTGGACACGCGTGTCCAGGGACCCAACAACGTAGTACCTCCCACGGAGATGACCGGCTCGCAGGCCATCGTCCGTTCGCTGGAAGAACTCGGAGTCGAAGACGTCTTCGGTCTGCCCGGCGGCGCGATCCTGCCAACCTATGACCCGCTGATGGACTCCACTAAGCTGCGGCACATCCTGGTCCGGCACGAACAGGGCGCCGGCCACGCAGCAGAAGGCTACGCCATGGTCACCGGCCGGGCAGGCGTGTGCATTGCGACGTCGGGCCCCGGGGCCACCAACCTGGTGACCGCCATTGCCGACGCGCACATGGACTCCGTTCCCATGGTTGCCATCACCGGGCAGGTCAACAGCTCCGTGATCGGTTCCGATGCGTTCCAGGAAGCGGACATCGTGGGCATCACCATGCCGATCACCAAGCATTCCTTCCTGGTGACCAATGCCGACGAGATCCCGCGGGTCCTCGCCGAAGCCTTCCACATTGCCACCAGCGGCCGGCCCGGCCCGGTGCTGGTGGACATCACCAAGGATGCCCAGCAGGGCAAGACCACTTTCTCCTGGCCGCCGAAGATCGACCTGCCCGGCTACCGCACCGTGGTGCGCGGCCACTCCAAGCAGGTGCGTGAAGCTGCCCGCCTGATCGCAGCCTCGCAGCGCCCGGTGTTCTACGTCGGCGGCGGCGTGCTGAAGGCCAACGCATCCGCGGAACTGCTGGAACTGGCAGAAACAGTGGGCGCACCCGTCGTGACCACCTTGATGGCACGCGGCGTCTTCCCCGATTCCCATCCCCAGCACATGGGCATGCCCGGCATGCACGGGTCCGTTTCCGCGGTCACCGCGTTGCAGCAGTCCGACCTGCTGATCACGCTCGGCGCCCGCTTCGACGACCGTGTCACCGGCGTGCTGTCCTCCTTCGCGCCGGGTGCCAAGGTCATCCACGCTGACATTGATCCCGCGGAAATCTCCAAGAACCGCACTGCGGACGTGCCGATCGTGGGATCGGTGAAGGAAATCATCCCCGAGCTCACCGAAGCTGTCCGCAGCCAGTTCGACTCCACCGGTACGCCCGGCCTCGAGTCCTGGTGGTCGGTGCTCAACCGGCTGAAGGAAACCTACCCCACGGGCTGGACCGAGCCCGAGGACGGCCACGTTGCACCGCAGCAAGTGATCAAGCGGATCGGTGAGCTCACCGGCCCTGAAGGCGTCTACGTAGCCGGCGTGGGCCAGCACCAGATGTGGTCCGCCCAGTTCATCAACTACGAGCGTCCCCGCGCCTGGCTGAACTCCGGCGGCCTGGGCACCATGGGCTATTCCGTTCCGGCAGCCATGGGTGCCAAGGTCGGCAACCCGGACCGGGTGGTCTGGGCGATCGACGGCGACGGCTGCTTCCAGATGACCAACCAGGAACTGGCCACCTGCCTGATCAACAACATCCCGATCAAGGTAGCCATCATCAACAACTCCTCCCTGGGCATGGTCCGCCAGTGGCAGACCCTGTTCTACGAGTCCCGCTACTCCAACACGGACCTGAACACCGGACATGACACCGTTCGGGTTCCGGACTTCGTGAAGCTCGCGGACGCCTACGGCTGTGTGGGCCTGCGCTGCGAACGCGAAGAGGACATCGACGCGACGATCGAGAAGGCGCTGTCCATCAATGACCGTCCCGTCGTCATCGACTTCGTGGTCAGCCGAGATTCCATGGTCTGGCCAATGGTTCCCTCCGGAGTCAGCAACGACCTCATCCAGATTGCCCGCAACATGACACCCACCTGGGAAGAGGAGGAGTAGGGGACATGGCACGCCACACCCTTTCCGTGCTCGTAGAAGACGTACCCGGTGTCCTGACCCGTGTTGCGTCACTGTTCGCCCGCCGGGCGTTCAACATCAATTCTTTGGCCGTCGGGCCGTCGGAGGTTGCGGGACTGTCCCGCATCACCGTCGTTGTCGAGGCCGAAGGTGACCTGCTGGAGCAGGTCACCAAGCAACTGAACAAGCTCGTCAACGTCATCAAGATTGTCGAACTCGTTCCCGAGTCTTCCGTGCAACGCGACCACATCTTGGTCAAGGTTCGCGCGGATGCCGCAACCCGGCTGCAGGTAACCCAGGCAGCCGAGCTGTTCCGTGCTTCAGTGGTAGATGTGTCTACAGACTCCCTGATCGTTGAAGCAACTGGCACCGCCGAAAAGCTCAACGCACTGCTCTCAGTGCTGGAGCCCTTTGGCATCCGCGAAATTGTTCAATCCGGAACCCTGGCCGTTGGCCGCGGCGCGAAGTCGATGTCCGACCGCGCGCTGCGCAGCGCCTGAGTTCCTCCCACAACCTTTATCCAAGACCAAACAGGAGATATTGAAGTGACTGACATGTATTACGACGACGACGCAGACCTGTCGATCATCCAGGGACGCAAAGTCGCCGTCATCGGCTACGGCAGCCAGGGCCACGCACACGCCCTGAGCCTGCGCGACTCCGGTGTCGATGTCCGCGTTGGCCTCAAGGAAGGCTCCAAGTCCCGTGCCAAGGCCGAAGCTGAAGGCCTCAAGGTGCTCAGCGTTGCCGACGCCGTTGCCGAGGCCGACCTGATCATGGTCCTCACCCCGGACCAGGTCCAGCGCTTCGTCTACGCCGAAGAAATCGCCCCGAACCTGAAGTCCGGCGACGCCCTCTTCTTCGGCCACGGGTTCAACATCCGCTACGGCTACATCCAGCCGCCGGCAGACGTCGACGTCGCACTGGTTGCCCCGAAGGGCCCGGGCCACATTGTCCGCCGCGAATTCGAAGCAGGCCGCGGTGTTCCCGACCTGATCGCCGTCGAACAGGATGCCTCGGGCAAGGCCAAGGACCTGGCGCTTTCCTACGCCAAGGCCATTGGCGGCACCCGTGCAGGCGTCATCGAGACCACCTTCACCGAAGAGACCGAAACCGACCTGTTCGGCGAGCAGGCTGTCCTCTGCGGCGGCGCTTCGCAGCTGATCCAGTACGGCTTCGAGACCCTGACCGAAGCCGGCTACAAGCCGGAGGTTGCCTACTTCGAGGTCCTGCACGAGCTGAAGCTCATCGTCGACCTCATGGTTGAAGGCGGCATCGCCAAGCAGCGCTGGAGCGTTTCCGACACCGCAGAGTACGGCGACTACGTCTCCGGCCCGCGCGTCATCACCCCCGAGGTGAAGGAAAACATGAAGGCCGTCCTCGCGGACATCCAGAACGGCGCCTTCGCCAAGCGCTTCATCGATGACCAGGACGCCGGAGCCCCGGAGTTCAAGGAACTGCGCCAGAAGGGCGAGGACCACTCCATCGAGGCCACCGGCCGCGAACTGCGCAAGCTCTTCTCCTGGATCAAGTCCGACGACGACTACACCGAAGGCTCCGTCGCGCGCTAATCAAACCAGTAACAAAGACACGGATTCTCCGTGTCCGGAACAGCGGCGTTACGCTTGAAATGCAAGCCGTTTCGGTAAGGAGGCCGGGCCCTGCATGGGGTCCGGCCTCCGGCGTGAAATACCCAAAACCACATCGACACACAGCTAAAGAGGTCATCGGTGACTGCCACCAAACCAGTAGTACTCCTCGCGGAGGAACTCTCCCCGGCCACGGTTGAGGCCCTGGGCCCCGATTTTGAGATCCGCCAGACCGACGGCGCAGACCGTTCCCAGCTGCTCTCCGCCATCGCGGATGTCGACGCGATCCTGGTGCGCTCCGCCACCCAGGTGGATGCCGAAGCAATCGCCGCTGCCAAAAACCTGAAGGTCATTGCCCGTGCAGGTGTAGGCCTGGACAACGTGGACATCCGTTCCGCCACCCAGGCGGGCGTCATGGTGGTCAACGCCCCGACGTCGAACATCATCTCCGCAGCTGAACTGACGGTCGGCCACATCCTCTCCCTCGCCCGCCACATTCCGCAGGCCTCTTCCGCCCTCAAGGGCGGGGAGTGGAAGCGCTCCAAGTACACCGGCACGGAGCTGTTCGAAAAGAAGGTCGGCATCATCGGCCTCGGCCGCATCGGCGCCCTGGTGGCGGCCCGCGTGCAGGGCTTCGGCACCGAGGTCCTGGCCTACGACCCGTACATCACCTCCGCCCGCGCCGCCCAGCTGAACGTCAAGCTGGTCACCCTGGATGAGCTGCTGGAGCAGTCGGACTTCGTCACCATCCACATGCCCAAGACTCCGGAGACCCTGGGCATGCTTGGCGCCGAGGCCTTCGAGAAGATGAAGGACACCGCCTACGTCGTCAACGTGGCCCGCGGCGGCCTCGTGGACGAAGACGCACTGTACACCGCACTGACCGAAGGCAAGATTGCCGGCGCCGGCGTCGACGTCTTCGTGAAGGAACCGAGCACCGACCTGCCCTTCTTCGCCCTGGACAACGTCATTGTCACCCCGCACCTGGGTGCTTCCACCGATGAAGCGCAGGAAAAGGCCGGCATCTCCGTCGCCAAGTCGGTCCGGCTGGCCCTGGCCGGGGAACTGGTGCCGGACGCCGTGAACGTTGCCGGCGGCGTCATCGCCGAGGACGTCCGCCCGGGCATCCCGCTGATCGAGAAGCTGGGCCGCATCTTCACCGCCCTTGCCCATGACTCGATGACCGCCATCGACATTGAGGTGGCCGGCGAGATCGCATCCCTGGACGTGAAGGCACTGGAACTCGCAGCACTGAAGGGCATCTTCACCGACATCGTCTCGGAGCAGGTCTCCTACGTGAACGCTCCGGTGCTGGCCGAGCAGCGCGGCATCGCAGTCCGCCTCATCACCACGCCCGACGTCGATGACTACCGTAACCTGCTGACCATCCGCGGTGCGCTCTCCGACGGCACGCAGCTGGAGGTTGCAGGCACGCTGACCGGACCGAAGCAGATCCAGAAGCTTGTGGGCGTCAACGGCTACGACCTGGAAATCCCGATCAGCGAACACCTGCTGGTGCTGCTCTACCAGGACCGTCCCGGCGTCATCGGCGCCCTGGGCCGCATTCTGGGCGAAGCGGAGATCAACATCGCCGGCATGCAGGTGGCCCGAAACTCCGAGGGCGGCCAGGCCCTGTCCCTGCTCACGGTGGATTCCTCCGTGCCGCAGGACGTCCTGGAAACCGTCCGCGAAGCGATCGGCGCAACCGTGGCACGCGAAGTGGACCTGCAGGACTAATCCGCTCCGCGTTCAGGAGGCCGGTCCCGTTTGGGGCCGGCCTCCCGTGCATCCCGGGAGGTACTTGGAGTACCCGGGCCTCCACCCGCAGTACGACGCCGCTGGCTGGCAGGTTCATGCCGGAAGCCGACGCGCGGCGGAAGGGGCACGGCGGACACTGGAAGCATGATTGCAGATACGCCTGTCCTAAGCGCCCAGAACCTGACAAAAACCTACGGCAGCACCACCGCGCTGGACGGGGTATCGGCCACGGTCAGGGCGGGGGAGGCGGTGGCCGTCATGGGCGCCTCCGGTTCAGGAAAGACCACACTGCTGCACTGCCTGGCGGGCATCGTACTTCCGGACACCGGAAGCGTCCGGCTCTTTGGCACTGCAACCGGTGTACCCGCGGAGATCACCTCGCTCGATGATGCAGCGCGGTCAGCGCTGCGCCGGACCGAGTTTGGGTTCGTATTCCAGCAGGGCCTGCTGATTCCCGAGCTGACGGCCGGAGAAAACGTGGCGCTGGCGCTCATGCTGAACGGAACACCGCGCCAGGTTGCCGAGCAGCAAGCGGCCGCGGCCCTTGCGGCACTGGGACTGGCTGGGATGGAAGGACGGCGGATAGGTGAGCTGTCCGGCGGGCAGGCGCAGCGGGTGGCAATTGCCCGGGCGCAGGTGAACGGAGCCCGGGTGCTGTTCGCTGACGAACCGACCGGAGCACTGGACTCGCGTACCTCCGCGGATGTGATGGCACTGCTGCTGCAGTCAGTCGCAGGAACGGGACGCGCCCTGGTGGTAGTTACCCATGATCCCGAGGTTGCGCGCTGGTGCAGCCGGGTTCTCACCCTGGCCGATGGGCGGATCGTCGCCGATACCGCCGGGGTGGCCCGATGAGTGCCTCCGCCGTCGTGGCACGCGCAGTGGATTCTTCCCCGTGGGCGGTTCCCCTGCGGCTGACGTGGCTGCTGAACCGGCCCGGCACCTCCGGGTCTGCTGCCGCGATTCTTCCTGCAGCGTCCTTCGCCGTGGTCACCACCTTGCTGCTGACAGTACTCGCCGGCGCACTGTCCTTCACCCAGTGGGGAGACGACGAGGGAAACCTGTACCTGCTGCTGGCAGCCTTTGCCCTCATCCTGCTGGTTCTTCCGCTGCTGACACTGGGCGGTTCAGCTGCTCGCCTGTCAGCCCGCCGCCGCGATGAACACCTCTCGACCCTCCGGCTGCTCGGTGCCTCTGCCAGGACAGTCCGCCAGGTGACCGTCCTGGAAGCGGCTGCCCAAGCCCTTGCCGGGGCCCTTGCCGGTGTACTGGGTTACGTCGTGTTCGCACCGTTCGTACAGCTGATCCATTTCCGCGGGGCCGCGCTGGGCAGTGCCTACTGGCTGCATCCGGCAGCCGCCGTCGCAGGCGTTGCCGCCGTCGTCGCCCTTGCGGTGGTGAGCTCGGTGATCAGCCTGCGCCGGGTGGTGATTTCACCGCTGGGCGTGCGTACCCGGGCCGATGCGCAGAAGGTCCACTGGTCACGCGCAGGCATTGCGGTGCTCATAGTGGTGCTCTGTGTGGCGGCACTGCTGACTCCGGTCGGCGCGGCGGCCCTCGCGCTGGCCGTCCTGTTCGGCGCCTTTGCGGGAGGCCTCGCTGTCCTGAACCTGGTGGGGCCGTGGCTGGTCACGGTTTCGGCGAAGCGGCGCCTGCGCCGGGCAGCCACCCCGCAGGCACTGCTCGCGGCCCGCATCGTGCTGGATGCCCCGAAGGCCGCCTGGCGGCAGGTCAGTGCGCTCTCCATGGTGTGCTTCACCGCCGTCGTGGCCGGTGCCGGCGCTGCACTGCTGCAGACCGCGCAGTCCGAAGGGCCGGAAGACTTCCTGCTCCAGGACGTCATGACAGGAGTCTTCATCACCGTCATCGCCGGATTCCTGATGGTGGCCTGCTCGGCCGGTATCAACCAGGCGGCGACGGTCCTGGACCGGGCCGAGCTCTACCGCAGCATGCACCGGATGGGGATGCCCCGGGAAGTCATTGACGCGGCGCGCACCGGTGCGGTGATGCAGCCGGTGGTGCTGGTCAGCGCCGCTTCCGCGGCCGTCTCTGCCGTTCTGCTGTTCCCCGTTACCGGTGCGGCGATACTCTTCAACCCGGTGGCCATGGCGTTCCTGGCCGGATGCGTGGTGGTCGGGATCCTCCTGGTTCGTGCCGGCCTGGCTGCCACCTCTCCGGTACTAACGTCGGTGCTGGAGCGGGAAGCATAGTGGCGCACGTTGCTTCGGGTGGGGGTGAAGCCCGACCCGAAGCGACAAGCTCCGCCGAAACAGGGTAATTTTCTAGTGTGACTTCAACCGACTCCAAGACACCGTTCTACATCACCACAGCCATCTCCTACCCCAACGGCCAACCGCACATCGGGCACGCCTACGAGCACATCGCCACCGACGCCATGGCCCGCTTCAAGCGGCTGGACGGTTACGACGTGTTCTTCATGACGGGTACGGACGAGCACGGGCTGAAGATGCAGCAGTCCGCGGATAAGGAAGGCATCACCGCCAAGGAGCTGGCCGACCGGAACTCCGCAGCCTTCAAGCAGATGGAAGCGGACATGGGCACCTCCTATGACCGCTTCATCCGCACCACTGACGCCGACCACTATGCCGCAGCCCAGGCCATCTGGAAGCGGATGGAGGAGAACGGCGACATCTACCTGTCCAAGTACTCCGGGTGGTATTCAGTCCGCGATGAGGCGTACTACAGCGAAGACGAGACCGAAGTCCGCGAAGACGGCGTGCGCTACTCCAAGGAAACCGACACGGAGGTGACCTGGACCGAGGAGGAAAGCTACTTCTTCCGGCTCTCCGCCTACCAGGACAAGCTCCTGGCCCTGTACGAGTCCCAGCCGGACTTCGCCGCACCGCGCTCCCGCTTCAACGAGGTCATCAGCTTCGTTAAGGGCGGATTGGAAGACCTCTCGATCTCCCGCACCACCTTCGACTGGGGCGTGCCCGTTCCCGGAAATCCGGACCATGTGATGTACGTGTGGGTGGACGCGCTGACCAACTACCTCACCGGCGTCGGCTTCCCCGACACCGAAAGCGAGACTTTCAAGAAGTACTGGCCGGCAGACGTGCACGTGATCGGCAAGGACATTTCCCGCTTCCACGCGATCTTCTGGCCGGCGTTCCTCATGTCCGCCGGGCTGGACCTGCCCAAGCGGATCATGATTCACGGCTTCCTGCACAACAAGGGCGTGAAGATGTCCAAGTCGCTGGGCAACGTGGTGGCGCCCAAGGACTGGGCCGATCAGTACGGACTGGATTCAGTCCGCTTCTTCCTGCTGCGCGAAGTGCCTTTCGGTGCAGACGGCTCCTACAACCACGAGGCCGTGGTGGGCCGGATGAACTCCGACCTCGCCAACAACCTGGGCAACCTCGCCCAGCGTTCCCTGTCCATGGTGGCCAAGAACTGCGCCGGCGCTGTTCCGCAGCCGGGGGAGTTCACCGCAGAGGACAAAGCGCTGCTCGAAGCCGCCGGAAAGCTGCTGCAGGTCTCGCGCGGGGCCTACGATATGCAGGACTTCCACGGTGCGCTCGAAGCGACGTGGAAGGTCCTTGGCGATACCAACGCGTACTTCGCGGAGCAGGCTCCGTGGGTGCTGCGGAAGACCGACGTCGAGCGCATGAACACCGTGCTGTACGTGACGCTGGAAGTGCTGCGGATCGTCGCCATCCTCATCCAGCCGGTCATGCCGGGCAGCGCCGGCAAGCTGCTGGATGTGCTGGGACAGCCCGACGGCGATGCCCGCGCCTTCGCAGCGCTGGGCACCCCGCTGGTCCCGGGCACCGAACTGCCCGCCCCGGCGCCGATCTTCCCGAAGTACGAGGAACCTGCGGAGTAACCCCAATCCAGATGACAGAAACTGCACGTACCAGCGCTGGTACGTGCAGTTTCTGCTATCTCGGTGAAATTCAGGGCTAGGTGAGGAAACGGGCGGGAACGGTTTCCTCCATGACCTTCGCCACGGCGTCCTGCTGCTTCTGCGCGAGTTCCAGCAACTCACGGATCCGCGGAGCATGGAAACGGTGGTCGTGGGCTGAAAGCACCAGCAGGGTCCGGTACAGGCACTCCTTTGCCCGGACAATGGACTGCAGCGTCTCCAGCTCCAGCTGCCCGCTGGTGCCTTTGCCGGTGCTCAGCGGATTTATCGGTCCCAGCCGTCCGCCGGCCGCCCCCACCAGCGCCAGGGCCTTCTTGATCCGGCTGCGCTGGTAGCCCAGCGCCAGGATCAGGGTTTCAAGTTCGTCGCGCTCGTCAGAAATCTGCTGGACCAGGTCCGCGAAAACGCCCTCGTGCTCGGTGCCCTGCCAGGTTTCCCGGGCTGCCTTGAAAAGCCGCACACCGGTCTCCGCTCCCAGCAAATGGTCATCCAGATAAGCGGCCAGCGACTCATGGCGGGGCGTGCGGCCGGTTTCTGTCTGCGGCATTGCGGGCTCCTTCTCTGCTCCTGGTTCGGCGGAAAACCGCCGTCACGGTTATCAGTATGCTTTGTATCTTTGCAGATCAGACGCAAAAAGCGCGAGGCGGGCATCCAAGGGATGCCGCCCCGCGCTTTGTCCGCGCCGTTTTTAGTCCGCGGCAAGCCCGGCAACGGGGGAGAGGCGCGCTGCCCTGCGGGCCGGCAGCAGTGACGCTCCCAAACCGGCTACCAGAGCCACGGCCAGCACTCCGCCCAGCTGCGCCCACGGCAGGGCCGGGACCACATCAGCGAAGGAACCGAGTGCGGACTGGGCGCCCAGCCAGCCGTACGCCGCTCCGAGCCCGAGCCCGATGAGGGCAGCCACTCCGGCGATCAGCACCGCTTCCAGTGCCAGCATGCCGCGCAGCTGGCCCTTGGTCAGGCCCAGGGCCCGCAGCAGGGAGGATTCCCTGGTCCGTTCAAGGACCGAAAGGGAGAGGGTGTTGGCCACGCCCACCAGTGCAATGACGACGGCGACTCCCAAGAGTCCGGTGACGACCATCAGCAGCACATCGATCACCTGTTCAAACGCTGCGCGTTCAATGACGGCACCGGCGATCTGGTAATCCTGCATATTCAGTGCCTCGGACAGGGCCGACTGGAGCTCCATGATTGCCGAGGTGTTCAGGCCGTCGGCAACGGCGATCCACAGCAGCGGCTGGGCCCGGAACTGTTCCGGCGTCTGCTCCTCCGGTACGCCGCCCAGCAGCTGTGCGGTGTCGGTGGAGACCAGGGCAGAGAAGGACCGGCTCTCCGAAGTCACGACCTTCAGCTCCACGTCCCCTGCGGCTCCCCTCACGGTGACGGTTTCTGCCTTGGTTCCCTGCGGCATCATGATGGTGCCGGCCATGGGAACCATGGAAGCGTCCTGCAGGACCGGGCTGTCGGCCGAATCCAGGGTGTAGACCGGAACTTCTTCCCCGTCCCGGTCAATCAGTCCGGCGACCGGAAGGAAAGCGGCATGATCCACATTCTCGACCGCCGCCGCAACGCTGGCGTCCTTGGCGGTGAACGGAGATTCGACTGGAATGGCTCCGCGGACGGTGACGTCCACCGGGAACTCACCGGCGAGGGTGTCGTTGAAGGCACTCCGGGCGGTGGCGGCGCCTGTCATCATCATGACCACCAGGGTCACGCCAATGAGCAGGGCAGATGATGTGGCCGACGTCCGCTGCGGGTTTCGCACGGCGTTTACAGCAGCCAGTTTGCCCGGAACCCCAAGCGGGGCGGCGAGGTAGCCCACCGCACGGACCAGGGGCGGAATGAAGAGCGTGGAGCACATCAGGATGCCGACGAAGCTGAGGATTCCTCCCGGGAGAGCGATGAGCAGGTCCCCGTCGTAGGCGCCGTAGCCCAGCAGGGCGGCACCGCCGGCGGTCAGCACCAGCCCTGACACCAGCCGGACGCGGCCCCTGCGTGTGCCGGCGCGTACATCCTCGGCGGGGCGAAGGGCTGCGAGCGGCGCGACGGCAGTCGCCGCACGGGCCGGCACCAGTGCGGCGAGGACTGTGAGGATTACGCCGGCCGCCATACCCGCCGCAACGGCCAGCGGCTGGACGTCCATGGTGGCGAAGCCGCTTTCCGGGAGGGTCTGAAGGTACGCCACGATTCCGCCCACCAGGCCCACTGCCGCCAGCACACCGACGATGGAGGACACGATCCCCACCAGCAGGGCCTCGACAAGCACGGAACGGCGGATCTGTGACCGGCCGGCGCCGATGCACCGCAGCAGGGCGAGCTCCCGGGTGCGCTGGGCCACCAGCACGGAGAAGGTGTTGGAGACTACGAGGGCGCAGACGAGGAGTGCAACGGCGGCGAAGGCAAGCAGGATGACAGTGAGGCTGTCCTGCCCGCCGGTGAAACCGGCCATGAGCTCGGTGGTCTCTTCCTCCACAGTGCGTACCGTCACGGCCTTGATGCCGGCATCGCTGAGTGCCTGCGTCAGGGCAGTCTGGACGGCTGTTACAGACGCGCCCTCTGCCAGTGCGAGCTGGATGGATCCAAAGCCGAACTCCATGCTGGTGAAGGGCGCGGTGGTCGCTTCGGTTGCGTAGAGCTGGGCGGTACCCATCGAGCGCGGGTCTGAGGACGCTTCAACCAGGGCAGTGACGGTGAGGGGGGTTTCAGCGCCCTCGAGGTCCTCCGCCGAAACCACGGGCAGCAGCGACCCGACGGTTATTCCGCGGCGCTCGGCGGTCTGTTCGTCGATGGCCACCTCGCCGGCGGCTGCCGGGAGGGTGCCCTTCACCACGTCAACAGGGAGCAGGGAATCATTGGCAGGAAGATTGGCCAGAACAGCGTATGAGCTTCCGCGGCCGTCCCGAACCGCCACGGAGGCGGCGAGCACCGTGTAGGTGTCTTCCACGCCGTCCATGCTGCGGGCGAGGTCAGCAGTCTGTTCGTCGAGGATGGCCCAGTCCTTGGCATCGTCGTCGTAACCGGCCGAAAGCACCAGGTCCGCGTTGCGGAAGCTCTGTCCCACACTCTGTGTCAGGGAAGCCTTGGACGAGGCATTGATGATCAAGGTGGCGGTGAGGAAGCCGACGGCGATCATCACGGCAACGCCGACGGCGATGAAACGGCGGGCATTGAGGCGCACCTGCGCCAGGGCAACCTGCAGCACTGTTATGCCCCCAGCTTTGTCAGGGCTGCCAGCACGCTCTCAGGGGTGGGATTGGAGAGCTCGCCCACCAGCGCGCCGTCGTTCATCAGCACAACGCGGTCCGCGTAAGAGGCAGCCACTGGATCGTGGGTAACCATGATGATGCTCTGGCCCATTTCCCGGGAGGAACGGCGCAGCAGCGAGAGCACTTCGGCACCCGAACGGGAATCGAGGTTGCCGGTGGGCTCGTCGCCGAAGATGACGTGCGGGCGGGTCAGCAGGGCGCGGGCTACCGCGACGCGCTGCTGCTGGCCGCCGGAGAGTTCGTGGGGGCGGTGCTTGAGCCGGCCTTCGAGGCCAAGGGTGCGGGTGATCTCTGCGAGCCATTCGGTATCAACCTTGCCGTTGGCCAGGGATACGGGAAGGGTGATGTTCTGCTCGGCGGTCAGCGTGGGAACCAGGTTGAAGGACTGGAATACGAAGCCGACGCTGTCGCGGCGCAGGCGGGTGATGTCAGCGTCCTTGAGCGAGGTGATTTCGGTTCCGCCGATCCAGATGTTGCCGGAGTCAGCGGTATCCAAGCCGGCCAGGCAGTGCATCAGGGTGGACTTGCCCGAGCCGGACGGACCCATGATCGCCGTGAAGGTGCCGGACTCGAACCGAACGTCCACGTCGCGGAGCGCGTGGACGGCGGTGTCGCCCTTTCCGTAGGTCTTGTTCAGGGCCTGTGCGGCGGCGGCAGCCGTGGAGCTGCCGGGGCCGGGCACAGCGTGGTGCTCAGTAAGGGTTGTCATGCCCTCAACGCTATTCGGGGCGCCATCCCCGGCACATCGGGTCAGGGGCGGGTTGTCAGCGGCCCTTTCTCATCCCGTGGGTGGAACCGGGCCCGCCAGCCGGTAGGACTCCAGCAGCAGTTCCTCAAGCTCTGCCATGTCCAGGCGGGCCAGCCGGGCCAGGACCAGCTGCGGCGACCGGTTGTGGTGGGGCGTCCAGAAATAGGTCTCCGGGTTCGTCCCGGCGAGCCCTTCGCGTTCCTCGGTCTTGACGGTGAGTACCCCGTCTTCCCACATTCTGGCCATCAGGCTGCGTGCGAACCAGGCCGGCTGGTTCCAGCTGGACCGTTCAGCGACTCCCGGCAGGGAAAGGCAGAAGGAACGGACATCGTCGACGGACGCCATGGGTGCCTCCCCGGGCTGTTACGGGGTGACGATACCGGTCTCATAGGCGATGACAACAGCCTGTACACGGTCCCGTGCCCCGAGTTTGGCCAGGATGTGCCCCACGTGGGTCTTGACCGTTGCTTCGGACAGGAAGAGCTTCGCTGCGATCTCCGGGTTGGAGAGCCCGCCAGCGATAAGGGCGAAGACTTCGCGCTCGCGGGGCGTGAGGGTTTCAACGCTCGCTGCATGCCGGCTCACCTCCGGAGTCGGCTCGCGCAGCATGGGCGCCACGTGGTCCAGCAGCCGGCGGGTGGTCGACGGCGCGATTACCGCATCACCGCGGTACACGGTGCGGATCGCCTCGAGCAGTTCCTCGGGCGGGGCGTCCTTGAGCAGGAAGCCGCTGGCTCCGGCCCGGATGGCGGACAGCGCGTATTCGTCAAGGTCGAAAGTCGTCAGCACCACCACCTTGACCTCCGCCTCCCGGGAACCTGCCTGCTCCAGGATCCTGGCGGTAGCTTCAATGCCGTCCATGCCCGGCATCCGGACATCCATCAGGACGACGTCGGCGGGTGTCTGGGAGAGCACGCGCACGGCTTCGGCGCCATTGCCGGCCTCAGCGGTCACCGTGAGGTCCGGCTGGGAATTGATCAGCATCTTGAACCCGCCGCGGACCAGCTGCTGGTCATCCACCAGCGCCACCCGGATAGGTGCGGAAGTATCAGTCTCCCCGGGAACACCGGGGGAGGGGGTGGTCATGCCTGTTAGGCCTCCGTGTAGGGAATGAATGCGTCGACGCGGAATCCTCCGCCGGGGGCGGGAGCGGCTTCCAACGTTCCATCGTAGAGCGCCACGCGTTCCTTCATACCTATGATCCCCTGGCCCGCGCCGGGAGTCCGGGCGGCGCCGTCGTTGGGTGTGCCTGCGTGGAGCGCCGGGTCAGCGCCGGCACCGCGCCCGTCGTCAGTCACCGTGATGCCGAGCCCGCGTGCTGTCCAGTCCAGCTCCACCCTGGCGCGCGCCATGGGGCCGGCATGCTTCAGCACGTTCGTGAGGGCCTCCTGCACCACGCGGTAGGCCGTCAGCTCCGCCCCGGCCGGCAGGGCCCGCCGCATGGCGCCGGCGGTGAGCACCTGGACGTCCAGCCCGGCACGTTTGACGCCCTCGACCAAATCACCGATGTCCGCAAGCGAAGGCAGCGGACGGGTGGACGCGCCGTCGTCGCCGCGCAGGACGCCGAGCAGCCGCCGCATCTCCCGCAGCGAGCCCCGGCCCGTCTCGGCGATAGTGCCGAGGGTAGCCGTCGCGATTTCCGGGTCCTGGGCGCTCGCATACCTGGCGCCGTCGGCCTGCGTAATGATCACTGAAAGCGAGTGCGCCACGATGTCGTGCATTTCGCGGGCAATATGGGTGCGCTCGTCAGCCGCTGCCAGGTCCCGTTCCTGCTGCCGCTCGACTTCGAGGCGGCGGGCCCGGTCGCGCAGCGACTCCATGGCCAGGCGGCGGGTTCGCGCCAGATCACCGAAGGTCCAGCAGACAAGCACCACGGCATCGACGGCCACCAGCATTATCAACCAGAACCAGATCATTCCGTTGGCAAGGCTGGCCGCCGTCCCTACGCCGGATATGGTGGGCCGCGCCACGTACTGCAGGATCAGGAGCGCACCGCCGACCAGAGCGAGTGCCAGTCCGCCCAGGCTCGCCCAGCGCGGGGCGTAGGCAGCCAGTGCATGCACCATCACCAGGACCAAGACGTCTGCCGGCAGCCCTGTCTCCGGAACCACGGGAAGCTGGATTAGGCAGGCCGCGGCCATCACTGCCGCGGCGGGAACCGGCCGGGTGCGCCGCCATGCCAGCGGCAGGCAGATGGCCAGGGACAGGAAGAACTCGATCAGCCCTTCGCCGACGCCCATCAGCAGGAACGGAAACGCGAAAAACAGGCTCGCCGAAAGCGCTCCCGCCAGGTCAACCTTGAAGGGGTTCGCCTGAGTCCAGGCATAGAGGCGTTGGTGCAGCAGCATGGACAACAACTTTAGGGCGCTTCCTGAACCGGCGCGTCATGCCCTGGTCTGAACTGCGGCTGGACGAGCCGCGGCCCGGCAGCGCCGGCCCCCGCGGAGGTGGGGGCAGCTCGTTACGGAAGCGCCGCTGTCGTGCGTCTCATTATGTGATACGTGTTGACCGCTATTCGGACACTCTTCCTAGAATTGGAGCATGAGCGAAGAAGCGTCGAAGGTTATTTCCCTGGCCGTCATTCCCGGGGATGGAATCGGTCCCGAGGTCACGGCCGAAGCCGTCAAAGTGCTGAAGGCCGTAACCGAGTCGGGTACGGCGAAGTTTGACCTCACGGAGTACCAGCTCGGTGCCGAGCACTGGCTCCGTACCGGCGAAACGCTCCCGGATGAAACGCTTGAGTCCCTCAAGCAGCATGACGCGATCCTTTTCGGCGCCGTCGGCGCCGCTCCGGGCGACACGAAAATGCCGTCCGGCCTGATCGAGCGCGAGATGCTGCTGAAACTGCGCTTCAGCCTGGACCACTTCGTCAATCTGCGCCCGTCCAAGCTGTACCCCGGCGTCGCGAGCCCGCTGGCCAACCCCGGTGATATCGACTTCATTGTGGTCCGGGAAGGAACCGAAGGCCCCTACGTCGGCAACGGCGGATCCCTGCGCACCGGGACCCCGCATGAAATTGCCACCGAGGTGTCGCTGAACACTGCGCACGGCGTCGAGCGCGTGGTGCGCGATGCGTTCCGCCGCGCCAGCGAACGCCCGCGCCGGAAACTGACCCTCGTCCACAAACACAACGTCCTGGTCTATGCCGGCAGCTTGTGGAAGCGGACCGTGGAAGCCGTTGCCGCTGACTTCCCCGAGGTGGAAGTCGACTACCTGCATGTGGACGCCGCCACGATCTTCCTGACCACGGACCCCGCCCGCTTCGACGTGATCGTGACCGACAACCTGTTCGGGGACATTCTTACCGACCTGGCTGCAGCCATCACCGGCGGCATCGGCCTGGCAGCCTCCGGCAACATCAACATGGAGGGAACCTTCCCGTCCATGTTCGAGCCGGTGCACGGTTCCGCACCGGACATTGCCGGCCAGCAGAAGGCCGATCCGACGGCAGCCATCCTGTCCGCAGCCCTGCTGCTGGCGCATCTGGGCTTCAACGACGAAGCCGCCCGGGTCGAGCGCGCAGTGGAAGCCGACGTCGCCGCCCGGGCAGGAAACACACGCACCACCGCGGAAATTGGCGATGCGATCGCCGCGGCAGTGTCATAAGCTCAACAGGTACCCGATCAATAGGAAGACGAACGACGGCCGCGCCGTTCACCGTGGAGGAATAATGTCTGTCAGCGCTCTGGAGTTCACCCAGAAGCTATCCGCCCAACCCAAGTCGGACCAGGAACGCGCTGCGATCCTGGCTGACCCGGGATTCGGTAACCACTTCACGGACCACACCGCCGTCATCGACTACCGCGTCTCGGAAACGGGCGAGGGAGTTTGGCAGAACGCGCGGATTGAGCCGTATGGCCCCATCGCCATGGATCCCGCTGCCTCCGTGCTGCACTACGGCCAGGAGATCTTCGAGGGGCTCAAGGCTTACCGGCATGAAGACGGATCCATCTGGACCTTCCGTCCCGAAGCCAACTCGGCCCGGTTGAACGCCTCTGCCCGCCGCCTTGCGTTGCCGGAGCTGCCCGAGGAGCTGTTCCTTGAATCGCTGCGGCGGCTTGTTGCCGTGGACCGGGACTGGGTTCCTTCCGGAGACGGCGAGTCCCTTTACCTGCGTCCCTTTATGATCGCCACGGAGGCGTTCCTGGGTGTCCGTCCCGCCCGCGAGGTTTCCTACCGGGTTATTGCCTCACCGGCTGGGAACTATTTCGGCGGAGAACTAAAGCCGGTTTCCATCTGGCTCTCCACCAAGTACGCCCGCGCAGGCCGGGGAGGCACCGGCGAAGCCAAGTGCGGGGGCAACTACGCAGCGTCCCTCATTGCGCAGATGGAAGGCGAAGCCAACGGCTGCCAGCAGGTGCTGTTCCTGGACGAGTTCAATGACAACGCCATCGAAGAACTCGGCGGCATGAACGTGTTCTTCGTCTTCAAGGACGGCCGCCTCGTCACCCCGGCGCTCACCGGAACCATACTTCGCGGCGTCACCCGCAATTCCGTGCTTGAACTGGGCCGAGACCGCGGCCTGAAGGTTGAAGAACGCAAGATCACGCTGGATGAATGGCGCGACGGCGTTGCCTCCGGTGAAATCACCGAGGTCTTTGCGTGCGGCACGGCTGCCGTCATCACGCCGGTTGGCGAACTGAAGTCCGAGACCGAGACCATTAGTTCCCCGGAGGCTGCGGCAGGTGAAGTCACCATGTCCATCCGGCGGGAACTGCTCGGCATCCAGACCGGTGCCGTGGAGGACACCCGCGGCTGGCTGACCCGTCTGGCCTAGGGAAGAACATGAGCGAAGCGGCACAGCCGGCACCGGACCGGATAACGCGGAGTACCCCGCTGGCACGGTACCGGCTGGCCGATAACCCGGGGCCGATGAGCCTGGACGGCACCAAGAGTTACATCCTTGCCGCCGAAACCGGCGGACCCTGCGTGGTTGTTGACCCCGGGCCTGCAGATGAAGAGCACCTCGCAGCTCTCGCCGCAGCCGGGGATGTTGAATTGGTGCTCATTACACACCGCCACCCCGACCACACAGAAGGTGCCGAACGTTTCCACCAGCTCACCGGTGCCCCGGTTCGGGCTGCTGATCAGGCTTTCTGTTTCGGCGGGGACCCGCTTCAGGACGGGGAAGTCATCACCGCCGGGGGAGTGGAGATCCAGGTGCTGGCTACGCCGGGACACACCTCGGATTCTGTGTGCTTCCTGCTCCGGGAGGACGGTCCCAGCGGATCCGTTCTAACGGGGGACACCATTCTGGGCCGCGGGACCACGGTGCTGGACTACCCGGACGGAACCCTGCAGGACTTCATGGCAAGCCTGGAGAAGCTTGGCCAGCTTGGGCCCGCCGTCGTCTTGCCTGCTCACGGCCCGGACCTGGAGAACCTTGAGTCAGTTGTGCTGACATACCGGGACCACCGTGACGAGCGCCTGGCACAGATTCGCGGCGTGCTGGGACTGCTGGGGGAGGATGCCACGGTTGAACAGGTGGCCAACGCCGTCTATGCCGATGTGCCGGCCTCCGTCCGTGCTGCGGCCGAGCTCTCCGTCGCAGCGCAGCTGGAGTATCTGCGCGTCCGTGGGTAACAACCTGATGGTGTGAGCACACCCACGCGTTCTGAACTTGCACGGGGACGGACGGTGTTCCCTAAAATGGAACTGCGCCGGTTTGCCGGGGACAGTCCGCTGGGACCGCGACGGGCGCAGCATCAGGGCCCGCAAGCCCGTGCAGGACATCACAGACCTGCCGAGTTGCGCAGGGCTCATCGGATGTGTAAAGTTGAATGAGTTGCCGCCGAGCCGTTGAGGCCGGAACGGAAACCAAAACCACTTCAATCCACCGGGTAAATCCGGATGCATTGGCGTGGTCCGGAAGGGCTGGAATAGCCGGTTTGGTTGGAATTCTACGGAATTCACCGAATTGCTAAAA
>NZ_BAAALV010000003.1:0-13377 GCF_039528575.1 Arthrobacter gandavensis
AACTGCTTTAACACCACCCCCACCACCGGGCCCGCACACATGTGCGGGCCCTTCCCCGTTTAACACCCCTTAGGGCTGGTCCAGCCCGGGCCGGGCCTTCCCACCGCCTGTGACACGGGACCACACCGGGGAACACCCGTTACGGCGGCTGGGAACCTCGACAGGCATAGAGTCAGCACACGTGGGCACTCCTTCAGGGAATACCGCCCTGGAAGTGGTGAGGTTCACGACGCTTACCCGGCCAGAGTGAGCTCCGCGGATCGGGGAGGCCGCTCTCTGCCTTAGAATTGATAAGGACCCCGTGCGGTCCCCATGACTTTCGCAGGCAAGGTCCTGCCAATTACCTACACATACATAGTGACGAGCGACTGCAGTTAAATTCCGTTGGTCGGCTCACGACGAGAGGAACTCAGCATGTCCGAGCAGAACAACCGGGAAGATCGCGACAGCCAGGGACGGCCCCGCGCGAACGATCGCAAGCCCCCGCAGCGCAAGTCCTACAACGACAGGCAGTCTTCCGCCGGTCGTCCCGCTCGTGATGGTGAGCGGAAGCCCTTCAACAAGGAGGGCGGCGCTCGTAAGCCGTTTGCTGGCCGTGATGGTGAGCGGAAGCCGTTCAACAATGAGCGTGGGGATCGTAAGCCGTGGGGTGATCGTCCGGCTCGTGATGGTGAGCGGAAGCCGTTCAACAATGAGCGTGGGGATCGTAAGCCGTGGGGTGATCGTCCGGCTCGTGATGGTGAGCGTAAGCCGTTTAACAGTGAGCGTGGGGATCGTAAGCCGTGGGGTGATCGTCCGGCTCGTGATGGTGAGCGTAAGCCGTTTAACAGTGAGCGTGGGGATCGTAAGCCTTTTGCCGGCCGTGATGAGCGTAAACCGTTTGGTGATCGTCCTGCCCGTGACGGTGAGCGTCGTTCCTTCAATGCTGACCGTGGTGAGCGTAAGCCGTTCAACAATGATCGTGGTGAGCGTAAGCCGTTCAACAGTGATCGTGGGGATCGTAAGCCTTTTGCCGGCCGTGATGAGCGTAAACCGTTTGGTGATCGTCCTGCCCGTGACGGTGAGCGTCGTTCCTTCAATGCTGACCGTGGCGAGCGTAAGCCGTTCAACAAGGACTCCCGCGACCGGAAGCCCTTTGGTGATCGTCCTGCCCGTGACGGGGATCGTAAGCCGTTCAACAGTGAGCGTGGGGATCGTAAACCGTTTGGCGACCGTCCTGCCCGTGATGGGGAACGTCGTTCCTTCAATGCTGACCGTGGTGAGCGTAAGCCGTTCAACAAGGACTCCCGCGACCGGAAGCCCTTCGGCGACCGTCCCGCCCGTGACGGTGAGCGTAAGCCATTCCGCAAGGACTCCGACCGTCCGCAGCGGAGCTCCGACCGTCCGCAGCGCCACAGCACCGAAGAAGCACCTGTCACCGAGCGTAAGCACAATGCCCGCGACCTGCGCAGCGCCAACCGTGCCGGCCGCGAACGCTCTCCGGAAATCGATGACGATGTCACGGGCCAGGAGCTGGACAAGGTCACCCGTGCGCAGCTGCGCAACCTCGAAGAGGTCAACGGTGAGTGGGTTTCGAAGCACCTGGTCATGGCCGGGCGCCTGATCGATACCGATCCCGAGCTTGCCTTCCAGCACGCCCTCGCAGCCAGCCGCCGCGGCGGCCGCCTTGCAGCAGTGCGCGAAGCAGTGGCGCTGACCGCCTACGCTGCCGGAGAGTTCGGTGATGCCCTCCGCGAATTCCGCACCCACCGCCGAATCAGTGGATCCAACGAATACCTGGCCATGATGGCGGACTGCGAACGCGGTCTGGGCCGCCCGGACCGGGCACTGGACCTGGTCCGTTCCGACGAAGCGGCCGAGCTGGACAACGCAGGCAAGGTGGACGTTGCGATTGTTGCCTCCGGTGCCCGCATGGACATGGAGCAGTACGACGCCGCGGTCAGCGCACTCGAGATTCCGCAGCTGGACAAGAACCGTGCGTTCTCCTACAGCCCGCGGCTCTTCCGCGCCTACGCCGACGCCCTTGAGCTGGCCGGCCGCGGCAACGAGGCAGAGCCGTGGCGCCGCCAGGCACTGCTGGCCGAAAGCGTGCTGGGAATTGGCGAGTTCGCCGAGCCGGAAATCATGGACCTCGGAGAGGACGATGAACCGGCAGGCAAGCCCCGCTTCCGCCGCGACAGTGATAACGCAGGCCACGACGGTACAGAGACGGCCGACGACCGCTCCGGCAACTACGCCGAGCGTGCCGAAACCGAAGCGGACCCTGCCGACGTTGACGCCGAAGACGAAGATGCCCTCCCCAGCGATGAACGGGAATCCCTCCTGGGAGTTGAGGAAGCCGAAGAAACCGATTCCGACAGCGAGGACGACGACGCCCGCCAGAGTGCGGACAGCAATGACTGAGCCGCTGCTGGGCAGGTTCGATGCGGTCTTCGCGGACCTGGACGGAGTTGTTTACGCTGGTCCACATGCCATTCCCGGGGCGCCGGAGGCGCTGCAGGGACTGGAGGCTGCCGGCGTAAAGCTGGCATACATCACCAATAATGCCTCGCGTTCCTCGGCCACGGTCGCTGAGCACCTGCGTGAACTTGGGGCACCGGCTACTGCGGAGAACGTTTTCGGCTCCGCGCAGGCCGGGGCGGAGCTGCTGGCCGGCCTGGTGCCGGCCGGCAGTACGGTGCTGGTCACCGGAAGTGCAACGCTGACGGAACAGGTGCGTGCCCAGGGCCTGGTGCCCGTCACCTCGGCAGAGGATCGCCCGGCAGCGGTGATTCAGGGCTTCGATCCGGCGCTCGGCTGGAAAGACCTTGCCGAGGCAGCCTTTGCCGTTGCCGCTGGAGCGGTCTGGGTCGCCACGAACACGGACCTGTCCATCCCGCAGGCACGCGGCATCGCCCCGGGCAACGGCACGCTGGTCGCTGCCGTGGCAGCCGCCACCAAGCAGCGTCCTGTGGTAGCCGGCAAGCCGGAAGCCCCGCTGTTTACGACGGCGGCACGCCACTTGGGCGTGAACCGCCCGCTGGTCGTCGGTGACCGGCTGGACACCGACATCCTGGGCGGCACCAACGCCGGCTACTTGACTGCCCTGGTACTCACCGGCGTGGACAGCCCTGCTTCCGCGCTGGCCGCTCGGACACAGGAACGCCCTGACTTCCTGATCCCATCGCTGGCTGCCCTCTACGAGCCGTATCCGCCTGTTGAATCCGTCGAAGGTGGATTCCGCTGCGGTACAGCCACAGCACGGGTCGCCGGGGGAGAGGTGCTCGTCGAGGCGCCCGAAGGGGACCTGGACGGGTGGCGTGCTGCGTGCGCAGCCTGGTGGGAAGAACATCCGCAGGCTGCGCAGGCGACGAACCCGCAGGTCCGCTGGACTGTCAGTGCCGGACGCTAGGCTGTGCCCGTGGAAGAAAGTGCAGAGACCCATGGGGGTACCCCGAATCCGGAGCTGACCGGGGACCGGGCCGTTGACGCGGTGCTGTCCGGACTGTCGGCCGTCGCGGAAGCCCCTGTTGGCGAACATGCAGCCCTCTACACGGGACTGCATGATGGCCTGCTCGCTGCCCTCAACGAGGAAACGGGGCTGGCCGCGGGCCCTCCTCCGGGCGTGGGGTCCATGTCCGGACCGGCGTCCGCACGGGCACCGCATCCTGGACGGGGGTCTGCCTAGGATGGCGCGGCTCGACCAGGAACTGGTGGCCCGCGGTCTGGCACGTTCGCGCACCCATGCTGCCAAGCTCATCGCGGCTGGCCGCGTACAGCGGGGTCAGACCGTGCTCACCAAAGCGTCGGCATCCATCCAGCCGGATGAGCCGCTTAGCGTTGCCGACGACGGCGGACCCGACTACGTCAGCCGTGCAGGGCACAAACTCGCGGGCGCGCTGGCCGCATTCCCCGACATCGATCCCACGGGCATGCGCTGCCTGGACGCCGGGGCCTCGACCGGAGGCTTTACCGATGTGCTGCTGCGCGCCGGTGCCGCCGAAGTCGCGGCGGTGGACGTAGGGCACGGCCAGCTGGTGGACTCACTGCGCGCTGATCCCCGAGTCCGGGTCTTCGAAGGCATGAACGTCCGCTACTTCACGCCGTTGGACATTGGCGGCACCGTGGACCTCACCGTTGCCGACCTGAGCTTCATCTCCCTGACCATGGTCATAGCGCCGCTGGCGGCTGCCACCCGGCCGGGAGGCAGCCTGCTGCTCATGGCGAAACCCCAGTTCGAGGTGGGCAGGGAGCTGTTGAACCGAACCGGCGTGGTCACCGATCCGGCACGCCACCGCCTCGCCGTGGAGCGGGTGGCCGGCTCGGCGCTGGAGGCAGGTCTGGAAATTAGCGGAATCGCCCGCAGTCCTTTGCCCGGGCAGAACGGGAATGTGGAATTCTTTATGTGGATGACGGTGCCTGAGGGGACTCCCCGCAACGCTGCAGAGCGGGCGGCAGCGGCATCCGTACTGGTCAATGGGGTCTTTGGTGGACCGGCCGCGTTTGCGGAGGCGCCGCAGGGCGTAGAAGACTGGCGGGACGGCAACACACTTGCTCCGTAACGGGGCAGAACAGGACTGGACAAGATGAGCAGACGGATACTGGTGCTCGCGCACACCGGCCGGAAGGCCGCCATGGCTGCGGCCCAGGAAGTCTGCACCCAGCTGCACGCCGCCGGCCTGGTGCCGGTGATGCGGCGCAAGGACCTTGAGGACATCCAGGCCGAATACGGACAGCTCACCGTCCCCACCGAGATCCTGGGCGAAGACGTCCAGCTCAGCGATGTTGACCTGGGAATGGTTTTGGGCGGCGACGGCACAATCCTCCGCGCTGCGGAACTGGTGCGTGACACCGAAGTCCCGCTGCTCGGAGTGAATCTGGGGCACGTCGGTTTCCTGGCCGAAAGCGAACGCGAAGACCTGGAAAAGACCGTGGGCTGGGTCGTGGACCGCGCCTACACGGTGGAAGAACGCCTCACCATCGATGTGAAGGTCTGGCTGGACAGCACCCTGCTCGCCCACACCTGGGCACTGAACGAAGCTGCCGTGGAGAAGGCCGACCGCCAGCGCATGCTCGAGGTGGTCATGGAAGTGGACGGACGCCCAATATCATCCTTCGGCTGCGACGGCGTGGTGATGGCCACCCCCACCGGCTCCACCGCGTACGCCTTCTCCGCCGGGGGACCGGTGGTCTGGCCTGAGGTGGAGGCGCTGCTGATTACTCCGATCAGTGCCCATGCCGTGTTCTCCAGGCCCCTGGTGGTGGCCCCGGATTCAATCCTGGCCGTGGAGATCCTGACCCGGAATGCCGCCAACGGACTGCTCTGGTGCGACGGCAGGCGCAGCCTCGACCTGCCCCCGGGATCCCGGGTGGAAGTGACCCGGTCCACGGTGCCCGTCCGGCTCGCCCGAACCCACCAGACGCCGTTCTCCGAGCGGCTGGTCCGCAAGTTCCAGCTGCCCACCCAGGGCTGGCGCGGGCCCGCAAACCATCCTGCCGATACAGCCGAGAGCGGAGGAGTGCTCCCGTGATCGAAGAAATCCGCATCCGGGACCTGGGCGTCATTACTGATGCGACGCTGACGCTGGGTTCCGGTTTCACCGTGGTCACCGGCGAGACCGGCGCAGGCAAGACCATGGTCATCACTGCCCTCGGGCTGCTCCTGGGCGCCCGCTCCGACGCCGGAGCGGTTCGCACGGGCGCCAAGTCTGCGCTGGCTGAAGCCGTTGTGCGGCTCTCGCCGGACAGCCCCGCCGCCGCGCGCGCTGCGGACGCCGGGGCGGAGCTGGAAGAGTACGACGGCGGCACTGAGCTCCTGGTGGCCCGCACCGTCAACGCCGACGGCCGCAGCCGCGCACACCTGGGCGGACGATCCGCACCGGTGGGTGTGCTGGCCGAGGTGGGCAGTCACCTGGTGGCCGTCCACGGACAGACAGACCAGCTGCGGCTCAAGAGCACCGCCGCTCAGCGCGAAGCCCTGGACAAGTACGCCGGGGAGTCCCTGTCCGGTGCCATGACCGCTTACCGGCAGGGCTATGACCGGTGGCGGGCTGCGGCAGCGGAGCTGACTGAGCTGCGCCAGACGGCCCGGGAACGCCTGCGGGAGGCCGAATACCTTGCAGCCTCCCTGGAGGAGATCGACGCCGTCGCCCCTGAACCGGCCGAGGACGAGAACCTGAAGACCGAGGCCATGCGCCTGGGCAACATCGAAGAACTGCGGACCGCGTCGGTTGGGGCGCACTCGGCGCTGGTCGCCGGGGACTTCTCCGACGGATCTGACGCCACCTCGCTGGTCGACGCCGCCAAGCGCCAGCTGGAGCTGGCCGGTGAACATGACCCGGCACTGGCTGCCGCAGCGGGCAGGCTGGCCGAGGTGGGCTACATCCTGGCGGACATCGCCGCTGAACTCTCCAGCTACAGCGCCTCACTGGACTCCGACGGCCCCGGCCGGCTCGCCGAGGTGGAAGCCCGGCGAGCGGAGCTGGCGACCCTGGTGCGGAAATACGCGCCTAGCATCGACGAGGTGCTGGAATGGGCCGAGACCAGCCGGGCACGCCTGGCCGATCTGGGAGACGACGGCAACCGCATCGAATCCCTGGAAGCCGAACTGGCCGAGCTTGAGGCCAGGCTCCGTGACGAGGCAGCAGGCCTGACCAAGCTCCGTACTGACGCCGCAGCGGAGCTCGGACAACGTGTGAGCGCGGAACTTACGGCGCTGGCAATGCCGGACGCCAAGCTGGTCATCACCGTGGAGCCCACCGGCGAGCTGGGCCCGTACGGCGCCGACGCCGTCGAATTCCTGCTCGCACCGCATCCAGGAGCTCCTCCCCGCCCGCTGGGCAAGGGAGCCTCCGGCGGTGAGCTTTCGCGGGTCATGCTCGCGATCGAAGTGGTGCTTGCCGAAGTTGACCCCGTACCCACCTTCGTCTTTGACGAAGTGGATGCCGGAGTCGGCGGCAAGGCGGCAATCGAAATCGGCCGCCGGCTGGCGATGCTCGCCCGGCACGTCCAGGTGATTGTTGTCACCCACCTGCCCCAGGTGGCGGCCTTCGCGGGCCACCATATCCGCGTGATTAAAACCTCTTCCTCCGCAGGCGACGGGACCGGCGTAACTGCCAGCGACGTCGTCGTGCTGGACCGCGAGGCCCGGATCAGGGAACTGGCCCGGATGCTCGCGGGCCATGAGGACTCGGAGTCGGCCCGTGCCCACGCCGAGGAACTGCTGGCGACGGCGGCCGTCCCCGGTGAGTAATACCCCAACCAACAAAAGGTGATAGGCTCGAATTCCGTGGTGCAGCGATCAAATTCCAGGTTTCCCAAGTCGTCTTCTACGACCAAACACATCTTCGTCACCGGCGGTGTGGCTTCTTCCCTCGGTAAGGGTCTGACGGCTTCCAGCCTCGGTCACCTGCTTCGGGCACGCGGCCTCTCGGTGACCATGCAGAAGCTCGATCCCTACTTGAATGTGGATCCGGGCACAATGAATCCCTTCCAGCACGGCGAAGTCTTCGTGACCGATGACGGCGCCGAGACCGACCTTGACATCGGACACTACGAGCGCTTCCTCGATGAGAGCCTCGACGGGTCCGCCAACGTGACCACCGGCCAGGTGTACTCCACCGTGATTGCCAAGGAGCGCCGCGGCGAATACCTCGGTGACACCGTTCAGGTCATCCCGCACATCACCGACGAGATCAAGCGCCGGATGCGCCTGCCCTCCGAGGCGAAGAAGTCCCCGGATGTCATCATCACGGAAATCGGCGGCACGGTCGGCGACATCGAGTCCCAGCCGTTCCTTGAGGCGGCCCGCCAGGTCCGCCAGGACGTTGGCCGTAACAACGTCTTCTTCCTGCACGTTTCGCTGGTTCCGTACATCGGTCCGTCCCAGGAACTGAAGACCAAGCCGACCCAGCACTCGGTGGCAGCCCTGCGCTCCATCGGCATCCAGCCGGACGCCATTGTGATCCGCTCCGACCGCCCCGTGCCGGACTCCATGCGGGACAAGATTGGCCGCATGTGCGACGTCGATGTTGATGCCGTCATTGGCTGCCCGGACGCTCCGAGCATCTACGACATCCCCAAGACCCTGCACTCCCAGAACCTGGACGCGTACATCGTCCAGCACCTGGGATTGAAGTTCAAGGATGTCGACTGGACCAAGTGGGACCGCCTGCTTGAGGCCGTCCACAATCCCAAGCATCACCTCGAGGTGGCCCTGGTCGGCAAATACATCGACCTGCCGGACGCCTACCTCTCCGTGACCGAGGCCCTGCGTGCCGGTGGTTTCGCCAACAACACCAAGGTCAAGATCCGCTGGGTCCCCTCCGACGACTGCGCTACCGAAGAAGGTGCCCGCAAGGCACTGGACGGCGTGGACGCGATCTGCGTTCCCGGCGGGTTCGGCATCCGCGGACTTGAAGGCAAGCTCGGTGCGCTGAAGTTTGCCCGCGAGAACAAGATGCCGACCCTGGGCCTGTGCCTTGGACTGCAGAGCATGGTCATCGAGTACGCCCGCAACGTGGTTGGCCTCAAAGGCGCCTCGTCGAGCGAATTCGAACCGGACACCAAGTACCCGGTTATCGCGACCATGGCCGAGCAGAAGGACATCGTGGCAGGCCAGGGCGACATGGGCGGCACCATGCGCCTGGGTCTCTGGGACGCCAAGCTGGACGAAGGTTCGGTTGTGGCCAAGACGTACGGCAAGACCGCCGTCGCCGAACGCCACCGCCACCGCTACGAAGTCAACAACGCCTACCGCGCGCAGATCGCCGAAGCCGGCCTGGTCTTCTCCGGTACGTCCCCGGACGGCCAGCTCGTTGAGTTCGTTGAACTCCCCGAGGACGTTCACCCGTACTACGTTTCCACCCAGGCGCACCCGGAACTGAGCTCGCGGCCCACCCGCCCTCACCCGCTGTTCGCCGGCCTGATCAAGGCTGCCCTGGCCCACCAGGGCGCGGAGGCGTAAGGCAATGAGCGAGGACCGGGGGTTCGCCGACGAACAGAGTCCGCGACGGCTGCTGGAATCATCCGTAGCCTACAGCGGTCCCATTTGGGACGTGGTGAGTGAAAAGTTCACCCTGACTGACGACGGCGAGCCCCTGGTCCGCGACTTCATCCGGCACCCCGGTGCCGTGGCCATCCTGGCCATGAATGAACAGGGCCAGATCCTGCTCATCAACCAGTACCGGCATCCGGTACGCATGACGCTGTGGGAAATCCCGGCCGGTCTCCTGGACGTCGAAGGCGAGGACTACCTCACCGCCGCCGTCCGTGAGCTGGCTGAGGAAGCGGACCTGGTCGCTGAGGACTGGAATGTCCTGACCGATCTGTTCCTTTCCCCCGGTTCCTCGAGGGAAGAGCTGCGCATCTACCTTGCCCGGGGCCTGCACGAGGTTCCTGAGGCAGACCGGCACGAACGCTTCCATGAGGAAGCCGAAATCAAAATGCTGTGGGTGGACCTCGACGACGCCGTTAAGGCCGTCCTCGAGGGACGGGTGCACAGCCCCTCGGCCGCAGCGGCAGTGCTTGCGGCTGCTGCGGCGCGCAGCACGGGCTACGCCGGCCTGCGTCCGGGGGACGCACCGTGGCCGGAGCACCACTCAGAGCATCACGCCTGGCCCAACGGTTCCGTCCGCTAGGGGAACCAATGCCGTCAAACGTTCCCCCATCCAGCGCCGGAACGGACGGCGCTCCCGCCGTTGCCCGGCACAATGACACCATTGAGCTGGACCTTTCCGCCCAGCTGAACCCCACCCTTATCCTTGACCGCGCAGAACTCTCGGCCCACGCGCAGGCTGAATCGTCGAAAGCATCCGCACCGGCCGCGCGCAGTTCCCGGTCCGCGGAAGAGGAGCTGCGCTCCACCGCCGTCGGCCGTGCCATCGGGGCCTATCTGCAGCACATGGCTGTGGAGCGGGGGCTGGCGCGCAATACAGTGGACGCCTACCGCCGCGACCTTCTGCGTTACGCACGCTTCCTCACCGCCAACGGGCGGACCGCCGTAACTGACATCACCCGGCACGATGTCACCGCGTTTGCCCGGTCCATCGCAGAAGGGTCGGACGGCGCCTCCGCCCTGAGCGTGCGCTCTGCTGCCCGGACCATCGTCGCTGTGCGCGGCCTGCACAAGTTCTGGGCGCTGGAAGGGCTGACGGAGCAGGATCCTGCAGCAGACGTGCATCCCCCCCTGCCGGGTAAACGCCTGCCCAAGGCCATCAGCGTGGACGAGGTAACCCGGATCCTGGAAGCCATTCCACTCGATACCCCCACCGGCCTGCGCGACCGGGCACTGCTCGAGTTCCTGTACTCAACCGGTGCGCGCATCAGCGAGGCCGTGGGGCTGGACATCGATGACCTCTCCCTTGAACGCATCCCGGCCAACGGGCCCGACGTCGTTCGGCTTTTTGGCAAAGGATCCAAGGAGCGCCTCGTGCCGCTGGGCTCCTATGCTGCGCGGGCGCTGGATGAGTACCTGGTGCGGGGCCGGCCCGGAGCAGCGGCCAAAGGCAAAGGCACCCCAGCCCTGTTCCTCAACGCGCGGGGCGGACGGCTCAGCAGGCAGAGCGCGTGGACGATCCTGAAGACGGCCGCCGAAAGGGCGAAGATCAACAGGGACGTTTCCCCGCACACCCTGAGGCATTCTTTCGCCACGCACCTGCTTGAAGGCGGCGCCGACGTACGCGTAGTCCAGGAGCTGCTCGGACATGCCTCCGTTACCACCACCCAGGTATACACGCTGGTCACCGCTGACACGCTGCGTGAGGTTTATGCCGCGGCCCATCCGCGGGCGCTGTGAACCCGGCAGCGCGGGCGACGCGCGCCACTGAGGTGGTGCTGTGTTTCCTCATGCGTGAATCCCGCGACGGGGTGCAGGAAGTGCTGCTGGGCCTGAAAAAGACCGGCTTCGGCGTCGGCCGTATTGTTACTCTCGGCGGGCACGTAGAGCCGGGGGAGACCCCCGAACAGGCCGCCGTCCGGGAGGTCTTCGAGGAATCCGGGGTCACGGTGGCGGAAGCGGATCTTGAACCTGCCGGGACTATCGAGTTCGTCTTTCCTGCGAGGCCCGAATGGGATATGTCCACCGTCGTCTACCGCAGCTGGAACTGGCTGGGGGAGCCCGCACCGTCGTCGGAAATCGACCCTGCCTGGTACGCGGCGGACTCGGTTCCCTACCCGCAGATGTGGGAGGACTCCGCACATTGGCTGCCGAGGGTGCTCGACGGCGACTACTTCGCTGCCGTCATCACGCTGGCACCCGACAACGAGTGCGTGGCCAGCGTGGTGTTCTCCTCGCCCTGAGGTGCCCTTGCCGGACGCGCGCGCCGTGGGCGGCTAATTCCTCGCCGCGGCCAGCCGGTCCGCTGCCCGGCTGCCGTCTGGCGCAGGCTGGTTGGCGGTCGCCTTGGCCAGGCCTGACACCGGCATCCCGACGTACAGTGATTCGGCCCGGTCCACCGGAAAGGTCTCATGCCAGATCCCGACCGCTCCCGGGGCCTTTCGGGCCCGGCGGTTAAAGGCTGCCCAGGCCGGCCGGTGTTCTGCGTCCGGCTGGCTGGCGTACGCGTAGAGCTCTTCGGTGCTCTTCCAGTACTGCACCACCAGGGGGCCGCCGGCTCCGAAGGTCAATCGGTAACCCAGCAGGCCGGAGCCGGGGTCCGACGATAGTTCCCTCAGCATCCGCGGCATGGCGGCAAAGGCCGGCAACCAGAGGTCCGGGCGCCAGGGGCGGTTGATCCGCATGCCAATGAGGAACACCACCAGCGGGCCGGTGTGCCGGTGGGTTGAGCGGTGGCTGAGAATTTGAGCCATGACGGCCCCTCCTAGGTATTGGATAGTGCTGCTATCCAAGCTAGAGAGTTAGACTATCCAGCACAAGGGGGTACGGATGCGAATCTCAGAACTTTCAGCAGCCACGGACGTTCCCGTGGCGACCATCAAGTACTACATCCGGGCGGGACTGCTGCCCGAAGGACGCCCCACAGCGCCCCGGCAGGCGGATTACTCGGAGACCCACGCCGCCCGGCTCCGGCTGGTTCGTGCCCTGCTGGGTCCGGGCGGCCTGTCCGTTGCCAAGGCCGCAGCCGTACTGGCGCAGCTTGATGACCCGCCTGCATCCGCCCATGACTTCCTCGGAGCAACCCACCATGCACTGGGGTCAGCGCAGCCGGATCAGGAATCGCACCCGCGCGCCGATGCCGTGCTGGCTGAGCTGGGCTGGGAGGTCGATCCAGCAGACCACGAAGCCCGGTTCCGGCTTGAACGGGCCCTCACCGGCCTGGAGGATGCCGGTTTTGCGATGACTCCAGAGCTGCTGAGAACCTACGCGGCAGCGATGCACGGCGTTGCTGCCCGCGAAGTCCAGTCAGTGCCGCTGGATTCGCCGGCGGAGGCACTGCGGTACGTGGTGCTGGGCACTGTGCTGATTGAACCTGTCCTGCTGGCCCTGCGCCGTCTGGCGCAGCAGGACGTCTCCGGCAGGATCTTTTCCCGGGTAGGTTCCCCCGAAACGGCCCCGGCAGACCCGGGGCACAAAACTCCCTAGACACACGCGAATGCCCGCTGCAGGAGGATCCTGCAGCGGGCATTCGCGTGTGGAAAGTGCTTTAGGCCAGGTGGCGCTCGTCCGGGCCGTTGTACTCACTCAACGGGCGGATCAGAGAGTTGGCTTCCAGCTGTTCCATGATGTGCGCGGTCCACCCGGTGATCCGCGCGGCGACGAACAAGGGCGTGAACGTTGGGGTGTCAAAGCCCATCAGGTGGTAGGCAGGGCCGGCCGGGTAGTCCAGGTTCGGCAGGATGTTCTTCCGCTCAGCCATGGCAGTTTCCAGCGCCGTGTAGAGCTCGCCGAGGTCCGGGCGGTCGTAGTGCTTGATCATGGTGTCCAGGGCTGCCTTCATGGTCGGAACCCGTGAATCGCCGTTCTTGTAGACCCGGTGGCCGAAACCCATGATCTTCTTCTTCTCGGTCAGCGCCTCATCCAGCCACGCCGCGGCGTAGGCGGCAGCTTCGGCTTCCTCCGTGCTGGCCGCGGTGATCTCCTCGAACGTGTGCATGACTGCCTCATTGGCGCCGCCGTGCAACGGGCCCTTGAGCGCACCGATGGCTCCGGCGACCGCGGAGTGCAGATCTGCCAGTGTGGAGGTGATGACCCGGGCGGTGAAGGTGGAAGCGTTGAAGGAGTGCTCCGCGTAAAGGATCATCGAGACGTTGAAGGCGTCAACAACCTCCGGCGCTGCTTCCTCCCCAAAGGTCATCCACAGGAAATTGGCCGAATAGCCCAGGTCATCCCGCGGTTCCACGAGCTCCTCGCCGCGCCGGCGTCGCTGGTCGTAGGCAACCACGGCAGGCATGGCTGCGAAGAGGCTGATGGACTTGGCGAGGTTGGCCTCCGCACTGGAG
>NZ_BAAALV010000003.1:13399-105105 GCF_039528575.1 Arthrobacter gandavensis
GGCGCCCAGCACGGAGGCCGCCGTACGGCAGACGTCCATCGGATGGCAGGTGACCGGCAGCGCGTCAATCACTGCCTTCAGCTCCGGGGTGAGGGCCCGCTGGGATCGCTCGGCGTCCATAAACGCTGCGAGTTCATCCGCGGAGGGCAGCTCTCCGTTCCAGAGCAGGTAGGCAACTTCCTCGAACGAGCACTTGGCGGCCAGCTCCTGGACAGGGTAGCCGCGGTAGAGCAGTGAGTTGGTTTCCGGGTTGACCTTGGAGATGCGGGTGGTGTCCACCAGCACTCCGGCCAGGCCCTTGTGAATCGTGGTGTCGGTCATGTCTGGGACTCCTTCGTCGTGGTGCGCAGATCAGTGGTGGGGCGGTGCCTTCTTTTGTACGTGTGCCGGAATGGAGCGGACCAGGTCAGGCCGACGCCGGGGTGCCGGGGACCTGGAAATTAAATACCGAGGTATCGAAGCGGTTGTACGCCTCATAATCCACCAGATCGTACAGGCGTGCACGTGTGAGCATGCTGGGAACGCTGGCGGCCTGGGTGCCGTCGGCCTTGATGGTCTCCAGCGTGCGCTCGGCAGCACCCATGGCGCTGCGCAGCAGCGTTACCGGGTAGATGACCATGTTCACGCCCGCCGAGGCGAGCTGGTCGTAGGTGAAGAGTTCGCTTTTGCCGAACTCGGTCATGTTGGCCAGGATCGGCACGTCGACGGCGGCGCGGATGGCCGCGAATTCCTCCACCGTCTTCATGGCCTCGGGGAAGATCGCGTCAGCGCCGGCCTCGACCAGGGCGCGTGCCCGGTCCTGAGCTGCTTCCAGGCCCTCCACGGCGCGGATATCCGTCCGCGCCATGATGAGGAAGTTCGGGTCCCGGCGGGCATCGGCGGCAGCGCGGATCCGCTTGGTGGCGGTGTCCAGGTCAACCACGTTCTTGCCGTCCAGATGGCCGCAGCGTTTGGGGTTGAACTGGTCCTCGATGTGGCAGCCGGCCAGCCCGGCGTTCTCCAGCTCCTGGATGGTCCGGGCCACGTTCATCGGCTCGCCGAACCCGGTGTCGGCGTCAACGATGGCCGGCAAATCGGTCATTCGGGCGATCTGGCCGGCCCGGGCGGCCACCTCGGTGAGGGTGGTCAGGCCGATGTCCGGCAGGCCAAGGTCGTTGGCCAGGACCGCGCCGGAGATGTAGACGCCGGAGAAGCCCTTTTCCTCGATCAGGCGGGCGGAGAGCGGATTGAAAGCCCCCGGGTACTGCTGCAGGGTGCTCGATGCCAGGCCCTCCCGCATCGCGATGCGCTTCTGCTCGGGGGTGGTGGAGGAGTACAGCATTTAGAACAGTCCCTTCGGTGCGGCGGCCGGGTCGATGACGCCGGCTGCAGCGGTGATGTTGAGCTGGCCGAGTTCCCCGGCCGCGAGTTCGGGCAGCCGCTCGGCAGCGGAGATGAAACGGTCCATTTCCTCTTCCGTGACCAGTCCGGCTGCAAGCGTGCGGAACTTGTTGATGTAGTCGGCGCGGACGAACGGCCGGGCACCAAGCGGGTGGGCGTCGGCCACGGCGATCGCGTCCGTGATTACGGTGCCGTCGGCCAGGGTGATGTCCACCCGCCCGCCGAACGCCTTCTCCGCAATGTCCACCGAGTGGTAGCGGCGGGTCCATTCCGGATCCTCCACCGTGGTCACCTTGTGCCAGAGCGCCACCGTGTCCGGGCGGCCGGCCCGCTCGGGGGAGTACGAATCCACGTGGTGCCAGGCGCCGTCCTGCAGGGCGACCGTGAAGATGTACGGGATCGAGTGGTCCAGCGTCTCGCGCGAAGCGGTGGGATCGTACTTCTGCGGATCGTTCGCTCCGGAGCCAATGACGTAGTGCGTGTGGTGCGAGGTGGAGATCAGCACGGAGGCGACGTTGGCCGGGTCGGCTGTTTCGGGGTGCTCGCGGTGGATCTTCCGGGCCAGGTCGATCCAGGCCTGGGCCTGGTACTCGGCGGAGTGCTCCTTGGTGTAGGTGTCCAGGATGGCGCGCTTCGCCTCACCGGGAGCGGGCAGCGGCACTTCGTAGGCGGCGTCGGGTCCGTCCAGCAGCCAGGCGATCACGCCGTCTTCGCCTTCGTAGATGGGAGTGGGTGAGGTCTGCCCGCGCATGGCACGGTCCACCGCCTCCACCGCCATCTTCCCGGCGAACGCGGGTGCGTGAGCCTTCCACGTGGAGATTTCGCCCTTGCGTGACTGCCGGGTGGCGGTGGTGGTGTGCAGCGCCTGGCCCACGGCCTGGAAGATGGTCTCGATATCCAGGCCCAGGAGGGTTCCGATGCCGGCCGCTGCGGAGGGGCCGAGGTGGGCGACGTGGTCGATCTTGTGCTTGTGCAGGCAGATGGCCTTGGCCAGATCAACCTGGATTTCGTATCCGGTGGCGATGCCGCGCAGCAGGTCCGCCCCGGACGCTCCGGTGTGCTGGGCAGCGGCAAGGATCGGGGGAATGTTGTCGCCGGGGTGGGAATACTCGGCGGCGAGGAACGTGTCGTGGTAGTCCAGTTCACGCACGGCCACGCCGTTGGCCCAGGCTGCCCACTCGGGGGAGGTCTTCTCCTGGACGCCGAATACGGAGGCGCCGGTCCCGCCGGAGGACGGGGCGAAGGAGAGTGCCTGTGCCCGGGCGGCAACGATGGGGCCGCGGTTCAGGGAAGCCACGGCCACGGAAGCGTTGTCGATGATGCGGTTGATGACCATGTCCGCGACGTCGGCAGTGACGTCCACGGGGTCCGCGGCAACAGCGGCGATCTTCCAGGCCAGCTGCTCCTCGCGGGGAAGGGTTTCCTCACTGCGGTAAACACGTACGTTATGCGTTTTCAAGGCGCGGTCCTCTCGGGTGGTTCAGCTCAGGGATGGTGGACGGTGGTGAAGTGTTCAAGGCTTTTGTACAGGTGGACTTTGGTGGCGGCCGCTGCCAGGGCGGGATCCCCGGCCGCAATGGCTGCAGCGATCGTGGCGTGTTCGGCCGCTGTTTCGCGCAGTCTTGCCGGGTTGTCCTTCGCCAGCCGGCGTACCCGCGCGAGGTGCAGCCGCACGTTGACCAGGGCCTGTGCCAGATAGGGGTTGGCCGCGGCTTCGTCGATCCCGGCATCGAGGCGTGCAACAAGGGCGTAGTAGCCCCGCCGTGCCGGGTCCTCGCCGGGATCGGCTTCCAGCTGCCCCGCCGCGTCCTCAAAGTCGCTCCGGAGCGCCTGGAAGACTTCGGGCCGGCCCCTTGCTGCTGCCAGGGAGGCCGCCTGGCACTCCAGCGCCTGCCGCAGCTCGAAGAGCGCGCCGACAGTTTCGGGGGAGATGGGGGTGACGACGACGCCGCGTCCGTTGTGCGGCGCGGTAAGCCCGTCGGCGGTGAGCCGGGCGAGGGCCTCGCGCAGCGGCGTGCGGGAAACCCCCAGCCGCCGGGACTGTTCGACTTCGCCAAGCACGGTTCCCGGGGGCAGGCGCCACTCGACGATGTCCTCCCGCAGCATGGCGTAGGCCTTGTCGCTGGCCCGCATGGTAGCCCTCTCCACGATGTCTCTAACTGGCCTCAGTGTATACACAGAACACCTAATCGTGAAGCAGCTCTCCTATTTCTCCAGGGATTCAGTAGGTTCTGTATACAGCACTGGGGTTCTCAGCGGCCCTTCAGTCGCCTACGATGGCCGGTACGCATGGTTGCGTGCCCTGCGTCCACCCCAAGGGGCCGCGAATCAAGGAGGATTCATGGGAACTGCCGGTTACGCCGAAACCTATGCCGCAAGCGTCAACGACCCGGAAGCGTTTTGGCTGAAGGCAGCGGACCTCGTGGACTGGGATGTCCGTCCACGGAAGGCGCTGGATGATTCCGGGGCGCCACTGTTCCGCTGGTTTCCGGACGGGGCGCTGAACACCAGTTACAACGCCCTGGACCGGCATGTACTTGCCGGGCGCGGGAGCGAGACGGCGCTGGTGTACGACTCCGCGATGCTCGGCAGCCAGCGCACCTACACCTTTGCCGAGCTGCTGTCGGAGGTGGAGAACTTCGCCGGAGTCCTGCACGGGCAGGGCATCGGTGCCGGGGACCGGGTGGTGATCTACCTGCCGATGATCCCCGAAGCGGTGATCGCCATGCTGGCCTGCGCACGGCTGGGAGCCGTGCACTCAGTGGTGTTTGGAGGCTTCGCCGCCACGGAACTTGCGGCACGGATCGACGACGCACGTCCCGACGTCGTAGTGACCGCCAGCGGGGGACTGGAACCCAAGCGCCGGGTCGAGTACCTGCCCACCGTCAGCCAGGCATTGGAGGCAGCCTCCCATCCGGTGCGCGCCGTTGTTGTGGCGGCCAGGGAGGGGTTTGGCCACACAGCTGCCCAGTTTGACGGTGCGGGCGGAGCTGCGTGGCTGGACTGGGCAAAGCTTGCCGCTGCTGCCCAGCCGCAGGGCCCGGTGAGCGTTGCCGCCACGGACCCGCTCTACATTCTCTACACCTCCGGAACCACGGGTTCGCCCAAGGGCGTGGTGCGGGACAACGGCGGCCACGCAGTTGCCCTGGCCTGGTCCATGGCCAACATCTACGACGTCGTTCCCGGCCAGACCATGTGGACGGCGTCCGACGTCGGCTGGGTTGTTGGCCATTCCTACATCGTTTACGGGCCGCTGATCGCCGGCGCCGCCACAGTCCTGTACGAAGGCAAACCCGTGGGGACTCCCGACGCCGGCGCCTTCTGGCGCGTGGCTGCCGAACACGGCGTTGATGTGCTCTTCACCGCTCCTACTGCGCTGCGGGCTATTCGCCGGGCCGATCCCGACGCCGCGCTTACCGCAGGATACGACCTCACCAGGCTCCGGACCCTTTTTGCGGCGGGGGAGCGGCTGGACCCCGAGACCTACCGGTGGGCCACGGAGTCGCTGGGTATCCCGGTGGTTGATCACTGGTGGCAGACCGAAACCGGATGGGCCATCTGCGCCAACCCCATGGGACTGGACGCGCAGCCGCTGAAGGCCGGCTCGCCGACGTTCCCCGTCCCGGGTTTCCGGGTTCGGATCGTGGACGGCGCCGGAGCCGAGGTTCCGCCCGGGGCAGAAGGGAACATCGTTCTGGACCTGCCTCTCCCGCCGGGAACCCTCGCGACGCTGTGGGGCAGTGACGACCGCTACCGCGCCTCCTACCTTGAAGCGTTCGAGGGCAGCTATGCCACGGGTGACTCGGGGTATGTGGATGAAGACGGCTACGTGTTCGTCATGGGGAGGACGGATGACGTTATCAACGTGGCGGGCCACCGGCTCTCCACCGGAGCGATCGAACAGGTCGTAGCTTCACATCCCGCGGTTGCCGAATGCGCCGTGATCGGGGTGAAGGACAGCCTCAAGGGACAGCGGCCCTGCGGGTACGTGGTGCTCAAGGCGGGGTCGGAAGCTGCCGAGGAAGAGATTCAGGCTGCGCTCGCGGACCTGGTGCGCACCCGGATTGGCCCGGTGGCCGACTTCCGCGAAGTCCGGGTGGTGGAGGCACTGCCGAAGACACGTTCCGGAAAGATCCTGCGCAAGACCATGCGTCAAATTGCGGACGGGGATGACTTCACCGTGCCCTCCACGATCGAAGACCGTTCAGTGCTCGATGACCTGATCCCGCTGCTGCGTCCCGATCCCGCCGCATCCTGACCCCATCGCCGAGAGGCCACTTACGGCTGCTTAGAGCGCTCAAAAGAGCCGTAACTGCCCTCTCGCCGGACGGAACGCGAATCAGCGGCGCCAGGCGTACTCGAGCTCGGGCCGTCCGGGAGAACCGTACCGCGGGGTCCGCAGGACCACTCGCTGGGCCGCGAGGTGCTCGAGGTACCGGCGCACGGTAATCCGTGACATTGACAGGGCGGCAGAGACTTCCGAGGCGGACATCGGCACCCCGGCCTGCCTGAGGGCCCCGGATACGGCGTCGAGTGTTTCCGGGGAAAGTCCCTTGGGCAGGACTGCCGGAACGGCCGGACGGAGGGCGGCCAGCGCTCGGTCCACCTCGGACTGGGTCGCTGAGGAACCCTGTGCAGCCAGGTTCGCGTGGAACTCGCGGTAAGCCCCGAGCTTGGTGCTGAACGCCGCGAAGGTGAACGGTTTGATCAGGTACTGGGCGATCCCCGCAGACATTGCCTGGCGAACAACCGGCAATTCACGCACGGCGGTAACGGCGATGACGTCCGCCGGGATCCCTGCTCCGCGGATGCGGCGAAGGAGGTCCAGACCGTGGAGGTCCGGCAGGTTCATGTCCAGCAGCACCAGATCCACGTCTGCGTCCGGTGCCTGCAGGAACCTCAGTGCCTCAGCTGCGGTGTGGGCAATGCCCGCCGGCGTGTACCCGTCGGTGCGGCGCACATATTCTGCGTGGACTTGCGCTACGACCGGTTCGTCCTCCACTACCAGGACCCGGATCAGGCTTGCCGGGGTCACTGGCGTGCTCCTTCGGGCAGCGGCAGCAGCACGGTGAACCGGGCTCCGCCAGTCGCTGTTTTGGAGTCCAGATGAAGTGTCCCGCCGAGCCGGAGCACGGCCTGGTTCACGAGCGCGAGCCCAAATCCACGCCCGGTTCCGGGCAGGGAGGCCTTTGTGCTGAAGCCCTGTTCGAAAATCTGTTCCTGCGACCCTGCCGGTATGCCCGGCCCGCTGTCCTGGACACAGAGCCGGAAACCCGGCTGCCCGCCGTCGTCCACCACGGCCAGATGCACGGTCACCATCGGATTCGGCAGGCCCTGGACGGCGTCCAGGGCGTTGTCCACCAGGTTCCCGACGATGGTCACCAGCTCGCCGGAATCGAGCAGGGCCGGTCCGGTCCCGTCGTCGGGCACCGGCTGGAGCGCCAGCTCCACTTCGATTCCACGTTCACGGGCCTGGGCCTTCTTGCCCGCCAGCAGGGCGGCCAGCGCAGGCTCCCCAACGGCGCTGACGACGTCGTCCGCCAGCTGCTGGGACTGCACCAGGTCCCGGGTGGCGAACTCCAGCGCCTCTGCGGGACGGTCCAGTTCGATCAGTGACACGACGGTGTGCAGGCGGTTGGCATGTTCATGCGCCTGGGCCTGCAGGGCATCGGTGAGGGTGCGCATGGACTGCAGCTGACCGGTCAGGGCTTCAACCTCCGTATGGTCGCGCAGCGTGGTTACTGTTCCCAGCCGCTTTGGTTCACTGGATTTCCTGCCGCGGGCGGCGCCGGCCGTGCCGGCGGACATGGCGGGGGACTGGTTGACGACCAGGATGCGCTGTTTGGTGAAGTGGAATTCGTCGACGGCGGTGTGCCCGGTGCGCAGCAGCTCGGCAAGGGGGCCGGGAAGGCCGAGTCCGCGGACATCGGCGGGGCTGGACATCCCGGCCGGAAGTCCCAGCAGCTCCGCAGCCTGGTCGTTGTAGAGCACCAGCTCGCCGTCGTTGTTGATCAGCAACAGGCCCTCCCGCAGCGAATGCAGTGCTGCATCGTGGAAGGCGAAGACGCTGGCCAGTTCATCCGGACGCCGGTCCTGAGTGGTCCGCCGCAGATAACGGCTGAGCAGGAAGGACGCCAGGGTTCCCCAGGCCAGGGCCGCGGTCGCGATGATGAACAGTCCCGGGAGCTCCGCATCGCGGGCGATCGCTACCCGGTCCACCGTCAGTCCAGCCGCCACCAGTGCTTGTACCTCCCCGCCGTTGTCCAGTACGGGAACGATGGCCCGGACCGAGGGGCCCAGGGTTCCCGTGTACACCTCGGTGAAGGAGGTCCCGGCCAGCGCCTGGTCCACGGAACCGATGTACTGCTGGCCGATCTCGGACTCAGTGCGGTGCGTGTAGCGGGTCCGGTCCGGAGCCATGATGGTGAGGAAATCCACGTGGGCGGAGCCCATGACTTCGGCTGCATAGGGCTGGAGGGAGCCGCTGGGGTCGGCGCCGGTGACTGATTCAAGCACGAACGGGTCCGCTGCGATCGTCTCCGCCACGGAGAGCATCCGGTCGGCGGTTTCGTCGTAGCTGTGCTGCTCCGCCTGGACATAAAGCGCCCAGGACAGCCCGGCGGACAGGCAGAGGATAAACGCCAGCTGGCCAACGAGCAGCCGGCTGGCCAGGCTCCACTTGCGCAAGTAACTCCTTCGGCGCGCCCGGCGCGCATTCTCATTTCCCCGGCAACCGGCGGCCGGATCCCGGGGAGGTCCGTGAACAGTATGAACACAATAGTGACCGGCATCACATGGGGCGGAGAGGATGTAGCCGGATTACTTCCGGTTCCTGCCGCGCTTCGCCGCCGGGGCCCTGCTATCAACGAAGCTAGGAGCATGCGATGGCCTCTGCCACCATACCCGGCGGCGATCAGCCGCCGGTCAAAGCCAAAAAGAAGGACCGGACCCACGTCCTCTACATCGCCGTGATCGCTGCCGTGGTCCTCGGCGCCGTCATTGGCCTGGTGGCGCCGGAGCTGGGCAAGTCCATGAAGCCACTGGGAACGGCCTTTATCGGGCTGATCAAGATGATGATCGCACCCGTCATTTTCTGCACCATCGTGCTGGGCATCGGCTCGATCGCGAAGGCCGCAACGGTCGGCAAGGTGGGCGGTCTCGCGCTGGGCTACTTCATCATCATGTCCACCTTTGCCCTGGCCATTGGCCTGGTAGTGGGCAACTTCATCCACCCAGGCGAGGGGCTGGATCTGCAGTCATCGGGCGCCGCGGCACCGGCCGCACCGGAAGAGGACGGCGGAACCGTCGGGTTCCTGCTGGGGATCATTCCCACCACGCTGCTGGCCTCGCTGACCGGCGAGTCGATCCTGCAGACCCTCTTTGTGGCGCTGCTCGTTGGTTTTGCGCTGCAGAAGATGGGCAAGGGCGGCGCCCCGATCCTCAAGGGCATCGGCTACATCCAGGTGCTGGTCTTCCGGATCCTGATGATGATCATGTGGCTGGCCCCGATCGGTGCCTTCGGTGCCATTGCCGCCGTCGTAGGCGAGACCGGCGTGCAGGCCATCGTCAGCATGGCTACCCTGATGATCGCGTTCTACCTGACCTGCGTGCTGTTCATCGCCGTTATCCTGGGCGGCCTCATGAAGATCGTGACGGGCTTCAACATCTTCAAGCTGATGCGGTACCTCGGCCGGGAATACCTGCTGATCTTCTCCACCTCATCCTCCGAGGTCGCACTGCCGCGGCTTATCGCCAAGATGGAGCACCTGGGCGTGTCCAAGCCGGTGGTCGGCGTCACCGTGCCCACGGGCTACTCCTTCAACCTTGACGGCACCGCCATCTACCTGACCATGGCCGCGCTGTTCGTCGCCTCCGCAATGGGCAAGCCGCTGGAACTCGGTGAGCAGATCTCCCTGCTGGTGTTCATGATCATCGCTTCCAAGGGCGCTGCCGGCGTTACCGGTGCCGGCCTCGCGACGCTGGCCGGCGGCCTGCAGTCCCACCGCCCGGACCTGATCGAGGGTGTTGGCCTGATCGTGGGCATCGACCGCTTTATGTCCGAAGCCCGCGCCCTGACCAACTTCACCGGCAACGCCGTTGCCACCGTGCTGATCGGCACCTGGACCAGGGAAATCGACAAGGAGCAGGTCCGCCGGGTCCTGGACAAGGAACTGCCCTTCGACGAAGCCAGCATGAACGTCGACGCCGGGTCCGGGGAGCCGGAGCCGACGGAGGAGTCCCGGGAAGTGGAAAGCGCCGTTCCTGCTGCCGGTGGCCGGGCCTAATAGGGGCCCGCTTCCACAGGCAAAAGGAACGCTCCCGCGAACTTCGCGGGAGCGTTCCTTTTTGTATTCGGGACTAGGCCCGGGAAGCGTCTGCTGACATCTCAGTATCCGCCGCGTCCTGCTGTGCCCGGCCCGCTACGCGGTCTTCCCAGGCGGACATCACCGCAGGGTCGGTCCGCGGGGTCAGCAGCGAAACCACCAGGTACACCGCGGCGGAGGCGATGAGGCCAAAGTAGATGGGCTCGTTGGCGTACACACCGTCATAGGGCGCGTCTCCGGTGATTTCCAGGTAGATCATGGTGGAGAGCGTGGCCACCGTTCCGGCGACCATTGAGGCCGCGGCGCCGAAGCCTGTGCCGCGCTTCCAGAACAGTCCGCCCAGGATCGCGACCAGCAGTCCGCCCACCAGGATGTCGTAGGCAATGGTCAGCGCCGCCACAACGTCCTGGACCACGATGGCCAGCAGGATGGTCACGACGCCCAGGCCCAGGACCCAGGCCTGGCTGCGGGCGACGTCGTGCTCCGGATTGCCGCCGGAAGCAGCGGGGGAGTCCGGAGTCTTCGATGAGCCGAACCAGCTGCGGACGTAGGGTACGACGTCGGTGCGTGCCACCGTGGCAGCGGCAATGAGGGAACCGGAGGCGGTGGACATCATGGCCGCCACTGCGGCAGCCAGGACCAGCCCGCCCAGTCCGACCGGCAGGATGTTCATGGCGACGTCTGCGTAGACATCGTCCTTGGATTCGATATTCGGCAGGACCACGGAGGCTGCCATGCCAATCAGGGCTCCGGCCACGCCGTACAGGATGCAGTAGATGCCTGCCGCGGTGCCGCCCCAGCGTGCAATCAGCGGGGTGCGGGCAGTGAAGACACGCTGCCAGATGTCCTGCCCGATCAGCAGGCCAAGCGTGTAGACCACAAAGTAGGTGATGATGCTCTGCGCGCCGATGCCCGTGATGCTGAAGAACTCAGCGTCAACCCGTTCGCGGATTCCGTCGATGCCCCCGGCATTGGCGAAGGTGAAGGGGAGCATCAGGGCGAAGACGCCAATGGTCTTGATGATGAACTGCGCCATGTCGGCAAGGGTGATGGACCACATGCCGCCGATGGTCGAGTAGATGAGCACGACGGCGCCGCCCACGGCGATTGCCAGCCAGCGGTCCCAGCCGAAGAGCACCACGAAGATGGTGGCGTACGCGCCCGTGGAAGTGGCGCACAGCATCAGGGTGTACGCCAGCATGACCACGGAGGACATCCTGGTTGAACCCGGGCCGTACCGCAGCGAGAGCATCTGGGAGACCGTGTAGATCTTCAGTTTCTGCAGCTTCGAGGCGAACAGCAGGCTCAGCAGCAGGACACCGGCGCCGATCGCCACCACGAGCCACATTCCGGAGACGCCGTACTGGTAGCCCAGCCCCACGCCGCCCACGGTTGACGCGCCGCCCAGGACAACGGCAGCCATGGTCCCCGTGTAGAAGAGCGGACCGAGCCGCCTGCCGGCAACCAGGTAGTCGCTTTCGTTCTTGGTGCGGGACTTTCCCCACCAGCCAAAAGCGAGCATCCCCACGAGGTAAGCCACAACGATCGCGGCATTTAGGTATTCCACATTCGGTCCTGTCGGTTCGGCGGACTGAGGATTGACGTGGACCTATGCCCAGTATTGCCTCACAGTCAACATCTGTTTACCTAGACGCTAACCGCCGGTCCGAAAATGCGTCAATGGTTTTGGTCAAATTCTTCGCAGCATTCAGTGCCGCCTCACGGCCCGGCGCAGGAAGGTTCGAGTTCAGGTTGAGCGTCAAGGCTCGCAGGCGTTACGCGCCGGGATTCGCAGTATCCGTGTTGCACAGTTGTAACCTTGGAAAGGACAGCCAGCAGCACAGCTAGAGACGGAAGCGTGGATTTATACGTGAGCAGCGAACAGAGTTCCACAACTCTGCAGGACGGGGCGCCGGGCGCGGCCGATGAAGCCATGGGCCCCACCGGCCGGCCGCTGACTGAGTTTCCCGAGCCTCCGGTCCTGACTTCCCATGGTCCGGCCCGCATCATCGCGATGGTGAACCAGAAGGGCGGTGTCGGCAAGACGACGTCCACTATCAACCTCGGAGCCGCGCTGGCTGAGGCTGGCCGCAAGGTGCTCCTGGTGGACTTCGACCCGCAGGGTGCACTCTCCGCCGGCCTGGGTACCAACCCCCATGAGCTGGACGTCACCGTCTACAACGTGCTGATGGACCGCAAGGTGGACATCCGCGACGCCATCCAGGAAACGCACGTAGAGAACATCGACCTGCTGCCGGCAAACATCGACCTCTCCGCCGCCGAAGTCCAGCTGGTTAACGAAGTTGCCCGCGAACAGGTCCTGGAACGTGCACTGCGCCGCGTCTCGGACGACTACGACGTGATCCTCATTGACTGCCAGCCCTCCCTGGGCCTGCTGACGGTCAACGCACTCACCGCTGCGCACGGCGTGATCATTCCGCTGATCTGCGAGTTCTTCGCCCTTCGTGCCGTCGCGCTGCTGGTGGAGACCATCGAGAAGGTGCAGGACCGGCTGAATCCCGGACTGCAGGTGGACGGCGTGCTTGCCACGATGTACGACGCCCGGACCCTGCACAGCCGCGAAGTCATCGGCCGCCTGGTGGAGGCCTTTGGGGACAAGGTCTTCGAAACCGTCATCAAGCGCACCATCAAGTTCGCCGACGCCACCGTCGCTGCCGAGCCGATCACCTCCTACGCCGGAAACCATGCCGGTGCTGAGTCCTACCGCCGCCTAGCCAAGGAACTGATTGCCCGCGGCGGCGCGCCCTAGCGTCGCTGGGGAGACGTTCGAAACCGGCGGTGCCGGGTTCCAGGTCCGGCTGGAGAACTTCCGCGGGCCCTTTGACGTGCTGCTTGGCCTCATCACCAAGCATGAGCTGGACATCACGGAAATCGCCCTGGCCACGGTCACCGACGAGTTCATTGGGTACATCCGCGCCCTGACTGCCTCCGGCCAGGGCTGGGCACTGGATGAGGCGAGCGAATTCCTGGTGATCGCCGCCACGCTCCTGGATCTGAAAGCCGCCCGGCTGCTTCCTGCCGGGGACGTCGAGGACGACGACGACATCGCCCTCCTGGAGGCACGGGACCTGCTCTTTGCCCGGCTGCTGCAGTACCGGGCCTTCAAACAGGTGGCCTCCCTCATGGACAGCCGCCTGGCGGAGGAAGGCCTGCGGTTCCCCCGGGATACCGCACTCGAGCCGCACCTGGCGGCCATGCTGCCCGAACTGATCTGGAAAACCAGTGCCGAGGAGTTTGGCCGGCTGGCAAAAAAGGCGCTCGAACCCAAACCGGGGCCCCCAACGGAAGTTGGCCTTGCCCACCTGCACACACCGCGGGTCAGCGTACGGGAGCAGGCCCAGATCATCGGAGACCGGCTCCGGCAGGCCAGTCCGCTCACGTTCCTTGAACTGGCGCAGGGTGCTACGCCGCTGGAAATCGTTGGCCGGTTCCTGGCACTGCTGGAAATGTTCCGGGACGGCGTCCTGGCCTTCGACCAGCCTGAGCCGCTGGGTGAGCTGAAAATTACCTGGACCGGAACCGGGGACCAGGGCTGGTCCGCCCTAGCCCTCACCGAAGAATATGACGACGCCGACGAGGAGACCGATGCAGCCGCAGCTCTCGAACCAGGACACTGAGAACGCCTCCCTCCAGAACGGTGCCCCAGCGTCCGGCCGGCCGGGCGGACTCCGTGCTGCCGCGGAGGCCGTGCTGATGGTGGCCAGCGAGCCGGTCAGCGCTGCGAGCCTCGCCGGAGCGCTGGGCATTGGCACCTCAGCTGCCGAAGAACTCCTTGACGATCTGCGCAAAGAGTATGACGGCTATACTGGGGATGGACCTGACGGGCTGCGCGCCGTTGAACCGCGCGGTTTCGAGCTCCGGGAAGTTGCCGGCGGCTGGCGAATCTACTCCCGCCCCGCCTTCGCCGACGTCGTTGGACAGTTCGTTCTCGAAGGGCAGAGTGCACGGCTTTCCCAGGCCGCGCTGGAAACCCTGGCAGTGGTTGCTTACCGGCAGCCGGTCACCCGCGGGCGAATCTCGGCGATCCGTGGAGTCAACGTTGATTCCGTGGTCCGCACGCTGATCCAGCGGGGTCTGGTAACGGAATCCGGGACCGAACCCGAAACCGGTTCACTGCTCTACGTGACGACTCCGCTTTTCCTGGAAAAGCTGGGTCTGGGCAGCGTGGAAGAACTGCCGCAGATTGCACCGCACTTGCCCGGGCTGGAAAACCTCCCGGAATTTGAAGAAACTACTTACTAACCGCTACACCCGAAGGACTTCTCAATGACACAGGCACCCCGTTCCGGCTCAGGCCGCAGTAATCCGCGCAGCGGCGGGGGAGCAGGCTCCAGCCGCGGCTTCGGCAAGGGCTCCAAGCCTGCCACCGGACGCACCGGCGGTCCGAAGTCTTCCGGCGCAGCAGGCGCCCCCAAGTCGGGCGGCTTTAAGCCCGGCGCACCCAAGGAAGGCGGCTTCAAGTCCGGGGCTCCCAAGTCCGGCGGCTTCAAGCCCGGAGGTCCCCGCACCGGCGCACCCAAGGGTAAGGGCGGCTCCGAGCGCGCTTTCCGCAACGAGCGCTTCGGGAAGAACCTCGGCCCGGTGACCAAGCGGCCGCACACCCGCCGCCCGGGCAAGCCCGTCATCTCCGAACACCACGATCCCGAGGGCATCCGCCTGCAGAAGGTGATGGCCAGCGCCGGTGTGGCCTCGCGCCGCGTCTGCGAGGAAATGATCACCGAGGGCCGTGTTGAGGTGGACGGCGAGGTCGTCACCGAGCTCGGCGTGCGCGTGGACCCCAAGACCGTGGCCATCCACGTTGACGGCATGCGCCTGCAGCTTGACGAAACCCAGAAGTACTACGTTTTCAACAAGCCGCGCGGCGTCGTGTCCACCATGGAGGATCCTGAGGGCCGTCCGTGCATCAGCGACTACCTCAAGAGCACCAACAAGCATGAGCGCCTGTTCCATGTTGGCCGCCTGGACACCAACACCGAAGGCCTGCTGCTGCTGACCAACGACGGCGAGCTGGCCAACCGCCTGACCCACCCGTCCTACGAAGTTCCCAAGACCTACCTGGTGCAGGTGCGCGGTCCCATGGCGCACGGCATCGGCGCCCAGATGCGTGAAGGCATTGAACTGGAGGACGGCTTCGCCAAGGTTGACTCCTTCCGCCTGGTGGATTCCACCCCCGGACACATCCTGGTTGAGGTTGTGCTGCACTCGGGCCGGAACCGGATTGTGCGCCGTATGTTCGACGCCGTCGGCCACCCTGTGGAGCGGCTGGTCCGTACCCAGATGGGCCCGATCCGCCTGAATGACCAGCGCCAGGGCAGTATCCGTGTCCTGGGCCGCCACGAAGTCGGCCACCTGATGGCCGTCGTGGGCCTCTAGTCCCGTGACCGTGCTGGCCAACGGGGGCACCCATCTGTCCGGACCGGTGCTGGTCATCGGCACCGGCCTGCTTGGTGCGAGCATCGGCCTGGGCCTGCGTGCCCGCGGCATCGACGTCGTGCTCTCCGATATTTCCCCCTCCACCGCTGCGGTGGCAAAGGATATTGGGGCCGGACGCCTGCTCCAGGACGCGGAGCCCGGCTTCGCGCCGCAGCTGGTTGTTGTTGCCGCGCCGCCGGACGTGACTGCCTCGCTCGCGGCGCAGGCCCTGAAGGACTGGCCCACTGCCGTGGTCGTCGATATTGCCAGCGTTAAGTCAGCCGTGCTGGCGGACCTGCGCGCCACCGGGGCGGATCTCTCCCGGTACGTGGGTACGCACCCGATGGCCGGACGGGAAAAGTCCGGGCCGGTGGCGGCGCTGGGCAATTTGTTCACCTCCATGCCCTGGGTTATCTGCGCCGCAGAGGAAAGTTCGCCGGAGGCCGTGAAGACCGCCGAAGCGCTGGCGATCGACCTCGGAGCCGTGGTCTCGCGCATGAATGCCGAAGACCATGACGGTTCCGTGGCACTGATCAGCCACCTGCCGCAGGTGATGTCCTCGCTGGTGGCCAGCCGGCTGCAGGACACCCCGTCCGCTGCCTTGGCGCTTGCCGGCAACGGCCTGCGGGACGTCACCCGGATCGCGGCCAGCGACCCGAAGCTGTGGGTGCAGATCCTCAGCGGCAACGCGCCCCGGCTGGCAGACATCCTGCACGGGGTGCGCGAAGACCTGAACCGGCTGATCAACACGCTGGAAAACCCAACTGCTGATGGTGCGCGCCTGGACATGGCCCAGCTGATCGCTGAAGGGAACACCGGCCAGGCACGGATTCCCGGCAAGCACGGCGCTCCGCCCCAGTCCTTCGTCAGTTTCACCGTGCTGGTGGATGACACCCCGGGACAGATCGCCCGGCTGCTCACGGAAATCGGTGAAATTGGCGTCAACCTGGAAGACCTGCGGCTGGAGCACGCCTCCGGACGTCAGGTTGGGCGGGTGGAAATCTCGGTGCTGCCGAGCAAAGTGCATGGGCTGGTCAGCGAACTGACCGCGCGCGGCTGGAAGGTAGTTCAGTGATGACAGAGCAGGATCCGGCACAGTTCAGGCTGGGCAAACCCCTGGTGGTGGCAATCGACGGACCGTCAGGTTCCGGCAAATCCAGCATCAGCCGGGAAGTGGCCCGCCGGCTGCGGGCTAATTACCTGGACACCGGTGCAATGTACCGCGCTGTCACCATCGCGTGCATGCGTGCCGGCATTGACCTGACGGATGCAGTGGCCGTTGAAGCCGCCACCCGGAGCGCGGACATTGAACTGAGCACTTCCCCGGACGCCGAATGGGTCCTGGTGGGGGGAGAGGACGTCACGCAGGCGATCCGCGAACCCGAGGTTTCCTCCAACGTTTCCGCGGTGGCCACCACCCTGGGCGCCCGCGCCGAGCTGGTGCGCCGCCAGCAGCAGCTCATTAAGGATTCCGGCCTGCGGATTGTGGCCGAAGGCAGGGACATCACCACGGTGGTGGCGCCCACGGCCGAGGTGCGGATCCTGCTGACTGCCTCTGAGGAAGCGCGGCTGCGCCGCCGCGGTGTCCAGCTTGGCGGTTCCCAAACCGCCGCTGCCCTGCGCGAGCAGGTTCTTACGCGGGATGTGAAGGACTCCACGGTCGTCAACTTCCAGCAGGCAGCCGACGGCGTGATCACGGTCGATTCCTCCGACCTGGACTTCGAAGAAACGGTCCAGGCAGTGCTGGATGTGGTTTTCTCCAGCACGCACTAAGCACGAACGGCAGGCACGCAGCCGGGGCTCCAATGGGGTCCCGGCGCCTTGCCGTGTTTCAATGGACTGGTGGCCGCATTGGATTTTCCCGTGCCGGACCCCCAAACACTTACCCGGGCTGAACGTCCGGAGACGGCCGTGCGCAGCTGCGCCGACGGCCTCAACGGAAAGAAAGCAATAGTTTATGAACGCCAACCCGACCTTTGACGGCGACTCCGAAGAGTACATTCCGGCAGGCGAGGACCAGATTGACGAGCGGCTTGCCGCCCTCGACGACGACGAAGCCAACCTGCGCGCCGAAACCCTGCGCGCCGGGCTCTCCGACTACGAACTCGACGACGAAGACGCCGCCCTGCTGGCCGGCGGCTATGACGAGTACGACGCGGATGCGCCGCTGCGCCTAGACCCGGTGGTTGCCATCGTGGGCCGGCCGAACGTGGGCAAGTCCACCCTGGTGAACCGTATCCTCGGGCGCCGTGAGGCCGTTGTTGAAGATACCCCGGGCGTTACCCGCGACCGCGTGTCCTACCCGGCCACCTGGAACGGCGTGAACTTTACGCTTGTGGACACCGGCGGCTGGGAGCACGACGCACGCGGCATCCACGCCCGCGTAGCCGACCAGGCCGAAATCGCCGTCGACGTGGCTGACGCCGTCATGCTGGTGGTCGACGCGACTGTCGGCATCACCGCCACCGACGAAGCCGTGGTGCGCATGCTGCGCAGCAAAGGCAAGCCGGTCATCGTCGTCGCCAACAAGGTGGATGACATCCAGAATGAAGCCGACGCGTCGGTGCTCTGGGGCCTGGGCTTCGGCGAACCGTACCCGGTATCGGCACTGCATGGCCGCGGCACCGCTGACATGCTGGACGCCGTCCTGGACGTCCTGCCGGAGTACTCGGCCTACGGCGGCCTCGAATCCAGCGGCGGTCCGCGCCGCATCGCACTGATCGGGCGCCCGAACGTCGGCAAGTCTTCCCTGCTGAACAAGTTGGCCGGCACCGACCGCGTGGTTGTCGACGACCTCGCCGGGACCACGCGTGACCCGGTAGACGAACTGATCGAACTGGGTGGACGCACCTGGCGCTTCGTGGATACCGCAGGCATCCGCCGCCGCCAGCACATGGCACAGGGTGCCGATTTCTACGCCTCGCTGCGTACGCAGGCCGCGCTGGAAAAGGCGGAGGTCGCCGTCGTGCTCCTGGCAGTCGACGAAGTCCTCTCCGAGCAGGATGTGCGCATCCTCCAGCTCGCCATCGATTCCGGCCGCGCGCTGGTCCTGGCGTTCAACAAGTGGGACCTGCTCGACGACGAACGCCGCCGCTACCTGCAGATCGAGATCGAGCGCGACCTGGCCCACGTCGAGTGGGCACCCAGCGTCAACATCTCCGCCAAGACCGGCTGGCACAAGGACAAGCTTGTCCCCGCCCTGGATCTGGCCCTGGAGAACTGGGACAAGCGCATCCCCACGGGCAAGCTGAACGCGTTCCTGGGCGAACTCGTCGCGGCGCACCCGCACCCGGTGCGCGGCGGCAAGCAGCCCCGCATCCTCTTCGGCACGCAGGCCTCCTCGCGGCCCCCGAAGTTCGTGCTGTTCACCACCGGGTTCCTGGATCCCGGTTACCGCCGCTTTATCACCCGCCGTCTGCGGGAGACCTTCGGTTTCGAAGGTACCCCGATCGAGGTTTCGATGCGCGTGCGCGAGAAGCGCGGCAAGACCAGCAAGCGCTAGCATGGCCCGGCCCCGGAGCCAAGATGACCTCCGGGGCCGCGCCGATGCGGGGAAATCGCAAACCATGATGTAGAGTATTTGAGTTGGTTCGGCCGGAAATAAACCGGAAGATACGGACCAGCGGAACGGGTTGTGGCGCAGCTTGGTAGCGCACTTGACTGGGGGTCAAGGGGTCGCAGGTTCAAATCCTGTCAACCCGACAGAAAACGGAAAACGCCTCGGCGGACAGTATGTCCGGCCGGGGCTTTTTTGTGCTCCAGGACGGCTGGCCTGCCCGCGGACCGTCGCCGGTGTGGCACGTGTGGCCACGCAAGATGACGGGAATCACAAGGCCTGGGAAACGCGGTCCAGCCCGCCCGGAATATACCCCCGGCGTGGCAGGCCCTGAGGCCAGAACGCCGTTCACCGCGCAGATCTTCAGGAAATCGGTGGCCCCGGCGTCCATTTAGTGGCTGTATGTAGCTATGGCCCCTCCTCGATCGGAGCACACAATGTCTGAGTCCAGCACCTCCCGTGTACCCCGCGTTGCCGTTGTCACCGGCGGATCAGGAGGAATGGGGCGGGCGATCGCAAAGCGTCTCTCAAATGACGGTTTCGCCCTGGCAGTGCATTATGCGGGGAACATCAACAAGGCCACGGAGGTCGTCAAGGAACTGAACGCCGCGGGCGGCCGGGCCATGGCCGTGGGCGGGGATGTGGCCGACGAGGTTGCCATGACCCGGCTCTTTGATGAGGTTGAGGCCGCGTTCGGCGGAATCGACGTCGTGATCAACACCGCCGGAGTCATGGTCCTTTCCACGGTGGTGGACCTGGACCTCGATGAGCTGGACCGGATGCACCGGACAAACATCCGGGGCAGCTTTGTGGTCTCCCAGCTCGCTGCGCAGCGGCTTCGGAGAGGCGGAGCGCTGGTGAACGTCTCGTCCAGCCAGACCCGCCTGCAGGATCCGACCTACGCGCCGTATGCTGCCAGCAAGGCTGCCGTGGAGGCCCTGACTCCGGTCCTGGCGCGGGAACTGCGGGGAAGGGACATCACGGTCAATGCGATTGCGCCCGGTCCCACGGCCACCCCGCTGTTCCTGGACGGCAAGGACCAGGAGGCCATCGACCGCATGGCGCAGCTTGCCCCGATGGAACGCCTGGGCACCCCCGAAGACATTGCCGAGGTGGCTGCCTTCCTGGCCGGACCTTCGCGCTGGATCAACGGACAGGTCATTTATCCCAACGGCGGACTCGCCTAGCAGCCACCTCAGGCCCGGGCTGGCGCAGCGTCAAACTGCTCCAGCAGGGTCCGGACAGCATCCCGCCCGGCACGGTTTGCGCCGACTGTCGACTGGGAGGGTCCGAATCCGATCAGGTGCACCCGCGGATCCGCAGCGGCCACGGTGCCGTGCACCTCGATCCCGCCGCGCTCGTTGCGCAGCCGGAGGGCGTCAAGATGGCCCAGCGAAGCCCTGAACCCGGTGGCCCACAGGATGGCATCCACACGGGTCAGCGACCCGTCAGCCTCCCGCACCCCATCGGGCTCGATGCCGGTGAACATCGGACGCCGCTGCAGCGCACCGCGTTCCTTCGCCGCCAGCGCATAGGGCGTCCACAGCAGGTCCGTATACGAGACCACGCTTCCGGTGGGATTTCCGGCCTCCACGTCGGCAGCCACCCGGGACACTACATCCTTCCCGGCCTCTGCACTGAACGGCCCGTTGCGGAAAACCGGTTCCCGCCGCGTGTACCAGAACACCTCCGCGACCCGGGAGATCTCTTCAAGCTGCTGGATGGCGGAAATTCCGCCGCCCACCACCGCTACCCGCTGGCCGGCGAACTCGTCCAGCGACGCGTAGTCCCGGGTGTGGAGCTGGCGCCCGGCGAAGCCCTCCCGTCCCGGATAGGCCGGCAGAGTCGGGTTGTCCCAGGTTCCGGTGGCGTTGATGAGCGCACGCGCGGCCCAGGTTCCGGCGTCGGTTTCGACAACGAGTTCGCCGTCGGGGTCGCCGTCCGCGGGATGCACCGAGGTGACCTTGACCGGGCGGAGGATCGGAAGCTGCATGCGGTCCTCGAATGCCGCGAAGTATTCAGGCACTGCTATCCGGGCAGGAGTCCCGGGCGCAGGAGGGTTCTGGCGGAAACCCGGGAGGTCGAAGATGCCGTTGACGGTCGCCATGGTCAGCGATTCCCAGCGGTGCAGCCAGGAGCCTCCGGGCGCCGTCCCGGCGTCGAGCACCACGAAGCTCCGCTCGGTGTACCCTCCGGCCAGGGCGCTTGTGAAACCGCGCCTGCTCAGGTGGTATCCGGCGGAAAGCCCGGCCTGGCCGGCACCGATGACGACGACGCCGGCCCGGCGGATGCGGCCGGGTCCGGCTTCGGACTGTCCCCGCGCAGGGAAGGGAACGGTGGGCATACGGGGTACTCCTTGGGTGCTGGGCTCACTGGGTAAATGCCTGACGGCAGGCAAACATTCCCCTGCAGGGCGGAGGGAGTGCTGTACACCGCGTTCCCGGGCGGGAAGGATTAGGCACATGTCCTGGAGTACACGTGAACTGGCCGACCTGGCGGGCACAACGGTGAACACCGTCCGCCACTATCACCGGCTGGGTATTCTCGAGGAGCCGGACCGCCGCTACAACGGCTACAAGCAGTACGAGGTGCGGCACCTGGTGAGCCTGTTGCGCATCCGCAGGCTCGCAGTCCTTGGCATTCCGCTGTCCCAGCTGCGCAGCGCCACGGACACGGCTCGGGGAACTCCCGAGGTGCTGCGGGAGGTAGACGCGGAGCTCCAGCAGCGTATTGAGGCCCTGAATCAGGCCCGGGCCCACATCGCAGCGATCATCGAACACCAGGCGCCGGCGGATGTGCCTGCGGGCTTTGAATCGGTTGCCTCCCGTCTGTCGGAGAGCGACCGTTCAATCGTCCACATCATGACCCGGTTCTACGATGATGAAGCTCTGGAAGACATCCGGGAGATGTCTGCGGATGAGAGCGACGACACGGGGCCGGACATCGAGAACCTGCCTGCCGACGCCGATGATCAGACCCGGCAGGCACTGGCCGAGAGGGTTGCCGAAATTATCGTGAAGCACCTCGTCAACTACCCCTGGCTAAGGAATCCTGCCGAGCACATGCCCAGGGGAAGCCAGATCGGCGTTGAGACTTTCGGGAATGCACTCACGGAGCTGTACAACGACGCACAGCTGGACGTGCTGTTCCGGGCCAACACGATCGCGGAGGAGACGATGAGCGCCATGGCGCTGGAGGGCAAGGAACGGATCACCCGCAGCCCTGATTGAACTCCCGGCGCCTGGGGCCCCGGACGCTGTCAGTCTCCGCCGCTGAACAGGCCGCCGTCGAGCAGCCAGTTATAGCGCAGCCGCAGCGCCCGCTCCGTGCTGGCGGCCGCACCCGCCAGCAAAAGCGATGTGTTCGCCCACGCGGGGAGGATGAACGGGCTGACGAAGGTGCCGAAATTCTCGGCGACCGGCGGGATTTCCGTGAGCGACTGCAGAAGCTGCGGCATACCGAGTGCAAGGCTTCCAAGGAGGACCAGTGCGGAGGCCACGCCGATGAGCCGGCTAAGCCCCGGCCGGGTCCGGTCCAGATGTGCACGCAGTCCTTCGGCGGAGGAAGCGTCGGGCACCAGCTGCTGCACGGCGCCGTCGTGGGTCACATAGTCAGCCTGCCGCAGCCCGTAGGTGCTCACTGCAATACGGATGGTCCCTTCCGAAAGGGGAAATGCGGCGGGAGGCTTCAGCCGTGCCAGGTGCTGGCCGTCACGGTAGAGATGCGCATACACCTCTCCGTCGGCGTCGCCGCCGTGCCGGACGTCCACTGACCATGTCTGGGGTACGCCGTCCGGGCCGTGAAGGCGCAGATGGAGGAGGGAGCGGGAAAACGCCTGCCACCACCGGAACGGCTGCAGTGCGGGGGTGCTGGCTGGTTTCAGTTCCATGTCCGGCCCTTTCAAACCGTGTCCGCCCCGGATGGGCGGCCCTGGTTCGAATCATGGAACACTGTGTTCCCGGAACAGGGTCAACCCCCTGTTCGGCCTGCGCTGCGGCTGCGTTCGCGCCGGATGCTAGACGACTACCAGGTCCTGTCCCGAGGGTTTGTGGTCGGCGAGCGCCGCACTCTGGACTGCCGGATCCTCGTAGGTGTTCCAGTAGTAGGTCATGGTCTTGGAAGAGAACAGCCCGGTGTAGATGGTCTTTTCAAAGTCTCCGTCGCCCATGGCCGCGCTGCCCTCCACCATGGCCACCTGCTGCAGCGTGTGGAATGCGCGGCTGACGTTGTCCGCTTCGTTCGTCTTCTGCGGATAGTGGGCATGCACGTAGGCTGCCCGCACAAAACGCGACGGCGAGTAGTAGTCCCCGGGAATCCCTCGCATCAGTGAGCCTGAGCCGAACGGCGTCAGATGTGCCTGGTTCAGCACTACTTCCTGAGGGAAGTCGGAAGACAGGTTGAGGTAGTTGCGCAGGTTCTCATGGTGCCAGGTGAATCCGGGCTGGTTGGCCAGGACATCTACGTCGTCGTGGAAGACCTGCATACCGTCACTTGTGTACTCGACGACGATGGACCGGCTGGCGTCTCCGATGATCCAGTGCAGCAGCGAACTTGGGTACTTGTCATTGATGGGCCGGTCCACGATGGCGACGTTGCCCAGTGCTGCCTCGACCTCGTCCACAGTGGCGAACTGGGCCGCCACCCAGAGCGGGAACTCAAACGCGGCCACATTGACCGCACCGGTCACCTGGTCCGGAGCATAGTTCGCGTATCCGGGGAAGTTCAGTCCGGCAACTGCCAGGCCGGCGTCGTTGCCGCAGTCGAAGTAGAGCGGGGTGTCCTCCTCCACAATCCCCATGCCGATAACGGCGTGCTTGATTTCCTGCACTGCGCCAAACGGTGACTTTGGCGTGTACCCGGTGGGGGTGACCACCACCCGTTCGCCGTAGCCAAATGTCCAATCCAGGTTTCGCGCGAGATATACGTTGCCGCTGCCGTCCGTGTACCTGATGCCTGTGCACATGCTGAAGCTCCCTGTTCCTGGTCAGTCCTGAGCTGCCCCGCGGTCTTCAGGTTAGGCCTGGTATGCCGGTCCGCGGCAGGGCCCACGGCCAAACGGTAAGCCGCATCCAGGGATCAGCTGGCGCCGCTGTGGGCGGACGGCCGGCCGCAGGCCGATTTCAGGGGGGGGTTGACCCTGTTCCGGGAACACAGTTTCTACTGCTTCCACTACCGAGGGACAGGCCCTCGTTGAGGAGACTAGGAATCAGTTCGATGAACCCCACCCAGGAACTCGTCCACAACTTTCAGGAACTTCTAGGCCAGGTGCCTGAGTTCCTCCAGCCGTTCATCCTGATGCTCGCCGCCGCTGTTCCTTTTCTGGAAGGCGAAGCCGGTGCACTGATCGGCGTCGTCGGCGGATTAAACCCTGTCCTTGCGGCTGTTGCGGCCGCCCTCGGCAACTTCGCCAGCGTGGCACTGGTAGTTCTCATTACCTCCCGTGCCCGGACCGCCGTCACCACCCGGGTGGATGCCCGGGCGGAGGCCGCAGCGGCCGCAGCGGGCGGCACCGCGATGCTGGTCGCTGCCCGTGCTGCCAAGCCGGAGTCAAAGGGGCGCCTCCGCTTCAAGCGCTGGCTGCTCCGCTTCGGTGTTCCGGGGGCAAGCATCCTCGGCCCGCTGGCCATCCCCACCCAGTTCACGGCGTCGATCCTCGTGGCTGGCGGTACCTCCCGCCGGTGGGTGCTCCTGTGGCAGGGCGTGGCGATCATTATCTGGACCACAATCTCGACGGTTCTCATCTGGAGCGCCCTCACGTTCGTCGTTGGGGTCTAGGAGCCCAGGGCGGCCACATCCCCGGCCACTGCGTCCATTCGGTCCGCGAACTGGTGTCCGCCGGTGTCATGGCGGCGGATCACCGCGCCGGGAAGCAGCGCCTCGAAGCGGTCAAGGTGTTCAAAGGGCACCGTGCCGTCGTCGCGGCAGTGGTGCAGGAAAACCGGCAGGTCCGGAGGGAGGGCGAAGCCCGGCGGCAGGGCATACTCGCCCTGCCAGCCCTCCGAGCCCCAGAACGGCGTGGCCAGCAGCACCATCCCCCGGGGCAGCGGTTCCGGGGGAGAGGCTGCGAGGCGCAGCAGGGCCATGGAAGCTCCGAAGGAGTGCCCCACGATGACAGTCTCCGTCCCCAGCGGCTCCAGGGCAGTATCAATGCCGCCAAGCCAGGCCGCCGCAGTCATCTCATCGTTCGAAAAGCGGGGCATCGCCACCGGTACCCTCAGCCGGGAACGCAGTTCCCCGGCGATCGGCTGATCATCGGTCCATCCGCCCGCTCCGTGCAGAAACAGAACCTCCACGGCATTCCACCTGCTTCCTGTTGGTCTCCTTCCACTGTCCCGCAGCCGCCGGCCCGCCAACAGGTGCCAGCCAAAGTGCCCGTGTTTGGCTGCGTGCCGTCGAACCCGTGCGGCTCCTGCTGACGGGAGGAACCGGCGCTGCTAGCGTTCAGTAACCGGCCGGAGAACTCCGGCGATTCGCCCTGCACGGACAGGAGTCCGGAATGCCGGCAGACCAGCTGAACGTCATTATCCACGGGGCCGGGGGAGCGATCGGCGGTGCCGTGGCAGAGGAGTTCGCCCGCCTCGGAGCGCGGCTGTTCCTCGCCGGCCATGGTGAGGCCTCCGTAAACGCCACGGCGGAGAAGGTCCGGGCACTGGGCGGCGGAGCGCATTCCAGCCGGGTGGACGCGTACAGCCGGGCCGAAGTGGACGCCCACACCAACGCGGTGGCAGACCTCTCGGGACGGATCGACGTTATGTTCAACGCGGTGGAGGTTCCCCGGGTGCAGGGCGTTCCACTGCTGGAGATGGACGCGGACGACGTCGTTGCCCCCGCCGCCGCGTGGCTGCGCACCCAGTTCCTCACCGCGCGGGCTGCCGCCGGCTATATGGTGCCGCAGGGCAGCGGGACCATCCTGATGCTCTCGGCCTCGCCGGCCCGGCTGGCCCTTGCCGGCGTCGGCGGTTTTGCCGCAGCCTGCGCCGCAGTCGAAGCACTGACCCGCACCTTCGCTGCGGAGACCGGAGCAGCAGGCGTCCGGACGGTATGCCTGCGCCCGCACCGGATCCGGGAGACAATCGGCATCACCCCGGACCTGCCGATGGAGCTGGGGGAGTTCACCCGTTTCCTGGAATCCCTGACTACCAGCGGCACCCTGCCCACACTCGGAGAAGTTGCCCGGGCAGCTGTCTTCGCGGCTACCGGCGGGGCTGCCAGCATGAACGGGACGGTGCTGAACCTTACCGGTGGCATGAGTCCGGACTAACGGCACCACCAGAACTGCCGGCTGTGCCGAGACCGGCGTCACAATTCTCCAATGTGGACGGTATCCAGCATTGTGGAGAGGTGACGAATACAAACCTGATTTCCGCGGGCGGCACGGATGCCGTGGAACCCGCTCCCCGGCGCCGTGCGCGCGTCCGAACCTACGTGGCGCTTTTCGCCGGCGTGCTCATTGCCAATGCGGCGCTCTTCGGCTGGGGACTCGCGGAGGGGTGGTGGCATCCACACGCCTCCAGCCTGCAGGTCATCGCCGCTATCTCGCAGATCAACATCCTGTTCTCCATCCTGCCGCGCCAGCACTGGATGGTGAACCTGCTGTCCTTCCTGGCCACTAGGGCGCCCACCTCCTGGCCGCTCCGGCTGCGCTGGCGGCTGGCCCAGTACTACCACGTGGGTGGCCTGCACGTGGGCGGTGCGATTGCGGGAACGCTCTGGTATGTGGTCTACGCCGCCGAGCTGGCGCCCGCCTGGGCGGACGGGGAAGCAGGGTACGACGACGCTTCCCTGGCCATCGCGATAACGGTCGCCCTGGTTCTCCTCACCATCTGTGCGCTCGCCGCGCCCGGGTTCCGCACCCGCCACCACGATGTTTTTGAAGCGTCCCACCGGTTCGGTACTTGGACGGTTTTGATCCTGGGCTGGGCAAACACGCTGATCCTGGCCCAGCTGCAGACCCCCGAACGCAGCTTTGGGGAGGCGCTGCTCGTGTCCCCGATTTTCTGGATGCTGGTGGTTTCCACGGGACTGGCGGTCTGGCCCTGGCTGCTGCTGCGAAAGGTCCCGATCACCACGGAACGCCCGTCGAACCACACCATCATCGTCCGGCTGAACCACGGGTATGTTCCGCCCGTAGGCACCACCCGGGCGATCAGCCGCCATCCCCTGCTGGGCTGGCATCCCTTCGCCTGCATCCCTGCCGCGCCGGGGGAAGGCGGATACCGGATGGTCATTTCACGGGCCGGCGGCTGGACCAGCGAGTTCATTGAGAATCCGCCGGCCCACGTCTGGGTCCGCGGCATACCGACAGTCGGCGTCGCAAACGCCAAACGGCTCTTCAACCGGGTGCTTTACATCGCCACCGGAAGCGGCATTGGTCCGGCCCTTGGCCACCTGCTTACCGATACCCAGGGCGCCCGGCTGGTCTGGGTCACCAAGACTCCGCGTGCCACGTACGGTGACAGCCTGGTCAGCGAGGTCGAGACAGCACAGCCGGAAGCAGTCATCTGGAACACCAGCGAACAGGGCAAGCCGGACGTCTTTGAACTCTCCTACGAAACCTTCGTAGCCTCAGGGGCCGACGCCGTCATCATCGTTTCAAACAAAGCCGTCACGGGGCGGGTGGTCAGCGAATTCGAACGCCGCGGCATTCCTGCCTTTGGACCCATCTGGGATTCCTGACCCAAACAGGCGTGGAGGCCCCCGGAACGAGCTGGTAGTTTCGGCTCACACAATCCGAGGAGCGCAGAATCATGGGCACAGCGCAGCACACGTTCCGAAGCAGAGCTCTTTCGGCCGCCGCGGCGGCGCTGGCCCTCACCGCCTGCAGTACCGGAAACGTCCAGGAACCGCAGGTGCCCGGCCCGGGTGTGTCCACAGCCCAGCTCTCCGAACCGGAGACCATCAGCACCGGCCTCCAGGCCCCTTGGTCCATCGCGTTCCTGGGCAGCACCCCGCTGGTCAGTGAGCGGGACTCGGGCCGGATCCTGGAATTGGACCGTGCCGGGAACCAGCGGGTGGTGGGCGTGGTCAACGCGCAGGGACGCGGCGAAGGCGGACTGCTGGGGATAGCCGTGCAGGACGGCTATCTCTACAGCTACTCCACCGCGGGGGACGAGAACCGGATCGAACGCCGCGAACTGCGCGGATTGCCCGGGGACCTTGCCATGGGTGAGGCGCAGCCGGTGCTCTCCGGCATTCCGGCCGGCCCGGTGCACAACGGCGGCCGCCTCGCTTTCGGACCAGACGGGATGCTGTACGCCACAGCCGGCGACGCCGGTAACCGGGACAGCGCCCAGGACACCGGATCGCTCGCCGGCAAGATCCTGCGGCTGATGCCCGACGGCGGTGTTCCCCCGGACAATCCGTTTCCCGGGTCCGCGGTGTACAGCTACGGCCACCGCAACCCGCAGGGCATTGCGTGGAACGGAGCGGGAACGCTGTATGCCACCGAATTCGGCCAGGACACCTGGGACGAGCTCAACGTGATCGAACCGGGCGGCAACTACGGGTGGCCCGACGCCGAAGGCACCGCCGGCCGGGAGGGCTTCATCGATCCCGTGCAGCAGTGGGAACCGGGTGAGGCAAGCCCCAGCGGTATTGCGGTGCTGGGCAACTCCCTGTTCATCGCCAACCTGCGCGGGGAACGCGTGCGGGAGGTTCCGCTGGACGAGCCGGGCAGCGCCGTCGAACACTCAGCAGGCCAGGGCCGGCTCCGGGACGCGTTCGCGGCCCCGGACGGCAGCCTCTGGGTCCTGACAAGCAATACGGACGGGAGGGGTACCCCGGGAGCGTATGACGACCGCATCCTGCGCCTGCAGCTGCTGCCCTGAACTGATGCCCTCAACATTTCCCCGGCGCCGACGTACGCTTCCTTGAGAACACACCCGCAGAGCATTCGAGGGGGATATCCGTGCCCGAAGTAATCGTTGCCGGCGCCGGACCTACGGGAATTTTCCTGGCCAGTGAACTGCGCCTGCACGGCGTGGACGTGGTGGTTCTGGACAAGGAACCCGAGCCAAACACCGTCATCCGCGCACTGGGCCTGCACTCCCGCAGCATCGAGATCATGGACCAGCGCGGACTCGGGGAGCATTTCGCTGCTGCCGGCACCCGGTATCCCCTGGACGGGTTCTTCGCGGGAATCCTCCGGCCCGCACCGGAACTGGACACAACCCATCCCTACGTACTTGGGATTCCGCAGACGGAGACCGAGACGCTGCTGACCCGGCGCGCACTCGAACTTGGCGTGGATATCCGCCGCGGCAGCGAGCTCACCGGCCTGGTTCAGGACGGCGCCGGTGTTTCGGCAGTGCTCGCGGACGGCAGCGAACTCCGGGCCCGCTACCTGGTAGGTTGCGACGGCGGCCGCAGCACAGTCCGGTCCCTGGCCGGCATTGGGTTTCCGGGCGAGCCGAGCCGGCGGGAATTCCTGCTGGGCGAAGTTGAGCTGTCCGCCGCCCCGGAAGAAGTGGCTGCAGTGTCAGCCCGCGTCCGCGAAACCCACCGAGACTTCGGGGTGGGGCCGGTGGGCGGGGGAGCATACCGGGTGGTGGTTCCGGCGCACGGGGTCGCCGAGGACCGTGCCGTTCCCCCGGACTTGCAGGATCTGAAGCAGCAGCTGCGCGCCTATGCCGGCACGGACTTCGGAGCCCGCTCACCACGCTGGATTTCCCGTTTTGGAGACGCCACCCGGCTGGCCGAAGCGTACCGGGCCGGCAGGGTGTTCCTGGCCGGGGACGCGGCACACGTACATCCGCCCTTCGGAGGCCAGGGACTCAACCTTGGCCTGCAGGATGCCCTGAACCTGGGTTGGAAGCTTGCCGCGGCGGTGAACGGATGGGCACCGGATGCACTGCTGGACACCTACTTCACGGAACGGCATCCCGTGGCAGCCGACGTCCTCAACATCACCCGCGCCCAGTCCGAGCTGGTTTCAACCGAGCCCGGGCCGCAGGCGGTGCGAAAGCTGCTTACTGAACTCATGGAGTTCGACGACGTGAACCGGCACGTGATTGGCAAGATCACGGCCCTTGACGTCCGGTACGACTTTGGGCCTGCTCCGGACCTGGTCGGCCGCCGGCAGCGGGATATCAGGCTGGGCAGGGGCACGCTGTATGAACGAATGCGCACCGGGCGCGGAGTGCTGCTGGACCGGACGGGGGAGCTGTTCCTCGAAGGCTGGGAAGACCGGGTAGACGCGATCGTTGAACCTGAATCCGATCCGCAGACACCCTCGCTGCTGCTGCGGCCGGACGGTCACATCGTATGGCTGGAGGGCGAACCGGACGACGACGGCGGAATCTCCGCGGCAAGCCAGGCGGACCTGGTCGATGCGCTGGAAACCTGGTTTGGCCCTGCAAGCCTGCCGAGCATGGTGCAGCTGGCCGGTTTGGGTTGAATGGCCGGACGCACTGGGCTTCCCACGTTCAAGCCTCGCAGGGAGTGCCCGCTGCGGGGAATCGAAAGTCTGCCCATGTCAGTGCAGTAATATCGGCCCCGCAGACGCTCAGTACCGCTTCGGGAGAATGCCCTGTGCCGCAGATGCGCCATAACAGGTAGGCTAAGACAGCCGGTAAGGCACGAACGGTAAGTGAGTGTAAATATGGCCAGTCGCCGCATTGGCGGGTTGGCCGGTTCTTTTTGGGGAGGAAACACCATGGCGGGCGAGGAATACAACGCCGCACGAGCGGATGATCAGCGTGGCTTCAGTGCGGAGGACACGACGTCGATCAGCCTTCCGCCTATCTCCGACGCCGCGTCGATCGAACCGAAGCTCAGCGCGGACGAGCGCGCTGCGGTAGCGGCGCTGCCGGCCGGCTCCGCACTGCTCATTGCACACTCAGGACCCAATGCCGGTGCACGGTTCCTGCTGGACCAGGACGTCACGACGGCAGGGCGCCACCCCAACGCGGACGTGTTCCTGGACGACGTGACGGTTTCCCGCAAGCATGTTGAGTTCCGCCGGACCCCGGAGGGCTTCCGGGTAGTGGACTCGATGAGCCTGAACGGCACGTACGTCAACAACGACCGCGTTGACAACCTGCTGCTGCGCACCGGAAATGAAGTGCAGATTGGCAAGTTCCGGCTCACCTTCTACGCTGCCCGCCCGGCTGCCGGCACGGCCTAAAGGCGGACGCGGATGCCAGGACCGGAGGCGGCGCGGCGGGCTATCGGCTCTGCCGCGGAGCGCGCGCGCCCGCGTGTACTCAACATCGGCCAGGTCCTCGCGGACCTGAGCGCCGAGTTCCCCGGCATCAGCGCCTCGAAAATCCGGTTCCTGGAAGAAAAAGGGCTGGTCGCACCGCAGCGCACAGCGGCCGGCTACCGGAAGTACAGCTCCCAGGACGTAGAGCGGCTCCGCTTTGTCCTCGCTTTGCAGCGGGACCAGTACCTGCCGCTGAAGGTCATCAAGGACTACCTTGACGCCGTGGACAGGGGCGAACGCCCCGAATCCCTTCCCGGGGGCATCACCCTGGCTCCGCGTGCCGTCTCGGACCAGCTGGCCGGCGAGCTGGCAGCCCGCACCCGGGCGCGGCTGCTCTCCTTCAACGAACTGGTAGCGGAGTCCGGCGCCTCCGCCGAACTGGTCCGCAGCCTCATCAGCTTCGGTCTTATCAGCGGAGAAGCCCAGCAGTATGATGAACACGCCCTGAAGGTCGCCAAGGCGTGCCGCCAGCTCGAAGCCCACGGCATTGAACCACGGCACCTGCGGCCGTTCCGGGCGGCAGCGGACCGCGAAGTCGGATTGGTGGAACGGGCCATTGCACCCGTTGCCTCACGGCGGGATGTTGCCTCGCAGGCGCGGGCCGCCGAGACGGCCCGGGAAATCAGCGACCTCTGCCTGAGCCTGCACAGTGCCCTGGTCCACGGACAAATAGCCCGGATGGAGAGCTGAAGCTGATGCAGGAAGTCGAAGTGGTGGGCGTTCGGATCGAACTCCCGTCCAACCAGCCCCTGGTCCTGCTCAAGGAAACGGAGGGGGAGCGGCACCTGCCCATTTGGATCGGTGCCCCCGAGGCCAGCGCCATCGCCTTCGTGCAGCAGGGGATTGTTCCTCCGCGTCCCATGACCCATGACCTGCTGGCTGCCGTGATCAAGGCGCTGGGCCGCCGTGTCACCGAAGTCCGCCTGGTCTCCGTGGAGGACACGGTGTTCCACGCTGAGCTGGTGTTCGATGACGGCACCCGGGTGGGGTCCCGCGCCTCCGACGCGATCGCCGTCGCACTGCGCGTTCCGTGCCCCATCATGTGTGCCGAAACCGTCCTTGAAGAGGCGGGCGTGCGCATTACCGAGTCCGATGCAGAGGACGACGAGGATGAAGCAGAGAACGCCGAGCAGGAGCTGCGGCAGTTCCGCGAGTTCCTCGCCGACGTCGAACCCGAGGACTTTGAGCGCTGACGGATTCGACACGCTCCAAAAAATACCCGCCGCATCTTTGACCTTGCCCGCGCACGGATCTAACGTCGAAGCATAGAGTTCCCATTGCGCCAATGGGTTACCGGAGACACACTAGTGAGACCGTCGGCATCAGTGCCGGCAGGAACCAGGTCCAGCAGGACACTCACGGACCGTCTCCGCTTCAGTAACCGAGCGGCTACAGACTTTGCGGGGACCATTACTAGGAGGAACAGTGAGTCCGAAAGGCGATGCCGGCGAACACCGCGCCGTAGCACCCGGAAAGGTTCTGCCGGCAAGTGCCCAGGGACTGCTGTTCACCGAAGACCTGCCGGTTCTCGATGAAGACGCCGGCTACCGCGGTCCCACCGCCTGCAAGGCAGCGGGAATCACCTACCGCCAGCTCGACTACTGGGCACGCACCGGACTGGTGGAGCCCGCAGTGCGCGGAGCCTCCGGATCCGGGACACAGCGCCTCTACAGCTTCCGCGACATCCTCGTCCTGAAGGTCGTCAAGCGGCTGCTCGACACCGGGGTGTCCCTGCAGCAGATCCGTACCGCCGTCGAACATCTGCGCGAACGCGGCGTTGAGGATCTCGCCCAGATCACGTTGATGAGTGACGGCGCCAGCGTCTATGAGTGCACTTCCGCCGACGAGGTCATTGACCTGGTTCAGGGCGGACAGGGCGTCTTCGGCATCGCAGTCGGGCGGGTTTGGCGCGAAGTCGAAGGCAGCCTGGCGCAGCTTCCCAGTGAACATGCCGACGATCATTCCTACCCGGAAGACGAACTCAGCCGCCGCCGGGCAGCACGCAAAATCAGCTAGTTACCAGTCTTTACGCGAAAGGCCGCTACCCAGAGGGGGAGCGGCCTTTCGCGCTGTCCTGCGCTGTCCGGGAAGGGACTAGCCTGCAGGGCGGCGCATTACGCGGTTGCGCATGCTCCCGGTCTGCACCAGGTTCTTGAGCAGCGCGTCGAAGGAAGCTGCAGCCTGCTTGGCGGAATCGCCGGGCCAGTGGTGGACCGAGTGGGCGGCGCCCTGGATCTGCTGCCAGTTGGCGTGCTCGGCGATGTTCGGTTCCATCAGCAGGTCACCGAACATCTGCTTCATCTCCGCGAGCCGGAACGTGTGTTCGTTGGACGTGGGGCGCACGCGGTTGGCCACGATCCCCGCGGGGGCGAGGTTCGGCGCGAATTCCTGGCGGAACAGGTCCAGGGCACGCATGGTCCGCTCGGTGCCGGCGACGGAGAAGAGTCCGGGCTCGGCGACCAGCAGGACGCGGTTGCTGGCGCTCCACGCCATGCGGGTCAGGCCGTTCAGGGACGGCGGGCAGTCGATCAACACCAAGCCGTAGCCGCTGACCTTGCCCAGGAGGGTAGAGAGCCGGCGCAGGTCCCGTTTGCCGAGATCCGGCCGGTCGTAGATACCGGAGTAGGCCGAGCCCATGGCCACGTCGAGCACGGGGCGGCGTTTGGGATCGCTGCCGGGCTGTTTGCGTGCGGTCTCCACCCAGCCGCTGGGCACCACGTTGGCGGCGAGGTCCGCGCGGCGGGCGCTTCGGAGCATGTCCCCGATGCCCAGGTTGTCCCCGGGGGATACCGCCAGACCCGTGGTGGCGTCGGCATGCGGGTCAAGGTCCACTACGAGGGTAGGGATGCCGGCGGCCAGGGCTGCTGAGGCCAAACCCAGCGTTACGGAAGTCTTGCCGACGCCGCCCTTCAGGCTGCTGATGCTCACTACTTGCACTTGTTGAACCAAAACCTAACGTGTCGAGGGATCACGGGCGCCGGGTCCGTGCCAGGGAACCGTAATCATTCTATGTGACGCAACCCGACAGGCCGGGCAGGCGCGGGTTTGCACATCTGAGCCGTGCACTGAACTATGTTCGGTGTGATGTGAATTACCCGCTTGCCGTATGTTCGGGCCGTGCAGAGACTGAAGACGTAGCCAAACGGTCCGTTCCACCCGACGCAACGACGCAGGAGTGCAATGTTCTCGAAGATCCTGGTAGCCAACCGCGGCGAAATTGCCATCCGTGCGTTCCGTGCGGCCTATGAACTTGGGGCCAAGACCGTCGCCGTTTTTCCGCATGAGGACCGCAATTCAATCCACCGCCAGAAGGCTGACGAGGCCTATCTGATCGGCAGCGAGGGGCATCCCGTCCGGGCCTACCTCGACGTGGACGAGATCATCAGGGTCGCCAGGGAATCGGGCTGCGACGCGATTTACCCGGGCTACGGCTTCCTGTCCGAAAACCCGCAGCTGGCTCGTGCCGCCAAGGCCGCCGGCATCACCTTCATCGGCCCGGATGCGGACGTCCTGGAACTGGCCGGACACAAAGTCCACGCCATCAACGCTGCCCGCGAGGCCGGAATTCCGGTGCTGCGCTCAACCGCTCCCAGCGCTGACGCCGAAGAGCTCCTGGCAGAGGCGGAAGAGATCGGGTTCCCCATCTTCGTCAAGGCCGTTGCCGGCGGCGGCGGGCGCGGCATGCGGCGGGTGGACACCGCCCATGACCTGCCCGAAGCGCTGAAAGCCGCCATGCGGGAAGCTGACACGGCATTCGGAGACCCCACGGTCTTCCTGGAGCAGGCCGTGCTGCGTCCCCGCCACATCGAAGTACAGATCCTGGCGGACAACGACGGCAACGTGATCCACCTCTTCGAGCGTGACTGTTCCCTCCAGCGCCGTCACCAGAAGGTCATCGAGATTGCACCCGCGCCGAACCTGGACGAAGAGATCCGCCAGGCGCTGTACCGGGACGCCGTCGCCTTCGCGAAATCCCTGAAGTACGTCAACGCCGGAACCGTTGAATTCCTGGTGGACACCATTGGCGAGCGGGCAGGACAGCACGTCTTCATCGAGATGAACCCGCGCATCCAGGTGGAGCACACGGTGACCGAAGAAATCACCGACGTTGACCTGGTGCAGTCCCAGATGCGCATTGCTGCCGGCGAGAACCTCGCTGACCTGGGACTGGTGCAGGAGGACCTGCAGATCCGCGGAGCGGCACTGCAATGCCGAATCACCACCGAGGACCCGGCCAACGGCTTCCGCCCGGACGTAGGCAAGATCAGTGCCTACCGGTCCGCCGGCGGAGCAGGCGTTCGGCTGGACGGCGGCACGGTGTATGCCGGCGCGGACATCAGTCCGCACTTCGACTCAATGCTGGTGAAGCTCACCTGCCGCGGACGCAACTACCCTGCGGCCGTCAACCGGGCCCGGCGCGCGCTGGCAGAATTCCGTATCCGCGGTGTCTCCAGCAACATCTCATTCCTGCAGGCGGTGCTGGAGGATCCGGATTTCGTGGCCGGCGATGTTGCCACCTCCTTCATCGAAGAACGGCCGGAACTGCTCAATGCGCGCGGTCCCGCTGACCGTGGCACCAAGCTGCTGAGCTGGCTCGCCGACGTCACCGTCCACAAACCCAACGGCGAACTGCCCGCACAGATCGATCCGCGCGAAAAACTGCCCACGGACCTTCCCGAACCCAAACCGGGATCCCGCCAGCGGCTGCTGGAACTTGGCCCGGAGAAGTTTGCCGCGGCGCTGCGCGCCCAGCAGGCGCTGGCTGTCACCGACACCACCTTCCGCGACGCACACCAGTCCCTGCTTGCCACACGGGTCCGCACCCGCGACCTGGCAGGTGCTGCCCCCGCGGTGGCAGCACTGACACCCGAGCTGCTGTCCGTCGAGGCCTGGGGCGGTGCCACCTACGACGTCTCCCTCCGCTTCCTGGGCGAGGACCCGTGGGAGCGCCTGGACACGCTCCGCCAGGCCCTGCCCAACATCTGCATTCAGATGCTGCTGCGCGGCCGGAACACTGTTGGATACACGCCGTACCCCACCGAGGTCACCGATGCCTTCGTGGAAGAGGCCGCAGCCGCCGGCGTCGACATCTTCCGAATCTTCGACGCCCTGAACGACGTCTCCCAGATGGCGCCGGCCATCGAAGCCGTCCGCCGGACCGGAACTGCCGTCGCCGAGGTGGCGCTCTGCTACACCGCGGACATGCTTGATCCCCAGGAAAAGCTCTACACCCTGGACTACTACCTGGATCTGGCCCAGCAGATGGTCGACGCCGGTGCCCACATCCTGGCTATCAAGGACATGGCAGGCCTGCTGCGTCCCGCGGCTGCCGCGAAGCTGGTCGCGGCCCTGCGGGAACGGTTCGACCTGCCGGTGCACCTGCACACCCATGACACAGCCGGCGGCCAGCTCGCCACACTGCTGGCCGCAGCCGAAGCCGGAGTCGACGCCGTGGACGTTGCCAGTGCGTCACTGGCCGGCACCACCAGTCAGCCCTCAGCATCCTCGCTGGTGGCTGCCCTGGCGCACACCGAGCGGGATACGGGCCTGGACCTGGCCGCCGTGAGCTCGCTGGAACCCTACTGGGAAGCCGTGCGCCGGGTCTATGCGCCGTTCGAATCCGGCCTGGCCGGTCCCACCGGGCGCGTCTACCGCCACGAGATTCCGGGAGGGCAGCTCTCCAACCTCCGCCAGCAGGCCATTGCCCTGGGCCTGGGGGAGCGCTTCGAGGCAATCGAGGACATGTACACGGCGGCTGACCGTATCCTGGGGCGGCTGGTCAAGGTCACTCCGTCCTCCAAGGTGGTCGGTGACCTCGCCCTGCAGCTGGTGGGAAGCAACGTCTCCCCGGAGGACTTCGAAGAGAACCCGCAGAATTACGACATCCCGGATTCCGTGATCGGCTTCCTCAGCGGTGAGCTTGGAGATCCGCCCGGAGGCTGGCCGGAGCCCTTCCGCACCAAGGCACTGCAGGGCCGTAAGCCCAAGCCCCGGCACGTGGACCTGACCGAGGTGGACCAGCAGGGACTGAACGGGAACTCCGCCACTCGGCGCGAGACGCTTAACCGGCTGCTCTTTGCCGGTCCGGCACGCGAGTTCGCCACCGTCCGGGAAACCTACGGCGACGTCTCCGTCCTGGACACCCGCGACTACCTGTTCGGGCTGCGTCCCGGAGTTGAGCACGTGGTGGAGCTTGAGAAAGGCGTGCGCCTCATCGCCACCCTGGAAGCGGTGTCCGAACCCGACGAAAAGGGCATGCGCACCGTCATGACCACCCTGAACGGCCAGATGCGCCCGGTAATGGTCCGCGACCGCAGCGTCACCACGGACGCGAAGGCAGCCGAGCGGGCCGACCCCGCCCAGCCAGGCCACGTAGCCGCACCGTTTGCCGGGGCAGTGACCGTGACAGTGGAGGAGGGCGCACAGGTTGGTGCCGGCGAGACGGTTGCAACGATCGAGGCCATGAAGATGGAGGCATCCATCACGGCGCCCGTGGCCGGTACAGTCAAGCGCCTCGCCGTCAGTGGTGTGCAGCAGGTGGACGGCGGCGACCTGCTGGTGGTCATAGAGCAGGGTTAAGGCAGCAGAGAACACGCCGGGAAGCCGGAGCCGGCGCCGATAGACTGGAAAGGTGACCCATTACGATCTCGCCATCATCGGCTCCGGCTCCGGCAATTCCCTCATCACCCCCGACTGGGACAACCGCAAGGTAGCCGTTATTGACGGCGGCACCTTCGGGGGGACCTGCCTGAACGTTGGCTGCATTCCCACGAAAATGTTCGTCTACCCCGCGCAGCTCGCCGCTTCGGCAGCAGAAGCCGCCAGGCTTGGAGTGGACCAGCGGGTGGAAAAAGTCCGCTGGCGGGAAATCCGGGACCGCATCTTTGGCCGGATCGATGCCATCTCCGAGGGCGGCCGCCGCTACCGGGCGGAAGAGCTGGAAAACGTCACGCTCTACAACGAGTACGTACGCTTCACCGCCCCGCACCGGCTGGAGACCGCTTCCGGGCAGGAAATCACCGCAGACCAGATCGTTGTGGCAGCCGGTTCCCGCCCCATCCTGCCGGACATTCCAGGCATCGGGCTGCCCCAGGTGCACACCTCGGACACCGTGATGCGCGTCGATGACCTGCCGGGCCGCGTACTGATCGTGGGAGGCGGTTACATTGCCGCCGAGTTTGGCTTTGTCTTCTCCGCCTTCGGATCCGAGGTGACCATGGCCGTGCGGTCGGGTGCCCTGCTCCGCGCACAGGACGAGACTGTTTCCGAGCGCTTTACCGCGGCAGCTTCAGAACAGTGGGACGTCCGGCTGAACACGCAGCTTGCATCCCTGGCAGAAAACACGGACGGGTCGGTGCGCGCCGTCCTGGACGGTCCGTCCGGGACCGCGGAGCTCGACGTCGATCTTGTCCTGGTGGCCACCGGCCGGGTCCCGAACACGGACCGGCTGGATCCCGCGGCCGCCGGCCTGGACGTGGAAGCCGACGGCCGCCTGGCGGTGGACGAGTACCAGCGGGTGCTCAGCGGCGGCAAGCCGGTTCCCGGGCTCTGGGCACTGGGCGACGTGAGCGGCGCGGACCAGCTCAAGCACGTCGCGAATCTTGAAGCACGCACGGTGGCCCACAACCTGGTCCACCCCGGCGACCTGCAGGCATCCTCGCACCGCTTTGTTCCCGCCGCAGTGTTCAGCCACCCCCAGATCGCATCCGTAGGGCTGACCGAAGCAGAGGCACGGGACTACGCGCTGGCCAACGGCATGGACCTGGTGATGGCGGTGCAGGAATACGGTTCGACGGCGTACGGCTGGGCCATGGAGGACACCACCGGCTTCGTGAAGCTGCTCGCGGACCGGACCACCGGCCAGCTGCTGGGTGCGCACATCATGGGCCATGAGGCGTCCATGCTGATCCAGCCGCTCATCCAGGCCATGGCTTTCGGGCTCGACGCGGCCACCATGGCACGCGGCCAGTACTGGATCCATCCGGCACTCACCGAGGTAGTGGAGAACGCACTGCTCTCCCTGGGCACCAGCCCCCAGGACACCGAGCTTCGGCCCTGAGCCCTGAGCTGAAAATGAGGCAGGAGCCGGCGGATAGTCCGCCGGCTCCTGCCTCTTCTGGTGCGCCGGTTGCCTGCGGGGCCGGCTAGACCTTCTGGCCGGAATAGATTTCCTCGACCACGTCGGAGAAGTCCTTGAGCACCTGGGCGCGCTTGATCTTCAGGGACGGCGTGAGGTGGCCGCTGGATTCGGTGAAGTCAGTGGTGACTACGCGGAACACCTTGATGGCCTCAGCCTGGGAAACAGCCTTGTTGGCGCGGTCCACCAGGGCCTGCAGCTCATCCTGGAGCTGCTTGGACTGCGCTGCTTCGGACACGGTGGTGGATGCCGGCATGCCGTGGCGTTCCAGCCAGCCCGGCAGTGCCTCTTCATCGACGGTGATCAGCGCGGAGATGAACGGCCGCTGATCGCCGACAACGACGCACTGGGAGACGATCGCATCCGCGCGGATCGAGTCTTCCAGCATGGCGGGGATGACGTTCTTGCCGCTGGCGGTGACGATGATTTCCTTCTTGCGGCCGGTGATCTTCAGGAAGCCGTCGGAATCGAGCTGGCCGATATCCCCGGTGCGGAACCAGCCGTCCGCGAAGTTTTCCTCGGTGAGGTCCGGGCGCTTGAAGTAGCCCTTCATAACGCTGATGCCCTTGGTGAGGATCTCGCCGTCGTCGGCAATCTTGACTGCGTTGCCCGGCAGGGGAGCGCCAACCGTGCCGATCTTGATCAGCTGGGGCGTGTTCACGCTGATCGGGGCAGTAGTCTCGGTGAGGCCGTAGCCCTCCAGGACCATGACGCCGATGCCGTGGAAGAAGTGGCCGAGCCGGTCTCCCAGCGGCGCGCCGCCGGAGATGGCGTACTGCACCCGCCCGCCCATGGCGGTACGGATCTTGGAGTACAGGAGCTTGTCGAACAGCGCGTGGCGGAGCTTCAGGCCCAGGGGCACCTTGCCCGCCTCATTGGCCTTGGACCATTCGATGGCGGTCTTGGCGCCGGCGTGGAAGATCTTGCCCTTGCCCCCGTCCTCGGCCTTTAGCATTGAGGAGTTGTAGACCTTCTCAAAGACGCGGGGGACCACCAGCAGGAAGGTTGGCTTGTAGCTCTGCAGGTCCGGAAGCAGGTTCTTCACATCCGGGGTGTGGGCCACGGTGGAACCGGCCGCGACTGCGAGGACGGAAATGAACCGTGCGAAAACGTGTGCCAGGGGCAGGAACATGATGGTCTGGGCGCCCTCCTTGGCAACTTCGGGCAGCGCCGCCGTTGAGTTGCGGGAGAGGTTTACGAAGTTGCCGTGGGTCAGCTCGCAGCCCTTGGGCTTTCCGGTGGTGCCCGAGGTGTAAATGATCGTTGCGGTGTCTGCCAGGCTGGCCGCGGACCGGCGGGATTCAAGTTCCTCGTCGGTGACGTCCGCTCCGGCCTCACGGAGCGCGTCCAGTCCGCCGCCGTCGATCTGCCAGACGTTCTTCACTGCGGAGAGATCCGCATCCGCACCGGCCTGACGGACAACGTTCTCGTGGCGGGCCGCCTCGACCACCACGCCAACCGCTTCCGAGTCGCCGAGGATCCATGCGACCTGGGCGGGGGAGGACGTCTCATAGACCGGAACTGAAACTGCGCCGGCAAACCAGATCGCAAAGTCGACCAGCGTCCATTCGTACCGGGTGCGTGCCATGATGCCCACGCGGTCGCCCTGGCCAATGCCGCTGGCAATGAGCCCCTTGGCAATACGGGAGACATCAGCCAGGAACTCTGTGGCGGTGATGTTCTGCCAGTCATCACCGGTTGAACGCACGGCGAAGAGGGCCGGATTGGAAGGCTTGGCTGCCTGTTCCAGAAGCAGGTCCGTAGTGTTCGTCTCCGGTGCGGATTCCACCAGGACTGGAACGCTGTATTCGCGCACGATAGCTCCTTTGATATCTGTTTGGACGGCGGGTTGCCCCTTAGCCTATAACCTAGATCACATTTTATACTCGCGGGTAACTTTCGAATGCATAACGCTTGCGTGTCCGGGGGTTGCCGTTTGCCTACAATGGGTCTTTGATGCATTCCTCAAACCCAGCTCCGGTTCCCCTTACTCCTGCCGCGCGGTGGTCCCGCCGACCCTCAGACCCCCTGCGTCCGCGGCGGAGCACGAGGCTTTCGTCCCCCATGCGCCGGCGCGGCCTGGCCATTGGGATCGACATTGGCGGAACCAAGGTGGCCGCCGGACTGGTGGATGCCAGCGGCAGGGTGCTGGAGGTCCTCCGCCGGTCCACGCCGGGGCAGGACCCGCGCGAAGTCGAAAACGTCATCGTGGAGCTGGTCCGCGAACTCTCCGCGCACAAGCACGTGTGGTCGGTTGGAATCGGCGCTGCCGGATGGATGGACCTGGCCGGCAGCACAGTTCTTTTCAGCCCGCACCTGGCCTGGCGCAATGAGCCCCTGCAGGAGAACCTGGAGCGGCTGCTGCGCCGCCGGGTCTACCTCGCCAACGACGCCGACGGTGCCGCCTGGGCAGAGTGGCGCTTCGGTGCAGGCAGGGGAGAGAGCAGGCTTGTCTGCATCACCCTCGGCACCGGAATCGGCGGTGCAATGATCATGGATGGACGCCTGGAACGCGGACGCTTTGGGGTTGCCGGGGAATTCGGCCACCAGATCATCATGCCGCAGGGCCAGCGCTGTGAGTGCGGCAACCGCGGCTGCTGGGAACAGTATGCGTCGGGCAATGCACTGGGACGCGAAGCCCGTGAGCTCGCTGCCGCCAATTCCCCGGTCGCCCAGGAAATACTGCGCAGTGTCGAGGGCCGGATCCCGGACATCACCGGGGCGGTTGTCACCAAGCTGGCGCTCGAGGGGGACCGCACCGCGATCGAGCTGGTTGGCGAGGTTGGCGAGTGGCTCGGGCTGGGCCTGTCGAACCTCGCTGCGGCGCTGGATCCGGGCATGTTCGTGATTGGCGGCGGACTGAGTGACGCCGGGGAGCTGCTGCTGGAACCGGCCCGGAGGGCCTATGCCCGGAACCTCACCGGGCGCGGTTTCCGCCCGGAAGCCCGCATTGAAAAGGCGGCGCTCGGCCCTGAAGCAGGGCTGATCGGTGCAGCGGACCTTTCCCGGGTCGCTGCCCGGCGGTGAAGGGACGCTGCGGCTAGACCGCCGCGCCGTCGTCGCCCTCATCCCGGGACTGGGGGAGGCGGAACAGCAGGTAGCCGGCACAGGTGACGAAAATGGCGACGATGCCCAGGACTACGGCCATCGGCGCACCGCGCCAGAACATGGCGAACAGCAGCAGCAGCAGCGGCCCTCCCGCAGCACCCAGCCAGGCCAGGATCACCAGCGGCTCGCCGCTGCCCAGCGGCGGCGGTTCCTCCGGGACGAACGAGCCGTCTGATTCATCTTCTTCCGGGCTGTAATCCCGGGGGCCGCCGGGAGGCTGCGGTGAGCGGTGCAGCGGCTGGTTCTCGAAAATGGCGCGGGTGCGGTCCGCTGCGGAACGCGGCCCTGCAGCCGGCGGCACGCCGGGACCGGGGGCCGGGGATGATTCCTCCGGCGTCTGCCGCTCCGGGGCCTGCTGCCGGGGGTCCGTCTCCGGTGTTTCCTGCAGGCGGGCAACCAGGTCCAGCCAGGTGGCCTCGTCCGTGGACTCGTTACGGTCCGGTTCGCGTTCGTTCATGCTGCGGCACCTGCACTCACCCGTTGGATGAACTCGTGGGAACGGTCAAAGATCAGCTGTGCGTCATGGTCCATGGTGGCCACATGGTAGCTGTTCGTGAGAGGGACTACCTCCAGCTCGGCGCTGCCGAGCAGCCTGCGTATGAGGTCCATGCTGGATTCCGGCACCACAGGGTCCACCGTTGACCGGAACGCGATCACGGGCACCTTGACGTCGGGCAGGTGCCCGGCGGTGTCCTTGAAGAGCCGAAGCAGCTGGGCCACGGCTCCTACCGGAGTGCGCGGATAGGCTCCCTCGTCCTGCCCCGGCATGCGGATACTGTTACCGATCGCGGGAACGGAGGGCATCACGTACTTGAGCAGGTGGGCGTAGCGCGCGCGGGCATCCGCGACGGTAAGGCCGGGATTGACGACGGCGACCCCGGCTACCGGCTGCCGCGCGGCCAGTCGCAGCGCCAGGGCTCCGCCCATCGACAGGCCGGCGGCGAACACCCGGTCGGTCCTTCCAGCCAATTCCGTGTACGCATCCTCGTAGGCCTGGTACCAGTGCTGCCACGGTGTGCGTGCCAGTTCCTGCCACGTGGTTCCATGCCCGGGCAGCAGGGGGAGGCTGACGGCGTACCCTGCGTCCGCGAGGTAACGGGCCCAGCCCAGCATGCTCACGGTGGAACCGGTGAACCCGTGGCTGAGCAGCACGCCGGTGGATGCGTTCGGGCCCTCGCCGGCACTTGAAAACGGTGCCGGGCCCACAGGGGAAGTCATGTCTCTATGGTTGCATTAGGCGGGCGATTTTCCACCCCGCGGGAAACAAAGTCGACCGTGTCAGAAGAGGCAGAAATTCTACGCTGCCGCCGCGGCGCTTACAGTAGTACTAAGGGGAGCCAATCGGGTTCCTTGATTGTGTTCCTTAATTGTGTTGTCCGGACGGGAGAGCTGGCCGCGTGTTCTATTGGGTGATGAAGACGATTTTCATCGGACCGGTGGTGAATCTCCTGTTCAGGCCTTGGGTCAAGGGCATGGACAATGTTCCCGCCACAGGGCCGGCGATCCTCGTCAGCAACCATCTCTCCTTCTCGGACTCCATCTTCCTGCCGCTGGCCGTGCCGCGTCCGGTCAGTTTCCTGGCCAAGTCGGAGTACTTCACGGGGCGGGGCATCAAGGGCAAGCTCACGGCGGCGTTCTTCCGCCTTACCAACCAGCTGCCCATCGACCGTTCCGGCGGTGCTGCCTCCGAGGCCGCGCTGCGTGCCGGAGTGAAGGTGCTTGAGGGGGGTAACCTCCTGGGCATCTATCCGGAAGGAACCCGCAGCCCCGACGGCCGCCTCTACCGCGGCAAGACGGGTGTGGCGAAGATGGCACTGCAGACCGGCGTGCCCGTGATCCCCGTGGCCATGATCGGAACCGACAAGGTCCAGCCGATCGGACGCCGCATCCCGAATATCCGCAGGATCGGCATTGTTGTTGGCGAGCCGCTGGATTTCTCCCGCTATGCCGGAATGGAAAACGACCGCTTCGTCCAGCGTTCCGTCACTGACGAGATTATGTACGAACTCATGCGCCTTTCCGGCCAGGAGTACGTGGATGTGTACGCCAGCACCGTCAAGGACAAGATGGCGGCGGCACGCAAGGCGTCCAAGACAGCCGAGTCCCGCAGCGCCGCCGTCCGCCTGCCGCATGCCGAAACCCCGGAGCCCGGGGTGGGCCCCGGGACCGGGCGCCGGAACGGCCACAAGGAACCCGGCGAGGTTACCGTCATCGGTGCGGCGGACGCGTCGGTGCAGCCGCAAGCGTCCGTGCAGCCGGAAGCGTCCGTGCAGGAGCCCCGCGAAACCGGGGACAAGGGCCCCGGAGGGGCGCAGGAGACCCCTCGCGGCGCCTAGGGAACCCGCCCGCCGCCCCGTACTGCGTAACAGGACACATTGGATCGCTGAGGGCGGACGCCGCGACGTAGGCTTAAGGGGTGACCCATAAACCTGCTGAACTTGATCCCAGTTTCCCGCCGTCCTCCGGTGCCGCCGTGTATCCCGGACTCGATGATTGGCGGTCGCTGCCTATCTCCCAGCAGCCCACCTGGCACGAAGACCCCGGGTATGACGCCGCGGTAGCGGAACTCTCCATGGTTCCGCCGCTGGTCTTCGCCGGTGAAGTGGACATTCTGCGTGAACGCCTTGCCCAGGCTGCACAGGGAAAGGCCTTCCTCCTGCAGGGAGGCGACTGCGCGGAGACGTTCGAGGCGGCGACGGCAGACAAGATCAGTGCCCGCGTCCGCACCATCCTGCAGATGTCGGTGGTGCTGACCTACGGAGCCTCCCTGCCCGTCATCAAGATGGGGCGCATGGCCGGCCAGTTCGCCAAGCCGCGTTCCTCGAACGACGAGACGCGGGGCGGCGTGACCCTGCCGGCCTACCGTGGAGACATGGTCAACGGCTTTGAATTCACCCCCGAATCCCGCCGCCATGACCCGGCCCGCATGGTGCGGGCTTACCACACCTCGGCTTCCACGCTGAACCTGATCCGTGCCTTCACGCAGGGCGGCTTTGCCGACCTCCGGCTGGTCCATCACTGGAACCGCGGCTTCACGGCCAACCCGGCACACTCCCGCTACGAGTCCCTCGCCCGCGACATCGACCGTGCCGTGCGCTTCATGGACGTCTGCGGCGCCGACTTCGAGGCACTGAAACGCGTGGAGTTCTTCGCCAGCCACGAGGCCCTGCTGCTGGACTATGAGAGGGCACTGACCCGGATCGATTCACGGACCGGCCAGCCTTATGACACCTCCGCCCATTTCCTGTGGATCGGTGAGCGTACCCGTGACCTGGATTCGGCCCACGTGGACTTCCTCTCCCGTGTCCGTAACCCCATCGGCGTGAAGCTTGGCCCCAACAGCACGGCCGAGGACGCGCTGGCGCTGATCGACAGGCTGGACCCGGAACGCGAACCGGGCCGCCTGACCTTCATCACGCGCATGGGTGCCAAGAACATCCGCGAGAAGCTCCCTGCCCTCGTGGAGAAGGTCACTGCAACAGGTGCGCAGGTGCTCTGGGTGACGGATCCAATGCACGGGAACACGGTTACCTCCCCGAACGGATACAAGACCCGGAACTTTGACGACGTCATGGACGAGGTCCGGGGCTTCTTCGAAGTCCACAACGAACTGGGAACCTTCCCCGGCGGACTCCACGTGGAAATGACCGGCGACGACGTTTCGGAGTGCCTGGGCGGTGCTGACCCGGTGGACCAGGAGGCCTTCGTGGAAGGCTACGAATCGGTCTGCGACCCCCGCCTGAACCACATGCAGTCCCTGGAGATGGCTTTCCTGGTGGCAGGTGCCCTGGCGGAAAAGAGCTGATCGTACTGCGGCGGGGGCTGCACACGCAGTCCCCGCCGCAGTATCTTCGGGGCCCTAAACCACGGTCAGGGTGATGACCGAACCTTCCGCCGCGGTGCCTCCGGCGGGATCCTGGGCCCGGACTGTTCCGAAGAAGCCGCCGAGGATTTCGTTCACCTCGACGCGGAACCCCAGCCGCTCAAGTTCCTGGCGGGCGGTGTCTGCCTGCTTGCCCACATAGCTGGGCACCTGGACCATGCGGGGTCCGTCGGAGATGGTCAGGGTGACGGTTCCGCCCCGCTCAAGGAGCCCGGACGAGGGGTTCTGCACTGCCACTGATCCCTTGGGAACATCGGTGCTGTTGATGCGTTCGGGCGAAACGGAGGCCGCCAATCCTGCTTCCTGGATCAGCCGTACGGCTTCCTGTTCGGTCTTACCGGCCACCACAGGTACCTCGACCGGTGCCGGACCCTTGGAAACAGTAAGGTCCACGGGGGTGCCGCGGCGCAGGTCAGCGTCGGCTGCCGGTACCTGGGCAAGGACCTGCCCCGCCGGAACATCTTCGCTGAACTCTTCGGTGACGGTACCGGTGGCCAGTCCTGCCTCGGAGATTTTCTCCTCGGCATCCGCCAGGGAACGCTGGATGACGTTGGGAACGCTGAACAGTTCCGGCCCCCGGGAAACCAGCAGCGTCACCGGCTGGAACCGCCGGACCTGCTGTGCCGCAGCCGGGTCGGTTCCCACGGCCATTCCAGCAGCGATCACTTCGTCGTACACCTCGCTGGTGGTGTAGCGGAGCCCTTCCTCGCCAAGCCTGCTTTCGGCTGCCTCAACCGAGGTGTTCGCGACCTCCGGGATGGAAACCAGTGCTCCGGGGCCGGCGCCGAAGAACCAGCCGGCGAAGGCCGCCGCAGCTACGAGCAGGGTGAGCAGGAGCGCCACCACTACGCCCCGCCTGCGCGGACGGCCAGAGCGCAGGGACACTTCAGGGCGCTGTGCGGCCCTGCTGGCCTCCTTCTGGCTGGCCTTGAAGTCCTTCCGTGCCTGTCGCCGTCCTGCGCGTGCGGACAGCTCCGGGTAGTCGTCGTCGGATTCTCCCGGCAGGTCATCCTGGATGCCCTCGTCGGTTACGGAGTGGCCCAGGACGGTTGTGGGGTTGTCTGCGCGCTGGAGGACTTCGGTGGCGCCCGGCTGCGCCCGGCTGATTACTTCCGTGGCGCCGGAAGGCGGCTGCGTGATCACAGTGGTCCGGTCGGCGGGACGCTGTGCCGGCGGACTGCCGGGCGCGTGGAAGTCCAGCTGTTCGTCGGTCAGCGACGTGCGGATGTGGCGCAGTTCCCCCAGCAGGGCCCGGCCGTCCACGGGCCGGTCTTCGGGGTCCTGCGAAGTGCACCACAGAACCAGCTCATCCAGGTCCTCAGCCAGGCCCGGGCAGGCAGCGGAAGGCGCGGGGACCGAGGAATGCACATGGGCGAATGCCACCTGGATCGGCACTTCGCCGGTAAAGGGCTGGGAGCCGGTGAGCATTTCGTAGAGCATGATGCCGGCTGAATAGATGTCGCTGCGTGCGTCTGCGCCGGCGCCGGTGACCAGTTCGGGGGCAAGGTAGGCAACGGTTCCGACGAGCGTGCCTGTGTTGGTGCTGGTGGTTACGGCACGTGCCAGGCCAAAGTCGGCAATCTTGATGGCGCCGCTGCTGGCCAGCAGGACGTTCTCCGGTTTTACGTCGCGGTGCACCAGCCCGGCTTCGTGTGCGGCGGCGAGTCCATCCACCACGGCGTCCATCATGGCCAATGCCAGGCGGGGAGAGAGCCTGTGCCGCTCGTTGAGGACGTCGCGCAGCGTGCGGCCGGGAACATATTCCATGACCAGGTAGGACAGCGATTCGGTTACGCCCTGGTCAAGGACGCCGACGACGTGCGGATGGGACAGCCGGGCTGCGGACTTCGCTTCACGTTCGAAACGGTCGAGGAATCCGCGGTCGGCAGCCAGATGGGGGTAAAGCACTTTCAGTGCGACGTCGCGGTCCAGCCGGGTGTCGGTGGCCAGGTAGACGGTGGACATTCCGCCGCGCGCGATGCGCGAACGCACCAGGTAGCGGTTGTCTACCAGGGTTTCCAGAAGTGGGTCACTCACGGGCTCATGCACCCTTTGATCCTATAAGCGGAAAGAGCCGGGAGGCGGATCGACACCCGATCCGCCTCCCGGCTTCAGTTCCCTGCGTGCGTGCTAGAAGCCGGACCGGTGCGCCAGGACCGAGGCCACGTATGCCTGGGTGTCCGGGTACATGCCCTGCGTGGTCACCGAGTACTGGCCCTGGTAGTAGGACGCGATGGCGACTTCCAGGCTGGGGCTGGTGCGGATGAGCGAACGGATGATTGCCACGCCCGCGGTGACGTTGTCCTGCGGGTCAAGCAGGTTCAGCTGGCGGCCCACCAGATCTGAGGCCCATTCACCGGAAGAGGGAATAACCTGCATGGTGCCGATGGCGTTTGCCGGGGAAACGGCACGCTGGTCAAAGCCTGACTCCTGCAGGGCGAAGGCCTGTGCCAGCGCCGGATCAACACCCATGGAGACGGCGGTGTCAGCGACCATCTGCTGCATCTGTGCGCGCGAAGGCACAGCCACGGAGTTCAGGGCCTGCTTGTTCAGGTTGGCGTTGGCAACAACGTGCTGCGGGTAGGTGTAATGCAGGAAGGTGCTCGGCACCAGGTCCGTGGGCGCGGCTGCGGGAGCGGCCGGGGCGGAGGAAGCCGTGGTGACGGTTGAAGCGCCGGAGAGGGAAATCGTCTGGCCCGGGCGGATCACGGAGTTCATGCTGAGGTTATTGGCATCCAGCACGGACTTCAGGCTGACTCCGTGGCGCGCTGCGATGGCGCCCAGGGTGTCGCCCGGGACCACGGTGTAGGTGCCGGCAGCCGGTGCAGCGGGCGCGGGTGCCGCCGGGGCAGGAGTGCTGGAGGCTGTCGTAACGGAGGTGGGAGCGCCTGCGCCAATGGTGATCTTGTCCCCGGGGTAGATCACGCTGGTCATGCTCAGGTTGTTCGCCTGGAGGATGGAGGCCAGGCTCACGCCGTGCTTGGCAGCAATGGCGCTCAGGGTATCCCCGGCGGCCACGGTGTACGTTCCGGCAGCAGGGGCCTGGGCCGAGGGAGCAGCCGCCGCCGGAGCGGAGCCGGTGAGCTTGAGTTCCTTGCCTGCATAAATGATCGAGGACGGCTGCAGGTTGTTGATCCGCAGCAGTTCGTTCATGTCCAGGCCGTACCGGGCGGCGATGGAACTTACCGTGTCACCCGGGACGATCCGGTGCGTCGCGGGAACCGAGGATTCAGCGGCGACCGTGGCCGGGACCTGCGCGGCCAGCTGAGCGGCAGGAATGACGGCGGACGGAAGGATCTTCTTGGCCTGCAGCGGAAGCTGCGGGAACAGTGCCTTGGCCGGGGACTGCGGAACCGCGGCCTGGGCGGGTTCGGCAAGAGCCAACGAGGACATCATGACAGCCGGAATCGCTGCCGTGGTTACAGCAACGCTCAGTTTGCGGGGCAAGGCAGCGGTACGCGGCCTGGCATTGGGCTGCACGGTCATAACGGGTCGTTTCCTCATCTGTTGGCGGGACGGCTTCTACCGCAATCCGCGGGACAAAAAATAAGTAGTGATACGGGTGTTACTGATGTGATTACTGTGACTAATGCGAATTTACACGAGAATTGCCGGATTGCGATACCCGCCGGGAAAAGTTATCGGCCTGTGCCGGAAGGGTGAAAGGTGCCCCGACTGGCCTGCATTGCCGCTGTCATGGCAATCTTGGGAACGTGAATGAACTCGAGGAACTGGTTTCCGACTGGCTAACCCTGCCCGATGTGGCCGAACAACTAGACGTAACAATCAGCAAGGTGCACAGCCTGCTGGAAGAACGGGCACTGCTGGCGGTGCGGCTCGGAGAACGCAAAATCCGCAGCGTGCCTGCCGCTTTTATTAATGACGGCGCGGTTTTGGACAGCCTGAAGGGGACTATTTCGGTCCTCACGGACGCGGGCTTCTCCGACGAAGAGATGCTTCGCTGGCTCTTCACCGCGGACGACACCCTTCCCGGGCGCCCTGTGGACGCCCTGAAGGAAGGCCGCAAGACGGAAATCCGCCGGCGGGCACAGGCCCTGGCCTGGTAAGACTGCCCCTAGGCAGTGCGGGTCACGGCCGCATGTGCCAGTGACTCAAGCGCCGAGCGGGTCTGCTCATCCACTGCCAGTGCGGCGAGGGTGGTGAAGGCCTGCTCGGTGTGCTCGGCGATAAGCGACTCAGTCGTTGCCAGTGCGCCGCTCTCCTCGATGGCAGCCCTCAGGGAGGCGACGGCGTCGTCATCCAGGTCCGGACGGCCCAGCTTGGCCGTGATTTCCTTCCGGACTGATTCAGAGCCAGTGCTGAGGGCATAGGCGATCAGCACGGTCCTCTTCCCCTCGCGCAGGTCGTCACCGGCAGGCTTGCCCGTTAGCTCCGGATCGCCGAAGACTCCCAGCACGTCGTCCCGGAGCTGGAAGGCTTCGCCCAGCGGCAGTGAGAACTCGGAGTACGCGGACAGCAGCTCGTCGCCGGCACCTGCCAGCGCCCCTCCGATGGCCAGCGGATGCTCGATGCTGTATTTGGCGGACTTGTAGCGCAGGATGTTCCGTGCCCGGACAACCGCGTGTTCGGGTTCGTGCCCCGGCCCAACCACTTCTTCAAGGATGTCCAGGTACTGTCCGGCCATCACTTCAGTGCGCATGCGGTTGAACAGCGCCCGCGCCCGGGTGTTATAGGCAGCTCGTTCGCCCACCGAGGTGAACGCCTCTTCACTCAGTGCCAGGCAGAGGTCGCCGGCAAGGATTGCGGCGGAGGAACCGAAGTGCTGTCCGTCCAGGAACCATTCGGCCTCGGCATGCCGGTTGCTGAAATGCCGGTGTACGCTGGGCGCCCCGCGGCGGGTGTCGGAACGGTCAATGATGTCGTCGTGGATCAGGGCGGCGCTCTGGAACAGCTCCAGGGCAACCCCAGCCCGGATGGCCGGAGCCCCCAGCACGTCCCCGCCGGCGCCGCGCCAGCCCCAGTAGTTCAGCAGGGCACGCAGCCGCTTGCCGCCCCGGGCCAGTGAATGGACGGCGCCAAGCAGCGGAACTGACTCAGCGGAAACGTCTTCCAGGACCTCGCGCTGGACGCCGAGGAAATGCTCCAGATCGGCGGAAAGGGACTGGCGGTATGCAGCCTGTTCCTGCACCACGTCCCCGGGCGCCTGTCCGGGTTCCATGTTTGCTTCCGATGCGGCGGGTGCCTGGCTCACGAAGCGTCCTATCCTGCGGTCTCGGCGGTAGCGGGAAGCACGTTCGCACCCACTGTGTAGATGGAGGTTCCGTCACGGGTGACGACCGAAACATTCACCGTTTCCGTATCCGGGCCCGTTGTGCGGGCGAAGTCCTTGGCTGGGGTGGAGTCCACTGCGTCGCCTTCGAGGGCCATGAACCCAAGACCCTCGAAGTGGGCCGTGTAGAAAGCGAGGATCTCCTCGGGCGTGGCGGGGGAGGAGGCGGTCATGGATGCCGTAACCAGTCCGCCGTCGGACTCGTAGCTGGAGGCGGTGGGTTCGGATCCCGCGAAGACGGGGATGAGTGCTTCCGGGAACCCTGCGGCAATTGCCGACGAAGGCGAGGGAGACGGCGTCGGTCTGGCCTGGGTTGCAGAGGGCGAAGCGGATGCCGCAGAGGTGGCGGGGGAAGCGGTGGCGTCGGGGGAGCTGGTTTCGGAACTGCAGCCGGCAACTGCGGCCAGGATGGCCGCGCTGCAGGCAATGGCGAGGATTTTCTTCATGGGGATCCGCATCGACGAAGGGTCAGGGCCTGCAACCCAGTCTAGGCGAGCGTGCGAGGGTCTGCTGGCTGCTTAGTATGAGGACGTGGGAACAGAAACGCGGGCACCGGCCGAAAACCGGGACTGCACCATCATGCACGTGGACATGGATGCCTTCTTCGTCGCCGTCGAGCTGCTCCGCCGCCCGGAGCTGGTGGGCGCCCCGGTCATCGTGGGGGGCCTGGGCGGCAGGTCGGTTGTCCTCTCGGCATCCTACGAGGCCCGCCGTTTCGGGGTGCGCTCTGCCATGCCCATGGCCGCCGCCCGCAGGCTCTGTCCGCAGGCGGAGATCCTGGAACCGCACCAGGGTGTGTACCGGGAGGTTTCTGCCCGGCTCATGGCAATCTTCGAGTCGATAACGCCGCTGGTGGAACCCCTGAGCGTAGACGAAGCCTTCCTGGACATTGCCGGTTCCATGCGTCGTCTCGGCCCGCCCCGGAAGATCGGGGAACTGGTGCGCAGCCGGGTGTCGCAGGAACTCGGGATCACGGCAAGCGTGGGCATCGCGTCCACCAAGTTCGTCGCGAAAATTGCCTCGACCCGGTCCAAGCCCAACGGGCTGCTGCTGGTCCCAAAGGACGAAACCATCCCTTTCCTGCATGCGCTGGACGTTTCCGCTCTCTGGGGCGTGGGCGCAAAAACCCGCGAAGCGCTTGCCCGGGTTGGCATCAACACAGTCTTCGATGTGGCTCATACGCCCCCCACCGTCCTCCAGCGCCTCCTCGGCGCCACGGGCAGGCACGTCTACGATCTCTCCTGGGGGCGCGATCCGCGCGCTGTCACGCCGGTGCGCGTCGAGAAAAGCATCGGTGCGGAAGAGACGTTCGCGCGGGACGTGGATGAGGACGAGGTCCTTGAAACGGAGCTGCTCAGGCTGGCACACCGGACGGCCGCACGGCTGCGGGCGGCAGGCCTGCAAAGCCGTTCCGTGTCACTGAAGCTCCGGTACGCCGATTTTTCAACGCTGACCCGCTCCCGCACGCTCACTGAGCCGGTTGACAGCGCACAGCTGCTGTATGAAGCGGTGCGCGGCCTGCTGGCCGGCTTGGGAAGGCGGCCCATGAGTGTGCGCCTGATCGGGCTGCGGGCCGAGAAGCTGGAAACAGCTGACGGTGCCGCCCAGCAGCTGACCCTGGACGGCAGGGACGACAACTGGCGCTCGGCGGAGGACGCGCTGGACCGGATTAACCGCAGGTTCGGGGAGTCGGGCATCATGCCGGCCCGCCTGCTTGGACGGGACCGGAACAAGCCCCAGAGCGGGCAAGGCTGAGGTTTACCTGAGAGGATCATGCAGCGTCCGGCGGCGGCTTTCCCCGGACCCGTTTGCAAACTATCCTTGTGACTAAGTGCAGATCAGCGTCGACACCTCCGCGGGAACAACCACCACGCCGGGTTCGTTGCTTGATTTACAGGGCACATTTGGACCGCGAGGAGACAGTAATGGCACTCTCAGAACACGAGCAGCGCTTGCTTGATCAGCTGGAGCAGCAATTACACGCTGAGGATCCGAAGTTCGCCAATTCAATGGCGACGTCGGCGGGCCGAGGCATGTCCACGCGGAGGATCGTGCTGGGCGCGCTCGTGGCAGTTGCCGGTATAGCTGTCCTCATCTTGGGGATAACCCTGGACAGTCCGCTGAACATCCTGGTGGGAATCCTTGGCTTTATGGTCATGGGTGCCGGGATGTACTACGCGACCACCAAGGGCAAGCAGGCTGAGGCGCGGATCCCCGCCGGACGCAAGGAGCGTGCAGCTGCACCGCGCGGATTTATGTCCAACCTCGAGAGCAAGTGGGACGAGCGCAAGCGGGACCAGCCCTAGCGCCGCCCGCCTCCACTTCCCTCCCCGGCACCGCCGCGGGAGGCCGGAAAGACCCGCTACGGCGGGTCTTCTCCTTTTTAACCGCCAAACACCCCCTTGGGGGGCCGGTTTTCCCTCCACTGCACACCACCGGCCTCCTTGCCGCGTCCTTACTGGGAAGCAGGGGTGCGACGCGCCGAAAAACGTTATCGAATTGCGTTGACTGTGGAGGGAAGTGGAGTAAAGTGGGGGGCGTAAGAGGGTAGGGCAGCGTAGGAGGGGTGTAACTCCCGTATCTGACAGGTGGTGGGCGATGTTCCTCGGAACGCACTCACCGCGCCTTGATGAGAAGGGCAGGCTCATTCTTCCCGCAAAGTTCCGTGACGAACTGGCCGACGGGCTGGTGCTGACACGGGGCCAGGAACGCTGCATCTACGTCTTCAGCCAGAAGGAATTCGAAAAGGTCCACGAGCAGATGAGGCAGGCACCCCTGTCTTCACGCCAGGCCCGTGACTACATTCGTGTGTTTCTGTCCGGAGCCTCTGACGAAGTCCCCGATAAGCAGGGCCGCGTCACCATTCCGCCGGCACTGCGCTCGTATGCCGGGCTCGGACGTGAACTCGCCGTTATCGGCGCGGGCACCCGGGCCGAGATCTGGGATGCCACGGCATGGCAGGAATACCTGGAAGAAAAGGAAAACGCGTTTTCGGAAACCGACGAAGACACGATTCCCGGCGTCTTCTAGCCGTTGCAAAGCACGCAGTACAGCAGCATCCAGAGAATTCGAAGCCGGCAACGGCGGGATCTTGAACGAGATCTCCAGCCGCCCCGCGGAATTCACCTGGCTCACCTTCCCCGGAGCCAGGCGGACCGTGAGGCGCGGATGGGGATCTGGTCCAAGAACCCGCTGTGCCGGATAAGCAGCGGAGGGAGAGACCGATGAACGAAGACCGTCCAACTGAGGACCGGCACGTACCCGTACTGCGGGACCGCTGCATCAACCTGCTCGCGCCCGCCATTGAGGCAGCAGAGGCAGCCGGACGGACCGCCGTCGTCGTAGACGCCACGCTTGGCATGGGCGGGCACACCGAGGCCATGCTTGAGCGTTTTCCGAAGCTGCACGTCATAGGAATCGACCGTGACACGCAGGCCCTCGCACTGGCGGGGGAGCGGCTCGCAGCCTTCGAGAACCGCACCGACCTGGTGCACGCCGTGTACGACGAAATCGCAGACGTGGTTCAAGACCTCGGTTTCGATTCCATCGACGGTGCGCTGTTCGACCTGGGTGTGTCCTCCATGCAGCTCGATGAGCGGGACCGCGGTTTTGCCTACTCCTACGACGCGCCGCTGGACATGCGCATGGACACCAGCCGGGGCCGCACCGCGGCGGAAATCGTCAACAGCTACGACGAGGCCGAGCTGGTTTCCATCATCCGCCGCTGGGGCGAAGAGAAGTTCGCCGGCCGGATCGCATCTTCAATCGTCTCCACCCGCGCACGCAAGCCCTTCACCACTACCGGTGAACTGGTCGAAGCCATCCGTGCGGTGGTGCCGGCCGCAGCGGCCCGCACCGGCGGACACCCGGCAAAGCGCACCTTCCAGGCACTGCGCATCGAGGTCAACGAGGAACTCGATGTGCTTGAGCGGGCCATTCCGTCCGCACTGTCCGTGCTTGGCGTGGGCGGCCGGATCGTCGTCATGTCCTACCACAGCCTGGAGGACCGGATCGTGAAGGACATCTTCGCTGCCGGTTCCAGGTCCTCGGCACCCAAGGGCTTCCCGGTTGAGCTGGAAGAGCACAAGGCGCAGCTCAAGCGCCTGACTAAGGGCACGGAAGTTCCCACCGAGCAGGAAATAGCAGAAAACCCGCGTGCGGCATCTGCCAAACTGCGGGCAGTCGAACGGATTCGCGCAACCATGGATGGGGCACGTCGATGACTGAACGATCACCACGGCGCCGGCCGCAGGTGCCGGTGCGGGCGGCGCAGTCCGTCCAGGGCAACCTGGCACGCGCCCTGCCGCACGAGGCTCCGGAGCAGCCCGCTCCGCGCCGCCGCACACCGCTTGCCCTGGTTCCGGCAGCAGCGAGAAAGCGCCGCGTCCCCGCCGCGGCGCTGTGCTTCGCCGTGCTTGCCGCCGGCCTGACCGCAGTCCTGGGACTGAACATCTCCGTTTCCAGCGGCCAGTACCAGCTGGTCCAGCTGCAGAACCAGCGCACTGCGCTGATCCAGCAGAACGAGGCACTCACCCAGCAGGTGGAGCACAACCAGGCTCCCCAGGTCCTTGCCGGCGCGGCGGCTGAACTGGGCATGGTTGTTTCGCCCACCTTCGGTACCATCGATCTGCAGACCCTGGCCGTCACGGGCAATCCTGAGCCAGCCAAGGAAGGTGCAGGTCCCGGAACTCTTATTGAACTGCCCCAGGTCCTGACACGGCCGGTAACCCCGGCACAGCCTGCTGCCCCGGAACCGGCCGAAAACGCACGGGCCGCGGAACAGCAGGACAGTGCCTCTGCCGCTGCGGAACCGGAACCGGCTCCCGTGCCTGCTCCCGTTCCGGCGGAAGCAGATTTGAACGGCGGCACGATTCCGGCTCCCAGCCAGAGAAGCGGCCAGTAAAACCAACCAGCACCGGCGAGGACACGTTGTGGCAAAAGCAGGACAGGCTCCGGCACAGGAGAACCACAGGGTAACCCTCGTGACCGGCAGGCTACGGGCCGGGCTGCTTATTGTCCTGGTGCTCCTCACCCTCCTGGGCGTCCGGCTGTTCCAGGTGCAGGCCGTTGATCCGGAGGGGATGGCGGACGCTGCCGTGGCAAACAGGCTGGTGACCGTCAATGTTCCGGCCCTTCGCGGCGGCATCCTGGACAACGAGGGCAATTACCTGGCGCGCAGCGTGGAACGCTTCGACATCGTCGTTGACCAGCGGCTTTCGGCGGCCTATGACGAAGAGGAATACCAGCGGCGCAATGCCGAGGGCGACCTTGAAACCGTGACGTTCGACGCCGCGCTGCAGGAGCTTTCCGCGGTGCTGGGCCAGGACACACAGACGCTGCGGAGGTCGGTCCTGGGCGAAAAGGGATTCAACTTCGTGGCAAAGACCGTTACGCCGGAAATCCGGGACAAGGTCCTCGCGGTCAAGTTTCCCGGCGTCTATGCGGACCGCACCACGCTCCGCACCTACCCCTCCGGTCCCGTTGCCGGATCAATTGTCGGCTTCCTCGGAACGGAAGGCGCCCAGGAAGGGCTGGAACTGACCCAGGATTCGATCCTGGCCGGTGAGGCCGGGAGTAAGACGTATGAGATTGGCGGAGACGGCATCCGTATTCCGTATGCCACCAACGAAGATGTTCCCGTCCAGGACGGGGACTCAATCCGGCTGACCATCGACCAGGACCTGCAGTGGTTTGCCCAGCAGACCATTGCGGACCAGGTGAAGGAATACAACGCGGACTGGGGCAACGTCGTAGTCGTCGAGGTGGAGACGGGCAACGTCCTTGCCATGGCGGAATCCACCACGGTGGACCCGAACAACCCGGGGGCCACTGAGGCGGATTCGCGCAAGGCCCGCTCGGTGACGGACTCCTTCGAACCGGGGTCCACGACCAAGGTCATCACCATGGCGGCGGCCATCGAAGAGGGGATCATCACTCCCACCTCCCAGTTCCAGATCGAGAACACCTATTCGATTGACGGACAGACCTTCAAGGACGCCTTCGACCACGGCACGGTCCGTATGACGGCGTCCGGCGTGCTGGCCAAATCAATGAACACGGGAACCGTCATGGTGGGCCAGCAGCTGAGCCCGCAGCAGCGCTACGACTGGCTGCGGAAATTCGGCATCGGGACCGAGCTGGGAACCGGCCTCAACGGCGAGACGTCCGGCCTGCTGGCCCCGCCGGAAAGCTGGGATACCCGCCAGCAGTACACCGTGCTCTTTGGCCAGGGCCTGACCCAGACAGCGCTTCACACCGCCATGGTTTACCAGACAATCGCCAACGACGGCGTGCGCCTGCCGCCGAGGCTGGTGGACGCCCGGATCGATGCCGACGGCACGGAGCACGCGACAGAGCAGAAACCGGGCACCCGGGTTGTTTCCGAGAAGACTGCCCTGGAGGTGCAGCACATGCTGGAGACCACCACGGTTGAGGGATCCGGCGCCTCGGGAGCACTCGAAAAATATCGGGTTGGATCCAAGACGGGCACCGCGGAGGCGCCCAGCCCGAACGGCGGGTACGACGGGTACACCGTCTCCTATGCTGGTATTGCGCCCATGGACGATCCCAAGTACGTCGCTGTGGTGACCCTGCAGCGGCCCAAGGGAGACCTCTACTACATAGAACCCGGAAAGACCTTCCAGAAGGTCATGGAACAGGTCCTGACCACCAACAACGTAGCCCCCTCCGAAGGGGAGCCGGTTACGTACCCCATCGAGTACTAAAGCTGGAGCAGTGCAGTGCCACATAGCAACCATCAGCGTGCCCAAAGCAGCATGCGCCCCGAGCGGGTGCAGCCGGTCAGCCTGGCCGATGCCGCGGCAGCGCTTCCCAAGGGTTCCCCGGACATCACGGCGGCACCCGGAACCGGTGCAGGCGCCTGGGCTGTTGAGGTTACCGGGGTCAGCATCAACTCCGGGCAGGTCCTGCCCGGAGACCTCTACCTGGCATTGCCCGGAGCACGGCACCACGGGGCCGGGTTTGCGGCCGACGCCGCGGCCGCCGGAGCAGCAGCCGTCCTGACCGATGCAGCGGGTTTGGCACAGCTCCCGGCCACCGGCCTGCCGGTCTTCCTGGCCGAGGACATCCGCCGGCTGGTGGGGCCGCTCTCTGCCGCCGTGTTCAACAGCCAGCCGCAGGACGGTACCGCCCCGCTGCTCTTCGGCGTGACGGGAACCAACGGGAAAACCACCACCACCTACTTCATCACCTCGCTGCTGCGTGCCCTGGGCCGCACGACGGGACTGATCGGAACGATCGAGATCCTCGCCGGAGCGGAAGCGATTCCCAGCGTCCTCACCACTCCGGAGTCCCCCCAGGTGCACGGCCTGCTGGCGCTGATGCGCGAGCGTGCCCTGGACGCAGCCGCCATGGAGGTCTCCTCCCACGCCATTTCCTACCGGCGGGTGGACGGGGTTGTCTTCGACGTCGCCGGCTTCACCAACCTCACACAGGACCACCTGGACCTGCACGGATCCATGCAGGAGTACTTCGCCGCCAAGGCAGACCTGTTCCGCCCGGACCGCAGCCGGCGTGCCGTTGTGAGCGTGGATGATGAGTGGGGGCACCGGATGGCTGAAGTGGCCGGTTCCCGCGGTGTCACGCTGTCTACCTCAGGCGAAGCTTCCGAGGCCGACTGGCAGGTCCGCTCTGTCCGCAGGGAAGGGCTCGGCCACAGCTTCGAACTCCACCCGCCGCAGGGCCCGCCCCTTCGGGTGCGGACCGGGCTGCCGGGTGCCTTCAACGTCTCGAACGCAGCCCTGGCACTTGCCATGGTCCTGGAATCTGGTGTTGACCCTGCGCTGGTACAGGACGCACTGGATGACCACGACCCGTTTACCGTTGAGGTTCCCGGGCGGATGCAGCTGGTCTGCGAGGCCCCGGCCGCAATCGTGGACTTTGCCCACAACCCGGATGCCCTGCAGCGCACGCTCGAGTCGGTTCGCCGGCCCGAGGGACGGGTAATCGTAGTCTTCGGCGCCACGGGGGAGCGTGATGCGACGAAGCGGCCCCTGATGGGGGAGATCGCGGCGCGCCTGGCCGACGTCGTGATTGTCACTGACGACGATCCGCACGACGAGGACGACGCCGCCATCCGGGCTGACGTGCTCCGCGGTGCCCGCAGCGTCGCAGCCGAGGGTGCGGACGGTCCGCTGGTCCTTGAAGTGGCGCCCCGCGCAGCCGCGATCTACCGCGCAGTGGAACTGGCCGAGCCCGGGGACACGGTCCTGGTGGCCGGGCGCGGACACGAGGTCTGGCAGGAGGTCAAGGGAGTCAACCATGCCCTCGATGACCGGGTTGAACTTCGCGCTGCGCTGGCCAAGGCCGGATTCACAGTGCTTACTTACGACGGGGTAGAGTCCTAGATCGTCATGATTGAACTTAATGCAGCCGAAATTGCGGCAATTACGGGCGGCGAGCTGGTAGGGGCAGCAGCAGCAGACCCGTCCATTCCAGTGACGTCAGCCACCACCGACTCCCGCGAAGCGGGTCCGTCGGCTCTGTTTATTGCCAAGCCGGGCGAGTTTTCCGACGGCCACCTGTTCGTGGCCCGGGCCTTTGAGGCCGGCGCGGCGCTGGCCCTGACGGAGCGCCCGGTAACCGGTGCGGACGGAACAGTGTTCCCCGGCATCGTTGTTCCGGACGCCGTGGCTGCCATGGGGCAGATCGCCGCCGAGATTGTCCGGAGGCTGCGCGCCGAAGGCCCGCTGACCGTTATCGGCATCACCGGCTCGGCCGGCAAGACCACCACCAAGGACCTGCTCGCAGGCCTGCTCGGCGCACACGGGAACACCGTGGCTCCGGTCGGTTCGTACAACGGGGAGGTCGGAGTTCCGCTGACCATCTTCAATGCCGGGCACGGCACGCGCTACCTCGTTGTCGAGATGGGAGCCACCGGCGTCGGGCACATCACCTACCTGGCGGATATGGTGCGCCCGGACATCGGCGTCGTCCTCTGCGTCGGCACCGCCCACTCCGGAGAGTTCGGCGGCGTGGAGAACATCGCCCGCGCCAAGGGCGAAATGGTTGAGGCGCTGTCCCCGGAAGGTACGGCCGTCCTGAACGGTGACGACATCCGCGTCGCCGCCATGGACAAGCGCACCACAGCCGGCGTCCTGTCCTTCACGTCCTCTTCCGACGAACTGCCGGGCAACCACGCCACGCTGCGTGCCGTTGATGCAGCCACCGATGAGCAGGGACGGCCGGTCTTCACCCTCGAGTTCCCGAACGGCGAACGCCACCGGGTTGAATCGGGCCTGATCGGCGCGCACCACACGGCGAACCTGCTGGCCGCCGCCGGCGCCGCCCTGGCCGCCGGTATTGCGCCGGCAGAGATCGCTGCGGGACTCTCCGGTCAAAAGGCAGCCAGCCGCTGGAGGATGGAGCGGACCGACCGCGCGGACGGCATCACAGTCATCAATGACGCCTACAACGCCAACCCGGAATCCATGCGTGCTGCGCTGCGGACCCTCGCGGAACTTGGCAGGGGACGGCGCACCTGGGCCGTGCTGGGCGAAATGCTTGAGCTGGGTGATGAATCAGTAACCGAGCACGACGCCATTGGCCGCTATGTGGTCCGCCTGAACATCTCCAAGCTCATCGTGGTGGGAACCGGGGCCCGCGCCCTGCACACCGGGGCCGTCATGGAGGGTTCATGGGGAGACGAGTCGACGTTCGTCCAGACTCCCGAAGAAGCCGAGGCCATTCTTGAATCCTCACTTGAACCCGGCGATATTGTCCTGTTCAAATCTTCCAACGGGGCCGGACTGCGGTTCCTTGGTGATCGGATCGCCTTGAATACCCTTTCCGCAGCAGGCAGCACCCAGGACGACTCCAACCGGGGTGAGGCACTGTGATTTCCCTTCTGATCGGCTGTTCCCTCGGCCTGGTCCTGGCCCTCGCGTTCACGCCGCTGTTCATCCGGTTCCTGGTGAAAAAGGGCTACGGACAGTTTGTCCGGGACGACGGCCCGACGTCGCACCACACCAAGCGCGGAACGCCCACCATGGGCGGCGCCGTCATCGTGGCGTCCGTGGTTGCCTCCTACTTCATTACCCACCTGATCTCCTACGCGATCAATCCCACCACCTTCGGGCCCTCCGCGTCCGGGCTGCTGGTGCTGTTCCTGATGGTCGGCATGGGTCTTGTGGGCTTCATTGACGACTACACCAAGATCTCCCGGCAGCGCTCCCTGGGCCTGAATGCCAAGGCGAAGATCACCCTGCAGGCGATCGTGGGCATAGTCTTTGCCGTCCTTGCCCTGCAGTTCCCGAACAACGCCGGCCTGACCCCGGCGTCGACCAACGTCTCCTTTGTACGCGACACCGCCATTGACCTTGCGTTCGCCGGAACCATCATCGGCGCGATCCTGTTCATCCTCTGGTCCAGCGTGATCATTACCGCCGCGACCAACGGCGTGAACCTGGCCGACGGGCTTGACGGCCTGGCCGCCGGCGCCTCGATCCTGGTGTTCGGTGCGTATTTCCTGATCGGCATCTGGCAGTCCAACCAGTCCTGCCTGGGCAACCCGGGGGAAACCGGGGTCTGCTACGAAGTCCGTGACCCCATGGACCTGGCACTGCTTGCCGGTGCCATGGCCGGAGCCCTGGTTGGGTTCCTCTGGTGGAACACCTCCCCGGCAAAGATCTTCATGGGAGACACCGGGTCGCTGGCCATTGGCGGTGCCATCGCAGCCTTCGCGATCCTCTCCCGCACCGAACTGCTGCTGGTTATCCTGGCCGGACTGTTCGTGATCATCTCCGCATCGGTAATCATCCAGGTGGGCTACTTCAAGCTCAGCGGCGGCAAACGCGTGTTCAAGATGGCGCCGCTGCAGCATCACTTCGAACTCAAGGGCTGGGCAGAAGTCACGGTGGTGGTCCGTTTCTGGATCATCGGCGGGCTTTGCGTCGCCCTTGCCCTGGGACTCTTCTACGCTGATTGGGTGGCCGGACAGTGAGCATCCCCCCTGTATCAAACGCATCAAATCCCCGCCTGGACGACCTGACGACGTGGGACTCCGACTGGAAGGGCCTGCGGGTCCTGGTAGCGGGAATCGGTCTATCGGGCTTCTCGGCGGCGGATACCCTGATCGAGCTGGGCGCCCGCGTCGTCGTAGTGGACGGCGTTGACTCCGAGGAAAACCGCGGCAAGGCAGACACCTTGAAGATCGTCGGCGCAGCAGACGTCCGGCTGGGGGCCGAAGCGATGTCCGGGCTTTCGACGGTGGACGGGGAACCGGCTGAGCTGGTGGTCACCTCACCGGGCTTCCGGCCCTCGCATCCTGTCCTCGCAGCCGCAGCGGATGCCGGCATTCCCATCTGGGGCGACGTTGAGCTGGCCTGGCGGGTGCGCATCCGCGAGGGACGGCCCACGGCGCCCTGGCTGGCCATTACCGGAACCAACGGCAAGACCACTACGGTGGGCATGACCGAGTCCATGCTGCGGGCGGCCGGACTCCGGGCCATCGCCGCGGGCAACGTCGGCACGCCGATCCTGGACGCCATCCGCGACCCGCAGGGCTGGGACGCAATCGCCGTCGAGCTCTCCAGCTTCCAGCTGCACTGGACCTATTCGATGTCGCCGCTGGCCAGCGTCTGCCTGAACATCGCCGAAGACCACGTGGACTGGCACGGCAGCTACGACGCCTACCGGGCGGACAAGGCCAGGGTGTACGAAAACACCCAGGTTGCCTGCATCTACAACGCCGAGCAGGCCGAGACCGAACACATGGTCGTAGAAGCCGACGTGGTGGAAGGCTGCCGCGCGGTTGGCTTCACCACGGGCACCCCTGCGGTCAGCATGGTGGGAATCGTGGAAGGGCTCCTGGTGGACCGGGCGTTCATCGAGGAACGCCGGAACTCTGCCGCGGAACTGGCTTCCCTGGATGACCTGGGGGACAGCGCTCCCCGCCACCTGGCCGCTGACGCCCTTGCCGCCGCTGCGCTGGTTCGGGCATTCGGAGTGGAGCCGGTTGCCGTGCGCGACGGCCTGCGCAACTACGCCCCGGGCGGGCACCGGATCGAGCCGGTGGCGAAGCTGAACGACATCCTCTGGGTCAACGATTCAAAGGCCACCAACCCGCACGCCGCAGCTGCCTCGCTGGCCGCCTTTGGGCGCGTCGTCTGGATTGCCGGCGGGCTGTCCAAGGGTGTCACCTACGACGAGCTGGTGGCCTCCCACGCCCACCGCCTGCGTGCCGTGGTGCTCATCGGCACCGATTCATCGCAGCTGCGCTCCGCATTGGCCCGACACGCTTCCGATGTGCCGGTAATTGAAGCCTCGCAGGCGGACACTGGAGGGGAAGGAACGCCCACCGGTGAAGCCGTCATGGTCCAGGCCGTGGCTGCAGCGGCCGGTGTGGCACAGGGAGGGGACACAGTCCTCATGGCGCCGGCCTCGGCGTCCATGGACCAGTTCCGCTCCTACGCCCACCGGGGCGAGGCCTTCATTGAAGCTGTCCGCGGATACGTGGAAGGGCAGGAGCAGACCACCAAGGAGCCGTAGATGGTGACCACGTCCACGGGCAAGGGCCGCAAGCCGACGGCGCGCAGGCGCCCGGCAGGCACGCGGCCGGGCCCGGCAGCAGCAAAGCCCGTCACCACCGCTTCCCCCGGTCCCGCAGCGGCGCCGACGCCGAAAAAGGGCGGCCTGCGCCTGAAAGAACGGTTTACCTCGTTCATGGTGCTGCTCGAAGGCAGCGACGCGAAGGCCACCGGGTCCAGCTATTACATGATCCTTGGCACCACATTGGCGCTGACGGCTATCGGTCTGATGATGGTTCTCTCGGCTTCCTCAGTTGAGGCGATCGCAGCGGCCGCCGGATCGGCGGCAGGGGCGGCGACCACCTTCGACCTGTTCGTCAAGCAGATGATGTTTGCTGCCATCGGCGTCGTGCTCATGCTTGGGCTCTCCCGGTTCGGTCCGCGCTTCTACCGGGTTATCGCTTGGCCGGCCCTTGGGGCTGCAATCGTGCTGCTGGTCCTGGTGCTGTTCATCGGCGTGGAGGTCAACGGCAACAAGAACTGGCTCGCGTTCGGGCCGGTGACCGGCCAGCCCTCGGAGGCGGCAAAGCTTGCCATGGCCGTCTGGTTCGCCGCCGTGCTCTCGCGGAAGGGCCCGCTGATCACGCAGTGGAAGCACGCTGTTGTACCGGTCGTCCCCGGCGGCGGGATCCTCATTGGCCTGGTGCTCCTGGGCCATGACCTCGGCACCGTCATCATCATGGGCCTGATCATGCTCGCAGCGCTGTTCTTCGCCGGCGCAAGGCTGAAGCTGCTGGGCCTCATGAGCCTCGCCGCTGCTGCAGCTGCCGCCGTCTTCTCCATCGGCAGCGGAAACCGGACCAGCCGGATCAGTGCCTGGCTCCAGCTGGACTGCTCGGCAGGGCTGTGCGACCAGGCCAATGCCGGCATGTACGCGCTGGCCTCGGGCGGCTGGTTCGGCGTGGGCATCGGCCAGAGCCGGCAGAAATGGAATTGGATCCCCGAAGCCCATAACGACTTCATCTTCGCCATCATCGGTGAGGAGTTCGGACTGCTGGGCACGCTGGTGGTGCTGGTTCTCTTCGGTATCCTTGCAGTGGCCACGGTACGGGTAACGATGCGCCACACCCAGCCGTTCATCCGGATTGTCTGCGGCTGCATCCTGGTCTGGATCACTGGCCAGGCCGCGGTGAACATTGCCATGGTTACCGGGCTGCTGCCCGTGATCGGCGTCCCGCTCCCGTTCATTTCCTACGGCGGCTCGTCGCTGACGTTCACGCTGGCCGCAGTCGGCGTCCTACTGTCCTTTGCACGCACTATCCCTGAAAGGGAACCCGCAGCTCCATGACGCAGTCCCCACTTTCCGTAGTACTCGCCGGCGGCGGCACAGCTGGGCACATCAGCCCGCTGCTGGCCATAGCAAACGCCGTAAGGCGGATGCGGCCGGATGCCCGCATCAAAGTAGTGGGCACTTCAGCCGGCATGGAAACCCGCCTGGTGCCGGCGGCAGGCTACGAGCTTGCCGTGATCGACCGCGTACCGATGCCGCGGAAGCCCAGCGGCGATCTGGCCCGGCTCCCGGCACGCCTGGCGCGTGCCGTGCGGCAGGCGGGGGACGTGCTCGATGCAGCCGCTGCCGACGTCGTTGTGGGAGTTGGCGGCTATGTCTCCACCCCCGTGTACCTGGCTGCCCGCAAGCGACGGATCCCCGTTGTTGTGCACGAGGCCAATGCCCGTCCCGGGCTTGCCAACCGGGTGGGCGCCAAGAGCGCGGCCGTGGTGGGCGTAGCGTTCGAGGAGACCAAGCTGCCCGGCGCACGCTGGGTTGGGATGCCCATGCGCACGGAAATCTCCGGGCTGGACCGAGAGGCCGCCCGGTACGATGCCCGAGCCGCCCTGGGCCTGGAACAGGACCTGCCCACCCTGGTGGTGACCGGAGGCTCCTCCGGTGCCGCGAGCATCAACGCCGCGGTCACGGCCGCCCTGCCCGCACTGGCCTCTGCAGGCATCCAGACCCTGCACGTCACCGGCCGCGGGAAAGCGGCTGCGGATGCCGAGGGCAAAGCCCTCACCGCCCCGCTGTACAGGCAGGTTGAATATGTTGACGGCATGGAACTGGCCTACGCGGCAGCGGACCTGCTGCTGGCCCGTTCGGGGGCCGGGACGGTCAGTGAGATCTCCGCCGTCGGGCTTCCCGCAGTGCTGGTTCCGCTGCCCCACGGCAACGGCGAACAGGCGCTGAACGCGGCCGGTCTGGTCGACGCCGGCGGCGCCCTGCTGGTGCGGGACTCGCAGTTCACTGCTGACTGGATCAGCGCGAACATTATTCCGCTCCTGAAGGATCCACAGGCCCTAAAGACCATGGCGGAAGCCTCCGCCGCACGCGGCATCCGCGACGCGGACGCCCGAATGGCTGAGCTCATCGTTGAGGCAGCGGAACGGAAAGACGCATGAGCGCCCTGTTGCTGGAAGACCTGGGCCGGGTCCACTTCATTGGCCTCGGGGGTGCCGGCATGTCCGCCGTCGCCCGCGTCATGCTCGGCCGCGGCATTGAGGTGTCCGGATCCGATGCCCGCGACTCGGCCGGCCTGCGCGCCCTCGAAGCGCTCGGAGCCCAGGTGTACGTGGGTCACGACGCAGCCAATATCGGCGGTGCACGCACAGTGGTCATTTCAACCGCTATCCGTGCCGACAACCCCGAGCTCGCCGCGGCCCAGGCAGCCGGCCTGCGCGTGATCCACCGTTCCGAGGCGTTGGCTGCGGCCATGGAAGGCCGGGAAGTCGTTGCCGTTGCCGGGACCCACGGCAAGACCACAACGACGGCGATGATCACCGTCCTGCTCCGCGAAGCCGGGAGGGATCCCTCCTTCGCCATCGGCGGTGACGTCGCCGCGCTGGGCGTTAACGCGGCCGCCGGTACGGGGCAGGTGTTTGTTGCCGAAGCCGACGAATCGGACGGCTCATTCCTGAACTACTCGCCCCGGATCTCCGTCATCACGAACGTCGAGGCCGACCACCTGGACCACTACGGCACGGCTGAAGCCGTATTCGCGTCCTTTGACCGTTTTGTTGAACTGCTGCCTGGGAACGGTGTCCTGGTTGCCTGCGCCGATGATCCCGGCGTGCGTGACCTGCTGGCGCGGACCGGCGGGTTCCTGGTTCGCACCTACGGGTATTCGGAGGATGCGGATGTCCGCATCTCCGGGACTGAAACCGACGGGCGCCAGAGCACCAGCACGCTGCACTTCCGGCACGACTACCGGGACCGTCAGCAGCGCCTGGCACTGCAGGTACCCGGCCGGCACAACGTGCTCAACGCCGCAGCCGCCTTCACCGTCGCCCTTGCACTGGGAGTCGACCCGGAGGCAGCCGCACTCGGCCTGGGGACCTTCTCCGGGGCCGCCCGCCGCTTCGAGCCCAAGGGCGAAGCCCGCGGCGTGCGTGTCTTCGACGACTATGCCCACCATCCCACCGAGGTGGCCGCGGCAATGCAGGCCGCGCGTGCCGTCGCCGGCAGGCATGCCGTCCATGTGCTCTTCCAGCCGCATCTTTTCAGCCGCACCCGCAACTTCGCGGCCGAGTTCGCCCAGGCCCTGGACCTGGCGGATTCGGTGACCGTACTTCCCATCTATCCCGCCCGTGAGGACCCTATCCCCGGTGTCACTTCGGAGCTGATTACCACTCGCCTGAGGACACCCTCGGCCGTGGCTGCAGATGCCGGCACCGCTGTCCGGGAGATTGCCGCGCGGGCATCTTCGGGGGACATCGTGCTGACTGTCGGTGCAGGAGATGTCACCCAGTACGGTTCCGCACTGGTAGCGGCACTCGGTGGTCCTGCGCCGGGCGGGAGCAGTGCGGATGCCGGGTAGGAAGCCCCGCCGCCCGCCGGCGGCAGCCACTGGTCCCCGGCTCTCCGGCCCGGGCATGCACGGGGAACGGGCGCAGCCTGTACGGAGCGCAGCCAACTCAGCCAAGGTTGAAGTGCTTGGTGCCCAGGAAGCCCAGGAAGCCCAGGAAGCCCAGATCCATGAAATCCGCCCGGGTGCCTCGGCGCATCCGGACAACGTCATTTCGGCGACGCGGGATGCCTTCGAGGGGGCCGGTCCCGAGGTTCCGGGACAGAACCCCGGCGCGGAATCCGCCGGTGGCAGCGAAAATCCGGATGCCAGTGTCCTGGCCTTTCCGGAACCGCCGGTCCGCCGGCGCAGGCGCTATGCCGTGGCGGGCGCGGCAGCCGCTGCCGTACTGCTGGCGGTCTTGTTCTTTGTCGTGTTTTTCTCCCCGGCACTGGCACTGAAGAACCTGAGGGTCGAAGGCAACACCCTTCTGACTACACAGGAAGCCGAAGCCGCACTGGCGCCGCTGCTGGGCACACCCCTGGCCCTCATTGCGGACTCGGATGCCGGCGCACTGCTGGAAGACCGCCCGGAGGTGCAGTCGGTGGAGGTCACGGCAGTGCCGCCGTCGGACCTGGTGGTTACGGTCACCGAGCGTGTGCCGGTGGCAGTGCTGCAGAACGGCAGCGAGTTCCTGCTCATTGACGAGGAGGGCCGCCAGCTCAAAGCAGTGGGGGAGAGAGGCCAGGCGGCGCTGCCGCTGATAGACGGCGGCACGGATGCCGTCAACAGCTCGGTCTTCCCGACGGTTACCGCTGTGCTGGCAGCCCTGCCGCCCAACGTGCTGGGGATGCTTGACCATGCATCGGCGCAGACGGTGGACTCAGTGGAGCTCCAGCTCACCGGCGGGCAGACGGTATTCTGGGGGAGCGCGGAAGCGAACGCGGCGAAAGCGCGGGCACTTGAGGCCCTGCTTCTGATGCCTCCGGCAGATCCGCCGGTTTCGGTTTTCGACGTGAGCACGCCGAACCGGCCGGTGACCCGGTGAGCATCCAGCCGCGAAAGACCCGCGAAGTTTCTCACCGACACGCGCGGAGCGGTAATTGCGGAAGCATCCGGCGCCCCATAGCGTCGGGAGTAGAGCATTACTTGACATAACTATAACCCTCAAGTCGAGGGTTAAGGTTGTTCGGTTGAAGGTTTCGGCCGGGGCAGACCCGGCCACATTGATCAGTTGCACAGATTCGAACAAGGGACACAGGACGTGGCAGCACCGCAGAATTACTTGGCCGTCATCAAGGTCGTCGGCATCGGCGGCGGCGGCGTGAATGCCGTAAACCGAATGATCGACGTCGGACTCCGCGGAGTCGAGTTCATTGCGATCAATACAGATGCCCAGGCGCTGCTGATGAGTGACGCCGACGTGAAGCTCGACGTCGGACGTGAACTGACCCGCGGACTGGGTGCCGGAGCCGATCCCGAGGTTGGCCGCAAGGCCGCAGAGGACCACGCCGAGGAAATCGAAGAGGTGCTGCGCGGAGCAGACATGGTCTTCGTGACCGCCGGCGAAGGCGGCGGCACCGGCACCGGCGGCGCGCCCGTCGTGGCCCGGATCGCCCGTTCCCTCGGCGCCCTGACCATCGGCGTGGTAACGCGTCCCTTCACGTTCGAAGGTCGGCGCCGGTCCAACCAGGCCGAGTCCGGCATCGATACGCTGCGGGACGAAGTCGACACCCTGATCGTCATCCCGAACGACCGCCTGCTCTCCATCAGCGACCGCAACGTCTCAATGCTGGACGCCTTCCGTTCAGCTGACCAGGTGCTGCTCTCCGGCGTCCAGGGCATCACCGACCTGATCACCACTCCGGGTCTGATCAACCTCGACTTCGCTGACGTGAAGTCCGTAATGCAGGGTGCAGGTTCGGCGCTGATGGGCATCGGTTCCGCCCGCGGCGAGGACCGCGCGGTGAAGGCAGCCGAACTCGCCATTGCCTCCCCGCTGCTGGAAGCTTCCATCGACGGCGCACACGGCGTCCTGCTCTCCATCCAGGGCGGCTCGGACCTCGGCCTGTTCGAGATCAACGAAGCGGCACGCCTGGTGCAGGAAGTCGCCCACCCGGAGGCCAACATCATCTTCGGTGCCGTCATTGACGACGCCCTGGGGGATGAAGCCCGCGTTACCGTGATCGCGGCCGGCTTCGACCAGGTGGACGTCACCTCGCAGCCTGCCTCGGCCAAGCCCGCGGAAGCTCCGCAGTCCTCACCGGCCGCAGCTGCTGCTGCCGCCGGCGCGGGAAATTCGGCCTGGGCCCAGCGTCCGCAGACCGTCCCGGCTGATGCCGGGTTCGACGTCGACCTGCCCGCCGTGGTTGAGCCTGACCTCAGCGCGGGACGCCAGGACGACCTCGACGTTCCCGATTTCCTCAAGTAAGACCAGCACCGGCGCGGGGTTGTTCGATCGTATGTTTTGGTGGGAAGGGCAGGGTCCTGCGGGGCTCCGCGTAGCTTTCACTGACACATCGGCGGGCAACCTCGCGCTGCATGTTGGGGATGATCCCGCTGAAGTCCGCCTGCGACGGTCCGTCCTTGAGGAGCGGATGGGCGTGCAGGCGGGCTCCCTGCGGTTTATGGAACAGGTCCATTCCGCGGACGTTGCCCTGGTTCACGGCCTGCCGGAGGCAGGGGAAGTGCCCGTGGCAGATGCCCTGGTAAGCGCGGACGGTTCCGCCCCGCTGGCCGTCATGGTCGCCGACTGCCTGCCGGTGATCCTTGCCGGGACGAGTGCGGACGGCGCCGTAACCGCAGCCGCACACGCCGGCCGGCGCGGCCTGCTGGATGGAATCCTGGCCAACACGGCAGCGGCCCTCCGCGATGCCGGCGCCGCTGAAATCCACGCATGGATAGGCCCGGCGGTGTGCGGGAAATGCTATGAAGTCCCCGAAGAAATGCTCGCGCAGGCGGACCATCTCCCCGGCGCTACCTCAAAGACCAGCTGGGGCACGCCGGCGCTGGACCTGCCCGGGGCAGCCCGCCGCCAGCTGCTTTCACTTGGCGTGTCCGTGGAAATGGTCCCCGGGTGCACCATGGAAGAACCGCAGCTCTTCTCCCACCGCCGGGACGCCCCTACCGGCAGGTTCGCCGGACTCATCTGGCAGTCCCGCTAACCTGGTCCCGCGCGAATGAAACACAGCACCACCGAGGAAGTCATGAGCACCAGCACTGACCGTGCAGCAGACCTAAAGCACCGCCTGGACCGGGTTCGGCACCGCATCTCAGCGGCCGCATCAGCCAGTGGCCGCAGCGAGCCGGCACTCATCGTCGTCACCAAGTATTTTCCTGCTTCCGACGTCGCCGCGCTGGCAGCGCTTGGAGTCCGGGACGTGGGCGAGAACAAGGCACAGGAAGCCGAAGCCAAGGCAGCCGAACTGGCCGGGAACGGCTTGCGCTGGCACTTCATTGGACAACTGCAGACCAACAAGGCCAAGTCCGTGGTCCGGTATGCCTCCGCTGTGCACTCAGTGGACCGGCCCGGCCTGGTGGCGGCACTGGGCAAGGCAATGGCCGCCGAGAACCGGCGCCGGACTGAAGCCGGCCAGCCCTCGAGGGCGCCGCTGGACTGCTACCTCCAGCTCGATCTCCGCAGCGGAGAGGACCTTGATCCCGGACGCGGCGGGGCCCGCCCAGCGGACATGCTTGAACTGGCCGCTGCGGTGGCGGCCGATCCCTCTCTGTCTCTTGCCGGGCTCATGGCGGTCGCGCCGCTTGGTGAGGATCCGGCTGCGGCGTTTGCCCGCCTGCAGGAACTCTCCGCTGAACTCACCTCCCGCTATCCGGGGGCTGCCGGCATCTCGGCAGGCATGAGCCAGGACCTGGAAGCTGCAGTAGCGCACGGCGCGACACACCTGCGGATTGGCTCGGATGTTCTCGGTCCCCGCCCTGCTGTGGGGTAGCGTCAAAGACGGCAGGGGTAACACTGCAAAAACACTGGGTACCACTGGATAACGCGGGACGCTGAAGGACTGAAGGAGCAACCATGGCTGGCGCAATGCGCAGGACGATGATCTACCTTGGGCTCGCCGATGGCGATGAGCTGTACGAGGACGAGCAGAAGCCTGTCCGCGAGGCTCCCGCCAGGGATGAGGAACGGGCACCGGAAAGCGAGCGGAACGACCGCGAGCTGGCCGTGACCTCCCAGCCCGAGCGCAAGACTGCGGTGGAGGAATACCGTGCTCCGGTAACTCCGATCAAGCGTGCCCCCTCATCGGCAAAGGAAGACGTGGCAGGCTTGCGGCAAATCACCACCGTCCATCCCCGTTCCTACAACGACGCCAAGATCATTGGCGAGAGTTTCCGCGACGGGATTCCGGTCATCATGAACGTCACCGACATGGGAGAATCGGACGCCAAGCGCCTCGTGGACTTCTCCGCGGGACTTGTGTTCGGATTGCGCGGTACCATCGAACGGGTGACCAACAAGGTCTTCCTGCTCTCGCCGTCTTACGTCGAGGTGCTGGGAGACGACAAGAAGGTCAGCGAGTCCCAGTCCACTTTCTTCAACCAGAGCTAGCCGCCGCCCCTCGTGGGCGGAGCGGGCAGCCGTTCTCCTACGGCGGAAACGACAACACGCGTGAGTATTATTTTTGCCCTGCTGTACCTGGTGCTGATGCTCTTTCAGCTCGCCCTGATCCTGCGCATCGTTTATGACGCCGTGCAGATGTTTGCCCGTCAGTGGCGGCCCAAGGGTCCTGCCCTGGTCCTGGCTACCGCAGTTTACGGGGCCACGGACCCGCCCATCCGGGCGCTGCGGCGGATCATCCCGCCGCTGCGGCTGGGAGGGATCTCCCTGGACCTGGCGTTCCTGGTGCTGTTCATCGTGGTGAGCATCGCCATGCAGATCGTGTGGGCCGCAGCCGTTCGCTAGGCAGAGACGGGGTTGGTTCGATATCGGTTCGCAAAAGATATAATGTGAAAATTATATTGAAATGATCCCTGATTTTATGTTCGAGATTCTGTAACTAGGCTCACTGCCCCAGGGCAGGCCGGCCTGATAACCAGTATGAGGTGACCAGATGGCCCTGACGCCAGAAGATGTAGTCAATAAGCGGTTCCAGCCGACCAAGTTCCGTGAAGGCTACGACCAGGACGAGGTGGATGACTTCCTCGACGAAATCGTCGTGGAACTCCGCCGGCTGAATGCCGAGAACGAGGACCTGCGCCGGCAGCTCGCCGAGGCAGTGGCTGATGCTCCTGCTGGCAACCAGGTTCCCGCCCCGGTTTCTGCGGCTGCAAAGACCGAGCAGGTATCCCAGCCTGTCAAGGAAGAGAAGAAGCCCGAAACGGCTCCGGCACCGAAGGTGGAAGAGCCCAAGGCTGAAGCGCCCCGCGCTGCTGAGCCCGCTGCCTCCGCCAACACGGCCGAGTCCGCAGCAGGCATCCTGGCAATGGCCCAGAAGATGCACGACGATTACGTGAGCGCCGGCGTTGAGCAGCGCGACAAGATCATTGCAGAGGCTCAGATCGAAGCCAGCGGACTCGTCACCGAAGCACAGGAGAAGAGCCGCAAGATCCTCAGCTCCCTCGAGCAGCAGAAGGCGCTGCTGGAGCGGAAGGTGGAGCAGCTGCGCGGCTTCGAGCGCGATTACCGCTCACGCCTCAAGGCATACATCGAAGGCCAGCTGCGCGACCTCGACTCCCGCGGCTCGGTAGCCTCGGAGACCGCAGACGCGTAACGCGTGTGCAGCTAGTCGTTTCTCCGCCTGGACGGATATGAATCAGGATTAGACTGGTGACAGAGACATGGGCCGGCGGCCGGGATCTCCCGGCTGCCGGCCCATGCTGTTGCACCACCTGTGCCTGACCTGCCTCCGGCACCTGTACTTCCCGCTGTCCGACTCCCGAAAGCACCATGACTGACTCAACTCCGGCTCCAGCCCCGCCGCCACAGCCGCCGGCGCGCCCCAAAGCCGCCATGACCCGCTATGCACTGGTCATGGCTGTCGTCGCACTCGCCGCCTGGGTTTTCGACCAGCTCACCAAAATCTGGGTCGTAGCAACGATGACCGAGGGGCAGGTGACGGACGTCCTGCCGCCGCTGCTGCGCTGGCACTTCATCCGGAACCCCGGAGCCGCGTTCTCGATCGGCACCGACTACACCTGGATCTTCACGATCATCATGGTTGTGGTCTCCGGGTTCCTGATCTACCTGATGTTCCGGCTGCGTTCCGCCGCCTGGTCCGTGGCACTGGGCCTCGTCCTCGGCGGCGCCGTGGGCAACCTCACCGACCGGCTTTTTCGGGAACCCTCCTTCGGCCAGGGCCACGTGGTGGATTTCATCGCCTTTCCCAATTTCGCCATCTTCAACATTGCCGACTCCTGTGTTGTCTCAGGCGTGATCCTGGTCTGCCTGCTGACGCTTCGCGGAATCAACATGGACGGCACCCGCGCAACGGCAGGCAAGGACAGCACCGATGCCTGAAATCCACGCCCGCTTCACCATCGGCGAGGAGCACCAGGGAGTCCGGGCCGACGCCGCGCTGGCCGAACTGCTTGATGTCTCCCGTTCCACCGCCGCCGGCTGGTGTGGCGAAGGCTGGCTCACCCGGAGCGGGCGCCCGCTCGCCAAGTCAGACCGGCTGCATGCCGGTGACAGTGTTGCCGCTGACGTGCCGGAGCAGCCGGACCCGCTGGCCGTCGTCGTCGAGCCCGTGGAGGACCTCAAAATCCTTGGCGACGACGAACACTTCGTTGTGATCGACAAGCCGGTTGGCGTGGCGGCCCATCCCTCTCCGGGATGGGTTGGCCCCACCGTGGTAGGCGCCCTGGCGGCCGCCGGCTACCGGATCTCGACGTCCGGCGCGGGGGAGCGGCAGGGCATTGTCCACCGCCTCGACGTCGGCACTTCCGGCGTTATGGTGGTCGCCAAGACCGAACACGCCTACACGCTCCTGAAGCAGGCGTTCCGCGACCGTACCGTGGAGAAGGAATACCACGCACTTGTCCAGGGCCTGCCGGATCCGCTGGAGGGCACCATCGATGCCCCGATCGGTCGGCACCCGGGGCACGACTGGCGCTTCGCCGTCGTCGATGAAGGCCGCGACTCCGTGACGCACTACAAGGTCCTGGAAGCTTTCGGCCGCGCGTCGCTGGTGGAAGTCCACCTGGAGACCGGCCGGACCCACCAGATCCGCGTGCACTTCTCTGCCCTGCGCCACCCGTGCGCCGGAGACCTGACCTACGGGGCCGACCCGCGCCTGGCTGCGGAACTGGGATTGACCCGCCAGTGGCTGCATGCACGGAAGCTTGGTTTCACCCATCCCGCAACGGGGGAATGGGTGGAGTTCACCTCCAGCTATCCGCAGGACCTGCAGTATGCCCTCGACGCGCTGGGCCGCGGCGACGTCTGAGCCCTCCCGGCGGCGCCTAGAATGGTTAGGTGGCTTCAGCAACTGGTACGTCTAAATCGTTTGTCCACCTTCACAATCACACTGAATATTCGATGCTGGACGGGGCAGCACGCCTGACCGACCTGTTCAGCCACGCCGATGAGCTGGGGATGAACGCCCTGGCCACCACGGACCACGGGTTCGTCTTCGGTGCCTTCGATTTTTGGAACAAGGCGCGGAACTCCGGCATCAAGCCAATCATCGGCGTGGAGGCCTACCTGACCCCGGGCACCGCCCGGCAGGACAAAACCCGTGTGAAGTGGGGCGGCGGCGGGCGCGACGACGTCTCCGGTGCCGGTGCCTACACCCACATGACCATGTGGGCGGAAAACACCGAAGGTATGCACAACCTGTTCCGCATGTCCTCCCTGGCTTCGCTGGAAGGCTACCTCTACAAGCCGCGCATGGACCGGGACCTGCTGCAGACCTACGGCAAGGGCCTGATCGCCACCACGGGCTGCCCCTCCGGCGAAGTCCAGACCAAGCTGCGCCTGGGCCTCTACAACGAGGCCAAGCAGGCGGCGTCGGACTTCCGGGACATCTTCGGGGCGGACAACTTCTTCTGCGAACTGATGGACCACGGGCTGGACATCGAACGCAGCGTCCAGGCAGACCTCATCAAGCTGGCACGCGAACTGGACCTGCCGCTGGTCGCCACCAACGACCTCCACTACACCCACGCCGAGGACGCCAAGGCGCATGCCGCCCTGCTGTGCGTGCAGTCCGGCTCAACCCTTGCCGATCCCAAGCGCTTCAAGTTCGACGCCGACGAGTTCTACCTCAAGTCCCCGGCCGAAATGCGGGCCATGTTCCGCGACTACCCGGACGCCTGCGACAACACGCTGCTCATCGCCGAGCGCTGCGATGTCGAGTTCAACACCAAGGCCAGCTACATGCCGCGCTTCCCCTGCCCGCCGGGGGAGAACGAGGAGTCCTGGTTCGTCAAGGAAGTGGAGACCGGCCTGCAGTACCGGTTCCCGAACGGCATCCCCGACGACGTCCGCAAGCAGGCCGAGTACGAGATTGGCATCATCACCCAGATGGGCTTCCCCGGCTACTTCCTGGTGGTTGCCGACTTCATCAACTGGGCCAAGAACAACGGCATCCGCGTTGGCCCCGGCCGCGGATCCGGCGCCGGTTCCATGGTGGCCTACGCCATGCGCATCACCGACCTGAACCCGCTGGCACACGGACTGATCTTTGAACGGTTCCTTAACCCGGACCGAGTGTCCATGCCTGACTTCGACGTCGACTTCGATGATCGGCGCCGCTCCGAGGTGATCCACTACGTCACCGAGAAGTACGGCGCGGACCGTGTTTCAATGATCGTCACCTACGGCACCATCAAGGCCAAACAGGCGCTGAAGGACTCGTCCCGCGTGATGGGCTACCCCTTCTCCGTGGGTGAGCGCCTCACCAAGGCGATGCCGCCGGACGTCATGGGCAAGGGCATTTCCCTGACGGACGTCCACAACAAGGACGCCAAGCGCTACGGCGAGGCCGAAGAGCTGCGCGAACTGCTGGCCACGGATCCGGATTCCCAGCGCGTCTTCGAGACCGCGATCGGGCTGGAAGGGCTGAAGCGCCAGTGGGGCGTGCACGCCGCCGGCGTCATCATGTCCTCGCACCCGCTGATCGACATCATTCCGATCATGAAGCGGGAGCAGGACGGCCAGATCATCACGCAGTTCGACTACCCGACCTGCGAAGGCCTCGGCCTGATCAAGATGGACTTCCTCGGCCTGAGGAACCTGACCATCATTTCGGACGCGATCGAGAACATAAAGCTCAACAAGGACGTAGACCTCGACCTTGAGACGCTGGAACTCGATGACAAGGAGTCCTACGAACTCCTGGCCCGCGGAGACACCCTGGGCGTGTTCCAGCTCGACGGCGGCCCCATGCGGTCCCTGCTGAAGCTGATGCGCCCGGATAACTTCGAAGACATCTCCGCTGTCATCGCGCTCTACCGGCCGGGCCCCATGGGTGCTAATTCGCACACCAACTACGCCCTGCGCAAGACCGGTGTCCAGGAGATCACCCCGATCCACCCCGAGCTGGAAGAGCCGCTCAAGGAGATCCTCGACACCACCTACGGCCTGATCGTCTACCAGGAACAGGTTATGGCGATCGCCCAGAAGGTGGCCGGCTTCTCGCTTGGCCAGGCAGATATCCTGCGCCGTGCCATGGGCAAGAAGAAGAAATCCGAACTGGACAAGCAGTACGCGGGCTTCCATGGCGGCATGGTGGAGCGCGGATACTCCGAGGCTGCCATCAAGGCGCTGTGGGACATCCTGCTGCCGTTCTCCGACTACGCCTTCAACAAGGCGCACTCCGCCGCGTACGGCCTGGTCTCCTACTGGACCGCGTTCCTCAAGGCGCACTATCCCACCGAATATATGGCAGCCCTGCTCACCTCCGTTGGTGATGACAAGGACAAGCTGGCCCTGTACCTGAACGAATGCCGCAAGATGGGCATCACCGTGCTGCCGCCGGACGTCAACGAATCCTCCGTGAACTTCACCCCGGTGGGCAAGGACATCCGCTTCGGCATGGGCGCCATCCGCAACGTGGGAGCCAACGTTGTCCAGGCGATGGTCAGTGCCCGCGAGGAGAAGGGGGCCTACACCAACTTCAAGGACTTCCTCATGAAGGTCCCCGCGGTGGTGTGCAACAAACGCACCATCGAGTCGCTGATCAAGGCCGGCGCCTTCGATTCAATGGGCCATGCCCGGCGTCCGCTTGCCATGATCCATGAAGAAGCCATCGACTCCGTGGTGGTGCTCAAGCGCAACGAGGCAGTCGGTCAGTTCGACCTGTTCGCGGGCATGGGAGAGTCCGAACCGGAAGATTCGATTTCCATCGACATTCCGGACCTGCCCGAGTGGGAGAAGAAGGACAAACTCTCCTTCGAGCGGGACATGCTCGGCCTCTACGTCTCCGACCACCCGCTTCAAGGCCTGGAAGGCATCCTCAGTCAGCACGCTGATTCCTCCATCACCTCGATTGTCAGCGAGGAGGGCCCGCCCGACGGCGCGATCGTAACCATCGCCGGCATGATCACCTCGCTGCAGCGCCGGATTGCGAAGAACAGCGGCAACGCCTATGCCCGCTGTGAGATCGAGGACCTTGCCGGTTCCATGGAAGTCATGTTCTTCGGGCAGGTCTACGGTCCCATTGCCGCAGTGCTTGCAGAGGACCTGATCGTCGTTGTCCGCGGGCGCCTGCAGCGGCGGGACGACGGCGCGGTGACGCTGAACGCACAGGAACTTACTGTTCCCGACCTCAGCGAGGGCCACTCCGGGCCGGTGGTGATTTCGATGGCCACCTACAAGGCCACCGAAACCGTGGTGACCCAGCTCGGTGACGTGCTGCGGACCCACCCGGGAACCTCTGAAGTGCAGATCCGGCTCAACGGGAACCGTACCGTGGAAGTCATGAAACTCGGTGTGGACCTCCGGGTGAACCCCACGCCGTCCCTCTTCGGCGACCTCAAGGTACTGCTGGGACCTGCGTGCCTTGATGCCTAGGTAGAATGGGGCTGTGACTTTCTCCGCAGCTGAACAAACCGGCCAGCCCTTTGGCTCCCTGCGTACCATTGACCTCCGCGGCAGGACCCATACCCCTGCCCAGCTGAAGGCAGTAATGCCCCGGGCGGAGACCACTACCGATGTGGCTTCCGACGCGGTCGCTGCCATCATTGCGGACGTCCGCTCCCGCGGGTTCGCGGCGCTGTCCGAGCTGGCAGAAAAGTTCGACGGCGTCCGGCAGGATCATCCGCTGGTTCCGCGCCGGGCACTCGTCGACGCCCTGGAGAACCTGGATCCGGCCGTCCGCGCCGGACTCGAGGAGTCGATCCGGCGGGCCCGGATGTTCGCTGCCGCGCAGCGTCCGGCCGACATCGAGGTAGACATTGCGGACGGGGCAAAGGTTACCCACCGCTGGGTCCCGGTCAACCGGGTGGGACTTTACGTGCCGGGCGGGCTGGCCGTGTACCCGTCCTCCGTGGTCATGAACGTGGTGCCCGCGCAGGCAGCAGGGGTAGCTTCCCTGGCCCTGGCCTCTCCTCCGCAGAAGGAATTCGGCGGCCTGCCCCACCCAACGATCCTCGCTGCTGCCCAGCTGCTGGGAATCGAAGAGGTCTACGCCATGGGCGGCGCCCAGGCGATCGCCGCCTTCGCCTACGGCGTTGCCGAAAGTGAAGCCGGTCCCGCGCTGGAACCGGTGGACGTCGTAACCGGACCCGGCAACGTGTTCGTGGCAACGGCCAAGCGCCTGGTGAAGGGCGTCGTCGGCATCGATGCGGAAGCCGGCCCCACCGAGATCGCCGTGCTTGCCGACGCCACAGCGGAACCGAAGTTTGTTGCCGCCGATCTGATCAGCCAGGCCGAGCACGACCCCAATGCCGCCTCCGTGCTGGTGACGGACTCCCCGGAGCTCGCCGAAGCGGTGCGGGCTGAACTGGACGTGCAGGTTCCCGCCACCAAGCACACCGAGCGTGTGCACACCGCACTGGCCGGTGCGCAGTCCGCCGTCGTCCTTGTGGACTCACTGGAAGATGGAATCGCGGTCTGCAACGCCTACGGCGCCGAGCACCTTGAAATCCACACCGCAGACGCTGCGGCAGTGGCCAACCGCATCACCAGCGCCGGTGCGGTTTTCGTGGGCAGCTACAGCCCGGTGAGCCTGGGCGACTACTGCTCCGGGTCCAACCACGTGCTTCCCACCGCCGGAACCGCAGCATTTTCCTCCGGACTGAACGTCACCACCTTTATGCGCGCCATCCAGGTGATCGACTACGGCAGGAACGCCCTGGAAGAAGTCAGCGGGCACGTCGTGGCACTATCCCGTGCCGAAGACCTGCCGGCCCACGGTGATGCCGTGAGCATCCGCTTCGCCGAATAGCAGCGCCCGGCCCCGCCTGGCTGCATGCCGGCGGAGCAGAGACCTAGAATGAGGGCGCCAAGCCCCCGCCCGCGTGTGAAAGGACCGAGGAATGTACTGTCCGTATTGCCGCAACGCCGACTCGCGGGTCGTGGACAGCCGCCTGGCTGACGACGGGTCGGCAATTCGCCGCCGTCGCCAGTGTCCCGAATGCGGACGCCGTTTCAGCACCGTGGAGACAACCAGCCTGAGCGTTATCAAGCGCTCGGGCGTGGCCGAACCTTTCAGCCGCAGCAAGGTCATCAACGGCGCGCGGAAAGCGTGCCAGGGCCGTCCGGTCAGCGAGGACGACCTGGCGCTGCTTGCGCAGGAGGTGGAAGAGACCATCCGGGCCTCCGGGGTCGCCGAGATCCAGGCCCACGAGGTGGGGCTGGCTATCCTGCAGCCGCTGCAGAAGCTGGACCAGGTGGCGTACCTGCGCTTCGCCAGTGTCTACCAGTCCTTCGATTCGCTGGAGGACTTTGAAACGGCGATAGCCGCGCTGCGCGCTGAGTCCGCCCGCGCCGGGGGAGTCCCGGCCGGAGCCCAGCGTCCCCTGACGGCCCAGTAGGATTCCACACTTCATCGAGATCGCAGAAAGTGCCCGTTAGAGCGTTCTAACGGGCACTTTCTGCGATCTCGATGAGGTTGAGGCTACTTGATGTAGTTGAAGTGCAGGGCTGCCTGCAGCGCCGCGCCGACGATTCCCGCGTTGTTCTTCAAGTTGGCCGTGACCATGGGGGTGCGCAGGTCCAGCATGGGGAGGAAGTCCTCGCTGCGCTTGGAGATGCCGCCGCCAATGACGAACAGGTCGGGGGAGAAGAGGAACTCGACGTGGGAGAAGTAGCGCTGCAGGCGCTTGGCGTATTCTTCCCAGCTGATGTCGTCGCGTTCGCGGGCTGAGGCCGAAGCCTTGCTTTCAGCGTCCACGCCGTCGATCTCCAGGTGGCCAAGTTCAGCGTTGGGTACCAGTGAACCGTTGTAGATCAGCGCCGATCCGATTCCGGTGCCCAGGGTGATGACCAGCACCGTGCCGTCCACGCCGCGTCCCGCGCCGTAGCGGGCTTCGGCCAGGCCTGCGGCATCGGCGTCGTTCATGACCTGCACTTCGCGGTTCAGGGCCTTGGTAAGCAGGGCATCGACGTCGGTGTCCACCCAGCTCTTGTCCACGTTGGCCGCGGAGCGGGCAACGCCGTGCTGGATGATGGCCGGGAAGGTCACGCCAACGGGAACCTCGGTGCCGGGTCCGTCCGGACGGGAGGAGAGCTCCGCGACAATCTGCCCGACGACGCCGGCGACTGCCTCCGGGGTGGCCGGCTGCGGCGTCGGGATGCGGAAGCGGTCACCGATGAGCTTGCCCTTGGCGAGGTCGACGATGCCGCCCTTGATCCCCGTGCCGCCGATGTCGATTCCAATGACGGCGTCGTGCTTGTTCTTATGCTTCTTGGCCATGGTTCTCCAGTGCTAGGCGTTGCCCTAGGGCAGGGTCAGGATTTCGGCGCCGTCATCGGTGACGAGCAGGGTGTGTTCAAACTGGGCGGTGCGTTTGCGGTCCTTGGTGACCACGGTCCAGTTGTCTTCCCACATGTCCCACTCAATGGTCCCCAGAGTGAGCATAGGCTCAATGGTAAACACCATTCCGGTTTCGATGAGGCGGCTGTACGCCGGTGCGGCGTCGTAATGCGGGATTATCAGTCCGGTGTGGAATGCCTCGCCCACGCCGTGCCCGGTGAAGTCACGGACCACACCGTAGCCGAAGCGCTTGGCATATGACTCGATGGCGCGGCCGATAACGTTGATTTCGCGTCCGGGCATCACTGCCTTGATGGCGCGCCGCAGCGATTCGGCGGTGCGTTCAACCAGCAGCCGGGATTCTTCGTCAACGTTGCCGGCCAGGAAGGTGTAGTTGGTATCGCCGTGCACGCCGTTGATGTAGGCGGTGATGTCCACGTTGACGATGTCGCCGTCCTGGATGACGGTTGTGTCCGGGATGCCGTGGCAGATGACCTCATTGATGGAGGTGCAGATCGATTTGGGGAAGTGCCGGTAGCCCAGGGTGGAGGGGTAGGCCTGGTGGTCCAGCAGGAACTCATGGGCCACGCGGTCCAGCTCATCAGTGGTGACGCCGGGTTCGATCCGGCTCCCCACCTCGACGATTGCCTGCGCTGCGATCCGGCTGGCGATGCGGATCTTCTCGATCGTTTCCGCTGACTTAACCTCTGAGCCGGTGAATTTCGCAGGCGCATCCCTGTCCACGTATTCAGGACGGGCAATCGACGACGGCACGTGCCGGCGGGGAGAGACCGTTCCCGGCTGCAGGCGGCCAAGGGGTGCGGTGGCAATATTCTGGGGCATAGTATCGATCTTATCGCCAGCGTCCCGTGCTGCCGCATGGGACGGCGGCTGAGTATCCCCGGTGGCCCAACGGTCTCCGGGGCGAGACTGAGGAGGGCCAATGGCCGAGTACTGGTTCAACGTACAGACCCATGAAGTCGAGGTGGGCCCGCAGTCGGACTGGACGAAGCTGCTGGGGCCGTACCAGACCCGCGAGGAGGCCGCCGCCGCGCTGCAGAAGGTACAGGCGCGCAACGAGGCCTGGGACAAGCAGGACGACGACTAGTGACTTCCTGGACGGGCTGCTGCGGCCGCCCGTCCAGGAGAAGCGCCTAGAAGCTGTGCTCCGGGCCCGGGAACGTGCCGCTGCGAACCTCGGCAGCGTATTCGCGGGCAGCATTTGAGAGTACTGACCGGACATCGGCGAAGGCCTTGACGAACTTCGGGGCCTTGCCGCCGCGCATGCCCGCCATGTCCTGCCACACCAGCACCTGGCCGGTGGTGGCGTTTCCTGCCCCGATTCCGATGGTCGGGACGCGGACGGCGGCGTCGACTGCTGCTGCGACGTCGGCGGGAACCATTTCCATCAGCACACAGAACGCGCCCGCTTCGGCAAGGGCCGCTGCGTCGTCGATGACTGCCTGCGCTGCGTCGCCTCGTCCCTGGACCTTGTAGCCGCCCAGGGCGTGTTCGCTCTGCGGAGTGAAGCCAACGTGTGCCATGACGGGAATGCCGGCTGCCGTCATCGCCCGCACATGGCCGGCGTAGGGCGCGCCGCCCTCCATCTTCACTGCCTGCACCCCGGCCTCCTTCATCAGCCGCACCGAGGATTCGATGGCCTGGGCGGGGGAGACTTCGTAGGAACCGAAGGGGAGGTCGCAGACGATCAGCGCGCGCTTTGCCCCGGCGGAAACCGACTTGGCAAAAACAATCATTTCGTCCAGCGTGATGGGCAGCGTTGTCTCGTGTCCCATGACGTTGTTGGCGGCAGAGTCGCCGATCAGCAGGGTCTCGATGCCCGCCTCGTCAAAGATCTGCGCGGTGTACTGGTCGTAGGCAGTCAGCATGGCGAATTTGCCGCCGGTGTCCTTGAGCTGCTGGAGGTAGGAGGTACGTACCCGCCGCGGCGGCACCGGTGCCGCGCTCTTCTCGGTGCCGTACGGTTTGGGCTGTTCAGCGCTGGTCATTCTTCGAGACTACTAAACGTTGGGCCCGCGGGCGCCTGGCGGGTTTATGTCCTGCGCGTAATGTGCGGGGCCACGCCCGCTCGTGAGCCGAAAAAGCGCCCTTGGCTGGGTAGAGTAATTGCAGGCTGCGCGCACCGCCGAGCGAGCCTGCCCCGCAGCACGGCCGCAGTGGCCGGATGCTGCAGTCGGGAGCCCGGATACGGAACCGCCAAGCGAAGTACAGCGAAAGAGGTTAAGCATGAACCGCCAGCAGGAATTCGTTCTGCGAACGATCGAAGAACGCGACGTGCGGTTCGTGCGGCTGTGGTTTACGGATGTTGTGGGTTCCATGAAGTCGGTGGCCCTGGCACCGGCGGAAGTCGAAGGCGCCTTTGATGAAGGTCTCGGCTTTGACGGTTCTTCGATCGAGGGACTGGCCCGGATCTTCGAGTCGGACATGCTGGCGCAGCCGGATCCCTCCACGTTCCAGATTCTGCCGTGGCGCGGTGACGAGGAGCAGACTTCCCGGATGTTCTGCGACATCCTTACCCCGGACGGCCAGCCCTCAGCCGCCGATCCCCGCTACGTGCTCAAGCGGCAGCTGGCCAAGGCGGCAGACATGGGCTTCACCTGCTACACCCACCCGGAGATCGAGTTCTACCTGCTGAAGTCGGACCAGCCCGGTCCCGACGGCGAACCGGTGCCGGTGGACCGTGCCGGCTACTTCGACCACGTCCCCGGCGGTGTGGCCCAGGACTTCCGCCGCACTGCGGTCTCAATGCTGGAAGCCGTTGGCATCTCCGTTGAGTTCAGCCACCATGAGGCCGGTCCCGGCCAGAACGAAATCGACCTGCGCTACGCGGACGCCCTGCAGACTGCGGACAACATCATGACGTTCCGCACGGTGGTCAAGGAAGTCGCGCTGATGACCGACTGCTACGCGACCTTCATGCCGAAGCCCTTCTCCGACCACCCCGGTTCGGGCATGCACACGCACTTCTCCCTGTTCGAAGGCGACACCAACGCGTTCTTTGAGGCCGGAGCGGAATTCCAGCTCTCCACCACTGCCCGCCAGTTCATGGCCGGGATCCTGCGCCACGCGCCGGAATTCACCGCTGTGACCAACCAGTTCGTGAATTCCTACAAGCGGCTCTGGGGTGGAGGGGAAGCCCCCAGCTACCTGTCCTGGGGCCACAACAACCGCTCTGCCCTGCTGCGCGTACCGCTGTACAAGCCGGGCAAGGGCCAGTCCGCGCGCATCGAATACCGCGGCATTGACTCAGCGGCGAACCCCTACCTGTCCTACGCCGTCCTCCTGGGTGCCGGGCTGAAGGGCATCGAGGAAGGCTACGAGCTCCCGCCGGGAGCGGAGGACGACATCGAGTCGCTGAGCGCCGCCGAGCGCCGTGCCATGGGGCATGCACCGCTTCCCTCGAGCCTGCATGACGCCATCCGCGTCATGGAGGACTCCGAGCTGGTCGCGGAGATCCTGGGCGAACAGGTCTTCGAGAACTTCCTGCGCAACAAGCAGGCCGACTGGAACGAATACCGCCAGCAGGTCACGGCCTTCGAGCTGAAGAAGAACCTGAGCATCCTCTAGCGGAAGCCGATTGCCGATGAGCCTGACCAGACGCCTGATCGCCGCCGGATTTACGGACCTGGAGAAAAGCGAACGGTTCCTGGCCGCTCCGGAACTCGCCGGACTCGACCAGGAACGGCTCTTCTCCGGGTTCGTCCGGTCTGCGAATCCTGACATGGCGCTGCAGTCCCTGGTCAGGCTGCTCTCCCGCATTCCCCCGCTCGCCGAACTGGTGGGCGGGGAGGAGGAAGAAGGCGAAGCGTTGTTCCGGGTGCTCGGGGCCTCCGAAGCGCTGGCGGAGTTCGTCATGCGGCATCCGGAGAACGCGGACCTCTTCCATACCGGACTGCGGGCCGAGCCGGGCCAGGTTCCGGCCCGCACCCTGCGTGCCTCGCTCCTGGAGTCCGTGCAGGCCGGCTCCGGTCCGAATCCCGTGGCACGCCTGACTGGTCCGGAAGCGTACGTGCAGCTGCGCACAAGGTACCGGCGCCATCTCCTGGACCTGGCCATCCGGGACCTGGGAGCCGCTTCCCCGGAAGACACCATGCCCGCCGTCGGACGCGAACTCGCAGACCTGGCCGGGGCAGCACTGGAGGCAGCGCTGGCGGTGTCCCGCGCGGAGCTGGCGGAGGGTGCGTTCGACGCAGCCGACGTCGCTGCGGTGCGCCTGGCTGTGATCGGCATGGGCAAGTGCGGTGCCAGCGAGCTTAACTACATTTCCGACGTCGACGTCATCTATGTGATGGACGCCCCGGATCTGGACGAGACACTCGCCGGACGGATCGGCACAGCCATGGCGGCGGGGATATCCCGGGTCATCAACGCCTCCGCCCCGGAACCGGGCTTGTGGGAGGTGGACGCCAACCTGCGGCCCGAGGGCAAGGACGGTCCGCTGGTCCGCACACTTGACTCACACCTGTCCTACTATCAGCGCTGGGCGCAGACCTGGGAGTTCCAGGCGCTGCTCAAGGCCCGTGCCGTGGCTGGGGATCCGGAGCTGGGCAGGCGCTACGAGGATGCCGTGGCCCCGCTGATCTGGTCCAGTTCGGAGCGAGACGGATTTGTGGAGTCCGTGCAGGCAATGCGGCGGCGGGTCACCGACCACATCCCCTCCCATGAGGAAACCCGGCAGATCAAGCTGGGCAAGGGCGGGTTGCGGGACGTGGAGTTCACGGTGCAGCTGCTGCAGCTGGTGCACGGCAGGATCGACGAGACGCTCCGGGTCCGCACCACCACTGCCGCCATCGCCGCGCTGAGCGAGGGCGGCTACATTGGCCGCGGCGACGCGGCGGACCTCGACGCAGCGTACCGCTACCTGCGGGTTCTGGAGCACCGGATCCAGATGGTGCATATGCGGCGGACCCACCTGATGCCCGAATCCGAGCCTGCCCTGCGTGCGCTTTCAAAGTCTTCTGCGGGAGCGCTGGCGCTGGTGCGTCCAAGCGCCGAGCGGCTGCTGGAGACCTGGCAGCGGACCAAGCGGCTGGTGCGGCGGCTGCACGAGGCCATCTTCTACCGTCCGCTGCTGGCCACCGCAGCGAACCTATCCGAGGCCGAGGTGCGGCTCAGCCCGGAGGCCGCCCAGGCCCGCCTCGCAGCCCTCGGCTACGCCGACCCGCGCGGCGCGATGAAGCACATCGAAGCCCTCACCAACGGCATCAGCCGCCGGGCGGCCCTGCAGCGCCAGCTGCTTCCGGTGCTGCTGGGCTGGCTGGGGGACGGCGTGGATCCCGACGCCGGGCTGCTGGGCTTCCGGCGGCTCAGCGAATCGCTGGGTGACAGCCACTGGTTCCTCGGCATGATCCGAGACTCTTCCGCGGCAGGGGAGCGGCTCTGCCAGATCCTCTCCTCCTCACGGTTCATCAGCGAACTGCTGGAGGTTTCGCCCGAATCCACCGCCTGGCTGGGAACGGACAAGGACCTGCAGCCCTCCAGCTTCGATTCGCTCTGGCAGGAAATGCGGGCCAAAATGTCACGCCATCCGCGGCCGGCCGAAGCCGTCCGGCTGATCCGGCTGATCCGCCGCCGGGAGATGCTGCGCATTGCGCTGGCAGACAGCGCCGGACTGCTTTCCCAGGAGGAAGTGGGCCGGGCACTGTCCGACAACGACCGTGCTGCGGTCCTTGGTGCCCTGCACGTGGCCGAGAACGAGGTCTACGCGGGGGAGGAGCAGCTCACTGATGTCCTGGTGGTCGCCATGGGACGCCAGGGCGGCCGTGAAATCGGCTACGGGTCCGACGCCGACGTGCTGTACGTGCACCGTCCGCTGCCAGGCGTCGACGCCCAGGCCGCGCAGGGGCAGGCCGAGAAGATCGTGCAGCTGGTCTCTTCGCTGCTGCAGCAGCCCTCCCGTCCTGCAGTCCAGGCTGAACGGGTCTTGGAGCTCGACGCCGCGCTGCGTCCGGAAGGCCGCCAGGGACCGCTGGTGCGCAGCCTGGACTCCTATGCCGGCTACTACGAACGCTGGTCCCTTGCCTGGGAAGCACAGGCACTGCTGCGTGCCCGTCCCATGGCCGGAGATGACCGGCTGGGTGAGGACTTCATCTCCCTGATCGATCCACTCCGGTATCCGGAGCGGCTTGCGGAGTCCGACGTGCGGGAGATCCGCCGAATCAAGGCCCGGGTGGAAGCCGAAAGGCTGCCGCGCGGCGCCGATCCGTCCAGGCAGCTCAAGCTGGGGCGGGGCGGGCTCAGCGATGTTGAATGGCTTGTCCAGCTGCTCCAGCTCCAGCATGCGCGTGAATACCCCGCGCTGCGCACCACAGCCACCCTTCCGGCCCTGGACGCGCTGTCCGACGCCGGGTTCCTCCCGGAGCAGGACACGGCCGTCCTGCGGGAGAGCTGGCTGCTGGCCAGCCGGATCCGTTGTGCAAATGTGATTCGGGGCGGGAGGAACCCGGATGTGCTGCCCTCCTCCCGCCGGGAACTGGAAGCGGTGGCCCGCTGGTGCGGTTACGCCGCAGGTCAGGGCGCAGTTTTGGAGGAAGACTACCTGCGGGTCACCCGGCGGGCGCGGGGAGTTTTTGAACGCTGGTTCTACGGCTACGGGGTCGGCTGAGGGCCTCCCGGACCCCCAACGGTAATTTCAGTGCCCGCATTCCTAGTAGGCTTTTTGATGGCGTTTGCTGCGCATCGCCGCGAACCATTAGCTAGGAGATGTTTACTTTGCACAGTGGCAAACGGGTGCCTAAGGGCCCCGCCTCACTCGCGGTTCCCCTCACCTCCCTGCTGGCAGCGCTAGCGCTGCTGCTGGGTATTCCCGCATCCGGGGCCTTCGCGGCCACCACTCCGGACGACGGTGGGGCGGCCGGCAAGACTTACACCATCGGTACGGACACCACCTTCGCGCCTTTCGAGTTCCGTGAGAACGGCGAACTGGTCGGTATCGATATCGACCTGATGAACGCAATTGCCGAAGACCAGGGCTTCTCGGTGGAAATCCGTTCCCTCGGCTTCGACGCTGCCCTTCAGGCACTGCAGTCCAACCAGGTGGACGGCGTGATCGCCGGTATGTCCATCACCGAAGAACGTCAGAAGGTCTTCGACTTCTCCGATCCGTACTTCGAGTCCGGCATCCAGATGGCCGTGGCAGAGAACAACAACGATGTCTCCGGGTACGAGGACCTCGAGGGCAAGCGGGTCGCCGTCAAGACCGGCACCGAAGGCCAGGCCTTCGCCGAGTCCATCAAGGATCAGTACGGCTTCGACGTCATCGCCTTCGCCCAGTCGGCGCAGATGTACGACGACGTCAAGGCCGGCTCCTCCGTTGCCGTCTTCGACGACTACCCCGTCCTGGCATACGGCATCAAGTCGGGCAACGGCCTGAAGACCGTCACCGACAAGGAGGTTGGTTCCTCCTACGGCTTCGCCGTCAACGCAGACACCAACCCCGAACTGCTTGAGGCGTTCAACGCCGGACTGGCAAACCTGCAGGAATCTGGCGAATACGACGAGATCCTGGACCGCTACCTTGACGCAGGCGCAGCCGATTCAAGCTTCTGGTCCCTGGTCACCGACAACGCGCCCGCCTTCGCCAAGGGCCTTGGCCTGACGCTTCTGGCCACTGCGCTGTCCCTGTTCTTCGCACTGATTCTGGGTGTGATCTTCGGTTTCTTCAAGGTCAGCTCAAAGGTGGTCCTGCGAGGAATCGCCACCACGTATGTCTCCATCTTCCGCGGCACCCCGGTGCTGGTGCAGGCCTTCTTCTTCTACTTCGGCCTTCCCCAGATCATTGGCCAGCCGGTGGACGTGCTGACCGCAGGCGTGCTGACGCTGAGCCTCAACGCCGGTGCCTACATGACCGAAATCGTGCGCGGAGGTATTCAGTCCGTGGACCCTGGCCAGATGGAAGCTGCGCGCAGCCTGGGCCTCGGCTACGGCAAGACTATGCAGAAGATCATCATTCCGCAGGCCGTGAAGATCATGACGCCGTCCTTCATCAACCAGTTCGTCATTACGCTGAAGGACACTTCACTGCTGGCCGTTATCGGCTTCGCGGAACTGACGTACCAGGCGCAGCAGGTCTACGCGGTGAACTTCCGGACCGCCGAGGTCCTCATCATCGTCGCCGCCCTGTACTTCATCGTCATCACGCTGCTGACCAAGCTGGCGGACGTCCTGGATAAGAGGTTCAACAAGTGAGCAAGATCCAAACCATCGGCCTGCGCAAGTCCTACGGTCCGGTCGAGGTCCTGAAGGGGCTCGACGTTGCCGTAGCCGAGGGCGAAGTGGTCTGCGTGATTGGACCGTCGGGTTCCGGCAAGTCGACTTTCCTGCGGTGCCTGAACAAGCTCGAAGACATCACCGCGGGCAAGGTCGTCATCGACGGCTTCGACCTCACCGACCCCAAGGTTGACCTGAACAAGGTCCGCCAGCACATTGGCATGGTCTTCCAGCACTTCAACCTCTTCCCGCACATGTCCGTGCTGGAAAACATTATGCTGGCGCCGGTTGAGCTGAAGAAGGGTTCCAAGGCCGAGGTACGCAAGAACGCTTTGGCGCTGCTGGACCGGGTGGGCCTGGCAGACAAGGCCGACGCACGCCCCGCACAGCTCTCCGGCGGCCAGAAGCAGCGTGTGGCCATTGCCCGTGCGCTGGCCATGAAGCCCGACGTCATGCTCTTCGACGAGGCTACTTCCGCCCTTGACCCGGAAATGGTCGGCGAGGTGCTCCAGGTAATCCGTGACCTGGCCAAGGAAGGCATGACCATGGTCGTGGTCACCCACGAGATGGGCTTCGCCCGCGAAGTGGCCGACCGGGTCGTCTTTATGGCGGACGGACACATTGTGGAGGAAAACGTGCCCGAGGAACTCTTCGGCAATCCGCAGTCCCCGCGGCTGCAGGACTTCCTGGCGAAGGTGCTCTAACGCCCTCACCGGTAACGACGGCGGTGCGGTGCCCGGCTGGGTGCCCCGCCGCCGTCGTGCGTTAACTCCTAGTCCCTGGAATGGAGTTCGGCGCGCACCCGGCCGAAGGGTTCCCAGAACCAATCGAAACTATCCTGCGGACCGGACATAAAGCGCTGGGTGAAAACCACCCCGATGTCCCCGTTCGGATATACCGCCGCGCTGGTCCCGGACCCACCTGCCCAGCCCCACATGCCGGGCTCGGACCACGGGTCACCGGGCTCAGTCTGCACCGCCGTCATATAGCCCCAGCTCTGGACCGGACCGGCCATCTCGGCAAACCCCGCGCGCTGGCTGCCCACCAGCTGGTCGGAAGCCAGCTCCGCGGCAACCCCGGCGGGAAGCAGGACGTCGTCCGCCAGTGCCGCGAGGAAAGCCAGGTAATCCGGAACGGTGGAGACCATGCCTCCGGCGAGGGATTCGAACCGCGGCGGCGCGCTGAAAGCGTCCCGGTAGTCCTCCGCCTCGACCAGCTCGCCGTCCTCCGCCTGGTACACGGCGGGGAACGCTTCCGAGCCGGTGGGGAAGCCGGTCCCGGCCAGGCCAAACGGTCCGGTGATGCGCTCAGCGACAAGCTCTGAAACCGGCTTGCCGGCAACTTTCCAGAGCAGGACCGAGAGCAGGTCTGCGGCCGAGTGATACATCCAGCGCTGGCCCGGCTGGGCAGCCAGGGGGAGCTCCGTGAGACGGGCGAGGTAGGTGTCCGGGTCCATGTCCGGGGGATTGGGGCCCCAGAGCAGCCCGCGAGTGGCAGCGGAGTACGGGGTCTCACCGAAGTCGATGCCGAAGCCCGCAGTGAAGGTCAGCAGATGCCGCAGCGTCACGGGCCCGCGGACGGGAACAGTGACAGAAAGCGGTGCGTCAGGGGAGGCCAGCACACGCAGTCCGCCCAGGCCGGGGAGCCAGCGGGAGACGTCGTCGTCCAGCCTCAATCTGCCCTCGGCTACCAGATCCAGTGCCAGGGCGCCGCCGAAGAGCTTGCTCAAAGAGGAGATCCGGAACGGTGTGCTGGGCAAGACCGGTGCCGTTCGTGCCGTGTCCAGGGCGCCAAAGGCACGGACTTCGGTTTCTCCGGCGATCCGAACGCCCGCAACAAGTCCGGGGCACCACCCCGAAGAAACCTGGGCGGAGAGGGCGTCCCACAGCGGCTGCGTTGATCCGGGCATGCGTCCACCGTCCACCGGATTTCGCTGGAGGTCAATGCCCGCGTGCCGGCGAAAAAT
>NZ_BAAALV010000003.1:105116-107324 GCF_039528575.1 Arthrobacter gandavensis
CCCTTCGGAACGGCGGCTCGGTTCAGCCGCAGGAAATCCTAGACGCCGTAGTAGAGCTCGAACTCGTACGGGTTCGGGCGCATCGCCAGCGGCAGGATTTCGTTCTCGCGCTTGTAGGCGATCCAGGCCTCAATCATGTCCTGGGTGAACACGCCGCCTGCCTGCAGGAACTCGTTGTCGGCCTCGAGGGCATCCAGTGCTTCCTCGAGGGAACCCGGTGCCTTCTGGATGTCCTTGGCTTCCTCGGCGGGGAGCTCGTAGAGGTCCTTGTCGATCGGGTCTGCCGGCTCGATGCGGTTCTTGATTCCGTCCAGGCCAGCCATCAGCTGGGCAGCGAACGCCAGGTACGGGTTGGACGAGGGGTCCGGTGCGCGGAACTCGATGCGCTTGGCCTTCGGGTTGGATCCGGTGATCGGGATGCGGATACCGGCGGAGCGGTTGCCCTGCGAGTACACCATGTTCACCGGCGCTTCGAAGCCCTTGACCAGTCGGCGGTAGGAGTTGACCGTCGGGTTAGTGAAGGCCAGGACGGCGGAAGCGTGCTTCAGCAGGCCGCCGATGTACCAGCGTGCAACGTCGGAGAGGCCTGCGTAACCCTTCTCGTCGTAGAAGAGCGGCTCGCTGCCGTTCCAGAGCGACTGGTGGCAGTGCATGCCTGAACCGTTGTCGTTGAAGATCGGCTTCGGCATGAATGTGGCGGACTTGCCCCAGGCGTCGGCGACGTTCTTGACGATGTACTTGAACTTCATCAGGTCATCAGCCGCGTGGGTCAGCGTGGTGAACTTGTAGTTGATCTCGGCCTGGCCGGCGCCGCCAACCTCGTGGTGGGAGCGCTCCACCTCAAGGCCGGCGTTGTCCAGCTCGACGCAGATGGCGTCGCGGAGGTCGGCCTGCTTGTCCACGGGGGCAACGGGGAAGTAACCGCCCTTGAACGGGGTCTTGTTGCCCAGGTTGCCGCCCTCTTCCTCGCGGCCGCTGTTCCAGGGAGCTTCGATGGAGTCAACCTTGTAGAAGCTGCCCTGCGGGGCGGATTCGTACTGCACGTTGTCGAAGATGAAGAACTCGGCTTCGGGAGCGAAGAATGCGGTGTCGGCGATGCCCGTGGAAGCCAGGTAGGCCTCGGCACGCTCGGCCACGCCGCGGGGATCGCGGTGGTAGGGCTCGCCGGTGCGGGGGTTCACGATGGAGAAGTTCAGTGCGAGCGTCTTCTCGATGCGGAACGGGTCCAGGAACGCGGTGGTGACGTCGGGGATCAGCTGCATGTCCGACTCGGCGATTCCCTGGAAACCGCGGATCGAGGAACCATCGAAGAGCTGGCCGTTGATGAAGAAATCGGCGTCCACGGACTTCGCCGGAACGTTGAAGTGCTGCTGCACGCCGGGAAGGTCGGTGAACCGGATGTCAACGAACTTCACATCTTCGTCAGCGATGAACTTGAGGACCTCGTCCGCATTCTTGAACATCGTGTCTATGCTCCTTATACATGTTTGGTTGGAAGGCCTCGGGCGGTGGGCCTGTCCTTGCGCCAGTCGGTGATTCCCGCAGGATCCGGCAACAGAAAATAGTCTAGGAGCACCCCATTACCCGCCCGTGTCACCAATGTTTCGGCAACGTTACGTGCACCATGCTCCTGTCTCCACCCTAGCCTGTGCGCGCCGCCACAGGCATAATTGGGCGCTTCACAGTCCGTCGGCGGTGCTCTGGGCTACCCGGTAGTCTTAAACGGTGGTTGACAGAAGAAGCTTAGGTTCATGGCTCGAAGGCCCCCCGTCCGACGAAGGTAACTGGCCGGGCCGCAGGCTGGGAAGGCCCCGCACCGGCCCCGGTTCCATTGCGCGCGTAGGGCCGCGGCTGGGAGCCCTGGTCATCGACTGGGCGATTGCCTCGGTCATTGCCTACGCCTTTTTCGGAGGCACCGGAAACTCGATCCTCCTGGTGTTCGCCGCAGAGCAGATCCTGCTCGTTGGCCTGCTCGGCTACAGCATCGGCCACCGCGTCTTCAGCCTGCAGGTCCAGAAACTGGACGGCGGGGCAGCGGGCCTCCTTGCCGGCGTCGTCCGCACTGTCCTGCTGTGCCTGGTTATCCCTGCCCTGATTTTCGACGCCGACCAGCGCGGCCTACACGACCGTGCCATGAAAACCGTCCTCGTGAAGGTCAAGCACGGACGCTGAACGTCCCCCTCAACGCAAAGGAACGCCCCCGGCAGA
>NZ_BAAALV010000003.1:107347-219465 GCF_039528575.1 Arthrobacter gandavensis
GCTGGGCTTAGCGGCCGCGTGCGGCCTTGCGGTCCGGACGTGCCTTGTACGGGTCGATTCCCTTGGGGATGGGCAGGCGCTGGCCAATGGCGGAGAGGCGCTTGTTGACCGCCTGGACCTCCTGCTTGGTGAGCGACTTCTTGAGCTTCTTGACCTTCTTGGCCACCTGCTGCAGCGGGACCTGCCCCTCGCCGCGGCCGGTCTGGATGACGTGGACCGGAACGTTAGGAACGATGCGGTTCATCTTGCGGCGTTCGCCGTCGACCAGGGCCTTGACGCGGTTGGAAGGTCCTTCAGTCACCAGCACGATGCCGGGACGGCCGATCGCGCGGAAGACAGCGTCCTGGGTGCGGGGGCTGACTGCCACCGGCTGCTCTTCGAGGATCCAGCCCCGGCGCAGCACGGAGAGCGCAGCGCCCGAGGCACCGGGCTGCCCTTCGATCTGCGCGAAAGCGGCGCGCTCGGCGCGGCGGGAGAGGATGAACATGGCGGCCAGCAGGCCAAGCGGGATCGCGATGATGAGCATCGTCACCCAGTTGTCGATCAGGAACCCGATGATCAGGCCGATGGCGATGATGCCGAAGAAGGCACCAACCATCCGCCAGATAACGCTGGGGTCGTTGCGCCGGGTCATCTTGAAGACATCGGCGATCTGTTTCATGCGGCCGGGCTGCTTGTTCTTCTTTTCCGCCTTCGGCTTGCGGGAGAAGAGGCCGCGGCGGGCGCCCTTGGATGCGTCGGAATCAGTGCTGTTGGCCATAATGCGTCAATTCTACGTGATGACGGCCCGGCGCTTTCTCCCTGTGACAAGAGGAAGGCGCCGGGCCGTTGAACAGTGGCGGGAACCCCGGTTTACTGCCGGGCCAGTACGGCAGAAGCTTCCTGGGCAGCGGTGCCGGAATCCGCAATGTGCGCCAGGTTGGGCGGCAGGACCCGGCCCTTTTTCCGCATCGCTCCGGCCCACAGGCGACCGGCGCGGTAGGAGGAACGGACCAATGGTCCGCTCATGACCCCCAGGAACCCAAGTTCTTCGGCTTCGGCGCTGAGTTCCACGAACTCCTCGGGCTTGACCCAGCGGTCCACCGGCAGGTGGCGTTCGCTGGGGCGCAGGTACTGGGTGATGGTCAGCAGATCGCAGCCTGCCTCGCGGAGGTCGCGCAGCGCGCCGGAAATCTCCTCCCGGGTTTCGCCCATGCCCAGGATGAGGTTGGACTTGGTGACCATACCCAGTGCCTGTCCCTGGGTAATGACGTCCAGGGAGCGTTCGTAGCGGAACGCCGGGCGGATCCGCTTGAAGAGCCGCGGCACAGTCTCCACGTTGTGCGCAAAGACTTCCGGGGCGGCGTCGCAGATCGCCTGGATGTGCTCGGGCTTGCCGGAGAAGTCCGGAATCAGGATTTCGACGCCGGTGCCCGGGTTCAGGGCATGGATCTGCCGGATCGTTTCGGCATAGAGCCAGGTACCCTCATCGGCCAGGTCATCGCGTGCTACTCCGGTGACGGTGGCGTAGCGCAGGTTCATTGACTGGACTGAGCGGGCCACCTTCATCGGTTCCATGCGGTCCAGGGGCGAAGGCTTGCCGGTATCGATCTGGCAGAAGTCGCAGCGCCGGGTGCACTCCGAGCCGCCGATGAGGAAGGTGGCCTCCTTGTCTTCCCAGCATTCAAAGATGTTGGGGCACCCGGCTTCCTCACAAACCGTATGGAGGCCTTCCTTCTTGACCTGGCCCTTGAGGTGGACGTACTCAGGGCCAATATTTACCTTGGCCTTGATCCAGTCGGGCTTGCGTTCCACCGGAACGGCGACGTTTCGCTGCTCAATGCGCAGCAGGCGGCGGCCTTCGGGGGCAAGTGTCACGTCACGGCTCCTAGTGTGTCTTCGACTGTGCCGGCTGCCGCTGGTGCGGAAGCGGCGGCTCCCGGGCGGCTGGCAAGCCTCCCGAGGGTACGCATGAGTTCCTCTTCGACCCGCTGCACGACGGCGGCGGGCGTCACCAGGGTGCCTGTCTCCTGGCTGAGGGAGGTGGTTCCGGCGTCTGTAATGCCGCAGGCAATGATCTGGGCGTACGGTGCCAGGTCATTGCTGCAGTTCAGCGAAAAGCCGTGCATGGTGACGCCATGGTCCACACGGATTCCTACGGCGGCTATCTTGCGGTCCTGTCCGCCGTCCGCTCCGGAAATCCATACGCCGGAGCGGCCCTCGACGCGCCTGCCTGCGACGCCGTAGCCGGCCAGCACTGCGATCAGTGCTTCTTCGAGGGCGGCCACGTAGTCCACCACCAGGACCGGATCAGGCAGCCTGAGGATCGGATACCCCACCAGCTGTCCCGGGCCGTGCCAGGTGAGTTTCCCCCCGCGGTCAACGCTGACTACTTCCGTGCCGTCGAAAGGACGTTCGTGGGGTTCGGTGCGGCGCCCGGCGGTGTACACGGGGGTGTGTTCGAGCAGGAAAACCGTGTTCGGCCGGCTGCCGTCCCTGACGTCCTCATGGGCCCTGCGCTGGAGGTCCCATCCTTCCCGGTAATCCAGGTAATCCGGGGCGAGGCCCACGCGCAGAAACTGCAAATCCATAGGGGACACCCTAGCCGGGAATGTGACGGAAAGCAGACATGATCCCCGTCACGTTGTGCCGGCCCTGTGGATAACTTCTGCAAGACTGCGCCGAACAAGCTAGAACTGTCGGCATGCAGATGGCCCATGACCCGGAGACACCCGGCGCGGACGAACTGGATTCTCCGCGCAGGCCGGCACTGCCGGATCCGCAATGGCGCGTCGGACGCTGCCTGGGGCAGGGCAGCAGCTCATCCGTGTGGCTGGTGGAACGGCTTGGGGAACGGAAGCGGTACGCACTGAAGATGCCGCATGGCCAGGACGCACTGGCTGAAGGCTACGAGCTGCGCAGGGAGCTCGCCATCCTGGCCAGGTACCGGCATGAGAACCTGCTGGGCGTCGAAGGCATCCTGGCCACTGCCCACGGTAACGGGCTGCTTCTGGAGTACGCCCCCGGGGACAGCCTTTCTCAGCTCGTGGCTGCCCGCGGTGCCCTCAGCCCCGGGGAAACGGTCACTGTGCTCGTCGCCGTGGGGCGTGCACTGGAGTGCCTGCACGCTGACGGCGCCGTCCACGGCGATGTGTCCCCGGGCAACGTCCTGTTCACGGCCAACGGAAAGCCGCTGCTGGCTGATTTCGGAACCGGCAGGCTCCTGGCCGAACCGGAAGCGGGCGGCACAGGGACGCCCGGGTTCATGGCACCGGAGATCGCGGCTCCGACGGTAAAGCAAGGTTCCCCTCCTGCAGGAGACGTGTTCGCGCTCGGTGCGCTGGGCTGGTTCATGCTGACCGGCAGGCCATTGGTTCCGGGCCTTCGCCTTCCGCTCAGCGTCCTGCTCCCGGAGCTTCCGGCCGCACTGCGGGACCTGGTGGACTCTGCGCTGGAGGAGGACCCGGACTCCAGGCCCGGGGCCGGCGACTTTGCGGCACGCGTGCTGCGGGCCTGCCCGGCAGAGCCGCTGGACCTGCTTCCGGCTGTCCACCAGAGCGTGGTTGCAGAACTGCGCACCCGCCGCACCTCCCCTTCCGTCCGGTCCCGGAGGGTCCGCAAACCCCGGCTGCGGGAGGCCCGCCGTTCCGGGCAGGCTCCTTGGGAAGAGCCGCGGCGGCAAGTGGATCCCCGGACGCGGGCTCCGCGGCCCGGGACACGGAAACGCCGCAGCAGTGCGGGCCTGGTGAGCGGGTGGTTGATTGCCGCCGCCGTCCTGGTGAGTGCAACCGCGGTGCTCGGAGCCATTGCGGTTTGGGCGCCGGAGCTGCTCCGCCCCGATGCGGGCAGCGCGGTCCCCGCAGCAGGACAGGATCCCGGCCCGGCTGGGGCAGGAAACACCGCCGCAGGCCCGTCTTCCGCCGAACCCTCTGCGGGCAACCCGGAAGCCGAACGGGCCGTATCCGAACCGGCACCGGAGGAGCTGGCGGTACTTGCCGGGGACGATCCGCTGGCGGCGGCCAAGGTGCTCCCCGTGCTCCGGACCCGTGCCTTCGAACAGGGGAACCCGGCGCTTCTTGCCTGGGTCAACCAACCCGGCACGGCGGCGGAAGCCGCCGACCTGGAAGCAGTACAGGCACTGCAGGAGCGCGGTGAGCGGCTTGAAGGACTGACAGTGGCAGTCCTGGGAGCTTCCGCAGCGGGTCCTCCTTCCGGAGAGCTCGTCCGAATAGCAGTCTCTGCCGAACTGTCGGCGTGGAAACAGGTTCGCAGCGACGGGACCGAGGCTGCGGAGCCCGGCACGGCGCAGCGTCAGGATGTGCTCCTTGAACTGCAGCGCACCGGAAAGAACTGGCGGATCGCTGCGGTGCTGCCCCCGGCGGCAAGCCTTCAGGAGCCCGCAGCCGCAAAAAGATAGGATCGAAGGTATGAGTTCAACTCCGTATCTTCGCTATCCCGACCTGCACGGCGACCGGGTGACCTTTGTGGCTGAGGACGATGTGTGGGTGGCACCGGTCTCCGGGGGCCGGGCCTGGCGGGTGTCCTCCCTGCAGCTGCCGGCCCGGAACCCGAAGTTCTCACCGGATGGTTCGAGGATCGCCTGGAGCGTCACGCAGGGCTCCGCCCCTGAAGTCGTGACCGCTGATACCGACGGCGGAGACTTCCGCCAGCTCACCTTCTGGGGCAACCAGAGCACCACCGTCCGCGGCTTCACCCCCGGGGGTGCGGTGATTGCAACCAGTCCTTTCGAATTCGAAGACTTCCGGCTGCGCTGGGCCTACGAGGTGCCCCTGGACGGGTCCGCACCCCAGCGGCTTCCTTACGGCCCGGTGGATACGTTGGCCCACGGGCCCGTGCTGGGTGACGAACGGCCCCTGGTCATCGGTTCGGTGCTCAGCCGCGAGCCGGCCCGCTGGAAGAGGTACCGTGGGGGCACCGCAGGGAAACTCTGGATCGACGCGGACGGCAACGGCGAGTTCGTCCGCCTTGTTCCGGAGCTGGACGGCAATCTTGCCTACCCCATGTGGATCGATGGCAGGATCGCCTTCTTCTCAGACCATGAGGGCCACGGCAATATCTACTCCGTAACCCCTGCAGGCACCGACCTGCGCCGGCACACCGATTTCCAGGACTTCTACGTCCGGCATCCTTCAACGGACGGCAGGCGGATCATCTTCGAATCGGCTGGGTCCCTGTGGATTTTGCCGTCGCTGGATGCCGAGCCGCAACGCCTGGACATTAGTCTCGGGTCCGCCGGAACCAACCGGAGGCCGCGTCCGCTCAATGCGGCACAGCACCTTCGCGCGGCTTTTCCGGACGCCGCCGGGAAGTCCAGTGTCGTGGAAACCCACGGCACCCTGCACTGGCTCACGCACAAGGACGGACCCTCCCGCGTCATTGAGGCGACGCCGGGCGTACGTGCCCGGCTTGGCCGTCCGCTGCCGGGAGGCCGCGCCGTGTACGCCGCGGACCCGGGCAATGAAGAGGCCCTGTTCATCAAGGACGTTTTCGCCTCCCTGCCCGCCGCCGGTGACCTGCGCCCGGCCCCCGTGCCCGCCCCTGCGCCGGCCGCCGCCCAGTCCTCCGGTGAATCGGAGGCCGCGGAGCTGCCGCGCCCGGTCTCTGCCCTCGGTCGTCCAACGGCAGGGAGCCCGGAGACGGCGGTTCAATCCGATACCCGTGCCGGGGAGGCTGACGGCCCCGAACAGTCTGCCCAGGGTGCCTCCGAGGCAGTACTCGCCTCGCAGGAAAAGGCGGCAGAAACCGGCCTGGTGCGGATCCCGTTCCCATCGCCGGCCCGCACATCGCAGCTGGTGCCAAGCCCTGACGGCAAACTCGTGGCCGCTGCCACCGAGTTCGGCAAGGTCTACCTCCTCGATGCAGGCACCGCCGAGCTTAGCGAGATAGCAGACAGCGGCCACGGAGCGGTGACGGACCTGGCGTTCAGCCCCGACTCCCGCTGGTTGGCCTGGGCGGAGCCCGTCACAGTCCACGGTGCGCGCAGCAGGATCCGGCTCAGGGAGACATCAGGGAGCGGAGCCGCGATCACGGACGTAACGGACGGCAGGTTCCACGACCACAGCCCTTCCTTTACTCCGGACGGAAAATTCCTCGCGTTTCTGTCCGAACGCAGTTTCGACCCCGTCTACGACACCCACGGATTCGACCTCGGTTTCCCAACCTCCACGAAGCCGTTCCTCATTGCCCTTGCCGCAGGAACCAACTCGCCGTTCGGGCCTTCCGCCCACGTGGTGGAAGCACCTGCAGCCGGGAGCGCCGAATCCGACGATCCGCAGGACGTGCCGGAGGACGCTCCCGCGACCGCCGTGGATCTGGAACGGCTGGCTGAGAGGATCATCGCGGTTCCGGTTCCCCAGGGCAGCTATACAAAACTGCGCGCTGCGGAAGGAGCCCTGCTGTGGCTGGCCGAAGACGTGTACGGCGTCACCGGCGACGGGCGGGCCAGTTCCTCGGACCGCGCGCCGGGCAAGAGGCTTGAGCGTTTCGATGTGGCGGCCAGGGAAGTTTCCGTACTCGTGCCCGCGTTGGAGGACTACGAACTCTCGCAAGATGCCGGCACGGTGGTTCTGCGCCACGAGCACCGGGTGCGGGCCGTTCCTGCCGGTGCCCGGACAGACGAGGATTCGCCGGAGAACGTGAGCGTGGACCTGTCCAGGATCCGGGTCCTGCTGGAGCCGCTGAAGGTGTGGGGACAGGCCTTCGATGAAGCGTGGCGGCTGCAGCGAGAATTTTTCTGGACCCCGGACATGGGAGGGCTGGACTGGGACGAGGTACATGCCCGTTACCGTCCCCTGGTGCAGAACCTGGGCTCCCACGACGACCTTGTGGACCTGCTCTGGGAACTGCACGGTGAATTGGGAACCTCCCACGCGTACGTTACAGCCCCCGGCGCAGCGGAAGCGGGGGGAGGGGCACAGGGATTCCTTGGCGCTGATCTTCGGCCGGGTGCAGGCGGCTGGGAAGTCGTCCGCATCCTCGACCCTGAATCGTCCGATCCCAAGGCCATTTCCCCGCTGAGCGCACCGGGAGCGGATGTTCGTCCCGGTGATGTCATCACTGCCGTGGACGGACTGCCGGTCCCGGCCGACAAGGGGCCCGCGGCGCTGCTGGTTGGCGCCGGCGGCCGCGTGGTGGAACTGACCGTTGTCCGCGGGGCGGGGGAGGATGGCCCGCAGCAGCGGCGCATCGCCGTCGTTCCCCTGCGCAGCGAAGAACGGCTGCGCTACCAAAACTGGGTGAATGCGAACCGCCGGGCCGTCCGCGCGGCATCCGAGGGCGCCTTCGGGTACCTCCATATTCCGGACATGGTTGCCAGCGGATGGGCGCAGCTTCACCGGGACCTGGACAGCGAGGCAGCCAAGAACGGTCTGATCATCGACGTCCGCCACAACCGCGGCGGCCACACCTCCCAGCTGGTCGCAGAACTGATCGGCCGAAAGGTCACGGCATGGATGCTCCCGCGCGGCGAGCAGGCGGGGACCTACCCTGACCAGGCGCCGCGCGGTCCGGTTGTGATCCTGACCGACGAGTTCGCCGGTTCTGACGGGGATATCGTGACCCAAGTGGCCAAGCTGCGGGGAATCGGACCCGTAGTCGGCACCCGGACATGGGGCGGTGTCGTCGGCGTTGACGGCCGCTTCGACCTGGCCGACGGAACGTCCGTGACCCAGCCGCGCTACGCCTTCTGGTTTACCAAGGGAGTGGGCTTCGGCGTGGAGAACAGGGGAGTCGAGCCGGACATCGAGGTTCCGTACCCGCCGCATTCCTATGCCGCTGGAGAAGACCCCCAGCTGGAACAGGGCGTAGCGATCCTGAAGGAAATGCTGGCAGAGATCCCCACGGATGTCCCGCCGGCCAGGGAAGGCTATCCCAGCCTCCGTCCAGCCCCGCTGCCTCCCCGGCCGCAGGACCGGACAAGCAAGGAAAGCTAGTCGGAGCCGGACGGTGGATTCCTCCCTGGCGGGAGGGAATCCTCCGTCCGGACCTTTCCGGCGGTCTGCTTGATTGAGCGAGACGGGACGCAGGCGTACCGTTCAAAAATGGACACTAATTCCAGTTGGCTGCGGCCCGTCACCGACGGTCCCCGCGGGCCGGGTGATGATCGGACGGCACAATGAGCGGCACCCGCGCGGCGTACCTGCGCTGGGGCCCGATCGGACTGGTTGCCCTCGGCGGGGCTGCCGGCGCAGCAAGCCGCGAGGGCCTGTCGCTCGTCATCCCCAACCTCGGCGAAGTCCCGATTGCGATCCCGATCATCAACGTGATCGGTGCCTTCCTGCTCGGCTACCTTTACGAAGCCGTCACCCGCCTGGACAAGGCGCGTCCGACCGGCGCGAACCTCAAGCTCCTGCTGGGCACCGGGTTCTGCGGCGGCTTCACCACCTACAGCTCGCTGGCCACCGACACCGCCGTGCTTTTCCGCGACGGGCTCCCGGGATCCGCAGTGATTTACGCGCTGGCCACGGTGATTGTGGGCGCCTGCGCCACCTGGGCGGGCATCGCGATCGCGACCGCCGTCAACAACCGTGCCCCTGGCCCGCGCAGGGATGAACAGGAGGATGCGACATGACCCCCGGAATCTTCCTATTGCTGGCCCTGGCAGGCGGTGTGGGGGCCACTGTGCGCTTTATGCTGGACGGGTTCATCCGTGCCCACTCCAAGACGCGGTTCGCCTGGGCGACGACGATCATCAACGTCTCGGGTTCGCTCGTGCTTGGCTTTCTTACCGGCCTCACCGTGGAGCATTTTGTATCCACCGACGTCAGCATCGTCATTGGTACCGGATTCCTTGGCGGCTATACGACCTTCAGCACGGCAAGCTACGAGACCGTGCAGCTCATCAAAAAGGGCCGCTACGGCGCGTCTTTCATCAGCGGAATCGTCATGCTTCTGCTCTCCGTCGCCGCTGCCGCGGCCGGCCTTTGGATCGGTGCTTCGCTGTAGCTGAATTCCACCAGCCTGGATGCATCCGGACGACCCGCCGCTAGGGACGCTTTGCCGCGGGAATGTAGTGGGCGATGACCAGGAACACCCAGGTAGTGAGGATGTAGGGCCAGGTGTAGGTGGGCGCGGCTATGTCGTGCATCAGCAGTGTGACCAACGCTGTCACCGCGGTTCCAATGACCGCGAGCACCCATGAGACGGTACTGCTGCGCAGGAACACGACGGCCAGCGCGATCGCAGTCAGCACGCCGGAGTAGCCGGCCAGGCCGTTGGCCGTCTCGGTAAGGGCTTCACCGAGAGCCAGGGCGCACAGGCTGCCCACCACGCTGCCGAGCAGGCCGGCCAGGCCAACCTTCCAGCTCGCCACGAACAGACCCAGCAGGATGAGCGCTCCGGACCATTCGTTGTTGATGAGTACTACCTCGGACACGTTCGTCAGCAGGGAACGTACGAAGGCCAGCGGTGCCGAATCGATGGTGTCCGATGATGCCGCGCTCACATGCAGCGGCTCAGTGCTGAACAGGATGATCGTCGCCACGATGCAGAACGGAGCCGTGGTCGAGGGCAGCCCGTAGATCCTCAGCGGCGTCTTTGTGAACAGTGCGTTCACCAGCCAAATTACCGGGGCGCAGAGTATGCCCCCGGCCAGTGCGATTGGATACGCCTCCCATGGGGCGCCGATAGCCGCATAGGTCGCTGCTCCGACCAGGGCGCCGCAGAAGCCCTGCATCCCCGCCATGACCGAGGACGAGTCGGCTCCGATCAGGCGCCCGGCCACCGTGTTGCCCGCGGCACCGATGAGGACCAGCAGGGCCATGCGCCAGTCTGCGACGGCAAAGGCAGCCAGTATCAGCAGCGCTGTGAAGACGTTGCTCTGGAAGAAGATCTGCGAGAGCCCCTGGCCCCAGCCTTTTAGCCAGCCTGCGGCCGGGATGGCAGGGTGCGGAGCGGTTGCCCCTGTGCTGCTCATGCTGTTTCCTCTCCGGCAGGGGTGCCTGGCGGCCGGCCCGGCTCGGGTGTTTTGCCAGGCCTGCGGCCCCGTTGCGGGCCCTCACCGGGGAGAACGCTCCCGGGGCCTGGTTGAGCCCACCGCTCTTCCACCCTCCCGAACTTCCAGTAGGCGGTGGAGATGAGCCAGACCAGGACCAGGGTGCCCGCGATGATGTATCCCACGTTCTCCAGATCGATCCCGGCAACCCACCCGGTGAGCGGATCCCGAAGCCCAAGCTTCTCGTTCAGCAGGCCAACCAGCTCTATGCCGCCAATGATGACGGCAATCATCACGGAGAGCCCGGTGATGGTCAGGTTGTAGTAAACCTTGCGGATCGCGTTGACGCTTGCCCAGCCGTAGGCGCGGACCATAACGGCCGAGTCGAGGGTGTCGAACAGGCTCATGCCGGCTGCGAAGATGAGCGGCAGGCAGAGGATGGCATACCAGGGCAGGCCTGTGGCCGCTCCGGTTCCGGCAAGCACCAGCAGCGCGATCTCACTGGCGGTGTCAAAACCAAGCCCGAACAGGAACCCGACAGCGTACATCTTCCCCGGCCGGTCGATCGTCTTCAGCAGCGGCCGGAGAATCCGGGTGATGAAGCCGCGTCCCTGAAGGTGGCGTTCCAGCTCCACCTGGTCCAGCTCGCCGTTGCGTGAAGCCCGCCAGACCTTCAGGATTCCCATAAAGGCGACGGCGTTGATGAGCCCGATCAGCAGCAGGAAGACGCCGGACACGAGCGTGCCGAAAACGCCCAGGCCGTTGCGGACCTCGTTGCCGTCGTCGCTCAGCCCCACGGCCCAGCTCACTCCGAGTGCCAGCAGCGCCGCCATCAGGAAGACGATGGTGGAGTGCCCCAGTGAGAAGAACAGGCCGACGCCGGCGGCGGGCCGGCGCAGGTCAACGAGCTTGCGGGTCGTGTTGTCAATGGCGGCAATGTGGTCGGCGTCGAAGGCGTGCCTCACGCCGAGCACATAGGCCACCACGGCAATACCGACTCCAAAGACGGAGGATCCAAGCTGCAGGTGCAGCGGTTCCACCAGGAAAAAGAACAGTCCGAACCCCGCGATGTGCAGGAGCACAACGGGTATGAAGGCCAGAATGACCTGCGCCCGGAAGGAATGCTGCGGCCCTGCCGTCGCCGTCTGCGTACCGCTTTGTCCACGCACGGTCAGACCCTTCCTAGTTTTTCCGAATGTGGGGCGCCTGCTTCCCGGTCAGCAGCTCATGCACGGCGGAAGCAGCTGCCGTGTTCGCGGCCGCCACTGCCACGGTGTCGTTGCCAACCAGGCGCATCCAAACCCCGGTATTGCCGGGCAGGGTACTCACCCCGTAGATCAGGTCGCCCCCGCTTTCGCCAACCGCCCGGAACAGTGTGTCTGCCAGCTGCGCCGGGGGAGCGAGGGGAGTGAAGACGTAGAGCATCGCGAGCACATCGTGGCCCGCAAGCACACCCAATCCGTTTACGCCGCTTCCCTCTTCCCCGTCCCCTGGACAGAGCCGCACCCTGTCCAGGGCGACCAGCTGGCCGTCGGGACGCCGCACCTCAAGGTCGGAGGCATACACGTCATAGGCGTGCCGCTCGCCGCGGGCCAGCCGTCCGGCGTAGACGGTCTCGCCCAGCAGCAGCGTCGCGGACTCGTCCAGCACCACTGAAGTCTGCTGGTAGAAACGCGAATCCGCGAAAGGGACAACCGGGTCCGGCAGGTACTCAACGTACGCATCTTCTTCAGCCGCGAGGTTAACGACGGCGGTCGCGTAACCGTAGTCCATGCGGTAGATCCGGGTATGCGCCTGGGTGGTCACGTGGGCCGATGTCCCGGCACCGAACCGCAGGTCGGTGCGCTGCCGGTCGCCCTGCAGGATGCCTCCGCCCGATGACATGAGGTAGGTGTAAGGCATGTCGGGGCGCAGCAGGTTGAAGTACAGCGGATGCATGATCTGCAGCGGAGACTTCTGGTAATGCTCTACCAGCTCGGTCCGGCCGCGGTTGCGGTCGAAACCGAGCTGCAGCACACCCACCTTGCCCGGGCTGCCGACCGGCAGGCTGCGCGGCGCCCCCGAGTGGCGCAGGACTTCCTCCGGCACCCGGTCCGGTTCAAAGTAAGCCGGCTCGAGCCGGTAGCCGCCCGTGCTCGGAGGCCGGCCTCCGGTCTGCGGAACCTGTGGCTGGGGGACCCCATCCAGCTGGGGAGGGGAAGTGCTTTCCGGTTCCGCGGCTTTGACCGTCATCCGATGAGCTCGGTTCTGGCGCCGTTCCACTGCGTCATGATCTGCTGGTGCAGCTCATCGACTCCCTGCCCGGTGAGTGAGTTGGTCAGCACCACCGGCCTGTCTTCGCGCACCCGGTGCGCATCGGCCTCCATGACGCCCAGGTCCGTACGGACGTACTGGGCGATATCGATCTTGTTGATCACCAGGATGTCGCTGTCCGTAATGCCAGGTCCCCGTTTGCGGGGCATTTTCTCGCCCTCCGCTGTGTCCAGCACGAACACGAACACATCCGCCAGGGCGGGCGAAAATGTCAGCGTCAGGTTGTCCCCGCCCGATTCGTAGATGAGCGTATCGACATCCGGGAACCGCTCCAGCATTTCGGCGCCGACTGCCAGGTTCATGGTTGGATCATCCCGCACGGCCGTATGCGGGCAGGAACCGGTCTCGACCCCAATGACGCGCTCCGGGTCCAGGATGCCGTCCAATTCCCGGCGGACGTGGTGGGCGTCCTCCTGGGTATAGATGTCGTTGGTGATGACGCCCGGGGTTCGGCCGGCCGCGATGAGCCGGGGAACGAGGGCCTCCGTCAGGGCAGTCTTGCCGCTGCCCACGGGTCCGCCGATGCCGATCCTCAACACGTTCTCGCTCATAACTTCCTCATTTCGTGTTCTGCATCTTTCGTGACGGGCACCGTACGGTGCCCGTCCGACCTTCCTTCGTGTGCCGGGTCAGCTGGCGAAGAGCCGTGCCTCGGCTTTTTCGTGCTGGGCGGACATGACATCGGCCAGCGGCACGCAGCCGCCGAGGTCGGCGAGGTCGCGCTCAAGCGCGGCGTCCGTGGCCTGCTCCATTACTCCAGCCGTTTCCAGCAGGACGGCCTGGGCATGCCGGTGGTCGGTAAGCCGCAGGCGGAGCGCGGCACCAACGAAGCTTGCCGAAAAGGCGAACAGGTCCGAGGCCACGGCCTGCCGGGTCTGGACGCCATTAGCCGCATAAATCACGGCCGAGGCAACAGGCTGGCAGCCGGGGGTGGCCCGGCTGCGCACCCTGGCACCGTATTCAGCGAGCAGCGGCTGCTCAATCAACTCGGCACCGAGATCGATCAGCTGGTGTCCGCTGCGCACGGAGGCCGTACGCATCTCCGCGTTCAGCTTGGAGGCGAAGAGAAGCTGGTCGATTTCCTGAACGAGTTCGATGTCGCCGTCGGACGCCGCGCGGTGTGCCGCGGCGAGTGCCGTTGCATCCCCGGGTCCAACGGAGTGCAGCAGCAGATCCGCCAGCAGCGGCTGCACATCGCCGCGCGAGACGAGCCTGGCCTGGCTGAAGCCCTCGAGTCCGTGCGACATTGTGTAGAACCCGCTGGGAAAGGCCGAATCCGCGAACTGCAGGCTGGTGAGCAGCTGCCTTACGTCCGACATCCTGTGTTCCTACGCCAGGAAGAACAGCTGGGTCAGCGGCAGGGACTGCGCCGGGGGTATCTTCGCCAGCGTGCCGTTATAGGTCACGTCATAGGTCTCCGGATCCACCGTGATATCCGGCGTGGCATTGTTGCGGACCATATGTTCCTTCCCGATGCCGCGGCAGCGGTGCACCGGCAGGATCTGGCTCTCCAGGCCAAGCGTTTCCGGCACGCCCTTGTCAATGGCAGCCTTGGACATAAAGGTCGCCCGGGTGCTCTGCAGCGCCTTGCCCTGCGCGCCGAACATAGGCCGGTAGAACACCGGCTGCGGGGTGGGCAGTGAAGCGTTCGGGTCTCCCATCAGCGCCCAGTTGATCAGGCCGCCCTTAACGATCAGCCTCGGCTTGGCGGCGAAGGACTGAATCGGCCAGAGCACGATGTCCGCCATTTTGCCCTCTTCCAGTGACCCGATGTAATCGGAGACACCCTGGGTGATGGCCGGGTTGATGGTGATCTTGGCAAGGAACCGCAGCACGCGGAAGTTGTCATTGTCCGCGCTGTCTTCCGGCAGCTTGCCGCGCTGGTCCTTGCAGTGGTGCGCAATTTGGAAGGTGCGCATAAAGGATTCACCGATGCGCCCCATGGCCTGGGAATCGGAGGACACCATCGAGATGATGCCCTCGTCGTGGAAAACCGTCTCAGCGGAGATGGTCTCGGCACGAACGCGCGAGTCCGCAAAGGCGACGTCCTCGGGGATGTCGTGGGAGAGGTGGTGGCAGACCATCACCATGTCCAGCAGCTCGTCCACGGAGTTGGCCGTATAAGGCAATGTGGGGTTCGTTGACGACGGAAGCACGTTGGGGTAGCCGGCCACCTTGATGATGTCCGGGGCGTGCCCGCCGCCGGCGCCCTCGGTGTGGAAGGTGTGGATGGTGCGGCCATCGATGGCGTCCAGCGTGTTCTCTACATATCCGGCCTCGTTGAGGCTGTCGGTGTGCACCGAGATCTGGACGTCGTAATCGTCCGCGACTGAAAGTGCCATGCTGAGCGCGGCCGGTGTCGCTCCGAAGTCCTCATGAACCTTGAGGCCCGCTGCTCCGCCCTCGATCTGCTCGATCAGTGCGTCCGGCAGCGATCCGTTGCCTTTTCCAAGAATGCCCATGTTGACGGGCATCCCCTCGATGGACCGGAGCATCGTGGCTATGTTCCAGACGCCGGGGGTTGTAGTGACGCCGTTAGTACCGTCCGTTGGCCCCGTGCCGCCCCCAAAAAGGGTGGTGATGCCGTTGGAGAGCGCCGCCAGCGCCTGCTCGGGGGAGATGTAGTGGACGTGGGAGTCGATGCCACCGGCTGTGGCGATGAAGTGTTCGCCGGCGAGCAGTTCGGTGCCTGGTCCAACGACAAGACGGGGGTCAACTCCGCTCTGGGTATGCGGGTTCCCGGATTTGCCGACCCCGGCGATCTTTCCGTCGCGAATGCCGATGTCGCCCTTAACGACTCCGAGGATGGGGTCCAGGATAATGGCATTCGTGATGACCAGGTCCAGGACGCCTTCAGCGGAAGTCGCCTGGGGGTCTGCGGCCATGCCGTCGCGGGCTGTCTTGCCGCCGCCGTAGACAACTTCGTCGCCGTAGTGGCCCTCGTTGAAGTCCTTCTCAATCTCGATCACCAGATTGGTGTCTGCCAGGCGCACCCGGTCTCCGGTAGTCGGGCCAAAGAGGTCGGTGTACTGTTTGCGCGGGATCCTGGCCATCACTTCTTCCCCTCTTTTGCGGCAGGGGTTTTGCCCGTGCCGTCTTTTTTGCCGGCAGTTGGTTTGGCGGTCGGCTTGCCGTCCTGGAACCCGAGTTCCCTCATCCGCTCCATCGCGCGGATCTTGGTGTCCGCAGCGTCGAGTCCGCCGTCAACAAGGTTGTTGAAGCCGATCACCCGCCGGTTTCCCGCGTAGGCGGTGAGGGTTACCTCCCGGGTATCCCCGGCCTCAATCCGGACGCCGGTGCCTGCTGGAAGGTCCAGATGCATTCCGTAGGCCCGCTCACGTTCGAACAGGAGGGCCTTGTTGGTTTCGAAGAAGTGGAAGTGCGAGCCTATCTGCACCGCCCGGTCTCCGGTGTTGCTTACCAGCAGGGTGACGCTTGGCCGGCCGGCGTTTATCTCAATGTCCTCTTGCTTATGGTCATAACTTGGGGTGCCCAGCATGATCTGTCCTTCCCTAGCGGTGCAGGGTCGCTGTATCTGGTTGTGGGTGGAGGCCCGTCAGTTCCTGCCAGTCGGGGCGGGGTAGCTGTGCGTATGGCCGGCAGCTACGCCGTGGGTGTGTGAGTGCCCGCCGGACGCCTCCTCGAAGGCGTGTGAATGGGCGTAGCCGTGGCCGTGGTCGGCCTGCAGCCCGGCTTCCACGCCGGAACGGCCGTGGCTGAGGGCATGCAGGGCGTCCCGGACCCGATCACGAATGACACGCAGCACTGCCTGCTCGCTCAGCAGCGCGCCGTAGAATTCGACGTCGGAGAACTCGCCGGCGCGGAACGGCACCGCCTCCGAGTGGACGGTTCCCGCACGCCGGAACCCGGCGGGAACCACAACGGTGTGCACGCTGCCAAGCCGCCGGAGCCGCTGGACCGCTTCCAGGAGCCCGCCGACGCTGCCCACAGTTGCCGTTTCGACGGGGATGCCTGCTCCGTGCGTCCGCACCAAATGGGTGACGCGGTAAAGGTCGGCATCGTCGAAAGGGTTCGCGGCGTCGGCAGTGATCAGCATTGCCGCTTTCGGTGACCGCCTGCGCACTTCGACCGCCGCAGTCCTGAGCCAGGCCGTGAGGTGGTCGCTCGTTCCGAAGGGATCGGCCAGGGAGAGTGGAGCTGCGGGCTGACCTGCGGCGGCACCCAGCCAGCGAAGTGTCTTCGCCGTATCGGCAACGAGGGTGGGGTTGCGGCCGAATGTCATGGGCAGCACCACTACGGGCCGCGGGTCGGAAGCTGCTTCCCTGCTGCGGGCCAGGAGGCGCGTGAGCAGGTTGTGCAGGGGCCGGCCGGCGGGAGTGATAAGTGCGCCGGGCACAAGATCCGGCACGAAGGCCAGATCAGCACCGTTGCCGCTTTCATGTCCTCCGACCAGTACTACCGTCGCATCCGGCTCCGTGGGCCGGGTCAAGTCACACCCCGATCGGATCGTGGCAGGAGACCAGCTTGCTGCCGTCGACGAAGGTCGCTTCGACCTGCAGAAGGGGCAGCCGTTCGCGGACGCCGTCCATGCACTGGCCCTCGGAAACTATGTGCTTTCCGAGCTCCATCACTTCAGCGACGGTTTTGCCGTCCCGGGCACCTTCCAGGATTGCCTCGCAGATCAGGGCAATGGCCTCGCTGACGTTGAGTTTGGTTCCCCGGTCCCGGCGCCTTCGGGCCAGCTCGGCCACCTGGTAGACGTAAAGTTTGTCGATTTCCTTTGGCGTGAGGTTCATATCTTCACCTTCAGACGCAGTTGCGGTCGTATCGAAACCGCTCCCTTGGCCCCCGGCCAAGCTCGCTTGTAAGGGAGAGTACGCGTACGGGTTGGCGGGCAATACCCCAAAGGACCTCTCCCGGCGGGGAGAGGTCCTTTTTAGTCCGGGAGGGCGAGGTGGAGCCTAGGTTTCCAGCGTCGCATCCATGGTGATGGTGATGCCGGAAAGCGCCTGGGACACGGGACAGCCGGTCTTGGCGGACTCGGCAATGTCGGTGAACTCCTCGGCGGTCAGATCCGGAACCGCGGCGTTGACGCGCAGATGGCTGCCTGTGATTCCGGTTCCCGGAACGAAGGTGACCTCGGCGGAGGTTTCGATGCGTTCTGCTGTCTTGCCTGCTTCTGCCAGGGCGTTGCTGAAGGCCATGGAGAAGCAGGCGGAGTGTGCGGCCGCTATTAGTTCCTCGGGGCTGGTCCGCCCCTCGGCCTCCTCCGCGCGGGCTTTCCAGGTGACGTCGAAAGTCCCAAGCTGGGACGAATCGAGGGTTACTTCACCCTTGCCGTGGAACAGGTCCCCGTTCCAAATGGTGTGTGCTTTACGGACAGTAGCCATGGAAGCTCCTTCGGGGCAGGGCGCCGGGCGGGACTGCCGTAAGGCGCTGGCGCCCATCCTTGCAGGCAGGGAAGGCAACTGCCAGACCCCTGGGCCGCAGTCCGTCCACGCCGTCCGGGCAGAGGGCACAAAAAAGTTCCTCCCCTCCGAAGCGGAGGGGAGGAACCCGGGCGGATACACCGCGTAATGCGTTTAGGGGTTGATCACCACATGGTGGCCAGGGCCACGTTGACCACAGTCAGGATGCCCACGCCGTTGGCCAGTACGCCGGAGACCGGCTGGTCCTTCTTGTACTTGCGCTGGCCGATGAAGGCCATGATTGCGATCACCAGTGCGATGGTGAGCTTGGCCGCAACCTTGATGTGGTTGACGTCGCCGTCGCCCATCTCATTGACGCCGACCAGCAGGATGCCGGTCACCAGCTGCAGCAGTGCGGCGTGGAACTGGCCGGGCATCACGGTGGGGTTCTTGATCTTGGCAACCCAGATGCCGACGATGATGCCGGCTCCGAGGATGTGGAGGAAGACAAGGAAGTTGTGAAGGAAGTCCATGGATTCGATCTTACCGACAGAGTGTCAGGGTGCGTAATTATTCCGGTAACTATTCTACAACGGGTAGAACTTCCCCTGCCGGGCAGCACTTAACGCGACAGGCGGGCGCCCCGAGGGGACGCCCGCCTGTCTGCGTGGTCTAGCGCTTAGAGGCCCAGATCGGCTTCGAAGCTGCCTTCTTCCAGCCGTGCCTTCAGCGTCTGAAGGAACCGACCGGCGTCGGCGCCGTCCACCAGGCGGTGGTCGTACGTCAGTGACAGGTACATCATGGACCGGATGGCAATGGTGTCATTGCCGTCTTCGTCCGTGCGGACAACCGGGCGCTTCACGATCGCACCGGTGCCCAGGATTCCAACCTGGGGCTGGTTGATGATCGGGGTGTCGAAGAGTGCTCCGACGCTGCCGATGTTGGTGATCGTGAAGGTGCCGCCGGAGAGCTCATCCGGACCGATCTTGCCGTTGCGGGTGCGTGCCCCGACGTCGGCAATCCGCTTGGCGAGGCCGGCGAGGTTCAGGTCGCCTGCGTCGTTGATGACCGGAACCAGCAGGCCCTTTTCGGTATCAACGGCGATCGCCAGGTGCTCGGCGTCGTGGTAGGTGATTTCCTGCGTCTCGGAGTCGTAGGAAGCGTTCAGCTTCGGGTGCGCCTTGAGCGCCTCCACCACGGCCTTGGCGATGAACGGCAGGAACGTCAGGTTTGCACCGTTCTGCTCCTTGAAGCCGGCCTTGGCCTTCTGCCGCATCGTGGCGATGCGGGTCATGTCGACTTCCTGGACCTGCGTCAGCTGTGCAGAGGTGTCCAGGGACTCCTTCATGCGGCGGGCAATGGTCTGGCGGATGCGCGGTGCCTTGACCGTGGTGCCGCGCAGCTTTGCGCTCTCTTCGCTGATCTTCGCGGGAGCAACCTTGTCAGAGGACGACGGCGCCGCAGCGGATGCCGGTTCCTTTGCCTTGGCCGCTTCGGCAGCATCCAGGACATCCTGCTTGCGGATGCGTCCGGCTACGCCGGAGCCCTTCACAGTGGAGAGGTCCACGCCGTGCTCGTTGGCCAGCTTGCGGACCAGCGGCGTGACGTAGGTACCCGAGCCGGATTCTTCCGTGTCGGCTGCCTGCTTGGGAGCCTCTTCCTTCGGGGCCTCCTGCTTGGGGGCCTCCTGCTTGGGAGCCTCCTGCTTGGGAGCGGCTTCCTGCTTGGGCTCGGCTACGGGCTCTTCGCGCTCGGTCGACGGCGCGGCGGCTACCGGCTCAGCTTCCTTCGGCTCGGCCTTGGCCGGAGCCGCAGAGCCGGAACCGATGACGGCCAGGACGGAACCGACCTCAGCGGTCTCGTCCTCGTTGACCTTGATCTCCAGCAGCTTGCCGGCCACGGGGGAGGGGATCTCGGTGTCGACCTTGTCGGTGGAGACCTCCAGGAGGGGCTCATCTACTGCCACGTCGTCGCCGACGGCCTTCAGCCACCGGGTGACGGTGCCTTCGGTAACGCTCTCGCCCAGGGCCGGCAGCGTGACATCGGTGCTGTCGCCGGAGTCGGCGGAGCCGGAGTCCTCAGCGGGGGCTTCCTGGGCGGGTGCTTCTTCCTTGGCCTCGGGCTCGGGAGCCTCTTGGGCAGGTGCTTCCTCCTGCGCCGGTGCCGAGGAATCGGAGTCGGAGGAGGAGCCGGAGCCGTCGCCGATGCGCACCAGCGCTTCGCCAACCTCAGCGGTCTCGTCTTCGGCTACGAGGATCTCCTCGATGACGCCTGCCACCGGTGAAGGGATTTCGGTGTCGACCTTGTCGGTGGACACTTCGAGCAGGGGCTCGTCAACGGCGACGGTATCGCCTACCTGCTTCAGCCAGCGGGTAACGGTGCCTTCGGTGACGCTCTCACCAAGAGCGGGTAAGTTCACGGTTTCAGACATATTGTCCCCGTTTCTCCTTGTTAGTTCTCTGACCAGCCGTACCGCTGGTGCTGGTTGGTTTGAAGCCTAGTGCACCCGGCGGCTACGGCACCGGGTGCACCAGGGAAAAACTGGTGCTGCAAGGCCTCTTAGCCGTGCAGCGGCTTGCCCGCGAGGGCCATGGCAGCCTCGCCAATGGCTTCGTTCTGGGTGGGGTGGGCATGCAGCAGGCCGGCCAGGTCTTCCGGGTAGGCTTCCCAGTTGACGATGAGCTGGGCTTCACCGATCTGCTCGCCGATACGGCCGCCGATCATGTGGACACCGATGATGGGGCCATCCTTCTCGCGTACCATCTTGATCAGGCCGGAACTGCCCAGGATGGAGGTCTTGCCGTTGCCGGCCAGGTTGTATTCCTGGACCTGGACGTTGTCGGCACCCAGCTTTTCCTTGGCCTTAGCCTCGGTCAGGCCAACGGAAGCGATTTCCGGTTCGCAGTAGGTGACCTTCGGGATGTTGACGTCTTCGACCACTACCGGCTTCAGGCCGGCGATTTCCTCGGCGACGAAGATGCCCTGCTGGAAGCCGCGGTGGGCCAGCTGCAGGCCGGGGACGATGTCGCCCACGGCGTAGACGTTGCCGACGCCGGTGTGCAGGCGCTCGTTGGTGATGACGAAGCCGCGGTCCATGGTCAGGCCGGCTTCTTCGTAGCCGAGGTTGGCCGTAACCGGTCCGCGGCCGACGGCGACGAGCAGCAGCTCGGCTTCGAAGGTCTTGCCGTCAGCCAGGGTGACGACGACGCCGTCGTCGTTCTGCTCCACCTTTTCGAAGAAGATTCCCGTGCTGAACTTGATGCCGCGCTTCTTGTAGGCGCGCTCCAGGTTCTTGATGATGGCGGCGTCTTCGTTGGGGACCAGCGACGGCAGTCCTTCAACGATCGTGACGTCAACACCGAAGGAGTTCCACACGGAGGCGAATTCGACGCCGATCACGCCGCCGCCCAGGATCACTGCACTCTTGGGGACGTAGTCCAGGGTCAGTGCCTGGTCGGAGGTGATGACGCGTCCGCCGATTTCCAGGCCCGGAAGTGACCGGGAGTAGGAGCCGGTGGCCAGGATGATGTTGGAACCGGTGTAGGTCCGGCCGTTGACCTCGATGGTCTTTTCGCTGGTCAGCCGGCCTTCACCCTCAATGACGGTGATGCCCTTGGACTTGATCAGGCCCTGCAGGCCGCGGAACTTGCCCGCAATGATGTTGTCCTTGTAGGTGTTGACGGCGTTCATGTCCACGGAGTCGAAGGTGGCCTTGATGCCGTACTTCTCCGCAGTCTTGGCGTTTTCAGCGATTTCGGCTGAGTGCAGCAGTGCCTTGGTGGGGATGCAGCCGTTGTGCAGGCAGGTGCCGCCCAGCTTCCCCTTTTCGATCAGCCCGACGGAAAAGCCCAGCTCCACGGAGCGGAGTGCTGCGGCGTAGCCGCCGCTGCCTCCACCGAGGATCAGGATGTCGAACTCTTGCGCAGTTGCCTCTTCGGCCACGTGGACGCTCCCTCGCGTAATCTGTTGACGCACTGATGGCGCGTCGGTTAGTGATTCGGGCGGTTGTGAATAGGTTTCACACTATCGCCCAGTTTCCCCGGCATCCACTCGGTTAAGTGGGCCGGAAGGCGAATGTAACCAGAAACACGCGCAACATTTGCCCGTCTAAGTTGCACGCGGAACAGCTGTGGGTGTTATACCGCGCGGGCCAGGACGTCCTCCGCGTAGGAAACCAGCGTGCGCACAGCAACCCCGGTGCCTTCCTTCGGGGTGTAGCCGTAGGGTGCGCCTTCGTTGAAGGCAGGTCCGGCGATGTCCAGGTGGGCCCAGGGGATCTTTACACCGTCGACTTCGCCGACGAACTCGCGCAGGAAGACAGCGGCGGTCATCATGCCGCCGAAACGCTCACCGATGTTGGCGAGGTCAGCGGTGGGCGAATCCAGGCTGGCACGCAGTTCTTCGGGCAGCGGCATGGGCCAGAACAATTCTCCGGCGCGGTCCGCGGCGGCCTTGACGGCGTCGCGGACGCCGTCCTCGCCCATGACGGCGGACACGCGGTTGCCCAGCGCTACCATCTGTGCGCCGGTCAGGGTGGCGACGTCGATGATGGCGTCCGGGTGTTCCTCGCTGGCGATCGCCAGGCCGTCGGCCATCACCAGGCGGCCCTCGGCGTCGGTGTTCAGGACCTCCACGGTGCGTCCGCCGTAGGTGGTGAGGACGTCCGACGGGCGCTGGGCGGTGCCGGAGGGCATGTTCTCGGCCAGGCAGAGCCATGCCGTGACCTTGAGCGGCAGGCCCAGTTCAGCAATGGCAAGCAGTGCATTGAGGACGACGGCGGCACCGCCCATGTCCGACTTCATTGCCTGCATGCCCGCGGCCGGCTTCAGGGACAGTCCGCCCGAGTCGAAGGTGATTCCCTTGCCTACCAGGGCGAGCTTGGCCTTGGCCCGGGCGGGGGAGTACTCCACCTTTACCAGGCGCGGCGGACGGGCCGAGCCCTTGCCGACGCCCAGGATGCCGCCGAAGCCGTCGCGCTCCAGTTTCTTCTCGTCCCAGACAGTGACCTTGACGGGCAGCGGCCGGGCGGCGTCGCGGGCGGCCGCGGCGAAAGTTTCGGGGTAAAGGTGGCTGGGCGGCTGGTTGACCAGTGTGCGGGTGGCATTCACGGCGCGGGCCACGATCCGGGCGCGCTCGAGGGCCGGCTTCAGCGCGGCATCCGAGGCGGTGGAGGTAACCACAGTGATTGATGAGACGGGCGCGGGAACCTTGGCAGAGTGGGCGCTGCGGTGTTCCGTGAAGCTGTACGCGCCAAGGAGGGCACCTTCAGCAACCGCGGCTGCGTCCTCCACGGTGGAGGCGGGAAGGGCCAGGGCCACCGTGGCCGTGCCCGCGAGCTGCCGGACTGCGGAGCCGGCTGCCCGGCGGAGTGATTCGGTGCTCAGCTGCTCACCTGCCGAAACCGGGCCGAGGCCTGCCAGGACCAGCATCTCTGCGTCCAGCTCCGGCAGGCCTGGAAGGCGGACCACCTGGTCGGCGGCACCGGTGACGCCCAGCAGGGCGAAGGAACCGGCCACTGCCGAGGAAGACTTTTGTGAGAGCGGGCTGTCCACCAGTACGGGTCCGTCAGGGGTCTGCCCGACGCCGACTACCAGTGCCTGCGTCTGGACCTTGCGAACGTCCCGGGAAATTACCTGCAGGTCTGGCTCACTGGCTTTGCTCACGAAGCTTCATCCTCACGTTTGTGTGTGTTCCTTGTGCTTTGCTCTTCCGATCGTAGTCTCTTCCGCCGCTGCCCATGCGGCAGGGGTTCCCGGCGGTGTGGAATGAATCGGCTATCGCCTGGCGTTTACCCTTGAGTAAGGGATTGACAACCACGCGCTTGGTTTCTAAAGCGCCCCCGCAAACCAACGGGACGAGTGGCAGGAAGGTACAACATGCTTGATCCGCTGACCCTGTTCAACCTGGATCCGGAACTGGCCGCCTCCGCCGAAGTGCGCGGGCTGCGGCTGATTGCCGGATTCACGGGTTTCGGTGAGGCAGGCCATGTGGTGTCCCAGGTCCGTGACGAACTTTTCGAAAACCTGGAACACGATCTGGTGGCCACCTTCGACGCCGACCAGCTCATCGACTACCGTGCCCGCCGTCCGCAGCTGACTTTCGTGGAAGACCATTTCACGGGCTACGAGGCTCCGCGCATCGAACTGCACCGCTTTTACGACGGACTGGGTGAACCCTTCCTGTTCCTGACCGGGTTCGAACCCGATTTCCAGTGGGAACGCTTCACCGCAGCGGTGCTGAGCCTGGTTCAGGCACTGGACGTATCGCTCGTCGCATGGGTCCATTCCATCCCGATGCCCGTGCCGCACACGCGCCCCATCGGCGTCACTGCGCACGGCAACCGGCCGGACCTGATCGAGGGAATCAGCTCGTGGAAGCCGACGGCGCAGATCCAGGCTGCCGTGGGTCACCTGCTTGAGCTGCGCCTCTCCGAGGCCGGTGTCGACGTCGTGGGCCATGTGGTTCACGTCCCGCACTACCTTTCGGATGCCGAATTCCCGCCTGCCGCCGTGGCGGCGCTGGAATACCTCGGTGCGGCGGCTAATCTGGTCCTGCCGACCGACCGGCTGCGCGAAGCCGGCCGCGAGGTTGAAAAGCAGATTGCGCAGCAGGTCGATGCCTCAGCCGAAGTCCGCGGTGTCGTGGCCACGCTGGAGAGCCGGTACGACGAGTACAACGGCAGCACCGTCCGGCGTTCCCTGCTGGTCAAGAACAACGATGAGCTGCCCGACGCCGAAGAGCTCGGCGCCGCAGTCGAAGCGTACCTGGCCAGCCCGCAGGCCGAAGAAGAGACTGAGGCACTGCTTGTTGGACAGAACGAGCAGGAACCCGGCCAGGACGGCAAAGGCCCTGCGTCAGACGAGGATGAGGAAAGCGTTGAACCGAACGGCCCCGAGCGCCTTCCCGGCGGCGAAGACCGGCCCGGAACACCCGGAGACAACGGCAACGCATAAGCCTGTTCCTGTGTTGGCCGCCGTCTGTGCCGGCGGTGCCGCATGAAAACCCGAGGCGCATGGCTGGTCTGGGGTGCCGGAGTCTTTGCCTACATGGTGGCCGTCACCCAGCGGACCGCTTTTGGTGTTGCAGGTGTGGAGGCCACTGAACGGTTCTCGGCGACTGCATCCGTCCTTTCCATCTTTACCGTCGTGCAGCTGGTCGTTTATGCCGGCCTGCAGATTCCGGTAGGCATGCTGGTGGACCGGTTCGGTCCCCGGCTCCTCATCGCCGCCGGAGCGGTGCTGATGTTCGCCGGACAGTTCCAGCTTGCCGTTGCGGAGTCAGTAGGTGCCGGCATTGCCGGACGTTCCCTGGTTGGGGCCGGTGACGCGCTGACCTTTATTTCCGTTCTGCGGCTGCTGCCGGCCTGGTTCCCGGCGCCAAGGATTCCCGTCCTGACCCAGTGGACCGGGATTATTGGCCAGCTGGGCCAGATTGCCAGTGCCATTCCGTTCGCGTTTGCGCTGCATGCCCTGGGATGGAATACGGCGTTCATCTCCGCGGCGGCACTCTCTGTCCTCGCCTTCGTGCTGGCGCTGGCTTTCGTCCGCAATCAGCCCGGCAATGCCGTGCGTGTCCCCCGCTCAACGCACGACGGCGGTTCCCTCGCAGCTGCCTGGCGCCAGCCCGGCACCCGGCTGGGGCTGTGGACACACTTCACCATCCAGTTCCCGGGGACGGTGTTTGTGCTGATGTGGGGATACCCGTACCTGGTCAGCGCCGAACAGGTTTCCCCCGCTGAAGCCTCCCTGCTGATGACATTCTTTGTTGCGGTCGCCATCGTGTGCGGACCGTGGCTTGGGTCGTGGGTGGGCCGGCACCCGCTGCGCCGGTCCACCATGGTTCTGCTGATCGCTGCCGCTATGGCCTGCGCCTGGCTGGTCGTGATGTTCTGGCCGGGCCCGGCTCCCGTATGGGTCCTTGCCGGTCTTGTTGCCGTGCTTGCCATTGGCGGCCCTGGCTCCATGATCGGTTTCGATTTCGCCAGGACGTACAACCCCAGCACCCGTCTGGGTACGGCCACCGGAATAGTGAACATCGGCGGGTTTGTTGCCTCACTTGTCTCGATGTACCTCGTAGGCCTGGTCCTCGATGTGCTGCTCAATACCGGCTTCTCCGGCGGAAACCTTTATGATCTGGCGGCATTCCGCATCGCCTTGGCCGTGCAGTTCCTGGTCATGGGCGTTGGAGTGGCCGGCATCCTGAGGAGCCGCCGCAGGGTGCGCTCTGCCATGGCTGATGACGGACTGCGCCTGCCGCCGCTTCGGGAAGCGCTGGCCCGGGAACGCCGCCGCCGCCGCGAGGAACGCCGCGGTGCCGGGCCGGACCACGACGGACGGGGAGTGCAGAAACCGGCAGGCGACTAACGTCTTTGCGCCGGTCCCTGCCGGGATGAGGATTTCCGGGGATGCGCCGTTGCCGGCCCTCTTCCGCGTCTTTCCCTCCCCAGCGGAGCCAATAGCCTGCGCCGCCGGGCCGTTGTCCGCAGGTGATGAGTCCAAAGGGCCGGTGACCGTCCTGTGCAGGCAGGCTGGCCGTATGAACGAATTCCAGGAAGCGGGACACCCTGCCGGCGGTCGCCAGCCCGAACACCGCAAATCCGTTCGGGCGGACACTACAGGAAGCGCTGGCCCCGGTTCTGGTGCCGCCGATTCCGGCACCCCGGAGGTGCTGTGCGCAGGGACGCCGCAGGACATTCTGGCGTTTGTTCCCCACTGCCTCGGCTTCCAGCCGCAGGAATCGCTGGTTCTGCTCGGGCTCCGCGGTTCCCGGCTCGGGGCCACGCTCCGGCTGGACCTGCCGGGTGCCTCCTGCGCCGGAAACAGGCCCGAACCCGACAGTCTTGAACTGATCTCCGGCTATGTATCCCGAATCTCGTCCCTGCTGTCCAACGATGAAGACACCGATGGAGTGCTGGCCGTGATGTACACCGGCCTGCGCCTGGTTGAAGGCGGCCCTCCGCCGTACAGCGCCCTCATGGAGCTCCTGAGCGGGGAACTCGAAGACAATGGGCTGAGCCTCCGCGACGCCTGGCTGTCGGGTAACGGAACATGGCGGTCCTACTTCTGCACGGACGCTGCCTGCTGCCCCTGGCCCGGACACCCGGAGGACAAGATTGCCGAGAGCAGGCTTAGTGCAGAACTGGTCTACCGGGGGAGCGCCTACTCCGCCTCGCTGGATGGATCACTGCGCACGGCAGGAACGTTCCGGACCGCCGCCCTGGATGAACGCGTTGAGGAAATCCGTTGGCGTCTGGACGGCATGTGGGGCAACCCGGAAGTCTTCGATGAAGTGCTTGGGGCCTGGGACCGCAGGATCGGATCAGCCCCCGGGACGGTGCCGCCGCCGTCCGCAGCCGGGGCGCCGCATCCCACGCAAGAAGGGGTTCAGGGGGACGCGCTGCTGCTGGCCAGCCTTCACTGCAAGCCCATACGGGACACCGTCCTGGTCCTTGCCGCCTCGGGACTGACGGCCGCCGTAAACGGTGCACGGCAGTGGCTGGATCCGGCAGCGGAGCCGCAGGCACAGGGAAGCACCGCACCGGCAGCTTCTGCGCGGGCCGGCCAGCAGTTCAGATCCATGCTCATTGGACGCAGCCGGAGCGCCCCGGACTGGGAGCGGCTGGACCGCACGCATGCAGTATTCAGTGACCTCCTGCAGTTCACGTCAGGTGAGCCGGCCGCTGCCCTGCTGACTTTGCTGGGTTGGATTGAGTGGGCACGCGGGCGCAGCTCCCGGGCCGAGCTGTGCCTGTCCGCGGCGCTTCGCGAGGAACCCGGATACCGGCTCGCAGCGCTGCTTCGTGAACTGCTGCGCAGGGGAGAGCTGCCCCAGTGGGCGCTGTACCCGCGGACCGCCTGGCGTGGCGGGCCGCCGGCCTGAACAACCCGCCGCCGCTGGCGGAGGAGCCTCAAGTCTCGTGTCCGGTGGTGGCACTGTGGGAAAGCATGCGACAATGGGAACCGAGACCCGGTTGGGTTCGTGTACCTAGTGTCGTTCCAAGCTTCCCGCTCACGCGGGGAATAGGAACCGGACGCGGTGTGTTTTCGTCAAGAACCACACCGCGTACAAACCACTGGTTATGGCACGGACTTGACAGGGTCATAGTGGTGTTGCCCCCATGGCGGCGCCGCAGCCCGCCGTATTGAAAGGTTTTCTGTGTCCGCGAGAAAGACAACTGCTGTCAAAGAGACTGACACTGTGACTGCCGAGGTTGCTGAGGCGGCACCCGCCGCAGCCACCAAGACGGCTGCCAAATCCGCCCGCAAGCCTTCCACCCGGAAGGCTCCGGCAAAGGCCTCCGCGGCAAAGACCACCGCCAAGAAGGCAGCCGCCCCCGCCGAGGACGCCGACGTCCATACCGATGAGGCCGAAGCAGAGCCCACGGACGTGGACGTGGAGGTCGTTGAGGCTGATGCTCCTGAGGCAGCCCCGACCGGTTCCGGTTTTGTTTACTCCGACGCCGACGATGACGATGCCCCTGCCCAGCAGGTCGTCTCCGCAGGCGCCACCGCGGATCCCGTTAAGGATTACCTGAAGCAGATCGGTAAGGTTGCCCTGCTGAACGCTGAGCAGGAAGTCGACCTGGCCCTGCGGATCGAAGCAGGCCTCTACGCCGAAGAGAAAATCGCTGCCGACCCGGACATGGATCCCAAGCTCAAGCGGGATCTGCAGCAGATCATCCACGACGGCAAGCGCGCCAAGAACCACCTGCTGGAAGCCAACCTCAGGCTGGTTGTGTCGCTCGCCAAGCGTTACACCGGCCGCGGCATGCTGTTCCTGGACCTGATCCAGGAAGGCAACCTGGGCCTGATCCGTGCGGTGGAGAAGTTCGACTACACCAAGGGCTTCAAGTTCTCGACCTACGCCACCTGGTGGATCCGCCAGGCCATCACGCGTGCCATGGCCGACCAGGCCCGCACCATCCGCATTCCCGTGCACATGGTGGAAGTCATCAACAAGCTGGCCCGTGTCCAGCGCCAGATGCTTCAGGACCTGGGCCGCGAGCCGGCCCCGGAAGAGCTGGCCCTTGAACTGGACATGACCCCTGAAAAGGTCGTCGAGGTGCAGAAGTACGGCCGTGAGCCCATCTCCCTGCACACCCCCCTTGGTGAGGACGGCGACTCCGAGTTCGGTGACCTTATTGAGGACTCCGAAGCCGTTGTTCCTGCCGACGCAGTGAGCTTCACCCTCCTGCAGGAACAGCTTCACTCCGTCCTGGACACCCTGTCCGAACGTGAAGCTGGCGTTGTTGCCATGCGCTTCGGCCTCACTGACGGCCAGCCCAAGACCCTCGATGAGATCGGCAAGGTCTACGGCGTGACCCGCGAGCGGATCCGCCAGATCGAATCCAAGACCATGTCGAAACTGCGCCACCCGTCGCGGTCGCAGGTCCTGCGGGACTACCTCGACTAAGACGCCGCAGTATCCGCAGCATGTAAACGGCAGTGCCCCCGCGTTCACCGCGGGGGCACTGCCGTTTCTCCCGGACGCTTCGAATCAGACCCCGGACCCGGACCTTGGATGCCAACGTCTGATCCGGTGCGCGGGGGCCCTGCCCATGGACAGAACGAAGGCCCCTCCGAACCGGAGGGGCCTTCGCCAAGTCTTGGACTGCTGGTCTTCGGAATTAGTCTTCCGGAGAAGCGGCCTTCTGGTGCAGACGAGCACTTTCGTCCTGCCACTCAGACGTCAGGGGCCGAAGGTTGGCCTCCACCGTCCGTGCATGGTGAGCGCAGAAAAGCAGTTCCCCACCGGAGGATTCCAGTACCGCGCGCACGTAAGCCTGAGCGCCGCAGCGGTCACAGCGGTCCAGCGCATTTAGTTGACGTGTAGCAACTGCTGCTGTCATGAGTGCCTCCTTAAGGGTGTTGATACTTCATATAACCACCTTTCCCCGCCCGCCCTTTCCATTAAGGCCAGCCTTTCGCTCTGCGCGTACCAATGAGTAGGTCACATCCGAGCCGGCAGGCAGTGGCAATGTTCACTTTCGCCTCTCCGGCGGGCCCGGATCGGCCGGTGCTGCTGAGTCGCTGCCGGAGACTGTCACCGGCGGGCATTAACCTTATAGAAGGCCGGTTTCCGCCGGCTGCCCAGCCGCAAGGCTTTCCGACGCATAACAAGGCCGTTTCCCGGCCCTAGGAGTTCAGCACCGTGGTCCCCCTGGATACTGAGTACAACGCCCGGCACCTTTCCGTCCTCGAGGGCCTTGAGGCTGTCCGGAAGCGCCCTGGCATGTACATCGGGTCCACCGATTCCCGCGGCCTGATGCACTGCCTCTGGGAGATTATCGACAACTCCGTGGACGAGGCGCTGGCCGGCTACGGGCAGAGCATCCGGATCATCCTGCACGCGGACAACTCCGTGGAAATCCATGACGACGGGCGCGGCATTCCCGTGGATATCGAGCCTAAGACCGGGCTCTCCGGCGTCGAGGTGGTCTTCACCAAACTCCATGCCGGCGGCAAGTTTGGCGGCGGGTCCTACGCGGCTTCCGGTGGCCTGCACGGTGTGGGCGCCTCCGTTGTCAACGCACTCTCCTCCCGTTTGGACGTGCAGGTTGACCGCGCCGGGAAGACCTACCAGATGACCTTCCGCCGCGGCGAGCCGGGGGTCTTCGCGGACACCGGTTCCAAGCCGTCCCCCGACGCAAAGTTCACCCCGTTCCTGGAGAGCAGCAAGCTCGAGGTAGTCGGCAAGGCCAAGCGCGGCGTCACCGGCACCCGCATCCGGTACTGGGCCGACCGGCAGATCTTCACCCCGGACGCCAAGTTCTCCTACACAGAGCTGGAGGCCCGGGCCCGCCAGACCTCCTTCCTGGTGCCGGGCCTGCGGATCACCCTGCGCGACGAACGCCGCCTTCCCGGAACCCCCGGGGAAGACGGTCCGGTGGAGGAGGTCTTCCACCACGACGGCGGCATCTCCGAATTCGTTGAGTTCCTCGCAGCTGACGCTCCGGTTACCGACATCTGGCGCCTGCACGGAGCAGGGAAGTTCAAGGAGTCCGTCCCGGTCCTGGACGAGCGCGGGCACAGCAAGATCACTGAGGTGGAGCGTGAATGCGAGGTGGACATCGCCCTTCGATGGGGGATTGGCTACGAGACCAGCATCCGCAGCTTCGTCAACATCATCGCCACGCCCAAGGGCGGTACGCACCAGGCAGGATTCGAGCAGGCTCTGCTGAAAACCTTCCGCAAAGTCATTGAAAGCAACGCCCGCAAGCTGAAGGCCGGCAACGACAAGATCGAGAAGGACGACGTGTTTGCGGGCCTCACCGCCGTGCTGACTGTCCGGCTCGCCGAACCGCAGTTCGAAGGGCAGACCAAGGAGATCCTTGGTACGTCCGCCGTGCGGTCCATCGTGGCCAAGGTTGTCGAAAAGGAGATCACGGCCAGGCTCAACTCAACAGCCCGAGGCGACAAGGCCCAGACCGCACTGCTTTTGGAAAAAGTCGTGTCGGAGATGAAATCCCGTATCTCCGCCCGGGTGCACAAGGAAACCCAGCGCCGGAAGAATGCGCTGGAAACCTCGTCGATGCCCGTGAAGCTGGCCGACTGCCGGATTGATGACAACGAACGTTCCGAGCTCTTCATCGTCGAGGGCGATTCCGCCCTGGGCACAGCCAAGCTGGCACGGTCCTCGGATTTCCAGGCGCTGCTGCCCATCCGGGGCAAGATCCTCAATGTGCAGAAGGCCTCCGTTTCCGACATGCTCTCCAACGCAGAGTGCGCAGCCCTGATCCAGGTGGTGGGTGCCGGTTCAGGCCGCAGCTTCCAGCTTGAAGCCGCACGCTACGGCAAGGTGATCTTCATGACCGATGCCGACGTTGACGGCGCCCACATCCGCACGCTGCTGCTCACCCTGTTCTTCAGGTACATGCGCCCGCTCGTGGAAGCCGGCCGGGTCTACGCGGCCGTACCGCCGCTGCACCGAGTGGAGGTCATCAACCATGGCTCCAAGGCCAATGAGATGGTTTACACGTACAGCGAGAAGGAACTCCACCAGCTGCTGGACCGGCTGGAGAAGGAAGGCAAGCGCTACAAGGAACCGATCCAGCGCTACAAGGGCCTGGGTGAGATGGACGCGGACCAGCTGGCCGAAACCACCATGGACCCCCGCCACCGCACGCTGCGCCGGATCCGCCTCAGTGAAGCAGAGGAAGCCGAGCGCCACGTGGATGAGGCTACGTTCGAACTGCTGATGGGCAGCGACGTCGCGCCGCGCAAGGAGTTCATCATCGCCGGTGCGGCAATGCTGGACCGCGACCGGATCGACGCCTAGCAGCCCTGTTTCCGGCCGGTCAGCCGTGGATCAGGCCGGGGGCGAACAGCAGCGCAGTGGGGACGGCGAGCAGCAGTACTGCAGCGGCCTGGATGAGAACGCTGACCCAGCGGTGCAGCGGCGGCTGAGGCGTGAGCAGGCGGCTGAGCCGGGCAGCCATGCCGTTTTCGCCGTCCAGCCCTCCGCCGGCGACCGCAGGGACCGAGGAGCCGGGCAGGCTGGCGGCGGTATCAGCGCCTGCCCCTGAGGCGGAGGCGACGATTGCCACCGCGCGGATCAAGGTTGGCCGGTCGACCTTCTTCAGCGCCTCGTCGTCGGCCAGCATTTCGATCAGCTCGTTCACGGACCGCTGGGCGAGCTGCGAGGTGGGCAGCCACGGCAGTGCCGCCCGCCAGGCCGCGAAGGCCCACAGCAGCAGATGGTGGTGCTGGCTCAGGTGCGCCTTCTCATGGGTGAGGACCCCGGAAAGCTCTTCCTCGGAGAGAATATCCATCAGCCCGTCCGAGAGGACGGTGACGGACTGCGCCCCGCCCGGAAGGCAGTAGGCCACGGGGGAGGGATGGGGGATAACGAGGGTCGCCGGCGTGTTCTGCGAGGGGGAACTGAGGAGGTTCAGCATGTCCCGGTGGCGGCGCCGGCCGGAGACGATGCGGTAGTAGGTGAGCAGCAGGGTGAAGACAAGATGCACGCTCAGCAGCACGGCTGCGCTGATGGCGAACACATGGACCAGGCCCAGTGCTTCAACGGATTGCCGCTGCAGGAGGATATTCCAGAGACCCCGGAGGCCCTGGGCAAGGTTGTCCGCTATCGGCTCCAGGCCCCAGGTCAGCATGGCACCGATCATCGACAGCCCGCCGGCAAGGGCGATCGACTGCCACAGCACCATTGCGGTGAACGGCGACCGGGCCGGCCACTTGGCGCGTGAAAGCAGGACTGGAACCGGCCAGGCGAGAATTACCGCAAGTGCAGCGAGAAAATAGGAGGCCCAGAACATGCGGGGCGCAGACCGGGGGCCTAGGCGCCGTCGAGCAGCCTGCGCAGGGTTTGCGCTTCGGTTGCCGAGACGGAACCGACGAAGCGGGCCAGGACCGCTTCGCGGTCGTTGGCTGAGCCGAGGACCTCGTGCATAAGCTCGGCGGTGTGTTCGGCGCGGGTCGTCACTGCACGGTAGCGGTGGGGGCGGATGTCGCGTTCACGCGCCACCAGGGCCTTTTTCTCGAGCCGGGAGAGAACTGTGAGGACCGTGGTCACGGCCAGGCCCTTTGCCTCGGCGCGTCCCGCGTCATTCTGCGCCAGGCGTTCGCGGAGTTCATTGGCGGTCAACGCCTCGGCGGACTCCCAGAGGAGGTCCATCATCGCACGCTCGAGCTCTCCAAGAGTCGCCATAGTCCGCATCTTCCTTTATCTCTTCTGGTTCCTGGTCCGGGAGTTCGCCCCGGGCAGGTTGTCCCTCACGGCGGACCCTGCCGGGTCCTGCCGAGGAGCTTAACAATACCGACTTTTTCGGAAGTTCTCTACGTCACGTAGAAATGTGTCGCCTAGTGTTCTACGATTCGTAGAAGAAGGGTTTTCTACCGCTTGTAGAACATGACATAACTAAGGACCTGCACGTGGAAGCATTGGACATTGCCCGCTGGCAATTCGGCATTACGACGGTGTATCACTTCCTGATGGTCCCGCTGACCATTGGCCTGGGGCTGGTTGTGGCCGCCCTGCAGACCGCATGGGTCCGCACCGGCAAGGAAGAGTACCTGCGCCTGACCAAGTTCTGGGGCAAGCTGTTCCTGATCAACTTCATCATGGGCGTGGCTACCGGCCTGGTCCAGGAATTCCAGTTTGGGATGGCCTGGAGCGAGTACAGCCGGTTTGTCGGCGACGTCTTCGGGGCCCCGCTGGCACTTGAATCGCTGCTCGCCTTCTTTACCGAGTCCGTGTTCCTGGGCCTCTGGATCTTCGGCTGGAACCGCCTCCCCAAGAAGCTTCACCTAGCCACCATCTGGCTGGCAACGGGGGCCTCGGCGCTCTCGGCGTACTTCATCCTCGCAGCGAACTCCTGGATGCAGCATCCGGTTGGCGTTGAGCTCGTGGACGGCCGGGCCGTCATGACGGACATCTGGGCCGTGCTCACAAACAACACCCTGCTGGTTGCCTTCCCCCACACCATCACCGGTGCATTCGCCGTTGCCGGCGGCTTCCTCCTGGGTATTTCCTGGTACCACCTGTGGAAGCGGCGCCGCGACGGCATCGACACGGTGGACGAGAACGGCCGCGTGATCGTGGGCGAAGACGCCGCGATTGGGCGGGACAAGACCGACCATGCGGTCTGGATCAAGGCGCTCCGTATTGGTGCAGCCGTCGCAGTTGTAGCGTTCGCCGGCACCGCCATCACGGGTGACCTGCAGGGCAAGCTGATGTTCGAGCAGCAGCCAATGAAGATGGCTGCCGCGGAAGCTGCCTGCCACAACGGCACCTCGTTCTCCATCCTCTCCGTTGGGGACGTGGGTGCCCGTGACTGCGACGACGTCAAGACACTGATCGAGGTTCCCGGCGTCCTGTCCTTCCTGGCAAACGGCGACTTCAACACGCCTGTGGACGGCGTGAACACGCTGATCCCGGAGTACCAGGAAAACTACGGCACCCACCTGCCTGATGACCCGATGTATGGCGAGCAGGCCGGCCAGGAGATCGACTACCTGCCGGTTATGGCTGTGACCTACTGGGGCTTCCGCATCATGATCGGCTTCGGCGGTATCGCTGCGGTGGCTGCCGCGGTGGCCCTCTGGGTTACCCGCAAGGGCACCGTGCCGCAGTCCAAGGGGCTTATGCGCCTGGCCGTGTTCGGCATCCTCGCTCCGTTCGGCGCCAACAGCGCCGGCTGGATCTTCACCGAGATGGGCCGCCAGCCCTTCGTTGTGGTGCCCAACCCAAGCTTCACCGGAATAGACAACGTCTTTATGTTCACCGCAGCGGCGGTGTCCCCGGGGGTAAGCAAGGCGGAACTGCTGTTCTCCGTCATCTCCTTCACGGTCATCTACCTGGCGCTGCTGGTGGTGGAAGTCGGCCTGCTGGCGAAGTACGTCCGCGGAGGCGTGCCATCCGCCATGCCCGAACTGCTGCCCGGTAACGGACACGACGGTGACGGCTCTGACGGGCCGGACGGTACCGGAGACAGCGGTGACGGCAAGCCCGGCGGACGCAAGTCCGACGACGTCCTCGATTTCGCCTACTAGCAGGAAGGGAAGAACATGACGCTTCCAACATTCTGGTTCATTGTTATTGCCTTCCTCTGGGTTGGGTACCTGTTCCTGGAAGGGTTCGACCTGGGCGTGGGCATGCTCATGAAGCTCTTCGCCCGCAATGAGCGCGAGCGGCGCGTACTGCTCAACACCATCGGTCCTGTGTGGGACGGCAACGAAGTCTGGCTCATCACCGCAGGCGCCATGACCTTCGCAGCTTTCCCGTTCTGGTACGCAGCGCTGTTCTCCGCGCTCTACCTGCCGCTGACACTGGTGTTGCTCGGCCTGATCTTCCGCGCTGTTTCGATCGAATACCGCGGCAAGCGGGACTCCGACCGCTGGCGCAACCGCTGGGACTGGGCAATGGCACTGGGTTCCTTCGTCAGCGCGTTCGGTGTAGGTGCGGCTCTGGCGCTGACCTCCACGGGCCTGCCGCTGAATGAGAACGGCGACCGCGTGGGCGGAGCCTTCGCCTGGCTCACCCCCTGGGCAGTCCTTGGCGGCCTGGCCGTTGTCGGTTTTGCCCTGGTTCACGCGTGCGCCTTCCTGATGCTCAAGACCGACGGCGAGATCCGCGCCCGGGCCCGCCGCGCCGTCGTGCGCTGGCTGCCCGTGGGCGTGCTGCCGCTGGCTGCCTGGGCCATCGGCGTGCAGTTCACCAGCGGCGAGCTGATGTCCCTGATCCCGCTGGCCGTTGCCGTGGTTGCCCTGGTGGTCGCCTGGGTGATGGCATTCAGGGGCCGGGAAGCGCTGTCCTTCGCGTCCCTGGGCGCGTTCCTTCTCTTTGGCGCGGTATCCATCTTCGCGGCCATGTACCCGGTGGTCCTTCCGTCCTCGCTCGACGCAGCCTGGAACCTGACCATCGAGAATGCGTCCTCCAGCCCCTACACGCTGAAGGTCATGACCTGGGTCTCCGTGTTCGGCCTGCCGATCGTGCTGCTCTACCAGGGCTGGACCTACTGGGTCTTCCGCAAGCGCGTCACGGCTGAGTCCATCCCCGCTGTGCACAAGGTGAAGGTCCAGTGAAGCCGGTCCTTCCGGTCAGCGCCACCAGCCGCCGGGCGCTGTACCTGCTGGGACTCGTCGCCGCGGTCAAGGCCCTGGCCCTGGTGCTGCTGGCAACCGGTGTTGCCGCCGGAATTGCCGGCCTCGCCGCCGGCAGCCCGGACTGGGGATACGTCGCCGCCACGGGTATCAGCGGAGCGGTGCTGCGGTCAGTGGCGATGTGGGCCCAGGAAACCGTGGCGCAGCGGGCCGCGGCCGGGGTCAAGGACGAACTGCGCGGTCAGCTCACGCAGAGGGTCCTGGCCGACGGCGGCAGCGTCCCCGGCATGGGACCGGGCGCACTTAGCGTCCTTCTGACCCGCGGACTGGACGGACTGGACAACTACTACGCCAAGTACCTTCCGGCGCTCGTGACCTGCGCGGTCCTGCCGCTCCTGGTCGGCGTCCGCATCCTCACCGCCGACTGGGTCAGCGCCGTCGTGATTGTCCTGACCGTTCCGCTGGTGCCGGTGTTCATGATCCTGATCGGCCTGCACACCGGAGACAAGACGGCGAAGGCCATCGAAGCGCTGAACCGGCTCTCGGACAACATGCTTGAACTGGCCAAGGGCCTGCCGGTGCTGGTGGGCCTGGGCCGTGCCCGTGCCCAGACCCGGGCGCTGCGCGACGTCGCCGACCGCTACCGCGTCACCACCCTGGAAACCCTGCGCGTGGCCTTTATGTCCTCCCTGGCGCTTGAACTGATCGCCACGATCTCCGTGGCAGTGGTGGCCGTGTTCATTGGCGTGCGCCTGGTGCACGGGGACATGTCACTGGAACTGGGCCTCCTGGCACTGATCCTGGCTCCCGAGTGCTACCAGCCGCTGCGGGATCTCGGCACAGCGCACCACTCCAGCGAAGACGGGCTGGAAGCCCTCAAGCGGACCAATGCCGTGCTTGACGCGCCGTCGGCCCGCCCGCTGGCCCGGGAACCGGAAACCAACGACGGCGGCGTGACCGTACGCGGCCTGACCGTCAAGTACGACGGGCGGCCCGAACCGGTGATCGAGGACCTCTCCTTCACCGTGCCTGCCGGAGCCATAGCGGCACTTACCGGCCCCAGCGGCAGCGGCAAGACTACCGTTCTCGAAGTGCTGGCCGGCCTGCGCCGGGACGGTGCCGGAATCGAGGTCAGCGGGAGCGCCTCCGGTGTGGACCGTTCCAAGATCGCCTGGATCCCGCAGCATCCGGTCCTGGTGGAGGACACCGTAGCTGCCGAAATCGGGCTGTATTCCGGACTGGCAGATCCCGGAGACCAGCTCACCGCAGCCGGGCAGGCGCTGGCGGAGATCCGCTCGGTGCACCTGCTGGACGCCCACACCGCAGACCTCAGCCCCGGCGAACAGCGCCGCGTGGCCGTAGCGCGGGCCATCGCCCGTGTGCGCAACGTTCCCGGCGTTAGCGTCCTGCTCGCGGATGAACCTACCGCACACCTGGATGAAACCAGTGCCGCTGCGGTTCGATCCGCACTGGCCAGCCTCAGCCCCGAATGCACTGTCCTGCTGGTCGCCCATGACCGCCGGACCGCGGCCCTTGCGCAGGCCGTGGTCAAGGTAGGCGAAGGCGCCTCCGAGTCCGCGCCGGTGCCCGACATCCAGCCTGCGGCTGATCAGGAGTCCCAGGAGGTCCTCCCTGAGTTCAGCGGTTCGACTGCGCAGGCAGGCTACGCGCATCAGCCCCTGTGGAAGAACCTGCTGGTGCTGCGGCCCTGGAGCCCCCAGTTCCTGAAGGCACTGGCCTACGGAACCGGCGCAACCATTTTCGCCGTCGCGCTCAGTGCCTTGTCCGGCTGGCTGATTGTCCGCGCTTCCGAGCAGCCTCCGATCCTGTACCTGCTCACCGCCATCGTGGGAGTGCGGTTCTTCGGCATCGGCCGCGCAGTCCTGCGCTACCGTGAACGGCTCCACCTCCACGACGCCGTCTTCCGCGCCACCAACTCCATCCGCATCCGGCTCTGGAACGGCCTGCTGAACCGCCCCGAAGGATGGCGCCGGCTGGCCCGCGGCGGGGGAGCGCTGGAACGCCTGGTGGGAGATGTCGACGAGCTGCGCGACATTGCCCCGCGCGTGGTCTTCGCTCCGCTGACGGCGTTCGTCACAGCGGTGGCAGCGTGCATTGCCACCTCGATCCTGATTCCGGAAGCGATCTGGGTGCAGCTTGGCCTGTGCCTGATCGGGCTGGTTGCAGCCCCGGCCGTTGCCCTCTGGGCCGACGCCGCTGCCCGCGCCCGCACGGTAACGCTGCAGTCGAAGGCCATGGCCTCCATGGCAAAGCTGCTCGGCGCGGCCCGTGACCTGGAAGCCAACACGTCCGCCACGCCCGTGGTGACGCGGCAGCGGCTGCTGGATGCTGCCGCGGCCGGAGCAGCCCGGCGCAGCGCCTGGGCCCAGGGCCTGGCCAACGCCATGACGGCGCTGGCCTGCGCCGGCTCAGCGCTCTGGATCCTGCACCTGGCGCAGGGCGTCCCGGCAACAGTCGCAGCGGTGATCGTGCTGATGCAGCTGGCCCTGCTGGAGTGCTTCGCGGCGGTCAACGGTTCAGTCCAGCAGTTCACCGCCTGGCGGGTGCTTGGGGACAAGGTGCTTCCGGACCTGGGGTCGGATTCGGTCGACCCCGGCACGGAAGGGGATTCGTCCACTGCCGTTCCAGCTGCACCGCGGCCGGGCAGCATCGAACTGTCCGGAATCCACTACCGCTACCCCGGGGGATCACGCGAGGTGCTCTCCGGCGTCGACCTCAGCCTGGAACCGGGCGACTGGCTGGCTGTCACCGGCCCGTCCGGCAGCGGCAAGTCCACCCTGCTGGGAGTGCTGCTCGGCTTCCTGGAACCCCAGGCTGGAGAGTTCCGCATTGGCGGGCGCCCGGCGTCGGACTTCAGCCGTGAAGCCCGCGGCATGGCCTGGTGTCCGCAGGAGGCGCACCTCTTTGACTCCACCCTGCGCGGCAACCTGCTCATCGCCCGTGACCGGTCCAACGCTCCAAGCGAGGCAGAAATGCTGGCTGCACTGGAGGCTGTGGGGCTGGGCGGACTTGTCGCGGAGCTGGAAGACGGCATCGACACCCGGATCGGCAACGGCGGCCACCGGCTATCCGGCGGACAGCGCCAGCGGCTGGCAGTTGCCCGCGCCCTGCTGACTGAAGCCGGAATCGTGCTGCTGGATGAGCCCACGGCGCACCTGGACCCGGCGGCGGGGCGCCAGCTGATGGCAGACCTTTCCGTCGGTCTGGCTGGCAAGACCGTGGTGGTGGTTACCCACAACCCGGCCGACGCCGCCTGGTGCGCGCGCCGTCTTGAGCTGGGTGCGGCCCAAAGCAGCCTTGCCCTACGCTAGGAGCCATGGCTTCAACGAATCCTGTACAGCTGCCCGGACCGCAGACCCAGCTGGCCTGGCGTGCCATCACCGAGGCCGACCTTGATGACTGGCATGCCCTGATCCGCCGGATGGTGGACGTGGACAAGCCGGGGTGGGCCGAGGACCGTGCGGATCTGGAGCACGCACTGCAGCGGCGGGGCGACGACCCGGCATTGGACTCCCTGCTGGGGGTGGACGCCGACGGCGTGCCGAGGGCGTTCGGGCTGGTCAGCCTCAATCCCGGATCAGTGCGTGCCACCGGATTCGGCGGGGTGGACCCGGCGTGGCGAAGGCGCGGGATAGGTGCCGCTGTGTACCACTGGCAGGCCGCCCGGGCCCGGGTGCGGGTCAACGAGCGGGATGGTGAGAACCCCGTGCTGCGCAGCTATGCGGAAGCCAACAACCCTTCACACCTGGCATTGCTGGAATCAGCAGGTGCGCGCGTGGTGCGGTACTTCACCGAGATGACACGTCCGCTGGACGGGGACATCCCCGATGCACAGCTGGCCGGCGGCCTGGAGTTCCGGACCTTCTCCGAGGAGATTTCCGAGCGGCTGCGGCAGGCCCACAACGAAGCTTTCCGGGATCACTGGGGGAGTGAGCCCCGGGATACCGAGAGCTGGAAGTTCACGGTGGGCCACCCGCAGTTCCGCGCTGACTGGAGTTTTGTGGTGGTGGATAGGACCTCCGGAGAGATTGCCGCCTACCAACTGGCCAGCTACGACCCGGAGTCTCCGGCAATTTTCGGCTATTCCGAGGGGTACACCGAGCTGCTGGGAGTGCTTCGGCCCTGGCGTGGCAAGGGAATTGCTCCGGCCATGCTCACCGAGGCAATGCGGCGTTTCCGGGACTCGGGGATGCAGAACGCGGGCTTGGGCGTGGACACCGAGAATCCGTCAGGCGCCCTTCAAATCTATGAAAACCTGGGCTACAGGCCCATCAGCCGCCAGGTTGTGTTCGACCTGCCGCTGGAGCGGGAATCCGCTTAGGCCTGCACAACCCAGATGGCTTCCGCGGCGGGCAGTCCAAGCTCCACGCGTCCGCCGGCCCGTTCCAGGGTGAGTGTGCCGGCGTAAGCCTGCCGCTCCAGGACGCTGATTTCTGTATCCAGGCCCAGGCCCATGCCGCCAAGATAGCGCAGCAGCTCAGGACTGTTATCCGAAACCCTCGCAATGCGCAGGAGCTGTCCAGGTTCGCTGTGGCTCAACCGGGAGGCATCCAGCGCGGGCAGGCTGCCGTCGGGTGCGGGAATGGGGTCTCCGTGCGGATCACGGACCGGGTTCCCCAAGCGCACCGCCAGGGCCTCGACCATCTTGTCCGAGACAGCATGCTCAAGGTTTTCTGCCTCGTCATGGACCTCGTCCCAGCCGTAGCCGAGATACTCAACCAGGAAGGTTTCGATGAGCCGGTGCCTGCGTACCATATTCACCGCGGCCTGCTCGCCGGTGGGAGTCAAAGCAACCGACCCGTAGCGTGCATGGGTGAGGAACCCCTGCGAGGCCAGCTTCTTCACTGCCTCGGAAACTGAGGACGCAGAGAAGCCCAGGTGTGCCGAGAGGGCAGACACCGTCACCGGCGCGTCCGTCCATTCCTGTGCCGTCCAGATGACTTTGAGGTAGTCCTCCGCGGCGCTGGTCAGTTCTTTCTTTCCCACGCGTCCACCTTACGCCAGCGCCCCGGCGAACAAGGTGGGACCGGCATCCAGGTACCCCCAGGGGGTACTTGACTGATACCCACGGGGGGTATAGATTCGCAGGTGTTGCCAGATATTACCGGGAGGTCGGATCGTGGACACCAATGCACGTGCTGCAGTGGAGGTGGCCGAAGAACAGCGCGGCTACGCCAGCGACAAGGAAGCGTACCTGCGGCGGCTGAAGCGCATTGAAGGGCAGGTCCGGGGGATAGCCCGGATGGTTGATGAGGACAAGTACTGCATCGACGTCCTCACCCAGGTCTCAGCCGTCACCAAGGCGCTGCACGCCGTGAGCCTCGGCCTGGTCCAGGACCACATTTCCCACTGCGTCGTCTCGGCCGCAAGGGAAGCTGAGGAAGCAGGGGACCCGTCAATCGTGGACACGAAAGTCCAGGAAGCAACAGACGCAATCGGCCGGCTCCTGCGCTAGCGGCGCGGAACCGGAGAGCCGGCAGGGCGCGGCCCTGCCAGGGGAGGAACAGCTATGGAAACCAAACTCAGCATTTCAGGTATGACCTGCGGGCACTGCGTCGCTTCGGTCACCGAGGAGGTCAACGCCGTCGAAGGCGTCCAGGACGTCCGGGTGGATCTGGTGGCCGATGGGGTTTCAACCGCAGTGGTTGTGTCCAGCGAGCCCCTTGCACCCGAACTGCTCGGCGAAGCCGTGGCAGAAGCCGGCTACACAGTGGTGGGCTGAAAGGAGAATCATGGCAACCCGTGAACAGCAGCACCTGGCCGCAGAGCGCGAGGTGTCGCTGGACATTCAGGGCATGACCTGCGCTTCCTGCGTCAACCGTGTTGAACGCAAGCTCGGCAAGATCGAGGGAGTCCAGGCCACCGTCAACCTGCCGCTGAACTCGGCATCGGTTAAGGTTCCAGCCGGTGTCACTGATGACCAGCTGGTGGCAACTGTCGAAGCGGCCGGCTACCAGGCGAAGGTGGCGGTACCGGCGGACCACGCCGGTCATGAGGACCACATGGCACACGGCGGCACCGCAGCGCAGCTTCGCCCGCGCCTGATTACCGCGGCGATCCTGACCGTTCCGGTGCTGCTGGTTTCAATGGTGCCGGCGTTCGCCTTCCCGAACTGGGGCTGGGTCGCTGCGGCACTTTCGCTGCCGGTGGTCCTCTGGTCCGCCTGGCCTTTCCACCGCGCCGCGGCGGTCAATGCGCGCCACCTGGCCTCGACCATGGACACGCTGGTGTCCATCGGAGTCAGTGCCGCCTACCTGTTCTCCCTGGGCCAGCTGATTGCCGATCCCGGACTGACAGCTGACCCCGGCATGAGCGAGGCCCACCTCTACTTCGAGGTAGCCGCCGTGGTCACCACGTTCCTGCTGCTTGGCCGATACCTCGAAGCCAGGGCAAAGACCAGTGCCGCCGATGCCCTGACCTCCCTGCTGAGCCTGGGAGCCAAGGACGCAGTTGTGCTGCGGAACGGCCGTGAGGTGCTCATCCCGGCCGCCGAACTGGTGCCCGGGGATGTCTTCGTGGTGCGTCCGGGGGAGAAGGTCGCCACCGACGGAACTGTGGTGGAGGGCGAGTCAGCCATTGACGCAGCCTTGATCACCGGTGAGTCCCTGCCGGTGGAGGTCCATCCCGGCGATCCCGTCACCGGGGCCACGGTCAACACTTCCGGGAGGCTGCTGGTCCGGGCAACCCGGGTGGGCAGCGAAACCACCCTGGCGCAAATGGGTGCGCTGGTCAGCGCCGCCCAGTCGGGCAAGGCTCCGATCGCGCGGCTCGCCGACCGGATCAGTGCGGTGTTCGTGCCGGTTGTCCTGGTGATCGCCGCCGTGACTTTCCTGCTCTGGCTCCTGCTGGCCGGTGACCTCCAAAGCGCATTCACTGCTGCCGTGGCGGTCCTGGTCATTGCCTGCCCCTGTGCCCTGGGACTGGCTACTCCGGTAGGGCTGCTGACCGGAACCGGACGGGGCGCCCAGCTGGGCATCCTGATCAAGGGTCCGCAGGTACTGGAGGACACCCGAACGGTGAACACCATCCTGCTGGACAAGACCGGGACGGTCACCAGCGGCAAGCTTTCGGTGGCCCGGACGGTGCTGCTTCCGAATTCAGGAGCGGGGGATGAGGATACCCTGCTCCGCCTGGCCGGTTCGCTCGAGAACGCCGGCGAGCATCCGATTGCCCGCGCCATTGCCGCAGCTGCGGAGCAGGGCCCCGGCCTGGCACCCGTCAGCGGGTTCCTGTCCTCGCCCGGCGGTGGTGTGCGCGGCACGGTTGAGGGACGCAGCGTCGTGGCGGGCCGGCCCGGCTGGCTTGAGGAAAACGGCATTGCGCTCGATCCGTCGGCTGCGGGCGTGCTTCGCCGGGAGCAGGAAACCGGTGCCACCGCTGTCGTGGTTGCCCTCGACGGAGCCCCGGCAGGCATCATCAGCCTCCAGGACACCATCAAGGACGGTTCCCGTGAGGCGGTGGCACGGCTCTTGGAACTTGGGCTGCGTCCTGTCCTGCTGACCGGGGACAACGCCGTCGTGGCCGCAGCCGTGGCGCGGGAAGTCGGGATTGCCCCCGAGGACGTACTGGCCGACGTCCGCCCGGAAGGCAAGGTTGCGGCAGTGCGCCGGTTCCAAGAGCAGGGCGCCACAGTGGCCATGGCAGGGGACGGCGTGAACGACGCCGCCGCGCTGGCCCAGGCGGATCTTGGCATCGCGATGGGCTCAGGAACGGACGCGGCCATGGCCGCGGCAGACCTGACCGTGATGGGCAGTTCCCTGGGGCAGGTCGCCACCGCGATCGAGCTCTCCCGGCGGACCCTGCGGACCATCAAGGTCAACCTGTTCTGGGCGTTCTTCTACAACACCGTGGGGATCCCGGTGGCCGCCCTTGGGTTGCTGAACCCGATGATCGCCGGCGCGGCCATGGCCGCCAGCTCGGTGCTGGTGGTGGCGAACTCGCTGCGGCTGCGAAGCTTCGGTAAGTAACAGCCCATACAAAAACGGCACTGGGCCGGACCTGGAAAACCAGGTTCGGCCCAGTGCCGTTTAACGGTGCCGGCTCTAGGGAGCAGTCAGGCTGGGGCCGATGTGCTCCACCGGGCTGGCTAGCGGAACGCCGGAGCCGTCCCGGCGGCCGTGTTCAGTGGGCAACGCCCGGGCCACGCCGTTCGCGGCTGCGGCCTTGGCGGGGCCGTGCCCGGCCCAAGCGGCTACCAGTGCGTCTTCGCCCTTCAGGAACCGGTGCGCCCGCACGCCCGCAGTGGCGCGTCCCTTGGCCGGGTATTCGGCAAAGTCCGTCACCTTAACGGATCCGCCGGGTGTCCCGGGAAGCGTCTCGCTGCCGGAAGCGACGGTGACCACGACGGCGTCCGGGTCGCCCGCAGCGACCACACCGAAGAAGATCGCTTCATCACCCTCGCCAAGCTTCATGCCTGCCACACCGCCGGCGGTCCGCCCCTGCGGACGCACTGCGGAGGCCGGGAAGCGAAGCAGCTGGGCACCCCTGGTCGCGAAGACGAGTTCGTCGTCGTCCTTCGCGGCCACGGCGGCACCGATGACCTCGTCGCGCGGCTTGAGCGTGATCGCTTCCCAGTCGTCCCGGTTCAGCGGGTATTCCGGGTTCACGCGCTTCACTACGCCGTTTCGGGTGCCAAGGGCCAGCACGGCGTTCAGCGGCACCAGGCCGATAAGCTTCTCGCCCTTCGTCAGGGTCATGAAGTCCTTGGCAGCCACCCCGCCGGCAAGGTTGGGCAGGCCGTTGGTCGGGGGAAGCGCCGGCATGTCCATCACCTGGACGCGGATCATTCGGCCGGAGGACGTGACCGCTCCGATCTCACCGCGTGCGGTGGTGGCCACCACGCTGCGGAAAACGTCGTGGCGGGTCCGTTGCCCGCCTTCCACCAGCGGCTCCTGGTTGGAGGTCCGTGCCAGCTGGCCGGAGGCCGAAAGGACTACCCAGCAGGGATCGTCGGGGATCTGGAGCGGAAGAACGGCTTTCGCTCCCTTGCCCGCCTTTACCGCCACTGCCTCGGAGGCCATCGGCGCCACCGCCTCGGACTCCAGGAGCACTGTGCGGCGCGGGGTGGCATACCTGGCCGCCACGTCGCCGAGCTCCTCGCATACCAGTTCGCGCAGCCGTTCCTCGGAATCCAGGATGGCCTGCAGCTCCTCGATTGCGGCGCGCAGTTCCTCCTGCTCCTTCTCGAGTTCCAGCCGTGAGTACTTGGTGAGCTGGCGCAGCCGTAGTTCCAGAATGTGGTTGGCCTGGATCTCAGTGAGGTCGTAGATGGACATCAGGCGCGTGCGCGCCTCTGCAGTCTCTTCCGAGGAGCGGATGACCTGGATGACCTCGTCAATGTCCACGATCGCGATCAGCAGGCCCTCAACCAGGTGGAGCCGGTCCTTCTTGCGGCCCAGGCGGTAGGCGGTGCGCCGCCGCACCACTCCCAGGCGGTGGGACGCGTAGACCTGCAGCAGTTCCACCAGGCCAAGGGTGCGCGGCTGGCCGTCCACCAGGGAAACGTTGTTGATGCCGAAGGAATCTTCCATCGGGGTGTAGCGGTAGAGCTGGGCAAGGACGGCTTTGGGGTTGAACCCGTTCTTCAGCTCAATAACCAGGCGGAGGCCGTTTTGGCGGTCCGTGAGGTCCACGACATCCGAGATGCCCTGCAGTTTCTTGGAGGTGACCGCGTCCTTGATCTTTTCGATCACCTTTTCCGGGCCCACCATGTACGGCAGTTCGGTGACCACCAGTCCGGTCCGGCGGGCAGTGAGCTGCTCCACCTCCACCTTGGCGCGGGTCTTGAACGAGCCGCGCCCGGTTGCGTAGGCGTCACGGATGCCGTCCAGGCCCACGATGCGGCCGCCGGAGGGCAGGTCCGGGCCCGGTACAAAGCGCATCAGGTCATCCAGGGTTGCCTCGGGATGACGGATCAGGTGCTGGGCGGCCGCGATGACTTCGCCCAGGTTGTGCGGTGCCATGTTGGTGGCCATGCCGACGGCGATGCCGGAGGCACCGTTGACCAGCAGGTTGGGGAACGCGGCCGGGAGTACCTCAGGCTGCATCAGCTGGTTGTCGTAGTTCGGGACAAAGTCCACGACGTCTTCGTCGAGGTGGTCCGTGAGGGTCAGGGCGGCAGCAGCGAGCCGGGCTTCGGTGTAGCGCGAAGCGGCGGGGCCGTCGTCAAGCGAACCGAAGTTGCCGTGGCCGTCGATCAGCGGCAGGCGCAGCGCCCAGTCCTGTGCCATGCGGACCATGGCGTCATAAATGGCCGAGTCGCCGTGCGGGTGCAGCTTGCCCATCACCTCGCCGACCACGCGTGCGCTCTTGACGTGTCCGCGGTCAGGGCGCAGGCCCATCTCGGCCATCATGTACAGGATGCGCCGCTGCACGGGCTTCAGGCCGTCACGTGCGTCCGGCAGGGCACGCGAGTAAATCACCGAGTAGGCGTACTCGAGGAAGGACCCCTCCATCTCGGTGGTGACATCAATGTCGATGATGTTCTCAGCGATGGGTTCGCCGGGAGTGGGTGCGGAGGCGGAGCGCCGGGCCATGTAGTTCTTGCGTCCTTGAGGTTGGTGTTGACTGGTCGGTTTCGGTGCGTTGTGGAGGTTCAGTGGCGGGTTCTAAAAAATGCCCACTAGTCTGAGTCTATGGCGGAGCAGGGACAATACCCCGAATATTGGGAAGCTGATGTCGTTTTGCGGGACGGGCGTACAGGACACCTGAGGCCTGTTTCCCCGGCGGATGCCGAGGCGCTGCAGGCGTTCCACATGCGGCAGTCCCAAAGCTCCATTTATCTGCGTTTCTTCACTTACAAGGCTAAACTGAGCGGCCGCGAGCTGAAGCGCTTTACCAACGTGGATTACCGGGACAGGGTTGCGTTTGTCATCACACTCGGATCCGAGATCGTGGGAATTGGCCGCTATGACCGTCTGGATGATCCCGCCGAGGCGGAAGTGGCCTTCAACATTTCCGATGAACACCAGGGACGGGGCATCGGCTCCATCCTCCTGGAACACCTGGCCGCCGCAGCGCGGGAGAACGGGATCCGCCGCTTCAGCGCAGAGGTGCTGCCGGAAAACCGCAAGATGCTCAGTGTGTTCGCGGACGCCGGCTATGAGGTCCGCCGGGCGTTCGACGACGGCGTGATCGCCCTGGACTTCGACATCGACCCGACGGAAAAGTCCCGGGCCGTCATGGAAGCCCGGGAACACCGCGCTGAGGCGCGCAGCGTCGCGGACCTCCTGGCGCCGTCGTCCATCGCCGTAATCGGTGCCAGCCGCGAATGGGGCAGCGTTGGCTACCAGCTGATGGAACACATCGTCGAAGGCGGATTCACCGGGAGTGTGTATGCCGTCAATCCGGAAGCCTTCGAACTCGCCGGGATGGTTTCCTACGGCAAGATCTCCGAGATTCCCGAGCCGGTCTCCCTGGCCGTCATTGCCGTCCCGTATGACCAGGTCCAGTGCGTGGCCGAAGAATGCGCCGCCGCGGGAGTGAAACACCTCCTGGTGGTCAGTGCGGGATTCGACGACGGCGAAGCGGGACTGGCGCGCCAGCGCCGCCTGGTGCGCTACGCCCGGGCCAACGGCATGCGGGTAGTGGGACCGGCGTCGCTGGGCCTGATCAACACCCGTCCCGAAGTTTCGCTGAATGCCTCCATGGCCCCGGCCCTGCCGCGCCGCGGGGGACTGGGCCTGTTCAGCCAGTCCGCTGCGATCGGCGTCCTCCTTTACGCTGCTGCCCAGCGCCGGCGACTGGGACTGTCCTCCACCATTTCCGCGGGCAACCGGGCGGATGTCTCCGGCAACGACGTCATGCAGTACTGGGAAGACGACGCCGGCACCAAGGTGGTGGGCCTGTACCTGGAGTCAGTGGGCAACCCCCGCAAGTTCTCACGCATCGCCCGCCGCCTGGCCTCCGGCAAACCGGTCATCGTAGCCAAATCGGATGTCACCGGGCTTCAGCTTCCACCGGGGCACTCGGTACGCCTTACCCAGGCGCCGCAGGGAGCGCTGGACGCAATGCTTCGCCAGTCCGGCGTGATCCGGGTGGCCACGAATGAGCAGCTCATGGACGTAGCCCAGATTGCCTGCAGCCAGCCGCTGCCCCAGGGCAGGGGGCTGGCAGTGCTGAGCAACTCCGCCGCACTTGGACGGGTGCTCGCCGATGCCGCTGTTCCGCTGGACCTGGACGCCGTGCACCTGCGCACCGACCTGGACCTGGACCGCGGCCAGAGCGTTGCCCTGCCTGCACTGCGTGAGGCCGTGGCGAAAGCCCTGGCGGATGAAGCCGTGCACAGCGCCGTGGTGACGCTGCTGCCGGCGCCGGGGCTGGACAATGATGCGGTTGCCGAAACCCTGCTGGACTGTGCGCTCGAAGCCGGAAAGCCCGTGGTAGCGGTCTTTACCGGAATCATGGATCCCAGCCAGCTCACCGAAGGCGTACTCGCCGCCCGTGAACAGGTCCCGCCGGCCGCGTCGACGGATGATGCACAGGTCCCGGAGCCGGCAGTACTCCCGGCAGGCCTTCCCTGCTTCGCCAGCCCGGGCGCAGCGGTCAGCGCACTTTCGGCGCTGGTCCGCTACAGCGAATGGGCAGGGCGGGAACACGGCCACTACACGGAGCCGGCCGGTGTGGACACCGAGGCCGCGCAGGCCTTCATCGACGAACAGATGGCGCGGGTGGCCAACACCGACCTCTTGCGCCTGGGCCCGGCCGAAACGTCCCGGCTGCTGGGCTTCTACGGGATCAGCGTCCTGCCTTCCCTGCCCTTCCGCACGGAGGATGAGGCCGTCCAGGCCGCCGACCAGCTTGGCTGGCCGGTAGTGCTGAAAACCATGGATGAGCACCTGCGGCACCGACTGGACCTGGGCGGAGTGCGGCTGAACATCTCCTCTGAGCAGTCACTGCGGAGCAATATTTCCGAGATGCGTTCCGCCCTGGAACCGTACGGCCGCTTCGAACTCGAGGTGCAGTCAATGGCGCCGTCGGGCCAGGGATGTGTGCTGCGGGCCATTGAGGACCCGCTGCTTGGTCCGGTCCTCTCCTTCGGGATCGCCGGGGACGCCGTGAACCTGCTCGATGACTGGGCCCATGGCATTCCGCCGCTGACGAGCGTGGACGTTGCGGACCTTGTGCGCACGCCGCGAACCTCCCGGCGGCTCTTCGGCTACCAGGGGCTGCCCAAGGTTGACGTCGCCGCCCTTGAAGACCTCATAGCCAGGGTGGCGCTGCTGAAGGATGAACACCCCGAGATTGCACTGCTGGAGATTAATCCGGTGCTGGTTTCGGTACAGGGCGTCACGGTCCTGAGCGCGGATATCCGGCTGGGCAACCCGCAGCAGCGCACCGACAGTGCCCGCCGCGCCCTCCGCGATTAACCCGGCTGCAGACCAGACAGTTGTGCACACTCAGCGCGCCTTTTTAGGTGCTCAGGGCGCATCTGGGGGAAACTGGTTTTATGTCGCCGCTACTTTCCGCTGAACGCCGCAGCCTTGACGCCTCCATCGAGCGCGCTGGCTTCTACCCCACGCTGCTGGCAGACGTTGTGCATGACGCCCTGGACGGGCGTGAGCCCCTCTCCCACCTGATCCATCTTGAAACGCATTTCGACCGGACCGAAGTGCACCGCCACATAACCGTCCTGGTGCTGACCGAGGACATGCTGGTGATCACCCATGTGGACGACCAGCAGCTGGATGAAGCCGGTGAGCAAATGATGGCGCAGGTTTCCACCGAGTCGGTCCCGGTGACCCAGATCCGCTCCGTGGTGCTTGGCTACATGTACTCCCAGCCGCAGAACTACAAGCCGTCCGACCAGGCCCGTGAACTTACCCTGGCAATCGCATGGTCCGGCGGGCAGCGCCTGGACATGGGCCCCGCCGGCTGTGCCGATCCGCAGTGCGAAGCCGATCACGGCTATACCGGAACCATCGCCCAGGAAGATATCGTCCTGCGCGTGTCTGCGGAAGCCGACGGAATCCAGGCCGTGCAGAACGCAAAGGCCTTCGCCCGTGCCCTGCGCAAAGTCAACACCGACACCATGAATGTCCGTGCCATGGAGCCGGCCCTCGACCGGCAGCGGATGCCGGGAATTGGCAGCCGTTTCAACCGCGGCCACCACCAGCGGTAAGGGGCATGGACGCAGCACCCGCCGCTGACCCCCTCCCGCAGGCGCCCGGTTACGGCCGCAGTTCCGTAGCGGAAGTCCTCACTAGTGCCGCAGCGGTCCTGAAGGTTCCCGGTTTCACCAACACCCTTGGACTGCCCGCCGCGAAGCGGGTCTGCGTGGTGATGGTGGACGGACTGGGCCGGAGCCTGCTCAAACAGCGTTCCGGACACGCGCCGTTCCTGCGGTCAATGCTGGAAGGCGGACGCACGCTCACCGCGGCCTTTCCCACCACGACGGCGGCGTCCCTCGCGTCGCTGGGCACCGGCCTTCCCCCGGGACAGCACGGCATGGTGGGCTACGACGTCCTTGATCCTGCCCAGGACAAAGTGGTGAACATGCTGGGCAACTGGGACCCGGGAGTGGACCCGCGCCGCTGGCAGCCTTTCCCGACTGTCCTGGAACAGGCATCCGAACATCTTCCCGTTACGACCGTCAGCCTGCCAAGGTTCGCTGATTCCGCCATGACCCGGGCTGCCCTGCGCGGCGGCAGCCACGCCTCGGGCACCGGCATCCACGCGCGCGTTGAGGCCGCTTCGGGGGCACTGGCGGCCGAGAAGCGCATGCTGATGTACTTCTACTTCAACGAGCTGGACAAGACCGGACACCGCTATGGTGCCCAGTCCCCTGAATGGGGTGGGTCCCTGGAGGAACTGGATTCCGCCCTGAAGCGGTTCACGGCCAAGCTGCCCCCGGACACCCTGGTTCTCCTGACTGCGGACCACGGCATGGTAGACACCGCTCCGGCTGACCGGATCGACTACTCTGCCAACCCTGCCCTGGTTGACGGGGTACGCCACACGGCCGGAGATCCGCGCATGGTGCAGCTTTACCTGGAACCGGATGCCCCGGTCGGAACCCTGGAACGGCTCGCCGGTTCCTGGCGGCAGGCCCTGGGCTCCAAGGCCTGGATACTCACCCGGGACCAGGCAGTTGCCCAAGGCCTGTTCGGACCCGTCCGGGAGGAGATCCTGCCCCGCATTGGGGACCTGCTGATTGCTGCCCGCGAACCGATTGCACTCTTCGATGCCCGGCGGGCCAGCCCGTCGGCACTGCAAATGGTGGGCCAGCATGGCTCGCTGACCCGCGCCGAGCGCGAAGTCCCGCTGCTGACGCTGGCCCGGCCGGCCAAGGGCGGGCGGAAGTAGGTTATGGCTGAACTCGTTTTCTTCTCCGGGACCATGGATTGCGGCAAGTCCACCCTGGCGCTGCAGATGGACTACAACCACAGCGCCCGCGGACGCGGGGGAATACTCTTCAGCCGCAACGACCGCGCCGGAAACGCGATGATCTCCAGCAGGCTGGGGCTGAAGACCCGGGCCGTTGAGGTGAAGGACCACACGGATTTCTGGGACGAGGTAATCCGGACCCGCAGTGCGGGGGACCGGGTGGACTACCTCATCTGCGATGAAGCGCAGTTCTACAGCGAGGAACAGATCGAACAGCTCGCCCGGATTGTGGACGAGATGGAAATCGATGTGTTCGCCTTTGGCATTGCCACGGATTTCCGCACCCGGCTGTTCCCGGGGTCCCGGCGCCTGATCGAACTGGCCGACCGCATCGAAGTACTGCAGGTCCGTGCGCTGTGCTGGTGCGGACGCCGGGCCACCCACAACGCCCGCACCGTGGATGGAGTCATGGTAGTAACCGGTGACCAGGTTGTGGTGGGTGACGTTGACAAGCGGTCAGCGGACCCTGGTCCGGAGGCGCTCTTTGAGCCGGAGGAAGCCGGAGCACCGCCTGTTGTGGGATACGAAACGCTCTGCCGGCGCCACTATATGCGCCGGATGGGCGCCCAGCAGGCTGCACGCTATGCGGGAACGGGCGAAGATCCGGACATTTGTGCCGTGGACATAGCCCGCAGCTAGGCAGAGCCTGCGCGGCGGCGGTCCGTGGCGCGCCCGGACCGCCGTAACGGGCTAGTCGCCCTTGGTACCAAAAACGATTTCGTCCCAGCTGGGCACCGAGGAACGCTTGGGCTTGATCCGGCGTTCGGTCACCGGTTCCTTGGCTTCCGGGGTCTCTCCGGACTCTTCGGGCTCAGCGGCGGCCTTCGGAGTGTCTGAACCGCGCGATCCGCGAAGCGGCCGGGCAAGGATGCTGATTTCCCGCGTCGAGGTGCTTACGCCCTCATCCAGGCGCAGCGGGTCGGCAGGACCCTCTTCCGCCTCGGGCTCTGCTGTGTCCTCCGGTTCGCCCGGGAACACAGGCGCCAGGCTCAGTTTGCCGGTGCGCGGCCGGTGCGCGGACTCGTCCTCAAGTTCGGCCTGGCCTTCACGTGGGTGTGCTGCAGGAATACTGCCCTTGGCGAGCAGGGCGGCCAGGGCGTCGTCGCCGTCTTCATCTGTGCCCAGGCGCTGCCCGCGACGGGAACGCAGGACGTTGAGCAGCTCATCTGTCTCTTCGTCCGAGACGGGAAGGGGCTCCTCCGGGGCGGTGTCTGTTTCGAAATCGAAGACGCGGTCGGCTACTGCGGACAGCCGGCGTGCCGGGACAGGGGAGTCCACCGGCGCGAGTTCGCTGAGCAGCTGCGCCCAGCGGTTGGCATTGGTCACCTGGCGGCGGAGCGGGCTGTAAGTCCACCGGGCAGGAGGCTCCTCGCCCACGGATACCCGGGAGTTCTCGCCCAGGCTGAAGCTGGCCACTACGTCCCAGGACCCCTCCGGGCGCCGCCAGGAGTCCCAGACCACCGTTTCGGGGTCCACGCCGAAGGCACGGAGGCGGTGGCTGACCATGTCGCCCAGGTTGACGGGAGAGTCCCCAAAGGCTGAGCGGTGGCTGTCCTGCGCAGCGCTCATGGGCGCTTCCACCTCAACGGACTGGGCCTGGCGCGCGATGTACTCGCGTTCAGCCAGCACCGGGCCTTCGTAGCGGCGGATATGGGCGAGGTCGTGGCCGGAGAGCTCCGCGACTTCCTCGGCGCTGGCACCGGACCGGATCCGGGCCTGGATATCACGGGGAGTCATTGTGGGTCCGGCCTCGGGCTCGGCTGCCTGTCCCGCACGCCGTGCGGGGCGGGAAGCAGCAACGCGCAGGGCTTCGTCGATGCGGAGCCGGAACGTTTCGCCGCCCCGTCCGCTCAGCAGCAGATGTTCGCCGCCCTCATGGACACCCACGAGCCGTAGATCCTGCATGAAAAAATCCTCGCTATCGATAGCAACTCCTTCTTGAAACAATGCCATCCGGGCACCCAAATTCCTACCGTTTAGCCCGGTGTGGCGCGGATCCACGGCCTGGGCGGGCAATGATTCTTGCCCTGCGGACACGATCCCCGAGGCAGAGGCGTGGCTATTTCGTTCAGGGCGGACAAAAATCTCTCTTCTGCGGGCACAAACGCAGTGGCCGCGGCGTTGTCTACTCCGAGCCGCGCTGCGGTTTCAGGCCAGGCGCCCGGAACCGGCAGTACGTGCCTCGATTTACCCGTGAAGTACTGACACCGATGGTGGGATGTGAATTATGGCGACAGACTACGACGCGCCGCGCAAGGCCGACGAGGACGCCAGCGAAGAATCAATCGAAGAACTGAAGACACGGCGGACAAACGTGCAGTCGGCCGTGGTGGACGAAGACGAAGCCGAGGCAGCGGACAGCTTCGAACTGCCGGGAGCAGACCTTTCCGGCGAAGAACTGATGGTCCGGGTGCTTCCCGCCCAGCAGGACGAATTCACCTGTGCTTCCTGCTTCCTGGTGCGGCACCGTTCGCAGATTGCCAAGGAGAAGGACGGACTTTATTACTGCATCGACTGCGAAGGCTAAGCCGGGGCCAGCGGTGGTTAGCTGCCTGCGGGCTGAAGGGCAGCCACCAGCTTTTCCGGGTGGCGGGTGGAAGTGAGCCAGTACGGGGTGCGGTCTGCGGGATCAGTGATTTCCATCTTCACGACCGGGCTGATCCAGCCCCGGATGCAGAGGTACGCGGTGCCGTTCAATGCCGGCCCGCGCTGCTGGGTTGCATCTTCACCGCGGTAGGCTTCCACCGCGCCGATCCACTTGCGTTCAATCTGGGCGCGCCCCACCTGCACGGTCTCCTCGGTAACCCGGATGACCGGTGTGGATATCAGCAGCAGTACCGTCAGGACCACCGCGGCCACCAGGGCAACCAGGATGCCCACGAGCAGGCTGATGGGAATGAACGCAAGGACGAAGGTCCCGGACAGGCCGGCGACAACCAGCCAGATCCAGAATGCCGGCAGCAGCCTCTCCGAATAGAGCACGGTCTGGGCAGGGCTGTGGGCAGCGGGCGTTGACATACTCCTAGCTTTCCATCTTTGTTCCGGCATTTCATCTTGCCTTTGGCCCTGACCGGCGCAGTCCCGGCCCGCGCGGCGGGACGGCGCGGGGCTGGCACTACGCGCTAAAGTAAACAAGGCGCTGCCGGTCTCTGGCCGCAGCTGCCGTAAGTCATTGAAGAAACAGTTCCAGAAAGATCCCGGAGACAGCTGTGCAGCAAGCAGGACCCAGCGTGAAAGTCCAGCTGAAAATGCTCGACGACGGCCTCGAAGCGCCGTCCTACGCCCACCCAGGTGATGCGGGCGCAGACCTGCGTGCCCGCGTCGACGTCGAACTGGCACCCGGCCAGCGGGCCCTGGTGCCGACCGGCGTTTCCATCGCGCTGCCTTTCGGGTACGTTGCCTTGATCCATCCGCGCTCCGGGCTCGCCACGAAGCACGGGCTCACGATCGTCAACGCGCCCGGTACCGTGGACGCGGGTTACCGCGGTGAAATTTCCGTCACACTGTTAAACACGGACGCCGCCGAGCCCATTCGGCTCAAGCGCGGGGACCGGATTGCGCAGATGGTGATCCAGCGCGTTGAGACTGCTGAGTTCGAACCCGTTGCTGAGCTCTCCGACTCGGTGCGCGGGGCCGGAGGATTCGGCTCCACCGGCGGATTCGGCACAGCAACGGCCTAGGCCGCTACAACCCGGGTTCACTTGCCCGGCACCACAGAAGGAAAGAGGACCAGGCGATGGCATTTGGACGCCGCAGGAAAGACCGGGCGGAATCCGGGTACGTTCCCAAGGAACAGGACACGGCAGATGAAGCTGCAGGTGCCGCCGCGGGACCCGCCCAGGGACCGTACGACGTCGCCGACCGGCCTTCGGAGGAAGGCTACGTGGACCTTGGCGCGCTGCGCATTGCCGCCACGCAGGGCCTGGCGCTGCGCCTGGAAGTCGAAGAGAAGACCAAACGGGTAGTTGCCGTCACCCTGGACATGGACGGATCCAGCCTCCAGCTGCAGGCCTTCGCCGCACCGAAGTCGGAGACCCTCTGGGACGAAATCCGCGCGCAGATCGTCAAATCGGTTTCTTCCCAGGGCGGCACCGCAGACGAACTTGAGGGACGCCTGGGCACCGAGCTGCTGGCGCGTGTGCCTGCGCAGGCACAGGACGGTTCCAAGGGCTACCGTGTGGCACGGTTCGTAGGAGTGGACGGTCCCCGCTGGTTCCTGCGCGGCGTGTTCGGCGGTCCGGCGGCCATGAACCCCGATGCGGCCGGTCCGCTGGAAGAAGTCTTCCGCAACGTTGTGGTGGTCCGCGGGGACGCTCCGCTGCCCCCTCGCGACCTGCTGCAGCTGAACCTGCCCCGTGACGCTTCTCCGCTGCCCAAGCGCGGTGAAGACTCAGCCAAGCCGGAGCCGCCGCAGCGCGGACCGGAAATCACCACCATTGGCTAAGCAGATGCCCCCGGCGGCCGGAGCTTCCGCCCGGCTGCGCATCGCCGACCTGCCGGGCCGGGGCCGCGCTCACAGCAGCGGCTACGTTGAATCGGTCACCCTGGTTCCGGCAGACTCCGCGCCCCGGTTCACCGCCGTCCTGGCGGACCTGCAGGGCGCCTACCGGGATCCCGCCGCAGCGCAGACCCGGCAGCGGGTACGGCTCATCTGGATTGGGCAGCGCCGCATCCCCGGAATAGTTGCCGGAACCCAGGTGGCGTTCGAGGGCATGGTGAGCAGTGTTGGCGGCCAGCCCACCATCTTCAACCCGCGGTACGAAATCATTGGACGTCCGGAAGGCGAATTATGAGCACCAGCCCAGAACCCGAAGGCAAAGGCCGCCCCGACGGCCAGCCTTCGATGAGCGAGCTGGCCGGACAATATGCTGCCCGCTCCGGCGTCGAACGCGGCGACGACGGGCAGATCGACGTCCTGAAATCCGTCGGCGGTGTGCGCGGACTGGCGGAGGCGATCCTCCCCGGGCTGCTGTTCACGCTGATTTACACGATCACCACGGCCCTCTATCTGTCCCTGGGAGCTGCCGTGGTGGCCGCCGGAGGCTTCGCCGTCGCCAACCTCATTCAGAAGCGGCCGCTGGTGCAGTCGCTGACCGGCGTCATCGGTGTTGCGATCTGTGCAATATTCGCGCTCCGAAGCGGCAGCGGCACCGAGTTCTTCCTTCCGGGTTTCTACCTCAATGGTGCCTACATCCTGGCCTTTGCCGTCTCCGTGGCGGTCAAATGGCCCGTCGCAGGGCTGCTGTTTGGCTTTATCCGCGGCGAGAACCTCTCCTGGCGCAGCGAACCTAAGCGGCTGCGTGCCTATACCCTGGCCACCTGGATCATCATCTCTGTCTTCGCGCTGCGGCTCGCGGTGCAGCTGCCCCTCTACCTGGCAGACAATGTTGCAGCCCTGGGCACCATGAGGCTGGCCATGGGCGTGCCGCTGTACGCGCTGGGACTCTGGCTGGCCTGGATGGTTTCCCGTCCCGCAGCAGTCCGCGAACCCTAGTCCTTCGGGGCCAGCAGGGCCCGCAGCTCGTCCTCCGCAGCGATGGTGGTGACGAAGAACAGTTCGTCGCCGCCTTCTATGACGTCGTCGCTGCTCGGAGTGATGGGCGCATCGTCGCGCAGGATCGCAACCAGGGTCGAATCCTGCGGCCACGGAACGGAACCTACGCGCGCTCCCAGCATCGGGGAGGCCGCCGGGACGGTGAATTCGACCATCGAGGACACCCCTGTCTGCAGGGTCAGCAGACGCACAAGGTCGCCGACCTCCACGGCTTCCTCCACCAGGGCAGTCATGAGGCGGGGGGTGTTGACCGCGACGTCCACACCCCAGGAGTCATCGAACATCCAGTCGTTCTTTGGATTATTGACGCGCCCCACGGTCCGGGCCACTCCGAACTCGGTCTTCGCGAGCAGGGAGACCACCAGGTTCACCTTGTCATCGCCAGTGGCGGAGACCACCACGTCAGCGGCGTCCAGCCTGGCATCCTTCAGGGTGGTCAGTTCGCAGGCATCCCCGATCAGCCACGCCGCGCCGGCAAGTTCGCTCCGGGCCTCGGTCTCGGGCTTCTCGTCGATGAGGAGCACCTCGTGTCCGTGGGACAGCAGCTCGCGGGCAATCGAGGACCCCACACTGCCGGCTCCGGCAATTACAACCTTCACGGGTTCTCCTTTGCAGGCGGAGCAGACAGGACCCTGCTGATTTCCGCGGTTCGTTCAACATGCATCATTGCGTGCAGGACGTCACCCTGCTGGTAGCTCGTGTCGGCGCGGGGGAGCACGCCTTCTCCGAAGCGGGTCAGGTACGCAATCCGTACCCCGGCCGCGGCCTCCACCTCGTGCAGCGGGCGGCCCAGCCACGACGGGTCCAGCGACAGTTCACCCAGGATGAGCCTGCCGGAGGATTCCCGGAAGTCGCCGTTGATGCTTTGTTCGGGCAGGATCCTGCGCAGAACCTGGTCAGCGCTCCAGCGCACGGCCGCCACGGTGGGGATACCCAGCCGCTGGTAGATTTCGGCGCGCCCCGGATCATAGATCCGTGCCACGACGTGGGGCACATGGAAGGTTTCCCGTGCCACCCGGGTCGAGAGAATGTTTGAATTGTCGCCGCTGGAAACAGCGGCGAAAGCGTAGGCGCCTTCGATTCCGGCCTGTTCCAAAGTGGCACGGTCAAATCCGACGCCGGTCACCCGGGTGCCGGTAAAAGCAGGCCTCAGGCGACGGAAAGCCCGCGGATCCTGGTCTATGACCGCCACGGAATGTCCGGCGTTGTCCAGGGTGTGTGCCAGCATGGCTCCCACCCTTCCGCACCCCATGATCACGTAATGCGCCACCGTGTCCTACCTCATGTTCTCTACCGGGATTTCCCGCGTGCTGCCGTATCCCGCTCCGGGCCAAAGGAAAGCATAGTCGGGTGCACCGGCGAAATCGTGATGTGATGGTGTTTTAGCTCCAACACGGAAGTCCGAACGCACTATGACCCCCGAAACCCCGCAGGGCACAAATCCTCCCAGCGATCTTGAACTGACCATCGGCCCGGCCGCCCACGGAGGGCACTTCGTTGCCCGGCACGAAGGCCGCGTCGTCTTCGTCCGGCACGGCCTGCCGGGGGAGCGTGTACGGGCCAGGCTCACCGATGCGGGTGAGAAGGCAAAGTTCTGGCGTGCCGACGTCGTCGAGGTCCTGGAGCCCTCGGCCGCCCGGGTGCCGCATTTCTGGGCGCCGGCAGACGCGCTCAAGGCAGCATCCCGCGGCAGGCTACCGGTGGGGGGAGCCGAATTCGGACACATCGAACTGGCCGAACAGCGCCGGTTGAAGGCCGGGATCTTTGCCGAGCAGCTCAGGCGCCTTGGCGGCGTTGACCGTGAAGTCACCGTTGAAGCGGCGGCGGATGAGAGTCCTGACGGCCTGGGATGGCGGACCAGGGCCAGCTTCTCCGTAGCTCCCGGGGGCCGCCTGGCCATGCACCCGCACCGTTCCGAAGACCTCATCCCGGTCCAGGAAATGCCGCTGGCCTCCGCCGCGATCAACGCACTGAAGCTCTGGGATGTGGACTTCACCGGAGCCGGACGCGTTGAGGTTGCCGCACCCGCTGCCGGGGGCCCGCCCCTGGTTCTTCTCATTCCTTCTGAGGGAACCCATCCGCGGACGCTGGCCCGCATTGCCTCCGAAGTTGGTGCCGCCGCGGATCCCGGCGCCGGAGAGACTGTCTCGGTGGCAGCCTGGGATCCCGAAAGCCATGAACTAACCCGGCTGCGCGGGCGGACCTGGGTCCGGGAACAGGCCGCCGGACACGAGTACCGGGTTACCGGAGCAGGGTTCTGGCAGATCCACCGCAGTGCCCCCGAAACACTCGTGCAGGCAGTCCTGCAGGGCCTCGATATCCAGCCGGGTGAGCGGGCCGCCGACCTCTTTGCCGGCGCCGGCCTGTTCACCGCACCGCTCGCTGCAGCTGCCGGCACCGAAGGGCACGTCCTCTCCGTGGAAGGTTCGCCCGGCACCAGCCGCGATGCCCGCAAGAACCTGTTTGCCCTGCCCCAGGTTGAGGTTGTCCAGGGCCGGGTGGACCGCGTGCTGCGAAGCCACGAAGGCCGCCTGGACGCCGTCCTCCTGGACCCGCCGCGGACCGGAGCGGGCCGTGTGGTCGTGGACCAGATCAGCGCCGCCGCCCCGCGTGCGGTTGGCTATGTGTCCTGCGACCCCGCTTCCTTCGCGAGGGACCTGGCCTGGTTCCGCGAAGCCGGCTGGGAGCTGGACGTGCTGCGCGTCTTTGACCTGTACCCCCATACCCACCACATGGAGTCCTTCGCCGTCCTCCGCCGCCCGTAGCGCTGCCCCTGCACGAGCCGCCGGGCCGGTGTGTGGCGGGCCATATACCGGTATCCGGCGCGGTGAACGGTCCAGCGGACGCGCATCCGGCTAGGATGGGAACAGTTGTCCGGCTCCGTGCCGAAGGGATTCCCGCCATACGTTTGCACGGCAGGGGGGACTAGCCAGCCCGGGAAATCACCCACCATTTCCCGGCCGGGCCCAACAGCTGTGCCGGTTAGGAAATCCTAACTAGCGTGCGGCGGATCACTGGACAAAGATAAAACGGTGGCGAGAGGAGTCCTGTTATGAGTAATGTGGACAGCTTCGGATCCAAAGGCGTCCTTGACGTCAACGGAAACGAATATGAAATTTTCCGGCTGAATTCCGTCGAAGGCGCCCAGAGCCTTCCGTTCAGCCTCAAGGTCCTGCTGGAGAACCTGCTGCGCACCGAAGATGGTGCCAACATCACCGCGGACCACGTCCGTGCCCTGGCCAAGTGGGACGCAAACGCAGAGCCCAGCACCGAAATCCAGTTCACGCCTGCCCGCGTGATCATGCAGGACTTCACCGGTGTTCCCTGCATCGTTGACCTGGCGACCATGCGTGAAGCAGTGGCCGACCTTGGCGGCGACCCCAAGCGCGTCAACCCGCTGGCACCGGCCGAAATGGTCATTGACCACTCCGTGCAGATCGATGCTTTCGGCAACGCCGGCGCACTCGAGCGCAACATGGAAATCGAGTACCAGCGCAACGGTGAGCGTTACCAGTTCCTGCGCTGGGGCCAGACCGCATTCGATGACTTCAAGGTTGTCCCCCCGGGAATGGGCATTGTCCACCAGGTCAACATCGAGTACCTGGCGCGCACCGTTATGACCCGTGAAGTTGACGGCGTCCTGCGTGCCTACCCGGACACCTGCGTCGGCACCGACTCCCACACCACCATGGTCAACGGCCTGGGTGTGCTCGGCTGGGGCGTTGGCGGCATCGAAGCCGAAGCAGCAATGCTCGGCCAGCCCGTCTCCATGCTGATCCCGCGCGTTGTCGGCTTCAAGCTCACCGGTGAGATCCCGGCCGGCGCCACCGCCACGGACGTCGTCCTGACGATCACCGAGATGCTGCGCAAGCACGGCGTCGTCGGCAAGTTCGTGGAGTTCTACGGCGAGGGCGTTGCCTCCGTGCCGCTGGCCAACCGCGCCACCATCGGCAACATGAGCCCGGAGTTCGGTTCCACCGCCGCGATCTTCCCGATCGACGACGTGACCCTGGACTACCTGCGCCTTACCGGCCGCTCCGAGGAAAACGTAGCCCTCGTGGAGGCCTACGCCAAGGAACAGGGCCTCTGGCACGATCCCTCGAAGGAAATCAAGTACTCCGAGTACCTCGAGCTGGACCTCTCCACCGTGGTTCCCTCGATCGCCGGCCCGAAGCGCCCGCAGGACCGCGTGGAGCTCACGAACGCCAAGCAGCAGTTCCGTGCCGACCTGAAGAACTACGTCCACGAGACCGTAGAGGCCCAGAACGGCACCGTGGATGAAGCGCTGGAAGAAACCTTCCCCGCTTCGGACGCTCCGTCCTTCGCCGAGGGCAGCACCAAGATCAAGGACGTCCAGCACGACCTGGTCAAGGAATCCGATGCTCCCGCCGAGCGTTCGGTGAACAAGGTTCCCGTCACCATGCCGGACGGCCGCAGCTTCGAGCTGGACCACGGTGCCGTGACGATCGCCTCGATCACCTCCTGCACCAACACGTCCAACCCCTCGGTGATGATGGCCGCTGCCGTACTGGCACGCAACGCCGTCGAAAAGGGCCTCGTCGCCCAGCCGTGGGTCAAGACCTCGATCGCACCGGGCTCCAAGGTAGTCACCGACTACTACGAGAAGTCCGGCCTGATCCCGTACCTGGAGAAGCTCGGCTTCTTCGTGGTTGGCTACGGCTGCGCCACCTGCATCGGCAACTCCGGTCCGCTGGAAGAGGAAATCTCCACGGCGATCAACGAAGCCGACCTTGCGGTTACCGCAGTGCTCTCCGGCAACCGCAACTTCGAAGGCCGCATCAACCCGGACGTGAAGATGAACTACCTGGCGTCCCCGCCGCTGGTAGTGGCCTACGCACTGGCCGGTTCCATGGACTTCGACTTCGAGAACGACGCCCTGGGTCAGGACGCCGAAGGCAACGACATCTTCCTGAAGGACATCTGGCCGAACCCGGTCGAGGTCCAGGAGATCATCGATGCCTCCATCGACAAGAAGATGTTCACCGACAGCTACGGCACCATCTTCGAAGGCGACGACCGCTGGAAGTCCCTGCCCACCCCCGAAGGCGCAACCTTCGAATGGGATTCGGAGTCCACGTACGTCCGGAAGCCCCCGTACTTCGAGGGCATGAAGGCACAGCCCGAGCCCGTCGAGAACATCGAAGGTGCCCGCGTGTTGCTGAAGCTGGGCGACTCGGTCACCACCGACCACATTTCCCCGGCCGGTTCCTTCAAGTCCGACACCCCCGCAGGCAAGTACCTGCTGGAGCACGGTGTGGCCCGCAAGGACTTCAACTCCTACGGTTCCCGCCGTGGAAACCACGAAGTCATGATCCGCGGCACCTTCGCCAACATCCGCATCAAGAACCAGCTGCTCGACGGCGTTGAAGGCGGCTTCACCCGCGACTTCACCCAGGCCGACGCACCGCAGGCTGCTGTTTACGATGCCGCGATGAACTACCAGGCCGCAGGCACTCCGCTGGTTGTCCTGGCCGGCAAGGAATACGGTTCGGGCTCCTCGCGTGACTGGGCTGCCAAGGGCACCGCACTGCTGGGCGTCAAGGCAGTCATCGCCGAGAGCTACGAGCGCATCCACCGCTCCAACCTCATTGGCATGGGCGTCCTTCCGCTGCAGTACCCGGCCGGCGTCAACGCTGAGTCCCTGGGCCTGACCGGTACCGAGACCTTCTCGGTTGAGGGCGTTACCGAGCTCAACAACGGCACCACCCCGAAGACCGTCAAGGTCACCGCGGTGCCCGAGAACGGTGAGGCCATCACCTTCGATGCGGTCCTGCGCATCGATACCCCGGGTGAGGCCGACTACTACCGCAACGGCGGCATCCTGCAGTACGTGCTTCGCCAGATCTCGGCAAAGTAGGGCTGCACAGCGCCTGAGCACAGCGCCCCGTTTTCTTCCGGATGGAAGGAAACGGGGCGTTTTGCGCTTCTGTGGAAACCGGGGGTGCGGGGCAGGCGTTAGAGTTAAAAGCTGTGACGGTGCATTTGCCCGTTGCCTAAGACGCAAGGGAGGCGCCCTCTTGGGACTTCTGGAAACCATCCGTGATCCGCGGGACCTCAGTAAGCTGAGCAGCTCCCAGCTCTCAGCCCTCGCCGAGGAAATCCGCTCATTCCTCATCACGAATGTGGCCCAGACCGGCGGGCATCTGGGACCTAACCTGGGCGTCGTTGAACTAACCATGGGCATCCACCGGGTGTTCGACTCACCGCGGGACAGCATCGTCTTTGACACAGGCCACCAGTCCTACGTGCACAAGATGCTCACCGGCCGCCAGGACTTCTCGACCCTGCGCCAGCAGGGCGGCCTCTCCGGCTACCCCTCACGGGCAGAATCTGTCCACGACATCGTGGAGAGCTCGCACGCTTCTTCCTCCCTGTCCTGGGCTGACGGCATCTCCCGCGCCCGGCAGCTCAACGGTGAAGGCGACCGGTACACGGTTGTCATGGTGGGCGACGGTGCCCTCACCGGGGGCATGGCCTGGGAAGCCCTGAACAACATCGCTGCCGACCAAAAGCGGCGTGTGGTGATCGTGGTCAACGACAACGGCCGTTCCTACGCGCCCACCATCGGCGGCGTGGCGGATTACCTTGCCTCGCTGCGGCCGACCATCGACGCCGTGCGCACACACCACATGTACGAAAACACCATGGACTGGTGGAAGGGCCGCCTGCAGAACGGGGGACCCGTGGGCCGGTTCGCGTACCACAGCCTCCACGCAGCCAAGAAGGGCGTCAAGGACTGGTGGGCACCCCAGGGTCTCTTCGAAGACCTCGGAATGAAGTACGTCGGGCCGGTCGACGGCCATGACCTTGAGGCTGTGGAACAGGCGCTGGAAAAGGCCAAGAATTTCGCCGGACCGGTGATCGTCCACGCGATCACCGAAAAGGGCCACGGCTACGCCCCTGCGCGGGCGCACGTGGAAGACCAATTCCATGCAGTGGGAGTGATCGATCCCGAAACCGGTGCCCCCGTAGCCGCCGGCGGCAAGCAGTCCTGGACCTCCGTCTTCGCCACCGAAATCGCAGACATCGCCGACGAACGGAAGGACATCGTCGGTATCACCGGTGCCATGCTCATCCCCGTGGGCCTGCACCGCATGGCTGAGAAGCATCCGGAACGGGTGTTCGACGTCGGCATCGCCGAGCAGCATGCCCTCACCTCCGCGGCCGGTATGGCCTACGGGGGACTGCATCCCGTGGTCGCGCTCTACGCCACCTTCCTGAACCGGGCATTCGACCAGCTGCTCATGGACGTGGCCCTGCACAAGGCCGGCGTGACGATCGTCCTTGACCGCGCCGGGGTTACCGGGCCGGACGGCGCCAGCCACCACGGCATGTGGGACATGTCCATGCTGCAGATTGTGCCCGGACTGCACCTGGCAGCTCCCCGAGATGCCACCCGGCTCCGGGAAGAACTTCGGGAGGCTGTCGCGATCTCCGACGCGCCCAGCGTGGTCCGTTTCTCCAAGGGAACCGTAGGACCGGACGTTGAAGCTGAGGAACGCACCGAGGACGGCGTGGACATCCTGGCCCGCCGCCCCTCCGGTGATGCCAGCAACGACGTCCTGATCGTCAGTGTTGGAGCCATGGCGGAGATGGCGCTGGAAGTCGCCGACCGCCTCGGCGACCAGGGGATAAGTTCCACCGTGGTGGATCCGCGCTGGGTGCTGCCGGTTCCGCGGTCGATCGTCTGCATGGCGGCCGAGCACCGGATCGTGATCGTCATTGAGGACGGTGTGCGGGCCGGGGGAGTCGGATCCCGGATCCGCCAGGAGATGAGGGCGGCAGGCGTGGACACCGCCCTGAATGAAGTGGGCCTACCGGTCGAGTTCCTGGACCACGGCACCCGTGCCGAAGTCATGGAGCGCGTGGGCCTTACGGCCCGCCAGGTGGCCAACGACGTCGTCGCCCAGGTGCTGGGAACTAAGGTTCCCTTCGCCCGGCCGCTGCCGGGTCAGCAGGCACCCACAGGACAGATACCGAAGATCAAGTAAGCTCCGCAGCCCCGGCGGGGCAAGGAAAGCAGGTGGCGCCAATGCCGAACGACCTCCCTCCTCTCGCCGTCACGGGAGCCACCGGTGCACTTGGCGGTATGGTCGCACGTCTGCTGGCAGGGCAGGGCGTACCGCTGCGCCTGCTGGCGCGGCATACCGCCCGGGTTCCGCAGCAGCCGGACACGCCCACCTTCGCGGTGTCCTACGCGGACAAGGAACACGCTGAGCGTGCGCTCCGGGGAACGCAGACCCTCTTTATGGTGTCGGCAGCGGAGAATCCATACCGCGCCCAGGACCAGCGCACGTTCGTCGACGCGGCCGTTGACGCCGGGGTAAGGCACATTGTCTACACTTCGTTCATGGGGGCCTCGGAGAATGATGTGTTCACCCTGGGACGTGACCACTGGGACACCGAGCAGTACATCCGGGAACGCGGACTGGAGTTTACGTTCCTGCGCGATGCCTTCTACCAGGACATCCTGCCTTCCTTTGTAGGGCGCGACGGCGTGATCCGCGGTCCCGCAGCGGACGGCCGGTTTGCCCCGGTGGCGCGGACCGACGTCGCTCGTTCAGCAGCACGGATCCTGGCCGATCCCGTGCCTCATGCCCACCGGACCTACACACTGACCGGGCCCGAGGCCCTGACCATGGCCGAGGTAGCGGAGATTCTTTCCCGCGTCACCGGTGAGAACATCACCTACCATGCCGAATCCCTGGACGAAGCGGTCGAATCCCGGCTGGCCACGGGCGCCACGCAGTGGCAGGCGGTGGCGTGGGCCACCAGCTACGCGGCCATCGCAGCCGGGCAAATGGCCCGGGTTAGTGACGACGTCGCTGAACTCACCGGTGCGGCGCCGCTGAGCTTTGAAGACTATTTGCGCAGCGAAGGTAAAAGTTCACCTTAGCGGCTCTTCCCACCGGAGGGGCGCGTGGCTAGTGTCGGCAGTATGGAACAGGCACAATCCGGTCCCGTGACGGACTTTTTGCGGGAATGCACCATCACCGGCCTCAGCGAAGACGAGGCCACGCCGACGGCGGACTTGTACGGCATTTACATCATCTGGTGCGAGCAGGCCGGGCTGGACCCGGTTTCCTCGCCGGCGTTTTCCCGCCGGTTGAAGGAGAGCGGGAACCAACCGCGCCGCCGCAACCATGAGAGCATCTATCCGGGCCTGCTTCCCACCGGGCCCATTCCCGTCCAGTACATCCTGGAGACGGACAAGCCTCCAAGCCTCAATGGGCCAATGAGCGCCTTCGGCCCCTAGCGGGGCGGATTACCGCATGCGGGCAGCGGTAGTTGATAGCGTGGCAGGATGACCACCTACAACAGACTTGGCAATTCCGGACTGACCGTTTCCACGGTTGGCCTCGGCTGCAACAACCTGGGCCGTGCAGGCACGGCAACCGAATCCCAGGAGGGAACGGACGCCGTCGTCCACGCCGCTATCGACGCAGGGATAACCCTCTTCGATACTGCCGATATCTACGGCGCCGAACCCGGACTGAGCGAAATCCGGCTGGGCAAGGCACTGGGTGCACGCCGCGCAGATATTGTCCTGGCGACCAAGTTCGGCATGGACATGCAGGGGGCCAACGGTCCTGATTTCGGCGCGCGCGGATCCCGCCGCTATATCGTCGCTGCCGTCGAGGCGTCCCTGCGCCGGCTTGGAACGGACTGGATTGACTTGTACCAGTTCCACACACCGGACCCGCTGACTCCGATCGACGAGACCCTCGCGGCTCTGGACGATCTGGTGACCAGCGGCAAGGTGCGCTACATCGGCCACTCAAACCGCACCGGCTGGCAGATCGCGGAGGCTGAGTTCACTGCCCGCATGAAGGGCAGCACCCGGTTCATCTCGGCACAGAACCACTACAACCTGCTGGACCGCCGGGCCGAACTGGAAGTCACTCCCGCTGCGGAAGCCTACGGACTGGGTGTGCTGCCCTACTTCCCGCTGGCCAACGGCCTGCTCACCGGGAAGTACAGCTCCGGCCAGGCTCCCGAGGGAAGCCGGCTGACCCACTCGCGCACCAACCTGCTGCAGAACGCCGACTTCGACCAGCTGCGCGAGTTCGGTGACTTCGCCCGCGACCGCGGCCTGACCGAGGTGCAGGTGGCGTTCTCATGGCTGGCGTCCCGTCCGTCGGTTGCCTCCGTGATCGCGGGTGCCACGAAGCCGGAACAGGTTCAGCAGAACGCCGAAGCCGCTTCCTGGGTGCCGTCCGAGAAGGATCTTGAGGAACTGGACCGGATCTTCCCGCAGACGCCGAAGGTTGCCTTGTTCTAGTTCCGGAGTGGAGGCCGGAGGGTCCGGGACTGCGGTGGTGAATCCCCGCTTCTTCGGATCCTTCGGACCTCACGACGGTTTGGTCGCGTTCCCGTCCAGCCAGAGCGTGTCTGATTCGTCCCGGTGCGGTCCGGAGGTCCCCACATGCCTGGCATCGATCGAGGGACCATTGCGGATCACATACACCAGCGCCATCCCGTGGCCGCGGCCCAGTCCGTAGTCCGTTTTCAGCCACTCAAGGATTTCACCGGCTTTAACGTCAGGCCCGTCGAAACCCTTTGCCCGGGCTTCGTCCGCGAGCTGGCGGGGAGTTCGCCCCGTCTTTTTCTCGATAGTGTCCAGGTACGCCTGAAATGACATTGTGTTCCTCGCTTGGTGGGCGGAAGATGATGGAGCGATTCTTGCCCCAAGGCCCGGAAATGTACATATCGCGGTTACCCGGTACCGCAGGTTCGACGTCCGAGCGGCAATCCCCCTATCCGATGGAGGAGGGGCCGAAAGGGAATCAGGGGTGCCGCATTTTGAGAGCAAGCGGAAGGTTGAGGAACGCCGCCTGCCGTTTCCCGACGGCATCCCGCTTGAGATGCTCGCTGTCCGGGATCTCGGCCGGGCTGCGGCATCAGTTCTGCTTGGCGCTGAGGTTCCGGGCGGGGCCGTCGAGATCGGCGGCGATAAACGAACCGGCAGCCAGATCGCTGAAGCGTTCGGGGAAGCGGCCGGACTTCCTGCCCGCTACGAAGCCCTTCCCCTGGAAGCAGTCGGCGCAGACAGCGACATGGCGGCCATGTTCCGCTGGTTCGCCGAAACCCCGGCCTACCAGGCAGACTTTGAGGCCACTCGGGCACTGGTCGGCGGGGACGGTCCTCTGGATCTTCCCGGCTGGATCCGGCACGTCCAGTGGACACCGAACAGCTAGGGGATCGGGCCGGGCGCCGGCGTGTCCCGCGGCGGCCAGTGCAGCATTCCACGGCCCTCCATTTCGACGCCGAGCTCCACGGCAGCCGCTGTTGACCATTTACTGACGGCTACCAGCGTTCCGTCCGGATACTCATGCTGATGCTGAGAGGGAGGAGACGGGCGTCCGTATGCGGCCAGAGAAAACCAGTTGAGGTATCCGACGGGAAGCTTCTCAAGGAAACGGGTGTCCAGCTGTACTCCCCGGTCCATCATCGCAGCCTGAGCCACCGTGGATCCTACTGCGGCGAATCCCGGTTCCCAGATGGCTACCAGCCTGCGGAACCATTCTGCAGCTTCCTCCGGGGTGCCGAGCAGGAAACCTCCCGGGAGCCGGAGCGAAATACCGTTGTACCCCGCGCCTGCTTCGGCTGAGAAATCGAAAATTCTGCCGGCTTCGGGATCATGCCCCTCATACAAGGTGTAACGCGCTTCCAGCGTCCCCTGCACGGACAGCCCGTCGGCGGCATCTTTTTGCCGGGGGCTTGCGATGAGGGCACCCAGTTCGTTGGGATCCTCCGGGACGGGTAGCTCCTCCATTAGCCCGAAGGTTCTCCCAGTGCGTATCAGCCACTGGGCCTCCGCTGCCGGAAACCGGGCCCGGACCAGCCCCAGGGTTGGCAGGATGCGTTCCGCCACCTCATGTGCCGTTTCTTGCCGGTTTCCCCAGTACAGATCTATCCACGCCCATTGGTGCCCGCTGAGGGCCAGGGCATCAGTCACTGTCAAAGTCATGCGGCCCAACCTATCGAATCGATGCGATGGTGGGGGACTCCCGGGATTGGCGGGGCAGGACGCACGCCCTGGAATCGCCCGCCTGGGTTAGGGTGTGGCAATGGGAGACCGCCGGGAAATACTGCTGGACCTGTCAGTGGAGAACGCCCATGCTGACGAGCGCATGCGGGACGTACGGGCGTGGTTCCGGGCCAACGGCTTGAGTTCCCCGGACCCGAATGCCAGTGACGACATGTATTCCAAGCATCCTGCGGATGCTCTGGGACCGCGCCTACGGGAGCTGGTGCCTCCGAAGAACCACTTCGCCATCTCGTTCGTCGCCGGGCATGACCTGTATTTCCCAGGGGGCGGCCCACTGGGACCGGTGTGCCGGCGGTGCGGCACGGAAACTGACTTTGACGGCACAGTCCCCCTTGCCGCGGACTGGCTCGCGAGCCGTCTTGAACCCAGTCTCACCTGCCCAAACTGTGACTGGCATGCGCTGTGGGGTGATTGGGACATCAGTGCCTCACTCGCTGTCTGCTCCTTTGCAGTAATCTTCGGCGACGTGTATCTGGAGCCCGACATTAGAGCGCTGGCTGCTGATCTGCAGGACCAGCTGCAGGCAGAACTGGGTGGCCGCTGGAGACTGATGCATTTCCACGACTAGGATCTTGTGCGCGGTTTTGTGCAGGATGACACGCTGGCTAGTGAACCGGAGAAAATGGGGATCGGTCCCGTGCAGCCATCACGTCCGCATCAGCCGCAGCACTGCGGTGCTGCTGCCGTTGAGCTCGCCCTCGCGGACCGGGCGGCCGGACACCGCCAGCAGCAGTGCCACTGCAGGACCGCCCACCAGGTCAGCGCTGCCATGTTCGAAAGTCATGTCGGAGGCAATCAGCCGCAGTCCGTTCGCCCGCTCCTTGCCGCCGCCCAGCTTCACTGATGTCTCCACCTGATGCCGCAGCGCCGCGAGCACAGACGCAGGGGGATAGGCGCGGACAATCCCGAGCGGTCGCCGGATGTCCTCGCCGTGAACCACTGCTTCAACCAGGCGGGTGGCACGTGGTGCCGGCGGTCCGCTGGTCCGGTGCTGAACCGAGCGAAACGCCTCCAGGGTTTCAGCCGGGCTGCTTCCGCGGTGCTTTCGGACGCCGTCGGCATTGCTGCGGTCAAAGTCGAAGCGAGCCCTCACCATGCCGCGCAGGAAACCCAGCCGGGTGGTTCGTGCGGTGTCCACCAGATGGGCAAGGACATCGTGGACACTCCAGCCGGGACACAGAGACGGCCTCTGCCACGCATCTTCCGGAAGGTCCTCCAGATCCGCAATCAGCGCGCGGCGTTCCTCGTGCACTGCCGGCCAGACGGAAGAGCTGCTTCGGGGAGCCATGTTCGGTACTCAACCAGCGCGGGCGGAGGTTGTACAGACTATTTCCGGTCCAGGGTTCCCTCGATGCGAGCCAGCAGTCCGGCGAGAGCCTTCCGCTCCTCGGAGCTGAGGCCCGCCAGGATGCTCTCCTCAGTCGCCAGATGATCCGGCAGCACCCGCTCAACCAGCGCAAGTCCGTCAGCTGTGAGCGCCACCTTCTTTCCCCGCCCGTCCGAGGAGTTTTTGGTACGGGACACCAAACCCCGTTCCTCCAGCCGGTTCAGCCGCTGGGCAATTGCCGCGGAGGTGACCATGGTGCTGGCCGTCAGCTCTGACGGGCTCAGGGTGTACGGAGCACCGGAGCGGCGCAGGGTCGCCAGGACATCAAAAGCAGCGGCGTCGAGACCATGCCTCGCGAAGGTTGCCGCCAGCCGGGTATCCACCTTCCGGGACACCCGGGAGATCCGCCCGATGACAGCCATGGGAGAGGCATCAAGATCCGGCCGTTCCGTTGTCCACTGAGCCAGGATCTGCTCTATCTGGTCCTTCATAGATTCCAACCTATCCGTTTGTGCGCTGATCACGCCGTTGGTGAAACCCAGCCGGATTCACTGATTGGGAAGCAGGCTGCCTGTTAGCGTCGATGGGTGAGCACTAAACCCGTATCTGCTGCCCAGCCCGCTCCCAGCTCCTCCTCCGACCCCGAGGGCAACGGCATGGTCCGTGTCCGCGGCGCCCAGGAAAACAACCTGCGCAGCGTAGACGTCGACATTCCCCGTGACGCGATCGTTGCGTTCACTGGAATCTCCGGCTCAGGCAAGTCGTCCCTGGCGTTCGGAACCATCTACGCCGAGGCACAGAAGCGGTACTTCGAATCGGTTGCGCCGTATGCGCGGCGCCTGATCTCCCAGGGCCACAATCCCAAGGTGGAGGCCATCACGGGCCTGCCCCCCGCCGTCGCGCTCCAGCAGCGCCGAGGCACGGCCAGTTCGCGGTCGACGGTTGGCACGCTCACCACGCTTTCAAACTCGATGCGGATGCTCTTCTCCCGCGGCGGCACCTATCCGGCCGACGCCGAGCCCGGCAGCCTGGATTCGGATGCCTTCTCACCCAACACTGCCGCGGGCGCGTGCCGCGAATGCTCCGGCCTGGGCATCGCTCACACCGTGACCGAAGAGTCCCTGGTCCCTGATCCGTCCCGGACCATCCGCGAGGGTGCCATCGCTGCCTGGCCGGGTGCCTGGCAGGGCAAGAACCTGCGGGACATCCTGATTCACCTGGGCTACGACGTCGATGTGCCCTGGCGGAAGCTCCCGAAGAAGGACCGCGACTGGATCCTCTTCACCGAGGAACAGCCCGTGGTCACCATCACACCGCAGCGCGACCGCGTCGCCAAGCCCTACAAGGGCCGTTTCTGGAGCGCCCGCAGCTACGTGCTGCACACCCTGGCCGATTCCGGCAGTTCGAAGATGCGGGAACGGGTCCTGGAGTACATGGTCTCCGGCCCCTGCCCGGTCTGTGGAGGAGCGGGCCTGCGTCCGGAGGCACTGGCCGTCACTTTCGCCGGCCACAACATCGCTGAACTCAACGGAGCAACCCTGGGCGAGCTGGCCGAGATCATCCGGCCGACGGCGGAACTCAAGGCTGCCGGCACGGCCTCCCGGTCAGCGGCGTCGAACGAGGACACCGAGGTTGCCGTCACCATCACGCGTGACCTTCTGTCCCGCCTCGAGATCCTGATCTCGCTTGGCCTGGGCTACCTCAGCCTGTCCCGTGCCACTCCGACGCTCTCACCGGGGGAGATGCAGCGGCTGCGCATCGCCACCCAGCTTCGGTCGGGCCTGTTCGGCGTGGTCTACGTGCTGGACGAACCGTCCGCCGGACTGCATCCGGCCGACGCCGAACCGCTGTTGGCCGTGCTGCAGGAGCTCAAGGACGCAGGGAACTCGGTGTTCGTCGTCGAGCACAACATGGACGTGGTGCGCAGCGCCGAATGGATCGTCGACGTCGGCCCGCAGGCGGGCGACGGCGGCGGAACCGTGCTCTACAGCGGCCCGGTGGAGGGCCTTGCCAATGTGGCTGAGAGCGCTACCCGTCCCTTCCTCTTCGGCGAGGAGGAGGAAACCGCTCCTGCCCGGCGCAGGGCTGAGCGCTGGCTGTCCCTGAAGGGCATCTCGCGGCATAACCTGCGGGAGCTCGACGCCGACATTCCGCTGGGTGTGCTTACCGCCGTCACCGGCGTGTCCGGGTCCGGCAAGTCCACCCTGGTCAGCCAGGTCCTCGCCGAAGCCGTAGGCACCCAGGTCAACGGCGCGCCGCCGGAAGCCGAGGACGAGGACGAGACCATGGAAGCGGGCAGTGAGGATCCCGGTGTCCAGGTGCGGGACATCAGCGGGCTGGAACACCTTGACCGGCTGGTGAAGGTAGACCAGCGGCCCATCGGCCGGACGCCGCGCTCGAACCTGGCCACCTATACCGGCCTGTTCGACCACGTCCGCAAGCTCTACGCCGGCACGGACGAAGCACGGGCACGCGGCTACAACGCCGGGCGGTTCTCCTTTAACGTTGCCGGCGGCCGTTGTGAAACCTGCCAGGGTGAGGGCTTCCTCGCCGTCGAACTGTTGTTCCTTCCCGGCACCTACGGCCCCTGCCCCGACTGCCACGGTGCCCGGTACAACGACGAGACCCTGGAAATCACCTACCGGGGCAAATCCATTGCGGATGTCCTTGGCATGCGGGTGGAAACCGCGGCGGAGTTCCTGTCCGACCTTCCGGCCGCAGCCCGCAGCCTGAACACCCTGCTCGACGTCGGCCTCGGTTACCTGAGGCTCGGCCAGCCCGCCACGGAGCTCTCCGGCGGCGAAGCGCAGCGCATTAAACTGGCCACCGAACTGCAGCGCGCCCGGCGCGGGCACACCCTCTACCTGCTGGACGAGCCAACTACCGGCCTGCACCCGCAGGATGTGCAGCTTCTGCTGGCCCAGCTGAACCGGCTGGTGGAGGCCGGCGATACGGTGGTGGTCGTTGAGCACTCGATGAACGTGGTGGCGTCTGCTGACTGGGTGATCGACATGGGTCCGGCAGGCGGCGGCGACGGCGGCCGGATCATCTGTGCCGGACCCGCCGAGGAAGTTGCTGCCTGTGAAGCGAGCCGGACGGCGCCGTACCTGGCTGCTGCGTTGAAGAGACTCTGACAGGGCGGCCGGAAGGAACGGACCGGCGGATCGGCAACCGGCGTGCCGCCTGGCCCAAGCCCTCCTGCCGTAGAGATCGCCGGCAATACGGTCGGCACAATAACCTTCGGTGACTTGACGCTCTTTGGAGCGGGTTCCGCGAAACGTTTGGGGAGATAACGCCGTATTGGGAGCGCCATACGAGCGTTATCTCCACGAAGGTTAAACCCGGATGCCGCTTTCCAGCGTTATCTCCCCGAAGGTTGCTGGCCCGAACGAATGAGCAGGGCCCACAAACGTGTGGTTGACAGTACGAACGGACCTGACGAGCATTGCGCTATGACCAAGCAGGAAGCACTGCCACTCCGTTTTGTCCTGGTGACCCTGGGACTCCTGGCCCTGTTGTCGCAGACAGTGCTGCTGCCGCGCCTTGCGGGCGAGTACGCCGCGGCGTATCCGCAGGCCGCACATCTCGCCGTCCCGTACGCGATTGCGGCGATTGTGGCGGTAGCCTGCCTTGAAGCGGCGCTGCTGGCGGCGTGGCGGATACTCAGCATCGTGGTGGCAGAAGGCGGACTAACTCTCGGTGCAGCCGAACCGGCAAACGTCATCGCAGCGTCTCTCGGTCTGTCCGGCATAACCGTTGCCGGGATTTGCGCACACGCCGGGTCCGTAGCCTCCGTGGGCGGCCCGCTGATGCTCATGGGGCTTCTTGCCGGGCTGGCGCTCGTTCCTGCTGCGGTTGCGCTGCGGAACAGGGTCCTGCGAGGCAGCAGCGGCACCGCAGAGATCCCCGGGCCCGCCCACTGGACGTGAGAGGAAACAGCAGCATGCCCGTAACAAGCACCGGAACCACGGTGAATGAGGTGATGGACCAGCTGGCCTCCCTTGAGGACCCGAAGATGCGGGCGATCAACGAGAGGCACGGTGACGACCACGGGGTGAACCTGACCCGGCTTCGCGCCGTCGCCAAGGAGCTGAAGGCGCAGCAGGAGCTGTCCCGTCAGCTCTGGCAAACCGGTGACACCGCGGCTCGCCTGCTGGCGCTGCTGATCTGCAGGCCCAAGTCCTTCACCCAGGACGAACTGGATTCCATGCTGCGCGAGGCACGTAGTCCAAAGGTGCAGGACTGGCTGGTGAACTATGTCGTCAAGAAGAATCAGCACGTCGAAGACCTGCGCCGCACCTGGTTCACCGACCCCGACCCCGTGGTGGCAAGCGCCGGCTGGGCGCTGACCAGCGATCGGGTGGCCAAAAACGCCGATGGCCTGGACCTGCCAGCCCTGCTGGACACAATAGAGGCGCACATGCAGGACGCACCCAGCCGGCTGCAGTGGGCTATGAACACCTGCCTCGCCCAGATCGGGATCGCTCACCCCCAGTTTCGCTCCCGCGCCATAGCCATCGGCGAACGGCTGGAAGTGCTCAAGGACTATCCCACGCCGCCTAACTGCACCTCACCCTACGCACCAGTCTGGATTACGGAGATCGTCCGCCGGCAGGCAGGGGTGTGAACCATGGGAACGATATCCCTTGACCTGTTTCTCACACTGGACGGCGTTTACCAGGGCCCCGGCGGAGCGGATGAGGACCCCTCGGGAGGGTTCTCCCTCGGCGGCTGGCAGGCTGCCTTCGCCGATGCTGAATCCGGCGCCGCGATCATGGAGGGAATCAATGACATGGACGCCCTCCTGCTGGGACGGCGGACCTACGACATCTTCGCCCGGTACTGGCCTCAGCGCGTGAATTCCAACCCGATCGCGGAGAAGTTCAACTCGATGGACAAGTACGTGGTGTCCCGGACACTGGAAGGCGCCGGCTGGGACGGGACCACGGTCCTGTCCGCCGCGGACAAGGCGGCGCAGCTGAAGGAACGCCATGAGGACATTCATGTCGTGGGCAGCGGGGCACTGGCCGGTTCGCTCCTGGCGGCAGGAATCCTGGACCGGCTGAACCTGTTCCTCTATCCCATAACGCTCGGCTCAGGGAAACGCGTTTTCGCCAACGGTTCCGGTGTTCCCGCTGCCTTCACCCTTGCCGCAGAACCGCAGGCTTTCCCATCCGGCGTTGTCCGCCTGGTCTACGAACGTTCGGGGATTCCGGTGACGGGGCTCGACGCCGGTGACTAGTGGCGGTAATGACGGTTCCGGGCGGTTAGGATCACGGCGCCGATCGTCGCGGAAATCATCGACCCCACAATCACGCCCACCTTCATGTGGTCCGAGGCCGCGCCGGAGGGATCGTAGGAAAGTTCGCCGACGAGCAGGGATACGGTGAACCCGATGCCGGCGATGAAGGACATCCCCACGATGTCGATCCAGGCCAGGGACTTGTCTATGGTGATTCCGTGCAGTCTCGTGATCAGGAACGTACCTCCGGTGATCCCGATCGCCTTGCCGAGGACCAGCCCGCCGATGATGCCGAGCGCGATGCTGTCTCCGAGGGACTCGAGCAGTCCGCTGAAGCCGCCCACCGTAACCCCGGCGGAGAAGAATGCGAAGACCGGTACAGCGACGGCGCTGGAGAACACGGACCACTTGTCCGCAAAATGGGCGGCCAGGCCCTCGAAGAGCGGGGTACCGTCTTCCCGCGTGCCGGCCGGAACCCTGGCACGGCCCTTCGCAATAACGGGAACCATAAAGCCAAGCAGGACGCCGGCCACCGTAGCGTGGATGCCGGAGGCATGGATCAGGGCCCAGACACACACACCCAGGGGAATCAGCACCCACCAGGTCCGGACGCCGCGCTGGACCAGCACAGCGAAGACCGCCAGCGGCAGCAGGGCAGCCAGCAGCGGCAGGAACGCAATGTCGTCGGTATAGAAGACGGCGATGATGGAGATTGCCAGCAGGTCATCGACGACGGCCAGGGTCAGCAGGAAAGTCCGCAGGGCCGGCGGCAGCATCCTGCCCACCACTGCGATGACGGCCACTGCAAACGCAATGTCCGTGGCGGCCGGGATCGCCCAGCCATTGAGGGCGTCTCCGCCGGCATTGAGGTTGATCAGCGTGAAGATCAGCGCCGGGATGGCGACTCCGCCCACGGCGGCGACAATAGGAACGACGGCGGTGCGCGGGTCCCGCAGCTTGCCGGCGACGAACTCCTCCTTCAGCTCAAGGCCTACAACAAAGAAGAAGACGGCAAGCAGGCCATCCGCCGCCCAGGCAGCAACGCTGAGATTCAGGTGCAGGGCTTCGGGGCCGAAGGAAAACTCCCGTACTGACTCGTAAAAGTCAGCCAGGGGCGAGTTAGCCAGGATAAGGGCAATCACGGTGGCGCCCAGCAGCAGGGCACCTCCTGTTGTGTCCTTGCTGAGGGTTTGGTGGACACCGCGCCAAATTGAGTGCGGCTGCTGGTTTTCGGGTAGGGCAGGGGAAGAGTGGGACATGGCTGGTTCTTTCACGCGGGGTACCGGGGCAGGGCAGAGTGCACCTGTCCGTCCTCAGATCAGAACGCAGGTGCTTAGCAGGTGCGTGGCGGCGGGCAGCCGGCAATCTCGCCGTGCGCGTTGGTGCCCCAGGAACTCATCCAGCCGTTGGTCCCGCTGGCCCGCTTGGCCAGCAGCAGCCGCTTCAGGTACGCCGTCAGCACCTGTGCGGAAGCACGGGTGAACAGGAGGCGGCGGGCAGTCATGGCGTCCAGTCTAGCAAGGATGCTGATGAATCCGGCCCGTGTGACCCCGGCTCCCAGGCTCAGGAAGCAGGGGACAGGACAGCCGCAGCCCTCTCCAGGGCGCCCGGGATGATGGCGTAATACGCCCACACTCCGCGCTTCTCGCGGCGCAGGATTCCGGCGTCCACCAGGATCTTCAGGTGGTGGGAGACAGTGGGCTGTCCCAGGCCAACGGGTTCCGTGAGATCGCAGACGCAGGCCTCTTTGTTCTCCTGCGCGGCAATGATGGACACCAGGCGCAGCCGAGTTGGCTCCGCCACGGCCTTGAGGAGCTGGGCGAAGCGCTGCGCGTCCTCGGCGCTGAGTATCTCTTGGGTCACGGACGGGCAGCAGGCATCGGCAACGGGCTCGGGAGCTCTCTGGGCAGTGTCCACCGAACCATTATGCCTGAGATTGACATCCTTCGATATAAGGCGGGATAGTCGACATTGACAGATATCGATATAGGTCCCGGCCGCGCCCGGCCGCGCCAAACCCCTTTCCGCTGAGGAGCACTGTGCCCAACCCCGCCGCCGCACCAGCAGCCGCCCAGGCCGCCGCACGGCTTTCCACCCTTGACCGGTTCCTGCCAGTCTGGATCGTCGCCGCCATGGCAGCAGGGCTGCTGCTGGGCCGTTTCGTCCCAGGTATTGGAGCCGCGCTGGACTCAGTGAAGGTCGCAGACGTATCCCTGCCCATCGCCGTCGGGCTCCTGATGATGATGTACCCGGTGCTGGCGAAGGTCCGTTACAGCGAGACCGGCAAGGTGGTGGCTGACCGCAAACTCATGGTCACGTCCCTGATCATGAACTGGGTGGCCGCGCCTGCCTTTATGTTTGCCCTCGCGTGGATCTTCCTCCCGGACCTGCCCGAATACCGCACCGGGCTGATCATCGTGGGGTTGGCCCGCTGCATCGCGATGGTGATGATCTGGAACGACCTCGCCTGTGGAGACCGGGAAGCCGCGGCGGTGCTGGTGGCCATCAACTCGGTTTTCCAGGTCCTCGCGTTCGGAGCGCTGGGCTGGTTCTACCTGCAGGTCCTGCCCGGCTGGCTGGGCCTGGAGACAACCAGCACGGACTTCTCCTTCTGGGCCATCACGCTCAGTGTGCTCATATTCCTCGGCATTCCGCTCCTGGCCGGATTCCTCACCCGTACGTTCGGTGAACGGGCCAGGGGGCGCGCCTGGTACGAGGACCGGTTCCTGCCGAAGATCGGCCCGTGGGCACTCTACGGGCTCCTGTTCACCATCGTGGTGCTGTTCGCGATGCAGGGCGACGAGATTGCCGCGAACCCGCTCGACGTCGCACGCATTGCCCTGCCGCTGCTGGTCTACTTCGTGGTGGTGTTCGGTGCCGGCATGCTGCTCGGCCGGATCCTGAAGATGGGCTACCCGCGCACCACCACGCTGGCTTTCACTGCTGCCGGAAACAACTTCGAACTGGCGATTGCCGTGACGATCGGAACCTACGGGGCGGCCTCCGGCCAGGCGCTGGCCGGCGTCGTCGGGCCGCTGATCGAAGTTCCCGTCCTCGTAGCCCTTGTCTACGCAGCACTGTGGGCGCAGAAGAAATTCTGGCCTGCTGCTACACCAACCCCCGCAGCTCCGGCAGAAAAGGCACGCCGATGACCCCCGCAGCCAAACCATCCGTCCTGTTCGTCTGCGTCCACAACGCCGGCCGGTCGCAGATGGCCGCCGCCTACCTCCGGGTCCTTGGCGAAGGGCGGATCGACGTCCGTTCTGCCGGATCGGAGCCCGCGGACCGAATCAACCCGGCCGCCGTTGCAGCGATGGCCGAAGACGGCATCGACATGTCCGCCGAGCTGCCGAAGGTCCTGACCACCGACGCCGTGCGGGAATCCGACGTCGTCATCACTATGGGCTGCGGGGATACCTGCCCGATCTTTCCCGGCAAACGCTACGAAGACTGGAAACTCGACGATCCCGCGGGACAGGGCCTCGAGGCCGTCCGCCCGATCCGCGACAGCATCCGGTCCCGCATCGAAGCCCTGGTTGCCGAACTGCTCCCCGGCGACTCAACCCGACCCAACCCTTTCGCCTAAGGAATCCCATGTCGAAGAACACCGACACCGCACCATCCCGGCTTCCCGTCGCAGTCATCGGCTCCGGCCCGGTGGGCTTGGCTGCCGCCGCGCACCTGCTCGAACGCGGACTGAATCCCGTCATCTTCGAGGCCGGCAGTTCACCAGCCGCCGCCGTTAGTGCCTGGGGGCACGTCCGGTTGTTCTCACCCTGGCAGTACGACGTCGACGCCGCCGCCCGCCGCCTGCTCGCCGGTACCGGCTGGCAGGAACCCGATGCGCAGGCGCTGCCCACCGGGAACGAACTCGTGGAGCAGTACCTGCGCCCGCTGGCCGCTGTTCCTGCACTCAGGGCCGCTCTGCGGTTGAACAGTGAAGTCCTGGCCGTCACCCGGGAAGGACTGGACAAGACCCGAACCGGCGGACGGGAAAGTACCCCGTTCCTGCTCCGGGTCCGGGATGCATCCGGCAGTGTGACTGACCACCGGGTCCGCGCAGTCATCGATGCCTCCGGTACGTGGAACACACCTAACCCGCTCGGTCAGGCGGGACTCCCTGCCGCCGGCGAAGCGGAGGCCTATGCTGCTGGCGTCATCACTGCCCCGCTTCCTGATGTAGCCGGCCGTGAGCGTGACCGGTTTGCGGGCAGGCATGTCCTGGTGGTGGGCGCCGGCCACTCTGCTGCCAATACGCTTCTGGCCCTGGGGGAGCTGGCTGAACTGGAGCCGGCTACCCGGATCAGCTGGGCCATCCGCAGCAGCTCGCCCGCCGGGGTCTATGGTGGCGGCGACTTGGACGGCCTGCCCGCCCGCGGCGTCCTGGGAAGCCGGCTGCGTGCCCTCGTAGAGGCGGGACGAATTGAGCTGCACACTTCGTTCCGGATCACCGGGTTCAAGACGTCGGACAGCCTCACCATTGTGGGAAGTACCCCGGCCGGGGAAGTGCAGCTGAACGTGGACCTGCTGGTGCCCGCCACCGGCTTCCGTCCCAACCTGGACATGCTGCGCGAAGTGCGGCTGGACCTTGATCCGGCGGTGGAAGCTCCGCGGCAGCTCGGGCCGCTCATCGACCCCGAGTTCCACAGCTGCGGCACCGTGGAGCCGCACGGTGCCAGGCTCCTGAGCCATCCCGAAAAGGACTTCTACATTGTGGGCATGAAGTCCTACGGACGCGCTCCCACGTTCCTGATGGCCACCGGCTATGAGCAGGTCCGCTCCATCGCCGCAGCCTTGGCGGGAGACCGGGAAGCTGCGGAGAGGGTGGAGCTTGTCCTGCCGGAAACCGGTGTCTGCTCTATGGACCTCGGCGGCAGCTGCTGTGATGCGCCTGCGGCTGAGGAGGAAGCCGAGGCATCCTGCTGTGCTGCACCGGAGCCGGCTTTCCTGGGTATACCCACTGGCTTGGCGCACGGGCGCTCCGCCCGTGAGGAGAGCTAAGGGCGCAGCTTTGCGGGCGGGACCCAGCAGCAGGCCCGGCTTTGTTTTCATCGGCTTCCCCTTGCATATCGCCAGCTCCACCGGCCGCAGGATGCCCTCGATCGGGCTGTCCGCCCGGGTCGAGGCAACACCTCAGCGGCTCAAAGCGATTGCCCATCATCCTCTGGGGAGATAACGGCCTTTAGGGACGCTCCGGCGCAACCTTCGGTGAGATACCGCCCTTATGGGAGCCGTATTCCGGCGTCAACTCCCCGAAGGTTGGGCACGAGAGACCCATAGCAGCGTTATCTCCCCGAAGGATCGGCACGAGAGACCGATAGCAGCGTTATCTCCCCGAAGGATCGGCGATGTCGGGCGAACCTCGGCGGCCGTGAATGGCACGCACCAAGGCTTAGCGAACGCAACAGCGCCGGACGGACCGGGTTAGGCGGCTTTAATACTCCTTGCGAGCTCTGCGAGCAAAGGAGTTTCGTTGCCGCCGTTCCGGTCCGCCCGGCGCGTGCCAAGCGTGCCAAGCGTGCCAAGCGGGCCAAGCGGGCCAAGCGGGCCAAGCGGGCTAAGCGGGCAAAACAGGTGAAGAACTAGGCAGCAGCCACCGGAACAGCACCGGCGTTGAACAGCTTTCCGTTCACGCGGTCCGAGGCTCCAACACGGTCCAGGTACGGAGTGATTCCGCCCAGGTGCATCGGCCAGCCGGCGCCGAGGATGACGCAGAGGTCAATGTCCTCCGGACCAGCCACAACGCCTTCATCCAGCATCTTGCCGATCTCCTCGGCGAGGGCGTCCTGTGTGCGGCGCAGGACTTCCTCGGAAGTGGACGGCGAGTCACCGAACGTCAGCATGTCCAGGGTTTCCTGCGGCACGTACGGCTTGCCGTCCCCGTCCTTCTGCCACAGCGACTTGATGCCGGCATCGATGAGCTTCTGCGAGTTCTCCGAGACGTAGAACCGGTCACCAAAGGCAGTGTGCAGGGATTCCTGCACGTGCTGTCCCACCGGCAGGCCCACCAGGGCCAGCAGGTTGAACGGTGTCATGGGCAGGCCCATGGGGCGCAGTGCGTTGTCCGCCGTGGCGGCGTCGGTCCCCTCGTCAAACACCTTCGTGATCTCGCCGAACATACGCCCCAGGATCCGGTTCACCACAAACGCAGCAGCATCCTTCACCAGTACGGCGGTCTTCTTCAGCTGCTTGGCGAGGACAAAAGCGGTAGCCAGCACGGCATCGTCGGTCTTCGGCGCGCGCACGATCTCCAGCAGCGGCATAACGGCAACCGGGTTGAAGAAGTGGAAACCTACAACGCGCTCGGGGTGCTGCAGGTCAGCAGCCATTTCCGTCACCGACAGCGAGGAGGTGTTCGTGGCCAGGATGCACTCGGGGGAGACGACGGCCTCCACCTCGGCAAAGACCTGCTTCTTCACGGACATTTCCTCGAAGACGGCCTCAATCACGAAGTCGGCATCCGAGAACGCTTCCTTGGACACGGATCCTGTGACCAGAGCCTTGGTGCGGTTCGCGGCGTCGGGGGAGATGCGGCCCTTGCCCAGCAGTTTGTCCACCTCGGCATGTACGTAGCCCACGCCCTTGTCCACACGCTCCTGGTCGATGTCCGTCATGACCACCGGCACCTTGAGCTGCTTGGCGAACAGCAGGGCGAGCTGGCTGGCCATCAGGCCTGCGCCGACGACGCCGACCTTGGTGACCGGACGGGCCAGCTTCTTGTCCGGGGCTCCGGCGGGGCGCTTGCCCCGCTTCTGCACCAGATCCAGGAACGCGTACACGGTGGACTGGAACTGCGGGGTCTGCATCAGTTCTGCCAGTGCATCGCATTCGGCTTCCCGGGACTGCTCACGGGTCCAGTCCTTGCCCGCTTCGAGCAGGTGCAGCACCTTGGCCGGAGCCGGTGCGGCGTTGGAGGTGCGCGCTTCAACGAAGGCACGCCCGGCGGCAACGGCGGCGTCCCAGCGGTCCGCAACTTCGGAAGGCTCGACGGCGTTGGGACGGTTCACGCTCTCAGCACCGGTGATCACCCGGGAGGCCCAGGCGAGGGACTGTTCCAGGAAGTCGGCCGGTTCGAACAAAGCATCGGCGACGCCGAGCTTGTAGGCAGCCGGACCGGAAAGGGTCCGGTTGTTGCTCAGCGGGTTCTCGATCATCACCTTGACGGCATTCTCCGGACCGATCAGGCGCGGGAGCAGGTAGACGCCGCCCCAGCCCGGAACCAAGCCGATGAATGCCTCGGGCAGGGCGAGGGCACCCGCGCCCGTCGATACCGTGCGGTAATCGGACTGCAGGGCAATCTCGAGTCCGCCGCCCAGTGCAACACCGTTGATGAAGGCGAAGCTGGGGACCCCAAGGTTGCCGAGCTTGGCGTAGACCTCGTGGCCCAATGCCGCCATGGCTACCCCGTCCTCGTACTCACCGAGGGTCTTCACTGCGGACAGGTCTGCACCGGCCACCAAATAGTGCGGCTTGCCGGTGACGCCGACGCCTACGATCTCGCCCTTGTCTGCGCGCTCCTTGAGCGCATCAAGGACACCGCCCAGTTCCAGCAGTGTGTTCGGGCCCAGCGTGGTGGGACGGGAGTGGTCGACGTCGTTGTCCAGCGTGATCAGCGCGAAGGTGCCGGCACCGCCGGGCAGCTCGACGTCGGAGACGTAGGAGTGGGTGACAACCTCGTTGGGGAAGAGCCCGGCGAGGCGCTGGAAATCAGTGGCAGTCATTTACTTCGAAGCCTCCGTGGACTCGGTGTTGTAGTCGGGGTGGTTGGGGTTTTCCCAAATGACGGTGGCGCCCATGCCCAGGCCAATGCACATGGTGGTCATGCCGTAGCGCACCGAGGGGTCTTCCTCGAACTGGCGGGCCAGCTGGGTCATCAGGCGAACGCCCGAGGACGCCAGCGGGTGCCCGACGGCGATTGCACCGCCGTAGCGGTTCACCCGGGGATCGTCGTCCGCAATGCCGAAGTGGTCCAGGAAGGAGAGTACCTGCACGGCGAAGGCCTCATTGATTTCGAACAGGCCGATGTCCTCGATGGACAGGCCCGTCTGCTTCAGCGCCTTCTCCGTGGCCGGCACCGGGCCAATGCCCATCACCTCCGGCTCGACGCCGGCGAAGGCGTAGCCGACCATGCGCATCTTGACCGGGAGGCCGAGTTCCTCGGCGGCGTCGGCGGAAGCGAGCAGGGCCGTGGTGGCGCCGTCGTTCAGGCCGGAGGCGTTGCCCGCGGTGACGCGGCCGTGCGGGCGGAAGGGGGTGCGCAGGGTCGCGAGGTCCTCGACCGTGGTTCCCGGGCGGGGCCCTTCATCAACGGTGCTGAGGGTCCACCCGGCGCCGGCCTTCTTGGTGGCAACGGGAACCAGGTCCGGCTGGATCTGGTTGCCGGCGTAGGCCTTGGCCAGTTTCTCCTGGCTGGCGGCGGCGTACGCGTCGGTGCGCTCCTTGGTGATGTCCGGGAAGCGGTCGTGCAGGTTCTCGGCGGTGTTGCCCATGTTCAGGGCGGCGGGGTCCACCAGGCGCTCGGTGACGAATCGCGGGTTGGGATCTGCGTCCGCCCCCATTGGGTGGTGGCCCATGTGCTCCACGCCGCCGGCAATCACGACGTCGTAGGCACCGAAACCGATGCCCGACGCCGTAGTGGTCACGGCCGTCATGGCGCCGGCGCACATACGGTCGATGGCGAAGCCGGGAACGCTGCGGGGGAGTCCGGCCAGCAGGGCGGCGGTGCGCCCGATGGTCAGGCCCTGGTCTCCGGTCTGGGTGGTGGCAGCAATCGCTACCTCATCCACCCGCTCGGGCGGCAGTGAAGGGTTGCGGCGCAGGAGTTCGCGGATGCACTTGACCACCAGGTCATCGGCACGGGTGTCGGCGTACATGCCCTTCTCGCCGGCGCGTCCGAAAGGCGTGCGGACGCCGTCGACGAAAACTACGTCCCTGATCTGCCGTGCTCGGCTCTGTGGGCTCACGTACTGCTCCTCTTTGAGATGTGGATTAGCTCACGCTCAATGTTACTAGCGAGTAACTTAGGCTGCAAGGGTTGCCGCCGCGTGGCGCAGGCCGCCTCCAGCCCAGCAAATTCCGGCAGATACGGCAAGACCCGGAACCCGCGAGTCGCGGATTCCGGGTCTTGTGACCGGACGGAGGAGCTAGACGCTGGTGGCGTCCTGAACTTCGCCGACCAATTCCTCGATGATGTCCTCCAGGAAGAGCACACCGGTGGTGTTGCCCTCGGCGTCAAACACGCGGGCAACGTGCGCTCCGGTCCGCCGCATGGTGTCCAGGGCGTCCTCAAGCTCGCTGCCGCGGAACGCGGAGGCGAGGCGGCGGATCCGCTTGGCCGGAACCGGAGCATTGAACTTCTCCGCAGTATTCAGGTCCATGACGTCCTTCAGGTGAAGGTAGCCGGTCAGCCCGCCGTCCGCATCGGCCAGAATGTACCGGGAGAAGCCGTGGCTGCCTACCGCCGCCTGAATATCCGCGGGGGTGGGTTCAGCAGGCACAAGCACCATCTCGGCCAGGGGAACTTCAACATCGGCAACGGTCTTGGACGTGAACTCGAAGGCGTTCGTCAGGGCGCCGGTTGTGTCATCCAGGACGCCCTCGCGGGTGGACTGCTCCACAATCGTCGCCACTTCATCCAGGGTGTAGGCGCTGGTCGCTTCGTCCTTGGGCTCCACCTTGAACAGGCGCAGCACGCCGTTCGCGATGGAGTTCAGGCTCCAGATCACGGGCTTGAAGATCCTTGCCACGAGCACCAGCGGGGGAGCCAGCAGCAGCGCCGCACGGGTCGGCACCGAGAAGGAGATGTTCTTCGGGATCATCTCGCCTACCACCACGTGCAGGAAGGTCACCAGCAGCAGCGCCACGACGAAGGCGGTGATGCTGATTGCCTCCGGAGTCAGTGGAGTGCCGGCCAGGGGGATTTCCAGCAGGTGGTGGATGGCCGGTTCGGAGACGTTCAGGATCAGCAGCGAACATACGGTGATGCCCAGCTGGCTGGTGGCCAGCATCAGGGTGGCATGTTCCATGGCCCACAGCGTGGTCTTGGCTGCCTTGCTGCCTTGGGCGGCCTTGGGCTCAATCTGGGACCGGCGGGCAGAGATGACGGCGAATTCGGCACCCACAAAGAAGGCGTTGACGGCAAGCAGTACAAACAGCCAGATAATGCCGGGCAGGTACTCACTCATGGATGGCTTCCTTCGTCAGGGTGTCGACCAGGCGGTCGTGCGCGCTGCGCGGTGATTCCGAACCGGGGTTGGGGGTGAAGCGCAGGCGCTCGACATGCGTGCCCACCACGCGCTCGACGCGCAGGACGCCGTCGTCAACCTCCACTTCGTCGCCGAGTTCAGGCATCCGGTCCAGGCAGTGCGTGACGAAGCCGGCGAGGGTTTCATAGTCCTCGCCTTCCGGCACGGTAATGCCGGCACGGTCGAGCAGTTCATCCGGGCGCAGGGAAGCATCGAAGGTGACCGCGCGTCCGGTGCGGACGACGCCGACGCGCGCGCGGTCGTGTTCATCCTCCAGCTCGCCGACGATTTCCTCGACGAGGTCTTCCAGGGTGACGACGCCGGCGGTTCCGCCGTGTTCGTCGGTCACCACAGCGATCTGCAGCCCCTGGGAACGCAGGATGGCCAGCAGGGAGTCAACGCCCATGGATTCGGGGACCCGCAGCGGCGGGACCATGACGTCTGCCGCGGTTGTGGTGGCACGCTGGTCCAGCGGCAGGGCGAACGCCTGCTTCACGTGCAGCACACCAAGGATGTCATCGGAGTCCCTGCCAAGGACAGGGAAGCGGGAGTAGCCGGTGGAGACGGCAATGGCGATGATGTCCTCAGCAGTGTCCGTGGCCTGGACGCCGACCATCCGCACGCGCGGGGTCATGACGTCTTCGGCCGTGTGGTCGGAGAACCGCAGGGTTCGGTGCAGCAGCTCGGCATGGTCCTGGTCCAGCACGCCTTCCAGGGCGGACCGGCGGACCAGGAAGCTCAGTTCCTCGGCACTGCGGGCGCCGGAGAGTTCTTCCTTCGGTTCGATGCCGAAGGAGCGGATCACCTTGTTGGCGGTGTTGTTGCACAGCAGGATGACGGGCTTGAAAACGGTGGTGAACAGGGCCTGGAAAGGCACAACCACCTTTGCGGTGGCCTTTGGGAGTGCCAGGGCGAAGTTCTTCGGGACAAGTTCACCGATGATCATCGAGAGCAGGGTGGCCACCGCGATGGCGATGACCGCTCCGGTGCCGCCGACGAAAGCTTCGGGCACTCCTGCCGACGTGAGCGGGCCGCGCAGCAGGGAGCTGATGGCCGGCTCAAAGGTGTAACCGGAAAGCAGGGTGGTCAGGGTGATGCCCAGCTGGGCACCTGAGAGATGGGTGGAAGTGATCTTCAGGGCCTTGATCGTGGGACCAAGACGCTTCTCCCCGGCGGCCTGGCGGGCCTCGAGGTCACTGCGGTCGAGGTTGACCAGGGCGAATTCAGAAGCAACGAACAGGCCGGTACCGACCGTCAGCACAAGGCCGACGCCGATCATCAGCCATTCATACCAGTCGTTCACTTGGGGTGCCCTCCTCGAACCAAATCATCCAGAACTTCATCTGGGTCAGGGGAGGGCATGGGTTTATGAGAAGGGTCGTCCATAGTAGCAATGAGCTTACGGTTATTTCCTAGGAAAATCCTGATAAGCCCTAGCCAGAGCGCCTGATCCTGAAAACCCCGCGTGCCTGCTGTCACAAAACGGCTGCCGGCGGTGTCTTATGTGCAACCGCAAATACGGTGCGGCACCCAAAAGCAGGAGGAAGATCCGTGGACACGACAGCAGTAATTCTTGGCGCCGGCTACGCCGGCGTCATGGCAGCTAACAGGCTGGCAGGGCAGGGGGTGCGGGTGCGTCTGGTCAGTCCCGAACGGCGCTTTACGGAGCGTATCCGGCTCCATGAGTTCACCGCCGGCACCAGGGCTGACCCGACCGTTCCCTTCAGCAGCCTGCTGCATCCGGACATTGAGATGGTGTACGGCGTTGCGGAGAACATCGACGCAGCTTCGCGCCGCGTCGCGCTTTCCAATGAGGCGGTGCTGGACTACGACTGGCTGGTCTACGCCGTGGGAAGCGGAAACGGCTCCGTGCCCGCCGGAGCTGAAGCACCGAGCTGTCTCTCCGGTGCCGGCCCAGCGCGGGAGAAACTGCGAAGCCTAAAGCCCGGGGACCCGGTAGCGGTGGTGGGAGGCGGACTGACCGCCGTCGAAGTGGCTGCGGAAACGGCGCACGCCTATCCGCACAACCCCGTGACGATCTACGCCGCCGGGCCGGTGATTCAACACTTTTCGGGCAGTACCAGGCGTGGTGTGCTCCGCAGCCTGGAGCGCGCCGGAATTTCCGTGCGGCAGGAGATGGTGGAGGCGGACCGCCTGCCCGAAGCAGCAGCAGTGCTGTGGTGCACGGGTTTTGGGGTCCCGGACCTGGCAGCACGAAGCGGACTAGCGGTTGACGCCGCAGGCCGGCTGGCGGTTGATTCACGCCTGCGGGCGGTGGGCCGGGAACGGATCTTCGGAGCCGGCGACGCCGCGGTCATCACCGACCCCGGTTACTCATACCTGCCGCAGACCTGTGCCACGGCCATGCCGATGGGCGCCGAAGCGGCGTCGAACATCCTGCGCACGCTGGCAGGGGAACCGCTCCCGCCTCACAACAGCGGCTTCCAGGGGCAGTGTGTCTCACTCGGACGGCAGGACGGCGCTTTGCAATTCCTGCACCCCGGCTACACCCCACGCAGAATCCACCTGCACGGGAGGGCTGCCGCAATGCTAAAAGAAGTACTGTGCCGCATGACTCTGAAGTGGATCCGCGGCGAAGCCAAGAGAAGCGGAGCGTACACATGGCCGGCCGGACCCCGGATGACCCCAGCACCGGCACTGGCGGAAGCCTGAGGGCAGACCGCGGTAAGGAGTTCCTCGCGCACCGCCGGATGGTGTTCACCATCGCGTACAACGTCACCGGTTCGGTAGCCGACGCCGAGGACGTGGTTCAGGAAACGTACCTGCGGTATGCCGCCGTTGCCCAGGCTCCGGCGCATCCGCGGGCATACCTGGCGCGGGCAGCGTCCAGGCAGGCCCTCAATGCAGTCCGCGCCGCGTCACGGCGGCGCGAGGACTATCAGGGTGAATGGCTGCCCGAGCCGCTGCCAACCGGACCGGACGCCGGCGGGAGGCTGAACCCCGAGGCGGCAGCACTGACCGAGGCGGAAGTATCCACCGCCATGCTGGTGCTGCTGCAGCAGCTGGGCGGATCCGAACGCGTGGCCCTGGTGCTGCGGGACGTTTTTGGGTTCGCGTATTCGGAGGTCGCAGCGGTCCTGGAGTCCTCCGAGCCCGCTGTCCGGCAGCTGGTCCACCGCGCAAGGGGCCGGGTGCGCACACCACAGCCGCGCAGCCTGCCGGACAAGGCCGAGCACCGTGCCGCCGTCGAGCGTTTCCTGGAGGCGGCGCTGACCGGGCAGACCCAGGCACTGCTGGATGTGCTGGCGCCGGACGTGGTGCTGCACTCCGACGGCGGCGGAAAGGTAAGCGCAGCCCGCCGGCCGGTCTACGGGCCGGAAAAGGTTGCTGCCCTGCTCCTTGGGCTGGCTTCCAAGTTTGGTGCCGGTGCGGCGCCGGAGTTCATCGAGCTGAACGGGCTGCCCGCCGTAGCCTTCCGGGAGGAGGGCACAGTGACAACCGTCTTCCAGCTGCAACGGGAGGACGGGCTGATCACAGGGGTATATGCCATGCGGAACCCGGACAAACTCGACCGGGTGCAGTAGTTGGCTAGTCCTTTTCGGTTTCCTTTTCCGGCAGGGGATCAGGATCCAGGAACGCAACGGTAAGCACCGCGGCGGTCTGCTGGATCTGCCACTCGCGTGCACCAAGCCCGCGCAGTGCAGCCGTGATCGTATCCAGGTCGATCACCGCCGGCGGACGCCAGGCCAGCCGGCGCAGGTGATCGGGGGTCAGCAGGTTCTCCACCGGCATGTTCAGCCGGTCCGCCACGGCGGCGAGGCGCGGTTTGGCGGTGTGCAGGCGGGCAGCGGCTGCCGGGTCATTCCTGGCCCAGACCCGCGGCGGCGGCGGGGAATTGGTGGGAATGTGAAGCGGCGGGAGGTCTTTGGTTTCCCGGGCGGCGGCAATGCAGCGCAGCCACCTGGGGGCCTCTTTGTGGGCGGCCCGGCCGTGGAATCCCGGTGTGGACAGAAGCTGCGGCACAGTGGAGGGCATCGCCCTGGCCGCGGCAACAATGGCAGCATCCGGGATCAGCCGTCCCGGCGCGGTGTCGCGGCGCTCGGCCAGCTGCTCGCGTTCCTGCCACAGTTCGCGCACTGCTGCGAGCTGGCGGCGGTCGCGCAGCTGGTGCATTCCGGACGTGCGGCGCCAGGGGTCGGTGCGCGGCGGTGCCGGATCAGCCGTCCGGATAGCCTCGAACTCTTCTTCCGCGAACGCGAGCTTGCCGTCTGCTTCGAGGAGCTTGATCAGTTCCTCGCGGAGTTCGGCCAGCACTTCCACGTCCAGCGCCGCGTAGCGCAGCCACGGCTCAGGCAGGGGACGGGTGGACCAGTCCGCCGCGGAGTGTTCCTTGGCCAGGCTGAAGCCGAGCAGGTTCTCGATCACGGCGGCGAGTCCGACGCGGGGAAGGCCCGCCAGCCGGGCAGCCAGTTCGGTGTCGAAGAGCTTGTCCGGCCACATGCCCAGTTCGGACAGGCAGGGCAGGTCCTGGGTGGAAGCGTGCAGGATCCATTCGACGCCGCTTAGGGCATCGTTGATGATGCTCAGGTCCCGCAGGGGTTCCGGGTCGATGAGCCAGGTTCCTGCACCTTCGCGGCGAATCTGGACCAGGAAGGCCCGTTGCCCGTAGCGGAAGCCGGAGGCGCGTTCGGCGTCGACGCCTGCCGGGCCGGTGCCGGCGGCCAGCGCGCGGGCAGCACGCTCGAGCCCGCTGAAGGAGTCGATAACAAGCGGGACGCCCTCACGCGGAGCATCAAGGACGGGAAGCGGTGCAGCAACAGGTTCGTCTGTGGACAGCTCTGAAGCCGGATTGCCGGAAGTTTGCGCGGTCATAAGAACTTCAGTCTATCGAGAACTGGCGGTATACCTGTTTTCCTGGCTGGTTGCGGCTAGTTCAGCCGCCTCCGCGGCAGCGGGGACACGCCGTCGGGCAGTGGCGGAAGGCCGGCAAAAGTGCACACCATGTCCGACCAGGCTTCGAGGTGCGCCTGCACATCGGCGTCGGCCGGTGTCCAGGAGGCGCGGAGCTCAATATCGATTGCGTCGCTGCGTCCGGCAAGCGTGCCGTAACTCTCGGAGAGGATCCGTGTTGCGGTGCCTCCGGCAGAGGAGTAGCGCGCGCCGTGCTCCTGCAGGGCATCCACCAGCCATGTCCACGCGACTGAGCCAAGCATCTGGTCATTACCCATGTCCGGTTCAAGTTCAGCGCGGATGTAGGTCACGATCCGGAAGGTGCCGTTCCAGACGTCGCTTCCGTCCGGATCGTGCAGCAGGATGAACCGGCCGGTTGCCAGTTCCCTGCTTTCGGGCAGGACGGGGCCCACGGGACCGTGGAAGGTTCCGCCTACCGGCTGGGGGCCGGACGCCGTAACGTCCGCGGCCAGAGAAACGGCAAACGGAGCCAGCCTGGTGGGGGCCGGAATTTCTTCCAGCCGCAGTTCCGGACGGCACTTCGCCCGGCGCAGAGCCCCCAGGGCTGTCAGGAAATCCGGGGGCACCTCTGACAGGTCACCAATCGCACTCACCCTCGAAGGTTACGGCTGTCCTGCGTGCAGGGAATGCAGGCTCGCCGGTGTGTCCAATTCGTTACGTGGCTACACCTTACGCAGGTACGGCCCGGCACCGACAGTACGAAGATTCAGCGTGCTGCCGAAACCTCCTCGGCGATGGCCGCAGCGAAGGCGTCCACGTCGGCCTCAGTGGTGTCGAAGGTGCACATCCAGCGCACCTCTCCGGTGGCCTGGTCCCAGTCGTAGAACCGGAACTTGTCCCGCAGCTTGTCCGCCACCCCGGCAGGCAGCGTCGCGAACACTGCATTGGACTGGGTGGGCTGGGTAAGGGTGATGCCCTCGATCTTCTCCACCGCGGCCCGCAGCCGCGCTGCCATGGCATTGGCAGTGGATGCTGAGCGCTGCCACAGGTCCGTGCCGTAGAGGGCGATGAACTGGGCCGAGACAAAGCGCATCTTGGAGGCCAGCTGCATGTTCATCTTGCGCAGGTAGTCCAGGCCGGGAGCGGCGTCCGGATCAAGGGCCACGATGCATTCGCCGTACATCATGCCGTTCTTGGTGCCGCCCAGGGAGAGGATGTCCACACCGGCGTCGGCGGTAATCGCGCGCAGCGGCACGCCCAGTGCGGCGGCCGCGTTGCCCAGCCGGGCCCCGTCCATGTGCAGCTTCATGCCGCGCGCGTGGATGTGGTCGGCGATGGCCTGGATTTCGTCCACCGTGTACAGGGTGCCCAGCTCGGTCGACTGGGTAATGGAGACTGCCAGCGGCTGGGCACGGTGCTCATCGCCCCAGCCCCAGGCCTCGCGGTCGATCAGCTCGGGGGTGAGCTTGCCGTCCGGGGTGGGAACGGTGAGCAGCTTCATGCCGCCCACACGTTCGGGGGCGCCGTTTTCGTCCACGTTGATGTGGGCGGTGGAGGCACAGATAACAGCGCCCCAGCGGGGAAGCAGTGACTGCAGGCTGATGACGTTCGCGCCGGTGCCGTTGAAGACCGGGAACGCACGCATGCGGTTGCCGAAGTGGTCGGTGAAAACCTCGCGGAGCTTGGCGGTGTAGACGTCTTCGCCATAGGCAACCTGGTGGCCAAGGTTGGCCGCCGTGAGCGCATCAAGGATTTCCGGGTGCACTCCGGAGTAGTTGTCCGAGGCAAAGGCTCGCAGGGCAGGATCATGCAGGGAGGCGGTATCAGTCACGGGTGTCAGTATTCCTCAAGGTCGGTCATTGGTGAAAACGGCTCAGGTGCGGGGCACCAGGCTGAGCCGTTTTCCGTTGATCTGCGCGGCGTCCGTCGTGAAGAGCCGCACGGACGCTGCGGCAAGCTCGTCCACGCCGGTGTAACCGGGGAACTTCCGCTCCGGCGCGGCCGCCCGCATTGAATCGTTCACCAGGGCCTTCACTACGAAAACGGCGGCGGCGGCCTGTGTGCCGCTGAAATGAGAGGCGATGGCCTGTACCCACGCTTCGGCGGCAGCCTTGGCCGCAGCGTATCCGGCGTTGCCGGCCGTGGGTGCCTCCACCGCGGTGGACGAGACTATGGCCAGGCGGCCGTGCGGGGACACTGCCAGCTGGCTGATGAAACTCCGGCTGACATTGCGCAGCGTGGTCAGGATGTTCTGCTGCAGGAAATCCCAGTCGTCATCGCTCTGGTCCGCGAGGGTTCCACCGCCGCGCCAGCCGCCCACCAGATGGATCAGGCCGTCCACGCCGCCTTCGTCCTGCAGGTCCCGCGCCAGGGCGTCAACGTCGCCCTGCCGGCTGAGGTCGCAGGTGCGAAGCTCGACGCCGGGAACATTCTCCAGGGCCTCAGCCAGCCGTCCTGCACTGGAGCCTACTGCCACCACGCGGGCTCCGGCGGCGGCCAGGGCCTTACAGACGGCCGTTCCGGAGGCAGAGGACGCTCCGGCCACGAGGACCCTGAGGCCTTCAAGTGCGGATTCTTCCCCTGCTCCGGCTGCGCTCATAGTGTGCTGCTCCCAGTGATTCCGGCGGTCGATTCGATGACCGGTGCCATTTTCTTCGACAGCGCCTCGTAGAACATTGACAGCGGGAATTCGTCGTCGAGCACCTGGTCCGTCAGAGCCCGGGGCGGTCCCTCGAGCGGCAGCGCGTCCGGTCCCTTGGCCCAGCGGGAAGCAGGGTGGGGCGTCAGCGTGCCTGAAACCAAAGCGTACGCGGCGAGCCAGTGGGCTGTCTTGGGGCGGTCGATGGAACGCCAGTACAGCTCCTCGATTTCCTCGCCGAGCTTGACGACGACGGCGGGTGCCTCGTCCCAGTCGATGCTGAGCTTGCCGTCGGTCCAGTGCAGCACACGGTGCTGGTGCATCCAGGCGAAAAGCAGCTGGCCGCCGAGGCCGTCGTAGTTGCGCACCCGGGAGCCGGTGATGGCGAAGCGGAAAATCCGGTCGAAGATGACCGCGTACTGCACCAGCGCGGCGGTGCTGCGGGCCTTGGGATCGGCGTCGTCGTCCTTTTGGATCTTCACCGACTCGCGGAACGCGGTGAGGTCGCAGCGGAGTTCTTCCAGCGAGTACAGGAAATACGGCATGCGCTGCTTGATCATGAACGGATCAAAGGGCAGGTCTCCGCGCATGTGGGTGCGGTCGTGGATGAGGTCCCACATCACGAAGGTTTCTTCGGTGAGCTGCTGGTTCTCCAGCAGCTCGGCGGCAGCCTCGGGAAGCTCGAGGGAGGTGATCTCCGCTGCTGCCCGCAGGACGCGGCGGAAGCGTGCGGCTTCCCGGTCAGCGAAGATGGCGCCCCAGGTGAAGGACGGGGTTTCACGGACGGCTACGGTTTCAGGGAAAAGGACAGCCGAGTTGGTGTCGTAGCCCGGGGTGAAGTCACGGAAGCGGATCGGCACGAAGAGCTTGTTCGAGTACTCGCCGGCTTCCAGTTCAGCGATGAAGTCCGGCCAGATCACCTCAACCAGCACTGCCTCCAGGAGCCGGGAGCGTGAGCCGTTCTGCGTGTACATGGGGAAGACCACCAGATGGAGCAGGCCGTCGGTGCGGTCCAGCTGCGGCTGGAAGGCCAGCAGTGAATCGAGGAAGTCCGGTACGCCGAGCCCTGCTTCAAGCCAGCGGTCCATGTCCCGTACCACCAGGTCCAGGTACCGGGCATCATGCGGAAAGGCCGGGGCCAGCTCGGCAACGGCGTCGCGCGCGGTCTGCAGCAGCGGGGCTGCAGCAGTGCGGTGTTCCGCCGGTACGGAGCCGTCCTGTTCCTGGAGCTGGGCGAACCCGGTGGCCGCGTCCTTCAGCCGCAGCCACGCGGCGGAGTCCTCAGGTGCAGCGAGCTGGCCTGCGGGGGAGGAGAAAGCAGTGGATGACATAGCTGAGACCTTCCGGTTGCACGAACTCCCGGGCCGGGAAGATGTGATGGCCCCAGCGTAGCCACAAATCAAGCCAGCTTAGCCTTGATGCCGGTTCGAGTAAGCGATCCTTATGCTTCCCGCTTCCGGCTGTTGGATTTGGCCCAGTGCCGCTTCGGGTAGCCGTCAGCCGCCCGGGGGATGCCGGCGTAGAACGGGGACCACGCGCGGGCCGCCCCGGACGCCTGGTAATAGATGTTGGCAAGTACGATCAGGCCTGCCGTAGTCGCGGTTGTCAGCGCCGTCGCCAAACCCGGAACGGCGTCTACCGGAAGATTCCAGGCCATATACACGCGAACCGCGGCGTCCGCACAGAGGCCCGCACCCCACAGGATGCTCGTGGCGCGCCAGATCCTGCGGAAGCGCGGCAGCAGCGACCAGAGGCTGTCCCACTGGCCCGGCCAGCCAAAGCGTCCTTCGAGGATGGGCCTGCTCATGACGTAGACCAGCGGCTTGCGCGTGGCCGCGCTGATGAGGAACCACAGTCCGGACACGCCAACAACCACGGCGCCGCGGGCCAGGAGGAACCGTTCGTCGCCCGGAACCAGGCTGACCACTGTGCTGAGCACCATCAGGGACAGCGCGTAGAGGCCAAAAGGCGAAACCTTCCGGGATCGGAGCAGGTCCGCGAGTGACCCGGCTGCCGAGATGGCCGTGCCTGCCAGCAGTGCGGCGTAGGCGCTGACACCTGCTGCCCGAAGTCCGTAGAACAGTCCTACCGGGACGAGGAACTCGATGGCTGCGCGGAGGATCCGGGCAGCTGGGGATTTCCTGCGGGCGGCACCGGTGCCGGCCGGCACTATCCGGTGTGCGTTGATCCTGCGCATATCCTGCCTCCCGGCATGGAGTTCCGCTGAAGCTCTCAGTTGGAAACGGGTTTCCGTGCGTCCAGCCGCGTGGCGAGTTCGAACAGGGCGCCGAGCTCGCGTCCGTAGGCTGCGCAGTCCGTTTCGGGTGCCCGCTCAAGCACAAACGGCAGTCCGTCGATGCTGCGCTGGACGGCGTGGGCCATCACCGCGGGATCGAAGGAACGGAACTCTCCGCTTTCCTGGCCCCGCCGAAGCAGGTCCTCGAGCGGGGCGGCGGCCGCGGCGTCGTCGGCGGTTGTGTACTTCAGTGCTCCGGCCAGCACAATGCGGGTCAGGGCAGTCATGGCAGCCCGGTTGTCATCTATGAACCGGATTGTCGCCGTGATGTACGCCTGCAGGGCACCCGCCGCTGTTTCCTCGGCATGCACTGCAGAGCCGGTCCAGGCTCCGATCCGCTCGATCACCTGGGCGGCACAGGCGCTGATCAGATCAGCCTTGCCGGCAAAGTGGTAGGAGATCAGCCGGGTACTGGAGAGCCGTGCCTGCTCCGCTATGCGGGCATAGGAAGCGCGGTCATAGCCCTGTTCGGCAATGACGGAGAGCGTGGCGTCGACGATTTGCGCCCGCCGTGCCGAACCAGTGAAGGACGGCTCTTTTACCTGCATGGGTAAAAACTACGCCGCACAGGTAAGCAGGAACAGAGTCTCCGGTAAATTTTTCGGGCGAGGAAAGGCGCCTAGTAGCCGCGGCTGTTTGGTGACTCCGTGCCAATAACTGCCAGCGGAACCTCGGGGTGGTTCTTCTCCACGCGGCGCAGCGCCCAGATGTCATTGAAGACCGCCACATACGCGCCGTCGGTGCGCACCAGCACCTCGGCACCGTGGACGTTGGAGAGGATCTCAGCAGCGCCGGCCGACGTCAGCCGGGCCAATGAGTAGGAAAGCTGCTCGTAGCGCATGGGCGCGTTGAAGTCCTGCGTCATGCGGTCTTCCACCACCTCGAACTGCATCGGTCCGACGGCAGCCAGGACCGGTGCCTGGTCACCTCGGCGGTCCGAGCGCAGCACCTGGATGATGCCTTCGTGTTCAAGCTGGTCGATGCCGCGCCGGAACTGCTTGTACCGGCTGGGATCCTGGGAGCGGGCCACCCGGAAGTGCTCGGGGGAGAAGAACGGGATGGGCGGATACTCCACCGGCTCCTCCACATAGAGGCTGTCACCCACACGCAGCGCCGAGGCATTGACCAGCCCGACGACGTCGCCCGGGTACGCCTGGTCAATTACTTCGCGTTCACGCCCGAACAGGTGCTGGGCGTACTTGGTGGCGAACGTCTTGCCGGTGTTGGAATGTGTCACCACCATGCCGCGCTCAAAGATTCCGGAGCAGACGCGGATGAAGGCCACGTGGTCGCGGTGGGCGCGGTTCATGCCGGCCTGGACTTTGAAGACGAACCCGGAGAAGGGTGCCTCCACGGGACGGAGCCCGCCGTCCTTGTCCTCGCGCGGGGATGCTGACGGGGCCAGGTCCACCAGGGCGTCCAGGATCTGCTTGACGCCGAAGTTGAGGGCGGCGGAGGAGAAGAGGATGGGGGTGGCCTTGGCGTCCAGGAAGGCATCCCGGTCGAATTCCCGGCCGTCGATGACCAGTTCTGCCTCGTCCAGGGAATCGCTCCAGGCATCGCCTTCGCGTTCAAGGGCCTGTTCCGGGGTGAAGTGCTCTTCCTTGGCCAGGGAGGCGCCGGAGTTCTGCCGCTCGAAGTGGACGTATTCGTCCTTCTGCAGGTCCCAGACTCCGCGGAAGTCACCGGCGATGCCGATGGCCCAGGTCAGCGGCATGGGGGCCAGGCCGGTGCGCTCGGTGATTTCGTCCATGAGTGCCAGCGGGTCCAGGCCGGGGCGGTCCCATTTGTTGATCACGGTGATGATCGGCAGGTTGCGCGCACGGCAGACTTCAAAAAGCTTCATGGTCTGGGTTTCCAGGCCCTTGGCGGCGTCCACCAGCATGACCGCGCAGTCCACCGCCGCGAGGACACGGTAGGTGTCCTCGGAGAAGTCGGCGTGTCCCGGGGTGTCCAGCAGGTTGATCACGGTGTCGCGGTAGGCGAACTGCAGGGCCGTGGAGCTGATGGAGATGCCGCGGTCCTTTTCCATCTGCATCCAGTCGGAGACCGTTTCGCGGCGGTTCTCCTTGCCGTTGGTGGCGCCTGCCGTGCCGATCACCCTGGCGTGCAGGGCAAGCGCTTCAGTGAGCGTGGACTTGCCGGCGTCGGGGTGGGAGATGACGGCAAAGGTACGCCGCCGGGCGGACTCCTTGAGGATCTCCTTGGTGGCGGTGGCGCTGACGGTGGTGGAAACCTGTTGGGACACTCCGCTGCTTTCACGTGTGGTGGGAAGGGCCGCAGGGCTGGACACTCGCGGCAGTGCTGCCAGCAATGGCAGCCTTTCCATTCTAGCCGGTCCCGTGGCGGACCCCCGCAGCCGGCGGCATCGCCTAACGTGGTGCAGGACACAGGCAGACAACCGGCAAAGGGGCCAGCCATGGCTGAAGCATTCATTATCGACGCGCTGCGCACTCCGGTGGGACGGCGCGGCGGGGGACTGAGCGGGATGCACCCGGCGGACCTTGCCGCCGCCGTCATCGGTGAAACGGTACGGCGCACGGGCATAGATTCCGATGAGTTCGACGAGGTGATCCTGGGATCCATTGACCAGGTTGGTCCGCAGGCCATGGACATAGCCCGCACTGCCTGGCTGGCCGCCGGGCTCTCGGAACGGGTGCCGGGAACCACGGTTGAGCGCCAGTGCGGTTCGGGCCAGCAGGCCGTCTCCTATGCCGCGCAGGCCGTGATGAGCGGCACGAGCGACCTGGTGGTTGCCGGCGGCGTGCAGAACATGTCCGCGGTGCCCATTGGCTATGCGAACACCGCTGCGGCGGAACTCGGCTTTCCCAACCCGTTCGCCGGTTCCGCCGGATGGGAAGCCAGGTACGGCACGCAGCCCATCTCGCAGTTCATCGGCGCGGAAATGATGGTGGACCGCTGGAACCTGAGCCGCCGGGAAATGGAGGACTTCGCCGTCGGCTCCCATGAACGGGCGCTCGCAGCCCAGGCCCAGGGCCGCTTTGAGAGCGAGATCCTTCCCGTTGCCGGGATCACGGCCGACGAAGGTCCGCGGGTTCCCAACCGGGAGAAGATCGAATCCCTGGCACCGCTGCGCGACGGCGGGAAGCTGACCGCGGCGACGTCGTCCCAGATTTCAGACGCCGCCGCCGTGCTGCTGCTGGCCTCGGAAGACGCCGTGCGCCGGTACGGCCTCACACCGCGTGCCCGCATCCACCACATCTCCGCCCGCGGGGACGACCCGGTCATGATGCTCAGCGCACCCATCGAAGCCACCCGGCACGCACTCAAGCGCACCGGCATGACCCTGCACCAGATGGACCTCATCGAAATCAACGAGGCGTTCGCCTCCGTGGTCCTGGCCTGGCAGCGTGAGCTGGAAGCGGACATGTCCACGGTCAATGTGAACGGCGGCGGGATCTCCCTGGGCCATCCCATCGGCGCCACCGGAGCCCGCTTGATGACCACTCTGCTTCACGAACTGGAACGAACGGGCGGCCGCTACGGGCTGCAGACCATGTGCGAGGGCGGCGGCCAGGCGAACGTCACGATCATTGAACGCCTCGGCTGAACGCCGCCGCGTCTCCTAGATGGCACCCGCCGCCCACCGCAGGCGCAGGCTCTCTTCCAGTTCCTGTTCGGCGAGGCTGCGCAGGATCCGCTCCAGTTCCGCTTCCAGCTTCGGTATCCAGCGGTGCTCGACGGCGCGCTGGCGGGTGCGGGTCGCGGCGAGTTCGCGGCTGAGAAGCAGCACGGCCCGTGCATCGGCGGCATGGACGACGGCGGCGGCGAGCGCCTCCCGGTGCGCCGCGGCGGCGTAGGCCAGCGCTGAGGAACCTGAGGAGGGCATTTGGGCAGGCAGGTTCACGGCGGCGTCCTCCGGATAGGAGATGCCCATAGCCCCGCCCCAGCGGATCTCGGCTTCGGCAAGGGTGTCCGGGACCGCCTCGCGGATGTGCCCCAAGCCGTCCAGCGCCAGCGCCCTCCCCAGCCAGAGGGACGCACCGGCAGCGGCCTCATGGAACCGCTGCAGGCTCTGCTCCGACCGTTCGGCCCGGTTCCCGATGGCGATGCGCAGGATCTGCTGCTTGCGGTCCAGCAGTTCCGCCCCGCGCCGCGCCGTTTCAAGCCGCCGTTCGGTTTCGGCCCGTGCTGCCCGGCCGTTCCCGCTCACAGCCGTGCCCCGCCAACCGGGCCCGGAAGGTATTTGTCCAGCAGTTCGGGGGAGAGCATGCTCAGCTCACGGCGCGGCAGCAGGCCGAGGGCTTCCCAGGCCAGGCCCAGGGTCTGTTCCAGGGAACGGTACTCGTCCACGCCCTGGTTCAGCAGTTTCTCCTCCACCGCGGAGCGGAACGCGATGTAGGCGCGGTCCGCCTCGCCCAGGGCATCCTCTCCAACGAGTTCGGCCAGCTCCGAGGCCTGCCGTGCCCTGGCCATGGCCGCCAGCACCTGCGCCGCCACGTCCAGGTGGTCCTCCCGGGTCCGTCCCTTGCCCGCCCCGGAGCGCATCAGCCGGGAGAGGGAGGACAGGACGTCCACCGGGGGATAGATGTCCCGTGCGCTGATGTCAGGGGAGAGCACGATCTGCCCTTCGGTGATGTAGCCGGTCAGGTCCGGGACCGGATGGGTCATGTCCCCCGACGGCATGGTCAGCACCGGAACGATCGTCACTGAACCCTCCCGGCCCTGGACCCGTCCGCAGCGTTCGTACAGGGTCGCCAGGTCGCTGTAGAGGTAGCCGGGGTAGCCGCGGCGGGCCGGGATTTCCTTGCGGGCCGCTGAGACTTCCCGGACGGCTTCGGCGTAGCTGGTCATGTCGCTCATGACCACCAGCACGTCGCTGCCTTCCTCATATGCCAGGTGCTCGGCAATGCTCAGGGCGATCCGCGGGGTCAGGATACGTTCAATGACCGGGTCGTCGGCGGCGTTGAGCAGCAGCACCAGCTCCCCGGCCGCGGAGCGTTCCTCCAGCCGGTCCCGGATGTAGGCAATGTCCGCGTGGGTCATGCCCATGGCCGCGAAGACCACCCGGAAGTTCCGGCCCCCGGTGCGGGACTGGGCGGCGATCTGCGTGGCGAGGGTCAGATGCGGCAGTCCGGCCACGGAGAAGATGGGGAGTTTCTGCCCGCGGACCAGGGTGGTCAGCGCATCGATGGCGGAGATCCCCGTGATGACCGCTTCCTGGGGTGGGATCCGGTAGACCGGGTTCAGCGGCCACCCGCTCACCGGTTCCACGGTATCCGCGGTAATCGGCGGACCCCCGTCAAGCGGCTCACCGCGTCCGTTGCAGACCCGGCCCAGCCACTCCGGTCCCACCGGGATGTGCAGCGGCCTGCCTTGGAAACGCACCGATATGCCGCCCAGGCGCATTCCCTCAGTGCCTTCCAGGACCTGCAGCAGGGCCTGGTCGCCGTTGACTTCCAGCACCAGGGCATGCCGTTCCGCCCCGCCCTCCACGTCGACGCCGGCAAACTCGTCCCAGCCCACGCCATCGGCATCACCTACAACCATGAGCGGCCCGCGCAGTTCACGCACGTCGCGGTGGGAAACCAGGTTCCGGTTGGGGACGGTCATTGCAGCTCCTTCAGTCCGGCCAGGAAAGCCGCGGCGCGCTCGGAAACGCCCTCGGCGTCGGACGGACCGGCGGACTCGCGCAGGCGCAGCAGAGTGGAGAAATCGAACGCGTCAACGGTGGCCGGCGGAACCCCGCGGGCAACCAGCTCCTGGCAGATGTCCACGGTGTCCAGTACGGCCTGCAGCAGCGCGGCGCCCTTGGCCGCGGAGCAGTAGCCGTCGTTGGCGCTGAGGGCGTTCTGCACCAGCACGCCGTCACGCAGCAGCCGCCCGCCCAGCAGCACCATCTGTTCGTGGCCCGGCAGGGAATTCGCCCCGATGATTTCCGCCAGGGCGGCGAGCCGGTCCGCTTCCGCCAGGATCAGGCTGGCGCGGGCCCGGCGGGAGGCCCATTCCGGGTCGCCGTTGGCCGCATGCCAGCGTCCCAGGGCGTCGGCGTCCCGGGAGAAGGACCCGCGCCAGCTCACTGCCGGATAGTGCCGTGAGTAGGCGAGCTCCCGGTCCAGCTGCCACAGGGACCGGACGAAGCGCTGGGTGCCGGTGGTCACGGGCTCGCTCATGTCACCGCCCGGGGGAGAGACGGCGCCGATGACCGTGACGGACGCCGTCCCGCCGCCCAGCGTGATGGCCAGGGAGGCTCGTTCGTAGAAGGCGGCAAGTTCCGAGGCCAGCGACGCCGGATACCCCTCTTCGGCGGGCAGGTCCCCGTTGCGGTTGGCGAACTCGCGCAGTGCTTCGGCCCAGCGCGAGGTTGAGTCGGCGATCACCACCGCGTGGTAGCCCATGTCACGGAAGAACTCTGCGACGGTGACCCCCGTGTTGATGCTGGCCTCCCTGGCCATCATGGGCATGTTGGAGGTGTTGGCAATGATCACGGTGCGGTCCAGCAGGGCGCCTCCGGTGCGCGGATCCTCCAGGCTGCTCAGCCCGTCGAGGACGTCGGCCATCTCATTGCCGCGCTCGCCGCAGCCCACGTAGACGATCACATCGGCGTCGGACCATTTGGCGATCTGCTGCAGCAGCAGCGTCTTGCCGGTGCCGAAACCTCCCGGAACAGCGGCGGCGGCTCCGCGGGGGAGTGGGAACATCAAATCCAGGACCCGCTGCCCGGTGTGCATCGGCACCGCATCGGAGAGCCGGGACGAGACCGGGCGGGGCCGGTGGACCGGCCAGCGCTGGGCCAGGCTGATTTCAATGCCGTCCACCACTGCGGCGCGTTCCAGCGGGCGCAGCAGGCCGTTCCCGAGCCAGGTCAGTTCACCCTCGACGCCGGGGGGAACCGTCACCCGGAACGGCACGCTGCCCGCTTCCGGCACGATACCGAGCACCTGCCCCGGGCTGACGGTGTCACCGACCGCGGCCTGCGGCTCGAACTTCCACTGCCGGTCCAGCACCAGGCGGTCTTCCGCGGCGTCTTCCCGGTCCGCGCTCAGCCACAGCGGAGCGGAGGAGAGCGGCCGGAGCAGGCCGTCAAAGACCTGTCCCAGCAGGTGCGGGCCCAGCAGAGCGGAGAGCTGGTGTCCGGTTCCTTCGGCGGCATCCCCTGCCTTGAGCCCGCCGGTGTATTCGTAGGCCTGAAGCGTTGCGTCTGCGCCGTTGACGGCGATTGTTTCCGCCGAGATCCGCTCGGGCCCCAGCGCAACCACTTCCAGCATGGAGATGTCCGGCAGGCCGCTGATTTCCACCAGCGGTCCGCTGACCCGCCGGATCCTGCCTGCCCCGCCGGCCTGCGGCTCGCGCGCGGCCCCTCCGGTTTCTACTCCTGCCACAGGTCCCGCACCTCCCCGGCATAGCGTTCAAGGGCTGCGTTGCCCAGCGCAGGCAGGGACAGGTCGACGCTCCGGGAGCCCAGGCTGGCTGTGATTCCGCCGTCGGGGGCTTCCCTGGTCTGCGCCTGGGGGCCCAGGAGCTCACGCGCCTGCTCCCGCAGCGCGTCCAGGAGGGCCGGATAGCGCGGATCCGTGCGGAGCGTGGCTGCCTCGGCCAGGACCCGGCGCCGCAGCTCTGCGCGAAGTTCCTCCTCGCGGGCCAGGACCGTCCCGCCGGCAGCGCGCCGCGCCCGGGCGGAGCGCAGCACGGCTTCGGCCCGCGCTGCCTCGCGGCCGTCGGCCTCGGCGCGGCTGCGGATCTGCTCGGCCTCTGCGCGGCCGCGTTCCCGGATTTCAGCAGCCTGCCGCTCGGCGGTGTCCAGGATGGTTTGCGCCTGGGCTGCGGCACCGGAGCGGATGGCTTCGCGGATGGGTACCAGGGCGGGCGCGGCAGCGCGCGGAAGGCTGCTCATGCGGGCAGCGCCACGGTCAGGGGAGCTGTGGGATCGTCCAGGCGCCCGGCCAGGGCGGCAGCGGCGTCGGCAGTCAGGAGAACGACGGCGGTGTCCTCCGGAAGCTGGGACCACGCCTGCCGCACGTCCTCGTCGCTCCTGGCCGCGATCAGCCGGGCGCCGGCCAGCTCATAGCCGGCCAGGATCCCCGGCGCGCCCAGGGCCGCAACGACCGCCCGGGTGCTCATGCCTGGCCGATCAGGATGATGGAAATGATCAGCCCGTAAATGGCGATGCCTTCGGCCAGCCCAACCACCACCATGGCGCGGCCGAAGATCTCCGGCCGCTCACTCATGGCAGCGAGCGCGGCCGAACCGGTGTACGCCACCGCGATTGCCGCGCCAATGGAGGAACCGGCGACGGCGATTGCCGCGCCGAGGAGGGCGGCGCTGGAGCTGTCGGACCCGTCGGTGGCCATGGAGACGGCGGTCTCCGCCGCTCCGCCGGACGCCGACGCCGGTGCTGCTGCGAAGGCTGCCGCCAGCAGCGCCAGGGCTCCGGCCATGATCAGTCCGTTCACGCCCAGCATCACCTTGAGGCCTGCCCCCCGCCGGCGCCGAAGCAGCCAGAGCGCTCCTCCGGCCAGCAGGACGGTGATGATCAGTGCCAGGGGGATACCGGCAAACCAGGGATTCATGGCGTTTGCCTTTCAGTGGTGGACGAACCGGATGCCGCGGATTCGGGCAGCTGGGGGCTCCAGGGTTTGAACGGACGGCCCTCATCCGTAAAGATGCGGGAGAAAAGCTCGTAGTACTCCAGCCGCAGCGCCTGGATCGCCGCTACCAGGCCTTCCAGGGCGAAGGTGACGGCGTTGCCGACTAAGAAGACCAGCACGGCCAGCACGGCCCGCCAGTCCGGATGCCACAGCGCGGTGGTGCCCTGCCAGACGATGGACATCAGCGCGGCATGCGTAAGGCCGAACGCGGCAAGGCGGGTGAAGGACACCAGGTTGGAAGCAAGCTGGATGACGGTATCCACCAGCTCCACCGAGGCCTGCATGGTCCCGGTGCCGCCGCCTCCCGCCTCGACGAACAGGCCGGTGAAGATCAGTGCCAGCGCCAGGACCGCCAGGACTGCGGCGGCCACGACCATCGGAGTCCAACCGGCCACCAGCCCGCCTGCCAGCATGCCGACCGCCAGGAACAGCAGGGCGCCGGCCAGCCCTGTCCGGGCGTACAGCGCATAGCCCCAGCCGCCTTCCCGGACCCGGTTGATGGTGCCGAGGGTAAAGGCGAAGGCCAGCAGGACGGCACCGAAGATCAGGGCCGCGATGAGCAGGGGTATGGGGTTTTCCACCGGCTCCAGCCACAGCACCGGAATGACGTGGGTGGGACCGAAGAACTCCCCGTACAGCACACCGAAGAACACCGCTGCCAGCCCGGCACCGAAGATGAAGAGCCAAGTCCGCTGGAAGCGGCGGATGCGGGCGATCCGCCCGGAGCGGACAATCAACCCAGCCAGGACCAGCAGCAGTCCCTGCCCGGCGTCGCCGAACATCATGCCGAACATCACCACGTACGCCAGCCCGGCCAGCCGGGCCGGGTCGACGTCGGCGTACGGCACTGTGGTGTAGGTGTCCACCAGCAGCCGGGAGAATTTGGGCGGCTGCCTGGAGCGGCGTTCGTTGCCGGTCAGCAGGGTGGGCGGCTGGACGCCGCGGGGCGCTTTCAGCGGCACGACGCCGGCGCCCAGGGGCTTGAGGGCTTCCTGCAGTTCCGGGACCCTGCGCGACGGCGCCCAGCCCACCAGTCCGGAAACGGCGCCGTTCTCCACTGCCGCTCCGGCTGCGCGGTCCAGTTCCTCCGGTCCGTCGCCGGGAGTGTAGGGAAGCTCGAGTTCGACGGCGGCGCTGCGGGCCACCTCTTCCAGGGCTTCGCGTGTACGCTCCGTTGGGGCGATGACCGCCACACGGTCCATGCGGATGGGGCTGAGGGTTTCACGCCACTGCATCAAGCACCTCGCTTCCTCCGCCGGTGGCGGCAGCTGCGAGCGCCGCACGTACACGCCAGGCATCCATGGCCAGCACGGTGATGGCCCCGACTGCGATGTCCGGTCCGGGCAGGCCGGAGCGCAGCAGGGAGAACGCGTCATCTTCAACCCGTGCCCGCAGTGCCGCTTCGGCCCGCCAGAGGTCACCGGGGTCCTCAATCCCGTCCAGCACGGGAGCAGCTGCAGCGGGCAGTGCCGCCCGAAAGGACGCCACATCCTGCGCTTCCGTCCAGCTGCTGCCGATCATCGGCTGCAGCAGTGCGTGCACCCGGTTCCCGGGTTCAGGCCGGACTCCGGCGCCGCCTTCAGTGCCTGGCATGGCAAGCACCCGGCGTGCAGCCAGCAGGGCAGCCCCTGCCACCATCCAGCGGCGGGTTTGCGGTGCTGCAGCGGCCAGCCTGCGGAACCAGACGACCGTTAGGGTGTCAGCGAGGTCCTGCGGAGAACCGGGGTCTCCCCAGGGACTCGTCCGCAGCGCCTCCGCGAGGTCGGAGAAGGTCCCAGCCTGTGACAGTCTCGGCCAGGCGGTGGCCAGCCCGCCGAGGTCAAAGTACTCCGGGAGCACTGCACTGCGCCGCAGCCCGTCACCCGTTTCCGCCGCTGCGGCTCCCTGCAGCCGGCGGGAAAGCACCGTGATGTTCTCGAGTTCGAACGCAGCTCCGGCGGCCCGGACCATCCGCGCACCGGAGACCGGCAGCCAGCCCGCAAGCACCCTCAGCTGCCACAGGACGCTGCGGCGCGTTGCGTGCTGCGCCGCTGCCAGGTCGGCTTCCGGCCCGGTACCGCCGTCCCGTGCGGAATTCCCGTCCCGTGCGGTATTCGCGTCCGCGATGAGCTCCGGGCCGTATCCGGTCTGTTCAAGGATCTCCAAGGCCCGCGGCAGGGAGCCCAGGGCTGCGGCGTCCCGGCACAGGCCTGCCCCGGCCCGCCTGCGAGCCATGGCCTTGGCACGTACCGACGCGGCCACCCAGTCGGACCTCATTGCCGGTTCCCGGTGTTTGGTCCGGCACCGTCTCCGGCACCGTCTGAACCGTTGGGGGAGCCCCCGCCGAGGTAGTCCCGGGTGATGGAGGCGGCGATTCTCTCCGCAAGCTGCGGAATCCGCTCCCGGGCCGCCTGTCCGAGCTGCTCGGCCCGGTTCCGGGCCTGCGACATGAGTTCCTTCTCCTGGGCTGCGGCCTGCTGGGATACCTCTTCGGCTGCACGGGCGCGGACGGAGCCGGAGTCCAGCCGCGCCTGCGCCACTTCGGCGTCAGCCTGCCGCCGCGCTTCAGCCAGCAGGTCCCGTGCCCGCGCTGCTGCCGCCTCGACCTGGCTTCTGCCTTCAGCGGTGTCCGGCTGGAGCGACGCGAAGACTGGAAGCAGTTCGGCGTCGGGACCTTCCTGGTCCGTGGAGGGAACTCCTACGGGCCCGGAGGGGCCGGGAGCGCCGACCGGGCGGAACCGGTCCAGGATGGTTGGCCGTGCCATTGCTCATTCACCTCCGGGGGTTCGGCAGGGTGAAGCTGTCGGGCCGGGACCTACTCGTTCTCGGCCGCAGCCGCCTCTGAGGCTTCACCGTGGGCAACGATGTCGCCGTCGGTGAAGAGAATGCCGCGTGCCATTTCCCGCCATTCAGGCGTTTTGCGAAGCAGGAATTCAAGTTCCATGGAAAAGTGCTTGAACTCCTCGCCGAGGGAGTCCTGCATGATGGCGCGGGAAGCGGCGTCGGGTTCCACGGAGATGCGCTGCACGTACCAGCCGATCGCTTCGGCCTCCTCACTCAGGCTGGCGCACATCCTGGCGAATGTCCGGGTTTCGGCCGACAGCTCTGCCGGCGGCTCGTGATACTGGTCTGTTCCCATTGCAGCTCCCTGGCTGTCCAGTCGGGCGCGCGGGCAGCAAAAAACCCGCCGTACGCTGGGCCGAAAACGGGTTCGGCGCGTTATTCGAGCGTACGGCGGGCTATCAGGAGGCACAATGGCCGGACGGCAACTGTGCCCGTCGGGGGTCAGTTCCCGTCTGCGGCCTTGGGAACCAGCTTGATGGAAATCGAATTGATGCAGTACCGCTGGTCGGTGGGGGTGTCAAAGCCCTCGCCTTCGAACAGGTGTCCCATGTGGGAGTCGCAGTTCGCGCAGCGGACTTCAACGCGGTCCATGCCCATGCTGCGGTCGTGCAGGTAGCGCACCTTTCCTTCGGCCAGCGGCGCGAAGAAAGAGGGCCAGCCGCAGTGCGAGTCGAACTTCTCGCTGCTGGTAAACAGTTCGGCCCCGCAGGCTCGGCAGGCGTACACGCCTTCAGTCTTGGTGTCCCAGTACTCTCCGGTGTACGGGCGTTCCGTGCCTGCCTTGCGGAGGACCTGGTACTCAGCAGGAGTCAGCTCGGCCCGCCACTCGTCGTCGGACTTCTGGACCGGGAACTGGGTACCGGTGTCATTGGTGCTGTTCATTGCCGCCTCACTGTTCGTTCCTGTCGTGCTCATGTTCGCCACAACGTCCGGAGGCGGCCAATAAATCCCGCCTCCGGATTCCGCGGGCCGGTGCCTAGGAGTCCCCGATGAAGGTTGATCCCGAGTACAGGTGCAGTACCGGTACTCCCAGCCGGTCCTGCGCCTCGTTGGCCCAGTCGGTGCCGAACGTGTCTTCCACCGCGTGCGGGGTGGTGATCACCACTACCTGCTGCGCCTGCGAGCGCCCGGCTTCCTCGACTACCGCTTCAACGGGATTCTGCCCCGTGACCCGGCCGTCGGCGTCGAACCCCAGGCCGCGCAGCAGGTCCAGCGATTCGGCGAGCTCCTGCTCAGCTGCCTTTACCTCCTGCTTCTCGCTCAGGTGCGGGCCCGCGATGTTGCGGTACGCGGCGGCGAAATCCAGCAGGCTCAGGTTGTCCAGTACGTCCACCAGCATGTTCCGACCGGGATCCGCCGGCACAAGGACCTCGAACCGTACCGGGTTGTCCTCCGCCAGATAGCCCAGGTTGCGGGCGTCGGCTTCGTTCAGCGTTTCTTCCGTAAGCACCAGAATCGTTGGGTTCATCCCGCCAGCCTAGCTTTTCCGGGCGTCAGCGCCACAAGGAACGCAGCGAAGGTGCGTTTAGCTTGCCGACAGGAAAGTCGGTAACAATAAAGACATGGTTCTCTCTCCTTCCGAAGTGACCGAGTCCGCCTCCGCGCTGACTCCGCCGTGGGTCAAATGGACCGCTTTCGGCGCCGGCATGGGCGTTGCGGCGTCCACGGCTGTCCTCGCTGCGACGTCGGGACTCGCCGTCTACTTCGCGCGGCAAATCGTCACGCCCCGCAAGGATCGGGAGGAGAACCTGGAAATCCTTGCGGTCATCGATTCACCGGACGGGCTGCAGGTGATCCTGCCCGCGAATGAGGACACGACTGTTCCCGGAACGTACGGGCTGTACTGGAACCGCGGTGCCGGGCATGCGCGGATCGGGGAGATCCGTTCCTACGTGCCGCGGGAAGGGACCGTGCAGCGCGACGTCGAACAGGTCTACTCCGGAGACATTGCCACTGCTGTCCGGGGATGGTGGTCCGGTGCCATGCACCCCTCGCCCTCGGCCGCCGGTTTCCCGCAGGAGGACGTGGAGATCGACGTCGAGAACGGCAAGGCGCCGGCCTGGCTGGTGCGCTCGCTGGACGATTCGGGCACCTGGGCCATCATGGTCCACGGCCGCGGCGCCCAGCGCACCGAAACGATCCGCGGCCTGGGAGCGGCCCGGCGCGCTGGAATGACGAGCCTGCTGATTTCCTACCGCAACGACGGCGAAGCTCCCTACGCTTCAGACGGCCGGTATGGCCTGGGACTCACGGAATGGCGCGACGTCGAAGCCGCCATCCGCTATGCACTTGAGAACGGTGCACGCGACGTCGTGCTCTTCGGCTGGTCCATGGGAGGAGCGATCGCGCTGCAGACCGCCGACCTTTCGCCGCTGAAGCGGCATATTCGGGCACTGGTGCTCGACGGTCCGGTGGTGAACTGGGTGGAGGTCCTGGCCCACCATGCGCGGCTGAACAGGATTCCCGCGCAGGTTGGCCGGCTCGGCCAGTGGCTGATCTCCAACGCAGCCGGGCGGACGCTGACCGGCCTTGCCGCACCGCTGGACCTGCGCAGCATGGACTGGGTTTCGCGCGCGGAGGAGATCCGGACTCCGGTGCTGATCGTCCACAGTGAGAGAGACGAGTTTGTTCCGGTGGGTCCGTCTGCCGACCTGGCGGAAAAGAACCCGGACCTGGTTACTTTTGTCCGCTTCCCGCAGGGCGGGCACACCCGGGAATACAACGTTGACCCCGCACAGTGGGAGGACACCGTGGCCGGATGGCTGCAGACAGCCATCGGCCGCACCCGCCGTCCGGCTGAGCACCGCTAGGGTCTTACCCGGCCGTTCCTGTCCTGCGAGGATCGCGTTTCCAACGGCTCATTGTGGCCTGCGGTGCCGGATGCGAGCATGAGGCAAGCCCGGAAACCACACCCGGGCAGCTGTCCCCGGTGTCTGCCGTGGCCGGTACCAGGTACAGGCAGGAGGAACCATGCTCGTCGTCGCCTCGGTCTTCGCGCTCATTGCTGCTGCCATCCACGTGTACATCTTTGTGCTCGAGTCAATCCGCTGGACGGCCCCCGCAACCATGGCACTGTTCCAGATCCCGAACCGTGAGCAGGCGGCCCACACCCAGGCGCTCGCCTACAACCAGGGCTTCTACAATCTCTTCCTTGCCGTGGGCGCCATCCTGGGCGTCCTCCTGCTGGGGGTGGGGAACATCGCCGTAGGTGCGACCCTGGTCGGCTTTGCGGCCGCGTCCATGATGCTCGCCGGCGCGGTGCTCCTGCTGAAAGATTCCCGCATGCTCCGCCCGGCCCTCATCCAGGCTGGTCCTGCACTGCTGGCGCTGGTGTTCCTTATTGCGGGGCTTTGAGACGGGTCTCGTTTCCGGGTCTCTCTCCGGGGTATTGCCGGGTTATTCTGCCGGTCTCCGGCCCTGTTCGCCAGACGGGTTCCCATAGCTGGACATTTTTGCCAAGCGTTCGTGCAGACGGCCGTGTCCGCTGGTGCCGCCGTCGGGCACCAATACCGCCCGTGCTAGATTTCCCCCCATGCAGAGCCTTGGGGGGCGGGTGAATAAGAACGCGGTGAGCGGGCCAGATGCCGGCGCGGACGGCAGCGAGCTGGGTGCAGACCCGAAAGGCTTCGATAAGGCTCCCGATGGAACGGCCGGTTCCGCTGCCGCAGTTATCGCGGATGTCTATGCCGGTGCCGCGCTGATGTTCGCCGTCGGCGCCGGTACGGTGCTGTCCCTCTTGTACGTCCTGAGCGGCAACGCTGCATTCAGGACGCCGTGGGAGCCCGTCGATCTGTCTTTCCTCTTTCCGGGGGTGCTGTATCCGCTCCGTGTTCTCCTGCCGCTGGTAGTCCCTGCACTGGTGATATTCGGTGCGTACTTTTTCGTCGCCAGGACGGAGAGCCGTTTGAACGTGCGCCGTCAGCGCGGTGCCCTGGCGCTGCTTGGTTTCGCGGCACCGCTCCTGGCGCTCCCACTGTGGAGCATGACCTATAGCGGGGTGTACGGCGTGGCACTCTTGGCGCTGGCTCTACGGACCCGGGAGACACTGACTGTGGTTACCGGCGTGATGGCCTTGGCTGCCTATATGGGGACTTTCTTCGCCGACTCGTGGGTTGTCCTCCCTATGCTCGGCCTGGTGGCTATTGCGGCGTTTGCGGGAGGTTGGCGAGTGCGCCGGAACCAGGTCTGAAGCCGGGGCGGTACGGGCGTGCGGGGGACTGAAGCCTGCTGGATGTGCCTGGTGGATGTGCAGGTTGGTGCTGTCCGAACTGTCCGAACTGTCCGATGCCGGACGAGCTGACGGACGGGACTCGTTCCCCGCGGAACCGCTGGGGAGTTCGTGCCTGCCATTGTCCTCCTCCACAGTACGGGTCTTCTCCTCCACAGTATTGGGGTGTGCTTTCTGCCGGATGAGTTATCCCCGGATTCAGAAGATACTGTGCCCGCATTTTCCGGGCTGCGAGTGCGGAGAACGCTAGCGCTCGCAGGTGTTCGAGGAGGGTAATAGAACCCGTAGAAGCGCTCTTTCGAGGCGCCGTGGCAGACCCTAGACTCGAACACATGTTCGAATCATTCAGTGAGGCACCGGCACCACCGACACCACCGGCACCACCGGCAGAGAGTCCAGAGGGCATGTCTGTCGGCTCTGGTCGTGCAGGTATGTATCCAGTGCCTGGTCGTGCGGCCAGGGAAGATGGCTCAGGCGAAAGAGGGCGGCAGCTGGCAGCAAGGGTTCGGACGTTCTCTGCCGCGCTCGCAGCTGCCGAGCTTCCGGAGGCGGCCGATTCACAGCTTGTTGATGTGATGCGGGTGTTGGAGGAGTTGAAGTCTGCTGCTGCGGCGGTGCAGGCCCGTGCTGCGGCTGT